>NZ_JBHSCN010000001.1:0-76767 GCF_042651345.1 Gryllotalpicola reticulitermitis
CGATGATCTCCCCGGTCACAGGATCGATCATCTCGGTCGTGTCCATCACGGCCTGTTCCTTCCAGTCAGGCCACCCCAGAAACACCGGAAATCAGACAGTCCCGCGCGTGTGGCCGGATAGCTCATTGATCGGGAAAGTCCCGAGGTCGCTGATGCCGGTTTCTATACTGGGCGCAACGGGCAGAGGGGGCCGCGCGATGCCGTCAGGACACCGACCGACAGCGAAGGTGTACGGCTTCTGGGTGTGGTCCGGACTCTGCTGCGCCGGGGCTGCGATCGCAGCGATCGCGGGCAGGTACACGTTGATCGTGCTGGCCGCCGTGGTGTTCGTGGCCCCGCTTCTGATCCTTGGCCGGATGTGGCGGCAGACGCACCAGCGCATGGGCGGCTTCCGGAACTGGTTGAGGAGCTGAAACCGCCCCCCTGGCGCAGAGCGATCTGGCAACCGGGACTTAAGTGCCCGGCGCAGGATCCGCCATCGTACGGTCGAGTGTTCCGTGAGGCGTTCGGGATGGAGCCGTCGGAGACATGGTGCCCGCGCCGCTTGGGCCAGAGGAGCGTGGTCAGCAGGTGCCGGAGTTCGTGCTGGGCGGAATCACGCCGGATGCTTCTGTGTCGGCGAGCTTCGAGCCCCCGCGTTTAGTGGCGGTGGGAAGCAGCGATGCTGCCGGATCGTGAACTCAATCGGCGCGATCGGGAAAGTACTGGTGTGAGCACCGACCGAGACATCATCGCTGAGTCGTTGACGGACCCTGCGGTGTTCGGTCTGTTGTTTCAACGTCATTCCGGCCCAGTGTCCCGGTATGCCGTCAAACGCCTTGGGGTGGATGAAGCTCAGGACATCGTGTCTGAGACCTTCGCGACGGCATTTCGACAGCGGGCCCGGTTCGATCGGAGTCGTGAGGACGCGGGGCCGTGGTTGTTCGGCATCGCGACCAACCTGATCCGGAAGCAGCGAGGTGTCGAGGCGCGTGCGCTCCGGGCGTTGGAGGTCTCCAGGGCTGCGTTCATCGGAGACGTGGACTCGGGACCGGCGCTCGTGGACCGGCTCGACGCGGAACGGGAGCTTGGTGCACTCGCCTCCACGATCCGAGATCTCACCGCGCGCGACCGGGACACGCTGCTGCTGTACGCCTGGGCAGACCTCGATTACAAGGGTGTCGCGCAGGCGCTCGGGGTTCCGATCGGCACGGTGCGGTCGCGCTTGAACCGGGTGCGCCGAAAACTCACTGCCGCCGCCGCGGAAGCCGGGATCCACAAGCAGACAACGACGAAGACGGAGGGAGCACGAGATGGACGTGTTGGAGAAGGTGCGCAGTCTGCGCTCTGACGTCGAGGGGCTGAACTCAGCACAGACGGCGGCAGCCCTGGCCTACTTGGAGGAGGTGATGGCTGCGGAGGCCGCGCCTACCTCGCACCGACGTCGGCCGGGTGTCGTCTGGACGGTCGGGATCACCGGCACTGCAGCCGTCGCGGCAGCCACCTTCGTCGCTGCATCAATCGGCGGCATCGGCCCCACAGCTACGCCCGGACACCACAGCGTGATCGGCGTCGCGGTGCCGCCGGCCAACGCCGAGGAGGTCCTCGCGGGCGCCGCGAAACTCGCCAGCGCGTCAGTGCCGCCTCAGCCCGTGCCGGGACAGTACTTGCGCGTGGAGACCGACAGCACCGAGCTGCGCACGGCGGGGCCCGGTACCGACGGGCAGTTCCGGCGCGGCTCCACAGCATCCTGGATCAATCACGCGACTCTCGTGATCTACGTGCCCGCCAACCGCTCCGACACCTGGATCGAGGACAACAACGCCGCCCCGGTCACCACCTCCGACGAGCACGGAACCGACGTGGCCGCTGCGATCGCCCAGGACCAGAAGACCTATGCCAAGCAGGATGCCGAGTCCGTCCAGTACCTCCCGGGAGGACTCGCACCCACCGGCATGCCCAACGGCCACAAGTTCGCACTCGGCCAGGTCGCCGGAGCAGGCGTCAACCCGGCCACGATCCCGACAGACCCCGCAGGCCTACTCGCCTTCTACCGGCACGAGGTCGACTTCGGCGACCCGACCGATCCGGACAGTATCGCGATCGGCAACGAGATGGTCTTCGACCTCATCGCCAGCGACCTCGCCTCCGACCTCCTGCCCGCCAGCCAGCGCGCCGCCGCATTCAAGGCAATCGCGCTCATCCCCGGCGTGAGGCTGCTCAGCACGACCGGCACCTCATCGACACTGCAGCTCCTTGACCACAGCGACGACTATCGCCTCACCATCGACACCGCGACCGGACTCGTCACCGGCATCGAGACGTTCCTCAACGAACCCGAAGGAGCGACCCAGACCATCGGCGCCGTCCCGGCCGGCACGCCGACCAGTTCCAGCGCCGTCAAGATCTCCGTCGTCGACAGCCTCCCGCCCGCTCTGCAGGCCGGGCTCGAGAAAGCGAGCAAATGAAAGCAGTCACGACCGCGACGACAAGCGAGCGCGGGCACCTCGACCCGAGCGCAATCACCCTGCCATCCACACGCTCACTCGACCTCAGCCACCTCATCGAATACGCGCTACAAGCGCACCAAGGCGACCCACCGCTGGAAGTCACCCCGCAACCCGCGCCCACCGGCCGGTAGGCGATCCCCACGGTGTTCCGTCACGGGGCAAACGATGGGGCACCGACTACGTTTCTGCGCGCATCCAGATGTAAGCCCGTGCTGCTACCACCCCGGAAACCGTTGATATTACGCGGCTTTCTGAATCCCGACGTAGGCACCTGCGAGGGCAAGAGTTCAACTCCTCCTTCGCGTCGCCGGCTACCCGGCTCGGCCCTGGCGTCCGGGCGGGAGAAGCCCGCGGGCGCGGGCACGGGTGACCCAGCCCTGCGCTGTGGAGAGAGCGACGCCGCTAATGTCTGCCATCGTTGCTGAGGGATTCGGGTCGCCCCGACTGGCGAGCCGGCCGTGCTGGAGCGCTACAAGCTCGTAGAAGTCCGGAGTTCGTTTCGGGTCTCCGAGCGGCTTGAGCAGGTCACGTTCGGAGACCTTGTGGCCGGACGGCAGGACAATCTTGCCGCCGGTGATGGTCTCGGTGCGTGTCATGGCGAACAGTCGCTTGTTGATCGCCGCCTCGATTCGCGCGGTCGGCAGTTCGCGCAGTAGCTGGCTCGTGATCGGATCGCCCGGCCGCCAGGGCAAGTAGATGACTCCGGTGATCCGCACCTCTTCGGGGATGGCGAAAGTCTGCCGCTGGAGGCGGATGAACACGCGAGTTGCGGTCGCGGTGTGCTCGAGGTAGCGCCATCGACCATCGACTGTTTCGTTATTGCCCGAGTCAAGCTGCGACTTCCAGGCCGTGTCCGTGGCGACCTGATCCGTGTAGCCCAGGACCGCGTCGATCTGCCCGCTCGTGTCCTCAGGCCGCTCGCCCGGGAAGCGGTCGGGCAAATACCACCCATCGGGAAGGTCGGCCTGCACGATCAGACCGTCGTAGGACTGATCGCCAGGACGGCGGGGGGATGCGGCCATGACTCAGAGTGTACCGACCCTGAGAGTCATCTAAGACACTTGCGGTTATCTGCGCATCGTGGTCTAATCTCAAATATCCGCGACTATCTTAGCGGCGTCGCGGGAGGAGGTCGCGATGGGTGAGAGCGCTGAACGCGTCGTGCAGAACTGGCCTGCACCGCTGTTCTACTCAGAGGAGGAGACGGCTGCGCTGCTCGGCATCCATCGCACGACGCTGCGCGCCCTGGCGCTCGCTGATCGCGCCCCTGTCGAGCCGATCCAGCTGACCCAGCACAAGCGCGTGTACCGCCGGATCGACGTGGAGCGGCTGGCGGGAGTGGCCAAGTGATCGAGCCGCGCACGACGAAGACGGGAAAGACCTACTACCTCGTCCGGGTCAAGTCCGGCCGCGAGCTCGCGGCGTCTAAGTCGTTCGACACTAAGCGCGCCGCCGAGGCGTGGGAGCGCCAGCAGAAGCACCTCATCGAAACAGGCCGACCTCTGGCCCCCAAGCGGTCGTACACACTGAATGAGCTGGTAGTGACGTTCCTGGCCGTTCGCGCGGAAGGCAATCCGCACACCGTGGACACCGACGCAAACAATCTGGCCGCCCTCCCTCAAGCGATGCTCCGCAGGCCTCTGGCCTCCGTCCAGGCCGGCGACATCCGCTCCCATCTGCTGACGCAACTGCGCGGCGGGAAGGCGCCGGCAACTGTCGCCCGTGCCAAGACGACGCTGAGCGCACTGTTCACCTACGCCGACGAGCAGGGGCTGCTCCACCAGCCGCACCCGGTACGCACCATGAAGAAGATCCCCGAGCTGGGAGCGGCCGCCCAGCGCGCGGTGAACCCGAACGAGATCCCCTCGCCGCGACGGGTCGCTGCAGCCCTCGCGACGTTGCGTCAGCGGCGCAGCGATATCGCCGACGTGTTCGAATTCATGTCCTTGACCGGCGTGCGGTGGGGCGAGGTGCGCGCGATACGAGTCCACTGGCTCTCCGAAGTTCCATTCCCGCAGCTGAACGTGGAGCGATCCCATTCCGACCGCTACGCGGAGAAAGGGCCGAAGTCCTGGCGCGGCACCCGCCCCGTGCCTCTCTCTCCGCGCGCCCTGGTGATCTTCCGCCACTACGCCACAGGCAAAGCACCCGACGACTACCTGTTCACCAACCAGCACGGCGGGCAGCTCTCGGTCGGCGTCGCCCGCAAGTTCCCCCTCGGCTTCCGCCGCCACGCCCTGCGGCACTATGCCGCCTCGACCTGGCTACGCCTCGGCACACCCCTTCACGAGGTCGCTGAGTACCTCGGGGACGAGCCGCGCACCGTTCTCGCCGTCTACGCGCACGTCCTCGGAGAAGGCCAGCGTCGCGATCACCTACACCGGCTCGCCGAGAGCGAGAGTGCGGACAGGGGTCACCTGGGGGTCACTCAGCAGAACCCCGGACTCGGACGCTGAATGAGAATCGCCCGGCAAGCCATAAGAAACAGGCTCTAACCAGGCATTTGGCGGAGACGGAGGGATTTGAACCCTCGGTGGGCTTGACGCCCACTCCACCTTAGCAGGGTGGTGCACTCGACCGGACTATGCGACGTCTCCAGGCAGCCTTGCGACTGCGCAGGTTCCACAATAGCGGAACCGCGAGCCGGTTCTCGCATCGAGGCGTGATCCGGGCCGGATGCGCCCGGCATCCGCTCAGCTCTCGACGGTGCCGCGCAACTCGATCGCGATCTGCGCCGCGTCGAGGTTCGCGAGCAGGCTCTCGAGAACGTCGGCGTCGAACGTGCCCGTGTCGCGTGCGTCGAGCAGTGCGGCGCGCTGCGCCTCGAAGACCTGCAGCCGGCGTTGCCGCACGGCGAGCAGGCGCTCCCGCGTCGGCGGGCCGTCGGGCGCCGGCGGGAGGGCGGGAACCGAGTCGGCGCTGGTCCTCATCAGGGCGATCATCCGGTCCTGCTCGGCTGCGGTCTGCTCGGCCACAGCGGTGGAGTCGACCTTCGGAGCGAGGCGCCGCACGAGCGGACCGATGGTGCCGCCCTGCACCACCAGTGACACCGCCGCGACGGTGTACGCGATGAGCACGAGCACCGAGCGTTGCGGCGTGCCGGCGGGCAGCGTCTGCGCCGCAGCCACCGTGACCGCGCCGCGCATGCCGGCCCATACGACGGCCGTGCCCTCGCGCCAGCCGAGGGGTTCGCGCACGAAGTAGTCGATGTCCGCGAGCGACTGTGCGACCCGCACTGCGACGCGCTCGATGTCCTGCTCGCTGCGCCGGAAGCCTCGCGCGCGTACTTC
Organism: Gryllotalpicola reticulitermitis; assembly: GCF_042651345.1. Lineage (NCBI taxonomy): Bacteria > Bacillati > Actinomycetota > Actinomycetes > Micrococcales > Microbacteriaceae > Gryllotalpicola > Gryllotalpicola reticulitermitis. Next base: position 5,780 of record NZ_JBHSCN010000001.1, read on the forward strand.
CTCGACGGTCTGCTTCTTCCCCTCGGGCGTGCTCAGCTTCTCGTGCATGTCCTGCATGCGATCGCGCATCTTGACGCCGTGCCGCGCGCGGCGCGCGAGCACGCCGAGCAGCGGGGTGACGTAGAGCGCCCGCACGATGATGGTGAGGGCGAGCGCGCCAAGTGCCACGATCACCGCGGTGCCCACTCCGCCGTGATCGTGCTCGACCTGCTCGATGATCTCCCGGATCTGCAGTCCCATCGTGAGGAAGACGGCGCCCTCGAGCAGCAGTTCGACCGTGCGCCAGTTCTGCGAGTCGGACAGCCGGTTCTGGGGGGACAGATCGCGGGCGGCGCGGATGCCTGTGACGATGCCCGCGACGACGGCTGCGACCAGGCCCGAGGCTCCGAGCAGGGTGGCGGGAACCGCCGCGACGAACGGCACGGCGAACGAGATCACGGTGTTGACAGTCGCGTCGCGGACGTGCCGCCGCACGACGAGGTTGAGCCACCCGACCAGCCACCCGAGGACCGCCGCGACGGCAACCGAGTACGCGAAGGTGCCGACGGCACCCCAGAACGAGAACGCCGCTGCGGTCGCGACGATCGCCGTGCGCAGCAGCACGAGCGCCGTCGCGTCATTGAGCAGGCTCTCGCCGTCGAGCATTGCGACGACGCGCTTCGAGACCGACGTGCGCTTGATGATCGACGTGGCGACGGCATCCGTCGGGCTCACGATCGCGCCGAGCGCGACGCCCCATGCGAAACCCAGCCCCGGAATGACGAGCGCGAAGAACGCGCCGAGCACCAGTGAGCTGGCCACGACGAGCACGATCGACAGGCTGCTGATCGCGCCGAATTCGCGCCGGAAGTTCATGGCGGGCATCGAGACGGCGCTCGAATACAGCAGGGGCGGCAGGATGCCCTCGAGAATCCAGTCGGGCTCGATATGGACCGACGAGAACGCCGGCAGGAAGCTCGCCGCGACCCCCACGACGACGAGCACGAGCGGGGAGGCGATGCCGAGGCGTGGCCCGAGCACGGTCGACGCGGCGATCACGAGGAACGCGATCACGAGCACGACGAGGAGTTCGGTCACGACTCCAGCCTGGCAGGCGCGGTGGCAGGGGCGCGAGCACTCAGCCGACGGCCGTCAGATGCGGCACGTAAATCGTTTTCGATTTCCGTCGCGTTTTGCTTGACCCCCGTTAGGGGGGCGAATACCCTGGCGACGCCCCCAAGGGGAGCCGAATCCCGGCACTCCAGACAATGGCGTAAACGGAGGTATCCAATGGAACGTCGTAGCGTTCTGACGATGGGCGCGGCCGGCGCGGCCGCACTCCTCACCGGCGGGGTCTCGCTCGCCGCCGCACCCGCATTCGCATCAACGCCGAGCAGCCGCCCGGGTTCCGCGCCCGACACCCTGCGCGGCGCGGGCGCCCTCATCAACCTGCCGATCGGGTCCGCGCTGACCCCGCAGGACATCGAGCAGTGGCCGAGCATCTCGGGCGGCCAGTTCTCGGTCGTCACCGGTGCCAATGCGATGAAGTGGCAGACCGTCGAGCCGAACGCTCCCGGTGTGTACGACTGGACGGACGCCGACCAGCTCGTCGCGTTCGCGAAGCAGAACGGTCAGCTCGTGCGCGGCCACACCCTGCTCTGGCACAACCAGCTGCCGAACTGGCTGGTGAACGGCTTCGATGCCGGGACCATCTCGAAGAACCAGCTCTGGGGTCTGCTCGAGAAGCACATCTTCACCGAGCTGGGGCGTTACCGCGGCAAGATCTGGCAGTGGGACGTCGCGAACGAGTTCTTCACCGATGCGAGCCCCTCGGGAATCGACCCGACCAACTGGTGGATCACCGCTCTCGGTGAGTCGGTCATTCCGCAGGCGTTCAGATGGGCACACGAGGCCGACCCGCACGCGCTGCTGTTCTACAACGACTACAACATCACCGGCGAAGACGGCACGAACGCCAAGTTCACCGCCGTCTCCACCTGGGTGCAGCAGCAGCGGGACAAGGGCGTGCCGATCCACGGCGTGGGCACGCAGGCTCATCTCGACACCCAGTACGGGTTCGACCCGCAGCGATTCCAGTCGGATCTTGAGAGCTACGGCAAGCTCGGCCTGAGGATCGCGATCACCGAGGCCGACGTGCGCACCAACGTGAACAACGCGACCGACCAGGTGCCCACCGACAGCCTCGCCCAGTTCGCGCAGCCCTTCGAGTACTCGGCGATGCTGCAGGCCGCGATCTCGGTTCCCGAGGTGATCTCGTTCACGGTCTGGGGCTGGACCGACTACGACTCGTGGGTGCCCAGCACCTTCAGCGGTGAGGGCTACGCCTGCATCTACGACGTCAATCAGCAGCCGAAGCAGGCCTACTACAGCCTGCTCAAGGACCTGCAGCTCGCCGCCGGCACGGCGCCCCGGCGTGCGGCACCGCCGCGCACCACCGCCTGAGCGAGCCCGTAGAGCCGCTGAAGCCGGCCGAGCGGGCTGGTGCTGTCATCCCGTTCGGCCGGCCGGCTGCCTCACAGTGCTCTACTCGGCCGCCTGCGTGCGCAGATATTCGATCAACGTGCGCGTCGCGATCGACACGGGCCGGTGCGTCGACCGGGCTATGCCGACCGTCCAGAGCGGACCGCCGGCGATCGGAATGCGGCGAATGCGCGGGTCGTCGGGCACCGCCTGGCGCGGCAGGAGCGTGACGCCGAGAGAACGGGCCACGAGGTCGACGGCGAGGTCGAAGTGCGTCACCTCGGTGCGGATCACCCGTGGGGTGAAGGATGCCTCGAACCAGGCATCCGCTACCGCGCGGTTGCCCCAGCCGAGCGGGTACTCGATGAAGTTCTGGTCAGTGAGGTCGCGCGCCTCGACGCTCTGGTGGCCGGCGAGCGGGTGGTCGGCAGCACAGACGAAGTCGAGCGGGTCCTCGTGCGCCGACTCGATCTCGACGTCGGCGGTGCTGCGCGGCATCCCGGCGATGAGTGCCACGTCGAGCGAGCCGCTGCGCAGCTCGGCAAGGCTCGACGTGCTGCCCGCCGAGGTCTGGCGCAGCCGCACGATCACGCCGGGGTGATCGCGCTGGAGGCGCTCGAGCGTGCCCACGATGTCGAAGGGTCCGGTGTGCTCCATGGTGCCGACCGTGACCACGCCGGAGATCTCGCCGCGACGCTGCGCCGCCGCATCCGCCACCGCGGCGACCGCCGCGAGCGCCTCGCGCGCCTTCGGCAGCAGCGCTGTTCCGTGGTCGGTGAGCGTGATGCCGCGGGGCCCGCGGTCGAACAGCCTCACCCCGAGTTCGCCTTCGAGGTGGCCGATCGCCGCCGAGACCGCGGACTGCGCGGTGTGCACACGCTGCGCGCCGCGCGTGAAGCTGAGCGTCTCGGCGACGGCGACGAAGTATTCGAGCTGATGCAGCTGCACGCCCTCTAAGTTACGGCGCAGGCGCGAACGCTCCGACTCGTGCAAGCAGGACGCTGACCGCCGCGAGCAGTACGAGCAGCAGCGCACCGAACGAGAGCACCGCGACGAGCGTCGACACGACGAGCAGCAGCGCGCCCACGGCGACGACGGGAATCGCGATGCCGATGTAGGAGACGAGGAAGATCCCGGCCAGCGCTTCGCCGCGCGCGTTCGCGGGGGCGATGCCGACGACGGTGCCGATCGCGGCCTTGAACGTCGTTCCCGCTCCGCCGCCTGCGACGAAGCCGCCGATGAGCAGCACGGGCAGGGCCGCGGCGGCGATGCCGACCGAGACGAGCACGATGCCCGCGGCCAGCACGAGCGTGCCGATCAGGTATTGCAGGTGGCGCGGCCACGACGACGTCACGACCTGGAACAGCGCGCACGAGCCGAACGCGATGAAGCTCACGCCCCCGGCGAGCACGTGCGACGTGAGGTGCAGCTGCCCGGCGAGGAATGTCGGCACGAGGGCGCTGAAGAATCCGAACATCGCGAAGCCGACGAATCCGGTCAGTGCCGCGCCGATGTAGGCCGCGCGTGACTCGGGCGGCACGACGACCCGCTGGGGCCGGTACCGCCACGAGCTGTCGGTGAACGCCACGCTCTCCGGCACGGTGACGAGGGCCAGCAGCCCCACGACGAGCAGGAACGCCAGCACCAGGTACGGCGTGAGCAGCGGCTCGGGCGCGAACTGCGCGAGCAGGCCGGCGATGAGCGGGCCCGCGCCGATGCCGCCCATGTTCGCAGCGGTCGAGACGGCCTCCGCACGCCGGCTGCTGCGCGTCGGGTGCGCGGTCTGGTGCAGCTCGGTCATGTGGGCCGTGGCCGTCGCGGTCAGCATGCCGATTCCGAGGCCGGACAGGAACCGGGCGACGAGCAGCAGCACGAGAGCGTGCGAGCTCATGAACACGAGCATCGCGAGCACGTTGAGCAGCACCGCGGGCGCGATGATGCGGCGGCGGCCGAAGCGATCGGAGATGTGACCCGCGAGGAAGAGGCTCAGCACGACACCGACGGCGTACACGGCGAAGATCACAGTGATCATGAACGAGCTGAAGTGGTCCTGCTGCTGGTACAGCACGTACAGCGGCGTCGAGACGGCGCCAGCGGCCATCGTCACCGCGAAGAGGTAGCCGACGAGCCAGAACCCGCGCGCGTGCGATGGCGATGCGGCAGGGGGGCGGGTGACGGATGCTTCGGCGGTGGTGCTCATGTCATCACTGTCGCCCCGAACGCACCATCGCGTCCAACGCTGAATTCCGATGACCGCGATCGTCGTACGCGATACCGCATGTTCTTCGTCGCCAGAGACGGTCCGCGAAGTCAACCCTCTCTGGCGCGTGAATTGCGGGGGGCGCGGCCGGGTACGTCGAAATCAAAGCCACCCTTCACCACTGGGGTTCACGCATGACATGTGGAAGGAACAAGCGATGAAAGCAGTCGTCTACAACGGGCCGTTCGACGTCTCCGTCGAGAACGTGGAAGATCCGCGCATCGAGGACGCGAACGACGCGATCATCCGCATCACCACCGCGAACATCTGCGGTTCCGACCTGCACCCCTACGAGGGCCGGGTGGAATTCGAACCCGGCTCTGTCTTCGGTCACGAGAACATGGGCATCGTCGAAGAGGTCGGCCCGGGGGTCAACCGCATCAAGGTCGGCGATCGCGTGTCGGTTCCGTTCAATCTGGCCTGCGGTACCTGCCGCAACTGCACGGTGGGCTTCACGTCGGCGTGCCTGCGCGCCAATCCGTCCGGGCAGCCGGGCGCCGGCTACGGCTATCCGATGATGGGCCCCTATCGTGGCGGGCAAGCCGAGCTGTTGCGGGTGCCGTGGGCGGACTTCAACCTGCTCGAGCTGCCGGCAGGCAACGAGCACGAGCTCGACTTCGCGATGTTGTCAGACATCTTCCCGACGGGTTACCACGGCGTCGAGCTCGCGAAGCTCGCGCCCGGCGAGACGATCGCGATCTGGGGGGCAGGGCCGGTCGGGCTCATGGCCGCGCACAGCGCGGTACTGCGTGGGGCGTCACAGGTCTTCGTCGTCGACTTCGAACCGGATCGCCTTGCCCTCGCCGAGCAGTTCGGAGCCACCCCGGTCAACGCCGCCGACGTCGATGCCGTTGAGGCGATCACCGATGCGACCGACGGCTTCGGTGTCGATTGCGGTGTCGAGGCGGTCGGCTACCAGGCACACGATCCGGCGGGTGACGAGCACCCTGCCATGGTCATGGACGGCTTGATCGCTGCCGTGCGGGCCACGGGCCGCATCGGCGTCGTCGGGGTGTACGAGCCCGAGGACCCCGGAGCCTCGGCGGATGCGGCGAAGGAGGGGCGCTATTCCTTCGACTTCGGCACGGCCTTCACGAAGGGCCTCGCGATCGGTACCGGTCAGTGTCCTGTGAAGCGATACAACCGTGAGCTGCGCGATCTGGTCATTCGCGGCGTCGCGACCCCCGGTCGCCTTGTCTCGCACGAGCTCGCCATCACCGAGGCGCCGCGAGCGTACGACCAGTTCGACAAGCGGGTCGACGGCTGGACGAAGGTGGTGCTTCACCCTGCCGCTTAGGCATCCGGTGGCAGCGCCACGTGCGTTTGGCGGACTCGGGTGTGCGCTACGGACGTCTGCCCGGCGCTTCCCAGTCCGTTCGGCGCACCTGGCGCGAGCTGCTACCCGATGACGCGGTCGCGCGCCGCGAACAGGCCGAAGACGATCTGCGCGATCGCTATGGCGAGCAGCGTCACCAGCGCCGTCGTCCACGAGCTCGTAGCGTCGTGCAACGCGCCGATGGCGAGCGGGCCGGCCGCCGCCAGCAGGTAGCCGATCGATTGCGCCATGCCCGACAGCGCGGCCGCCTGGGTGTGGTCGCGGGTCCGCAAGCCGAACAGCGAGAGGCCCAGCACGATGGTGCCGCCGCCGGCGATGCCCGCAAGGCATGCCCACACCGCCGCCAGCTCCGGCGCGAGCAGCAGGCCCAGAACCGCGGCGACGAGGAACAGGGGAGCGGTCGCCGCGATCAGCCGCTGGTCGGAGAAACGGGGGATGAGCGTGGCGCTCGCGAGACTGCCCGCGATCGCGAACGCGTTGAACAGCAGCTGATGCAGGCCCGCCGTCGCCGCACCGATGCCGTCGGCGTGCTCGATGGAGGCGAGCCAGGTGACCAGCACGTAGTAGCTCACCGATTGCAGTCCCATGAAGAGCGTGACCTGCCACCCGAGAGCCGTGCGCCATGGGCTTCGCCCTGCGGCGGCTGCCCCTGGTACGACCGGCGTCGTGGCATCCGTGGCATCCGTGGCATCCGTGGCATCCGTGTCTTCCGGAACCGAGCGCAGTCGAAGCTGCGGCGCGAACACCCCCAACGCGATGATCGCGAGCCCCGCCCAGATGCCGAACGCAAGTCGCCACCCCGATTCCGACGACCCGGCGATAGGCACGGCGAGACCGGCGGCAAGCGCGGCGAACACGGACTGCACAGCCGAGTAGAGGCCGGTCACCTGGCCGATCCGGTGCGGGAAATCGCGCTTGACGAGCGCGGGGAGCACGACATTCAGTATCGCGATGGCGACGCCGAGCGCAGCCGTGCCGATCCAGAGCAGCGCGAGACCGGGCAGCGACCGCAGCACGATTCCGACGGCGAGCAGCCCGAGGGCGAGGCCCAGGGTGCGCTCGATTCCGAAGCGGCGCGCGAGTGCGGGCGCGAGCGGCGAGACGACCGCGAAGGCGAGCAGCGGCAGGCTGATCAATACGGATGCTTCGACCGACCCGAGCCTCAGGTCGCGCTGCACGTCGTCGAGAACGGGCCCGACGGTGGTGATCGAGGCGCGCAGGTTCGCGGCGATGAGCAGCACCCCGACGAACACGAGGCCCGACCGCACCGCCCGCGCGGACGTCGAAGCGGGGGCCGGGGCAGCGGTCGAGCTCACGTGGATCCACGATAGCCGCGCGCGGTGACGGCGGCCGGCGCCGCCATCGTGAAGGCGGCGGCGATCCGGCGCTCGAAGCGCGGTCCGGCCATGGCGCGCACGATGACGTTGCGCGCCGCGAGCATCCGGCCGTGCCGTGGGCGCCCCATGGCCGTGTTGAAGAACGCCTGGCGCGCAGTCATCCGCTCTCGCTTCGCTGCTCTCGCGGCGTAGGCGGCGAGCGCGTCGCGAGGGCCGCCGCCGATCACCTGCGCGAGTGCGGCGGCGAGTTCGCTCGCGTCCAGCCACCCGAGGGTCATGCCCTGGCCGCCGATTGGACTGATCTCGTGAGCCGCGTCGCCCACGAGCGCTATACGTCCGCGCACCGCGGCTCTCGCCCACACGTGGCCGACCCCGAACGAGCTGACGTCGCCGATCGTGCCCCCATCGACGGCAACACCGGTGCGCCGGCGCACCGTGTCGGCGAGCTCGGACGCATCGAGCGCGGCTCGGTCAGCGCCGCGATGCAGGACCCAGCGCCGCCGCCCGCCCGGGAGCGGGAACGACTCGACGACTCCGTCGCTCTCGAGGTAGAGCACGGCGCGCTCGCCGAGCCCCGAACGGTCGGGCGCATCGGCCATCACATAGCGGTCGGGGTACGCCCGCCGGCCGACAGCGAAGCCGCCGAGCGTTCGCATGATGCTGCGCGGGCCGTCTGCGCCGATTGCCCACCCGGCCTCGACCGGTCCCCGGCTCGTCTCGAGCCGCACGCCCGTCGCGGTCTGCTCGCACCCCGTGACCTCGCACCCGGTGAGGAGCGCCTCGGGCGCTCGCGCGGCGAGGGTGGCGCGGAGCATCCGCTCGGTCACGTGCTGCGGCACGGACAGGACGTACGGATGCCTCGGCGACGCGCTCCGGAACGACAGCATTCCGAGAACGGCCCCGCCGCACCGCACTTCCCCCTCGCGGACTCGCACGCCCGCGTCGATGACCGCATCGGCACAGCCCAGACCGTCGAGCACGTCGAGCGCAGGCGGGTGGATACCGATCGACCGCGAGCTGTCCCGCGGTTCGCTGCGTCGTTCGAGCACAGTGACGGAAATCCCGCGTGCAATGAGCTCCAGCGCGGCGACCATGCCGACGGGGCCGCCGCCGACGATCGCGACGTCAGCCACGCGGCTCCCCGTGCAGCACGTAGCGGAACGGCGACCGCGCCTGCGCGTGCCAGCCGGGCGGTACGAGTCGCTGAAGCTCGCGTGGCCGGTAGCTGCGCCGGATCGAGCGCAGGCCGTCCTCGCGAATGAACGAGTCGCGGAAGAACGGCATGGTGCCCACCGAGAACGCGGCATAGCCGAGCCGGTTGCGCGTGATGTCGGAGTGCAGCACCGTGCGGCGCGCAAGCCGTGACGTGTCATCGAGGAGAGCAAGCAGCTCGTCGGCGCTGAGGTGGTGCAGCACATGGTTGGACACCACGATGTCCGCGCGCTCGCCGCCTGCGACCAGTTCGCTGGTCGAGGTGCGCAGGAACCTCACGCCGTCGATCGGCGGCCTCGAGCGCGCAAAGTCGAAGGCGCGCTCGTCGGGGTCGATGCCGGTCACGGTGAGCGCGAGGCCGTCGCGTCGCGCCCAGCCGCGCAACGCGACCGCGAGGTCGCCGCCGCCGCTGCCGACGTCGAGAACGGTGGTCGGGCGGTCGTGGCGCAGCAGCGGCCGGATCCCCCGTCGATACGTTCCGCGCCAGCCGGCCACGACCGCATTGATGGCGCCGAAGTGCCGATACGTGTTGTTGAGGAGCCGCAGGTCGCAGTCCGGGTCGTCCATCAGCTCGGTGAGCTGCGTGGCACGGCGGCTGAGACTCACCGCTCCCCGCTCGGCGGGAGAACGGTCATGAGCGCCGTCTCGACGGTGAGGCCGGGGCCGAACGCCATCGCGCACACGCGCTCGGGGTCGGCGGGTCCGCGCTCGGCCGCGCGCGATTCCGCCCCGTCGAGAAGGTTCCGCAGCACGAACAGGATCGTGGCGCTGCTCATGTTGCCGAAGTCGCGGAGCACCTCGCGAGACGCGCGCAGCTGTTTCTCGTCGAGGCCCATCCGGCTCTCGACCTTGTCGAGGATGCTGCGGCCGCCGGGGTGGATCGCCCACTGCTGGATGCTCGTCGCCGGCTGCTCGTGCGCGCCGGGCTCATGCGCGAAGAGGGGCTGCAGAGCATCCGTGATGTGATCGTCGATGATCTGAGGCACATACGAGCTCAGCACCATCTCGAAGCCCTGATCTCCGATCGTCCACGCCATGTCGCCCTCGCCGACGGGCGTGATCACGGTCTCGAATGCGTCGAGTCCCAGCTGGGGCCCGGGCGCGCCGACATCACGGGCCGAGACGACGGCGGCACCGGCGCCGTCCGCGAACAGCGACGACGCGATGATGAGGTCCGAGTCGTTCGAGCTGCGCACGTGCAGGGTGCAGAGCTCGACGCTGACGACGAGCACGACGGCATGAGGGTCGGCGTCGCAGAAGCTCTTGGCGAGCCTCAGTGCCGGCATGCTCGCGTAGCAGCCCATGAAGCCGAGGTGATAGCGCTGCGCCGCCGGGCTGATGCCGAGCTCACGGACGAGCATGTAGTCGGGCCCCGGCGCGAAGAATCCGGTGCAGGACACCGTGATCACGTGAGTCACGTCGGAGGGGCGGATGTCTGCGCACTGCTCGAGCGCGTCGCGCCCCGCGTCTACGAACAGTCGGGTCGCCTCGGTGATGTACAGCTCGTTGCGGACCTTGGTGCTCGGGCTGAGCAGCCGCCTCGACTCGCCGTCGAAGAACACCGGGTCGTCGCTGCGACGGTCGAGCTGCAGCTCTTCGAGCACGGTGTGACGGGTCTCGATTCCCGAGCCGTCGAACGCCGCGCCGAGGATGCGCAGGGCGAGGCGCGAGAGCCCGGGCTGGTCCGCGAACACGTCGCGGACCTCGTTCTGTATGAGCAGGGTCGAGGGAACCGCGGTTGCCAGTGACTGTATGCGTGCCGAAGTTCCCATAACCCCAGTGTCAGCCCCGTGGGGCCACTTCGCGCGGCCTTGACAGCGGCTCTCGCGTCAGCTGGTGCGTGGGCGGTGGATGAGCACGGGGCAGTGCGCGTACTGCGCAACCGCGGCGCTCACGGAGCCGAGCAGCATTCCGATGACACCGCCGTGGCCGCGGGTGCCGACGACGACGAGGTCGGCGTTGCGGCTTTCGTCGATGAGCGCCGCGACCGGTGGGTGATCGACGAACGTGCGCTCGTACCTCGCCGGCAACTCGCCGCCGAACGCCGCGGCTTCCGCCTCGGCAAGGATCCGCCTGGCGTCGTCTTCGGGGGAGTAGCCGCTCGGGGAGGTGCCCTCGAAGGGCGGCATCTGCCACGCGACGACGGCGACCAGCGTCGCGCCCGAGTCGGTCGCGATCCGCGCCGCCGCCTTCAGCGCCCCCACGGATGGCTGCGACCCGTCGACGCCGACCACGACACGGTATGCAGCCGATGATGCGGCGGCCACGGTGGAATTCGAATCCTGTTCCTCGCTCACGGTCTCACCGTAGCGACGACGGGGGCGATTGTGGCGGGTCGATCGCGTACTCGCGTGCGTCGTCAGCGCACCCGGATCGGCAGCTCGGCGACGGCGTGGACGGCGTCGTTGAACTGGAACACGGGGTCTCCCGGCGTCGCGTCGGGGAGACGCTGCAGTACCTCGCCCAGGATCGCCTTCACCTGTGCCCGGGCGAGCGTGTTGCCCAGACAGAAATGCACGCCGCCTCCGCCGAACGCCTGGTGGTGATTGGGGTGGCGCGCGAGGTCGAGGTCGGCAGGTGAGGTGAAGATCGTCTCGTCACGATTGGCGGAGCAGTAGAACAGTGCGATCTTGTCGCCGGCGGCGATGTGCTTCCCCCCGAGCTCGGTGTCGTTCATCGCGGTTCGGGCGAAGCTGAGGACCGGTGAGGCATACCGGACCAGCTCGTCGAACGCGATGTCGAACCGGTTGTCGTAGTCGGCCATGAGCCATTCGCGCTGGTCGGGGAAGTGCTGCAGAGCGAGGTACGACAGCGTGATCGCCTGCTTCGTCGTGTCGTCGCCCGCAACGACGAGCAGCACGACGGTGGAGAAGATCTGTTCCTCGGTGAGCGCCGCGCCTTCGACGCGAGCCTCGACGAGTGCGGTCATCAGGTCGTCGTGCGGTTGGTCGCGGCGCTCGGCCGCGAGTTCGGCGCAGAGTGCCTGCAGGTACTCGCCGCGCGCTGCGATGAACATCTCGGCGGACACGCCCGGCGGCAGTTGAGCCGGGATGCGCGTGCTGACGTACGCGTCGGCGGCCTCGACGAAGTGATCGACCTCGTCGTGGGGAACGCCGATGAGCTCGGCGACGGTCCGCAGCGGCATCTGCGCGGCCACTGTCGTCACGAAGTCGAACTCGTCGTGCGCGGCCGCGCGCAGCACGATTCGTTTGGCCCGGTTGCGGATTCCCGTCTCGAGGCGCGCGACGGCCTTCGGCGTGAACGCGCTGCCGACGATCTTGCGATACTCGCTGTGCGCCGGCGGGTCGAGCACGAGCATGTTGGGTGTCAGCCGATACGGCGCGGGTCGCACGCTCACCTGCCCGATGGCCGAGCTGAAGAGATCGGGGTGCCTGCTGACGTGGGCCACGTCGTGCGCTGTCGTGACCGCCCAGAACCCGGCCTCCCACGCGCGCTTCGGAAGGCCCGGGGTCTGCAGCGGCGGGTGCCAGCTCACCGGTGACTCCGCGCGCAGACGTGCGAATGCCCTGTCCCTGGTCGGGAAGTCTTGCTGCCAGAACCCGATCGTCGAGATGTCGACGTCGGAGTCGTGACGATGAGCCGTGCGGAAATACGACATTGTGATCGCGCCTTTGTGATCATGCCTCGAAGCGCATGACGCTAGCAGAGAATTCCTCAGGCCGAGAGGGCTCGTGTGCGAAGCATCCGTCTTAATTCGTTAGCATTGGCTAACGAAACATGTTGACGAGCGCCGCGGCGCACGAGGGGGTTTGAACGGATGCCTGCAACCCGCGGCCTCGAGTCGGGCATCGGCAAGACGTTCAGTTCGCTGCGCACGCGCAACTTCCGGCTGTTCTTCTTCGGCCAGCTCGTCTCCAACAGCGGGAACTGGCTCACCAACATCGCCATCACGCTGCTCGTACTCGATCGCACGGGCAGCGGCACGGCGGTCGGATGGCTCGCGGCCTGTCAGTACGGGCCGATCCTGCTGTTCTCGATTTATGCCGGGTCGCTGGCCGATCGGATGTCGAAGCGCAAGCTCCTCTACTGGACGCAATCGCTCGAGATGGCCGAATCGATCGCGCTCGCCGTGCTCGCATTCCTGCCGCACACGCCGATCGGCTTGTTCTTCGCCGTCGCGGCGATCGGCGGATGCCTGCTCGCCGCCGACAACCCCGCGCGGCGCTCATTCGTGCGCGAGATGGTGAGCACCGAGCAGGTCTCGAACGCGGTCACGCTCTACAGCTCGATGGTCAACCTGTCGCGCATCGCGGGCCCGGCGATCGCCGGTGTCCTCGTCACGACCCTCGGCTTCGGCTGGTGCTTCACGATCGACGCGGCGTCGTACGTCGTCGTGATCGTGGCGCTGGTCATGATGAGGGGGTCCGAACTGCACCCGACGCCGCGAGGGCCGAAAGGCCGCGGGCAGGTGCGGGCCGGCATCCGCTACATCGTCCATACGCCCGAGCTCGCGGTCTCGTTCGGCATGCTCGTCGTGATCGGCCTGCTCAGCTACAACTTCAACGTGACGTTCCCGCTGTTCGTCGAGAAGGGGCTGCACGGCACGGCGACGCAGTACACGTTGCTCTACTCCTGCTTCAGCGTCGGGGCGGTGATCGCGAGCTTCATCGTCGCGCGCCGTGCTCGGGTCACGCTGCGCACGATCGTGCTCAGCTCGGGCGCGTTCGGGATCACGCTGCTCGCGCTCGGCTTCGTGCCGAACGTTCCGATCGGGTACGTCGTCGCGGCCATCGTCGGCGGCTTCTCGATCTCGTACATGACCGCGACGACCGCGTTGGCGCAACTGCGCGCCGACCCGCAGATGGTCGGCCGCGTCGTCGCCGTGCAGACGGTGCTGCAGCTCGGCACGACGCCGATCGGCGGCCCGCTGCTCGGCTGGGTCGCCGATCTCTGGGGTGCGCGACTGCCGATCATCATCGGCGGCATCGCGGCACTCGCGACCTTCGCCGTCGCCTGGTTCGCGGGTCGGCGGCGGCTCACGACAAGCCCGGTCGCTGAGCAGCAGCACGAGGCCGCGGCGTAGCGAGCGCCTCGGCAGCGCACGCGACGCGTGGATTCGCGTTGGGGCAGCCGGCTATACCGTCGTGCAGGCGATGACGGTGACGATGAGCGCGATCAAGGGCGCGAGGCCCTGCGTGAGTGCCGCCGCCGCGAATTTCGTGCCGAGCGAGAGCAGGACGACGGATGCTGCGAGCATGCTCCCCACGCTGAGGAACACCAGCGCGTAGCCGGCGGCGTGCAGGCCGGCAGCCAGCAGTACGACACCGGTGACGGCGCCGAATGCGAGGAAGAGGTTGTAGAACCCCTGGTTGAACGCGAGGTCGCGGTTCGAATCGGCCTGCGCCTGGTCGGCGACGTTGAAGCGCGCCCAGATCGCCGGGCGCGTCCACGCGACGCTCTCCATCCAGAAGATCGCGACGTGGATCAAGGCCGCGATGATGACAAGCACGCACGCGATGACGAGCACCATGCCCGAAGCCTATTGGCGCGGGTGGGCTGCTCGGCCGAGCAGCGGCCGCCTGCTCGAGCGTGGGCCGGGCTCGGCTACCTGGTCGGGTTGCCCGTGTTTCCACGGAAGCGTCGGATCAGCAAACAGTTCACTCCCTAGCGTCCTTCTTGGCCCGTGGGTCAAAAGGTGACAACTGCGTGAAAGATCACGTCGCGGGTCGGAGATCACGAAAGGGCATTCGCACATGACACAGCAGGTTGCGCCCCAGGGCGCCCGGAAGAACAGCCGTAAGCGACGTGTGCTCATTGCGGCCACGGCGACAGCGCTGGCCGCAGGGGTCGTCGGTGTCGAGGCGCTCGACACGCTGCGCGTCTCACTCAAGGACAACGCCTCGGCGGTGAGCGGGGCCTACGTGCCAGCTCCGCAGCTGAACGTGGAGGGCGAGCCGTTCGAGATCGCTTACTCGGCCAATGGTGAGATCACGGGAACCGGCACGCAGCCGTGGAAGATCGCCAACACCGGAGACGCGGATGCATCCTGGGACGGCGTGTTCGTCCCCGACGCTGACGTCGACGAAGCTGTCGCGGCAGCGACCCGCGTGCGCGCCACCCTGACCGTTCCCATGTTCGCCGGCGTCGGTTGGTACACGGGAGACGTCGACCTGGATCTCGGCACGCTCGCGTCGCCGATCTCGCTGTCGAAGGCCTACGCCGCATGGGTGGCCGAAGATCCGTCAGCTACCATCGTGATGAGGAGCAGCACTGGCGGCCAGGCGCCGTACCAACGACGATCGGTCCCGTTCCCGAGCACGATCACCTACAACTACCGAGGCGATAGAGTCGGGCGCCCGCAGCTCTCCCTGACAGTCACGCCCTCGTTCGACGAGAAGGCGGTTGCTGAGGCATCCACGGGCATCGAGTTCGGCCAGCTCGCCAAGGCGAAGGCGTCGTTCGACGTCACGTACTCCAAGCGCTAAGCGCTGCGTACCCAAAGGGGGCGACTGGGGTGATTCCCGGTCACCCCCTTTCGTGTCTTCAACCGAGGCCCGGTGACAAGAAGAAGTCGGCCATGAGATCAAGGCCCGCCTCCACCATGTCGCCGCCGCTTGCGGTCGCGCAGCCGGCATCCTGTGCTGCGGAAATCAATCGCGTGACTCCGTGGCCCGCGATCACGTCGCCCACGAACTGTGCGGGCGTCAGCAGAGTGGGGACGACGGGAATGGGGTCGTCGGCGTTCATTCCCATCGGGGTGGCGTTGAGAACGAGGTCGCAGCCGCTCGGGTCGGGCGTGCCCACTGTCGCTCGGTCGTCGCTCAGCACGCTCAGCAGCGCCTCGGCGCGTGATTCGTCAGCGTCGTGAATGACAAGCCGGCTGACCCCGGCGCCGAGCAGAGCCATCGCGATCGCGCTGCCCGCTCCGCCGGCACCGAGAAGAAGCGCTCGAGCGCCTTCGATGCGGGCTCCGTTGCGCTGCTGCGCCGCAACGAACGACACACCGTCGAGCATGTCGCCGTGCCAACCGCCGTGCGGGCGACGTCGCATCACACTGACGACGCCGAGCGTCTCGGCTCGAGAGGAGACGGTGTCGCAGTACTCGATCGCGGCCCGCTTGTGAGGCATCGTCACGAGGATGCCGTCAACGTTGCCGACGGCGGTGAGTGCCGCCATCGTCGTGCTGAGCGCGTGCTCGGGAACCTGGAGCGGCACACAGATCCCGTCGTGCCCGCGGCCCTCGAAAGTACGAGTCAGGCGAGCGGGTGTCTCGACGTACTTTATTGGATCGCCGATGATCGGATACAAGCGCGTGGTGCCGCTGTAGTCGTCGAGGATCGTGAACTCCCTCCCGCGCTCGGCGCTCGTCCAGTGCGGGGGTCTACCTCGAACCCGTCCACCGGCGGCAACACGGTGCCCTCGCGATTACGACAGCGTATCCGCGCGGGCTGCTCTGCGTGAGGCCGTCACCCTCGTTCATCGAACGCGCTCGCCGGCGATCCACACGCCACGGATGTTGCGAGTCACGGTGATGTCTGTCGTCGGATCGCCGTCGACGAGCACGAGATCCGCGCGCTTGCCGGGCATGACCGCGCCGCGGTCCTTCAGATTGAAGGTGTCGGCCGAGAGCGATGTGGCGCCCGTGAGCACTTCGACCGGCGTGAGGCCGGCCTGCACGAGAAGCTCGAACTCGTGATGAAGCGACTCCCCGTGCTTCGGCCCGAACGGGGCCCCGGGTGCGGAGTTCGCGTCGGTTCCGGTAAGGATTCGGATGCCGGCTTCGTAGAACTTGACGACACTGTCGCGTGCGTTCTCATAGCGAAGCCCTCGGGCCGCGAACAGTTGCGCGGTGCCCTCCATCATCGTCAACGTCGGCACGGAAACCATCGCCATCTCGCGCATACGTGCGACGAGCTCGTCGTCGAGGACGGCGTCCAAGGGGGCGTGCGTGCTCACGTCGACTCCTGCCTCGATGGCCACGCGGAACGCGCCAGTCGTGATCGAGTGCGCAACGACCAGCAGGCCGTGCTCGTGCGCGGCCTGAACGATCGCGTTGACCGTGGGCTGATCCATCCCGGCAGGGGGAGCGGCCTCTGTCACGATCTTGATCCAGTCGGCGCCGTCAGCGACGCGCCGCTCGACGAACGACCTCGCCTCGGCCGGCGTCGTCACGACGCCGTCGGCCGGGAATCCTGGCATCTTCGCGTGATTGCCGCCCGGACCGACCGCGGGGACCGTGGCGCTGAAGATCTGCGCAACGTCCGCCTCGTGGCGCATCGCGTTCACGAATTCCAGGGGCCACGCCGCCATGTCCAAACCGGTGGTGACGCCCCACTGAGCCAGGTTCTGCAGATCCACCCGGCCGAGCACGGTATGCACGTGTGCGTCGATCAAACCGGGCAGCAGCGTCGCTCCCGCGGCGTCGATCACGACACCCGCTTCCGTCGCCGCGTCGGCGATGAGTACATCGCCGAAGATCACCTCGCGAGGCTCGCTCAGCCCCGCACTGTCGAATACCCGAACGTTCTGGATCACTGTTGTCATCACGCCTCCGTAAATACCTTTCGTGAAAGGTATCACGAAAGACGTTCCACTAGGCTGAGTCGATGGATCACGATCAGCGGGATTCGGCGCTCTCTCTCGCCCAGCACGCCGTGCGTCTTCAGACGCTCCTCGACCGCCGCATCGTGGACGTGCTGAACGCACACGGCCTCTCGCGAAGCGAGCTGGACGTACTTGGGGCCTTGGCTGAGCGCGGAGATGACGGCGCACGCCCCCGAGAACTTTCGTCGCGACTGCTGCTGACCACGGGCGGCACCAGCAACATCCTGCGCCGACTGCACGAGGACGGGTTGATCGAGCGCGAAGCCGACCCCTCGGATGCGCGCAGTCAGATCATCCGGTTGACGACGCAAGGCAAGGAAGCAGCGCAGCGCGCGGGCACCGCCGCAGGCGAGGTGATCAGTCAGGTGCTCGAGCCTGTCGACTCGTCGCTGCTTCAGTCCGCTGCCCAACTGCTCCACGAGGTACTCACCGCGATGAACGACGACGCGCCGGTGCACCGCGACCCGAGCGGCGCTTCGCGACAGCCTTAGGCGCGTCGTCGGTCAGGGGGGTCAGACGGCGTACGACCCACCCGCGGGCCGGCAGGCGATGCTCAGGCTGTGAAGAAGGCGAGTTGCTCAGCGAGGTAGGGGAATGATTTCTCCGCAGGGGAGCCGAGCAGGGAGCGCAGCTGCCGGGTCTCGTCATCGGCGAGTACTTCCAAGGCGCCATCCGAGATGCCGTCGTAAGCCTGAGTGACCACGCTGGCAGGGGCGGTCTTCGGAACATCCCAGCGCGCAGACATCGGGGTGTCGATCATCCCGACAAGGAGGCCGACGACCTGGGTTCCCTGGCCGTGGAGCTGGAGGCGCAGGGCATTGGTCGCCGACCATGCCGCGGCCTTCGATGCTGCATACACCGTGGGAACCGGCGCCCACGCGGACGATGACAGGACGTTCAGCAGGGTCCCGCCACCGTTGGCGGCGAGGATCGGGGCGAACGCGGTGGCCACGCGAAGGGTGCCGAAGAAGTTGGTCTCGAAGATGAGCCGCGCTTCCTCGTCGGGCCCGGTGATGGAGTCGCCGGCGGGAGCGATTCCGGCGTTGTTGATCACCAGATCGACGTCCGTGGCGGTCGCGGCCGCCCCGGCCACTGCGTTCGGGTTCGTGATGTCGAGCGGCAGGGCAACGACACGGGCATCCACCGTGTCCTTCGGGTTTCGGCGGCGGCGTAGACCCTGCGGGCGCCTCGTTCGATCGCCTGACGCACGAATTCCATCCCGAGGCCGCCGTTGGCCCCGGTGACAAGGACGGTGCGGCCGGCTAGTGACTGATTCATCTAAACTCCTCGATAGAAATGGGGATGTTCCCCGGATCCACTATATGGGGAATGTCCCCACTTATCCCGAGAGGTTGCCGATGGTTGCTGCACAAGGCTCCGATGCGCGTGAGTCGAGTCCGCCGCGGACTCCGCGACTCCGCTCGGATGCCCGCCGCAACCGAGAGGCCGTGCTGAGTGCGGCGCGTGAGATCTTCGAGTCCGACGGAGTCCTGGCCCCCCTGAACGGCATTGCCGTGCGTGCCGGGATCGGGAACGCCACGCTGTATCGCAACTTCCCTACCCGCGAAGACCTGCTCGCCGCGGTTGTGGAGACAAGCGTCGAGGATGCGGTGGTCAAGGCTGAGGAACTCGCGACCGCCCTGGCGCCGCGCGATGCCCTTGCCGAATGGCTGACGGAACTTGCCTGGCGGCTAAGGATCTGGCACGACCTGCCGTACTGCGTCGCGGCGGCTCACGGTGACGCAGATGCCCCCCTGAGCTCCGCCTACGCCCCGATCTTGCAGCAGACCGCGAGACTCCTCCGGAACGCGCAGGACGCCGGATGTGCCACTTCGGAGATCACGGCCGAGGAACTCTTTGAGCTGGTCACCACGCTGTCATGGGGCATCGATCGCTTTGGCGACGACGAGGAAGCGGCCCGACGACGGACCGGCATCGCTACGGCCGGCGTCTTCCTCTGAGTCGTCGCACTACCCGCCCGTTGCCGACCATTTTCCGGTGAGTGCGGGGCCCTCCGTCTTTCAGTTCGAGCCGACGGCAGGCGAGGAGCACGACCAGGTTCCGCACGTCGGCGGAACCGGCTACGAGGGACAGGCCTCGCGTCACTGCCGGGGCGTTGCCGCATTCGGCGGCCCCAGCGGCGGTTGGGCGATGAAGTCTTCACCTTCGGCGAAGTCGGTGATTTCAGCTGCGCACTTATGGTGAGGGCAAGAGATCGGAGTGCCAATGCTCGTTCGTCATCGTGGCGCTGAACCCGTGATCGATCCGACCGCCTATGTGGCTCCGTCCGCGGTCGTCATCGGCGACGTGCGAATCGCGGCAGGAGTGCGCGTTCTTCACGGCGCGGTGTTGAGCGCGGAAGACGGCGAAGTGATCATCGGTGAGGACACTGTCGTGATGGAGCAGGCGCTTGTGCGTGGCCGGGCCACGCATCCGGCCCGCATCGGAGCCGCGGTAATGATCGGCCCGCACGTACATGTCAACGGCAGTCATGTCGAAGACGAAGCCTTCATCGCTACCGGCGCCGCGCTGTTCCCAGGCAGCCGTGTCGGCGCCGGCGCCGAAGTGCGGATCAACGGGGTGGTCCAGGTCAATACGGCGCTCCCAGCTGGCGCGGTCGTTCCGATCGGATGGGTCGCGGTGGGGGATCCTGCCTCGATTCTTCCGCCAGACCGTCACGAGGAGATCTGGGCAGTGCAGCGAGAACTCGGCTTCGTCGAAACGGTGTACGGCGTCAGTAGTGACGCTCCGATGCGCGCAATCATGCGCGCCCAATCGGAGTACTACGGCGCTCACGCAGCGGACGTGGTCATTGACGGCTGAGCGACGAGGGCGACCATGGCGACTGCCCACCCGACAGCGGCGGTCACCGCCAAGGTCGAGCCCGATCTCGCGGTAGTCCCGGCCAGAAGTCGCGTCAAGGCCTGGTCGCCCTCCCCGCCGCTGTCATGGATCGTCGTGACATCGCAGAGGGCGTCGAGCTGGCGTGGCCTCGGGCGTCATCGTCTGGCGATCGAATCCGCGGGTGACAGCGCGATCGATGTCATCCTCCCGCTCCTCCTCGATCACCTGGAACAGGTCCGAATAGCAGCCCGAAGTGCTCGGTGCCGTATTCGTAAGGAGGTCGCCTCGCGCTCTGTGTAGGAGCCGTACCTCGCCTCGCGCTGAGGCCGCCCCACTCGTGCTCTCGACGGCGCACGCGGGCCGACGTGCAGTCTCCCGCCGCGCGGTTCACAACGACAAGTCGGCCTCACCGGCGCGCCTAGTCACCCGAACCTGAGTTATTCCTCGTCGTCAGCGGCTTCGGCGACCGCTCGCAGCGACTCGTATTCCGCCTGCAGTGCTTCGAGCTTCGCGAGGGTGACTGCGATGGACCCCGCGCCCAGTGGGAGGTGCGCGTTGGGACCTCCGGCGTGGACGTCTCGGACTATTGCGGCTGCAGCTTTGGCTGGGTTTCCCGCTTGCGGAGTGCTGTTGTCCTGGGCGCCCGCGACCATCTGCCGCAGGGGAGTGCTGTCGTAGTCCGCGATCGGCTGCCGTACTCCGCCGGAAGAGCGTGCCCAGTCGGTACGGAACCCGCCTGGCTCGACGAGAAGCACACGGATGCCGAACAGCTCGACCTCCCGGGCCAACGCCTCCGAGATCCCCTCGACCGCGAACTTCGACGCGGAGTAGTAGCCAACCGAGGGGAAGCCATTCAGCCCTGCGATCGACGCCATGTTGACGATGGTCCCGAATCGCTGCGCTCGCATGATCGGGAGCGCCGCGTCGGTCACGCGCATGAGGCCCCAGAAGTTGATGTCGAACAGCCTTCGCACATCGTCGGTGTCGCTCTCCTCGACCCCGGAGAAGTACGAGATGCCGGCGTTGTTCACGAGCACGTCGATCGTCTCGAAGCGTCGGATCGTCGCGCTGATCGCATCGCTGATGGATTCGGGGTCGGTGACGTCGAGGCGATGGGTGAGGATGTGGTCGCCACCGAGCGACGCGAGTTCGGCGAGGTCCTCGGGCCGGCGTGCAGTGGCTGCGACGTTGTCGCCGGTCGCGAGCGCCGCTTTAGCTATCTCGCGACCGAACCCGGACGAGCATCCGGTGATCAGCCAGTTCCTCGGAGTGGATGTGGTGTCTGCCATGAAGACATGGTCGGAAATCCCAGGGGCCGCTAGTAGGCCAGATATCGCACTCTCTTGCCCGATCCTCTCTGCGCCCCCGCCGGAAGTCTCGAACCATGCAAGGATCACTTGATGAACACGGTGGACGAGTTGCTCGATGAGATCACGTGCAGAGTCGAGCGCCAAACACGCGCGGTCCCGGTGCGCGAACTGGGCGATCTCATCGCGACCCGTCACAACACGTCCGAGCCGGACTACGAGCTCGCAGAGCCCCTCTTCGTGCTCATGGTGCAAGGCGGCAAGCGGCTATACGTGGGCGACGCTGTTGTCGAGTATCGGGCCGGCGACTGCCTGTGTGTGACCACAAGCATGCCTTTGTCCGGCCACTTCCTCGGCGCCACGCCCGAGCGCCCCGCTCTGGCTGTCGGGCTCCGCTTGACAGCTCCGAAAGTCGCCGAGCTGCTTCACCACCTGCCTGACGCCAGTCGGCTTCCCCGTGTGAGCGCGGCGGTCGCCACATTTCGCGCGGACACCGATCTCCTCGACGCAATCGCTCGCCTGCTTCGGATCGCCGACGACCCGGTGGACGCTGCTGCCCTTGGCCCGCTCATCGAGCGTGAAATCCTCTGGCGGCTGGTCCGCGGTCCTCATGGCGTGAACGTCGCACAGATCGGTCTGGATGGCAGTGTCCTGCATCACATCGGCGAAGCGATCTCCGCCGTTCGCAGTTCCTTCACCGAACCGCTCTCGATCCCCGAGCTCTCGAGAATCTCGGCGATGAGCCCGTCCACGTTCCATCGGCACTTCCGGCGCGTTACCGGCATGTCGCCGCTGCAGTATCAGAAGAGCCTCCAGCTGCAGGAGGCCCGCTCACTTCTCCTTTCAGAGAGAAGTGCGACCGAGGCAGCAATTCTCGTCGGCTACCGCAGCCCCACACAGTTCAACCGCGAGTACCGGCGGTACTTCGGGCTCCCACCCGCACGCGACGTCGCTCGGCTCCGGGGAGCGCAATGAGCAGTCGAACGTCGGTGGGGAACACCTTGGGTCACATGAAAGTGGGAACGCAACGTGAGTACAGGCGCCGCTAGGGCAAAGGAAAAGGCCCGGAAAACGTTGGTTTTCCGGGCCTTTTTTGTTGCGGGGGCAGGATTTGAACCTACGACCTCTGGCAGAATCGGAGAGGACTCCGGTTCTTGCGTGCTGAAGCTCGGTAACCACGGATTTCTCGTGATTTCTAGGTGAACCGGGTGGTTCACGTCTTCGAATATACGCGGTTGTTGCCGGTTCGCTGGGGATGATTTCGATGAGTAAAAGATGACGTTCGGGTGCCGCAGCGGATCAAATGGGATGCGCTCACGTGGGGTCGGTTCGCGCGCAAATGGCTAGCGTCGATCTGCTGAAGGCGAGTTCTGGGATTTGAGTAGCGCTTGTGGTTGGGCCGGCGAATGCGCGCTCGATGGCGGGTTGCCCTAGCGTCATTCATCGAGCAGCTTCGCCACGTCGAATGCGAGCGCCGCTGTCTTGCGGTGGATTGGGGGCCGCGTGGGGTGAGCTCGTGCGGTAGGTCGCGATGGCGTGCGCCTGCCGTGTCGGTCGAGCGGCCCCCGTGCATTGCTCTTGGCGGATTGTCTGAAGGCATCGCTGGCGTCCCTGGCGGCGCGGATGGGACTCATGCAGCAGATATTGATCTATCAATAGATGTCATGACACTGATTCACCGTCAGGGCTGCGGGATCATGTCGGCTATTGGCTGCGGCGGCTCTCGGATGAGGTGCATGTGAGTTTCGAGCGGAAGCTCGCGGTCAAGGACGTCACTGTCGCTCAGTGGAACGTCCTGGTGACCTTGTAGCGGGGGGAGACGGTGGGGGAGGTCGCGCGGTACATCACCATCGATCCGGCGGCTGCCTCGCGGGTGGTCGATCGTCTCGTGGGCAAGGGCCTCATCTCGCGCGGGGTCGATCCCGGGTCCCGGCGGCGTGTTCCGCTTCGCCTCACGCCCGCCGCGCGTGCGCTCGTCCCGGAGCTCGTCGCGCTCGCGGACGCGAACGACGCCGCGTACTTCGGAGCACTCACCTCGCGGCAGCGGCAGGAGCTGCTGGTCCTGCTGAGGAGCCTCAGCGCGCCGCGCTCGCCTGGCCCGAACCCCGACAAGCAACACCCGCCACGCGACGGAGAGCAATCATGAGCATCGCCACCGACAACCTGCAGGCCGCGCAGGCCCGCGCACGGGAGCTGCGACCCGCGGTCGGCGGGTTTCCCGTCCTTGCCCGGGTCCTTCACGATGCCGGTGTGCGCAGCAACGAGTGGCTGCTGCCTTCGGCCCAGAGCATCTACCGCACCGAGAAGGGGCCCGTGGTGGAGCAGGGTCAGCCGATCGCGACCGGTGTCCTCGATGTCCCGGAGTTTGACGAGGGCGGGGTGGTTCGTGCTCTGCGCGCCGACCAGGCGGGGCAGACGGCCTTCGCGGAGTTCCTCATTGCGATCTGGGAGGCGGGCGTGACCCGTTTCGTCGTCGACTTGCATGCGCGCAACGTGACTTACTACGGCTGCAACGGGGAGAGCTACCTCGAGGAGTATCCGGACGCCGACCTGGCGCAGTGGCTCGCGGTGAGCGTCTGCTGCAGCGAATGTGAGTCCATCGCGGGAACAGCTGTCGCTCAGCGCCGCGAGAGGATCCGATTTCTGCGCTGGTGCGATGCTGAAGTG
This sequence comes from Gryllotalpicola reticulitermitis, assembly GCF_042651345.1. Classification (NCBI taxonomy): domain Bacteria; kingdom Bacillati; phylum Actinomycetota; class Actinomycetes; order Micrococcales; family Microbacteriaceae; genus Gryllotalpicola; species Gryllotalpicola reticulitermitis. Next base: position 29,768 of record NZ_JBHSCN010000001.1, read on the forward strand.
ATCGGCGGCCGGCTCGCGATGCGTGCAATGCAGCCCATCGCCGCAGGTTGATCTCTGCGGTTCGTGCGTTTCTGCGTGATGGTCTCGCCGTGCCACGCACATTGCTCGGCGAGCTCGCAGCGGCCAACTTCGACGGGATTGAACCGGCCGCGCAGCTCGTCGCGCCGTGCGTTTAGCCGGCGCGCGTCTCCTGAATGAATGTGACAGCGGCTGCGACGGTGGTGCAGCCCACCGCCACACAGATTTACCGCCGGGCTCGCGCGGCGGGAGGTTCGAGGACCGGTCGGCGCTGTCCGGTGCTACCGGAGACCGCTGAGGTGGCTTCTCCCGTTCGCCGCGATAACGATCGCGTGTTCACGCGGCGGCGTGGTGGCAGGAGCGGAGTGAGAGCGGATTGCTTCTTACTCGGCGTGATTCCGCTGGTACCGGATGTGCGTGGCCAGCGGCGAGTGGAGCACCTCGACGGGGGAGAACCCGAATGCCGCGGCGCCGTCGAAGATGCGCTCGCCGCGCCCGAGGAGCACGGGGGCAATGTCGAGGGTGAGCTCGTCGATCACGTCGGCGCCGAGCGCCTGCCGAACCGTCGAGGCGCCGCCGGCGATGTCGACGCCTGTACCGTCGGCGGCGTCGAGCGCCTGGGCGTAGGCGGCGTCGAATCCCTCAGTGACGAAGTAGAAGCTGGTGCCGCCTTCCAGCTTCAGCGGCGCGCGGGCGTAGTGCGTGAGCACGAACACGGGGGCGCGGTAAGGCGGCTCGGGTCCCCACCATCCGTTCCACGTGTCATCCCAGCTGCCGCGGATCGGCCCGAACATGTTGCGGCCCATCACGTAGGCGCCGCGTGGCCGCATGAGCCAGTCGACGGCGGTCCGGTCGGCGTCGGTCGCGCGAGGGTCCCCCATGTGCCAGCGGTGCAGCTCGGCGCCGCGCTTGCCGAGCCCGTCCTCCAGGCTCTGCTCAGGCCCGGCGACGAAGCCGTCGAGCGAGATCGACATGTGGCAGGTGGTGTCAGACATCGGCGTCCTCCCTCTGAGTTTTGTGGGCAACACTATGGTGGCGACGTGGACACGTCCGGCACCAGCCCGTTGAGCATCGTCTCGGATCTCGTGGTGCTCGTTCTGTTCTCGGCTGTCGTGGCCCGTCCACTGTGGCGGGGTGTGCTGCGACCGACGCCGTGGTTCTCGATCACCGCCGTGATTGTCGTCGGCGTTCCCTCGCTCCTGCAGTTCGCCTTCCCGCAGCTGGGCGCGGCACTCCGGCGTGAGCCGGAGCTGACCGTTCAGCACGGCCAGTGGTGGCGAGTCGCCACCGCGCTTCTCGCTCAGGACGGCGGGCCGTCCGCGGCAGTGTTCAATCTCGTTGTCGTCGCCGTTGTCGCGCTGCTCGGCAGCCGCGTGTGGGGTCAGTGGCGTGCGGCCGCGGTCTTCCTGGGCTGTTCTCTGGTACTGAACCTCGCCGCGCTGCACTGGCAGGCCGGCGGCGGGACGTCCTTCGCGAGCGATGGCCTTCTGGGTGCGTCCGCGGCGGGACTCGCGCTGACCAGCCCAAGGCACCCCGTGCGCTGCGGAGCGGTCCTCTGCCTGGTGGCGGCGATCGTCCTCGTCGCCGCGGATGACGCGCATGGGGTCGCGCTCCTGCTCGGCTTCGCGACCGGCGCGATGCTGGCCGTGCTTCGCCGCCCGCCCGCGGCCAGTTTGATCCGATGCTCAGGCGCTGACGAAGGGAGCCGGCTCAGCGCACCTGTCAGGTTAGGCGACACCGAGCCGTGGGGGTCAGTTGCGACGGCAGATCGCGAGATTCAGCGCGGTGGCGAATCCGGTCCACGCAGCGTATGGCAGGAGGAGGATACCTGCCGTGCGGTCGTGACGGAGGGTGCGCCTGACGAGGGCGGCGTTTGCCGCGTTGAGCGCGGCGATGGTCGCGAGGGCCGTCGAGGGTGAGCGCGCGGTGAAGAACATCCAGCACCAGCCGGCGTTGAGAGCGAGGTCGACGCCGAGGAGGGCCGCGTAGCCGCCGACGCGTCCCTCTCGCGATTCGGCCTTCAGGGAGCGGGCTGCCGACCAGGCGATCGACGCGTAGAGGGGAGTCCACACGAGGGGGAATGCCCGTCCCGGTGGCTGCCAGTCGGGCTTGTCCAACGCGCGGTACCACGCCGTCTTCGGTCTGGTACCGGCCGCGCCGAGGGCGGCGGCAGCGGCCGTCGCGGCTGCGGCGATGAGTGTCCAGCGTGCCATGTCCTCTACCCTCCCGGCGGCGTGCGGATCGGTGCCGACGCGCCCCGCTGCTCTTGCGGTGTCTCGGCTTCGGCGGTGGCGGTGATGCGAGTGGCCATGCCGCTGAAGATGAGCCCGTGGAAGGGGAGCACGGCGGCCCAGTAGAGCCGGCCTCTCAGCCCACGGGGGAAGAAGACGGCGCGCTGCTCGTAGCGGGCGCCGTCGCCGTCGGGGAGGCTGCGCAGCTCGAGCCAAGCGTGTCCCGGCACTTTCATTTCGGCGCGCAGCCGCAGCAGGCGACCTTCCTCGATCGCCTCCACGCGCCAGAAATCGATGGCGTCACCCACCCGCGCGGTGCTCACGCTGCGCCGCCCGCGCTGCAGCCCGACGCCGCCCGACAGGCGGTCCCACCAGCCGCGCAGCGCCCAGAGAAGCGGAGACGAATACCATCCGTTCCGGCCCCCGATCCCGATGATGACCGACCACAGCCGTTCGGGGGAGGCCGGGGTGTGGCGGGTGCGGTGGTCGGTGAAGACGGCGCGGCCGGCCCAGTCGGGGTCGCTGGGGAGGGGGTCGCTCGGGGCGGCGGTGAGTTCGGAATCGACCCAGCTGGTCTCCACGGCATCGGCATCGATGCGGCCCAGGGCGAGGCGGACGGCGCGCCGGTAAGGGGTGAGGCCGCCGGGCGGCGGCGGGATGATCTCATCGATCTCCCGGTCTTTGACGACGCATTCGTTCTGCAGCGAGGCGATCAGCGGCCGGGCGATCGAGCCCGGCACCGGCGTGACGAGATTCACCCACAGTGAGGCGAGGTTCGGGGTGAGCACCGGCAGCGGGGCGATCGGGCGCTGGGGCAGCCCGGCCTCGACCGCGTAGCTGTTCATCATCTGCCCGTAGCGCAACACGTCCGCGCCGCCGATGTCCACCGCCGTGTTGACATCGGCGGAAACGCGGGCGGCGCCGAGCAGGTAGTACAGCACGTCACGTACGGCAATGGGCTGGATCCGGTTGCGCACCCAGCGCGGGGCCGGCATATAGGGGAGCACCTCGGTGAGGTGGCGGATCATCTCGAATGACGCGGATCCGGAGCCGATCACGATCCCGGCCTGAAGGACTAGCGCCGGCGTCGGCGACTGAAGGAAGATCTCGCCGACCTTCACCCGCGAGCGCAGATGCGGAGACAGCTCGACACCGTGAGGATGCAGCGCACCGAGGTACACGATCCGGCCGACCCGCGCCCGGGTGGCCGCCTTCGCGACCGTCCGCGCCGCTCGTTCGTCGGCTTCTTCGAAGCCCCTGCCCGAAGCCATCGAGTGGACGAGGTAGTACAGCACATCCACGTCGTCGCACGCGCGAGCTAGAGCCTCGACATCGTCGGCCGAACCCGTGACGATCTCGCAACGGTCGCTCCACGGGAACGCTCGCGCTCGCGCCGCGTCGCGCGCGAGGACCCGCAGACGGTACCGGGCGGCAAGCAGACGCGGCACGAGGCGGCCGCCGAGATACCCCGTCGCGCCGATCACCAGCGCCCGCGGACCGGCGCCGTCCGCACGTGGCCGCGCGTGGAGCTCGGGCTCCTCGCCCGTCGGACCGGACAGCTCAGTCATCCGCTCACCTTAGAAGCACGCCCCGCGACGGCAACGCCCCTTGACGCGAGGCCGCGCACGTTCCTCAGAACCGGCACGGCCCCGGCGGCCCCACGCCATCCTGACCGGCACATCTGCGTCACGTCCGTGCCGGATGGACTCGAGGCCGCCACCGGGCGTGGTCAAATCCCGCATGACGCACGTCCAAGTCGGTGTCACTGGCGTCGGCGCGGGCTCTGAGCCGAGCCCTAGGCGGTCACCAGCCAATCGAGACGCGGTGATCATCTCCCGCTTCGCGACGGCCATGGCCACAATTGCGACGGCCTTGCGGAGTGAGGCGACCTCGGCGATGCCCGAGAGACCCTCCCGTCAAGGGCTCGACGCAGCTGCCGCCGTGCGGTTGTGTTCGGCGATGCGCGTTGTTTGTCGTTGGCTGCTCGCCGGCTCGATGGTCTTCGCAGGTCTGAGCCATCTCCTGTGGGCGCGGCGGGCATTCCAGGCGTAGGTGCCGGATTGGTCAACGAAGGTCACCCGCCTCGACAAAGACGGGGTGGTGATTGCGTCCGGCGCGCTCGAGGTCGCCATCGGCGTCTCACTCGTCACCTTGCCTCGGGAGCAACGTCGTGTGGGCGCATTTCTGGCGGCCTTCTTTACCGCGGTTTTCCCGGGCAACATCGAGCAATACCTGAAACGGCGCAACGGCTTCGGGCTGGACACCGACAAAAAGCGGCTCGTACGGCTGTTCTTTCAGCCCGTGCTCGTCGCATGGGCGCTTTGGTCGACACGTCGCTGAACTTACGCCAAACACGCCGTGTGAGATCGGAAGGGCGGTCACGATGCTGCCGCCGACGACAGTGACGCCGCGCGTTCAAACAGCTCGGCAGTCCTCGCGAACACGACCAAGGGCCCCGACAGCCTCACGACCGTGCCGCGAGGTTTCGCTCGGGCGTATCGGGGCGACTCGGCCGCGAGGGCGAGCCCCTCACGCGCCGGGAGCGATGGCTCGTGAGCTGACGCGCAGGCGAGGATGGCGCGGTGCTCTCCTGTCTGACTGGGTCGAGTTGTTCGGGCAAGCCGACGAGCGGCCTCAATCCGCGAATCGGTACTGACACGGAGCGCATGAAAGACCTGCGCGAAGGGGCGCCTGTGATGCTCGCGCTCGGCCGGCATCGCTCGGCTGCCCGCTCTACGCGCTGGCAGCTCATGAAGCGGGCCCCCACCACCACCAAGGCGAAGCAGCCCATGGGCGCCGCATCAGCCTCGCAGCCCGCATCGACGGCCACGCCGTGCGCCGACGCCGCCGCGTGCGGTCGGCGCAAACAAGACTGTTGTGATCAGCTGGGCGAAGGCCCAGTTTGAGGAAACGGGCGTGTGGCCGAGCGGACCGGAGCTGGCGGAGAAGCTGGGGCAGTCTCGGAAGAGAGGCCCGCGAGTTCGTGCTCAGTTTGTGGCTGAAATGGGGTAGCGAGAAACCGATCAAGGGGGTTCGGGTGCGAAAACTCCAGCTGCCTATGGCGTCTTGCAGCCCCGAAAATCGTCTGGCACTCTCGTGGCTCGAGTGCTAATCTGCTTCCAGGTTGAGTCGATGCGGCTCAACTCTCGAACACTACGTGAAGGAGCTGATTCCAATGGCCAACAACTTCGATCCGTTCCGTGAGTTCGACCGTCTGGCGGGCGCGTTCTTCGACCGCCCCGCCGGTCCGCGGCTGATGCCGATGGATGTCTACAAGGACGGCGACACCTACGTGCTCTCCGCCGATCTGCCCGGCATCGACCCGGGCTCGGTCGATATCGACGTCGACGGGCAGCTGCTGACCATCCGCGCGCAGCGCACGCTCGCGACCGGCGACGGGGTCAAGTGGCTCACGCGTGAGCGCCAGGGCGGCACGTTCCTGCGCCAGCTCAGCCTCGGGCAGGGCATCGACACCGAGCGCATCGCCGCCGACTACTCCAACGGCGTGTTGTCGATCACGATCCCGATGAGCGAGAAGGCGAAGCCGCGCAAGATCACGGTGACGTCGCGCCCCGAGACGGTACACCCGGCCGTTGAGGAATCGCACAGCGAGCACACCGACGCATAGCGGCGGCCTCCCCGCAGGTGGCCGCCGAGACACCATAGGCGCCCGCCCGCAGGCTGGGTAGCGATGAAGCCCGAAGCGCCTCGAGCCCGATGGCTCGGGGCGCTTCGTGGTCGTCGTGGACCCGGCGTCCGTCGTACTCGACCACGGGAGCGGTTGGCGGCCGGATGTAAGCGAGGTGTGTCCTCTCCTTGGTGTGAACCGCGCTCCGAGGCGCGATGTGCGTCATCGTCAGGTGGTGTTCGTGGCATGGACATTCCCGATCGGCGTGCCCCGCGAGACGATCAGCTGTTGTCGTGACCTTGCGCCCGTCCAATGGCCGGCGCGGTGAGCCGCTTCCGCCGTTCCGGAGCTGTGTGTCGTGCCGTTCGAGGAGTCGTCCTGTGCTGCTCGCTCGATGTTCGCCACGATCCTGCCGATCGTGTGGCCGAGATGCCGTGCGTGAGTCTCCTCGGTCCCGATCTGCCGACCGAACTTCGTGTTCGACGAGTGTCGTTCGGAGTCCACGAGCACGCTGTCACAGTCGAAAATCACGAGCGGCAGCGATGACGACAACAGCGTCGTGGCGCAACACGATGGGTCTATGTCTGCTGTTCCTCCCGGCGCGGACTGGCCGCATGAGTCAAAAAGGCCAAATCACGAGCTGGACGAAGCGGGTACCGGGCCCGGTGGCGGCGACCTGGCCACGCTGCGGGTCGCAGGCCGCGATCTACACGATGCCCCGCAGCGATGAGGCGGCGTGCGGATTCGTAGCCGATGCCCTTGTCGGCGCGGGTGATGAGCGTGGTGGTCATGTCTCGATACTTTGACTGGGTGATGGGGGGCGGACTTGGACGGCGCTCAGTAGTTGCCGTGTCCGATGGCGGCGTGGCGGATGCCGCCGGCGGCGTGTGGGACGTCGCTGGCGTAGCGGGGGATGACGTGGAGGTGGGCGTGGAAGATGCTCTGTCCGCTGGCTGCGCCGTCGTTGAATCCGACGTTGTAGCCGTCGGGCGTGAACCGCTCATCGAGGTGCCTCTTTACGGCGCTGACGAGCTGGATGGCGTCGCTGACTTCTTCGCTGGTGGCAGCGAACCAGCTGGCGACGAGTCGGTGTGGGATGACCAGTACGTGCCCGGGCGAGGCGGGGTTGGCGTCGAAGATCGCGAAGCAGCTCGCGTTGTTTGCGATCCACTGGCCCTCGGGGATACGCAGAAAGACGGAGTCAGGCGCGGTCATGGGTCCTCCTTTGGGTCGGTGGTCATTGCATCTGGCCGTGCACGTGATGGCCGCTCTTTCGCTGCCGTGTCGTTCATGGCTCGCGGTCTGTGTTCCTTGTCCCGAGGCGTCTGAGCTGTGCGCCGAGGTGGCTGAACCACTCGCGTGAGTCGCTGTGTTTGGGGACTCGGCGCAGCACGAGGTGTTGGAAGGCGAGTAGCAGGATGAGCCCGGCGACGACGGCGATCGCCGAGCCGAGCAGGCTTTCGGGGGTTGCGCCGGGCAGCCAGCCGATCTCGATGGCCAGGGCGACGGCAGGCGGGTGCACGGGGCCGCCGGCGGAGATCACGGCGGTGGCGATCGCGGCGGCTATTGCAGCGGCGATTTCGGTCGGCAGGTGGATCAGAGCGACGGCGGAGCCGGCGGCGAGCGCGAGGAGGTAGCCGCGCGCGACCGTGGGTGCTGCTGCCAGGGGCCCGTTCGGGGCGATCAGCATCACGAGCACGCTAAGCGAGAGTGGCACGATGACGACTTCCTGACCGCCGGCGGTCGCGGCCAACGCGATGCAGAGCACGGCGGCGCCCATGAGCGCGCCTCGTCCGACGGAGGCGGCGAGGCGGCTCATGGCGCTGGCTCGTTCGGCCGGTGTGTGCTGGGTGGGGGAGGGGTCACCGGTGCGTGGCGAGGAACTGGTGGATGTGGTGGGCGATGTCATCGGTGTATTCGGCTGAGGCGAAGTGTCCGCCGTTCAGGAGGTGCAGTTCGGCGTTCGGCAGGTCGGTGAGGTAGGCGCGGGCGCCTTCGGCGGTGAAGAACTGGTCGTTGGCGCCCCAGGTGATGAGGGTCGGCGGCTGGTTCTCGCGCAGGTATGCCTGCCATTCGGGGTAGTGGGCGGTGTTGCTCTGGTAGTCGAAGAGCAGGTCGACGAAGGCGTCTTTGCGGTTCGGCTCCTCCATGTGCAGCTGGTCCAGGAGCGGCGCGTCGGGGTTGATGGCTTCGGGACGCCCGGCGCCGTCGAAGTACTGGGCTCGGGTGACCGGGAGGGTGAGCAGCTCGCGGATGGAGGGTTCTACGCCGTTGCGGTCGGCCCAGAAGTCGCGCTGGATGTCCATCATCGGCCCGAGGCCCGCTTCGTAGGCGTTGCCGTTCTGGATGATGAGCCCGGCGATCTTCTCCGGGTGCCGGGTGGCGATGCGGAAGCCGACGGGCGCGCCGAAGTCGAACATGTAGAGCCAGAGGCGATCCAGGCCGAGTTCCTCGAGGAGGAGCTGCTCGGTGATACCGGCCAGGTGGTCGAACGTGTAGGTGAAGTCGCCGGTCGGCGGGGTCTGGGAGTGCCCGAAGCCCGGGTAGTCCGGGGCGATGAGGTTGGCATCATCGGCAAGGCGTGCGATGAGGCCCTCGTACTGGGCCGAGCTCGAGGGGAACCCGGGCAGGAGCACGAGCGTGGGAGCGTCCGGGCCGGCGGTCGTGGAGCGGCGGACGAAGAGGTCCAGGTCGGCGACGCGGTGCGTCGAGTAGTCGGTCATGGCACTCACCCTTTCGTAACGGTAATTGCGTTATCAGAATCAGAGTAACGCATTTGGCGTTATGCTGTGAGCATGCGGTTTCCTCTGATCGGCGAGCCCGTCGCCGTCGACCTGGCGAACACGATCGTGCGCGAGCGCGGCGTGGACATCGACCTGTTGTCCGATCGGGCGGGGATCGACGAGTGGCTCGAGCTGCACTCCGGTCAGCTCCCGTCCGGCCCTGTGGACGGCGAGGCGCTGTTGGAGCTTCGCGGGGCGCTGCGCGAGCTGCTTGAGGACGTGGATGCCGGCCGGCCGGTCTCGGCTGCCGCTGCGGCGGAGATCAACCGCGCGGCGGTCGCGGCGCCGGTGCCGCAGCTGCGCGCCGGAGACGGTGCGGCGCTCCTCAGCTGGGAGCGGGGTGGCACGGAGGCGACTCTCGCGGCGATCGCGCAGAACATGTTGCAGGTGCTGGCCGCCGGGTCGCGGCTGCGCACTTGCGAGAACCATGACTGCCTGCTGCATTTCGTGGCCTATGACAGTCGACGCCGATTCTGCGCAACGGCGCGCTGCTCCAACCGTGCTCGGCAAGCCCGGCACCGTGGGCGGCAGGCTGCGTCGTAGTCGCGTCACCAGGTGATCGATTTCGGGTCCGCGTTCAACCGGGCGAGGAACGTGTCCACCCAGGCGGGGATCGGCCCGTCATCCTCTACGTCTCTAGGGTCGGCCACGGGTCTCCTCCGGTCGGTCAGCTGCGATGGGGGCGCGCTCGGCACGCGGCCCACGGCTCGTGTTCGTCACGCGGCCGGGCGCAGCACCGCCGTGGGATCGTCTGCGAGCCGTGAAGACGCCGAGGCTTGCGAGGATTCCGAGGATGATGACGACCCCGCCGAGCGGCTCGCTCCACTGCACCGGCTCGCCCAGGAGCAGCAGCCCGAGGACGACGCCGACGACGGGCGACAGGTAGGTCACCGTCGACACCCGCGCCGGCCCCCAGTCGCGCAGCACCCGGTTGTACCAGATGTAGGCGAAGCCGGTCCCGAGCACACCGAGCGCGGACACGGCAAGTACGACCGGAACGCTGAGGTGGATGATGCCGCGAGCGTCGAGGGGCGCGATCAGCCATGCAATCGCCGCGCCGAGCGTGATCTCCACCGTGGAGAGCGTGATCCCGTCATAGCCAGTGCCGGACAGGAAGCGGCGCATGTACAAGGCGGTGAACCCATAGGAGGCCGTCGCACCAAGGCAGGCGAGCTGGGCCGGAAGCGACCCGGTGAGGGCGTGAGAGGCCAGCAGCTGCCACGGCTCGGCGAGCACGGCCACACCGGCCAGACCGATCACGATTCCCAGGATCTGCCGCCCGCGCAGCCGCTCGCTGCTCAGCAGGAGCGGCGTGAGCAGCAGCGTCATGATCGGGGTCGTGGCGTTGTAGATGCTCGCGAGGCCGCTCGGCACGTACTGCTCCGCCCACGAGAACAAGGAGTAGGGCAGCACGGCGAAGGTGACGGCGACGACCAGCATGTGCGCCCAGATGCGCAGCTCCCGCGGCCAGCGGCGCCGGGTGGTGAGCATGATCGTCACCAATGCCACCGTCCCCAACGTGAGCCGACCCAGCACCACCTGCGCTGGGCTGAGGCCTTCCAGGCCGACCTTCATGAACAGGAAGCTGCCGCCCCAGACCGCCGCCAAGGCGACGAAGGCGAACACGGTGCCGCGCGCCGCCGTGCCCGAGTTGCCGACCTGAGCCATGACGCCTAGTGTCAGCGCAGCATCTAAATGAGACAAATGCATATGGCTCATTCGCCCATGAAGGGATCTCATGGCACTCACTCTTGTGCAGCTGCGGGCGCTCGTCGCGGCCGCCGATCAGGGCTCGTTCACGGATGCCGCCAGCGAGCTTGGGGTCAGCCAGTCCGCGATCTCCCATGCGGTGCACGGGCTCGAGCGGGAGGTCGGCGGCCGGGTCCTTCATCGGGAAGGGCAGGTGGCGCTGACCACCTTGGGCTTCCGCGTCCTCACGCATGCCCGCGCCGTCCTCGACGCGGTCTACGCGCTGGAGGACGCGATCACGCAGGACGGGGAGCCGGCCGGAGCGATCCGACTCGGTGCCGTCGCGACGGTCTGCCAGGGCTTGCTGCCGGAACTGCTCCCGGCCTGGAACGCCCAGCTGCCGAACGTCGAGATCTCAATCTATGAGGGCGACGATGACGAGATGCCGGAGTGGCTGGAGAGCGGCGTCGTCGACGCGGCGATCCTCGTTGAACCCACCCCGGACCCGCCGGGCAGTGTGCTGCTGGCCTCCGACGAGTTCGCGGCCGTTGTGCGCGCGGACCACCCGTTGGCCGGCCTGGACGGCATCCCCTTGGCGGAGCTCGACGCGGATGGGCTGATCGTGTCCACCGGGGGCTGCGAAGCGCACGTCAGGAAGATGCACGACGAGGCCGGCCTTCCCTACGTCTTCACCCACCGGGTGCGCGAGATGAGCACCCTGTTGCGCATGGTCGAGCAAGGCCTCGGCGTCGCGATCGTCCCCTCGCTGGGCCGGGACATGCTGCCGAAGAGCCTCATTATGAAGCCTCTGGCGCAGCGTCGCCCGCGCCGCCTGGTGCTCTCCGGGCCCGCCTCACGGCCGTGGCATCCGCTCGTGCAGACCCTCATCGACCACGTCGCATGACGGGCGGTCCCGAAAACTCAAGACGGCCGAGCCTCGTCTGCGGTGTCGGTTCCGCGGACTGGCCAGCAGATCTCGGTGATCCATGCCGCCTCATCGTCGGTCTCCAGCGGCCCGACCAGATAGACCTCGCGAATCGGACCGGGCGCAGACACCTCCTGTTCGGCGACATGCGCGCCAAGCGCCGCGTAGGAGCGGCCGATGGATGTGTGCGGCCCGGAATGTGCGATCACGCACAACTCAACCGCCGGCGTAGTGAACGTCGCAGCGGAGCCCTCAGCGCGCGTAGGTGATGACGGGATGACGATGCGTGCGGTGCCGGAGCCGCGGGTGAACAGGGCGTCCTCGAAGATCCCGACGGCAGGCCCCACGGCATGAGCGCCGGCTTGACGCAGCGCCATGGAGAGCCGACCAAGACTGCGAGACAGCCACCCCACCACCGATGCCGCAGCGATCTCCTCGCAGAGCGTCAAGCCCGTGACCTCCGGCATGCTGCGGCGGGAGACCACCCCGCGGGCTATTTCAGGGGCGAGCAGAGTCTCGAGCTCAGTGATCGCGTTCTGAATGTCGGCGCGCTCAAGGAGGAGATCAGCACGATGCCGCTGGATCACCCTGCTGCGCCCGGAGACGCTTCCCGCCTCCAACAGCTCACGGATGCGATCCAGGGGCATGCGCAGCTGCCTCAGCCGCTTGATCAACACAGCCTGCTCGATCTGCTGCGTGCTGTAGCGGCGGTACCCCGTCGCCTCGTCGACCGCCGCCGGCACCAGCAGCCCCACCCGGTGGTAATGCCGCAGCGCCGTGACGCCCAGAAGCGTCGCCCGGGAGAAGTCGCCGATCGAGAGCGTACCCATACCCCGATTCTGTCCCGACCCGCATCGGACGGAGGCCGTGGCGGCTTGACTCTCACCCTGGGTGAGACCGCATCGTGTTGTTGATCCACTGTCGACCTGAAATGAGGACCACGATGCGCAAAGCCCAGCTCCCTGACGTTCTGACCGAGCACATCCGGGCAACCAACGCCTTCGACACGGACGCCATCCTCGCTACGTTCACCGGGGACGCCTACGTGCAGGACATCGCCCGCGAATTCGTCGGCCACGCCGCGATCCGCGCGTTCATCGAGAAGGAGATCGTCGGCGACCACGTCACCTACGACCCGGTCGAGGTCCTCGAGCACCACGGCGAGTGGATCGTCCGCGTGAAAACGGACGGCGACTACGACAAGTCGGACCTGCCGGACCCGCTGATCCTCACGCACTACTTCCGCCTGGACGGCGAGAAGATCGCCTCGGTGATCACCATCCGGGTCCGCCCGGCGGACTACTGAGCATCGGCCGTCGAGGTCAGTGGAGGCCCGCGGTGCCCGACTCAGCGACAACACCGGAAATCGTCATCTTCGACGTCCTCGGCACCGTGCTCGACGAGCGGGCAGGATTCCGCCACCAGGTTGCACGCCTGGGCACGGTGTCGGACCCGATCGCGTTCGCCGACCAATGGTTCGACGCGGTGAGCGCGGGCGTCGCGGAGATCGCCGCCGGCCGGAAGCCGTGGCGCCCGTGGGAGCAGGTCATCGTCGGTGTGCTCCGAGACCTCGCACCGGGGCTGTCCGAATCAGTGACTGCGCAGCTCGGCCAGGTGGGCCGCCGTCTTCCGGCATGGCCCGACAGCCGGCAGGGATTGCAGCAGATTCGCTCCCGCCGGCGCGTCATTGCGCTGTCCAACGCAGGAGTGGAGGCGCTGATCAGCTCGTTCCGGGCTGAGGACCTGCAGTGGGATGCGGTGCTCTCCAGCGAGATGGTGCACTCGGCCAAGCCGAACCCGCGCGTGTACGAGTTCCTGCTCGACCATGTGCGGGCTGATCCCTCTGCGATCGTCATGGCCGCGGCACACCCGTGGGACCTCCGCGCCGCCGCACAGCACGGCCTGCGCACGGCCTACATCGCGCGGGCCGGGGAAGGAGACGCCAGCCCTGACGACACCTTCGACTGGCAGGTGGAGAGTCTGACCGGGCTGGCCGAGGCCCTCGACGAGTAACAGGCAACCTCGCCCTGGACGGAGAGACCATATGACCATCAGCACCCACGACGCGCCGGTACGGCGGACAACGAGCTGGCTCATCACCGGGACGTTGAGCGGATTCCGGCGCCCGCTCACCACGCAGCCGATAGCGCGCGGCGATCGCGCCGCCGGCGTGCGACGGCCGGAATCCCTGCCGAGGGAACCGCGTCCTACAACAGCATCGCCTTCGCCGACCTCAGGGATCGCGCGAGCGCGCACTAGGCAATCGTCGCGTGAGAACCCAAGCGGGCGCCGTCAGCGCGCGTCGTAGATGCCGCGGGCATCGAGCACATCGGTGATGTGGGTCAGAGCCCACTCATGTACGGGCATCACGATGGCCAGCAGCGAGCGGCCGAGCTCGGTGAGCTCGTACTCGACGTGCGGCGGGATCTCCGGGAACACGGTGCGCGTGGCCAGCCCGTCCCGCTCGAGCGCCCGCAAGGTCTGGGTGAGCATCTTCTGCGAGATGCCCTCGATGTCCTGCGACAGGACAGAGAACCGCACGGGCCCAGCAGCCAGGCGCCCGATGACCAGCATCGTCCACCGGTCTCCGATGCGATCCAGCAACGAGCGAGTCGGGCACTGCGCGTGGTACGGCGAAAACCCCTCGAGCGCTGCGTCACTCATCGCGGACTCCTCACTTACTTCAAAGTGCCTACTTACCAGAAGAGACTAACCCTGCCTACGGTAAGTGGGCTACCAAATGAGATGAGGAAATTCATGAGCAACATCACGGTCTTCGGCGTCACCGGATACGTCGGCGGTGCGATCACCGCGGAAGCGCGATCCCGAGGCCACCACGTCCTCGGCGTCGCACGCGACACCTCCGCCATCCAGGAGGGCGAGGGCCTCACGCTGCGCTCCGGCAGCATCTTCGATGCGGCATTCGTGGAGACGGCGGTGCAGGGGGCTGACGTGGTCGCGATCGCTCTGCCGGGCGCACCCGGAGAGCACGGCGGCCTCGCCGATGCGATCCCGGCCATTCTGGAGGCGATGCAGAAAGCCGGGGCGCGGCTCGGCATTGTCGGTGGCGCCGGGAGCCTTCTGGCTGCCGAGGGCGGTCCTCGGCTGATTGAGGTGTTCGAGCCTCCGGCCGAGCTCAAGGCGGAGATCGCGGGGACCGCCGCGGTCCTGGAGCGGCTGCGAGCCACGGACACGCCGGTGGACTGGTTCTACCTCATGCCGCCGACCGAGTTCGGCGCCCATGTTCCGGGCACCCGGACGGGGAAGTTCCGGGTGGGTGGCGAGGTGCTGCTGAAAGATGACGCCGGAGAGTCGAAGATCTCTGGCGCGGACTTCGCGATCGCGTTCGTCGACGAGATCGAGAAGCCTGCTCACCAGCAGAGCCGATTCACTGTCGCGTACTAAAGCGACGAAAGCGGGGCCTGCGGTTGCTCCGCAGGCCCCGCTTCGCCTCCCGGCTAGTTGGGCTCGTGGAGCCGGAGGCCGACGAGCGCCGCGACGACGGGCATCAGCACGAGCGTCGCGATCGACATGGACAGCCCGGCGTGGTCGGCGATCACGCCGAGGACCGGGGCAAGCAGGCCGCCGACGCTGACGGCGAGGCCAAGGGTGACGCCGCTAGCGGTGCCGACATGGTTAGGAAGGAAGTCCTGCCCGAGCGTGACATGGATCGAGAACGGCACGTAGGCAGCGACCGCGGTGGCGGCGATCGCGAGGAACACCGCGGGTCCAGGGATGAGCCACACGCCGAGCGTGAAGAGGATGGTCGCGGCGTACGCAGCGCGAATCGTCGGGATGCGGCCGAAGCGCTTGGCGAGGCGTCCGCCGAGCAGGGTGCCGACCGCGCCGACACCATAGAAAGTGATGAGGGCTGCCTCGCCGACGTTGGTGCCGGTGTGCAGGCGGTGCTCGACGAACAGCGCGAGGAACGTGCCGAACCCGGCGGTGAGGATGGAGCGGGCGATGACCGGCACGACCAGCGTGCCGAAGCCCTTCCAGTCGTCCTTCTTCGCCAGAGCCGCAGGCTGGGCGGACGCCGTCGTCGTGGCGCCGGTCTGGGTGCTATTGGTCGGCGGGGTGATGCGGCGGCGGAGAGCGCCGGCTGTTACGAGGGCCCAGATGATGGCCGGAACCGCCAGCGGCAGGGTGCCGGAGATGCCGAGCGGGATGAGGACGAGGGGAACGAGGAGCGGGCCGAGGGCGAAGCCGATGTTGCCGCCGAGGGAGAACCAGCTCATTGCCACATGCGAGCCGCGGGCGGCGTCCCGGGCCAGGCGGGCGGACTCGGGGTGGTAGGCGGCCACCCCGACCCCGGAGAGCGCGACGGCCAGCAAGGTGATCGCGTAGGAGCCGCTAAGACCCGACAGGGCGATGCCGATGCCTGCCAGTGCCATCCCCAGCGGGACGAGCCACGGAAGGCGGCGCCGGTCGGTGATGACGCCGAACGCCGGCTGGATGAGCGCGGACAGGACCGTCGCGGCGACCGTGATGCCGCTGGCGGTGGAGTAGTCCCAGTGCCGTGCGGCGACGAAGAACGGGATCAGGGCGGGCACGGCCCCCTGGTAGAGATCATCGACGGCATGACCTACCGAAAGCAGCCACACCTTCGGGCCCGCGAGTTCGCTCGGGGCACCGCGGAAAGACGACGCGGCCATCTGTGGGCTGCGCGGCACTTCGGAGGAGGTGGTCATGACTTAATGGTCGGCCGTCACGAGCGTGCAGACTACTGATACTCTGCCTGCTAATGCGGGAAAACAGCCAAGCTGTAGAGCAGGTTTCGTCGCTCGCCGTGCCGCGGCAGGTGCCAGCCAATCTGCACCGCGCCCTGGGGGCGGGTGAGCTGATCGATGCCCATCACCACGATCGCAACCAGATCGTCTACCCCGCGCACGGACTGCTGGCTGTGACCACCTCGCAGGGGACGTGGATGGCGCCTCCGCATCGGGCAGTGTGGATACCGGCATTCACGGAGCACCAGCACCGTGCCTGGGGTGCCACCGACATGCGCGGCGTTCTGATGTCCGCCCGCACCCGGAGTCTGTTCCCGAAGCCCACCCCCATCACTGTCATGCCGCTGCTTCGCGAGTTGCTCCTTGCCCTGACTGAGCCCGACCCGCTGTCGGTAGCTCAGAGACGCAGGCTCGAGGCGGTGGTGCTTGACCGACTCGTCCCATCGGACGACCAGCCTCTCCACCTCCCCGAAGCGCGGGACGACCGGCTCCGAGACGTCCTCGCGGCCCTGCAAGCGGACCCGGCTACGCGCGCCAGCCTGTCCGAGCTCGGCCACCAGGTCGGGGCAAGCGAGCGCACTCTGAGCCGCCTGTTCCAAGTCGAACTCGGGATGACCTTTCCGCAATGGCGCACGCAGCTGCGCATCCACCAGGGCCTCATGCTGCTGGCCGAAGGCCAGAGCGTGACTAGGGCAGCAGCCGAGACCGGGTGGACCACCACGAGTGCTTTCATCGAAGCATTCGCCCAGGTCGTCGGTACCACTCCGGGCCGCTATCTGGCCGACCTTCAGCACCGTTGAGCCTCAGACGCCGCCAGCGGGCGTCTGAGGCTTTGCGCTCGCCTGTGTGCGAGCACGGAATTCGTTACAGCTTGGCGGCTACGGCGGCCCCGAGGTTCGCGTCTACGTTCGTCCAGTACTGCACGAATCTGCCGCGGATGCCCTGGTCGCGGATCTGCCGGCCCTGGCCGATGAGCGTCGCCTGAAGCCGGGCGCGGGTCTTCTCCGAGAACACGTTCCGGTAGAGATTACCGGCTTGCCCGAAGTCGTCGTCCTCGGCGTGCAGGGTGGCTGCGGCGCGGGTGAGCTCGCCGTCGGACTCCCAGCAGCCCTGTCTCGCTGCCGCCGCGTCTCCGGTCGGACCGCCGAAGGAGTTGGGAGCATAGACGGGCGCGGTGGCCGGCTTGAAGTTGCGGCGTCCGGAGCCGTCCTGGGTGTACGAGTGCACGGGCGCGATCGGCGAGTTCACGGGGATCTCGGTGTAGTTGGTCCCGACGCGGTAGCGCTGGTCGTCCGCGTAGGCGAAGACTCGGGCCATGAGCATCTTGTCGGGGCTGATGTCGATGCCGGGGACGGTGTTCGCTGGCGAGAAGGCAGCTTGCTCGATCTGGGCGAAGAAGTTCGCGGGGTTCTCGTTCAGCGTGTAGTGGCCGACCTTGATCAGCGGGTAGTCGGCGTGCGGCCACACCTTGGTGACGTCGAAGGGGTTGAACCGATAGCTCTTCGCGTCCTGGTAGGGCATCACCTGCACGCCGACATCCCAGCTCGGGAAGTCGCCGCGCTCGATCGCCTCGTACAGGTCGCGGCGGTAGTAGTCGGCGTCCTGGATCGCGGCTGCTTCCGCCTCGTCCATCTCGGCGGTGCCTTGCCGCGGAGTAAAGTGGCACTTCACCCGCACGCGCGTGCCTTCGGCGTTGATCTACTGGAAGATGTGCGAGCCGTACCCAGACATCTTGCGCCACGAGCAAAGCCTGACGAGGTTCTGAGGTAGGCCTGCGGTCGATCTGTACTCGCACGAAGCACACTGATTCCGGGCGGTTCCCCCGCCGCCCGAAACCCGAATACCCGAACCAGGCCGTGGGGGTCTACCTGTTCCGACGCTGAGCAGGCCCGATTGTCGCCTGACGGGTCTACGCGGCGACATCAACCACTGTGAAATCGGTGCCGACGGTCGTGGTAAGCCACACGGAGGTGTAACTGTTAGCGGTCTGTGGGGCTTTTCGGAAGCTCTTCGGCGCGGGACTGAGAGGGGATCGGTCGGCGGGGCACCTCCACACCAGGCGCCCGGCTTCCCCGCGTCCGCTCTCAGTCCGAGCTCGCGCCACTCGGCTTCGGAAGGTTGAGGCTCGCCGGTCCCACCGTCGCCTGCACCGGTACCTTGATCCGCTCGACCAGGTTCCCCGCCCTGTTCTTCGCTGTGATGTCGACGGTCAACTCGAACTCATCGAGATTCGTATCGTCGTCGGCGATCAGCGCCATGTTCTGGAAAGCATGAGACCGGCCGGCGTGTAGCTCGTCGAGGTGCAGGTGGACGACCGTATCCGTGATCCGCTGCTCGATGCGCCCGTCGTCCGGCTGAGGAATCCGTGGCATTCCGCTGACACCCGTTGGGTAGGAGCTGCGTTCGGTCCAGAGCCTGGTCGTCTTAAGCAGCGGCGGCTCGGGGATCTCTCCGAGCTTCGGCGCCCAAAGCCAAACGCCGAGCCCATGCGGTACGTGGACCGTGATCTGAATCGACTCGAGCGCAGTGTTCCCCGTATTCCGCAACCTCAGGTTCGTCGGCCCAGTCTGCAGCCGTTCCCTCGCCCACGCCGCAGTCGCAGCCGGTCCGAGATCGCTGCGCAGTCGTCCGACGTACTTCTCGATCTGTTCACGGAAGAGGGTGATCTCGCCCGAGGTTGTGTAGCGGAAGCGCCTGCCGTCCTTCGGGGCGGCCTCGTCGGAGCCGACAGCGTTGATCTGAGATTCGAGAAGTGCACGGTGCTCTTCGACGATCGGCTCGACGAACTCGGGGCGCCTGCTGACGCGGATGACCGGGGCAGCACTCGTCAGCCGGACCTCTGCGTCGATCGTCGGGAGGCCGCCGCCAGCGATAAGCCTGTCTTGCAGCATCTGGAAGTCCTCGGGTGTCGCCGGCTCCGTCTTACCTGGGCGGCGCACGAAGACTGTCCCCGCCGCCACCTGCCGAGTCTTGCCTGCGGATTCCACTTCATACGCGGTGAGGAGCGTGGCGATCCGGTCGCCGGCCATGGGTGATTCGACGGTGAACACCGCGACCGCCTTTCCGCCGGTCGATGTGGACGTCGAGTTCCAGCGCACCGAAACCGGGACGTACTTCCCGATCAAGTTCGAGAGATCCGCCGGGTCCGGCATGTCTACGCCGTGCACGGCTCCGGGCTCGGCGCCGACCACTACATATGCGACGCCCTCGAAGGTGGTCTTCGCTGTCTCCACATGCCGGTTCGCGAACGCGAGCATGGCGCGGGCTACGTGCGCGGCGCCAGCCTTCGAGCGCAGGTCGAGTATGCCTTTCCACTCGATGTACGTCGTTTCGTCTGGAATGCGTCCATCGACTACTGCGCGAACGAGCGATTCGATCTCAGTAGCTGACCGCGCTGCGCGTCTCACGTCGAAGTCCGTCCCCACAGGCGAATGCTCTCACGGGGCTATGACATGAGCGGCGGGCACTCGCCTGGCGACGTGATCTCCAGCGTCGTGCTCCGACCTCATATGTTGGCGCCCGACGCCGGCAACCGGAGCGTTCCAGGATCCGCCAGCGTGCAGCTTCGCCGTCAATGAGTCGGCGAGGGACCGTGCGAAGCTGACGGCATGCGCGAATTCTGGTCTGCTTCGGCTAACGCGTTCCTGAGGTTCGTGGACCTGCCGGGCGACGATGTCCCGATCCTGTTCGTTCATGGGCACGGTTGTGCCGGCAGCTTCGATTATCCCGAGGTTGCGGCCCAGCCCGGCCTGGCACAGCATCGTCGAATCCTGGTCGATCTGATCGGTGCTGGGTACAGCGACCGTCCGGCGGAGTTCGGCTACACCGTGGACGATCACGCGGGCGTGCTGCAGGAGTTGGTCGAGTGGCTCGATCTGGACGCGCTGATCATTTTCGGTCACAGCGCTGGTGGCGCTATCGCACTCGAACTCGCCCGGCGAGTCGGCCGGCGGCTCCGCGGGCTGGTACTGAGCGAGGCGAATCTGGACCCGAGCCCGCCGGATGCCGGTTCGTACCGTGTTGCGAGCCAAAGCGAAGAACAGTTCGTCGGCCGCGGCTAGCGCGACCTCATCGACGAGGCTCGGCACTCGGGCAATCAGCACTGGGCGGCCGCGCTGTCGCACTGGTCGCCTGCCGCGACCTGGCGACTTGCAAACTCTTTGAAGCAAGGGCAGCAGCCCAGCGGGCGAGAGGTGTTCTACCAGTTGACGGCGCCTCGGGCGTATCTCATCGGCGAGAACTCGCTCCCGGACCCGGACCAGATTGAGCTACCCCGACACGGGATCAAGATGCTGACCGTGCCCCACGCCGGTCACTCGATGGCATGGGAAAACCCGACAGGACTCGCCCAGACGCTCAGCGCGGCCATTGATGAGTGGATCGTGTCAGAGCAGGCGTAGGGATCCCGCGCCGGGCAGTTAAGTCCCTGTTGCTAGATCGCTCTACGCCAGGGGTGGGGCGGTTTCAGCTCCTCAACCAGTTCCGGAAGCCGCCCATGCGCTGGTGCGTCTGCCGCCACATCCGGCCAAGGATCAGAAGCGGGGCCACGAACACGAGAGCGGCCAGCACGATCAACGTATACCTGCCCGCGATCGCTGCGATCGCAGCCCCGGCGCAGCAGAGTCCGGACCACACCCAGAAGCCGTACACCTTCGCTGGCGGTCGGTGTCCTGACGGCATCGCGCGGCCCCCTCTGCCCGTTGCGCCCAGTACAGAAACACGGCATCAGGGACCTCGGGACTTTCCCGGCCAATGAGCTATCGGGCCACACGCGCGAAGGCCGATCCGCTTGCGCGCACGGCCATCCATTCGGTCGGGGTCCTACCAACGCTCGCCGATGGAGTGACGCAGGCGCACGACCTGAGCCTCGAGATGCTGATGGCACTCTTCATTCGTCGGCACATGCCCGATGTCGTGGCCGAGATCACGACGGTAGCGATCCATCATCGCCTCGTCACCGCCAGCCTCGGGGGCGAGAAACCAGCCCGCCAATCTGGCGAGAACACCAATCGTCAAGACGCGGTCTTGGTGCGTGTACTCGTCATCGGACCTCACGCGTAAGTGTTTCAGCCCCGGAGCGAGATTCGAAAGCGCACCGGCTTGCGTGCCTTGGACCTCTGATCAGGTTTCAGGGCTGGTTTGCGGTATTGGGGCGGTGACGTCAACCGAGTAAGTCGGAGGCAGGGTCACCGCGTCAGGCCGGATCTGGTGTTCCATGGGATCCGCGTTCCAGCCCGCGCGTGCGGCGAACGATGAGTACAACCGCAGAGGCTATGGCCCACGCCACGGCCATGATGACGAGGCGCTGCAGGATCCTCGAGGTCGGCGCCCATCCTGTCCAGCTGATCGCGTATGCCGCCAATGCGGCCGCAGCCCACGGGGCGAGGGAGAACACGATGGTCGCTGCCGCGGTGCGTCGGCCGGCGAGGTTGACGATCGCGGCCAGGATCAGGGCCGCGGTGATCACTGTCAGGACAGCAGCCGGGGCCTGCCAGAGGTAGCGGCCGAAGAAGTCGTACCACCACCACCGCCACTGAGTCTGGGGTATCGCGGTCCGATCCAGTTGGTGAGCGGTCAGGATGAAGCCCGATAGGGCGATGCCCCATCCGCCTGCGGTCGCCAGAGTGCTCCAGTGCCGGCGCGGTCGTCCGGCCGAGGCAACCAATGCGAGCGCGGCGAGCAGGACGAACGTCGGCCGGTCCGGGCTCGGGTAGCTGAACGTTGGCGATGGTGTTGGCGGCTGAAGGGCCACGATCACAACGGCCGCCCCTGCGGAGGCCAGCAGGGTGATGCGCGCCGCTGCGACCTGCCCGGCCCAGAGCAGCATAATCGCAGCGGTCCACAGGGTGGTGACGATGACTCCAGGGCTGTTGAACACGCCGAACGGCTGCGGCGCTAGACGGTGCGCGGCGGGCGCCCAGGGCATCCAGTCTTCGATGAGGAAGTAGAGCAGCGACCACGCTAGACCTGTCGCCAGAGCGAAGCGCGCCGCGCGCTCGCGGGCCGCAGCGGGCAGGACGGCGGCAATGCGGGCGCCGACGCCATTCGCGGCAAGGTCGAGGATCTCGCTGGGCCGCGGATGGTCTCGCCCTTCGCTGTCTGCGATGTCGAGCAAGGTTCCCANGGGCCCGGTGACCGATCCGCTTGCGTGCCCTGGACCTCTGATCAGGTTTCAGAGCTGGTTTGCGGTATTAGGACGGTGACGTCAACCGAGTAAGTCGGAGGCAGGGTCACCGCGTCAGGCCGGATCTGGTTTTCCATGGGATCCGCGTTCCAGTGCGCGCGTGCGGCTCACGATAAGTACAACCGCAGAGGCTATGGCCCACGCCACGGCCATGACGACGAGGCGCTGCAGGATCCTCGAGGTCGGCGCCCATCCCGTCCAGGTGATCGCGTACGCCGCCAACGCGGCCGCAGCCCACGGGGCGAGGGAGAACACGATGGTCGCTGCCGCGGTGCGTCGGCCGGCGAGGTTGACGCCCGCTGCCAGGATCAGGGTCGCGGTGATCACCATCAGGACAACAGCCGGAGCCTGCCAGAGGTAGCGGCCGAAGAAGTCGTACCACCACCACCGCCACTGAATCTGGGGAATCGCGGTCCGATCCAGTTGGTGAGCGATCAGGATGAAGCCCGATATGGCGATGCCCCATCCGCCTGCGGTCGCCAGAGTGCTCCAGTGCCGGCGCGGTCGTCCGGCCGAGGCAACCAATGCGAGGGCGGCGAGCAGGACGAACGTCGGCCGGTCCGGGCTCGGGTAGCTGAACGTTGGCAATGGTGTTGGCGACTGAAGGGCCACGATCACAATGCCCGCCCCTGCGGAGGCCAGCAGGGTGATGCGCGCCGCTGCGACCTGCCCGGCCCAGAGCAGCACAATCGCGGCTGTCCACAGGCCGGTAACGATGACTCCAGGGCTGTTGAACACGCCGAACGGCTGCGGCGCTAGACGGTGCGCGGCGGGCGCCCACGGCATCCAGTCTTCGATGAGGAAGTAGAGCAGCGACCACGCTAGACCTGTCGCCAGAGCGAAGCTCGCCGCGCGCTCGCGGGCCAACGCAGGCAGAACGGCGGCAATGCGGGCGCCGACGCCATTCGCGGCAAGGTCGAGGATCTCGCTGGGCCGCGGATGGTCTCGCCCTTCGCTGTCTGCGATGTCGAGCAAGGTTCCCAGGAGCGCTTCCTCGTTCTCGTTGCGCCATCGATCCGGGTACCACCGCAGCAGTCGTCGGTAGCGGGCCTCCAGTTGTCCGCCGGCCGTCATCAGGGTGCTCATGAAATCCACCCGAACTGAAGCTGTCCGGTCCCAGCCGGGCGCCAGCCGGCAATGCGCGCGCGTGCCGCTGCAGCATTTGCCTCCAGCCGGCGCGCTTCGCCCTCAAGCGCGTCGATTCCCTGCGCGGTGATCTCGAAGTACCGGCGGTTGCGGCCGTCCACGACTTCGTCCCCCGCGATCTGAACCAGGCGCTGCTCGACGAGCCGATCCAGCACTGCGTACAGAGTGCCCGCTTTCAACTTGACGCGGCCTGCTGAGAGGTCAGTGGCGTCGGCTATCAGCGCGTAACCATGCTTCCGCCCTCCAGCGAGGGAGGCGAGAACCAGCATCGTGGGTTCGCGCATTTCGGTCTGAGTCATTACGCCAGCATATGCAGATGAAATGATTATTCAAGCGACTTGACCTAAGTTCCGCAGCGTACGGTGATCGATCGGCTTGCGTTCTGGCCTGTCCGTGGAGCGGCGTTGCGTAAAGCGCGGGTTTTGAGACGATTCGTCGCGTGCTGACATCTGTTGTATGTGAGTGAGTTTCAAACCGTGCGGGGGTCAGCTGTGATGGATGCCGATGCGCGCACGGATGCCGAGCTGCTGGCTGCTGCGGGTGATGACACTCGAGTGTTCGGGACAATGTTCGACCGGTATTCCCGGGTGGTGTTCGCCGCGGCGTTCGTGATCGTGGAAGACCGGCACTCTGCGGAAGAAGTGATGTCGGACGCATTCATGGTGTTGTGGCGTAAGCGCGAATCGATCGTCCTCGCGAACACGGTCCTCCCGTGGCTGCTGGCGACCGCCCGTAACCTTGCGCGCAACCGGCGGCGCAGCACGCGTCGGGACGTCGAGTTGAACGAGGAGATCCTCGCCTCGCTCGTGCCATCGGCGGAGCATGTCGCGGCCGTGCACGATCTCAACCGCCAGCTCGCGGCCATCGTCGAAGGCCTCCAGCCGCTGGACCGGTCGATTGTCCAGCTGTGCCTGATCGACGGGCTCAGCTACGACGACGCGGCTGCGCGCCTCGGCATCAGCCATGGCACGGTCCGAAACCGGCTCTCTCGCAGCCGTAGCAGCATGCGACGGCTCTTGAACAACCTGACCGATCAGGAGGAATCATGACCCCCCACATCGACAGCCCCGTCTTGCCGGACGAGGCCGAGTTCGATCGGATGCGCGCGGAGATTCTCGCCCGCATTGACACCGAATCCCTTGAGGCGGGCGCCCATGTCCCATCTCGGAAGCGGCGACGTGCCCGCGTCCCGCGCCGACGCGTCGGCTGGCGGCGTGCCGGCTGGTCGGCGGGGGGAGCCGTGCTGATCTTGAGTGTGGCCGGGGTGCTGGTCGCGACGAACGTGATCGGGCTGCCGGGTTCACGCGTAGGTGCGAGCCCGGCGGCCGCGGCCGTGCTCAACTCAGCCGCGGACGTGGCAGTGCACGAGTCCGACCCGGTTGTCGCGCCCGGGCAGTACCTCAAGATCGAGACGACGGCCGTGAGCACGGAAGGGACGCCGTCGTACCAGACGCAGGAAACCGATGTGCAGTACATCCCCGCCGACCGGTCTAAGACCTGGATCTGGGTGCAAGGGGCCACCACTGTCTACAAGACCTTCGGCCCGGCATCCGCGGCGGCGGCGAAAGCGAAGACCGACCCCGACGCCGCAGCGTCCTGGATTCCGGGCGTCGGCGGCCGCTACTACGGCAGCCCGATTCCCGCCGATGACGCCGACATGGCGCCACTACCCGCCGACCCTACCCAGCTCCTGAACTACATCTACGATCACACCCGCGGGCAAGGCGACTCCCGCAACGGCGAGGCCTTCGTGTGGATCGCCGACCGCCTCACCTCAGGCACCGTGCCCGCCAGCATCCGCGCCACGATGTTCCGCACCGCCGCGATGATCCCTGGAGTCGTGGTCACCGACCAGACCGCCAACCTCGACGGCCGCACCGGCGTCGCGGTCGGCTACACGGACACCACCGACGACAACCGCCAGGACCTCATCGTCGACCCATCCACCGGCGCCTTCATCGGCGAGCGAGACGTCCGGGTAGCGGCTACGTCGAACCTCCCGGGTGGAAGCGTCTGGGAATCGACGGCCGTCACGACCTCGGTAGTCGACTCGGCACCCCACGCCACCGCTGACGGCGGGTTCAACAGCACCGGCTGCACCGCCAACTTCTGGACCGAGACCATCAACGGCACCGTCCTGAACACCGGAATCAACCCCGGCAGCAACGGCCAACCCGCGGCATACGAATGCCCGAACAACTGAGCCCCGCGGCCACGCTGCCGTCGGCCACCATCAGCATCGACCTGACCGCCTACGTGGAAGCCGCACTCGCCGCCGACACCCGCTGAACCTCGCCGCGCCGCCGTATCCCAGCCCACCCGAAGACTTCGGCTCCGATACGGCGACACGGCATGCGGAGCGGAAGAGGGTCCTTATGGGGACTGTCTGATTTCCGGTGTTTCTGGGGTGGCCTGACTGGAAGGAACAGGCCGTGATGGACACGACCGAGATGATCGATCCTGTGACCGGGGAGATCATCGATNTCGGCAATGCGCGCGCGTGCCGCTGCAGCATTCGCCTCCAGCCGGCGCGCTTCGACCTCAAGGGCGTCGATTCCCTGCGCGGTGATCTCGAAGTACCGGCGGTTGCGGCCGTCCACGACTTCGTCGCCCGCGATCCGGACCAGGCGCCGTTCGACGAGCCGATCCAGCACTGCGTACAGAGTGCCCGCTTTCAACTTGACGCGGCCCGCTGAGAGTTCAGTGGCATCGGCTATCAGCGCGTAACCGTGCTTCCGCCCTCCAGCGAGGGAGGCGAGAACCAGCATCGTGGGCTCGCGCATTTCAGTCTGCGTCATTACTCCAGCATATACAGATCGAATGATTATTCAAGTGACTTGACTTGAGTTCCGCAGCGCACGGTGATCGATCCTCTATCGGACGGTGGTGGGGTGGGGTTTGACGGCGGTGAGGCGTCTGGTTTTCATCCAGGGTCCTGACCACCACATCCGCCACCCTAACGAGACCGGGGACGCGACGTCCGCCCCGGCGTCACGGAGGACGGATGCGTATTCGGCGGTCCGGCGGATGTCGGTGACGAGGAGCGTCCCGCCGGGACGGAGCACTCGCCATGCCTCGGCGACTGCTTCCCTGCGGCCGGCCGCGGTGGGGATGTTATGGATGGCGAGGCTGGCCGTCACGAGCGCGAACACGTCCTCGCCGTAGGGCAGCCGGGTCATGTCGCCGGTGGCGACTGTGATCCGGTCGCGGACGCCGTTCAGGTCGGCGTTGCGCAGGAAAGCTTCCGGAGAGTTGCCGGACTGGTCGATGCTGCGCCACAGGTCGATGCCGTTCACGACGGTTCCGGGGTTCCTTCGGGCGACCTCGATCGCGACGGCGCCGTGTCCGCACCCGAGGTCCAACGCCAGTTCCCCGTCGCCCAAGGCCACGTCGTCCAGTAGTGTCGCCCAGGCGAGGAATTTCCCGCGGAGCGTGACGTACCAGTACAGGGCCGCCCCTGCCGCACATGTCGCGGCGATGAGGACGAAGAGCACGCCAAGCCACCACGGGTTGTCCCACCAGGCAAACGACCCCAGGGCGAGCAGGCCGTAGAGGATGGTGTAACCGACCCACATCCACGGCACCCATGCCGCGTCGATCCCATACGAACCCGCGGGCCTTCCCCGTACAGCCACGATTCCCCATCCGCATCGGCGACCTCCCAAGCCTGACAGGGTCACACGCTCCGGCGGAAGACGACAACGCACGGCCGATAGCTGATCTGCTTGCGAGCGCGCGTCTTTGCCGTTGGGGTCGGCCGATATCGTCGTCACGTGGGATCAGGCATTGCTCGAGATGAAGTTGCGGTCGCCGTGATCGTGCGCGATGGGAAGGTGTTCCTTGGGCATCGTCACCCCCGACGGCGTTGGTATCCGAACTGCTGGGACCTCATCGGCGGTCATATTGAGCAAGGCGATACCGCTGCCCAGGCCATCGTTCGCGAATGCCGTGAAGAGCTTTCGATCGTGATTCACGATGCACGCCCGATTGAGAATCCCGTTGAGCTTCCGACCGTAAACCTGCACACATTCCTCGTTTCATCTTGGGATGGCGACCTCATCAACTCGGCACCGGACGAGCATGACGCGCTCGCGTGGTTCACGCCTGACCAGGTGAGCGGCCTGCGGCTCGCCGACCACAGCTATTCGGTATGGCTTCCCGAGGTGATCGCTTCGGCATCGCAGCCCAGCTAGCAGCACGCAAGCAGATCGGCTTTCGCGCGCGAGTCCGCGGCACCTGAGAACCGCTTTCGGCTCGGGCGGTGTAAGGGCCCGGCTCTCGTGCTGCGTGTAACGCTTTGGGGTGTGCCGGACACTACTTGATGTGACGGAGTTCGCGGGCGAGGTTGAGGACTGGGCGGGTGCTCGTGCCGGGGATTCTGGCGCGTTCGCTGCGATCTACGACCGGCACCACGAGCGCGTGTATCGGCTGGCGCTACGGATGAGCGAGAACCGTCACGACGCGGAGGACATCACGGCGGCCGCGTTCCTTGAGCTGTGGCGGCGGCGCTCGGCGGTTCGGATCGTGGGCGGGTCGGTGTTGCCGTGGCTGCTCGTGACGGCCTCGAACGCAGCAAGAAACCAGGCGCGCAGCATCCGTCGGCACCACAAACTCATTGAGACGATCCCGCGGGATGCCGACGACGGCACCGCAGCGTTCGATGCTGTCGATGACGCGTCCGTGCGAGCCGTGTTCGTCCGGGAGCTGCGCGCGATGCCGGATCGGGACAGGGCGCTATTGGCGCTGACCGCGATCGAGGGGTATTCGGCTGCGGCCGCCGCGGCAGCGCTCGGCATCAGCACAGGGGCCGCGCGGGTGAGGCTGCACCGCATGCGCGAACGGCTCCGCGCAGCCTATGACGCGGTCTCGGAGCCGGCCGTATCCGCTGGGCAGGGAGGCGCGAAGTGATCGAGAACATGGACCCAACGTTCTCCGAGGGCCTGCGACGGGTCCTCGTCCGTCAGGTGGAGACGGCGCCGCGCCGTCGCCGTCGTTCGGGGTGGCGCTGGGGCATCGGCGGATTGGTGGTCGCTGGTCTGCTGGGGAGCGGGGCGGCATTCGCCTCGCAGCTGTGGGTCCAGCCCGGTGCAGACGCTCACACCGCGCTCGCCTCACCGGTAACCGCAACGGAGACGGGGACTGCGACCATCCGGCTCGGGGCCCGCCCGAAGGGCGCCAACGAGGTGGCGATGGAGTTCTCCCCGCTGGACGCGGGCTCCTACTTCTTGGGCGTCGGCGGCGCAGCGCTCATCGTCGACCCAGCCCAAGACCCTGCATCCGACATCAACTCGGCGACGCCGTACTACCTGCAGCCGTTCCAGCTGAACGCGGGACAGACATCGATCACGATCACCACCTCCCCGTCGACGCTGCACTGGAAAGCCACGTTCACCTGGGTCAGCGCCCGCACCACTCCATGGGCCGTGAACGCGGCCGGGGAGACCTACGGCGAGCAGAACGCGAAAGGCTCTCCCGACCTCATCGCCGTCACCGCAACCAACGGCAAGACCGGATACGTCTACAGCAAACAACTCGACGACGTCGACGGCACCACCGCCGCCGGCACCTTCACAAACCCCCAACAAGCACTCCAATGGCAGAAGACGCACCACGGGGGCGATATCCCCGTCTTCACATCCAACGGGAAAACCAAGATCGGGGTCTTCCACGTCGGCCAATAGACGCAGCCACGCATAAGGATCGTTCAGCGCGCACGAGCGACGGTGGCGCCGTAAGCCGCCCGAGGGCTAGTGCTTTGTTGCCGCCGGAGTGCGGGTCATGCGGATCTCGCGCACACCGTCCTCAACTTTGAACGTCCCGTCCGGTTGAAACCCGTGCTTACGGTAGAAGGTTCGCGCACGCGGATTCGGGTCTGCGACGTACAAGGCCGCCGGCCTGTCGAAGTCGATCACGGCAGCGAGCAGAGCCGATCCTGCACCCTGCTCGTGGATTGACTCGTAGGTGTAGAGAGCCCACAGGTACTGGTCCCACGCGGGATCGCCATCGAACGGCGCGGCCAGTGCGACGCCCACGATCTCGCCGTCGAGGACTGCGGCGGCGACTCGACCGTTGGCGCTGATTCGCTTGCTGGTAAGGACGTTCGTCCAGAACTGCTCGCGACGCTCAATGAAGGTGGGGTCGTCGAGGATCTCGTCGGAGAACTGGCCGCGATATGTCTCTCGCCACGACTCGACGTGGACGCGGGCGAGTCCCGGAACATCCGCAAGCTCAGCCGGACGAACGGAGATTGTCATTGCCACACGATAGCCGGGCCCTGGGGCGCTCCGGTGGCGTCCGATAGCCGATGCGGTCCGGCGGGTGCGGACGAGGCTGGAAGGGCAACTCGTAGGCTGCATGGGTGGGCGAGAGGGTGTTGGCGTCGCTGATCGTTGCGGCGACGCTCGCGTCGCTCTGGTGGACGCGTCGCGGTCGCGCCGATGTGCGGTGCGGGCGTGGCTGGCTACGGCATCCGGGCACCTGGCTTGCCGCGGTCGTGGCGGTGATGCTCGTCAACAGTTTCTGGTCACGGCGTTTGTGGACCAGGCCTGGCAGGGGAGCCCGGAGCGCATCGCCCGGTACCTGCCGCCGGGGTGGTTCGACCTCGCTGATATCGGCCCGCTGCGCAGCTGGCTGCCGGCGTGGCCGTGGAGCGTGCTGCATGTGCAGGCGGCGCTCGAGCTGCCGTTCGTGATGCTCGCCTACCTGCTCGTGTGCCGCTGGTTCGGGCCGGCCGTCTTCCGCCGCGCCATCGCCGCCAGATGGCACGTCTCGGCGTCGTACACCCTGACGTTCTGCCTGGTGGAGTGGGAGCTGCGCAACCCGGACACGTGCATCGACATCGTGATCCGCATCGTGTCCGGCATTCTCACCCCACTGCTGCTGCCGCTGCTGTCCGAAGGGCGAGCAGGGGCGCCCCGGCTGGTCCCGTTCGTCGTGTCCGCCGCGGCGCTCGGCGCAGTGGTGCTGGCGGTCTACGACACGGCCACCCTCTACAACCTCGCCCATGCCCTCTCCTGGCTGCCGCTGGTTGCAGCTGCCGCAGTAGTCCTTGCGGCGGCGCGGTGGTTCGCGCGCCGACCAGCTGTGCACGGCCCGGCGATGGCATCCGTCTCCCGCTCGCTGGGATGGCTCCTGCTGCTGTTCTTCGCCCCGGCGCTGCCCGTGCGGTACGGATTCAACTTCGGCACCGAACGGGCATCGCTCATCGCCGGGGCGGCGATCATGCTGACGGCGCTCCGGTACGGCTGGGACCACCGGCTCGGCGGCACGCTCGCGCTCGCGATCGCGGCGGGCGCTCTCGGCGCGGGTGCCGGCTACGCGGCCGCGCGCGGCTATCCCGAGGCGAAGCTGCTCGCGGCGGCCACCGGATTCGTACATGCGCCGCACTCGACCGCTGGCGCGCCCCACCCGCGAGCACATCACGCCGATGACCGCTCAGCGATGGTCAACCGTACGAGTGAAATGATGCGATGACGCAGAAGTCTTTGCCGAGTTCGGCGGCAAGTCTGGCCTGGAGGCTCGCGCCCGCCAGGAGCCAGACGCGTCGATTCAAGTCGTCGTCCCAGCCGGCCGTCGCTGGTAACGGCGGATCGGGGTCGAGATGGGAATCCCAGAAGTCCCACCAAGCCCGAAGGTCAGCGGCGAGTTCGGCCGATAAACCGAGCTCGCTCGGACTTAGAGTGAGTTCGTCGAGGAGGGCCGATCCCCAGAGAGGCCAACGATGTCCCCAATCCGGGAAGAATCGGATCTCGCGACTTGCGGGCATACGCAGAATCTAGGGCACGCTCCGGCTCGTAAGCCGATCCGCTTGCGCGCACGGCCCATCCATTCGGTTGGGGTTCTACCAACGCTCGCCGATGGAGTGACGCAGGCGCACGACCTGAGCCTCGAGATGCTGATGGCACTCTTGATTCGTCGGCACATGCCCGATGTCGTGGCCGAGATCGCGGCGGTAGCGATCCATCATCGCCTCGTCACCGCCAGCCTCGGGGGCGAGAAACCAGCCCGCCAATCTGGCGAGAACACCAATCGTCAGCGCGCGGTCTTGGTGCGCGTACTCGTCATCGGACCTCACGCGTAGATGTTTCAGCCCCGGGGCGAGGTCCGCAAGCGGACCGGTATCTGCGACACTGCTCGGATAGGGAAGGTGCCAATGTCCGGTCTTCTTGTCGGTCCGCGAGGCCGGACCTTGTGCCTGACGTTGGCCAGAGGCCTCGACGACGCGGTCGACGCTGCGGCGTGGGCGGTGGAACGGGCGATCGACGCGGACTTCGCACGGTTGGAGGACCTTGCCGTACCGGCTCGGGAGGTTGAGCGTCTCGTGAGTGCGCTTGAGCGGGTCGATGCTCGCCCCATCGCGCAGCTGAGGGATCCGCTGCTGCTGTTCCCCGCGCTGGGGGCGGCGGTCGACTCGGCGATGCCGTGGCAGCCCCCGTTCGTCACCGACGCGATCCTGGACCTCCCCGCCGTGCAGGACGCTTTGACCAGTATCGCCGCGGCCGCGCTGGCCTCCGAAGCTGCGGCGTGGTGGACGACCGGATGTGATCTTTCGTCCCAGTGGGCCGCCCGGCCGATCCGCGACGGGAAGCCGGCTCTGTTGTCGAGTGGCACCGCGAGCAACGAGATCCTCGCTTCCTGGAGTGACTATTTCGCCGCAGAAGAGAACCGCTTCAGCCAGCGGCGCATGAGAAACGTGAGTGGAACATGGTGGTCCACCCCACACGCCCATGGCGGCGTGCAGGGGCAATGGGCGAAGTTGCCGTCGACCACGCGACGTCTCGGCGGCCTCGGCGCGGTCGCGCTCGCTCTCCAGGAAGACAGCTGGGGCGACACCGAGGCGCTGCTGAACCCTGTGCTTCCAGCACCAGGGGTCCGCGTGTACGAGGTGCACGGGCCGGAAGACCTTTCCCGCCTCGTCCAGAAGTACCCGGCGCCAGCTCGCTGGTCCCGGCAGTACGTCTGGCGACAATCGACCGGGATGGAGCTCGACTGGGCGGTGCCCGATTACGCAGCAGCCGCCGAGGACTTCGACGCGATCCACCTCTCGGTGATCGGCTACCTGAGCACCGCGGGCAGCGCTGTCCCGTTTCCCCACGGCGGCGGAACGGTTCTAGCCGGGTGGGCGCCCGACGAGACCTATTGGCTCACCGACCACATCGAGATCCACGGCCCCGCCGAGCACTGGTACCGACAAGATGGGGACGAGATGCATCAGTGGCGCCAACGAACCTAGACAGCAATCACCGTCACGCACGCCCGCGCGCCCCGACGACGACCAACGCATTGCGCGCTGACCGATCCGCTTGCGGCCCTCATCTCAGGTGGTGGAGGTACCGTTCGGGGTCGTCGAGGAAGAGTTTCCAGTTGCGCACGAGGTTGAGGTCTTCCCATGCGGAGGCGCGGATACCCCACTCGCCGACTTCGAGAATGTCCGCGCCGTCGAGGCGGGCGAGGATCGGCGAATGCGTCGAAAGGATCACCTGCGATCCGCCCTCCGCGAGCAGGGTCTGCAACGCTCCCACCAGCGCGAGGCAGCCGCTGAACGACAAGGCGGACTCGGGCTCGTCCAATACCCACAGGCCGCGGCCGCGAAAGCGGTCGACGATGACTTCCAGGAATGACTCGCCGTGTGACATCTCGTGGAACCTGGGTTCCGGGCGCGTCCCCGGGTTCTGCTCCAGATAGGTGAAGAACCCATGCATCGTCTCGGCGCGCAGGAAGAATCCGCGGCGGGAGCCGCCCGGAGCGCGGGCCAGAGACAGGTGCTGCCACAACTCAGACTCCGACGTGCGCGTGTGAAGCCTCGCGCCAGTCGATCCGCCCTCAGCGGACAGCCCGAACGCCACGGCGATGGCCTCGACGATTGTGGACTTCCCTGTCCCGTTCTCGCCTACGAAGACCGTCGCGGGGCCAAGCTCTAGGCCATCGTCGAGGATCTGCCGAACCGGCGGAAGCGTTGCCGGCCATACGTGACGCGGCAACGGGTCCGCGGGATGCTCCGCGACCCGACGAATCGCCAAGCCCTCACCGATCACACGTCAGATTCTATGAACGTGGGGCGACGTGAGCCGGGCTGCCGTTGACGTCCGCAACAGGATGCTCTTGCGGGGCTGCGATCTTCATGCGCGAGGCTGAATGAGTGACTAAGGACGACGGTTGCGCGCTCTGCGGCGCGATCAGCGGCGAGCTCGTGGACAGTGCCGAGGTGGCTGTTCTTCAACCGCTTGTGACGAGGGCGCCGGTGCACCTTCTTGTGGTGCCGGTACGCCAGTTCGGCTCTGTGACGGATATGCTCGCGACTGCTCCCGAGTTGATGCAGGCTCTCGCTGCTGAGGCACTGCGTCGTATTCGGGCCCTCCGACTAGATGAGAGCGGGTTTCGCCTCGTGATGAACTCGGGCCCGGACACCGATCAAACCATCGGGCACCCACATCTCCACGTGATCGGCGGAATGCATCTGACGCCGCATCCATAAGCCGCAGGCATGCCCGTGAACGATCGGCTTTCGTGTGTATGCGGTGGCCTGGTCTGTGATGCGGGGTGCAGACTCTGGTCATGCGCTTCGCGGGTTTCACGCCGGATGACGCCGCGGATCCGATCGTCGGCGTGCGCGAGCAGGTGCGCGAACTCGGGATCGACGTTGCGGGGTTCGTTCCGCAGCGGCACCTGGAGCATCTTGGCATTGTCGGGCTGACCATGGAGCAATCCGGCAGCCGGGGCCAGGAGCAGACGGCGCGGCGTGCATCGATCGCCTCGGGCTACACGTTGTGGCGCAACCCGGACGACCGCAGCGATCCGGTGAATCTCCGCGCGGTCGATGAGGAGACCCGGCGCAGGTGGCAGCTGGCCGAGGCGCTGCCTCACCCTCCGTGGAGGAAACGGATGATCGAGCGGCTGCGGTATCCGATGCTGGTCGACGCGGTGCGCACGAACTGGACCGCTCCGGGTGCCGAGCAGGTTGAGCTGGCCGAGGAGCTGGCGCGGCATGTGAACCATCTACTCAACAACCAGTATCGCGACAGCGATGTGCCGCGCCCCCGTGCCGAGGGCGGTCATCGGGCAGATGTCGTGAGTCGAGATGACGCCGAGCACGGGCATCCGGTCGAGATCGACGGGGTCACGTGCGACGGCATCCTGCTGGACGGCAACCCCCACGTCACCGGCCTCGGCGCTCGACTCGACGAGCAGCGCACCCTGACCGCAGTGGTAGACCGGGAGCACCTGGCGCTGCTGCGGCTCGCGTTCCTCAGCCAGGCTCCCGTCTCACCCTGATCTTGCCCAGGCCGGCATCACCACGCCGGGCACGTCAGCCGGTTCCGCTGCGTATGCGGCGGCGGCGTGGCTGTCGTAGCGTGCGGTGGTGGCCCATGTTGCACCGGCAGTTCCCCGCTTGAGCTTCCCACGCCTGGCGCGGGCGGAATGGATCAAACTTCGCAGCGTGCGTGCGCTGATGTGGTCGCTCTACGGCATCGTGTTCGTCGTGGTCGGGACGACTGTCGTCTCGGTGGTATCGGGTAGGACTCCGTCGGTCGGTACCCGTGTCGGTGATGTCCTAGGGTCGCAGAACATCACGGTCGGGACTGCGACGGTCGGTGTTTCGCTTGCGGCATTCGCCGCCGTGATCCTCGGCGTGCTCACGATGACCAGCGAGTACGGCACATCGCGTCCCATCCTCGCCACGTTCGCCGCAGCTCCGCAGCGCGGTCGGGTGCTTGCCGCCAAGATCACCGCGCTGGCTAGCGCCGTCGCGATCTCCTCGACGGCCGCGTTGACGGTCACAGACGTCCTCAGTGCTGCGCTTGTGCACGCACACGGGTGGCAGTTTCGTGCCGCGGATCCGGCGGTCCTTCTCCCGCTGGCCTTGAGCGCACTGTCGCTCGTCGTCATGTCCGTCGTCGGCTTCGCGTTCGGCGCAGCGTTGCGGGCGACGGCCGGGGCGCTCTCCGCCGCTGTGATCACCTGCTGGGGTCTCGGCCCGATTGCCGCCATCGCGGCGTCAGCGCTGAACACACCCGGCGTCGCGAACATCGATCTGTTCACCCCGGAGACCGCCGCGCAGTTCTTCTACGGGTTCACCCTCGACTGGTCGGCACGCACCGAAGCCGCCGCAGGCGGCACGTTCTCGCTGACGCTCCCCGCGGAGGCCGTCGTCGTCGGCGGCTGGGTCGCGCTCGCAGCCGGCATCTCGTATCTATGCGTTCGGCTGCGCGACGCGTGATCCAGCACGGAACACAGCACCCGATAGCGAAGCCCGCAGCACTGGCCTGTGAGCCGATCTATTGCCGGATCGGTACCGGATCGAGAAGGTGCGGGCCGGGCGGGCGCGTCAGTATTGATCTGTGAGGGTGTGGCACGGTCTGGCGCGGGTGGGGCTGCTGTTTGCGTGGCTGGGCATCGCGGTCGCAGCACCTGCGGCACTGCTTGCCCTCGTCACCGGTATCGTGCTGGTGCTGGTCCACGCCGCGGCGTAACGTCTGCTGAGGAGGCAAAGGAACCTCGCCCACCCGCGCCCGCGATGACGCCCGGTCCCGACCCAGCGACGCGGCCGTGCTCGAGGAGAGACACTCCCCGCTGATCGCTCATCCGGCTGGGGTGGGTGCGGCGGGGCCATGGGGTGCGGTGTCTTTGCCGGGCAGTTGTGCTGTGATCGCCATGGGGAGGGCCCCGGGCAGCGTGCGGGAGAGCGTGGGGTGGATGTGGCGCCAGAACAGGCCGCGCCCGGCGATCGCGGGCATTGTGTTCCATTCGCGGATGCCCACGCGGCGAAGCATCCGATCAAGCGCTCGACGGCTGGTGCCCCACGGCTGTGCGGGCAGTCGGTACCCGGAGGAAGCGCGATGGCCTCGTGTGGTCGTCGCCGCCCAGGAGGGAATGGTGTCGAACAGCAGCCGTGCACCCGGGTGGACCTGCGCCAGGGTCCCCAGAAGACTTTCGACCTCGCTCGCGGGGAAGTACATCAGCAGCCCCTGGACGATGATCAAGACCGGAACTCCATGCGGAATGTGCTCCATCCAGGGCGCATCCCACGCGGATCCGGGTATGAGGAGGTTTCGCGGGTCGGAGGGAAGGAGGCACTCCCGTGCGTGGATCATGTCCGCCAGATCGACGCTGACCCAACGGCCGGCTCGGCGGCCGGCGCGCCAGAACTGGGTCTCCAAGCCCTCGCCGAGCGAGACCACGCTTGCTCCCGGATGCGCATCGAGGAACGCTGTCACCTCAGCATCGAACTGCCGGGCGCGTAGGGCATGGGCCTGATCCGGAGCGCCGAACCGGGCCCTGAGCGCATGCGTCTCGCTCTGCACCAGCGCGACCGCCAGCGGATCGCGGATCACACCGTCCGGCCGGGCGGCCTCCGCGGCTCGGTTGTAGAGGGTGATCAAGGCCGTCTCCGGCACGCCGCTCAAATCCAACATCGGGCGCAGCGGCTCCTCGCTTGTCATGCTGAGTCTTCCATCATACTTACGATGTAAGTTATCACTCTCAGGCGCAAGGTGAGGGCAGTGGCGAGACGATCCCCCGGGACGAAGGCGGGCCTGACCCGCGACCTCATCCTCCGAACGGCGCTCGCGATCGCCGACACCGACGGCCTGCGGCGGCTCACGATACGCAGGCTGGCGGATCGACTCGGGGTCGAGCCGATGAGCGTGTACGGTCATCTGCCGAACAAGCAGGCGCTGCTCGACGGCCTCGTCGAGGCCGCTCTTCCGCGCGCTGAAGAGCTTGCGCTTGCTCCGGACGCCGCGTGGGAGGCCGCGATGCGCGGCTACGCGATCGCGCTTCGGCGCGCCGTGCAGGCCCACCCGGGCGTGCACAGCCTGCTGCTGACGACCCAGGGCGAGACGGCGACGAGCCTCGAGGCCGTTGAGACCGCCCTTCGCGCCCTCACGCGAGAGGGATTCCCCGTCTCGCTGGCCGCCGCCCTTCTGCACACCGTGATGGTGTTCGTCATCGCCCACACCGTGAACGCCGCCGCCGAAGCCGCCCAAGCCCACAGCGTGCGCATCACTCCCACCGAGCACCCACTCGTCACCCAGCTCCTCACCGCCAGTGACCCCACGGACCCGTTCACAACCGGGCTCGACGCGATCCTCCTCGGCTTCGGCGTTCTACGGTTGGGCTCGCAACGAAAAGCGGTGGAATCCTCGCAACGCCCTTCGACACCACGACGCACGATCACCGATCGGCTTACGGTTGCTTGGCGTCAGGTACCGTGCGCCAAGCAGAATGGAGCGTGGCGAACACACTAGCAGTTGGGACCTCGCGTACAGGTCATCTCGTGGATGGCAAAGAGGACACACCTGAGGTCCAGGTCACACTGGAGCGAACCGACCGCGGCATCTTCGTGTCAGTCCCTTGGACACAGGGTGCTTCGTCAATCTACGGGCGCTGGTTTCTACGCGGCGTCGCTTACGCAGACGACCCCCGACAAGACGAAGTACTCCTACGACGTGCCAAGCAAGCTCTTGTTCTACGACGATCTCGGCACCGTACTCCTCTTGGGGCGCCGTTTCGCTGGTGTGAGCAGCAATCTCTTATTTGGAACCGGCCGCGTCGAGGCGGATCGGGCCGTGCTGGGCGTCGCGCAGATGTTCAATTACCCAGGCGTGCACGGGCTGCGTTCAACGGTGTCTGGGTTGCGCGACTGGCTCGGCGTCAGCGCGGTCGCTCCGCTCTCAAACTCGGCGAGTACGCAATCGGTGGAGATCGGCTTTAAGGTCGTGAGGGTAGAACCGCTTCGGGTGCCTTCCAACCCTGCGATCACCTTCGCGGTCGAGGGCTCGGCACAGACGTCGTCGGTGGGCGCAACGCTCACGACGGCGCTCTACATCGAAGATCGGACCGACACCCCGCGTCGGATCTCCGACCATCTTGAGCGCCACGCGGCGGTTCGAGACTTGATTGCTCTATCGCGATGGCGTCCGGAGAGCATAGAAGCGGCGGCGGTCTGCCACGACAACGAGCAGGCCTCTCTACCAGACGGGTCGAAACTGGACCGCTGGCTCGACGTAGCAAACGGACGCCCATTCGCAGCGGTTGATGAGTCGCTCGCCCGGCACTTGATTCAGTTTTCCGACATCGGTCTCACGGGCATCGCAAGGTGGATCGCCCTACGGCAAGAGTTCGCGCGTGCGATCGATCCCGCGGTCTCAGGTATCTACATGCAAGAA
The DNA here is from genome assembly GCF_042651345.1 of Gryllotalpicola reticulitermitis. Taxonomy (NCBI): domain Bacteria; kingdom Bacillati; phylum Actinomycetota; class Actinomycetes; order Micrococcales; family Microbacteriaceae; genus Gryllotalpicola; species Gryllotalpicola reticulitermitis. The sequence continues at coordinate 68,269 of NZ_JBHSCN010000001.1, forward strand.
GTCACGCCCGAGGCCCGACTCGTCCAGACCGCCGTCGGGATAGAGGCGCTCGGTTATCTCATCCTCATCAAGGACGACAGTGTCCCCGCGGCAAAGGCGAGAGCGAGTTCCTTCGAGGCCCGGCTGGAACGCGTAGCTAAGGACGTGCCGTTCACGTTGCTTGGGTATCTCAATGCGGCATGGTTCAAGGCTGTCGCGGACGCCTACAACGCTACCAAGCATGCCAACCGGACCTTGCCGAGTGGTCTACACCTCATGAATGCATGGCGCGAGAGCACGCTGCTCTTCAGGGTTTGGGCCGCGCTACGCTTGGGTGTTCCAGCTAGCGCGCTCGAATCCAGAATCAGGCAGGATTGGCAGTTCTACGCGTTCTCGCAGCGCGTGGATTGAGACGGGGCGCTACTTCGTGCACGCAAGCCGATCCGCTTGCGGGCGCCGGCGCGGCCCTAGGAAGCTGCTGGAAGGTCTAGATATTTAGGCTTGCTGTCGCGGTCAAAATCGCACCGTTGATTGGACCTGGTGGCGCCCGCGGGGGAACTGAGGGGGCCTGCGCGTGATAATTGGACTATGTCATCGACGCCCGGGGTCAGCGATGCTGAGCGATACGAGCACCTTCATGCGACGATCGTCGATGCGACAAGGTACGCGATGAGGGGGATACAAAGCGGTGATGATGCCGCCCACGAAGTTCTGGCTCGTCTTCGCACTGCTGGTCTGCCTATTCCGGAGCGACCGAGCGACTCCCGGTAAGCTCCGGGGCCGGATGGATCCACCGGCGCGCCGGGGTGGCATCGGCGTCCAGTCAGCGCGCCACGCGGTCTCGGTGACGGATCCCGTTGCGAACGACCCCTGGGTGCCCCCAGTCGGCCTGTAATGCTGGAGCCATGAATGACTCGTTCGTCATTCGCCCGGCGGACCCAGATGAGATCGACCCGTGCGTCAGCTTGTCGGTTCGTGCCTGCGCTGCGCGCGACGGAGAGCCGGTGGCGGGTGTCGGTGAGCGCGCCGAGGCGAAGTTCTCAATACAGGTGTCCTGGCTGGTCGCAGACCGTTCCGGGCAGCCAGAAGGTTTCGCCCTGGCGACCAAAGCAGGCACGGGCGCTGCAGGCGACCCGGTTGACGCCGCCGTGCTCGGTCTGCTGGTGGTGAGTCCGGAGGTGCAAGGCGTCGGTCTTGGCAGGCAATTGCTGCGCGCCATTGAGGCGAGCCTGTCCAGTCTCGGCTACCACCGGGCCGTTCTTCACGTGCTGGCTGACAACGCGGCTGCGGTCCGCCTTTACGAAAGCGAAGGATGGAGACGGCACGGGGAACCGTTCGAGCACAGCCTTCTGCACCGGCCCAGCCAGAGCTACGTCTTCGACTTCTGAGTGAACGCAGACCGATTCTTTGTCGGGCGCAATCCACGCTGCGGTTGGGGCGATTCGTTTAGTTGGTATCGCGGAGACGCGCAATGAGAAGGCCGGCTGCGAACGTCGCGGCCGCCCAGACCAGCAGCACAAGCACCGCGACGTCATCGTTCCAGGCGAAGGGGATGCCTTGACTGTCGCCGAGGAAGTAGGTCGCGTTGTCGAAGGGCAGCCAGCTGGCGATGTCCTTGCCGACGTTGGGGATGCTGGGAACGAGCCCTTCGATGAGGATCGGCCAGATGGTAACGGTGGCCGACCGCACCCGCAGTGCTTCGGATCAAGTTCGCGGCGCCGGAAGCGAGGAAGCAGGCAGCGAACGCCACGAGCGGCATGCCGAGATACAGCCGCGTCTGAAGCGCCCCGGTGACGTGCAGCGGGTTGGCGCTGTGATCGACTGCCGATCCGATCGCGACGGCCGCGACGGTAAGGATCGCCGCGACCGCTGCGCTGACCAATGCAACCAGGACGGTCTTGATGAGGATCGCCATCGTGCGGCTGCGGGTGACCTGGAAGGTCAGCGCCATCGTGCCGGTGCGGTACTCGGTCGTGGATTGCATCGCGGCCAGCACCATGAAGATCACGAGCCCGAAGCCGTTCACACCGTTCGCCGTGGTGAGCGGCGTGACTCTTATCCCCAGCTGCGTGCCGGAGATCGTCGTCGCGATGGCGAGCAGCACAGCGCAGGCTGCCACTGCGGCGTAGCACCAGCGCGGGGACTGCACGGTGGCGAACTTGATCCACTCGGCTCGGACGACGTTCACGACTCAGCCGTTCCCGTCGATGCGGAGGTCGGCGCGGCGACGAACTCGACGTCGTTGCCGGTCAATGCCATGAACGCCTCCTCGAGGTTCGCCGCGACGGGCGCGAGCTCACTCAGCGGCACCCCGGCCTGCGCGGCGATCGCCCCGATATCGTCGGTCGACGTGTTCTCCACGATCAGCGCAGTTCGGCCGGATTCGTCTGCTTCCTCTCTCGTCTCGAGCTCGGCTCGGCCGAGAGCGGCGCGCAGCTGCGGGAACTGGGGACTGCGGACTCTGACGCGGCCACGGCCGGCGGAGGCGAGGAAGTCACGAGCCGACGCGTCAGCCAAGAGCTTGCCGCGCCCGAGAACGACCACGTGCTCGACGACCGTGCTGACCTCGGACAGCAGATGGCTGGAGAGCAGAATCGCCTTCCCCTGCCCGGCAAGGTAGCGCAGCAACTCCTTCGTCCAGGCGATTCCTTCCGGGTCGAGACCGTTCAGCGGCTCGTCCAACACCAGCGCCAACGGGTCAGCCAGCAGGGCGCCGGCCAACCCCAGACGCTGCTTCATCCCCAGCGAGAACCGGCCCGCACGCCGCCGGGCTACGGACGAGAGCCCGACCAGCTCCAGGCACTCGTCAGCCCGAGCAGCAGGCAAGCCGCCCTAGGCTGCGAGCCAGCGCAGATGGTCGCGCGCCGAACGCCCGGGATGAACCCACGACGCATCGATCAGACCGCCGACCACCGTCGAGGGATGCGCGACATCGGCCAGGCGCCTGCGCGCGAACCGCACTTCCCCGCTGCTGGGGCGCGACAACCCGAGGATCATGCGCATCGTGGTGGTCTTTCCCGCACCGTTCGGCCCCAGGAACCCCGTAACCAGGCCTGACCGCGCGGTGAAAGTGAGATCAGTCACCGCCTGCCGCGCGCCGAATCGCTTGCACACCTGCCGAACCTCGATCATCTGCACCCCCGCCACGTCGGCCGGACGAGCTGCTGAGGCCGGCAAAGCTAGACGGTAGTCGAGGGGTAACAGCACGCGCGTCGTCGTGGGGTGCCGAGGCTGCCACCGGCTCGTAGTACCCAGGCACGAGATCCACTGCCCTCCGTACCCAACTGTGACTCGAGCGACGCAGCAGCCCGGGTCCGCTGCCTACACTGCTTGAGAAGCATTCCCAGGCCCCGTCGGCCGGAATTGCGGATGCGAGCGGGAGGAGCGCCATGCCATCGCTGGGCTGGGCGCTGCTCGAGCACCTCGTCTGGGCTGATGTCTGGGCACGCACCTCGATCAACGCGGCTGCGCAGCCAACGACGGCGCTCGTTCTCTTTGCTCTCGTCACGGCTTTGATGCTCGCGATCACGCACACCGTCCGCGCGATTCTGCTCACGCTGCTGCGCCTCGCCATGCGCCCCGGCGCACCACTCACCGCCGGTCGTCCGGATGACATCGGCGCTCATACATCCGCACGCATTCCCGTCGGTGGAATGGGACCCAGGGCACCCGGTCAGCGCTCGCGCCGCCGGGCGAGCATCGCGGCACCCGCCTAAGCCCCGACCCGAGAACACGAGCATCCCGGTCGCGGCCGGCTCTTTCAGTGCACTCGATTCGTGCCGCACTGCCCTCGGCGACGTCAGCCATTTTCCACTGACATCCGCCACAAGGAGCATCGCCATGCGCGCACGTTCGCGCCTTACCCTGCCTCACTCACCAACCTCGCCGCGACGGCGCCCACGCGTTCTCCGCCGCATCCGGCTTGCCTGCGCGATCGTCCGTCACGCTCTTCGGCGAATCGGAGTGCAGCTCACCCTATTCAGCGGCTGGACGTGGATAGCCGCCGGCTCGCTGATCGGATTCGAGATGTTCGACGTCATCTTCGGCGCCTTCCTGCTGGCGCCCGAGCTGATCCCCGCCGTCATCCTCACCCTCGCGCTCACCTGGTACTTCCGCCGCACACTCCACAGAGCGTGGCGACGAGGCCGGGCCCGCTGGCGCCTCGCGCGCATGACGGGGCGCCGACACTGACTCCGCCCGATCGTCGATCCGCTTGCGTTGGGTTCCTTACTTGTTATTCGTCGTGCTTGCATTGCGCGGATGGCGTTGCTGTCGTTGTCTGCGACAGGCCCCGTTCTCTTTGTACTAGTGTCACGGTACATAACTTGGAGGGGTCATGGTGTGGCTGATATTGCCGTGGGTGGCGAGCCTTGTCGGTTGCGTCGGCGTTGTTGTTTTCGCCTTCCGCGCACGTCGACGTGGTCCGTCGCAGACGGAGGAAGGGGTGCCGGTGCCGGGGCCGGACGCGGAATTGGTAGTCGCTGCCGTTCGCGGCGTCCGGCGGTGGGCTTCGTGGGCCGGCGGTGTCGGTGTCGTGATGGCGATCGTTTCAGCGATGGGGTTGCGCGTCGTCAGTATCGACCCGGCCGAACTGTCCCAACGGGTGCGGGACGGCCTCAGTGCGGCGCCCCCGACGTCGGGCCCTCTGCTCGCGTATGGCCCGCTGCTGGTGTTCGCGCCGTTGGCTGGGCTGGCGGTCTTCGCAGCCGTGATCGCCGTTCGTCCGGGTGCGCGATGGGAGGCCGCACCGAGCGCGCGGGAGGCCGATCTCACCGCCGAGCAACCGCCCCCGCTCTGGCGCGAGCTGGCGCGATTCGGTGCGGCCGCGATCGCGCTGCTGGTTCTGGTCGTGTTGGTTGGTGGAGCGGCGGGCTCCGGCTCAAGCGGCTCGGCGCTGACCGTCGCGGATGCCGGGCGCAGTGATGAGGTCGCCTATCCGGGGTGGAGGTACGTTCTGGCCGTCATTGTGGCCGTGCTCGTCGTGTCCGGTCTGGTCCTCGTGGCCGTCGTGCGGGCGCGAACTTCTCCAGGACCCGGGATCCACAGGTGGGCCGCAGCAGACCACGCCGTTCGGTCATGGCAGGCTGGCGTGGTCAGCTTGGCGGCGACGGTGGCAATGACGCTCAGTGTCGGGGTCATTGCCTGGAGCGTCGGCGCCGGCTATGCCACGATCGCGCGCTTCTCGGTCGTCGGCAAGTGCCGTTCGATCGGGCCGGGCAGCTCGATCTGCCGCCAGGTCGGCGTGAATTACGCGCAGCCCGCTTTCGCGGTCGGGGTGAGCGAAGTCGTCTTCGGAGCGATCCTGGTGGCCATCTCGCTCACTCTCATGTTGGTCATTGCGCAGCGCATCCGCCGGGGGATCCGCGTTGTGGTGATCTCGCCGACCGACACGGTTCCGGCGTGATCCGCGTCGACGACTTCGACCCCACACCTGTCTTCGAGCAGATCCGCGCGCAGATCGCTGCGCAGATCCTTACCGGTGCGCTCCAGACCGAGCAACGGCTGCCGACCGTGCGGCAACTCGCCCGCGACCTGCGCATCGCGCCCGGAACTGTGGCCCGTGCGTACCAGCTTCTCGAAAGCGAAGGGCTCGTCACTACGGGAGGCCGGGCCGGCACGCGCGTCAGTATCGATGCCGACCAATACCCGGACGTGTTGGATTCTGCCTTCGACTACGCCGACAAGGCACGCGTGAGGGGCCTCAGTCTCGAACAGGCCGTCTTCGCGCTCACCGCGGCATGGAACGCAGACATCACACAACGGCGCCCGCCCGAACACAGCGCAGAAGACCTCCCGACCGGGCGCTGACACGGACCCCTTGTCGCGCTCGTGCGGACTGCGGCCGTCATCCTCCCGCAGCGAGTGCTTTCCGGATGGTCTCGTGATGCTCAGCCCACGAACCCCAGACCGCGTCCGCCCACTCGCGCGCCCGCCGCTCATAGCCCTCGTAGTCCGGCGCATCGAGCATGTGCAGGACCGTCAGATCGCCGGGGCCGCTGTCGCGCTCGAGTCGCGGGAACCCGCCCTGCAGGTGCACGAGTGTTCCGAGCAGCCGCGTCGCGGACGCCGGCGCGAGGCCGCGCTCGAGCATGGCGCACAATGCGACCAGGTGAACGAACACCGACTGCCGGTCTCGACGGTCCGAGCCGTCACCGGGGTGCTGCGCCGCGTACGCGTCGACGACCAGGCGATGCGCCGGCGGATAACCGAAACGACGTGACTCCTGCGCCTGAACCTCTCCGAACTTTTTCCAGCAGCCGGCGGAGCTGTGAATGTACGGATGCGTCGGGCCGTCGACATCCGGGACGATCGCCCCGCACCCGAAGCACGGACCCGCCGTCATAGCTAGGAGGCTACCGCCACGCCTGGCTACCATGAGCGTCATGGCCCGGTTCTCCACCGTCGAGGATTTCCTCGACGCCATCACGGTGCCGGCACAGCGGCAGAAGATCGAAGAGCTTCTGCACTGGGTCGCCGGAACGTGGCCTGAGCTGGAGCCGGTCATCAAATGGAACCAGCCGATGTTCCTCCACCACGGCACGTACATCATCGGCATGTCGGTGTTCCCGAAGAACATCGCCATCGGACCAGAGGCCGAGCTCATGGATCGGATGCGCGGCGACATCGAGGCCGCGGGCTACACGACCACCCAGAGGCTCTTCCGGATCGGCTGGGACGACCCGATCGACTACGCGCTCCTGACCCGCATCATCGAGACCCAACTCACCGAAAAGGCCACCGTCTCCGGCCTCTGGCGCCCCTGAGACCCACACAGCAAAACGCGCAACCCCCCACAAGCAGATCCGCTTGCGGGCAGCGGAATGCTGGCTCGATCAGCGTCTCTGTGACACTTTGGCCACGGGCGGACATTACAAGGTATGGACGACGACACAGCCGACGACGCAGCGATCTGGCAGAGAGCACTGGCCGGGGACGGGGCTTCGTTCGCGGCGTTGTTCCGCCTCCATCACCCTCGCGTCTATCGCCGCATCCTCGGTATCGTCGGGAACGCCCATGACGCGCAGGAAGTGACCGCCTCGACGTTCTTCGAGCTGTGGCGGAAGCGGCGCGGAGTCCGCCTTGTGGGCGGCTCGGTGCTGCCGTGGCTGATCGCTACCGCCGTGAACCTTGCCCAGAACCGGCGGCGCGGCACCGCGCGTTATCGCAAGATGATCGACAGCCTCCCGCATTCGGATGCGCCGGATGCCGAGACCATCGCCACCTCGAACGTGGAGACCGAACTGCTGGGCGTCCGTCTCACCACAGCACTGCGCAAGCTGTCGAAGACGGATGCCGCGCTACTGGTCCTCACCGTGCTGGACGGCCTCACCACCGTCGAGGCCGCGACCGTCGTCAACATCAACCCCGGTGCCGCGCGGATGCGCCTGCACCGAGCGCGCGAGAAGCTGCGCGCCGATCTTGCTGATGATCCAGCCTTGGCCGCACGACGCATACCCGAAGGAGAGCACGTATGAGCGCCGCAACCATGGACCCCGTGTTCGCTGCGGCGGTCGAGCGGGAGCTCGCCACGCTGGGCGCCGGTAAGAGTCGCCTGGAGCGGCGGCAGCGCCGCACTAGGACCCTCACGATCCTGCTGGGCGGCATCGCTCTGGCCGGTGCGATCACGGGTGCCGCCGCGGTCGTCAGCCAACTGCCCGGCACGACCACCACCGAGTCGCTGAGCAATCCGGTGTCGGTCACGCACACCGGGACCGGGACGATCGACCTCGGCCCGGCTCCCGCGCACGCCGCCGCGGTGATCCTGCACATCCAGTGCCTGAGCACCGGAACGATCCGCTTCGTCACCGAGCCGCAGGGCCCCTACGACGTCGGACCCGACTACGCCGGCATGACGTGCACCGGCACGAAGCCGACGCCGACGAACTTGAACCACATCACCGCGAAGGACGCCCAGCTTCCTCCAGCCGGGTCCACCTCGATCACCATCACTGCGACCCCTGGCACGAAGTGGACGGCCACCGCGAGATACGCCAGCCAAGCCATCAGCCCCTGGAAAGTGAACGCGCACGGGCAGACCTACGGCGTGGACAACAAGTACGGCCAGCCGGACCTCCAGTCCGCGCAGGCCACCAACGGCAAGCTGGGCTACATCTACACGAAGGACTTCCTCAACCCCAAGCGGCAGCCGCCCACGGTGTACGCCTCGAACGGTACGACGGTGCTCGGCCACCTGCGCATCGAAAGCGATACCCCGAGCACTACCCCCAGCGGCGGGAGCAGCAAATGACCGAGCCCGCACCGATCCGCCCACAGGACATCGAACTGCCACCCACACACCCACTAGACCTCACCTACCTCACCGAACGCGCTCGACCTAAGACGCCGCCGGCTGAGCCGCCATCCGTGTACGCTGCCGAACTCGATGGGCGCTAAGGGATCGGCCTTCGCGCGTGTGGGTCTGTCCGATGAACGGTGTTTCTGGGCTGGCGGTCATTAGTTGATGCGGCCCTCGAAAGCGATCGCGAACGCGTTCAGCGCCGGCTTCCATCTCGTGGCCCA
>NZ_JBHSCN010000002.1:0-713777 GCF_042651345.1 Gryllotalpicola reticulitermitis
CGACCTTCCAGACCAGCCCCACAGAACCGTCACCGATGTCCTGAGACATGAAGTGTTACCGATGTCCTGATGCAGAACTGTCACCTATCTGCTGAGACATCACACCCCGCTAGAGAATGGACGTATGCTACCTACGATAGTTGCAGTTATCTGATCTGCTTCGGAGGCGGCGATGCATGGCGGCGTGATCTTGTTCCGGGACTCCGGCGCGGACGCGCGCCGCTACCTGGAGTCGGATCGCTCGCGCGCCGATGACTACTACCTAGAGGGCGGGACTGCTTTAGCGGAGTTCACTGCGGTCGATGGCAGCGGCGTGGTGATCGGTGAGGGTGCGCTGACGGCTGATGAGTATGCGCAGTGGGTGGACTGGGTGAACCCGCTCACAAGCGAGTCGATGGGCACTCCCCGTCTGCCAGGGGACGGCCGCCGGGGTTCGCCGCGGTTCGCGGAGATGGTTGTGAACGTGCCGAAGTCGCTGTCGATCGCGGCAGCCGTGCACCCGGAGGTCTCGGAGGCGCTGGACGTCGCGCAGCGGGATGCGATGCGAGAGATCCGCTCGTGGCTGGGCCAGCACAGTGTGACGAGGGTCGGGCCGCGCGGGCGGCAGGAGGTGGTGCCGGTCGAGCAGCTGGAGACGGTCGCCGTCTCCCACAAGACTTCCCGCGCCGGTGACCCGCACCGACACATCCACTTCCAGATCGGCACCCGAGTCTGGGCGGCCGGCGCTTGGCGGGGACTCGACACCGGCGCTCTGTTCAAGCAGCAGGGCGCGATCCGGGCCCTGGGCACCGCGGTCATCACCGCGCACCCGCAGCTCGCCCAGGTGCTCGATGTCCACGGCCTGACACTCGACCCGGTGACCGGAGAAGTCGCGGAGTTGCAGCCGTTCAACGCGGTGATGTCGAAGCGTGCCGCGCAGGTGGAGCGCAACCTGGCGATGTTCGAGGCGCAATGGGAGCAGGCGCACCCGGGCGAGGAACCGGGCCCGGTGGTGCGGGCCCGGCTGCAAGCCAAGGCGTGGGATCACGAGCGACCGCACAAGAAGCCCTCCCGGCTGGGCAGTGAGGCCGGCTGGTGCGCCGAGCTCGAGGACGCCGGCTGGCGACCGGACCTGCCACGGGTTGCGGTGCGGCCCGCGGTGTCGCTCGACGACGTGAGCGTGCAACAGCTCGCGTCGCGCGCCCTCGATCGTTGCGCGGCCGGCGCCTCGGCCTGGACGGTGCACACCATCCAGGAGCACGCCACGCGCCTCCTCACCGAGGCCGCGGTGTGCGCCGCCCCGGCCGAGTTGCGTGACCTCGTGACGCTGGCGACCCGGCTTGCGGCGCAGGATTGCCTCTCGGTGCTGCCGCCCGGCGCACCGACGCCGGAGCATGTTGCGCATCTGACCTCGTTGCACGTCATCGCCATCGAGACGCAGCTGCGCGGCCGGTTCGCAACACGCGCAACCGCCGCCAGCGATGCAACCCCGGAACCGATGCGGCTGTTGCACGCCGGCGGCCTGGACGCCGAGCAGGCGCAGGCCGCCGCGGTGATCGCCGGCACCGACCCGCTCGTGGTGGTCGAAGGGGCGGCCGGGGCAGGCAAGACCACGATGCTCGGCGCCGCGATCGCCACCGCTGCACGTCACGGACGGGCGGTGCGGGTAGTGACGCCGACGAAGCAGGCCGCTGACGTCGCCGCGACCGAGCTCGGAGTGCCCACTGACTCGGTCGCGAAGCTTGTCCACGAGTACGGCTGGCGGTGGAACGCGGACGGTGTCTGGTCCCGGCTCGCCCCTGGCGACGCCGACCCCACCACGGGTGCGACTTATACCGGACCGTCCGCGGCCGCGCAGCTCGTCACGGGCGAGCGGGTCGTGGTCGACGAGGTCGGGATGCTCGACCAGGACACCGCCCTGGCCCTGCTGAGCGTCGCCGACGAGACCGGCGCGTCCCTGGCGCTGGTCGGGGACCGGGCGCAGCTGGCCGCAGTCGGCCGCGGCGGCGTCCTGGACATCGCCGCGCAGCTCGCGGGTCGCGTCTACGACATGACCACCGTCCACCGCTTCACCGACCCCGACTACGCCGCCCTCACCGTGCAGCTGCGCCGCGGCGAGCACCCGGCCGCCCTGTTCGACCGGCTCCAAGAGCTTGGGCTGATCGTCCTCCACGGCAGCGTCGAGGACGCCCAGGACGCCATCGCCGGCGATGCGCACGGCGGGGAGGCGATCACGGTGGGGACCAACGACGACGCCCGTGACCTCAACGAACGCATCCGCATCCGCCGAGTGAGCGCCGGCCTCGTCGACGATGAGCGCACGACGTTCGGCAGCGACGGCCTGCCGATCGGGGCCGGGGATGTGATCCAGACCCGCCGCAACGACGCCGACGTGCAGGTCGCCAACCGGCAGACCTGGACCGTGCAGGCCGTCGGACAGGACGGGACCGTGTGGGCCAGCGAGCAGGCAACGGGGCGGAAACGGCAGCGCACCGTGCGCCTGCCCGCCGAGTACGTCACCGAGCACACCCACCTCGCCTACGCATCCACCGCCTACGGCGTCCAGGGCACCACCGTCCCCGCCTCGCACGCGCTCCTGTCCGACGCGCTCGACGCCTCCGGCGTCTACGTCGGCCTCACCCGAGGCCGCGACACGAACCGACTCCACATCGTCGCCGCCGGCCTCGACGACGCCCGCGAGCAGTTCACTCTCGCGCTCGACCGCGACCGCGCCGACCGCGGCCTGACCGTCGCCACCCAGGCCGCCCACGACGCCATCGCGGGCCTGGCCGCTGACGGGCCGGTCCGATACGTGAACATCGAGCGCACCCGACTGGCCCAGCGCCTCGAGCGCGCCGACCACGAAGCCGACAAGTGGCAGCGCATCGTCACCGCGCTGGACGACCAGGCCCGGCGCCACCGCACCGAGTTCGACGAGCAGCACGCGATCACGACCACGGCGGAGGCAGCGGCGTCGCAGGTGCGTGCCGAGGTGATCGGACCACTGATCGGGCAGGCCACCGCCGACGGGACCGCCTACTTGACCGCACGGCAGCAGGTGTGGGCCGCCTCTGACGCCCAGCGGAGCGCGCGCGGGCTGCGCAAGCGCGCCGCGGCGCGCGCTCTCAGCGCCGCGACCGCCGAGCAGCACACCATCGAGACCGCCGCACGGCAGCGCTGGGACCGACTCCCCGAGACACCGGCCGGCGTGCCGGCATGGGCCGCCTTGGTCGCCGAGACCGAGGCCGGCACCGACCCGCGCGTGACCGAGGGACAAGGGCGCGCCGACGACGCCCTACAGGACGAGCGGCGCCTCGCCGCCCGGCACGCGTCGGAGCGCGCGGAGCTTCGCGGACGCCTGGACGGTGAGCCGACACCGCGCACCGCGCGCGCCCAGGCGACGAGTTGGCGGGATCGCGCCGAAGCGCTCCGCCGCGACCTGACCGCGATCCAGACCCTGCCGCCGGCCCAGGCCGCGACGCTGCTGCGCACCCGTGCTGCCCAGGAGCAGGCCCGGCGCGAAGCGGCCGAGCACGCCCTGGCCGAACGCACGGCCCGCGCCGCGCAGCTCCACGACGTCACCCAGCGTGAGCCGGACCGGGGGCCGCTGCCACCCGGCCGCGGCCTCGGCCGGTAACCGGCCTACCATCGGGGCATGGCCGATCGCAGCACGCGGCGCATCGTCACCGTTCCCGACGTGGTGGGACTGCCGTTCCACGTCGGCCGCGACGCCGCGCGCGATGCCGGAGTGACGCTGGCGAACCCGGACCCTGACGGGCCGCCGATCGGCGCGCTGGCATGGCCCGGCCTCTACTACATCGTCTCGCAGGAACCAGCACCCGGCGTGCAGTTACACGAACATGACTCGGTGCGCGTCCAGATCATCAAGCACGGCGATGACGGCGACCGGGAGCCTGCGGTCCCGCTGCCGGTGCTGCCGGTCGACGCCGCGCATGCGACGCCCGAGACCGAGCAGCACGTCGATCTGGCCGATGACGAGGCGGCGCGTGATGCGCGAGATCCGGCTCGCGAACGAGCACAGCATCGGCTTCCGATCTGGGTCGAGCACGGTCTCGTTGATGCTGCCGGCCACCCGGTAAGCGCGCAGCTCAGCACCCACCTGCGCGCATGGGCTTCGGCATTCAACGACCCTTCGACCCCTTCGACTAGAGCAGCAAGGTGTTGGCTCGGTTTGCCTGGATGGTGATCTCGCGGAGCCCACTCACCGGCGGGGAGCGGGAAGGGTGCTGATGAGGCCGTTGGCGGCGGCTGCGGGCTGCTCGGGGTGGTCGACGGTGATCGCGATGGCACCGCCGGTGCGGCGGGTGATCACGATGCCGGGGCCGCGACGTGCGACGTAGGCAATGCCGGCGGGTCCGACGCGGTACCCCCAGCCGCCCCAGCTGGCCGGGTTGATGGTGTCTGCGGTGACGGTGTCGATGTTCGCGAGCTTGACGCGGATCAGGGGCACGCGCAGCAGCACGGAGACGAGGCGGATGCCGCGCTGGTCGACGGTCAACCGCACCGGTGCGATCAGGAGTGCCGAGAGTGTGGCGAGGAACAGCACGATGACGGCGGTCCACGTCCCGCCCTGCCGGGTGACGAGCGCGAGGACAAGCGTTCCCAGGAAAATCGCGGCAAGCAGACCGATCGCGGACTCCAGGCTGCGGCTGATGATGACGCCGGACCAGGCCACGCGCTCCCCGTCGGCTACCGGGAGGTGTGGGCGCACCGCCTGCCGGGTGCTCGGAGCGGGAGCGGCCGGCAGCAGCAGATAGATGCCCGCGCCGACGACGACGGCACCGATCAGCAGCAGCAGCTTGAATCCCAGGACGGCGTCTTCCGGGCGGTCGGCGGCGGCGGTCGCCCAGGCCGGGCCCGCCCACGCGAATGCGGTGAGCCCGCCGACGACCGTGGCGATCGCCGCCCACACCCGAGACCAGGCGGCCCGGCGCACGAGGACGATCCCGATGACCGCGACGACGAACAGCACCACGGTGATCGATGTATAGACCCAGAACGATCCCCAGGTCGAGGCGAACCCGTCCGGCCGGGCCGAGCCGCCGGACCAGTGCGAGGCCATCTTCGACCCGAGATGCGGGGCAAGGGTGATCGCCGCGGCAGCGAGGCCCGCCGGCGGCAGGACCGCAAGGATCCCCGCGCCGACCTCACGAACCGCCCAGTAGCCACTCCGCACGCTTCCCCCACTCATCGTGTTCACGCCATCCCCCTGATCAACGACGACAGCTCCGCCGAGCTGAGGCCCGCGGATGCGGCCTCAGAGACCAACGCCGCCGCCGACTCCAGCACGGACCGCACCTCCGGCAGATTCCCGTCCACGACGACTGCCCCGCGCCCGCGGCGCAGATCGATCACCCCCGCCTCCCGCAACGCGTCATAGGCCCGCAGCACCGTATGCATGTTCACACCCAACGACGCCGCCAACTCCCGCGCGGCAGGAAGACGCTCACCACGCGTGATCTCCCCCCGGGCGACACCCATGCGAACCTGCGCGGCGATCTGCTCGGCGAACGTCGCCGGCGACGCCTCAGACAACCGGATCAGCATAGTTCGCACACTATGCGAATAACAGGTGCTGCTCAACCCTGACCCTCATGGGAAGAGCCGCGGGGGGCGCGGAGGAGGGTGTCTCCCGCAACGGTCGCGCATATCGTGGCAGGATGCACACCTTCGGCGGGGCCCTGATCGGGCTCGGCGTTGCGCTCGGTGTCCTGGGGCTCATCTGGTGGTTCGTCATCTCCGCCCGCCGTGCACGGTCCGAGGCGCCGGGAATCGCCGACGTCGCGATCAGGGACGGCGTGCTGGTCGTCACCCCCCGGGGCGCCTGGAAGGTCTTGGCCTTGGCAGGACACATCGAGATCCCGTTGCGCAACATTGTCGGCTGCCACCCGGACCCCGATCCCTGCTCCTCTCACCCGGTGAGCCTGCGGGTCGGCGGGACCGGAGTTTTAGGGAGAATCCGGGCCGGTTACATGCGCGGCAGCGGGGAACGATCATGGTGGCTGTACCGGTATGGAGACCACGCGGTGGTCATCGACGTGGCGGACAACCCGTTGAGCTACCTCGTCATCGAAGTCGACGACCCCGACGCGACTACCGAGATGGTGAGACGAGCCGCGGCCACGGTAGCCTGAGCGGTCCGGTGCTGCCCTGGGTGAGAGTCCGCGAGACCGGACCGAAGTCGAACTACCCGCTGAGGAACAAGCCCAGCCCGCTCCCAAAGCTGAAACTGTGCAGCTCGACACACGCGGAGCCAGAGCCTCGAACGCGGGCGCTGTGGCCCCTAGCGCGACGGGAAGCCGGGCGCGTGGCCCGCGGCTCGGGACTTTTCACGGTGGCTCTGGGAGAATGGGAATCGAGCGAGGGAGGCGGCCATGGTGTTTCAGGGCGAGGTGCTGCCGATCGCTGCGCTTCTGGAGCGTGCCCGAACGGCCTCCTCTGTGACGCCGGGTGCCGGCATCGGCGTGCGCCACACGGCCGCCGGCAATGCGGCCCGCTGCGCCGCGCTCCTGACTGCTGGCGACACTGTCGAGGCGGCTTGGCGCTTCGGCATCCTCCAGACCCTTGACGATTACACCTCGACTTTCCGCCGCGGCGGGGCTGCGCTCGCCAGCGGCGTCTTCGCCGACGAGCCTGCATATACCGGTTCTGTGCAGGTCGACGCGGCGTTCGCGGCGCTGGCCGACTACCTTGCAGAGCGCGATGGCTGGCAGGTGCCTACCTGGGCGCTGGACCCGACACGCCGAACGAGCCGATGGTTCCCAGCCGTGCCGGCCATCTTCAAGACCGAGGCCCAACAGGAAAGCCCGCGGGCCTTCCGGCAGCGCGGCATCTTCATTACCGGGCGGTCTCTGGCCAGGGCATGAGCGAACGCGGCGCAGAACTCGATGCCGCAGGCGTGCGCGCCCTGTTTCAGGAGCTCTCCGAGCGACTCGCCCTGACGGGGACGCACGCGCAGCTCTTCGTCGTCGGAGGGGCGGCCATGGCACTCGCCTACGAGCCGGGGCGCCTTACGCGCGATGTGGACGCTTTGTTCATCCCGGCACCCCAGGTCCGGCAGGCCGCCGAGGCGATCGGCGCCGAGCATGGGCTGGAACCAGACTGGCTCAACGACGCCGCGAAGGGATTCCTGCCCGGCCCGGACGAGCACCCGGTCACCGTGTTCGAGTCCGAGTCGCTGTTAGTGCAGGTCGCCTCACCCGAGTACCTGCTGGCGATGAAGCTGCACGCCTCCCGCGACGAACGTGATCTCGACGACGCCGCCACCCTGTTCCAGCGAGCCGGCTACACGACCGCAGAGGAAGGCGTCGAGCTGCTCATGCGCATCTACCCGCCCGGTCTCCTATTGCCAAGACATCGCTACATCGTGCAGGACGTTGCCGAGCGAGCCGCCGCACAAGAGCGCGGGCCGCAGGTAGATCCGCGCCTGATACAGGCGCTGGAAGCGCGCAGGTCCAAGCTCTCGCCACCCGAGTCGTTCGGTCTCGGCTCAGGCGGTCCGGACGGCTACGAGCCACCCGTGATCGGACGCTGAAGCGCTCACCCCAAGGACACGCCGAGACAGGCTCCTCACCACGGTGTCGCAGCTTCGGTGACTGTGGCGCTGTTGAATCGCGGTCGAGAATCGCGATCTCGTCTGGCCGGGGTCGTGGTTTTCAGACGGCCAGAGAGGCTCCCCAACGCCCCGGCCACGCATGCGAGCACTGCGCCATAGCTTGCCCTCGCGTTCTTCGGTCCCTGGTACGAGTTCTTGTGGCGGCTGGGTGACACGCTGATGCTGATCAGGGTCCGTCTCGTCAGGGCGTCAATCGTTGTTCGTCTGATTTGTGGACGTCGTGGATCTGGCGCCTCCGAGAGCCGAGTCGAGCAGCCTCACAGACTTACTTCATGACATCTGACGCGACGTCTAGTGTCTTCTTGGCGACGAGCCAGTCATTGAGTTCAGTGAGGTCCAGCGGCTGCGTCGGCGGCAGGCTAGTGTCCGCGGGCGAGATGTCCATAGCGTGATCGATGCTCCTCGCTCGGTCTACCGGCTCGTATCTGGCGAGGGCGTCGCGGAGCTATTCATGGATGCTGATGGCTCCGGGCTTGGTGTTGCTGCCGCGTCAGGTGAGGTCGGGAGCAGTGGCTGCACCTGAGTGAACGGTGCGGTCACACTCGAGCTGCCATCCGACTGCAGGGGGTAGACCTGCCAGGCGGTGACGCCGTCGGCGCGCTGGCTCGGCTCCAGGGTCAACGTCTGACCGTTCGCGGTGGTCCCATCGAATGTGGTGTTCGCGTCCGGATCGGGGTTGGTTTGCAGGGCGTGGCCGTCCTGATCGAAGAGTCGCACGTCTGAGAGGGGCTTTCCGTCGGCGCCGTAGGCGTAGATGTTGTAGACCTCGTTCCCGTTGTCATAGAGCCCCTGCGGGACGATGGATGAACTCGAGGCCGAGTTGACCTCTGCCGCCGTCTCCGTGCCATTGATCGCGGCGTAGCAGACCGGGATGAACGCGAGGACCGTGCCGATGCTCGAAGCGATCAAGAGAACACGCAGCCAACGCCACGGCAGCCACCTCCCGCGGCCCCACTGCACGCTGACCAGCACGCACGCGAGGAGGAGCACCCACCCGGCGAGCTTCGTCGAGCCGACCAGCTGCGGATCGATGGGAACGACGCCAGTACTGCGTCCGGTGGCGACGAGGATCACGACCTGGTAGACGGTCCAGCCGCGCAGCACCCACCACACCGGCCTGAGTGCCACGAGAAGATCCAGCAGCCACGCCCCGGCCGGGTTGGCACGCACCCCCTTCACGCCTGCTGCAAGGAGCCGCGCGATCTCCTCTCCAACGAAACGTCTTTCGGTGCTGGGCCCACCGCGGGGCGGCAGACCGGCGGCACTGCGCAGCTCCTCGGCGTAGGCGACCGGGTCCCCGAACGTGCTCGTCCCACCGGACTCTTCTGCCCGCTCGACGAGATCCGCCTCAAGCCCGTCGGTGAGCTCGTCGATCTCGTCTGTCGGAAGGTCTGAGAGCGCTTCCCGCACGGCGGCCGCGAACGCTCCTGCGGACTCTCGCGTGGCACCAGCGACGATCATGATCACTTCTCCCCCACCGCGCGAGCACGCACGGCCGCCGGCCGCGGCGCAGTGATCAACCGGGACACGGTCTGCGAGAAACGCCCCCAGGTCTCCACCTGCTGTGTCAGCAGAGCCCGACCTTCGGAGTTGATCCCGTAGTACTTGCGATGCGGGCCGTCATCCGACGGCACCACATACGTCGAGAGCGCACCAGCCGAGTAGAGCCGCCGCAGCGTGCCGTATACCGACGCGTCTCCGATGTCGTCGAACCCCGCATCCCGTAGGCGCCGCACGACGTCATACCCATACCCGTCTTCCTCCTGGATGACAGCGAGCACCGCCATGTCCAGCACCCCCTTCAACAGCTGCGTGGAATCCATCGGACCTCCCGTCCTCTCCACCACACACTACTACGCACACCGTATTACCGCGCAAGACGCAAACGATGTCGGTGTCCTCATGTAGACGCCAAGGCGAGAAGGACGACGCCGGCGAAGCCGGCAGGACCGCACCAGAGGATTCAGCGGCCGCGGCCGACCACCAGCACGTCGCCGACCTCGCAGTCGAGCACGTCGCAGATCGCTTCCAGGGTGCTGAACCGGATGGCCTTCGCGCGATCGTTCTTGAGCACGGACAGGTTGACCACGCTCACGCCTGCGCGGGCCGATAACTCGGCGAGCGTCATCCCGCGCTCGCTCAGCAGCTCGCCAAGCCTGCAGTGAACCGCGCTCATCTAAACGAGGCCGTCGCTGTCGGCCCGGTACGCCGCCCCCACTCGGAAGACGGCGGCGAGGCCGACCAGGGCCATTGCGACGTAGACCGGCCACAGAGTGAGAACGCTGACGTCCGAGGACGAGAAGAACGCGCCGTCCGGCGTCTTCGGTGCGCCCATCATCACCTCGGTGACCATCGCGGACGCGATCCCATGCAAGATGGTTCCCAACTCGAACCCGACAAGCACCACCCCGGCGAGCCACAGCAGCGCGACCTGCGAGGAGCGAGCAAAAGGAGCACCGGCGGCGACCCGGCTCATCAGCACAAGCAGGCATGCGGCTATTCCGGCGCCCGTGAGGGTCCCCACCACGTCTCCCGCGGTGCGGCTGATGATCGCGGCCGCCGGAATGTTCGCTACCGTCCCGGCCACCTGCGTGAACATCGCGGTGCTCCCCGGCACGAGATACGGCCCACCGGCGAAGTGGTTGCCCGAGGGCTGGACCACTGGGAACGCCGGGTCCCACGACCAGGCGATCCCCGCTACCCGGTGCCGAAGATCCGAGACCAGTCCCGCGACCGAACTCGACAGCTCGATGGCCGCGACAACCAGATACGCGGCAGACACCCAGAACACGAACCGCAGTGCGCCCGACTTGTGCAGCGGCTGAGCCGCATCTTCAACAGCATCCACACGAAGACCATATCGATATTCGATATGTCCGTCCAGACGCCTGCGCACCTTCTCGATGCTCGCCGACAGGTGCCACAACGCACTTGGATACCGCGCGCACCGACAGTGACCCCGAGGAAACCCGCAAGGACCGCTACTGCGTCGACAAACAGAACCGCGACCGCGGCCAGAGAGGGCGACCAACGCCACACGTGCCCCATTCCCACGGGTACTGAAGCATGCGCACTCCCCCCGGCAACGATGAGCACGGAGGCCACAAGGTTAGACGCCGTCGACCGGCGACCGACTCAGCTGGTGCATTCGGACAGCTTGCGCAGCTGCGTTCGGAGCACGTTGCGTTGCCGCAGCGCCCGCGCACACGGGACCGCGAGGATCAGAGTGGCCGGCAGCAGGATGTTCCGGGGCCCCCAGACGGTCTCGGCGAGCCACGCGCCAATCAGGTATGCCGCGACCACAGCCCCGAAAGTCGCAGCCACAAGAGCACCCCAGTCGAGTGCAGCCTCGTTCACAGCCGTCGACCGAGCGGGCGTCGCCGTGCGATACACGGCGCGCGCACGACGCCGATCGTGTGGAGAGCTCCTCCAATACCTCACGAGTGCCAGTGTGCCTTCGCCCGGCCGTTAGCGCCAGAAGCACACAGTCACCTGCCGCACGACCTGAGCGTGTCGCCGGGCGTGACGAACTGCGGCAGGGCCGGCATGGGGACACGCGAACACATCCCGCAGGCTGGTGTCCATCATGTCGTTGTGGAACACCACTCGCACGTCGCTGTTCACGGGGCGGTGTTCACTGGCCGTGCACGTCACACGGCTCGGCCCGCAGACCTGCGTGGGTGGGTTTTGGCACGAATGGCCCGGTCCTGACACTGCATCAGTAGAAGGGTGATGCAGTGGGTCTTGGAGACATGGATGATCCCGCGCTGGTCGCGGAGGCCCGATCGGGTGCGGTCGAGGCGTTCGAGGTCATCTACCGGCGGCACGCGCCGGTCGTGATGCGGTTCGCGTGGGCCAAGCTCGGCGATCGTCCGACCGCCGAGGACGTGCTGCAAGACACGTTCATCCTCGCGTGGCGCAAGCGGCGCGAGATGCCGCAAGTCGAGTCCTCGCTGCTGCCGTGGCTGCTGGCGATCGCCGCGAACCACGCGCGTAACGCCTCCCGCCACCGCACGCGCTGCGCCACCGTGCCCCTGGATGAGAACCACCCGGACGTGGCCAGCGGGCCGGTCGAAGTGGCCGCGATCGCCGAAGCCCTCGGTGCCCTGTCTCCGACTGAGCGGCGCATCTGCCACCTGTGTCTCATCGAGGGCTACAGCTACCGCGAGGCTGCAGCCCAGCTCGGCATCACAGAGGGCGCAGTGCGCAAGCGACTGCAGCGGGCCCGCGCGAGCCTGCGCGAGTCCCTGAACGACAACGACTGAAAGACAAGGAGAGCGAGCATGAACGAGTTTCTCGACGACGAGCTGATCACCGAGAGCGTCGCGCGCGTCCAGCCGCGCGTCTTCAACCGGCTCAGCCCGCACCCCACGCCGCGACGGCGCAGGCTGAGCTGGGCGGCACTGAGCGCGGCCGCTCTCATGGTGTTCGGCGGGGGTCTGGTCGCCGGCGCCGCCTACGCCAGCACCCGCCCGCAACCTCCGGCGATCCCGGCAGGGCTCCTGCGCGTGGACTGCACCGGCATTCTCAGCCAGACCGCTGGTGCTCACCAGTACTTCGACACGAGCACCAACACGCTGCCATCCGCGCCGGGCGTCACCCTGCAAGCAGACGTGAAAGCGGACCCCGATGTCGTGTGCACCGGCGGCGTACCCGGACTCCTCGCCGCGTTCGAGAAAGAACTGCCGACCCTTGCGAACACCGGGCGGTACTGCGGAACCATCCAGGTCCCCGGATACCCGAAAGCCTGGTACGTCTCCCCGAACCCCAAGCTCACCATGAACTCCACCAACGGGGGCGAGCACTACTCGGCGACCACCAGCTTCATCAGCAGCAGCTACCCCTGGCCCGCCGCAATCGCCGGCGCCACCTGCGACAACACCATCACGCTGCCGCCGCTACAACCGACGCCCGGGTCGCTGGTCACCTGCGAGGCCGCACCCAACCACGCCGTCGTCTACCTCGACACCACGAACATCGGCGCAGCCGCGCTGTGCGCCGCAAACAGCTACAGCCCCTGGAAGAGCTGACAGACCCCAGTCGACGTGCCCACTCCGTCACGTCCGTCATCCGCGAACAGCCGAAAGGAAGCCGCCCATGAACGTCTCACCCTCCGACGTTCACCTCCCGCCGACACAGCCGCTCGACCTGACCGAACTCAACGACCGGCTCATCCGAGACAGCACCGCGCCGCAACCACCAACCGCGCCGCCACGCGACCGCATCCACAGCACAGAAGACGGCGGCGAGGGCCCTGGCCCGGCATAGGCCGCCTGATCGGACGCCGGGATCAAACAACATCGAGGAAGCAGCAGCTTCATCAAGCAAGGGGCCTACCAGCCAGCAGCGCTCTCGGCCCGCAGTGCTCTGAGCCGCGGTCCGATCACCACGTCATGCCGAAGCCCGCGAAGCTCGTCTCCTGTGATCGCCGCGCCGCGCGACGCAGCTAACCGAGCGATGGTCGCCCAGTGACCGTCAGCGATCTGCTCCGCCGTCCAACCGTCATATGCGGCATCGGGTCCCACGACCATGCGCGCGGTGGCCTCGATTTCTGCGATCGGAACCCCAGCCCACCCGGCCGCCGGGAGCGATGACGACCAGCCTCGGTCGTCGAGGAGGAGCACGCGACGGCCATCATCAAGCTCGAGCTCGAGTCGCGCGGCCACCGAGACATGCGCCGGCGTCCAGCGTGGGTCGAGCTCAGCGAAGGTCACGAGACGCGACATGGAAGGAAGTCTTGCACCGGTGCACCCTTACCCGATCTCTCGCCATCCGTCCGGCAGCTTTGCGATTCCCCACGCCGGGTCCGGCAACCAGTCATCCCAGTCGGCATCGAACGGCCAGCCGCCATTTCGTGCGATCGTGCTCAGCTGCTCGCCGGCGCTGCGGGCACGTGCAGCGAACGCCTCGTCGACGGGACCGATGTCCAGGAGATCGAGCTCACCTTTGCCCTTTCGGCATCCGCCGGATCTCGTCGGCAGTCGCCCGCCGCCTTGCTTAACTCAACGCGGATCACCTCTGAGCGCCGTCCAGCGCGGCGAGAATCATGTCGGTTAGGTCGACCGACTGGGTGGGCGGGAGCTGCACGTCCGCGGGTGTGATGGTGGTCGTGGCGTTCATCGGCGGACCTCCGTGGCGCTGTCTACATGGGTGTGGATGGTGAGTGCGGCGGCGAGCAGTTCGCGTGCTCGTGCGTACCGGGACCTGGCGGTGGACGCAGGGATTCCCATGAGTTGCGCTGCCTCGCTGATGGTGAAGCCGTCGCCGACGATCAGCCGTACGAGCTCGGCGAGTTCATCCGGGAGCGTCGCTAGTGCGGCTCTCGTGTCCAGGTATGTGTTCGTCTGCTCGCTGTGGTCGCCTGCGGACTTGAGCTGCACCGACGCCTTCAACCTCTCGGTCGCAGCATCCCGAGCGTCGGTGCTTCTGCGGTGGTTTCGGAGCGTGTTCTTGACGACGCCGAACAGCCACATGCGCGCCTGCTCGGGGTCACCGGGGAGGGATCGCACCTTGCGCCAGGCGATGAGCATGGCGTCGCTGATCACGTCTGCGGCGTCTTCACGCGGGACGATGCGTCGCTCAGCGTACGCTAAGAGGTCGGCGGCGCTCGCCTCGAACGCTTCGCGCATCCGTGCTTCGGCGGCGGTGCGGTCGCGTCTCACTTGCGGCCCGGTTCGCAGTTGATGGCGCCGTCCTCGATCGTGACGAGTGCCGGATTGTCGTGCTTGCCGCGCAAGAAGTCGGCGAGCTCCTGCTCGGCATACTCCGCTGCGGCCCGGCTGCTGCTCGCGGAGCTGACGCCGGCTGCGGCCTGCGCCTGCGCGGCGCCGCTCAGCTCCTGCGACTGCGCGGCAGCCCGAGCCGAGCTCTGAGGTGCGGGAACGGCCGGCATCGGTGAGTGGGCAGGGATGACCGTGGCGAGTACGTCGTGAGCGTTCAGCCACGATTGCCCGTCAGCGAGCGCCCGTTGCGTGGCCGCACTGCTTGGAGAGACCCCCGGAGCTACGTCCAGTTGGGGCGCGCACGTGATGGCATTCGTGGGCTCTGCGGACGCCGCCGTCAGTGACGGAAACACCGGCGGGAGGATGCCCGCACCGCGCAGCATTCCTTGCCCGCCCGGGCTTGCCACTGCAGCGCCGGTGCCGCCGCAGAGCAGGACCGCGAGTGACGCGCCGGTGAGCCAGCGTGCCCGGCGCCGGCGGCGGGATCGGAGGGCCGCGGTGCGTGCGTGCTCGCTGATCTGTCGCAACAGCTCGAGTTCATCTGCTGCGAGCGGAGTCGCCCTCAACCCGTCTCGCAGCAGCGTGTCCAGATCGTCCATGGCCGCCCCTTCCGGTGTGCCCTCACCTCATACCTGTGCGCCCGGCTCGCCGATGACGACAGAGGCAAGAGATTTCTTCGCGAGAGCGCTCCCAGGCCCCTGTCCATCACGAATCCGCGGCAACGCGCTACTGCGCGGTCGGGGCGTCCTGGAGGTAGGTGAGGTCGAGCGGCTCTGCTGGCGGCAGACCCAAGTTTTCCCACTCGCTGGGCTCTTGCATGCGCACCGTGGTCACCCGCCGATGGGCAGGTCTGGGACGCGACGCGTGATTCTCCGCCGCGACACGCGCATGGCGACGATCGCAATCACGGCTGCGGCCAGATATCCCAGCGCGAGAGGCGCCCACATGAGCGGCGATTCGCTTCCCACCTCAGGGCCCGGGGCGTAGGCGGCCCATGGCAGGGTGCACAGCACGATGATCGCTGCGAGGCTCCGCCGCCGGGCGACGGCCAGGACGAGAGCCGCGACGAGACCGAGAACTGCGGCAATCCAGGCGACTGGCGGCCCGATGATCACCATGAAGAACAGGGAGTCCGTAGTCGTCGAGGTCCCATCGGCGAAGTCGTGCAGGGTCCACGCACCGGAGACGTGGGAGGCGAGGAACAGCGCTGCCTCCCACAGCACGCTGCCGAGCAGCACGTATCCCCGCCGCGGACGCGCGCCGGGCAACGCGAGGAGCGCGAGCAGCGCGGCGAACAGCGGCGGAGTTGCCCGTAGCTCCTGGAAGCCACCGACACCGAAGTGGGCCATCCACGTGACCACGAGGCCCGCAACGACCGTCGCTGCCAGGACGCTGCGGTATAGCCAGGCGGGTCCGAACATGCACGTGATCCACGCGAGGACGGCGAACGCCGCGACGATCACCATCGGGGTGAGGAACGGACCGAACGTGAACCGCACAGAGCCGCCGAAATCCGCTGAGACCCGTGCGAACCAGTGCGCCCGGGTCGACGCTGCCCAGGGCGCCCACTCGAACACGAGGCCGATCACGAGGCCGTAGATACCGAGGAGCGGGAGCATGACCGCGGCGACACCGTCGCGCACCCGCGACGGCACCACGAGGTCCATGCGCGACGCGATGCCGCCTGCGACAAGCGCCGCCTTGTCGCGCGAAGCAAGCCGGTCACGGCCCTCAGCATCCGCGACATCGAGATAGGTGCCGAGCATCGCCGCCCCGCTGTCCGCGCGCCAGCTCGACGGGTACCACCTCGACCAGCGCCGGAACTCGGCGCTCAGCTGCCGGCTCATGCCGCACCGCCCGCGATCGCCGCCGCCCGACGCAGGGCCAAGCGTTCCCGGGTGACCTTGGCCTGCGCTTCCATGCGCTCGGCCTCGCGGCGCAGCGCCTCCGCACCGGCGTCGGTCAGCGCGAAGAAGCGCCGCAGGCGCCCGTCGGCGATCTCATCTCCGGCGCGCTCGACCAGGCCGTCTTTCTCTAGCCGGTCCAGCGACGCGTAGAGCGAGCTCACCTTCAGAACGACGCGGCCGTCGCTGAGCTGCTCGGCCTCTTTGAGGATCGCGTAGCCGTGACGCCGACCACCAGCCAGCACTCCGAGAATCGAGAGCGCGGGATCGCGCAGTTCATTCGATGCCATGTGCCGAGAGTATTCTATTTCATAGAATATCACAATGTCTGACGACAGCGAGTCACGCCCAGCATCCTGAGCATCGACCGATACCGGTAACGTGAGCGCATGGAGCCGCTCCGTTCCCGAGTCGCCGCGTGGTTGCGGCGCTGGTGGGTCGCGGTGGCCGGCGCCATTCTCGTCGTCGCCGGGGTCGTGGTCTTCCAAACGGCGGGGTGGACGATTCCCCGCGGCACCGCGACGTATACGAGCGCTACACCCTTTGTGGCGGTCGCGTTCCTCAGCCCGAGATACGTGCTCCTTCAACACGTGGGCGAAACGCTGATGCTGCTCGGCGCAGCCGCGATCGCGACATCCGTCGTCGTTCGCGTAATCCGCGCGCGTCGTGGGCCGCGATCTTCAACGGGCTGAAGTGAGCATGAAGCTCGACATCGACGAGTCACAGAGGACAAACAAGCGGGCCCCGCGAACGTGGCGCGCGCCGGTCGCACGCCGGTCGAGTCTTGTCGCGGCTGCCGTCTGGGCGGTCGCTTCCGCCATTCTCACGTGCTACTGGATCAGGACCCCGGGCGTCATCTGGGGCCCAGTCGCCGCGATCAGCGCGGCCGCCATCACCCTGCCGGCCGGCGTTGTGGCTGCGATCACCACGTCGTTGTTGGCTCGCTACCCGACGCAGCCGATGAGGCTGATGATCATGGCCGCCGGGCTCGTGACGGCAGTCGCCGCGTGCTTCGCCGCCTACATCGGACTGTTCGCCGTGGCGGCCCTGGTCGGGTGACGGCGGGGCTCGTGAACTTAACCGGGCTGATCGCGGAAGTACAGGTGTGAGCACAGATCGAGACATCGTGATCGGTTCCCTGACGGAGCCGGCGATGTTCGGGCTGTTGTTCCACCGGCACTCGGATCGCATCTTCCGATATGCGGCCAAGCGCGTCGGGAGAGATGCCGCGGACGACATCATGTCGGAGACCTTCGTCGTCGCCTTCCACCGACGTGCCCGCTTCGATCGGGCACACGAGGACGCAGCGCCGTGGCTCTTCGGCGTCGCGACGATGCTCATCCGCCGGCACCGCGCCGCCGAAGCGCGCAGTCTGCGCCTTTTGGAAGCGTCGACGAGTGCGTTCGTCGCGAGCGACGACCCTGGGCCGGACGTTGGCGACCGGCTTGATGCCGCCCGTGAGCTGCGCGCCCTGGCCGATGCGATCGCTGCCCTGGCGACCCGCGATCGGGACACCCTGCTCCTCTACGCGTGGGCCGATCTCGACTACGAAGGCGTCGCCAGGGCACTCGGGATACCGATCGGAACAGTGCGATCGCGCCTGAACCGGGTGCGCCGAAAACTCGCGGTCGCCGCGCCAAGAGCAGAGATCAGCAACCGGGCGAGGGAGGGACGAGATGGACGTATTGGAGAAGGTGCGCACTCTGCGCTCTGACGTGGAGCCGCCGACCCCGACGCCGACCGCGGCCGCTCTCGCACGGTTGCAGCAGGCCATCGCCGGCGAGCAGCACCACCCGCAGATGAGACGGCGCCCGCGCCTCCGCACGAGGTGGACGGTCGCGCTCACCGCAGTCGCAGCCGTGGCAGCCGGCGTCCTGGTCGCCGCGTCCATCGTCGGCATCGACCCGGCCGCCACCCGAGCCCACCGCGGCGGACTCGGCGTCGCCATACCGCCAGCGAACGCGGCAGAAGTGCTCACCAGCGCAGCCAAGCTCGCCGACACATCCGTCCCGGCCGCACCCGCCCCGGGCCAATATCTTCGTGTCGAGACGGACACGGCGACACTGCGAACGGCAGGCCCCGGCACCGACGGCCAGTTCCGGCGCGGCTCCACCGCCTCCTGGATCAGCCACAGTACGCAGGTGGTCTACGTTCCCGCCAACCGATCGGACACCTGGATCGAGGACGACAACGCCACCCCAGTGACGACCTCCGACGAACACGGAACGGACATTCGCTCCGCGATCGCCGAAGCCAAGAAAACCGACCCAAAAGACGCTTACACGCAGTCCGTCCAGTACCTGCCGCGCGGGCTCTTTCCCGTTACCGGAGCGCCCGGCAACCGCACGTTCAGCCTCGGAACACCAGCCGGAGCGAACGTCGAGATCTCCACGATCCCGACCGACCCGGCCAAGCTCCTCGCCTTCTACCAGCACCAGCTCGCCCCAGCCGGCTACGGAAACACGACAGACCCGCAACTCCTCGCCTTCGACAACGAGATGGCATTCGACCAGATCGCCGCAGACCTCAACTCCGACCTCCTCCCAGCGCCGCTGCGCGCAGCAGCATTCAAAGCAATCGCCCTCATCCCCGGAGTGAAGCTCCTCACCACGACGAACACCACATCCACGGTGGAACTGGCGGGAACCCAGAACGAGTACCAGATCACCATCAACACCTCAACCGGCCTCGTCACCCGCCTCGACGCGTTCCTCGACGAGCCCGACGGCGCCACGCAGACCATCGGTGTCGTCCCAGCCGGCACACCGACGATCTCAACAACCGTGACGACATCGATCGTCAAACAGCTGCCGCCAGCCCTTCGGGCAGGCCTTGCGAAGGCCAGCAGATGAACGCCGAACCCGCAACGCCCGACAATCAGGACCAGCTGATCACGCCGAGCGCCATCACCCTGCCACCCACGCGCTCGCTCGACTTCACCCACATCATCGAAGCCGCAGGTGCTTCAAGGCGTCGCCGCGCGGTACACGGCGCGAGCGACGCCGACCCTCTGGCGAGCTCATTGACTACCGCATGAGCGCCAGTGTGGCCTCGGCCGACAGATGCCGCCAGCGCGTTGAGCCACGGGCTGCGCGACCCGAACGCGTTGGCCGGCCTGACGGCTCGCGTGAGCGCGGGCGCGGGGCTTCGCGGACCACTCCTCGCTGAAAGGTCCGGCCTCGTGTTGTTCCAGCACGTAGCGTTGCCTGCGTGAAAGAGCAGGCCCTCGCCGCGGTTGCCCGGGAGTACTTCGCGTTGCCGGCGTCTGACGTGTCGTGGCCGAATCCGCATCCTGATCGACGGTCGGTGCTGGATGAGGAGTATTCGCGGGTGACGAACCCGCCGCGATATCGGATCGTGGGTGCCCGGGCTATCGCGTGGGAACGGGCACTCGTCGGTCTTGGCCTGGCGACGGTCGAGCCGGCTGAGGTGCCGGGCAGATGGTTTGTGCCGCGCGCTGCGACGGCGTCGCGGCTCGTGCCGACGACGGTAGGCGCGCTGCCTCTGATCGTGGTGCGCGGCGAGGTCCAGGGGACGCCCGACGCCGTGATCACGGTCGGCGTCGGCGCACGGGAGCCGATCTACCTGGGCATGGAACCGGATTGCGGATGCGACGCGTGCGACAGCGGTTCCGCAGATCTCCTCGCGGCGATCGATGAGCGGTACCTGACCGTGGTCGCTGGGAATTTCGTGCACGCGACAGGACGCGGCTGGAGCGCGCACACGAACCACAACGGGTGGGAGGGCAATGGTCGCACTCCTGCCGGAATCGAGCTGACCTTCTCCAATGCCCTGGCGGGCCGCCCCGTGAAGGTGCCGGTCATCACGGGCACTGCATGGTGGCCGGTGTGAGACTCGTCAAACTCTAACGAACGACCGAACCCGCCGCGAGGCGCCAAGAATCCGAATCGCCGAGCAACGGTCGAGCACGCATCGCGATGCGGCACCTACCGCCGCGGGGAGGCCAGCACAAGACGCCGCCGCTTACGCCGCTTGGCGGTTTTCAGGAAACACCGCCAAGTGACCCCCAGGTGACCCCGAGCCTCCCGAGGGTGTAGTTTCGGGCCGATTCTGGCGTGTGAGGAGTGCAACACGTGCACCGAACATAGCGGTCGACTTCCCTGTCGACACAAGGGACTCCGCCGTCTACCAGACGGTGCAGCCCCGGAGTCACCGCATAGTCCGGTCGAGTGCACCACCCTGCTAAGGTGGAGTCCCCTTCTTGGGGACCAAGGGTTCAAATCCCTTCGTCTCCGCCACAATTCACGTGTGGCCCCAGCACGTGACGTCTGAGCTTCCGGTCGCGAGATGGGCGGCGAATGCGGGTCAAAGGTCTGTCCGGGCTCACGCGAGACACCTCGCAGCTCGACGTCACTCCGGTCGAGCTGTTCTTCGATCTCGTCTACGTCTTCGCGGTCAGCCAACTGTCTGCGCACCTGCTCGAGAATCCGAACTGGCCAGGCGTCGCGCAGACGGCGATCCTTTACCTCGCCGTGTTCACCGTGTGGTCGCACACGAGCTGGGCGATCACACTGACCGACGTGGGGCGTGCGCCGGTGTGGTGGATGCTGCTGATCACGATGTGGCTGGGCCTGCTCATGAACACCTCGATCAGTCGCGCATTCAGCACGGCCGGGTGGGCCTTCGCACTGGTCTTCGTGATCCTGCAGATCGGTCGCAACGTCTGGCTCATCGTGATCCCACTCGATCCAGTGGTGCGCGCGCACTTCCGCCGGTACCTCGTCTGGGTACTGGCGACCGCGCCGCTGTGGATCGTCGGCGGCTTCCTCTCAGGTCGCGTCCGCCTCGTCCTCTGGGCGATCGCGGCCCTCGTCGACCTCGCGGGATCGCTGGCTGCCCACCCGCTTCCGGGCAGACGATTCGTCTCGCGCGGCGTCGCGTTCGCCGGGGAGCATCTGCTGGAGCGCACCCGCCTGTTCTTTCTGATCGCGCTGGGCGAGACCGTCCTGACGACGGGGACAGCCGTCGTCAGCGCAGGATCGTCGCCGCTCAGCCTCCTCAGCGGAACCCTTGCGCTCGCCGGATCGGTCGCGTTGTGGTGGCTGTACTTCCATCGCGTGGAAGGCGAGGCCCAGCGAACATTACGCAGCTCACAGGATCCGCAGCTGCTCGGGCGGTACACGATCTATGCCCTCATGGTCGGCGTGTGGAGCCTCATCCTGATCGCCGTCGCCGACGAGCGTGTCATCGCTCATCCGCTGGGAGACGCCGGGCTCGTGACCAACCTGATGCTCTTCGGCGGACCGATCCTCTTCCTCGCCGCGCAGGGCTGCTATGTCTGGATCACGACCGGGAAGCTGTGGCGAACCAGGCCTGTCGGCGCGATCGCCCTCGCCGCGGTCGGCGCGCTCACCATCTTCGCCGACCAGCTGACAGCGCTGACCGCGGTGACCGTCGTGCTGATCCTGCTGGCGATCGTCGACGGCCACGCCGGTCGGGCCTCGGCCGACGACACGGAAGAGGCGCCGGCTGCGACACGGAGGTAGTTTGCCCGCATGGATCAGCGGCAACGCGACTGGCTCCTCGATTCCGATCCTGCGCTGCGCTGGCAGGTCGAGCGCGACCTCGTCGGCGCGGCCGACGACGTCTGGGAGGCGACCCGCGCGCGCGTGGCCGCTGAGGGCTTCGGCGCGAGACTGCTCGCTCTGCAGGACCCAGACGGCCAGTGGGCGGGCGGCGCGTTCTTCCCCGCCGACTTCGACTTCCACGGGCCCGAGACGGCGCCCGGCGCGGGACAGCCGTGGACTGCGACCACCTGGTCGCTGAACGCGCTGCGGGAATGGGGCGTTCCGGCATCCGTTCTCGGCGACACCGCCGCCCGCCTGGCGGAGAACAGCCATTGGGAGTACGACGGCGCGCCCTACTGGCAGGGCGAGGTCGACTGCTGCATCAACGCCTGGACGCTGATGAACGGCGCGTGGCTCGGCGTTGTCGTGCGTCACCTCGCCTCATGGTTCGTCGAGCACCAAATGCCTGATGGCGGGTGGAACTGCGAGTGGGTCGACGGGGCGACGCGCTCATCGGTGGCCTCGACGCTGAACACGCTCGAGGGCCTGCTCTTCTACGAGCGGGCCGGCCATGGGTCGGCCGAGATCACCGAGGCACGGCACGCCGGTGAGGAATACCTGCTCTCCCGGCGCCTGATGTACCGCCTCTCGGACGGATCGCTGATCGCACCGTGGGTCACGCGGCTCGCGTACCCGTTCCGCCACTTCTACAGCACGCTGCACGCGCTCGACTACTTTCGGGCTGCCGCTCTGTTTGACGGGACCGCGCCTGATGCCCAGCTGGACGACGCAATCGCGTCGGTGCGCAGCGCACCCTCGGAGGGCGCGCGATGGCTGCAGGGCCGGCGCCACCCGGGGCGCGTCTGGTTCGAGGTCGACGTCGATGCCGGCGAGCCGTCGAAGTGGCTGACGTTCTACGCCGAACGCGTCCTCACGTGGTGGGACGGCCGGTAGGTCACTGGTTCCGTCCGGGCGGTCACCCGACGAGTGCCGTCACGATCTGCTGGGCGATGGCCGTGGCGGGCTGATCAGTCGTGTCGATGACCAGTTCGCCGGCGAAGCCGGCCCGGTCCAGAACCCGCGCCAGTTCGGGGTGACGCCGCGCGTGCCACCGAAGTGCCGCCTCATCGTCGGTGTGTCGCCTGGTCAATCGCGACAGCACCGCGTCCGCGTCCGCCGTCAGTCGAACATGCAGCAGAGTCCTGGACCCTAGAGCGGCCTTACTGCGCTGCAGTTCCTCGACCGTCTCGACGACGGTGGCGACGACCAGCACGTGCGCGCCGGCACGCCGGAAGTTCGACGCGACGGACTGCAGGTTCTCCAGCCCCAGCGCCGTCCGGAACGGATCGTCCTGCGGCGCCGGCCACGATCGGCGCAGCCAGTCGACGTCGATGACCGCGCCGGGAATGCCGAGCTGCTCGAGGGCGACACCGACTCCCTCGGCGGCAGTCGTCTTTCCGGTGCCGACGCTGCCGTTGATCAGCACGGTGTCGAACATCGCAGTGGGCACCGCCCAACAGTAGCGGCCGCCGGCCGCGTGACCCGGCAGCCGGTTCGAGGTCGAACGCCCGAAGCTGCCGGTATGAGCCGCCCTAGCTCGCGGGGCGGTCGCCCAGACGCGTGAGCAGCTCCTCCAGCTCGTCGAGCTGCGCCTCCAGTGCGCGGTCGAGCCGCTCGTCGGACGTGAACGTCTCGTCCTCCGCGATGCGCTGCGCCACCCACGGAATCTCGACGTTCGACGTCACACCCAGCATCGCGAAGTTCGAGAGCACCACCTGCAGAGCGACGGTCGCCCGCGTGCCGCCCGACAGGCCGCCGTAGCTCACGATGCCGACGGGCTTGCCGTGCCACTCGTGGTACAGGTAGTCCAGCGCGTTCTTGAGCGCGCCCGAGATGCTGTGGTTGTACTCGGGCGTGACGATGACGAATCCGTCGGCCGCGCCCGCAGTCTCGCTCCACCGCTTCGTGTGCTCGAACTGGTAGTCATGCAGCCGCGGGTGGTTCGGCTCGTTCATGATCGGCAGGTCCAGCTCGCGCAGGTCCGCGACCTCGATCGTGAGGGACGCACGGGACCGTGCGTGACCGAGAACCCAATCGGCGACCGCTCCCCCGACGCGGGTCGGCCTGACGCTCGCGACGATGACAAGAAGTGTGCTCACGCGCTGTCCTTTCAGTTGCTCTGCATATATTCGATCGGATGCTTCGGCCAACGGCCGCAGGGGCGATCCGATTCCTCAGCCGCCCGACACCTGCGTCGGACGAACGTCCGCTGACCGGACAGGTCGCGACTCCCAGAGGGCCCAGTCCGAACTCAAATCCCCCGCGATGCGCAGCAGCGCCGGCAGGTACGACTCGGTCAGCGTCTCGACACCGGTCTCCGCCGCGTGCGCGTTCACGTTCAGCGCGGCGACGACGCGGCCGTCGCCGTTGCGCACCGGCGCCGCCACCGAGCGGATCCCGGGCGCGAGCTGCTGATCGGTCAGCGCCCACCCCTTCGCCCGCACAGATCGCAGCTCCGCATCGATCTCTGCCGGCGACGGCTGCCAGGAGGGCGTCAGTCCGGACCGCGACGGAGTCGCCAGCGCCGCCGCGAGCTCGGCCGGCGGCAGCGACGCCAGCAGCACCTTGCCGAGCGAGGTCGGCAAAGCCGGGAACCGCGTGCCGATCGTCACCGAGAGCGTGACCAGCTTGGGGACGGCAACCCGCGCCACATAGACGATGTCGGAGCCGTCCAGCTGCGCGATCGAGCACGACTCGCCCGTCGCGGCCACCAGCTCTTCGAGCCGTGGCCGCGTCACGGTCCACAGCTCGCTCGATGAGATGTACGACATGCCGAGCTCGAGCACGCGCGGCGTCAGCTCGAACTCGCCCCCGCTCCCCCGCACGTAGCCGAGCTCGGCGAGAGTCAGCAGGATGCGCCGCGCCGTCGGGCGGGCGAGGCCGGTGGCTGCGGCGACGTCGCTGAGCGACATCGTCCGGTACGCGGGACCGAACGCACGGATCACGTCGAGCCCGCGCGCGAGGGATTCGATGAAGTCCGGCCCCGGCATCCGCACCCCCTCTTGACCGCGTGGTGCTGCCAGCTTAGATTGCAAACCAGCGACGAGCGGACATTTGTCCGTAATGGCGAAGGCGGCGACAATGACGAGTCCGAGCGGACCCCTCGATGGGATCCTGGTAGCCGACCTCTCGCGCGTTCTCGCGGGGCCGTACGCGACGCAGCTGATGGGCGACCTCGGCGCCGACGTCGTCAAGGTCGAGGCGCCGGTGGGTGACGAGACACGCGGGTGGGCGCCGCCGGAACGCGACGGCGTGTCCACCTACTACCTCGGCGTCAATCGCAACAAGCGCGACGTCGTGCTCGACTTCCGCGACGCCGACGACCTCGACCTCGCCATCAGACTCGTCGCACGTGCCGACGTCGTCATCGAGAACTTCAAGCCGGGCGGCCTCGCCAAATTCGGTCTCGACTACGAGAGCGTGACGAGGATCAACCCGGGAGTCGTCTACACCTCGATCTCGGGCTTCGGCTCGGCCGGCGGTGCGGGGCTGCCCGGCTACGACCTCATCGTGCAGGCGATGAGCGGGCTGATGTCCCTCACCGGCGACCCCGACGGCCCCGCGTATCGCAGTGGCGTCTCCGTTTTCGACGTCATGAGCGGGATGAACGCGATCATCGGTACGCTCGCCGCGCTGCGTCACCGCGACCGGACCGGCGAGGGGCAGCACGTCGAGGTGAACCTCCTCTCGACCGCCCTCGCCGCAATGGCGAACCACAGCTCGACCTATGTCGCGGCCGGCACGGTCCCGTTCCGCATGGGCAACGCGCACCCGAGCCTGTTCCCCTACGAGCCGCTGCCCGCCGCCGATGGCGAGATCATCATCGTCGCCGCCAACAACGCCCAGTTCCGGCGCCTCGCCGACGCGATCGGGCGCCCAGAACTCGCCGACGACCCGCGCTTCGCCGAGACCGAGGCGCGCAACATCAATCGCGCGGAGCTGCGACCCGCGCTCGTCGAGGCGCTCAGCACGCGCACCATCGCCGAGTGGCACGAGCTGCTCACGAAGGCGGGCATCGCGTGCGGCCCCGTGAACACCATCGACAAGGGTGTCGAGCTCGCGAAGCGGCTCGGCCTCGACCCGGTCGTGCAGGTGGGTGACGGCGAGGCATCCGTGCCGATGATCCGCAACCCGATCACCTTCTCGCGCACCCGCCCCGCCTACCGCACGCCCCCGCCGGCGCTCGGCGCCGACACCGACCAGATCAAGGATTGGCTGCGCCGATGACCCCCGAGACCTCTGAGACGTCTACAACCTCCGGAACGCGCTACCCCACCGGCATCGGCACGAGCGATCTGCACACGATCCAGGTGCTCGGGCACGACCTCGCCGGCGAACTGATGGGCAAAATCGGCTTCGCCGAGCTCGCCTACTGGCTCGCGACGAAGCGGCGGCCGACGGCGGGCCAGCTGCGCGTGTTCGAGGCGGTGCTCGTCTCCCTCGCCGATCACGGGTTCACCCCGACGGCGATCGCGGCGCGGCTCACCCTGTACAGCGCGCCCGACTCGCTGCAGGGCGCGATCGCGGCCGGCCTGCTCGGCGGCGGGTCGCGCTTCCTCGGCGTCACCGAGGACACGGGGCGATACCTTCATGAGTCACTCGCGACGGTCGGCGACACGGATGCCTTCACAGACGCCGACTGGGACGACGCCGCCCGCGCGCTGCTCACCTCCGCGCGCGCCGAGAAGCGCAAAGTGCCGGGGCTCGGGCATCCGAATCACAAAGACGGCGACCCGCGCACACCCGTGATGTTCGCGATCGCGGAGGAGGAAAGGCTGCTCGGCCCGCACCTCAGGCTCTTCGCAGCCCTCGGCCGCGTCGCCCCGGAGGTGCTCGGGCGCGCGCTGCCGCTCAACGGCGCCGGCGTCGCGGGCGCGGCACTCGCCGACGCCGGCCTGCCCCTCACGATGCTGCGCGGCTTCGCGCTGCTCGCCCGCACCGCCGGCCTCATCGGCCAGCTGGCGGAAGAGCTCGACACGCCCATCGCACCGGCGGTCTACGACGAAGTGGATCGCCATGCCCTGTACTCGCCACCCGAGGAGTGACCCCATGGCAACCCTGAGCGCGGTGCTCGCATCGACGCACCACCCGTTCTATCTGAAGGCGACCGAGCTGACGCCCGAGGCCGAGCGCATTCCGCAGGCCGCCGAGTGGAAGGCGAAGGTCGAGGCGTACCGCGAGACGCTGACGGCTGCGCAGCCCGAGCTGCTGGTCATGGTCGGCAGCGACCACTTCCATCAGTTCTTCCTCGACAACTACCCGACCTTCCTGATCGGCAAGCAGCCCGTCTACGACGCGACGTTCTACAACGAGGAGCGTGAGTTCTCGATCCCGAAGTACACGCTCGCCGGCGACGAAGAACTGTCCGGGTACATGTTCCAGGGGCTGCTCGACCGGGGTTTCGACTTCTCGATCAGCCACGAACTGAAGCTCGATCACTCGATCATCTGCCCGATCATCACGACGCGACCCGACGCCGACCTGCCCGTCGTGCCGATCTACACGAACATCTTCGCGCCGCCCCTGCCGAGCGCGAAGCGCTTCTACGACCTCGGCCGCGCCATCCGCTCGATCATCGACGAGTACCCGCGGGACGTGCGGGTCGCCGCGATCGGCACCGGACATCTGTCGCTCGAGCTCGGCGGTCCACTTCAGTTCGGCGAACACGGCCCCGACCCCGAATGGGACCTCAAGGCGATCGAGTGGCTGGCGAACGGCGACGTCGACGCGGTGCTCGACGACGTCACGTTCGAGAAGCTGTCGCAGTCGGGCAATGCGACGCCCGGATTCCTCGACCTGGTGCTGATGCTCGGCGTCGCGGGCCCCATGAAAGCCTCCTACGTCGACCAGCTCGACCTGTTCCACACGCGCGAGATGTACGTGACCTGGTATCCGGACAGGGACCCGCGCTCATGAGCGTCTACTACGTCGACAAGTTCCTCTACGAGATCGACCGCGATCCGGCGCTGCTCGAGCGGTATCGCACGGATGCCTCGACCCTCGTCGCGGACTGGGAGAACGGTCAGGGCACCCTGCTCGGCATCGCGCACACCATCGAGCGCACGTCGTGGCTGAAGCTGACGGATGCGGAGCGCCAGGCTCTCGTCGAGCACGACTACGTCGCCCTGTTCGAGATGGGGGCGCACTTCTTCCTGAACCTCACGATCATGATCGCGCTGTATGACGAGGAATACGCGGGGCGCCTGGGGCCCCTCTCGTTCCAGCGCGAGATGGCCGCAAAGCTCTCGCACTGGATCGGGCGCGACTACCCGTCCGTCGAAGTCTGAACCCCGTCTGAAGCCCACCCGAGTCGCGAAGGAGCGCTCATGTCAGACCCCGCACCCACCCGCAGTCCCGCACCGGGCCAGCCGATCGTGTTCCGCGGCGGCACCGTGCTCACGATGGACGACCGCCACACCGTGCTCAAGGACGCCGACGTCCTCGTCATCGGAGATCGCATCGCCGGCGTAGGCCCTGAGCTGCCCGCACCGGAGGGCACCTTCGAGATGGACGCGAGCGACGGCATCGTGATGCCCGGCATGATCGACACGCACCGGCACATGTGGCAGACCGCGATGCGCGGGTACGGCGCCGACTGGACTCTCACGCAGTACTTCGTCTGGTACTACCTCGAGCACGGCATGAAGTTCCGCCCGGAGGACTACTACGCCGGCAACCTCGTGTCGGCCCTCGACGCGCTCGACGCCGGCGTCACGACCTCGGTCGACTGGTCGCACGGGCTCCGTACGGTCGACCACGCCGAGGCGGCGCTCGCGGCGCTGACCGAGACCACCGGCCGCTGGGTGCTCGCCTACGGCGACATCTTCGCCGGGCCGTGGGAGTGGGCGGTGCGCGACGATGTGCAGCGCTTCATCCGCGACCACAACACGGGCGGTGATCGTCTCGGCTTCCAGCTCGCCTTCGACGTCACGGGCGACCCCGAGTTCCCCGAGCGAGCCGCGTTCGAAGCCGCACGCGACCTCGGCCTGACCGTGACGACTCACGCAGGCGTGTGGGGAGCGACCAACGACGACGGCATCCGCCTCATGTACGACAACGGCTTCATGACGCCCGGCACGATTTATGTGCACGCGGCGACGCTGACGGATGACTCGTATCAGCGGATCGCCGCGACCGGCGGCTCGGTGTCGCTCTCGACCGAGAGCGAGGAGAGCTGCGGCCAGGGCTTCCCGCCGTCGTGGGCGCTCCGCAGCTTCGGCATCCCGATGTCGCTCTCCGTCGACACGAGCGTGTGGTTCTCGTCCGACCTGTTCGCCGCGATGCGCGCCACGCTCGGCGCCGACCGCGCGCACGAGCACATGATCGCCCACGCGGCAGGGCAGACCGTCACCAATCATGCGCTGCGCGCCGAGCAGGTCGTCGACATGGCGACGCGCGGCGGGGCGAAGGCTCTCGGTCTCGACTCCGTCGTCGGGTCGCTCGAGGCGGGCAAGAAGGCGGATGTCGTGCTGATCAAGAACGACGACTCCCCCACGATGTTCCCCATCGTGAATCCCTACGGGCACGTCGCTCTGCAGGCCGGTCGCGGCGACGTGGACACCGTGCTCGTCGACGGACAGGTCGTGAAGTTCGCGCACAAGCTCGTCGGCGCCGATCTGACCCGCGCGAAGCGGCTCGCCGAAGAGACGGTCGTCTATCTCGCTGACGCGCTCGGCGACGAGGTGTGGGTCAAGGGCATGAACCCTGAGATCCCCGTGTCGAAGGTGCTCGACAACCCCTACATGTACACCGACTACGCGTCGCAGACGACGCACGCGGCGCGGCCGCACGCGCGCTGAGCCCCGCGCGTTGATACCGGCGGCGATGCCGCGAGACTGGAGCCATGGCATCCGCTCGCGGCATCGCGCATCTCTCACGTGAACTGGTCAACAAGCTCGTCGGCATCGTCACGGACGAACGGATGCCTGCGCAGCGCAAGCTCGACCAGGCGACGGCGAGCCTCGACCGGGTGATCCGCGACGCCGAGTCACCGGCATCGGCCGATCGGCACACGATCGTCGGCGCGCTCGATGACGCGATCAGCACCGCCGCCGAGTTGAGCCGCGCGGGGCTGCCTCGCACCACCATCGAGGCGCGCGTGCACGCCAAGCTCGTCGACGGGCTGCGCGAACTCCCGGGCGTCTCGCTCGAGAGCCCGCGCTGACCGCTAGGGCCGCCCGCGGCTGATTACTTCTCGGCCGCGGCCGCCTGCTGCAACGCCTGCTGCAGCCGCTGCTGCGCCTGCCCGTACGCCGTCCAGTCGCCGGCCTTCATGGCGGACTGCGCGTCGGAGTACGCCTGCTGCGCATTGGAGATCGCCTGCTGCAGCGCCGCGTTGGTGCCCGGCGTCGCCGTCGGGGTCGGGGTCGCCGACGGCGCAGGGGTGCCGCCGCCGCTCGGCGGACTCGTTCCGGTCGTCGGCGGACTCGTCGGCTGCGTGCCCTGGTCGCCGGTCGGAGCCCCCGAGTTGCCGTTGAACAGCGCGTCGAGCGCGGCATCGAGCGTCGGTTCCATCTCGATCTTCGTGCCGAACGACACGATGACCTCTTGCAGCAGCGGGTAGCTCGTCGAACCCGTCGATTTCACATACACAGGCTCGACGTAGAGCATGCCGCCGCCCACCGGAATCGTGAGCAGATTGCCGTACTTCACCTGGGTCGAGCCGCCTATTCGAAGCTGATTGAGCTTCGTCGAGACGTTGGGATCGGACTCGACGGTCGCCTGCACCTGGCCGGGGCCCCAGACATTGTCAGAGGTGGGGATCGTCAGCAGAGTGAACTTGCCGTAGTTCGGCGATACCTTCCCCTTGGTATCGCCGGCATCCGAGTCGACGGCGAGATACCCCTTGAGGATGCTTCTGCTCGCGCTCTCGCTCGACGCGGGTATGTAACTCGTATAGAGCGTGTAGGCCGCGCTCTTCTGCCCCGGCAACTTCATCGTCAGGTAGTACGGCGGCTGGACGGAGGTGTTCTCCTTCGCGGGGTCCGGCGGGGTCTTCCACGCGTCTTCGTTGGAGAAGAAGGCGCCGGCGTCAGTGACGTGGTAGTTCGCGAGGACCGAGCGCTGCATCTTGAACAGATCTTCCGGGTAACGCACGTGGCTGATCAGCTGTGCGCTCATATCGGAGATCGGCTTGATGTTGAGCGGGAGGATCTTCTCCCACGTCTTGAGCACCGGATCGCTCGGGTCCCACGCATACAGCGTGACCTGGCCCGTGTATGCGTCGACGGTCGCCTTGACCGAGTTGCGGATGTAGTTGATGTTGTCGGTCGGGTACGGCGACGTCGGCGTCTGCGAGTCAGCAATGGCGCCCGACAGCGACTGCGTCATCGAATACGGGTACTCGTTGCTCGTGGTGAACCCGTCGATGATCCAGTCGATGTGGCCGTCGACGACCGAGGGGTAGGGGTTCGAGTCGAGCGTGAGGAACGGCGCGACCTTCTCGACGCGCTGCACGGGATCGCGGTCGTACAGAATCTGAGAATCGGGGTTCACCTGGTCGGACAGGACGATCTGCTCGTCCTGGAACTTGAGCGCGTACATCAGGCGCACGAACACGTTCGACAGCTTGGGGCCGCCGTTGCCGGAATAGGTGTTGTAGGTCGCCGGCCCGTTGCCATTGGCCGGGTAGTCGAGCTCGACAGGCTTGCCGCCCTTCGGCGCGCCCACGATCGAGTAGCTGGGCGAATCCTCGCCGAAGTACACGCGTGGCTGGTAGTTCCCAAGATTGGTGCTGGTCGGGATTCCGGATTCGACGAAGTTCGGCGCACCATCGCTCGCTCGGGTGTTGCCCGCCGCCGCCACGAGGCCATAGCCGTGCGTGTAGACGAAGGTGTTGTTGAACCAGTTCTGCGAACCGCTGCCGAGGCCGCTCTGGTTCAGCTCGCGGACAGCCATCACCGTGTCCTGAGTCGTGCCGTCGATGTCGTAGCGGTCGACGTCGAGCGGGTCGGAGAACGAGTAATACTGCCGGAACTGCTGCAGCTGGCTGAACGCGGGACTCACGATCGTCGGGTCCATGATGCGGATGTTCGCCGTGGTGTCGGCGTCTTCCCGCAGCGCACCGGCGGGGGTGTCGTTCGTCACGTTGTAGGTCGTGCCACTGACGTCGCTCACGCCGTACGCCTGCCGGGTCGCCTTGATCGCCTGGGCGACGTAGGGGGTCTCGCGCGGCTTCTCGCTCGGGTCGACCTCAAGCTTCTGCACGCCCCACGGGTAGAGCGTGCCGATGACGAGCGCGCTGACGATGAGCAGCCCCAGGCCGACCATCGGGTAGCGCCAGCGGCCGGTGGCCGCCGCGAACACGAACAGCAGACCGACGATGACAGCGATGCCCGACAGGATGGTGCGGGCCGGGATCGTGGCGTGCACATCGGTGTAGGCGGCACCGGTGATCGAGTCCTTGACGTTGGAGTCGGTCAGGGTGTCGTAGCGGTTCAGCCACACGCTGATGCCCTGGACGATGAGGTACACGGCGGCGATCACCGCGATCTGCACGCGCGCCGAGCGGGAGATGCGCAGCTCGCGCCCGCTCGCCCGGATCGACCCGTAGAGGTACGCGGTCGCGACGGTCGCGAGGAACGAGATGATCAGCACCGCGGAGGTGAACGAGACCAGCGCGTGGAAGAACGGCAGCTTGAACACATAGAACGAGATGTCGATGTGGAACTGCGGGTCCGTCGTGCCGAACGGTGTGGAGTGCAGCCACTCTGCGGCGAGCTGCCAGTGACTGGCCGCGGCGATGCCGGCGAAGAGACCGAACACGATCGGGATGCCCCACACCGCCAGCCGGCGCAGCGGCTCGACGACCTGCTGATAGCGGTCGAGCTGAGTATTGAGTTTCGCGTAGACGGGTCGCAGGCGATAGGCGAGTTGGATCGCCGTCCACAGCGGTGCAGCCATGCCGAGGAATCCGACGGCGAACATGCCGAGACCCCACCACCACTGCGTCGCGAAGACACCGAGGTAACCGAGCTGCTGGAACCACAGAACGTCGGTGAAGAGCCGCGCGAAGATGAAGAACGCGATGATCAGCACGATGATCGCACCGATCGTGATCCACACCGCAGCGCGCCTCCTGCGGTCGACTGGCGGCCGAGCGGGGCGGGAGGCTGCGGCGGAACTCACTTCGTCAGCCTATCGATGACAGGTCGGCAGGCTTGCGGTGTCACCGTGGTCAGAGATGGTTTTCAGCACGTTCAAGGAGTCGGACAGCGTTTTGACGGCATAGACGTGCAGGCCGGATGGTATGTCGCCGGTCACGTCACTGCAGTTCGACTGCGGCGCGAGGAAGACCGTCGCGCCGGCAGCGCGCGCACCGAACATCTTCTGTCGGATGCCGCCGATCGCCCCGACGTTGCCGTCGGCGTCGATGGTGCCCGTGCCCGCGACCTTCTGCCCGCCGTTCAGGTATCCGGGCGTCAGCTTGTCGATGATGCCGAGTGCGAACATCATGCCGGCGCTCGGGCCGCCGATGTCGGTCAGCTGGAAATCCACCTTGACAGGCAGTTCGCCGTACTGCTCGCCCGCGACGACCCCGAGCACCCACGAACCGTCGTTCTTCTCCGGGGTGATGGTGAGATGCTGCGTCGCGCCACCGCGCTCGACGGTGAGGGCGACGGCGCCGCCCTTCTTGGCGTTCACGGCGTCGCGCAGCGCACCGACCGTGCTGACCGCGGTGCCGTCGACGGCGGTTATGCGATCGTTGGCCTTGAGCTTGCCGTCGGCAGGCGTGCCCGGCTGGACCGCGCCGACGACGACGTGCCCCGGAATCGTGTAGCCGAGCTCCGCGAGAGCTGCCGCCGTCGCGTCCTGCTGGGACCCCGACATCTCCGCCGCGTTCTGCTGGTTCGCCTGGTCGGCGGTCTGCCCTTGCGGGAATTCGGCCTCGACGGGGACGACCGACTCTGACGGCCGGAACCACGCCGTCGCGACCTGGAACCAGTTGGGCAGCTGCTGCGGGTTGCCGACGACGTTCACCGTCAGCATGAACAGAGCGCCCTTCGTCGGGTAGGTCGTGCGCGCGGGGATCGAGATCACCGGCTTCGAATCGGGCGCCGTCGGCTGCCCCGCGACGGAATCGACGCCGAGGGTGTTGAACACGGGGCCGGGTCGCTCGATCACGTACGGGCTCGGCGCGAAGCCGAGGATCAGCAGGGCGACGACGGCCGCGACGAGCAGTGCCCACCCGACGCGCTTGCCGCGCGGCATCCGTTCGCGCACAGCGTTGTCGGGCTGCTCGTCGTACAAGGTCATGTGATTCTTTCCGGGTTAGCGTGGACAAACGCGCCTGAATAGTATCCGGGCGCCTTATTGGAAAGGCTCGTGATGTCGGACGAGGACGACAAGTCTCCCGAGGACGCCCTGCGCGACATGCTCCGAGACATGCTGTCAGGCAACGCCGAGCTCGACCCGCAGAAGCTCGCCGGGGCCGCGGGCCTGCCTAACGATCCCGCCAGCATCCAGCAGCTGATCGGTCAGCTGCAGGGCGCCCTGCGCGGCAACCCCGACGGTTCGATCAACTGGGATCTGGCGCTGCAGCAGGGGCGCCAGCTCGCGTCACAGGGCGCAATCCAGGCGACGTCAGCCGAGACCTCCGCCCTCGAGCAGGCGTTTCACGTCGCCGGTCTCTGGCTCGATGAGGCGACCGCCGTCGGCACGCTCGCCGCAGTCCCCGCCCTCCTCTCGCGCAGCGAGTGGGTGAAGCGCACGATGCCGCTGTGGACCCAGCTCGCCGAGCCCGTCGCCAACTCGATCGCCGACTCGCTCACGAAGGTGATGCAGGAGCAGGCGCCCGAAGAGCTGCAGAGCATGCTCCAGAACGCCGGCCAGATGGTGCGCGCGGTCGGGGGCACCCTGTTCGCGATGCAGCTCGGCCAGGTGGTCGGGCAGTTGTCGACCGAGGTCGTCTCGGGCGGCGACATCGGCATCCCACTGCTCGACGACGGTCAGGCGGCGCTCCTGCCTCAGAACGTCCGCGCGTTCGGCGAAGGGCTCGACATTCCCGACGATCAGGTCGCGCTGTACCTGGCGGTCCGCGAGCTCGCGCACGCGCGGCTGTTCCGCCACGCGAAGTGGCTCCGGCTGCAGGTCATCACGGCGATCACCGAGTTCGCGCGCGGCATCGACATCGACACCGAGCGCATGGAGGACCTGGCCGCGTCGTTCGACCCCGCGAACCCCGAGGAGCTGCGCGACGCGCTCGCGTCGGGCGCGCTGATCCCGCCGAAGACCGAGGCTCAGGAGGCCGCGCTCGCACGACTCGAGACGCAGCTCGCGCTCATCGAGGGCTGGGTCGATGTGGTCACGCTGTCGGCGACCTCGCGACTGCCGAAGGCCGACGCAGTCGCCGAGACCGTGCGCAGGCGGCGCGCGGCCGGTGGGCCCGCCGAGTCCGCGTTCGCTACCCTGGTCGGCCTCGAGCTGCGCCCGCGCCGGCTGCGCGAGGCTGCCGCGATGTGGCAGCGGGTGACGGATGCCGTGGGCGCCGGCGCCCGCGACGAGCTGTGGTCGCACCCCGACCTGCAGCCCGGCGCAGCCGACATCGACGACCCGCAGCGGCTGATCGACCGTCTCACCGGGTCTGCGCCGGCGGACCCGGAATCCGACGCGATCGACCAGGCGATCGAAGACCTGCTGAACGGCAACACGGGCGACCGGCCGACCGAGGACTGAGCGCGCCATCATCCGCGCCGTGCCTCCACCGCGCAACGTCGCCGGCTGTGGAGAACTTGCGCGCGCGTGACGGCCGGTAGCGGATGCTGAGGCGGTGATCCTTCGCCTCGACCCCGCGATCCCCGTCGTGTGGCGCTCGCCGACGGCCGTGCAGCTCGGGGTCGATCCCGTGATCTGCGTGTTCGATGGCGCGAGCGTTCCGACCGAGCGCCTGCTCGCGGCGCTGGCGGTCGGGGCGCCCGAGTCGGCGTTCGCGGTGATCGCCCAGACCGCGGGCGCCGGGGCACAGTTCGCGAGCGCACTGCTCGAGGCGGTCGGTCC
Organism: Gryllotalpicola reticulitermitis; assembly: GCF_042651345.1. NCBI lineage: Bacteria > Bacillati > Actinomycetota > Actinomycetes > Micrococcales > Microbacteriaceae > Gryllotalpicola > Gryllotalpicola reticulitermitis. The sequence goes on from NZ_JBHSCN010000002.1 coordinate 35,825, forward strand.
GGCGTTGCTGCCCGATGGCGCCATCCCGACCCCGACGGTGATGTCCCCGCCATCGCCCAGTCGTCTGCGCATCGCCGTGAACGGCGGCGGGCCGGCCGCCCGCCAATTCGCTGCGGTGATCCACGGGCTCGGCGCGACACTGGTTGACGCGTTCCCCGACGACGGCGACGCGGTCGACGCAGCCGTGCTGTTCGGCTCCTACGCCATCGCGCCCACGCGCCACGGTGTGTGGCTGCGGCGCGACGTTCCTCATCTCGGGGTCACGTTCGGCGAGCGCAGCGCACAGATCGGGCCGTTCGTCGAGCCGGGCACCGGGCCGTGCATCGCGTGCGTCGACCTGGCGCGCCGTGACGCGGACCCGGCGTGGCCCGTCATCGCCACTCAGCTGACGGCGCGGCGGGCGGCCGCCGAGAGTGACGGGGGCTTCACGGCATCCGTCTGCCTGCGCATCGCGCGCATCCTGCTCGATCGGCTGATGCGCGACTCTCGCGACTTCGCGGCGCGCAGCCTCGTGCTGCGCACCGACGGCAGGGAGCAAGCAGTCAGCCACGCCCCGCACGATCGATGCGGTTGCCAAGCTCTGCAAGGAATCGCGACGGCCGACGTGCTGCCGCTCGACCGGTTCCGCGTTCACTCCAGCTCAGCCGTAGCCGCCGCCGCGCGCGAGTGATGCCGACATAGAGCAGGCGGCGTTCTTCATCCACCTGCTCGAAGGTGGTCGCGTACGAGATCGGAACGAGACCCTCTGAGAGGCCCGCGATGTGCACCTCGTCCCACTCGAGACCCTTTGCGCTGTGCAGAGTGGCGAGGGTCACTGCCCGCAGGGTCGGTTCGTGCTGCGCCGACTGCCGTTCGAGCAGCTCGTCGGTGAAGCGGCGGAAGCTCATGTCCGGCGCTGCCTGGTCGGCGAGGCCCATCAGCGCGTTGAGGCTCTCCCACCGGTCACGAACCGAGCCCGCGCGCTCGGGTGGGCTCTGGGTCCAGCCGAGACCGCGCAAGACGTCGGACACGGACTTGAACAGGGGCTCGCCACTGACGGTGACTGAGGCCGCGCGCAGCGCGAGGACCGCCTGTTTCACCTCGGGCTGGTCAAAGAAGCGCTTCGCGCCGTGAATCCGGTACGGCACGTCCGCCTCGGCGAGCGCGGCCTCGAGGGCGGCGGCCTGCACGTTGAGGCGGTAGAGGACGGCGATGGATTCGGGGGCGTTTCCCGCGTCGATCGAGGCGGCAATGGCGGACGCGACGCCCGCGGCCTCGGTGATGTCGCTCGAGTACCCGGTGGCCGTTGGTGCGGTCGGCAGGGTCGGCCTATGGCTTTGAGCGTGCGTCGGCGCGTGCGCGGAGGTAAGTGTCGAGGTGTGATCGGCCACCACCGCGCGCAGGGTCAGCGAGCCGGACCGGCCCCGCATCAATTCGTTCGCAGCCGCCATGACCGGCGCGGCTGAGCGGTAGTTCTGCTCGAGCCGGACGACCGTCGCGTCCTCGTAGCGATGCTCGAAGCCGAGCAGGAAACGGCTCGAGGCGCCGGCGAACGAGTAGATGGTCTGACTCGCGTCACCGACGACGCAGAGCTCGCGCCGGCCGCCGAGCCACAGTTCGAGCAGCTGCTGCTGCAGCGGCGAGACGTCTTGATATTCGTCGACGACGAAGAATCGGTACTGCTCCCGCACGTTCATCGCGACCGTCGGCTCGTTCTCGAGCATGCCGGCGAGCACGAGCAGCACGTCCTCGAAGTCGATCAAGCGGCGTTCGTCCTTGAGCCGCTCATAGGTGTCCATCAGGTCGGCGAGCTGGGCCGCGGTGAGAGAGCCTGGGACCGGACGTGCCGCCCGCTCGTACGCGTCGACCGACAGGCCGCTCACCTTGCGGAACTCGATCTCGGCCGCGACGTCGCGCAGTGACGCCGTATCGACCTTGAGCTTCAGAACCTGGGCGGCGTGGCCGAGGATCCGGGCCTTGCCGGGGGCGAGTTCAGGTGTGCGCCCCCCGACGACGGTCGGCCAGAAGTGGTTCAGCTGGGCGAGAGCAGCGGCGTGAAAGGTGCGCGCCTGCACGCCCGCGGCGCCCAGCGATCGCAGTCGTGTGCGCAGCTCGGCGGCCGCCCGGTTCGTGAAGGTGAGGGCCATCACCCGGTTGGGCGCATAGGCCCCCGTCGCGACGCCGTACGCGATCCTGTGCGTTATCGCGCGCGTCTTTCCGGTGCCGGCCCCGGCGAGAACACACACGGGCCCGAGCAGGGCTTCCGCCGCGACCCGCTGCTCAGCATCGAGGCCGGCGAGCAGCTCGTCAGGCGTCACCTCGCGTCAGACTCCACTCGCACGGCCTGCACAGGCGGCTCGTCTAGGGGGCCGCCGTACCACTCCGTGATGATCGCGTGTGCGATCGAGGCCGACATCGGGAGTTTGAGGTCATCGCGCTCGGCCCAGAGCTCGTCGCGGCTGAACCATCGCACCGCCAGGATCTCTTGCCCGTCGGGCGTGGTCGGCACGTCGCCCTGCGCGACAGCGCGCGCCTCGAAGCCGATCATGACGGACGCCGGGAACGGCCACGGCTGCGACCCGAGGTAGCGCGGCTCGGTGCACTCGACCCCGGACTCTTCCTGCACCTCGCGGATCACGGCGGCCTCGAACGGCTCGCCCGGCTCGACGAACCCGGCGAGGATCGACCACCTGTTGTTCTCCCACATGGCATTGCTGCCGAGCAGGATGCGGCCCGCGTCGTCGACCACGCGCACGATGATCGCCGGATCGGTGCGCGGGAAGACCTCTTTGCCGTCGACGAAGCAGCGCCGCACCCAGCCGCCCTGCTCCACGACCGTCGGTGTGCCGCAGCGGGGGCAGTGCGTGTGCGACTCGTGCCAGTTGACGATCGCCACCGCTTCGACGAACAGTGCGTAATCGACCTCGCCGAGCGTGTCGCCGCCCGCACGGAGCGTCGCCCAACGGGACTCGTCGGGCTCGAGCTGCGCGGCGGCCGCATCGGTCAACGCCACGGCGATCACCGGCACATCGCCCGCGATCGTGCGACCGAGGTACACACGCACGAGTGCCGCCGTCTGACGATCGGGAGTGATCAGGTCAAGGGCGGTGGCCGACGAATCCGTCATCAACGCGCGGCCGCCCCACAGCGGCAGTAAGCGTGTCGCGGGGTCTGCGAGCAGCTCGTCGAACAGCTCCGGCCTGCTGCGACGCGCACCGTCACGATCGACAACGAGACCGATGAACGGCTCGAGCGCCGTGCGACGTGTCATCCGTGCCTCTCTCACACCGCGGCTCTACCCTGAGGGGCATGGCCAGAACCCCACTCACTCTAGCCGCGCTCTCGACGGCGGCGGTTTCCGGCCTCGACGTCATCAGAACGCGGGAGCACACCACGGGGCAGCACGGCGACTACGACGCAGCGGTGCTCAGCGCACGCGACGGGCGCGAGCTCATCGTGCGCGTGCCGCGCACGCAGGCGGCAGAGACCGAGCAGGCCGCCGATCTGATCGCCCTCGCTGCGCTGTCGAGCGGGGTCCGCTCGCGGCTGCCATTCGACGTTCCCATGGTCGAGGGGCAGGCACCCTTCGAAGGCACGCGAGCCGTGGTCTACGACTTCCTCGCAGGGGCCCCGCTCGAGCTCGGGCGCGTCTATGGCGACGTCGCCGTCGCCGCGGGGAACGCGGTGGCCGCGATCCACTCGTTGCCGACCGGTTTCGTGCTCGACGCGGGGCTGCCTCAGCAGAGCGCGGAGGAGGCGCAGCGGGCGATCATGGCGATCGTCGACCGTGCACAGGCCACAGGTTCGCTGCCCGCCGCGCTGCGGAACAGGTGGTACACGGCGGCGACCGATCAGTCGCTGTGGCGATTCGCGCCGACGGTGATCAACGGAGCGCTGTCGTCCGACTCGCTGCTGGTCGACGGGCCGTCGGTGCGCGCGATCATCGGGTGGTCGGCGCTGTCTATCGGCGACCCGGCGCGTGACCTCGCCTGGGTGATGGGGGCGCAGCCCGACGCGGCTGAAGCGGTCTTCGCCGCCTACGGCGCGGCGCGTCAGGCACCCGCCGACCCGCGCCTGCAGCAACGAGCGCTGCTGCACGCCGAACTCGACCTCGCCCGCTGGCTGCTGCACGGACACGACCTGCACGACCAGGCGATCATCGCCGACGCCGAAGCGATGCTCGATCAGCTCGTCGAACGGGTGCACCAGGGCGGCGTCGATCGGCTCGATCAAGCGACCGGGCAGGTTCTGGACGCCGCGCAAGTCGAGCAGCTGCTCGCGCAGACCCCGGGCGGCGCGCCCGCGGGCGATCACTCGGCTGGTCTCGCTCCCGTCGAGGACGAGAACGTGGACGACCAGCGCTCGGCCAGCTCGGACGACGAGTAGATCCGCTCGGGACGGATGACGAGGTCGTCTGCCACGAAATAGAACACCGCGTCGATCGACTCAGGCGGAATCCCCTTCCAGGTCGCGTACGCGTGTCGGTAGAGCGCCAGTTGGAACTGCTTGCGCTCGAGATCGTCAGGGTCAGCCGGCGCCTTGCCTGTCTTCCAGTCGACGATCTCGACCCGGCCGTCAGGCAGCGGGTAGACGGCGTCGAGCTTGCAGACGAACACCCGACCGGCGAGCGGGGCGTGGATTTCGAGCTCGACCTCGAGCGGTCGCTGCCCGGCCCAGCGGCTGCGCTCGAACGTCGCCTTGAGCTCGGCGAGTCGGCTCACATCGGCCTCGTTCTCGGGGGTGAGCTCGTCGAGTTCGAACTCGGCGCTGTCGATCACTTCGCTCTGCCCCAGCACGCCTGCCCGCCGCTCGACCCAGCCGTGGAACAGGGTGCCGATGCGGGTCGCCTTGTAGGGGCGCTCAGGCATCGGGCGCTGCAGCGCGGCCAGCGTGCCGACCGGGTCGCTGACGAAGTCCTTATAGCGCGAGGCGGGGACGCGCACCGGCGGCCGCTCGAGCTCGGCAGCACCTCGACGGCGTTCGGCGGCCTCGCGCAGCAGCAGCTCGAGTTCGCCGCGCCACGGCCCCACGTCGCGCGCGGGGTCGGCCGGGCCGAGCTCGAGGCGATGGCGTACGGCTTCCGCGGCGGCACGCACCTGCCCCTCTCGGCCGCGCAGCGGATGCTTCGGCCACAGCACCGGGTCGGCGAGCGCACTGTCGATCGGATTCTCGTCCGACGCGAGCTCGGGCACCGCATCGGCTGCGATGAGCCCCGCCTCCCTCAGTTCGGTGAGGTAGGCACTCGGCTGCCGCGGCCTGCTCTGCGCGCTCCAGTACGACCCCGCGAGCAGCACCCGGTCGCGGGCGCGCGTCACCGCGACATACGCGAGTCTGCGCTCCTCATCGAGATGCCGGTCGCGGAGCGCCGCCTTGAACGCGTCGACGTTCCCGAGGAACTGCTTCTGCGTTTCGGCCGCGCGCCAGGCGAGAACGGGAAGCGCCGCACGGTCGCCGCGGAAGTCGAAGGGCAGCTGCCCGAATCGCACCCACCCCGCGCCGTCGCGATACGCGTTCGGCAGCTCGTCGGTGACGAGCCGCGGGACTGCCACGAGGTCCCATTCGAGCCCCTTTGAGCCGTGGATGGTGAGGATCTGCACCGATCCCGGCTCAGGCGGGTCGGTGCGCGGGCTGAACCGCTCGCGCCCTTCGGCTTCGTAGAGCCAGTCGAGGAAGGCGCGAACCCCTGCGCCTGCGTCGTCACTCGCTGTGAAGCCTCGCGCGAGGTCGATGAAGGCGTCGAGACCGGCCTGCCCGCCGCTCGCCGACTCGTTCGCCCGCACTTCGATGTCGAGGTCGAGCTCTTGGACGACGAGCGTGACCAGGTCGAGCAGCTCGAGTCCCAGCCGCCCGCGCAGCTCGTCGAACTGCGCCGCCGCGGCGCGAAGCCGCTCAAGGCCGACCTCGGAAAAGTCTGCCAGGGCGCCGTGCGACGGACGTGCCGTTCCGATGAACGCCAGCGCTTCGACGATCGACGCGCCTTCGTCGTCGGCAACGGATCCGCGCAGCTGCTGACGCACCTCGCCGTCGAGCAGCTGCTGGCGGAAGTCGCGTTTCTCAAGCCAGCTCGCGAGGCCGCGCAGCGCCGCGAGATCGCGCACGCCGATGCGCCAGCGCGCTCCCGCGAGGAGCCGCAGCAGCTCGCTTCCGGCGTCGGGGTCGACGAGCACCTTGAGGGCGCACACGAGGTCGACGACGACGGGCTGCTCGAGCAAGCCGCCGAGGCCGAGCACGTGATAGCGGATGCCTGCTTCCCGCAGCGCCCTGGTGAAAACCTCCGTTCGGCTCCATGAGCGCATGAGCAGCGCAGCCGTGGGCGGTGCGCCTGCCACGGCCCGGAAACGGCCGGCGAACCAGGCGGCGACCGCAGCCGCCTCGTCGAGGATCGTCTGCTCGAAGCTCACCTCGATCGCGCCCGTCGGCGCGTCGGCACGCGGATCGAGCGGCTCGACGTCGACCTTCGCCTTGGCGTTCAACGGTGCCGCGATCAGGTTCGCCGCGTCGAGCACGGCAATCGGATTCCGCCAGCTGATGGTGAGCGGGTAGGTCGGAGCGATGCCCGGCGCGCCTGAAAACGCTCGCGAGAAGTCGTCGAGGTTGTCGGCGCTCGCGCCGCGCCACCCGTAGATCGACTGGTTGGGGTCGCCGACCGCCATCACGGGATGCCCCGCAAAAAGCCCGGAGAGGAGGTCGGTCTGAAGAAACGAGGTGTCCTGGTATTCGTCGAGCAGCACCACCTTGTAGCGGGTGCGGTACTCCGCGCTGAGATCGTCAACGCGACGCCTGACAGCCTGCAACGCGAACGCGACCTGGTCGCTGTACTCGATCAATCCGCGGCGCCGCTTCTCAGCGGCGTATTCGACGGCGAGGTCGACGAGCAGCGGCAGGTCTTCCACCGAACTGACGAGCTTGACCGCGTCGGCCATCGACGCGTTACGGCCGCCGGAGGGCAGGGCGAGCAGGTCCTGGAACTCTGCCGCGAGCCGTAGCACCGCGCCCGGATCGCCCACGTCGTTGTCGCTGAGCGCGTGCGCGAGGTCGAGTACCGCTGTGGCCAGCTTGTCGAGGCTGTGCTCGGTCTCAAGCAGCCGCGGGTCGTCGCTACGCCCGATGACGGCGCGCGCCAGCCGCCACGCCGCCGCGTCGCCGAGCAGGACCCCGTCCGATTCGCGGCCGATCGACAGTGCGTTCTCGCGGAACAACGCGTTTGCGAACGAGTTGTAAGTCGAGACGCTCGGCGCCTCGAGCGGGTCGTGACCACCGGGAACGGCACCAGCGAGGCGTAGCTTCTCGATATGGCCGCGGATGCGGGCGGCGAGCTCACCGGCGGCTTTGCGCGTGAACGTCAGGCCCAGCACCTCGCCGGGCGCGACGAACCCGTTGGCGATCAGCCAAACCACCCTGGCGGCCATTGTCTCGGTCTTGCCGCTGCCCGCACCTGCGACGACGAGCGCGGGAGCGGCACCGGCTTCGATGACGGCGCGCTGCTGGGGCGTCGGCGAATAGGCCTGCCCGAGCAGGCGCGCCACGTCGTCTGCACTGTAGGCGCCCCCGCCGAAACCGCGTGTCACGGTGGAGCCGCCCGTCATTCCCCGACCTCCGTGACTTCCGGCACAAGGTGAATCCGGTAGTCGTACTTGTCGCGCCCGTCGTCGGAGCGCACACCGACGAACTCGGCCCCGGCCATGCCGTGGCCCACTTCCTGCACGCGCACCCGGAACTCCTCGAATTCGGCGTCGCTCTTCGCTTCCTGCGGGACCTCGCGATAGTTCTTCCTCGTCGTCGTCGTCTCGGGCGCGATGAAGACGAGCTTCGCGCCGCCGAGTGCGGCGGGGTCGGACACGGCGCCCGCCGATTCGAGCAACTCGCCCAGTGCGCCGTCGCGGTAGGCGAGTTGGTAGGCACCGAGCTGCGGGTGGCCCGGCGCCTCTTTTCCGCTCGGGTACTGCTTGCCGGTCTTGAGGTCGACGATGACAAGAGTTCCGTCGCGGCGCCGCTCGACCCGGTCGATCGCACCGTTGATGACGGTACGGCCGAGATGCAGGGTGAACTTGCCCTCAGCGCTGAGCAGCGTGGCCCCTGAGCTCTCGAAGTCGCTGAGATAGTCGTGCAGGCCCTGCGCCATCTTCTGGACGCGACGCTTCTCGCGCTGCTCGACCCACCCGGGCTCGAGGCCCAGTTCAGCCCAGCGCCGCTCGACGTCGCCCCAGATGCGTTCGACACTGATGTCGCCCTCCGGCTCAGCCGCCACTGCTTCCATGATGGAGTGCAGGATCGTGCCGACGCCGGCAGCGAGACCGCCGGACGATCCCGACATGACGTCGACGAACCACTTGAGCGGCGACTCTTCGAAGGTTGCGACCTGCGACGGCGAAACGGCGACCGTGGCCTCCGCGTCGCCGTCGAGGTCGGCCAGCGGCCCTTCGGTCGACGGCTCGAGCACCCCGTGCCAGCTGGCGGGATCGGCCCCGGGCGCACCTGCCTCAGCGAGCGTCGCGAGGGACGCCGCCGCAGCAGCATCCGCCGGCACACTCGTCAATCGACGCCGCAGTTGGCCGACCAGCCCGCGCAGAGTGAACGGATGCCCGGCCACCGGGAGAGGCTCCCCGTCGGCGAGCCGCAGAAACGGCGACGCCTGCTGGTCTTCGCCCTCGCTCGCGGCGACGATGAGCAGTCGGCGAGCGCGCGAGACGGCGAGCGCGAACATGCGCAGCTCGTCGTGCAGCACGACCGTGCGCTCATCAACGAGCGCATCGCCCGCGGCGAGCCGGCCGACGGGTATCGCATCGGTTCCAGCCCCCGCCAACGCCCCGACGAGCGCCTGGGGACGCAGGAGCGAGCCGCGCAGCCGGACGTTCGGCCAGGTGCCCTCCTGAAGGTTCGCGACGACGACGACGTCGAACTCGAGGCCGACGGCGGCGGCGGGCGTGCACACCAGTACGGCGTCCGCGAGCGAGCGCGGCGCCAGCGTGTCTTCCGGAACCGCCGCTTCGACGAGCTCCGTCACGAAATCGGCCGCAGGCTTGCCAGGCGAACGCTCGACGAAGCGCTTCGCCGCCGCGAACAGCGCGACAACGCCGTCAAGGTGCCGGTTCGCCTCGTCGCCGAGCACGCCCCCGCGCGCTGCCTGCTTCGACCAGGTCGCGGCGAGCCCGCTGCGTTCCCACAGGGTCCACAGGAGCTCTTCGATCGTGGCGCTACGAGCGAGCTGCCCCCGCGCCGTCTGCAGCGTCGATGCGAGGCGCCGCGCAGCGCGCCCGGGCGCCATGTCTTCGACGGTGACCAGTTCCGCAGGATCGCCGAGCGCCTCGGCCAGCAGCACGTCGCCGGACCGGGTGCGGTCGCCTGCAAGCTCCTCGTGGCGCAGGGCGAGTCTGAGCTTGCGCAGCTGAACGACGTCGAGACCCCCGAGCGGGCCGAGCAGCAGTTCGGCCGCCACGGTGCCGTCGAGGTCGGTGAGGCCCAGCACGACGGACGCGGCGGTGAGCAGGTGCTTCGCCGCATAGTCGTCGCGCAGCGCTCCGGCCGCAGCGGTGGTGCGCGTCGGCACCTCGGCCACCGCGAGTGCCCGAGCGAGCTCGGGCACCTGACGACCTGAGCGCACGATCACCGCCATACGACTCCACGAGGTCTGCTCTTCGAGCAGGTGGAGCTCGCGCAGCCTGCGGGCGACGGTCGCATACTGCGCGGCCTCACTCGGGGCGAGGATGCTCTGCACCGAGCCGGTGCCTTCAGCCGCTCCGCTCGCACGCCGCTGGGAACCCGCGAGTGCCGTACCGATGCGCTCGGTCACTCGCTGCGTCACGGCACGCAAGACGGGCGGTTGTCGATGGACCACCGTCAATGTCAGCGTTTCCGTCTTCCCGCCGGAGCGCGCTCCGAACCTCGCGACCGCGGCAGGGTCGGCCCCGCGGAACGTCGTCGTCGCGACATCGGGATCGCCGAACGCGACGATCGGCACGCCGTGTCGCCCCAGCGCGGCGAGGAAGTCGAGCCCAGCCCGGGTGAACTCCTGCAGATCGTCGACCACGAGCAGGCGGATGCCGGGGTCGATGTCGCCCGAGCCCACCAGGCGGGCCGCATCGGCGAGGAGCTCGGCAGCAGTGACGAAGCCCGGGCGCAGCAGATCGACCGTGTCTTGGTATCGGCGGATGAACTCGCCCGCGGCGACCCACTCGGGCACGCCGCGGCCGCGGCCGAGTTCGATCAGACGCGTCGCCGATACGCGGTTCTCGACCATGCGCTCCATCAGCTCGCGCAACTCGGCACGAAAGCCTGCGAGACGACGGACTTCGGGGGCGAGGTGCTCAGGCCAGACCACCGCCCCGTCTTCGATGTCGCCCGCGAGCTGCTCGCCGAGCAGCTGGTCTTGCTCAGAACCGGTCAGCAGCCGCGGCTCTGGAAGACCGGCGGCAGCCCTCGCCGCACCGACCACGCTGAAGGCCAGCGAGTTCGCGGTGCGTGCCCGGGGCCCCTGCGTCGAGACGCCCAACCGAAGCGAGAGCCGGTCGCGAAGTGCTGTTGCCGCGGCACGGCTGGAGCACAGCGCGAGCACGTCGTCGGCGCCGACGAGCCCGGCCCCGACACGCGCCGCCACCACCTCGATGAGGACCGAAGTCTTGCCCGTTCCCGGTGCACCCAGCACCACCGCGGAGCTCTCGAACGGAAGGTCGAGAACAGCCTGCTGAGACGGGTCGAGTATCACGTCCGCCAAGCTAGCCGCATCCACCGACACGCGCTGGCAGACGCCGCTTCCCCCGTGGGCGAACACACACGATCGGGTGTGCACGCAGTCGATAGGCTCATCAGCAGTCAACGACGAAAGGCACCACGGTGGAGATCCGCATCGGCATCCTGAACGCCCCCCGCGAGCTCAGCTTCGAGACCGACCAGCCCGCCCCCGAGGTGAGTGAGACGGTCAACAGCGCGATCTCGAACGCGAACCCGGTGCTGGAGCTGATCGACAACCACGGCGCGAAGTACCTCGTCCCGGTCGCGAGCATCGCCTATGTGCAGCTCGGCGCCGAAGAGACCCGACGCGTCGGCTTCGTCGCCTGAGGCTCCTCTCATGGAGCTGATGTTCATCGCTCTCGCCGGCATCCTCATCGGCTTTGCCGGCCGGTACCTGCTGCCCTGGCGCAGCACCCACGGCGCGGCCCTGATGCCGGCGCTCGGCGGGATCGCTGCGATGGTCCTCTGGGTGGGGCTCACCTGGGCGGGTCTCAAGTGGGACGCGGGCGTGATCTGGTGGATCACCCTGTTCGGCACGGGCGTAGTCGTGGCCGCCGTCGACATCCTGGTCGGCCAGGTGCGCACGGTGTCAGACGCGGCCTTGCTCGAGCACGTGACCCAGCACGGCGTCGCCGCCTGAGCGCAGCCGCGCGCCGCTCGCGCACACGCTCGACCCGCGCCGGGCGGTGAGCCGCATGCGACTCAGGCCGTGAGCCCCAGCGCGTCCATGCGCCGAGTGTGGGCCGCGACGATCTCGGCGTACAGGGCCGCGGTGTGCGCATCATCCGCATCGATGTCGCCCGTCAGCCGCAGGCCCGAGCGCGTCAAGAGCAGCGCGTCGCCGACCAGCCGCCGGCCCCACATGGCCAGGCGTGCGGCGAGCCGGTGATCCCCGTCGATGTGCTCTTTCAAGATGGACTGCAGAGCGTGCCGGTCGGCTGGGTCGACCGCGAAGATCGCAGGCAGGTCCTTGATGCCGCCGGCGTCGACCCCCTGGGCGAGCTCGGCGAAGAAGTCCTCGAGCAGCGCCCCGCAGAGGTGCGCGGAGAGCACTCGCTCAACCCAGTCGTGACCCGCGCTCACCGCGTCGAGCTCGGCGACGCGCGGCAAGTGCTCGCGCAGTTCGACCTCTGGGTCGCCGTCGAAGCGGCGCAGTTCGGCAACGAGGCGCCGGTGGCGGCCGAGCGCATTGGCGGCGGCCTGACCGATGGATTCCTTCGCGCTGTAGCTCGGAGCATCCGCCACCAGCCCAGACAGCTGCTCGAACGCGCTCAGCTCAACACTCGCCGAGAGCCCAAGGAAGGGCCTGAGGTCCGGCGCGATCGCGGCGAGATCCGCGGCGACACCGGGTTTGCGCTCGCGGCGCGGCCGCAGCCGAGGAGCGTCGAGCACGAGCCGGCGTCGGCGGAACCACGAGAAGGGCACGCAGGGAAGTCTAAAAGCAACCCTAGGTAAGATATGAGAAGGCTTGAGGATTCTCCCTCGCCGTCCGACACCTGACAGGTATCTTTTTCGTGACTTTCGCAGATCTCAACATCGACAACGACATCGTCGACGCGCTAGCCGGCAAGGGCATTGCCGAGCCGTTCCCCATTCAGCAGCAGACGATCCCCCTGGCGCTCGCCGGGCAGGACATCATCGGCCAGGCCAAGACCGGCACCGGAAAGACCTTCGGCTTCGGCCTGCCCGTCATCCAGCGGCTCGGCTTCGATCCGGCGCCGGGCGTCAAGGCGCTCATCGTCGCGCCGACCCGCGAGCTCGCCGTGCAGGTGTCCGAAGACATGGAGCTCGGCGCGTCGAACCGCCCGACCAAGGTCGTCGCGATCTACGGCGGGAAGGCGTACGAGGGCCAGGTCGCCGCGATCAAGGACGGCGCACAGATCGCCGTCGGCACGCCGGGGCGCCTCCTCGACCTGGCCGGCCAGCGCCTGCTCGACCTGTCACAGGTGACCGAGGTCGTGCTCGACGAGGCCGACAAGATGCTCGACCTGGGCTTCTTGCCCGACATCGAGAAGATCTTCCAGCAGCTTCCCGCCGTGCGGCACACCATGCTCTTCTCGGCGACGATGCCGGGGCCGATCGTCGCGCTCGCACGCCGTTTCATGAACAAGCCCATCCACATCCGCGCGAACGACCCCGACGAGGGCATCGTCCAGGCCAACATCAAGCACGTCATCTACCGCGCGCACTCGCTCGACAAAGATGAGGTGATCGCCCGCATCCTGCAGGCGGAGGGGCGCGGCAAGACGGTCATCTTCACTCGCACGAAGCGCGCGGCCGCAAAGCTGCAGGACGAGCTCGCCGACCGCGGCTTCCCTGCGGTCAGCGTCCACGGCGACCTGAACCAGGAGCAGCGCGAGCGCAACATGGCCGCGTTCAAGGCGGGCAAGAAAGAGATCCTGATCGCGACGGATGTCGCAGCGCGCGGCATCGACGTCGACGACGTCACGCACATCATCAACCACACGATCCCCGACGACGAGAAGACCTACCTGCACCGCGCGGGCCGCACCGGCCGCGCGGGCAAGACCGGCATCGCCGTGACCTTCGTCGACTGGGAGGACCTGCACAAGTGGGCCCTCATCAACCGCGCGCTCGAGTTCGGCCAGCCCGAGCCGACCGAGACCTACTCCTCGTCGCCGCACCTCTACACCGACCTCAACATCCCCGAAGGCACCAAGGGGCGCCTCAAGACGACCCCGAAGCCCAACGTCGAGTCCGAGGTCGCGAAGCAGGGGCGCCCCGAGAGCGCACGATCGGCTGGAACGCGAAGCCGTCGCCGTACCCGCTCGGGCGGAGGGCAGACGGATGCCCCGGCCGAGGCATCCGCTGTCAAAGAGCCCGCCGCCGGCACCCACGACGGGCAGGGTGCAGAGCACCACGACGGCAACGCGGCCCCGCGCCGTCGCCGCCGCCGTCGCTCTGGCAGTGCCGGCCCCGCGAACTCGGGCCCGACGGCATAGTCCACGGGGCGCTCCGGGGTGGCGTGGCTTACTTCAGCGCGAGCGCGTTCGGAGGTGACCCGATAGCCCCCGGAAAATTCCAGGGCGCGCTGGTGAGGAACACGTCGTAACGGCCGTCGGCCCGGCAGTCTCGCGCGAGCTCGTCAAGCTGCCACAGCTCGCCGATCGCGAGACCGTAGAGGCCGATCAGGATCCGGTGGAGCGACCCGAACGGCCCCGGATCCTCCTCGCCGGGCCACACTTCGAGGCCGACGGTGTCGCTCGCGACACCGACGACGTGCGCATTCCACAGGTACTCGGCCATCGACTCGCTTCGCTCAAGTCCTGGCGCTGCAGTCGACTCCCGCCGAGACATCCGCACCCGTGACTCGCGGCTCTGGTCGCCATACCAGCTCAGGAACCCCGTCCGGACGAGCATCACATCACCGGGCTCGAATTCGACCCCGGCACGATCGCGCGCTTCGTCCAGATCGGCGGCGGTGACGGCCACGCTCTCCCCAGGGCCGCCCCGCTCGGACACCCGCTCGGACACGTCGAGCAGGATTCCCCGCGTGGCGATGCCCCGACGGGCCCAGTGGTCGATCGTGTTGCGCTCGCCTGCGCGGATCTGAGCGCGCGTGGCTCCGTTGTAAAACTGCTCCGGCCGCGCTGCGACGTGGGCCAGCGAATCCCATTGGCTGGACGCCTGCGGGAACAGGTTGTCATATGCGTCGTCGAAGGTACGCCCCGGCCGGCGCTCGATAAGCGTGTGCCGAGGCAGACCGCGATCGAAGAACGGCGGGTCCACGAAGCCCAGCTGGACATCTAGCGGGAACATCGCGCCTCGCCGTACGAGTCGCGCGGCGTCGCGGGTTTTCTCGGGCGTGATCAGGTTCATCAACCCGATGCCATCGTCGGGGCCGAACAAGCCCCACGCCGATCTTGCCCCGCCCTCCTCGTGAGGAAGATCCCGAAACTGCGGCAGTCGGCCCGGGCCGTCATTCATATCGTCTTCTTCCGAAGTGTCCGTCGTCGTTGACGCGAGGGCAGAAGCGCGACTTTCGCATGTCGACCTTGACACGTGACATCGGGCCCGCCATCATCATCGATTGTAGTACAAATTCTGTATTTCGTAGTATCACCACTCAGCAGGTGGACATTGCGGTCCACGCGCGCTACCGGCCACTTCGCTCGCTAGACGAGTGCGGTTCCCGTCAACGATGACGCGGCACGATGCCCTCCCCACGCGATCTCTGCCATAGGAGGATCAGAATGTACGGAGACAAACTCCTCGATCGACGCCAGGTGCTCCGCGCTGGCATCGCCGGCGCGGGCGCGCTCGGGGTCGCCGGGCTGCTCGCGGCTTGCGGGGCATCACCATCGAGCATCAGCTCGGGCTCCGCCGCCCAGAGCGGCGCGATTCTGCCGAAATACGTGCCGTACCCCACTCAGGTGCCCACGCAATTCCCCGGCAACTCGTTCGGCCTCGTGCCGTTCTACAAGACCTACCCGGCCAACCCGAAGTCGGTGACGAAGGGGACGCCTGGCGACGGCAGCGCTGTCTCGGCACTCACCATCACGTACTCACCGATCGTCGCAGGACTCGGCGGCAACAAGTTCTGGCAGGCGGTCAACAAGCGCCTCAACATCAAGCTCGACATGCAGCAGGTCGGCTCGGCCGACTACCTCACCAAGGTGCCGACCGTACTCGCGGGCAACGATCTGCCGGACTTCCTCCAGTTCCAGACCCTGCAGCCCTCGTTCCCCGATCTGCTCAAGGCGAAGTTCCAGGACCTCACGCCATTCCTCGCCGGCGACAAGATCAATGACTACCCGTTCCTCGCCAACATCGCACAGGACTTCTGGAGCAGCGAGGTCGTGTACAACGACGGCCTGTATGGGATTCCGATCCCCGCGTACAAGTTGGTGAACCACTTCTTCTCACGCGACGACCTGATCGAAGCCGCGGGGCAGAACCCCAAATACACGAACTGGACGGAATTCGTCGCGCTGTGCAAGGCGATGACCGACACCCGCCACAACCGCTGGGCGCTCGATCACGTCGTCGAGAACGCGGCCGCCCCGGCCGGCACATTCGGCTTCGCGCTGCAGTGCCTCGGCGTCGGGAACGTCTTCGAGCAGAAGGGCGGCAAGTTCACGAGCTACCACACTGACGACCGCACCAAGGAAGCGATCAGCGCCTGCGCGAGCCTCGTCAAAAAGGGCTACGTGCATCCGGATGCGTTCAGCGGCTCGACCGTCACGTGGTACACGGCGATGGCCAATGGGCAGGCCGTGCTCGGCATGCCGGGCGGCCTGACCACGCTGCCGCGCTTCTTCAACGTGAACAAAGACCCCAACATGAAGATCGGCGGCAGCGGGCCCGTGCCGTGGGATTCGTCCACGACGCCGCACGGCTGGCAGCGCACGCCGTCCTTCAGCATGACGGCCTTCAAGAAGGCATCCGATGACCGAATCAAGATGCTCCTCGAGGTCTGCAACTACCTCGCCGCGCCGTTCGGCAGCGAGGAATACCGCTTCCTGAACTACGGCGTCGAGGGCGTCGACTGGACGCCGACCGCGAGCGGCGACCCCAACGTGACGCAGACCGGGACGGCGGAGACCCTCGGGTTCGGCCTGCCCTACATCGCGGCGCCGCCCCGCGTGCTCTACTACGTCGGCCTCGGCGGCCCCGCCGAGACGCAATACGAAATCGAGAAGGCGACGATGCCGACCTCGATCGCAAACCCCACCCTCGGGCTCTACTCCGAGACTTACGGCCGCAAATGGGCACAGCTCGAACTGAAGATGTACGACACCCAAGCCCAGATCATGAAGGGCGACGCGCCCATCAGCGCGTGGGATGACGCGGTTTCGTCGTGGAAGTCGAATGGCGGAAACCAGCTGCTCTCCGAGTTCAACGACGCTTACGCCAAGTCGCACAAGTGAACGGGGCCCGCGAATGAGCCTCAAGATCACCGACCCCTCCGACATCGCCATCGTCGGTGTCGGTCAGACCAACTACCGCGCGCTCTACGAGGAGCGCGGCGTGAAGCGGGACGCTCAGTCGTTGGCCGCGGCCGCGCTGAAAGAGGCGATCGAAGACGCTGGCATCGCCAAGGAAGACATCGACGGGCTCTTCGTCTCACGGGTGGGATACAACCGCACAGCGAATGTACTCGGCATCCACCACCCGCACTTCGTCCAGGAGCTCGAGGGCTCGGGCCGCATGAGCGGCGTCGCGCTGCAGAACGCGGTGTCACTGATCGCCAGCGGTGCCGCAGAGACTGTCGCGTGCGTCTACGGGAACAATGGCCGCTCCGTGCAGATGAAGTACGGCGGCGAGGGCACCGGTGAGGGTGGAGTCGAGACGGCGGGATACGACGCCATGTACGGAATGACATCGCCGGGCGCATACGTCTCCTTGATGTATCAGCGCTACCGGCACCTCTACGGCGCGCCGGAAGACGCTCTCTACCCGCTGGCTGCCAATAACCGCCGCAATGCTACGAAGAACCCATACGCGGTGTTTCAGAAGGAGCTCAGTCGAGACGACTACCTGGGCTCGCGGTACATCGCCGAGCCATTGCGCCTCTTCGACTACTGCTTGATCAACGACGGCGGCGTCGCCTTCATCGTCACCACGATGGAGAAGGCGCGCACGCTGCCGTCGAAGCCGGTGCGCATCGCCGCCACCGCGGGCATCGCCGAACTGACCAACTTCTACACCAGCCAGGACTTCTTCTATGAGGCGAGCCGCGAGGTCGCGAGGCGCGTGTACGAGAAGAGCGGCTACGGACCGGCGGACATGGATGCGCTAGAGGTCTATGACAACTTCCTTCCGACGATTCTGTTCACGCTCGAGGGCTTCGGCCACGCCGACCGCGGCACTGCATGGGAATGGGTGAGGGAGAACACGATCGGCTATGACGGGGCGCACCCGTTGAACACGTCGGGAAGCCACACGGCCGAGAGCTATATGCAGGGCTGGGCCCTGCACGTGGAGGCAGTGAAGCAGCTCCGCGGCGAGGCAGGCGAGCGCCAGGTCGCCGATTGCAACGTCGTGCAGTACATGTGCGCATCACCGATCGTCACCTCTCACGTCCTCACTGCCGAGTAAAGGAGCAGCGACAAGATGGATCTCGACGCGTTCGCACGACTGCTGCCGCCCGTGACCGAGGGCAACAGAGCGTATTGGGAGGGCCTCGACGCCGGCGAGCTGCGACTGCAGTTCTGCAATCACGACGGCACAGCCCGCTTTCCCGAGAGCCCGGTCTGCCCGCAGTGCCTGTCGCCTGACTTCTCGTGGCGGCCGGCGAAAGGCGAGGCGACCCTCTGGTCGTGGGTCATCATGCATCAGAAGTACCTCGACGCCTTCGACGAACTGCGACCGTACCCTGTTGCGTTCGTGAAACTGGCGGAAGGCCCCTTCATGGTCTCGACCGTCATCGGGGACGTGGACAAGCTCACGGTCGATGCTCCGCTCGAGCTCGTGTTCACCGAAGTCGGGGCGCGCAGCGTTCCCGCATTTCAGGTGACCTCGTGAGTGACGTCCCCGCGCTCGTCAACGACCATGGCGAACCGCTGATGCTCGTGGATCGGCCTGCCGACGGTGTGGTACGAATCACCTTCAACCGACCGCGGCAACGCAATGCGATGAGCGTAGCGGCGCGGACGGCGCTCCTCTCCGCCCTCGACGACGTTCGCGAGACCGCTCGGGTGATCGTCTTGACGGGCGCCGGGCCGGCCTTCTGCGCAGGAATCGACCTCAAAGAGGCCAATGCCGAGGGGCCTGCACGCGATTCGCTCGGCGGCAAGGCCCCATGGATCGCTGTGCAGGAGGCGATCCGCCGGCACCCGGCAATCGTCATCTCAGCCGTGAACGGGTTCGCGCTTGGTGGCGGCGTCACGCTCATCAATACCTCCGATCTGGCGATCGCCGCGGAGGGCGCTCAGATCGGAATGCCGGAGATCGGCTTCGGGCTCTACCCCGGGCTCGCCGGCCCGTCGACCCAGCTGCGAATCAACCAGAAGCGCGCGGCATGGATGGTGCTCACGGGCGAGCGGATCAGCGGGACGACCGCGGCCGAGTGGGGACTCGTCAACGCGGCCGTGCGGCCGGACGAGCTGCAGCACGAGGTCATTGGCCTCGCGACGCGAGTTGCCGAGCACGATCCCGTCACGCTCAGCTGGTGCAAGAAAGCGCTGTGGGAGATCCCCATGCACCTCTCCGACTGGACCTCGGCTCTCGAGTTCGGGGAGGGGGTCGGCGTTCAGATCCGGGCACGGACCGACGTTGTGGCCGCGGGCCTCTCCGAGTTCTCGGCGGGTCGCAGGAACTCGACTCAAGGCATCCCGCCGACCGAAGCCACGACCCCGAAGGGAATCTCATGAGCGCGCAGCCGCGGATCGGGCGGACTCTGCGCGTCGTCGAGTTCGCCCAAGGCGTGGCCGGACCGGTCTGCGGGCGCATGTTCAGCGGCCTCGGTCATGAGGTGATCAAGTGCGAACCGCCCCGAGGCGACTATCTGCGCGGCGACGGAGGCGCAGACGGCGGACTGATGGCGAGCGGATTCCGCGTGCTCAACGCCGGCAAGCGCAGCCTGGTCGTAGATCTGGACTCCGTCGCAGGGGTGGAGCGTGCGCGCCGGTTGATCGCAGCTGCGGATGTCGTGATCACCGACCATCCGCCCGAGAAGATCGCCGAGCTCGGACTCAGAGGCGACGACCGGCGACCGGGTCTGGTCGTCGTGTCCTTCTCTAGCTTCGGGCTTGGCCCGGGCGACCCGTTCGTCCGACCCGACAGTCTGCTCGCCGAGTCCTTCGGTGGTCTCGCTGCGATGATCGGCGAGCCCGATCGATCGCCGCTCAGCCTCGGCGGCGAGCAGACCGCATACTCCGCGGGCTTCACCGGGTTCCTCGGGGCGATGGTCGCACTGTCTGAAGCCGTGGGCGACTTCGTCGACGTCGCACTCGCCGACGTCGCGGCCTATATCGACTGGAAGAGCGACGTGAGCTTCGACGCGAGCGGTGTCGCCCCCCGGCGCACCGGCGTGCGATTTGGCCGGTGGCGCATGCTCCCGGTCGTCGACGGCTGGGTGGGCATCATCTACCAGCCCGACCAGTGGGCGGCGATGGTCGAGCTCATCGATGATCCGCGACTGCGGCGCCCCGAGTTGGAGTCGGAGGCGGGACGCGATCGGCTCGCCGGGGAATGGTGGGCCGCGGTCGAGGAGTGGGCACGCCCCCTTACCCGACGTGAAGTGTTCGAGCGAGCCCAGCAAGCAGGACTCGCGTTCGGCATGGACCTCGACGTCTCCGACCTCGTCGCGGTGGAGCAGTACCTCTCGCGCGGTTTCATTCCCACCGACCCCGTCGCTCCCCTCGGCCCGTTCTTCAAATCGGTCGAGCTCGGGTGGCTCACCGGGCCGGTGCCGGAGCTAGACGAGTATGCCGCCGAGGACACCGATGAGTCGCCTGTGCCAGCCGTCACTTCGCCGGCGTCCGCCCCGCGGCCGCTCGAGGACATGGTCGTGCTCGATCTCGGCACCATCACCGCTGGTGCGGCTGCGGGCCGGCTGCTCGCCGATTACGGGGCCACGGTCATCAAGATCGAGGCGCCAGAGCATCCTGACCCGTTCCGGAACTGGATCGTCGCGGGCGTCGACCCCGCGGATCTGCCGGAGACATCGCCGGCGTTCGAGTCCAACAACGCCGGGAAGCTGGGCGTGGCGCTGGATCTCAAGACCGCGACCGGCCTGGCGACATTTGAGGCCCTCGTCGTTCGTGCCGACGTCGTGCTGGAGAACTTCCGAGTGGGCGTGACCGAGCGGCTCGGCATCGACTACGCGCATCTCCGGCTCCTCAAACCGGACCTCGTGTATCTCTCGCTCTCGAGCCAGGGGCAGAACGGGCCTGAGTCGCGCTATCGCTCGTACGGCTCGACACTGGACATGCTCTCGGGGCTCGCTTCCGTCACCGGGTACGGCGACGGCATTCCGGTGTGGTCCTCGTTCGACGTCAACTATCCGGACCAGATCGTCTCACTGCTCGGCGCCGGTCTCGTGGTCCACTCCTGGCTACGCGGCATTGGAACCCACATCGATCTCTCTCAGCGCGAAACCATCTCGTGGACGCTTGCCGACCGGATCGAACTGTTCCGGTCCACGGGATTGCTCAAGCCGGCGACAGGCAATCACCGGCCGGGAGCGGACCCGCACGACGTCTACCCCGTTCAGGAACCCGATGAGTGGATCGCAGTGGCTTGCTTCAGCAACGAGCAGCGGAGGGCGCTCGCCGACCTCATCGGGGTCGGCGTCTCCGAAGGACCGGCACTCGACCTCGCCGTGCGCGCGTGGGCGCGGACGCTCCCCCGCGCGCACGCTCTCGGGCACCTCTCCGCCGCAGGGATTCCGAGCGCCCCCGTGCTACGCGCCAACGAGAGGGCCGATGATCCGCACTTCGCCGGCCGTCGCGTGTTCCTCGATTCCGAAGCGCGGCGTAAGGGCTTCCCCATGGTGCTCGACGGCTACACGCCGCCGGAGCCGAGCCTCGCTCCGGCGCTCGGTCAGGACACCGAGGCAGTGCTCGCAGCATTCGCCACGTCTCGGGCTCCCGGCGATTCAGACGCGGCTCTCGCCGCCGATGTCGCCACCGCCGCACCGTGAAACCCGCCTGGACGCACGTAACAAAGGAGTCAACGTGACAGCCACCAGTCATTCGACCCAGAAGGTCGGGCGCGCCGCATCCATGCGCGTCGATGAACCAGCGCGACGAGGAACTGCTCGCCAACGCCTTGCCCAGCGCTTCAGGCGGGACCGAGTCCTGCTCGTGCTGGCGATACCGGGAATCCTGCTCCTGCTCCTGTTCCGCTACGTGCCGCTGCTCGGCAACGTCATCGCGTTCCAGGACTTCCAGCCGTTCCTCGGCATCTTCCACAGCAGCTGGTCGGGTCTGCAGAACTTCCAGATCCTCGCCGACCCCGATTTCTTGAACGCCCTTAAGAACACCGTGATCATCACACTGATCCAGGTCGTCCTGGTGTTCCCGCTGCCGATCATCGTGGCGATCATGCTCAATGGGATGCTGTCGGAGCGGATCAAACGGATCGTGCAATCGATCCTCTACATGCCTCACTTCCTCTCCTGGGTCATGGTCGTGGCAATCACGCAGCAGTTCCTCGGCGGAACGGGCATCGTCAACCTCGGCCTTCGGAGTGCGGGGATGCAGGCGATCAACGTCGTCGGAAATCAGCACTGGTTCCTCACGCTGATCACCTCACAGGTGGTGTGGAAGGACACGGGATGGGCCACGATCCTCTTTCTGGCGGCCCTGAGCCGCATCGACGTCGGCCTCTACGAGGCAGCAAGCGTCGACGGCGCGAGTCGCTGGGGACAGACCTGGCACATCACCCTGCCCGGGCTGCGGTCGATCATCATCCTGCTGCTCATCCTGCGCCTCGGCGACGCGCTGAACGTGGGCTTCGAGCAGATCCTGCTGCAGCAGCCCGCGGTCGGGTTGCATGCCAGCGAGGTTCTGGACACCTACGTCTACAACAGCGGCATCATCGGCGGCAACTGGGGGCCTGCGGCGGTCGTCGGCCTGCTGAAGGGCGTGGTCGGCGTCATTCTCGTCGTCGGCGCGAACTCCGTCGCCCACGCGTTCGGCGAACCTGGCCTATATGAAGGGAAGAGTGCACGATGAGCACGCTCGTACGCACGGCGCCAGCACCCGCGGCGAGGACACGGAAGTCCCACCGCCCACTGCTTCAAGCGGGCATGCCGCCCGAGTCGGTCGCGATGCGGATCGTCAAGGCCATCGTCCTCGTCCTGCTCTGCGCCATCGTCATCGTTCCCTTTGTGAGCGTGGTAGCGACGAGCCTCGCGGACCAGCAGCAGATCACGAACGCGGGCGGCTTTGTGCTGTGGCCGACGCATCCGAGTTTGTTGGCATACAAGTCACTGTTCGCAGGCGGGGTCGTCACCAGGGCGCTCGTGATCAGCCTCCTGATCACGGCCGTGGGAACCGCTATCAGCCTCGCCGCGACGGGAACTCTCGCGTATGCGTTGAGCCGGCCGGACAGTCTCGGCCACCGGCCGCTGCTGCTCATCGTCCTTACGACGCTGCTGTTCGCTCCCGGCATCATTCCGAACTACCTGATCGTCCAGCAACTCGGACTGCTCAATAACTACTGGTCACTGATCCTGCCGGTCGCGGTCAACGGCTTCAACGTCATCGTCATGCGCGCGTTCTTCATGGACATTCCCCGCGAACTGACCGAGGCCGCCCGAATCGACGGCGCGGGCGAATGGCACGTACTTCGCCACGTGGTTCTGCCGCTGTCCAAGGCTGTGATCGCCGTGGTCGGGCTGTTCTACGCAGTTGCCTACTGGAACGCGTTCTTCAACGCCCTGCTCTACCTCAACGACAACTCGAAGTGGCCGCTGCAGCTGGTCGTGCGGAGCTACGTGATCCAAAGCGTGACGCTGAGCGACCCGCTGAACTCCGGGCCGGTACCCCCGACGGATGCTGTGCAGACCGCCATCCTCGTCATCTCCATCGTGCCCATCCTGCTCGTCTATCCCTTCCTGCAACGGCATTTCGCGAAGGGCGTCCTGACCGGCGCTGTGAAGAACTGACGCACGCCCCTCCGCCATCACCACCAGCACCACTTGAGAGGAATCATTATGAGAATCGGCGTAGATGTCCCACCCTTGCGCGAAGACGGCACACTGCTCGACGCGAAAGAACTGATGGCAAAAGCCAGGATGATCGAAGATGCAGGGCTCGACGGCATCTGGACCGGCGACGCCTCCTACTATCGCGGGCAGTACACGGAAGTGGACCCCCTGCAGTGGAGCGTCATCGCCGCCGCCGGCACGGAGCACATCGAGGTCGGGCTGACGGTGCTCCAGGTGCCGCTCCGCGAGCCCGTCGACCTGGCCCAGCGACTGCTGACCATTCATGCCCTCGCGAACGGCCGCTTCACCGCCGGTGTCGGTGCCGGCTCCACCCTGCGTGGCGCGTTCGAGGCCGTACACGTCGACTACGAGAACCGCTTCAAGATCTTTCACTCGCATATGGACAAGATCCGCAGGTTGCTGAACGGCGAGGAGGTTGACGAGGCCGTGATTCCGCCGTTCCCGGGTACCGAGGGCGGCCCGCGCTTCGTGCTCGGCGCCTGGAGCAGTCCAGTATCGCTGCGCCGAGCGGTTCGCGACTACGACGGCTGGATGAGCTCGTCGGGCCTCACCAACATCAAGGTGATGGCCGACGGCATCAAGAGCTACCGCGATCTCGGAGGCACCCGCGCGATGACGACAACCTGCCGTATCGACCTGAGCGCGCCCGATGAGAAGCTCGACGAGGACGGCCCGTTCACACTCATCTGCGGACCCCAGGAGGCCGCAGAGCGCCTCAATCGGCTCGTGGAGCTCGGATTCGACGACGTCTGCCTGCGGTTCGTCGACCGGAACGAGGCCGCGTCGCATCGCCGGCGCAACTTCACGGCGGAGGATCTTGAACAGATTCGCTCCTTGCTGCCGAAGGACCCGACGAGCGCGGTGCGGCCGCTCACGACTGCCGAGGCGAGCGCTGCATGACCAAGCCCCACACTCGAGCTCGGTTTGTATGATGTATTCCAACACGCGCGATTGCACTTGAGGAGCAGGCCCATGGCTGAAATGAACCTGATGGTGGCGCAGGTTGAGGAATCGATCCCCGCCCGGGTGGTGCGGGTCGTCAGGCAGGCGATCCTCGACGGCGTCCTGGCGCCCGGGCGCCGGCTCACCGAGCGCGAGTTGTGCGAGCTGACCGGCGTCTCGCGCACCTCGATCCGCGAAGCGATCCTGCACCTGCAGAATCTCGGGCTCGTCGAGCCGAGCGACAGTCGGGGCATCCGTGTCGTCGTCCTCGGACGCGACGATGTGCAGCACATCTACGAGTTGCGCGAGGCGCTCGAAGCTCTGGCAGCCGAGCTGTTCGTCCGCCACGCGACGGACGACGAGGCGGAGGAGCTGCAGCGGTACGTCCCGCCGGCCGACGCGGCGAGCGAGCAGCGCATGGAGCTGATCTTCAAGTTCGACGAGCTGCTTATCGCGGGCTCCCACAATCCGCTTCTTCGCGACGCGCTTGAGACGCTTCACACCAGGGTGCACGCCCTGCGTCGCCTATCGACTTCCGTCGAAGGGCGCCAGGAGGCATCAAGCAGAGAGTTCCTCGAGATCGCAGAGGCCATCCGCGCACGCGACCCGGAGCGAGCCTCCAGCGCCGTGCACCAGCATGTACGCGCGGCGGCCGAGGCGGCGCTCATCGCCGTCGACCGCCTCGACGACAGCGCGGCCGGTGCGGAGGAGAAGCGACGCCTGCAGGTTCGCCCGGTGACATCGGCGTGAGCGTGCACGCCGATGACTGGGGCGGACTCGGGCCCGCGCTGCTGTTCTGCCCCGGCAACCGCCCCGAGCGGTTCGTCAAGGCGGCGGAGCGCTCGGACGGCGTGATCGTCGATCTCGAGGACGCCGTCCCCGTCGACCAGAAAGAGGACGCGCGCCGCGCTGTCGGGCGCTCAGACCTGGACCCTGACCGGACTCTCGTCCGCGTCAATAGCGGCTCGCCGCGTGAACTCGACCGTGACCTTGCCGCGCTCGCCGGCACGGGTTTCCGACGGATCGTTGCCGGCAAGTGCGAGTCTGTCGACGAGCTCGACGTGCTCACTGGCTTTGACGTCGTGCCGCAGATCGAGACCCCGTTGGGCCTGCTCCGAATCGAGGCGATCGCAGCCCACTCTGCTGTTGTCGCGGTGTTCTGGGGTACAGAGGATTTCGTCCAACTGCTCGGAGGCGTCTCCGGCCGCGAGCCCGACGGCGACCTCATTGACCCGCTGCGCCACGCCCGCTCGCGCGTGCTCATCGCGGCGGCGGCGTTCGGCAAGCCGGCGATCGACGCGCCGTTCACGGACTATTCCGACAGCGACGGGCTCGCGCACCGGGCCGCGGCAGCCGCCCGCTCGGGATTCACCGCAAGCGCCTGCGTGCACCCGAACCAGGTGCGGACGGTGCGCGACGCATACCGTCCCGACGCCGAAGCCGTCGCCCGCGCTCAGGAGCTGGTGGCGCGCGCAGCGCAGGCCGACGGCGCATTCGCGTCCGGCGGTGCAATGATCGACGCTCCGATCGTTCTTCAGGCGCAGCGCGTACTCGCCCGAGCGGCGGCTCTGCCGCCACTCTGATGCGGCGCCCGACGCACCCCCGGCTTGTCAGGCGCTACGACGCGCGAGGTACGCCGATTCGGCGACGATGCGGTCGAGCGCCGCGGGCGCCGTCGTGTTCTCTCCGAGCAGATTCGGCTTGCCCGCGCCGTGGTAGTCGCTCGAGCCGGTGACGAGCAGGTCGTGCGCCGCCGCGAACTCGAGCAGGAATGCCTGCCCGTCCGTGGTGTTCTCGCGATGATCGACTTCGAAACCTGCGAGTCCCGCGTCGACGAGTGACGCCAGGTAGTCGGTATCGAGCACATTGTCGCGGCCGCGAGTCGCGGGGTGAGCGAGCACCGGCACTCCCCCGGCGCCGCGAATCAGGCGAACGCCCTCGAGCGGCGACGGCGCGTACAGCGGCTCGAAGTAGCCGCCGCGCGGGTGCAGCAGCGTCGCGAACGCCTCGTTGCGATCGAGGACATGACCGCGCGTCACGAGCGCGTCGGCGATGTGCGGTCGGCCGACGGATGCTCCAGGCGTGGTGTGGGCGAGCACGTCGTCCCAGGTGAGCTCGTAGTCCTCGGCGAGGCGGCTCACGATCGCCTCCGCCCGCGTGCGGCGCGCATCGCGAATCCGTGCGCACTCGGCCACGAGCGCCGCGTCCGCCTCGTCGAAGAAGTACGCGAGCATGTGCACGCTCTTCCAGCCGTAGCGCGTCGAGAGCTCCATACCCGGAACGAAGTCGACGTCGACACGAAGCGCGGCGGCGGATGCCTCGGCCCAGCCGGCCGTCGAGTCGTGGTCGGTGAGAGCGACGGTGCCGAGGCCGGCGGTCGCAGCCGCCTCGATCAGCTCCGCGGGCGTCTGCGTGCCATCGGACACGCTCGAGTGCGTGTGGAGGTCGATGGGCGTGCGGAATGCCACTCGTCAATGGTAGTTGCGGCTGGGCGACCGACCGGCGCGGTTTCGGACCCGCGGTGCAGAATAGAGGCCATGGCATCGAGCGACGCGCAGACCACCACCACAGCCCCCCGAGCCACGTCGAACCGCTCCACCCTTCCGGCCGCTTCGGCTTTCCAGGAGTACATCGGCGCGAACTGGGCCGAGCGAACGGATGCCGTGCCGCCGGCTCGCGAACAGGCCGCCTACGCGGCCGCTCGCCGCGCAAAGCTCTCCGCCCTTTACGCCGGAAAGCGTCTCATCGTTCCCGCCGGCAACGCGAAGGTGCGCAGCAACGACACCGACTTCCCCTTCCGCGCGCATTCTGCGTTCTCGTGGCTGACCGGCTGGGGCGGCGACGCCGAGCCCGACTCGGTGCTGGTGTTCGAGCCGGCGAGCGACGCCGCCGAGGGCCACCTCGTCACGCTGTACTTCCGGGAGCGCGCCGGGCGCGACTCGAATGAGTTCTACTCGAACCCGCAGATCGGCGAGTTCTGGATCGGTGCACGCCCGTCGGCCGCTCAGGTGTCAGGCGACCTCGGGCTTACCACCGCCGGCATCGCCGGGGTCGCCGATGTGATCGC
This sequence comes from Gryllotalpicola reticulitermitis, assembly GCF_042651345.1. NCBI lineage: Bacteria > Bacillati > Actinomycetota > Actinomycetes > Micrococcales > Microbacteriaceae > Gryllotalpicola > Gryllotalpicola reticulitermitis. Next base: position 63,184 of record NZ_JBHSCN010000002.1, read on the forward strand.
CGCGGCGGGCGCCGACACGATCGTCGTGCGTGACGCCGATGCGGGTCTGACCCAGGCAGTCGACGCGGCCCGGGACGGCGCGACCGATGTTACGGCCGCCGATCTCGCGTCGGCCGACGCCGAGTTCGCGCGCACCCTCTCCGAGCTGCGGCTCGTGAAAGACGACTTCGAGTTGGCCGAGCTGCGCGCCGCGGTCGCCGCGACACAGCGCGGCTTCGAGGACGTCATCCGTGCACTGCCCGAGATCACGGCGCACGTTCGAGGCGAGCGCCTCGTCGAGGGCGTGTTCTACACGCGGGCCCGAGGCGACGGCAACGCGGTCGGCTACGACACGATCGCCGCCGCCGGCCCGCACGCCTGCATCCTGCACTGGACCCGCAACGACGGGCCGGTGCTGCCCGGCGAGCTGATCCTGATCGACGCGGGCGTCGAGGTCGAGAGCCTCTACACGGCCGACATCACCCGCACGCTGCCCGCGAGCGGAACCTTCAGCGACGCTCAGCGCCTCGTCTATGAGACCGTACGCGAGGCTGCCGACGCAGCGTTCGCGATCGCGCGGCCCGGCATCCGCTTCCGTGAGGTTCACGCCGCTGCGATGGCGGTCATCGCACGCCGCACCGCCGAGTGGGGCCTGCTGCCGGTCACCGCCGAAGAAGCGCTCGAGGCCGATCAGCAGCAGCACCGGCGATACATGGTGCACGGCACGAGCCACCACCTCGGGCTCGACGTCCACGACTGCGCCGCCGCGAGGCGCGAGATGTATCACGACGGGCTGCTTGAGCCCGGCATGGTGTTCACGATCGAGCCGGGGCTGTACTTCCAGCCCGACGACCTCACCGCGCCCGAGCACCTGCGCGGCATCGGCGTGCGCATCGAGGACGACGTCGTCGTCACGGAAGGCGGCGTCGAGAGCCTCTCTGCGGGCATCCCCCGCACGGCCGACGAGGTCGAGGCGTGGATCGCGGCGCTGCGCTCCTAGCAGTGCCCAAACGCCCGCGCGCTGTGCCCGAACGCCCGCGCGCTGTGCCCGGATGGCGCAATTGTTGCCGATACAGCGGGCACAGTTGCGCCGTTCGGGCACACCTACCGCGCAAAGTCGGCCGGCCGGCAGCGCGTCAGAGAATGGTCCCCGTGCCTCGACCCGCGTTCGACAGCACGTTGCGCGCCCGATTCGCGATCTCCGGGTCGACGACGACCGCGTAACTCGTCGCAAGCACGGCGGTCTGCGACGTGTAGTCGCGGCGGCTGCGAGTCAGCGCGTACGAGACGAGCCCGAAGAGCATTCCGAAGCCCGCGCCGAGCAGCACGGCCGCGAACTCGAGGCTCAGATCGGCGCGGCCGGTGTTGAAGATGAACAGCACGATCGCGAGGAAGATGCCGAACCAGGCGCCGCTCGCGGCCCCGGCGAGCGCGACGCGCCCCCAGCTGAGGCGCCCCGTGATGTGCTCGACGGTCTTCAGGTCGTTGCCCACGATCGAGACGCCGTTCACGGGGAAATCTGCGCGAGCCAGGACATCGACGGTCTGCTGCGCCTCGAGGTAGCTCTCGTATGACGCGATGACGTCGCCTTTCGGCACGGTAGGCAGGGGCATTCCGCGACGACCCCCAAGGGGGTTTGTGCTGGTCATGCAGACATACTCGCACGCAGCTTCTCGAATGGACCCGCGGGCTAGGCTTATTTCGTGAGTGCACAGCGGGTCTTCGTTGCGCGCCTCGCCGGATGCCTCGTCTTCGACCCTGTCGGCGACCGGGTCGGCAAGGTGCGCGATGTCGTCGTGGTGTATCGCGAGGGCGGTTCTCCGCGCGTGGTCGGCCTCGTCGTCGAGATCCCCGGGAAGCGCCGCGTCTTCGTCTCGATCACCCGCATCACCTCGATCGGTGCCGGCCAGGTGATCACGACAGGGCTCATCAACGTGCGCCGCTTCGAGCCGCGCGCAGGTGAGGTGCGGGTCATCGCCGAGATCCTCGGCAGGCAGGTGCGGTTCCGCGACGGCAGCGGCACGGCGACGATCGAAGACATCGCGATCACCCAGGCGCCGAGTGGCCTGTGGAACGTGACGCAGCTGTTCGTGCGGCGCCCCAAGACCTCCGCGTCGCCGTTTGCGAAGGGCGCGACCCAGTTCACGACGTGGGCCGAGGTGCAAGAAGCGGATGCATCGGCCGGTGACCCGCAGTCGGCCGAGCAGCTGATCGCCACCTACGCCGATCTGAAGCCGGCCGACCTGGCAATCAGCCTGCTCGAGCTGCCGGAGGAGCGTCGCGTCGAGGTCGCCGCCGAGCTGCCCGACGAGCGCCTGGCCGACGCGCTCGAAGAGATGCAGGAGCAGGACCAGGTCGAGCTCCTGCGCGCCCTCGACGACGAGCGCGTCGCCGACGTGCTCGACCAGATGCAGCCCGATGACGCGGCCGACCTGATCGCCCAACTGCCGGAAGACGATCGTGAGCACCTCCTCCAGCTGATGCAGCCGGAAGAAGCGGAGGACGTGCGCATGCTGCTCAACTACGCACCGAACTCGGCCGGCGGCCTGATGACGACCGAGCCGGTGATCATGTCGGCCGACGCCACGGTCGCCGAGGCGCTCGCGCTGATCCGCCGCGAAGAGCTCGCCCCGGCGCTTGCCGCGGCGGTGTTCCTCACGCTGCCGCCGTACGAGCCGCCGACGGGCCGGTTCCTCGGGGTCGTGCACTATCAGCGCATGCTGCGCCATCCGCCTCACGAGAGGCTCGGCGCCCTCGTCGACCAGGGGCTGGAGGCGGTCCATGTCGACGCGTCGATCGCCGAGGTCTCACGCACGCTGGCCAGTTACAACCTCGTCTCGGTGCCCGTCGTCGACGACGGCGACCGGCTCGTCGGCGTCGTCACGATCGACGACATCCTCGACCATCTGCTGCCGGACGACTGGCGAAGTCGCGACGAAGAGGACGCCGCGCTGAAACGTTCGGCCGCAGCTCATACGGGAAGCATCAACATCGTCGGAAACCAGGCAGCACGCAGCGGGAGCGCTGGAATAAGGAGGTGAGTCATGGCACGTGTCGAGGGCCGGGTCAGAGGGCTGGACGCCCCGAAGGGCCTCTCAGGCCGCGCGCGCAGAGGGCGGGACACCGACCGCTTCGGTCGCTTCACCGAATGGCTCGCCCGGGCGATGGGCACACCGTGGTTCATCGCCGGTCTGACGATCTTCTGCCTCGTCTGGCTGGCGTGGAACACCTTCCTGCCGGCTGCGGTGCACTTCGATTCGCAGAAGAACGGCTACACGGTGCTCACCCTCGTGCTGTCGCTGCAGGCGTCGTACGCCGCGCCCCTGATCCTGCTCGCGCAGAACCGGCAGGATGATCGCGACCGGGTCCAGTTCGAGCAGGACCGCCAGCAGGCCACCCGCAACCTCGCCGATACCGAGTACCTGGCTCGCGAGGTCGTCGCTCTGAGGCTCGCGCTGCGCGAGGCGCCCACGAAGGACTTCATTCGGCAGGAGCTGCGCGCGCTCTTCGACGAGCTCGAGGCCGCACGCGAGGCGCCGGCCGACGCTGAGCCTGAACCCGTGACGGATGCCGTTGACTGACCTCGTGCCGCTGGTCGAGGCGGCGCTGGCGCACGTCATCGACCCCGAGATCCGGCTGCCCATCACGGAGCTCGGCATGGTCGACTCCGTGAGCGTGGATGCGGCGGGCACAGCATCCGTCGCGATCAAGCTGACCATCGTCGGGTGCCCGGCCGCCGACCGCATCGAGCGCGACGTGCGTGACGCGGTCGAGGGCGTGCCCGGCGTTGCCGGCGCCCGCCTCGACGTGTCGGTGATGACGGCGGCCGAGCGCGCCGCGCTCACCGAGCGGCTGCGCGGCGGCCGCGAGCGCACGATGCCGTTCGGGCCCGGGTCGCTCACCCGCGTCTACGCGGTCACGTCCGGGAAGGGCGGCGTCGGCAAGTCGACGCTCACCGCGAATCTCGCGGTTGCGCTCGCGGCGCGCGGCCTCCGGGTCGGCTTGGTCGATGCGGATGTGCACGGATTCTCCATCCCCGGCCTCCTCGGCCTCGGCGGCGCGCGCCCGACCCGCGTGGACGACATGATCCTTCCCCCGGTTGCGTTTGGGGTGAAGGCGGTGTCCATCGGCATGTTCCTCGACCCCGACCGCGGCCAGGGCCGGTCCTCAGCGGTCGCGTGGCGTGGCCCGATGCTGCACCGCACGATCCAGCAGTTCCTCACGGACGTGTACTTCGGCGACCTCGACGCCCTGCTGCTCGACCTGCCGCCCGGCACGGGCGATATCGCGATTTCAGTCGGGCAGCTGCTGCCGAACGCCGAGGTCATCGTCGTCACGACGCCGCAGCAGGCTGCGGCCGAGGTCGCCGTGCGCTCCGGCGCGCTGGCCGCGCAGACCGGGCAACGGGTCTACGGGGTGGTCGAGAACATGTCGGGGCTCCCCCAGTCCGACGGCTCGATGCTCGAGCTCTTCGGCTCGGGCGGAGGTGCGCTCGTCGCGGCCGAACTCGATGCGCCCCTGCTCGGGCAGGTGCCCCTGTCGATTGCGCTGCGCGAGGGCGGCGACGCGGGCACGCCGATCGTGCTCGAGAACCCGGCGGATCCCGCATCCGTCGTCATCGCGGTCATCGCGGACGCGATGTCGACTCGCCCCCGCAACCTCGCCGGCCGCAGCCTGCCCGTCTCGCCGGTCTAAGTGGCTTCCGCGTCGAACGGGGGCAGCGCACCGACCGCGAGCTGCTCGTCGGAGCGCGTCGCGACCGACGAGAGGCCGACCACCTGAGCGGGCTCTTCGGCGTCTTCGCTGAACAGCGCGTCGCGGATGATTCGGCGTGGGTCGTACTGACGCGGGTCGAGCTTCTGCCAGTCGATGTCGTCGAAGACCTCGGCCCCGACCTCCTCGCGAACGCGCTCGCGCGCGCTGTCGGCGTACTTGCGGATGTTGCGGACGAACTCGCCGAGTTTCTGAGCGTACAGCGGCAGGCGCTGGGGCCCGACGAGCATGACGGCGATCGCCGCGATCACCAGCAGCTTGTCGAATGAGAACCCGAGCACTAGCACATCGTAATCGCTTGTCGCCGTGCGTCAGACCCGAGTGCAGAGGACCGGAAGATATCCTGACCTCTGGAAGTTCGGAGGCCCATGTCGGACAACGACATCAACTGGAAGTTCGCGAGCGATGTGGTCGTCGAGAGCGAGGTGATCGCCCGCGCCCGCCAGCACTCACTCGAGCTCGGCGTGACCCCGATCGCACCCGCGGTGGGCGCTCAAGCAGCGGTCGTCGTGGCGGCCAGCGGCGCGACGAAGATCATCGAGATCGGCACGGGCGTCGGCGTCTCGGGTCTCTGGCTGCTGCGCGGTGCCGCCGATGCCGAGCTCACCAGCATCGACTCGGAGGTGGACCACCAGCAGTACGCGAGGCAGTCATTCCTCGAGGTGGGGGCGCTGCCGGCGAAGATCCGGCTGATCGCGGGCCGCGCACTCGACGTGCTGCCGCGCATGAACGAGAACGCCTACGACGTCGTGCTGGTCGACGCCGATCCGGCGCACGTCATCGAGTACGTCGAGCACGGGCTGCGCCTCGCGCGGCCCGGCGGCACGGTGCTCGTGCCGCACGCGCTGTGGCAGGGCAAGGTCGGCAACCCCGCCAACCGCGACGACACTCCGACCGCCTTCCGCACTCTGATCAGCGAGATCTCCCAGTCCACCGCGGTCGTGAGCGCGCTGTCGATCGTCGGCGACGGTCTGCTGCAGATCACGAAACTGGACTAGCGGCTTAACCACGAGAGCCGCCCCGAAGGGCGGCTCTCGTGAGACACAGCCTGTCAGTTGCCGCCGATGGCACTCGCAAGGGCGTTGTGAAGCTCCTTGGCCTCGTCGTCGTTGACCGAAACGACCAAGCGGCCCCCGCCTTCAAGAGGAACGCGCACGATGATGAGCCGCCCCTCTTTCACAGCCTCCATGGGTCCGTCTCCGGTTCTCGGCTTCATGGCCGCCATGTAGCTCCCCTTTCGTGGTTTGACTCCATTATCTCGTACGCCCCACCCAGTACCGAAACCGGGGTCACGGCGGCGACCAGTCGTAGTCGCCGATCGTCCACGCGAGCAGCAGCCAGCCCACCTGCGCGGCGACGAAGACAACCACCATGCCGATGCGATACCAGCGGGCGCGCGGAGCGGCGATCACCCCGAGTGCTGGGAACATCGGCAGCAGGATCCGGAAAGTGCTCGACTGCGGGAAGAACACCGCGAGCACGTACAGGCCGTAGGCGGCGAGCCACAGCCGCAGTTCCATGCCGAGGCGCCGCGCAGGCGGGATGAGCAAGAACGCGGCGAACAGCAGTATTAACACGACAAGTGTCAGATACCCGACCCATGCCGGAGTGTGCAGCCACAGGGTGAACCACCATTTCGCCGCCTCGAACCACGGCGTGAACGGCACGAGGGGGCCCCACCCTGTGTACGACGCGCGCCAGGACAGCTCCGTCTGCGTGTATGCACTCGGGTAGCCGGTCACGTGGCCGGCGATCACAGGCCAGGCGAGGCCCGCGACGAAGGCGACGAGCGTGGCGATGACGGATGCCGTGAGCTCCGGCATCCGCATCGGCTCGCGCCCCCGCCACGCCCGCCAGAGCCGCCACACGATCCACAGCCCGAGGGCCAGGGCGAGCGCGACCTCGCCCGGACGCGTGAACGCGGCGACCACGATGAACGGCAGCATCAGCCAGAAACGTCGCTTCACCCAGAGGTACAGGATCACGACCAGCAGCAGCTCGAACATCGACTCCGCATAGGCCACCTGGTAGAGAGCCGCGACCGGTGCGATCGAGAACAGCACGGTGGCGTACATGGCCGTCGACGGCCTGAGCCGCGTGCGCATGAGCTTGTAGAACATCATCGTCGCGCCCCACGCGCACACGACGGAGACGATCACCGCGGCGAGCTCCCACGACATCGTGGTCACGAATATGAGGCCCTTGACGATGTACGGGTACACCGGCAGGAACGCCCACTGGTTCTGCAGCACATGGCCCGTCGGATCGAACTGCAGCTCGCGCGGGTACCCGAACTGCTCGACCGTCTGATACCAGCGGCCGTCCCAGATGTTGGCGAAGTCGAGATAGCGCGGGTGCGCACCCGTCCACGCGTTGGCCCCCTCGATCGCGGCCTGCCAGAGCAGCAGCAGCGTGTCGAGCACACGCCCGGCCAGGAACATCGCCGTCACCCGGGCCCACCACGGCAGGGCGCACCAGCGCGCGGTCAGCGGCATCCGCTCGCAGCCCCTACGCCAGCCACTCGCGCAGCGCCCGCTCGCAGGCCGTGATCTGCTCGACCGCCACGCGCTCGTCGTCAGCGTGCGCGAGGCTCGGATCGCCAGGACCGTAGTTGACGGCGGGGATGCCGAGCGCACTGAATCGCGCAACATCCGTCCACCCGTACTTCGGCGCGGCCTCAGCCCCGACCGCCGCGAGGAACTGCTTCGCCAGCGGGTCGTCGAGGCCTGGGCGCGCGCCCTCGGCCAGGTCGCGCAGCACGAACTCACCGAGCGGCTCGAACATCGCGCGCATCTTCACCTCGGCCTCCTTCCCGCTGCGCGACGGTGCGAACCGGTAGTTGACATGCACCACGCACTCGTCGGGGATCACGTTGCCCGCGACGCCACCGGCGATCAGCACGGCGTTGAGGCTCTCGCGGTACACGAGCCCCTCGACCTCGATCGACTCGGGTTCGAAGGCGGCGAGGGCGTTCAGAATCGGCGCGGCCCGGTGGATCGCGTTCTCGCCCATCCACGCGCGAGCGCTGTGGGCACGGATGCCTCGCGTCACGACGTCGAAGCGCATCGTCCCGTTGCAGCCGCCCTCGACCGCTCCGTTGCTCGGCTCGCCGAGGATCGCGAAGTCGGCATCGAGCAGCTCGGGACGTGTGCGGGCGAGCCGGGCGAGCCCGTTGAGGTCGCTCGTGACCTCCTCGTGGTCGTACCAGAGCCAGGTCACGTCCACGTTCGGCTCGGCGAGCTCGGCGGCGAGTTTGAGCGCAACGGCAGCGCCCGGCTTCATGTCGACGGTGCCGCGCCCCCAGAGATAGGTGACATCGCCGTCGGTCTCGAAGCGCGTCGGAAGGTTGCCGTTGATGGGCACGGTGTCGATGTGCCCCGCGATGACCACGCGGCGGTCGCGCCCGAGCCGGGTGCGGGCGACGATCAGGTCGCCCTCGCGCAGCACCTCGAGGTGCGGCAGGCCCGTGAGTGCAGCCTCGATCTCGTCGGCGATCTCGCGCTCGTCGCCGCTCACGGATTCGATGTCGCACAGCTGCCGGGTCAGCTCGATGGACGAGGCCGAGAGATCGAGAGGCACGCCTCTAACCTATTGGACTGCCTCGGAACGCTCGGTTCCCGTTGCGTTATGAAGGGGCTCTAGATTTATCAGGTGACTGACGCGCAGCGCCTCGCCTGGGGCTATGGACTGGCCACCGTGACCGCCGACGACCGGGTGCTCGACACCTGGTTCCCCGAGCCGCAGCTCGGCGCGCTGCCCGATGACGCCGAGATCCCGGCTGAGCTCGTCGCACTCGCCGGGCCCGATGAGCGGCGCGACGTGCGCCTCGAGGCGGTCATCGTGGCGATCGACCTCGACCAGCCCGTCGGCGGGACATCCGATGCCTACCTGCGCCTGCACGTGCTCTCGCATCTTCTCGTCGCGCCCAACGACCTCAACCTCGACGGCATCTTCGCCCACCTGCCGAATGTCGTGTTCACGAGCGCAGGCCCTGTCGCCGCCGACGAATACCCGGCGCTGCTGCCCACGCTGAAGCGCGCCGGCATTCAGGCCTACGCGGTCGACAAGTTCCCTCGGCTGCTCGACTACGTCGTGCCCGATCGGGTGCGGATCGCGGATGCCTCACGCGTGCGCCTCGGCGCCCACCTCGCACCCGGCACGGTCGTCATGCACGAGGGCTTCGTGAACTTCAACGCCGGCACCCTCGGCGCCTCCATGGTCGAGGGGCGCATCTCGCAGGGGGTCGTCGTCGGTGACGGTGCCGACATCGGCGGCGGCGCGTCGATCATGGGCACCCTCTCGGGCGGCGGCACCGAGCGCGTCGCGATCGGCTCGCGCGCGCTGCTCGGCGCGAACGCCGGCATCGGCATCTCGCTGGGCGACGACTCGGTCGTCGAAGCGGGGCTCTACGTGACCGCAGGTACGAAGGTGACGCTCGTCGGCGAGCGCGACGAGAACGGGCAGCCCTTCACGGTGAAGGCCGTGTCGCTGTCCGGCGTGCCGAGTCTGCTCTTCCGGCGAAACTCGATCACCGGCGCGGTCGAGGCCGTGCAGCGCGAGGGCCATGGCATCGAGCTGAACCAGACCCTGCACGCCTGAGCGGCGCGGGCCGGCCTCAGCGCTGCGGGAACTGGCGCTCGGGCGAGCCGATATAGAGCTGCTGCGGGCGGCCGATCTTGGTCGCCGGGTCGGTGTTGACCTCGCGCCACTGCGCGATCCACCCCGGCAGCCGCCCGATCGCGAACAGCACTGTGAACATGCGCGGCGGGAACCCCATCGCCTTGTACATGACCCCGGTGTAGAAGTCGACGTTGGGGTACAGCTTGCGTGAGACGAAGTAGTCGTCTTCGAGCGCGGCCTGCTCGAGCTCCTTCGCGATGTCGAGCAGCGGGTCGTGCACGCCGAGCTCCTCGAGCACAGCATCGGCGCTCTCTTTGACGAGCTTCGCGCGCGGGTCGTAGTTCTTGTAGACGCGGTGCCCGAAGCCCATCAGCTTCACACCGTCTTCCTTGTTCTTGACCCGCTCGACGAAGGTCTTCACGCTCTCGCCCGAGTCGCGGATTCCCGCGAGCATCTCGAGCACCGCCTCATTCGCGCCACCGTGCAGCGGCCCGTACAGGGCGCTGATGCCGGCGGAGATCGACGAGAAGATGTTCGCCTTGGTCGAGCCGACGAGACGCACGGTCGACGTCGACGCGTTCTGCTCGTGGTCGGCGTGCAGGATGAGCAGGCGGTCGAGCGCCTTCGCCACGACCGGGTTCACCTCGTACGGCTCGGCCATCGTGCCGAAGTTCAGCCGCAGGAAGTTCTCGACGTACGAGAGCGAGTTGTCGGGGTAGAGGAACGCCTGCCCCAGGCTCTTCTTGTGCGCGTAGGCGGCGACGACGGGCATCTTCGCGAGCAGGCGGATCGTCGCGAGCTCGACCGCCTCTTTGTCGTCGACGGCGGCCGAGTCCTCGTAGTACGTGCCGAGAGCGGCGACGGCGCTCGACAGCATCGACATCGGGTGGGCGTGGTACGGGAGCGCCTCGAACAGGTGCTTCAGGTCCTCGTGCACGAGCGTGTGGCGACGAATCCGCTTCTCCCACGCGTCGAGCTCGTCGGCGCTCGGCAGCTCACCGTAGAGCAGCAGCCACGCGACCTCGAGGAAGGTCGAGTTCGCCGCGATCTGCTCGATCGGGTAGCCGCGGTACCGCAGAATGCCGGCGTCGCCATCGATATACGTGATGGCGGATGCCGTCGATGCGGTGTTCACGAAGCCGTAGTCGAGCGTCGTGAGGCCGGTCTGCCGGGTCAGCGAGGCGATGTCGATGCTCGAATGGCCGTCTACGGCGGGCCGGATGGGGAACTGCGCCTGCCCACCCGGGTAGCTCAGCGTCGCGAACTGCTCTTCCGATTCCGGCACGTAGAACTCCTTCGTCTGCTGCGGGGCTCGTAGCCCCCAGCAATCCACCTTATACGGCCCTCAGCGGGCCAGTCGCAGAGCCGCTTGTTCGATGCGATCGTCGGTCGCGGTGATCGAGAAGCGCACATGGTCGGGGTAGAAATCGCCGTAGAACGAGCCGGGGCCGGCGACGATGCCGAGGTCGGCGAGGCGCGCGATGCTGCGCCACCCATCCGTTCCCTCGCTCGCCCACAGGTACAGCCCGGCCTCACTGTGATCGACGGTGAAGCCGGCCGTTTCGAGCGCCGGCTTCAGCACGGCACGGCGCTTGCGGTACCGCTCCTTCTGCTCCTCCACGTGCGTCTCGTCGCCGAGCGCGACGATCATTGCAGCCTGCAACGGCGCGGGCAGCATGAGGCCCGCGTGCTTGCGGCGGGTCAGGATGTCGTCGAGCAGAGCCGGGTCGCCCGCGACGAACGCCGCGCGGTAGCCCGCGAGATTCGACTGCTTCGACAGCGAGTAGACGGAGAGCACGCCGGTGAGATCACCGCTGCCGCCGATCACCCGCGGGTCGAGGATGCTCGGCACGCGCTCAGCGGCCCAGCGGCCCTCCCAACCGAGCTCGGCGTAGCACTCGTCGTTCACGACGATGGCGCCGAGCTCGCGCCCGCGCTGTACGGCGTCGCGCAGGAAATCGGTGTCGAGCACGCGCCCGTCGGGATTTCCGGGCGAGTTGAGCCAGATCAGCTTGGTGCCGTCCGGCCATTCGGCCGGGTCGTCGGACGCGAACGGCGTGGCGTCGGCGATCGCGGCACCGACGGCGTACGTCGGGTAGGCAACGCGCGGGTGCACGACGATGTCACCGGCACGGATGCCCGCGAGCAACGGCAGCAGCGCGACCAGCTCCTTCGAGCCGATGGACGGCAGCACGCCCTGAACCGAGAGCCCCGTCACGCCTCGACGTCTGGCGTACCACTCGACGATCGCCTCGCGCAGCGCCGGCGTGCCGGCCGTCGTCGGGTATGCGTGCGCGTCGGTCGCGGCGGCGAGGGCGTCGCGGATCAGCGCGGGCGTCGGATCGACCGGCGATCCGATCGAGAGGTCGACGACGCCGTCTGGATGTTGCCTCGCGCGCTCGACGTAGGGGGCCATGCGGTCCCACGGGTAGTCGGGCAGCGCAGTGATAGCCACTCGGTCAGCTCCTCGCGGGTTGTCAGTGGCTCTGCGGCGGCAGCACCGCGATGACCGGGTGGTCCTTCGGCAGCGGACCCACCTTGGCGGCGCCGCCGGGCGACCCGATCTCGTCGAAGAACTCGACGTTGGCCTTGTAGTAGTCAGCCCACTCGCTGGGCAGATCGTCCTCGTAGTAGATCGCCTCAACCGGGCACACGGGCTCGCAGGCGCCGCAGTCGACGCACTCGTCGGGGTGAATGTACAGAGACCGCTCGCCCTCGTAGATGCAATCGACGGGGCACTCGTCGACGCAGGCACGGTCCTTGACGTCGACGCACGGGAGAGCGATCACGTAGGTCATGGTTGAAGTCTATTTCGTGATTCCGGGGTGGTCCGCGCCGGCAGCTTCGGCCACGCGAGCACCAGCACGGCCATGATTCCGGGGACGAGGTCCCAGATCCGGCCCCGCGTGTCCTGCGCGATCACGACCGAACCGCCGGGACCTTCGATCGAGAACAGGAAGATCGGAATGAGGAGCCCCACGGCGCCGGCGAGGGTGAGCAGCCGGCTGTCGGTGTAGAGCCTCAGACCGACGAGGAAGCAGGCTGCGCCGATCAGCGCCACGACGATGCCCCACGGCAGGTTCACCGATCGAACGCCGATGACCCCACGGTGGCCGAACGTGCCCACCGTGCCGAGCAACACTCCGACGACGAACGCGAGGGCGGCCTGGGCGGCGCGATTCTGCATGAGTCCATGCTAGGGACCGACGCCACTGGACAACCCCCGGAGCAGGCACTTAGGGTGGCCTAAGTAAGCGAAGCCTTACCGACATCCACTGCTCTCCCGAAAGCATCCCGTGCTCCCCACCCTCATCATCGGCCTGCGCGAAGGCCTCGAAGCCGCGCTCATCGTCGGCATCATCGCCGCCTTCCTGCGCAGCAACGGCAAGAAGCTGCTGCCGATGTGGGTGGGCGTGGGCCTTGCCGTCGCACTGAGCATCGCCGTCGGCATCGTGCTGCGCGTGATCGAGGAAGACCTGCCCCAGGCCGGCCAGGAGGGCATGGAATCCGTCATCGGCGCCATCGCCGTCGTCTTCGTGACCGGCATGATCGTCTGGATGAACTCGCACTCGCGCGAGATGAAGCGCGAGCTCGAGGCTGAGGCCGGCGCGGCCCTGCGTGAGGGCCATGCGTACGCTCTGGCCGGCATGGCCTTCCTTGCGGTCCTCAAAGAGGGCTTCGAGACGAGCGTGTTCCTGCTCGCCACCTTCAGCGCGTCGACGAACGCGACGCTCGCGGTGACAGGTGCCGTCATCGGTGTGCTCGCCGCCGTCGGCATCGGCATCGGCATCTACGCCGGCAGCGTCAGGCTCAACCTGTCGACCTTCTTCCGCTGGACCGGGGCCTTCCTCATCCTTGTGGCGGCAGGACTCGTGCTCACCACCCTGCGCACCGCGCACGAGGCAGGCTGGCTGATCGCCGGCCAGCAGCAAGTGCTGAACCTGAACTGGCTCGTGGCACCCGGCTCGATTCAGGCCGCGCTCATCACCGGAGTGCTCGGCATTCCGGCGGACCCGCGGCTCATCGAAGTCGTCGGCTGGCTCAGCTATCTCATCCCGGTCGCCCTGTTCGTATACTGGCCGCGCGCACGCCGGGCCCGCGGCATGCAGGTCGCCCGCTTGCAGTTCTGGCTCGCCGGCGCCGTTGCCGCAGCCGCCATCGTGCTCGCCGTCGCGGCCCCGCGACCAGTCGCGCCTGCGGCGCACCCTGTCACGATCGACGCAAGCACCACCGGGGTGACCGATGGCGGAACAGCCGAACTCCACGGCAACGAGTTCAGCTACACCTTCGCCGGGCGGCACACGACAGTGCGACTCGACCGTGCCCATTCCATCCCCGACGACCGCAACGGCATCAGCGCCACCAAGCGCACCGTTCCGGTCGAGGTCGCCACGTCCGGGCTCGCCTTCCCGAAGACGGTGACACTCGATCAGCTCATCTCCTTCAGCGGCGGTCGGGTTCCCGTCGGCATCAACGCGAGCCAGAACCCCGGGCCTTACACCGCGACGTGGACCATGGCCGGCTCGCTCACCGTCTGGACGAGCGACGGAGTCCTGCTCGACGCTCAGCAGACGGCCGTCACCGCCGTGACCGTCGCGGGCGGCGGCCTCACCACACCGCGCACCATCGCCGTCAGCGACGTGAACTTCGCCCTGCCGAGCTGGCAGGTCGCCAGCGCATCCGCCCAGAAGGCGGCCGACACGGTGGGCTCCATCGACCAGGCACGGACCGAGCACGCCCTCTGGGGCATCCAGGTGCCCATCGCCCTGCTGGTGATCGCCGCCGCCCTCGCCGTCGCCGGCCTGCGCACGCGCCGCCGGCAGCTGCGTGCCGAGACTTCCCCCCGCAACCCCCCGACGTCGCCACAGGCGACACCCCAAAGGAGCCACAGCTATGCAGCGCAGTAGCACCGCGCGACGACTCGTCGCCGCTGCTGGACTCGCCGGAGCCCTCGCCATCGCCCTCACCGCGTGCGGTGCGAGCGGAAGCGGCGGCACGTCGCCCACCAGTGCGTCGAGCGGCTCGGCCGCCCCCGTCAGCAAGGGCGCGAGCCAGGTCAAAGTGACACTCACCGGCGACAACGGTGACAAGTGCTCCCTCAGCGACACGAGCGCCAAGGCAGGCCCCGTCACATTCACCGTCGAGAACCAGAGCTCGACGGCGATCACCGAGGTCGAGCTGCAGAGCCAGAACCGCATCCTCGGCGAGAAGGAGAACCTCGCGCCGGGCCTCGCCCCCGTCTCCTTCACTCTGACGCTCGGCGGCGGCAGCTACCAGGTGTACTGCCCGGGCGCCGACAAAGAGATCCAGAACTTCACCGTCACCGGCAAGGCGGCGGCCCAGCCCGCCGGCGACGTGCAGTCAGTGCTCAGTCAGGGCACGACTGGCTACGCGAGCTATGTCGACGGCGTCGTCGTCGACATGGTGACCGCGACGAAGAATCTGCAGGCCGCCGTCGACTCGGGCAGCCTGCAGACGGCCCAGGCGAAGTACGCACTCGCGCGCCCCTTCTACGAGAAGATCGAGTCCGACGTCGACGGCTTCGTGAAGCCCGGCTTCAAGGCCACCGACAACGCGGGCAACCTCGACTATCTGATCGACATGCGCGCCTCGAACCTCGACCCGAGCGTCGGCTGGCACGGGTTCCACGCCATCGAGCGCGACCTGTTCCAGGCGAAGGCGATCACGCCGAGCACGAAGTCGCTCGCGGCCGAGCTCACCTCGAACGTCGAAGAGCTCGCGACCCTCTCGAAGTCACTCACGTACAAGCCCGAGGACCTCGCGAACGGCGCCGCCGGCCTCCTCGAAGAGGTCCAGACCGAGAAGGTCACCGGCGAGGAAGAGGCGTTCAGCCACTACGACCTCATCGACTTCGCGGCGAACGTCGAAGGCGCGCAGCAGGCCTTCGCCTTCCTCGAGCCCGGCATGAAGAAGATCGACCCGGCGCTCACCACGACGATCAACACCCAGTTCACCAACGTGAACAACCTGCTGAACACCTTCCGCGACCCGAGCCAGCCCGGCGGCTTCAAGATCTACACCCCGCAGCTGCGCGAGCAGAACGCGGCGACGCTGAGCCACGCCGTCCAGGCCCTGCAGGTGCCGCTGTCGACCATCGCCGAGAAGGTGGCGACAGCCGGTTGAGCGACGACCCGAAGAAGGCCGAGAACCACGCCCTCACCCGCCGCGGCCTGCTCTACGGAGCGGCCGCGGCCGGCGGCCTCGTCGTCGGCGCGGCAGGAGGTGTCGGCGGCGCGTTCGCTGCCGGTATGGGCACGGGCTCCACGGCGCCCGCGACCGACGATGGCGACGTCGTCGACCTGTCGGTGGCGCACCCGTTCTACGGCACCGCCGAGCAGGCAGGCATCCGTACCGAGCCGCAGCGCTACTGCGTCTACATGACGTTCGATCTGTCGTCGCCGCTCGCGAGCGACCTCCAGGTGCTGCTCGCCCGCTGGTCGGGCGCAATCGCCCAGGTCATGCAGGGCAAGACGATCGGCCAGGTCGAGCCGAACCGAACGGATGCGGTGGGCGTCGACACCGGCGAGGCCCTCGGGCTCGCCCCCGCCGGCCTCACCGTGACGGTGGGCCTCGGGCCGCGATTGTTCACCGACGCCTCGTACGGCCTCGCGAAGCAGAAGCCGACTCTCATGCGTGCGCTCGCCACCCTGCCGTCCGACGCGATGACGCCGGCACTCACTGGCGGCGACCTGTCTCTGCAGGCCTGCGCCGACGACCCGCAGGTGGCCTATCACGCCATCCGCGACCTAGCGCGCATGGCCAAGGGCACCGCGGCCACCCGATGGACCGTGATGGGCTTCGGTCGCGCGTCCGCCGGAAAGGACCAGGCGACGCCGCGCAACCTCATGGGGTACAAGGACGGCACCCGCAACATCAAGGAAGAGACGGACTTCGACAAGTTCGTCTGGGTAAAGGACTCGGGCCCCGCCTGGACTCAGGGCGGCAGCTACCAGGTCGTGCGAAAGATCCAGATGAACATCGAGAACTGGGACGCGGACCGCATCAGCGACCAGAACACGGTGTTCGGCCGCGACAAGCAGGCCGGGGCTCCCCTCTCGGGCGGGACCGAGTTCACGACGCCGAACTTCCACGCGACGGCGTCCGACGGCAGCACCAAGATCTCGCCGACCGCGCACATCGCGCTCGCCGCGCACGAGAACAACGGCGGGGTCAAGATCCTGCGACGGAGTTACAACTACACCGACGGACTCAATCAGTACGGCCTGCTCGACGCGGGACTGCTGTTCATCTCGTACCAGAACGATCCGGCTCACTTCGAGGCGCTGCAGACCAAGCTCGGCTCGTCAGACCGGCTGAATGAGTACATCTCGCACATCGGCTCGGGAATCTTCTTCGTGCCGCCCGCGCCCGCCGCCGGGCATTACATCGCCGAGGCGATGTTCGCGTAGCGAGCTGTGTCGCGGGTGCGCTGCCCGGATCCGGCACCCGCTGCCCGCGTCTGAGCAGCGCGTCGCGGGTCCGAGCAGCGCAATCGCGTCGCCCGGTTTGGGGCGTGTGCGAGCGGATGCCTGGCGCGTACGCTCACTGGCGTGACTGAGCCGGAGTATGCCGTCGATGACAGCGGGCTGCTGGTGCCACCGCGCTTCGACGCGGGCACGGCCGGTGACGGCCGGGCGCCCGCGGTTGCCGCCGCGCAGCCGCCCCGAACGGCTGCGGTCCGGGCATCCGCTGTCGGCTACTCCCCCACCGCGCTCACGCGGCCCGGCGTGCCGACGCACCGCCCTGCCAGCGCGACCGCGCCGCTGCCCACGGCGGGCAAGCTCAACTGGATCTTCGGTGTGCTCGGCATCGCGACGGGCCTCGCGAGCTTCGTGTGGCCACTCCTCTGCCTCACCGTTCTCGTGAGCCTTGCGCTCAGCGCCATCGGCATCAGCCGCGCGAACCGGTTGCGGCGCCGCGGCGCCAACGGGCGCGCTGTCGCGATCGTCGGGCTGGTGATCGGGTTGGCCTCGGCTGCGAACCTCGTCTTCGGGATCAGCCAGATGCTTCAGCTCGGCTCGTTCGTGACCCACCTGCTGCCCTGACGACAGCGAGCAGACCTACCGGAACCGGCCGGGGCCGCCCACGGCGGACCCGCCAGAGTCGGTCGGGCTGGTGAGGCGCCGCGCTGTTACGCGTCCTGACGCTTCATGCGGGCCGCCGCACGGCCGCGGGCCGTCGCGTCGAGCTCGACCTTGCGGATGCGCACCTTCTCGGGCGTGACCTCGACGCACTCGTCCTCGCGGGCGAACTCGAGGCACTCCTCGAGCGTCAGCTGGCGCGACGGCGTCATGGCCTCGAAGTTGTCGGCCGTCGACGTGCGCATGTTGGTGAGCTTCTTCTCACGCGTGATGTTCACATCCATGTCATCGGCACGCGAATTCTCGCCGACGACCATGCCCTCGTAGACCTCTTCGGTCGGGTTCACGAAGAAGCTCATGCGCTCCTGCAGGCCGATGATCGCGTACGCCGTGACGACGCCCTGGCGGTCGGCCACGATCGAGCCGTTGTTGCGGGTGACGATGGAGCCCGCCCACTCGTCGTAGCCGTGCGAGATCGCATTCGAGATGCCGGTGCCGCGGGTGGTGGTGAGGAACTCGGTGCGGAAGCCGATCAGTCCGCGCGACGGCACGATGAACTCCATGCGCACCCAGCCGGTGCCGTGGTTCGACATGCCCTCCATGCGGCCCTTGCGTGCGGCGAGCAGCTGGGTGATCGCGCCGAGGTACTCCTCAGGAATGTCGATCGTGACGTGCTCGTACGGCTCGTGCACCTTGCCGTCGACCGTGCGCGTGACCACCTGCGGCTTGCCGACGGTGAGCTCGAAGCCCTCGCGGCGCATCTGCTCGACGAGGATCGCCAGCGCGAGCTCGCCGCGCCCCTGCACCTCCCACGCGTCGGGCTTGCCGATGTCGAGAACGCGCAGCGACACGTTGCCGACGAGCTCGCGGTCGAGACGGTCCTTCACCATGCGGGCGGTCAGCTTGTGACCCTTGACCTTGCCCATGAGCGGCGAGGTGTTGATGCCGACGGTCATCGAGATGGCCGGCTCGTCGACGTGGATCGCGGGCAGCGGGCGCACGTCGTCGGGGTCGGCGAGCGTCTCACCGATCATGATGTCCTCGATGCCGGCGACGGCGACGATGTCGCCCGCACTCGCCGACTGCGCCGGAAATCGATCGAGCGCCTTGGTCAGCAGCAGCTCGGTGATGCGGGCGTTCGACGTCGTGCCGTCGTGGTGCACGCGGGTGACCTGCTGGCCCTTGGAGATCTCACCCGAGAAAACGCGCAGCAGCGCGAGGCGGCCGAGGAACGGCGACGCGTCGAGGTTCGTCACCCAGGCCTGCAGCGGCGCCTCGTCGTCATACGTGGGAGCGGGCACGTGCTGCAGAATCGCCTCGAACAGCGGCTCGAGGTTCTCGCTGTCGGGCAGCTCGCCGTCGCCCGGCTGGTTGCGCGACGCGCGGCCGGCCTTGCCGCTCGCGTAGACGACCGGCACGTCGAGCAGCGCGTCGACATCGAGATCGGGGACGGTGTCGGTGAGATCGGATGCGAGGCCGAGCAGCAGGTCCTGTGCCTCGGCGACCACCTCGTCGATGCGCGCGTCGGGGCGGTCGGTCTTGTTCACCGCGAGGATCACCGGCAGCTTCGCCTCGAGCGCCTTGCGCAGCACGAAGCGGGTCTGCGGCAGGGGCCCCTCGGACGCGTCGACCAGCAGCACGACGCCGTCGACCATCGAAAGCCCGCGCTCGACCTCGCCGCCGAAGTCGGCGTGACCCGGAGTGTCGATCACGTTGATCGTGATCGGGCCGGCGGGGTTGTGGTCGACGGCGTGCTCGCCGTTGTACACGATCGCCGTGTTCTTCGCGAGGATCGTGATGCCCTTTTCGCGCTCCAGCTCGTTCGAGTCCATCGCACGTTCCTCGACGTGCGCGTGCTCACCGAAGGAGTTGGTCTGCTTCAGCATCGCGTCGACGAGGGTGGTCTTGCCGTGGTCGACGTGAGCCACGATCGCGACGTTGCGCAAGTCGGTGCGGAGGGCAGTGGCCATG
The DNA here is from genome assembly GCF_042651345.1 of Gryllotalpicola reticulitermitis. Classification (NCBI taxonomy): domain Bacteria; kingdom Bacillati; phylum Actinomycetota; class Actinomycetes; order Micrococcales; family Microbacteriaceae; genus Gryllotalpicola; species Gryllotalpicola reticulitermitis. The sequence goes on from NZ_JBHSCN010000002.1 coordinate 82,629, forward strand.
GGTGTACGAAGTCCTTCGAAGGTATGAATTGGCGCGGCGTCCGTGTGCGCGAAAGAGGGCGGCACCGGGGCCGCCCTCTTAGTCTACGTGCAGTTACTCAGCAGCGCCCTCGCGAGCACAGCCCGCTCGGCGGCTGGCGCGCGAGAGCCCACCGGGCTCTCGCTATTGAGCGCCCTCGCGAGCACAGCCCGCTCGGCGGCTGGCGCGCGAGAGCCCACCGGGCTCTCGCTATTGAGCGCCCTCGCGAGCACAGCCCGCTCGGCGGCTGGCGCGCGAGAGCCCACCGGGCTCTCGCTATTGAGCGCCAGCCGCTAACACCTCCGCGCGAGCCTCGCGCCGCTCGCGCTGCAGCAGCGGGTCAGGCAGCGGCACGGCCGAGATGAGGCGCTTCGTGTACGGGTCCTGCGGGTTGCGCAGCACCTGCTCCTTGGCGCCCTGCTCGACCAGCTTGCCGCGGTGCATCACGAGAATGCGGTGAGCGAGCACGTCGACGACGGCGAGGTCGTGCGTGATGAAGAGGCACGCGAACTTGAGCTCCTGCTGCAGCTCCTGCAGCAGGTCGAGGAAGCGCGCCTGCACCGACACATCGAGCGCCGAGGTCGGCTCGTCCGCGATCAGCAGCGGCGGGCGCAGAGCGAGCGCACGCGCGATGCCGACGCGCTGACGCTGGCCACCGGACAGCTCGTGCGGGAAGCGGTTGCGGAACGAGCGCGGCAGCTCGACCTCATCGAGCAGGCCCTCGACGCGACGGTCGAGATCCCGGCCCTTCGCGAGCCCGGCGAGCTTGATCGGCTCACCGATCGACTCGCCGATCGGCAGACGCGGGTTGAGCGAGGAGCCCGGATCCTGGAACACGATGCCCGTGGTCCGGCGGATCTTGCGCAGTTCGCGCTCAGGCATCGTCGCGATGTCGGACCCGTTGATCTTGAGCGCACCGGAGTGGACGCCCAGCAGGCCGATCGACGCCCGGCCGATCGTGCTCTTGCCCGACCCCGACTCACCGACGAGTCCAACGACCTCGCCGGCCTTGATGTCGAAGCTCACCCCGTCGACCGCCCGGAATGCGGGAATCCGCCCGCGCTTCGGGTATTCGATCACGACGTCGTCGAAGCTGAGCACCGTTGCGGCACTGCTCGGCTCGACCGCGACCTCGGTCGCGGGCTCGAGGCTGAGCTTGGGCACCGCGGCGAGCAGCTGCTGGGTGTACGGATGCTTGGGAGCCCGGAAGACCTCGACGATCTCACCGGCCTCGACGATCCGGCCGTCCTTCATGACGATGATCTTGTCGGCGAGGTCGGCGACGACACCCATGTCGTGGGTGATCAGCACGATGGCGCTCGACAGCTTGTCACGCAGATTGCGCAGAAGATCAAGGATCTCGGCCTGCACGGTGACGTCGAGCGCCGTGGTGGGCTCGTCGGCGATGAGAAGCTTCGGGTCGCACGAGATCGCCATGGCGATCATGGCGCGCTGACGCTGGCCACCCGAGAGCTGGTGCGGGTACTTGTCGACCGTGATCTCGGGCGTGGGCATCTCGACGAGCTCGAGCAGCTCGATGGCCCGGGCGCGCGCCTCGGTCGGGGTGAGCCCGCGGTGCACGCGGAGCGACTCGATGATCTGCGCACCGATGGTGAACACGGGGTTCAGCGCCGTCATCGGCTCCTGGAAGATGACGGCCATGTCCTCGCCACGCATCCGTCGCAGCTGGGCGCCCGAGATGTTGCTGATGTCGCGGCCGTCGAAGCGGATGGTGCCGTTCACCCGGCCGTTCGGTGGCAGGAGACCGAGCAGTGCCATCGAACTCGAGCTCTTGCCGGAGCCGGACTCACCCACAATGGCGAGCACCTCACCCGGCGCCACCTCGTAGTTCATGTCGATGGCGGCGGGGTACCAGGTTCCGTCCACCCAGAAATCCACGCCCAGGTTCTCGATCTTGAGCACCGGCGTCTGCGCCGCGTGCGCGGTCGTCGCGGGGATCGTCACTGGAGTCGTCCTTTCAACTGAATGCCGTGTGTCACGATGGAGCGGTGAACGAGTCGGTCGTCCTGCGTCCCCGGTTCGGCATCGTCATCACGTGCCTCGTGTGGGCCGTGGTGGTGGTCTGTTGCATCGCGCTGTTCGTGCAGGGCGACGGGTTCGGCGCGCTGCGCTACCTGCCGCTCTTCCTGCTCGCCGGCTACCTCTGCTGGATGCTGTTCTGGTCGCCGGCCGTGCGCATCGGCACGGCCGGCGTCGTGCTGCGGAACATCGCCCGCAGCCGTGACGTGTCGTGGGCCGCGATCCGCGACGTCGACACGAAGTACACGCTCACGCTCGACACTCCGGCCGGGCGTCTGAGCGCCTGGGCGGCGCCCGCTCCGAGCCGATTCGCCGGCATGCGCGCGGCGAAGGCCGAGCTCGGCCACCTGCCCGAGAGCACGTACGGCCCCGGCAACAGCGTGCGTCTCGGCGATATACCCAGTTCCGACTCGGGCCTCGCGGCGCTGCACGTGCGGCGCCAGTGGGAGCGCCTGCGCGACGCGGGCGCGCTCACCGCCGCTCCGCTGGAGGGTACCGGCGTCACCACGCATTGGCATCGTGTCGAGCTGATCGTGCTCGGGGCGCTGGTGCTCGCGAGCGTCGCCGCGCAGTCGTTCTGAGACGACGGAGCGCGCCTGACCGCGGGCCGCGCTCATCACGCGGCCTCACCTGCAGGCTCGGCCGGCTTCTCGCGAGCAGCCGCCCGCGCATCCTTGGCCTTGCGGCTGAGCATGCGCCGCTGACGCGGGTCGAAGGCGTCGCGCAGGCCGTCGCCGATGAAGTTGATGGTGAGCGCGATGATGACGATGAAGATACCGGTCCACCAGAACAGCCAGGGGCGCGTCTGGAACGCGTTCTGGTAGAGGTTCATGAGGCTACCGAGCGAGACGTCGGGCTCCTGCACGCCGAGGCCGAGGTAACTGAGCGCAGCCTCGAGCAGGATCGCCGCGGACATCGTCAGGGTGCCCGAGACGATGATGACGCCCGCTGCGTTCGGAACGATGTGCTTGAACATGATGCGGAAGCTGGATGCGCCTGCAACGCGTGCCGCGTCGACGAACTCGCGCTCGCGCAGGGCCAGCACCTCGCCGCGCACAAGTCGGGCGAGCGTCGTCCACAGCAGCACGCCGAGCAGCAGGGCGAGCACGAACGAACCCGAGTTGGATGCCTTGTGCCCCACGATGGCGGCCAGCAGGATGATCGGCACCACGAGGAACAGGTCGGTGAAGCGCATGACGAGCGAGTCGACCCAGCCGCCGAAGTAACCGGCGACCGCACCGAGCAGAGACCCGATCACGGTCGACACGAGGCCGATCACGAGGATGATCATGATCGACTGCTGGATGCCGCGCATCACCTCGGCGAACACGTCGCGGCCGACCTCGTCCTGACCGAAGGGGTGGTCGCCCCATCGGAACGGCCACAGGCGCAGCGACGGATGCGTGTTCCGCTCGATCGGGTTGATCTCGGTCCAGTTGTACTTCCACCAGCCGTGGATGTGGATGCCGAGCGCGTCGATGCCGACGGAGGTGTACGAGAGCAGCACCACGAAGATGAGCACGCACAGCGCGATCATGGCGCCCTTGTGTCGCACGAAGCGCTTGAAGACGATGCGGGTCTGGCTGAGGCCCTCGACCTCTTTGAGCTCGATGGCGTTCTCGACGCGCTCTGCTCCCGAGTGTTCGGCTCGGTCGGTCTCGACCTCGGTGTAGATCTCTTCGGCGAGGCGGTCGCCGCCGAGAGGGAGGTCGGGGTTGGGCGTGCGTTCTGGACGATTCGGATCTGACATTACGAAACTCGGATTCGGGGGTCGAGGGCGGAGTAGATCACGTCGGCGAGCGCGTTGAAGATGATGATCGCGATACCCGACACGAGCACGACGCCCATCACGGTGTTGACGTCGACGATGTTCAGCGCGTTCTGGAACAGCTGTCCCATGCCCTGGTAGCTGAACACCTGTTCGGTGACGACCGCGCCGCTGATCAGGGCGCCGAAGTCGAGCGTGATGATGGTGACGACGGGGATCAGCGCGTTGCGGAACGCGTGACGCATGACCACCGAGCGCTCGGTGATGCCCTTGGCGCGAGCGGTGCGGATGTAGTCCTGGTTCATCACCTCGAGCATGCTCGCGCGGGAATACCGGCTGTAGCTGGCCAGCGAGGCGAGCATCAGCGCGAGCGTCGGCAGCAGCAGGTGGCTGAAGTGGTCGAGCCCGGTCACCCAGAAGTCGCCCTGCAGGTCGGGAGTGACCGAACCGATCGTGGCGATCGGGCGGCCGTTCACGTAATCGCTCGTCGCGTAGACGTTCCAGGTCTGCATGAAGCGGTCGAGCACGATGATCGCCGCGGTGATGAACGCGGTGATGGCCGTGCCTCGCGCCGATACCGCGCGGTCGTGGCCGCCCCACAGGTAGCCGATGACGACGCCGACGGCGATCGTGACGATCGCGAGCACGGCGATCAGCCAGAGGCTCATGTAGGGGAAGAGGTACTGCAGCGGGTAATAGAGGATGCCGCCGAGCACTGCCGCGGAGAGCGAGGAGTACAGCGCGCGCCGGTTGTCGAGCCCGGCGGTCAGCATGGTGACGAGCACGGCCGTTCCGAGGGAAAGCACGAGCACGATGCCGATTCCGAGGCCCGGGTCGTTGAACCACTTGGTCAAGGACATGTACAGCAGGATGCCTGCGGTGACGACGGCGGCCACGACGAACACCGTGAGGCGACGCCGCCGGTTGCCGCCGATGATGCCGAGCCAGACGATGCCGGAGACCAGCGCGAGGATCACGATGACGATCGGACTGATCACCGGGTCGGCGAGGAAGTTGTTGAAGCCGATGCCGACGTACTGCTTGAGCATCACGGCGAGCCAGAAGATGGGCAGCGAGAAGAAGAGGAACGACAGGAACGTCGTCGTGTAGTCGAACGCCGAGTACTGGCGCAGTGCCGTGGCGATACCGATCGTCACGCCGATGATGATCGCGACCACGGTCGCGGTGAGCACGAGCTGCAGCGTCGCACCCATTGCGCTGCCGAGCTCGGTCGTGACCTTCTGGCCCTGGTTCGAGTAACCGAGGGTGAAGTGCCCGACGAAGCCGTCGAGGATGCCGCGGAACCAGATGAAGTACCGCAGGAACGGATTCACGTCGAGGTTCAGCAGGTGCACGCGCTGCGCGATCAGCGCAGCCTTGTTGCGTGCGGTGCTCTGCTCAAGATCTGCGAGGGGGTTGCCCGAGAAGCAGGTCAGCACGTAGACGATGTACGACGCGATGAGCAGAACGATGACAGAGGCGATGAATCTCCTGGTGAGGAACGCCAGCATACGAATTTAGGCCTTTCTGGGGTGGCGCACCGGGCTCGCAGCGGTGACGCGCAGCCATGCAGGCCAAATCTACACGGACCGTTTATTAGCGATCGCTGGGGCGGCCTTGTACCACCAGCACGTAGGGCGCCGCCGCGACTGATCGCGCCGGCGCCCTACGCCGTGATGCTTATCTCAGCTCGGAAGCCGAGGGTGATGGCTGGTTAGGACTTCTTTCCGACCTTCCAGTTGAAGTAGTTCCAGAACACGTTCGGGGTCAGGGGGTTGTCCGAGACGCCGCTGATGTTCGACGACCACGCGGTGACGTCGGGGAACTGGAACAGGGTGGCGCCGTATGCGTCGCTCCACACCTGCTTGTCGATCGCTGCGAGCAGCGCGTTGTTGTCAGCGGCCGAGCCGGTGCTGGTCTCGAGCTTCTGCCAGTCGGCGTCAACCGACTTGTTCGAGTAGCCGTTGTAGTTCGACGCGCCACCCGTCTGGAACGCAGCCTGGTTGCCGGTCAGCGCGAGGCTGGTGTACTGCCACGCGAAGATCGAGGTGTCGTACCAGTTGGTGGTCGGCAGGTCGTTGAAGAAGTCCGTGGTGGACTTCGGCGCACCGACGACCTTGAACCCGGCCTGGGCCTCCGACGCCTGGATGAGCTGGAACTCGGAGACGCGGCGGGGGTTGTCGCTCGGGTAGGCGAAGCGCACCGTCGGGGCGCTCACGCCGGCCTGCTGCAGCAGCTGCTTGGCGGCCGAGATGTCGACCTTCGAGTAGGCGGACGAGCCGTTGTTGGCGACCGACTGGTTGTAGCCGGCAGAGCCCGGCAGGAACATCTGCGAGTCGTCGAGCGTCGCGCTCGGGTTGAGCGGCTTGATCAGCTTGTCGACGATCTCCTGACGGGGCAGTGCCTTCAGGTAGGCCTCGCGCACGAGCTGGGCCTTCTGGGTGCCAGCCGTGCCGCCGCCGTAGGTGGCCGGCGAGAACGGGCCCTTGTTGTTGACGACGAGGTCGACGTGCTCGTAGCTCGCCTCAGGCGAGTTGGAGATCTTGACGTTCTTGACCTGCTTGAGGGCCGAGAGCGTGTCAGTCGTGGCCTGGCCCGAGATGATGTTGACCTCGCCGTTCTGCAGCGCCTGAACCTGAGCGGTCGGGTCGCTGATGAAGCGGATGGTGATCTTGTCGACGCTGGGGTTTCCAGGGCCGGCCTTGTAACCGCTGCGCAGCGCCAGGGTCACGTACTGGTTCTTGACGAAGTCCGTGATCTGGTACGCGCCGTCGACGACGAGCAGCTTCTTGTCGCTCGGCATGCTGGCGACGTTCCACTTGGTCGACCAGGCGCCGGCGAGACCCGCAAGCGTCGTCTGGTCGTCGCCCTGGATCGCCTTGATGACAGCGGCGTCAGCGTCGGAGTTCGAGGTGTTCTTGGTCGGGAACGCCTCCTGGTAGACGACGTGAGCGGGCAGCGCCGGGCTGAGCAGAGCCTGCTTCCAGTCGACGTACGGCTTCGAGAAGACCGCGGTCACCGTCTGGCCGTTGTCGGAGACGGTCGGCACCGCGGTGATGTTGTCAAGCCCGCTGCCGGCGTTGACGGAGCCGAAGTTGACCTTGCCCTTGGGGTCGTTGTACTTCGAGATGCTCGAGGCCCACTGCAGGAGGATGTCGGCCGCGTTCACCGGGTCGCCATCGCTCCAGTCAACGCCCTTGTTGATGTGGTACTGGATCGTCAGCGGGTTGGTCGAGACCTCCTTGTACGTCCCGAACTTGGTGTTGTCCACCAGCTGCTGCTGGTTGTTGAAGTACGTGAACGACGCGTTGAACAGCGCGGCCGGGTTGCCGTTGTAGGTGCTGTACTGGTTGGCAACCAGCTGGTTCAACGAGCTGACGGGGCCGTTCTGGGCGATGGTGACACTGGTGCTCTCTTTGATCTCGCTCTTCGGTGAGGTCGAAGTGCAGCCAGTGAGCGCCAGCGCGGTCGCCGCAGCTGCGGCCGCAGCCACAACTCCGATCCGCTTGATCTTCAATTTTCCTCCTGTAGGAATGGTGCAGGCGCATGGGTATGTCTAGTGGACTCCAGCGCTCTTGATAGAAAGCAAGATAGGCACGCGCAGTTGCGCGGTCCAAACTGAGATCGAAACCGTTACATGCGTGTAACGAGCCAAGAGTTCGCCTGATGAGACGAGGGTTCCCCACGTGAAGCGTCGGCTGTGGTGGGAAATCGGCATCGTTCTGGGCCTCTCGCTCGGAGCATCCGCGATCTACGCAATCGTGGACCTGATCGCGGATTTTGCCTCGGGAAAGCCGCTCGCCGAGCAGTCCGCGGCGCTCAACAGCTCCCAGTCAGCAGTGCCGTGGCTCGACCTGATCTACCAGCTCCTCGGGGTGTTCTTCGACCTCTTCCCCGTCGCACTTGCGCTGTATCTGCTCTGGCAGCCGGCTGTGAGCGCTTTCGACCGGATCGGGCTGACCTGGCGCAGGCCGTTACGCGATGCCGGTGGTGGCCTGGTGCTCGCCGCGTGCATCGGTGTGCCGGGGCTCGCGTTCTACGCGCTCGGCCGGGTACTGGGCATCACCCTGCAGGTGCAGGCGTCGCCCCTCGACACCTATTGGTGGACAGTGCCCGTGCTCGTGCTCTCGGCGGTCCGCGCCGCACTGCAGGAAGAAGTGATCGTCGTCGGGTATCTCTTCGACCGGCTCGAGCGGATCGGGTGGGGTCGGTGGCCCATCATCATCGCGTCAGCGCTGCTGCGCGGCTCCTACCACCTGTACCAAGGCATCGGCCCGTTCTTCGGCAACGCCGTCATGGGTGTCGTGTTCGGCTGGGTGTACTCGAAGTGGGGGCGCACCGCGCCACTCGTGGTGGCACACACCCTGCTCGACGTGGTCTCGTTCGTCGGCTACCCCCTCGCGGTCGCCCTCTGGCCCAGCATCTTCAAGTGATCGCTCTCACCCGCGTTCCGGAAACGATTCGGCGATGCCCTGCAGCTTCGCGCGGTAGTCGGCCCATGACGACGAGTCGAACTCGGCCATGTTCGACAGCGTCGGCCCAACGCCTACTCGCCCGTCGGTGAGCTCGCGGATGATGTCGGCGTGGCCGGCGTGGCGAGCGAGCTCCTGAATGTGGTGCACGAGCACCGTATGCAGCGACGGATGCCTGCGCGCCTCGGGCCACCACGGCACCGTGCCCGTGTCGGCGAGCGAAAGCGCATCGATCGTCGCGTCGGCGTGCACCCACGCGCGCCCATAGAAGGCCACCACGTCGTCGAGGGACTCGTCGGCGCGTGCCCAGAAGTCATCGTTGTCGGAGAGGCTGTCGATGTCGGCCAGCATCGGGTCTTCCGCTGGGCGCCCGAAGACCTCGCCGAAGTAGCCGTACTCGATACCCGCCACGTGCTTCACGAGCCCTAGCAGATTCGTTCCGGTCGGCGTGACCGGCCACCGCACCTGCCGCTCGCTGAGCCCCTCGACCTTCCACATCAACGCGTCGCGCTGACGCTGCAGGTAGCGCTTCAACGTCTGCTTCTCGCCCGCCTCGCCCATGCCGACACGCTAGGGCAGGCATCCGACATTCGACAGCGTCAGGCGCGGTCCGATGCCGGGCGCACCAGCAGGCCGGTGAGCACCGCCGCGGTCAGCTCCCGGACGGAGACGCGGTAGTCGAGGCGCATGGCGCTGAGCTCGGGGTACTTCTCATACGCCTCGGCCATGCCCGGTGACGGGCGGCACATGCTCCATGCTCCGCCAACCACGAGGTTCACCGTCGCGGCCAGTGCGATCCTGCTCGGGTGGGGCAGCTCGCCGACGTGATCCTCGATCAGCTGGACGAGCCGGATCGACTGCGCGTACGCACTGCGCTTGTAGTCGGCGGCGACTTCGGCGGAGACGTTGTGCTCGAGCACCGTCGCGGAGTTCGCGACTAGCTCGGCGAGCACCGGCCGCTGCGCCGCCGTACGCGCGACGGCATCAGCGACCACCTCCACCGCCGGCGCGGCGTCTGCGCCGGCGAGTGCCATCTCGAGAGCATCGAGCCACTCGCCGTACTCGCGGTCGAGCAGGGCGAGCAGCACGGCCTCGCGGGTCTCGAAATACCGCAGCACGTTCGACTTGGCGAGGCCCACGTGCCGCGCGAGCCCGTTGAGACTCAGTGCGCCGACGCGAGTTCCGGCACGAAGCAGCTCGTCAGCCGCGCTGAGGATCGCGGCTCGCCGCGCATCTCGCTGTTCCTCGCTGCGCGCCCGCGCGAATGCCGTTGTCATCGCCCCTCCATTGCCTAACAGACCATCGGTCTGTTACGGTGAAGCAAAACAGACCACCGGTCTTATTATCTCCCTGAGGAGCTCTCCATGTACTACGACGTTCCACCCCAGCGGGGCAAACGCTTCATCGTCACCGGATCCAACAGCGGCACCGGGCGCGAGGCCGCGAGACGCCTCGCCCATGCCGGCGCCGACGTGATCATCGCGGTCCGCACACCCGCAAAGGGCGAAGAGGCCAAGGCGGCGATCCTCGCCGAAGCGCCGAAGGCCACGATCGAGGTGAGGCGGCTCGACCTCGCCGACCTCTCGTCGGTGCGCGAGTTCGCCGCATCCGTCACCTCCGACGGCAAGCCGCTGCACACCCTCATCAACAACGCGGGCGTCATGGTGCCGCCCGAGCGCTACGCGACGGCCGACGGGTTCGAACTGCAGTTCGGCACGAACTTCCTCGGCCCGTTCGCCCTCACCACCCTGCTTCTTCCCGCGCTGCTCACGACCCCGGGGGCGCGCGTGGCGACCATGTCGAGCGGCACCGCCAACTTCGGAAAGATCGCGTTCGACGACCTCAACTGGACCCGGCGTCGCTTCTCGCCCCAGCGCGCCTACGCCCAATCGAAACTCGCCGACCTGCTGCTCGGGCGCCAACTCGCGGCCCTCGCGGTCTCACACGGCTGGGACCTGCTCAGCACGATCGCGCACCCGGGGTACACCCGCACGAACCTGCAGACCGCGGGGCGCAACCTCGGCCGAGGCGATGACGCTCAGCTGCAGCCCATCCGCCGCACCCTGCTGCCATCGCAGGGCGTCGAGAGCGGCACCGAGCCGCTGCTGTTCGCAGCCACCTCGCCGTCCGCCGAGCAAGGCGCCTACTACGGCCCGAGCCGCTACGGGCTCGTCGGTCCGACGCACCGTGCCGGCATGCCGCGCTCGGCGCGATCGATGGCGGTCGCCGATCACCTCTGGACGGTGGCCGAGGAACTCACCGGTACGCGGGTCCCGGCCTAGTAGTCCGCCTCCTCCGCAAGGCGTGCGATGAAGACGAACTCGCGCCCTGGCCTGTCGGGGGCGTCGCGAACATCGATCGTCTCGAAACCGGCGATCGCGAGCGAGACGCGCAGCTCCTCCTCCGTACGCCAGCGCAGCGTCGTATCGACGCCGACGAGCGTGTCCTCGAACTGATACGAGGTGCGGAAGGCGACGAGCCGGCCGGTGACGTCGAGCACCTCCTGCCAGATCTCGACGTGACCGATATCGTCGATGTCGCCCTCGACGGCAGTGTTCTCGGGCGTCCACTCATCCCAGGCGCGCGCTTCGGGCCGGCGCGACTCGAACACCAGGTAGCCGCCGGGAAGCAGTGCATTCCGGATTCCGTCGAGTGCGGCGGCCCACTCCTCGTCGGTCACGAAGCACTGGGCGACGTTCGCCGTCATGGTCACCATCGCGGCGCCCGTGGGAGGCAGCCCGGCCGCGTCGCTGACGATCCACTCGACGGCATCGGCGTCGGGCTTGTGCCGCGCGACGCCGATCGCGTCTTCGTCGGGATCGACGCCGGTGACGCGGATGCCTTTGTTCACGAGCATCAGCGCGAAGGTTCCCGTGCCGCAACCGACGTCGAGCACCCGTCGCGCCCCGAACTCGTGCACGATGTCGACGTAGACCTCAAGGTCAGTGCGCTCACCTTCGAGCGGGTCATACAGCGCGGCGATTCGGGCTCTGTGATAGCCGTCTATGTCGTCAGGCACGGCAACGACGTTACTGGACACGACGCACGCTCACCACGTGGACTCCGCGTCATTTCACGCCCATCGCGGCCGCCGCCGCCTTCACTCCCGCGGACTGGCACACCGTCGCCGGCTTCCCCGCCGTCTGCTGGCAGAGGCCGACTGTGAGCACATTCGCGGTCCCGATCACGCTCTTCGCGACGGCGGAACCGGGGTCGGCCAGGTCGGCGGCGATCTGCGCCTGACTCAGGCCCTTGAGCACACCAGGGTCGTATTGCGCACCGGAGAGCACCCACGCGCCGCCGATGTCGACGAAGGGAATCGACCCCGTGCTCTGCGTATACGGCGGAGCGTCGTACTTCGTGAGCAGGGCGTTCTCGGACGTCGTCAGCTTGTCGAGCGGATTGTGCTGCTCGTCGAAGATCTCCTTCGCGTCGAGCGCGAGGTAGTCGCTCGTCAGCGTGGCCCCGTGGAAGCTGAGCGTCGACGTCGACGGGTAGACCTCGGGTGACGGCGCCGATGTCGCCTCGCCGAGGCCGCTCAAGGTGCCGAAGCGCGACAGTGCGACAGCGAGAGGCCAGCGTTCCGCGGCGCAATACGGGCAGAATTCACCGCCGATATAGGTGATGAGCGGCTTGCCGTTCTGGGTCAGCGCGGGTGCGTCGATCTTGCTCGGCGCGGCCTGTGCAGTGCCGGGACCGACCGCATCGAAGACGGATGCCGGCACACCTGTCACCTTGCCGATCACGTCGCTCGCGGCCGTGGTCGGAGCCGCCGGGGTCGCCGAGTGCGCCGAATTCGTCGTCGACCGCGTGCCGAGACTCACTCCGATCGCGACCGCGACGGCCACGACGAGCACGACCACGCCCACGATGATCTGCAGAAGAATGCGCCGACGGGAGGACACACGTGCGGTTCGAGCCACTCGAACAGTATGCCGGGGGTCCGGACCCGGGCGGTGCCGGGACGCCGCTCGGCTCAGTGACCGCCTGGCATGGCGCGGCCGCGCTCCCCTGCGACCTCGCGAATCCGCGCGACCGACGCGTCGTCGTCGCCCTCGAGCGAGCGTGCGAGAAGCGTGTAGTCGCGCTGCTCGCCGAACGCGTCCTGCAGACCGGCTCCGATCACTGCCGTCTGCTCGTCACCGAGGGCCTCCGCGAGGTAGCGCATCGCCCGCGCATGCTTGCGTGCCTCGTGCTGCACCGCGAGCTCATCGAGCCCCGCGGTGCCCGAGCGCACCTCTTCGAGGCGCTCGATCAATCCCTGATAGTGCGGGCCGTCGAGGTACTCCATGACCGTCGCATGGGCCGCGGCGTATTCGCCGCGGACACCCTCGATGAGGCGACGGTGCGCGGCATCCGTCTCATCGCTGTCCCCGACCGCGTCGAGCAGCCCCTGGGCGAGCTCGGCGCGCACCTCGAAGTCGCGCGCCGTGCCGAGCAGCCGGCCGTATCGCTTCAGCTCCGTTCGCGCGTGGCTCGCCGCCTCGCCCGGCACCAGATCGAGCACGACGCGCAGCCGCCTGGTCGCCGTACGCGCCTTGTGCACGGCATCCGCCTCATTGCGCCGCACCGCCGTGCCCAGGCCGATCAGCGTGTCGATCGTGTCGCGCAACCAGCTCTCGACCGACGATCCTTCGGAGGAGTCTTCGCCCATAGGTCGAGTCTCGTCGCACCGCCCCTCCCGCGATAGGGCCGCAACGCTAGCGCCCGAGGGTCAGCTCGACGTCGACCTCGTCGCCCAGCTCAATGGACTCGGCGCGACGCACCGCAACCCGCACGGGCAGCAGGTAGACGCCGTCTTTCGGGAAGAGCGCCGTGTAGAAATCCGTCGCTCCGATGCGCGCGTTGACCGGGATGGCGCCCCAGCCGTACGTGACCATCGCGGCGACCTCAGCGATGTCATCACTCTCCGCCCGCGGAATGCGCACGAACGTGAACGGCGCGGGACCACGCCAGTAGATCAACTCACCGCGGAAGCGGAGCTCCATGCGGTTAGGGTATGCGCTCCAAAGCTTCGCCTATTGCCTCACGTGCATAATGATCGGCGGTGATGTGAACGACCACATCCCAGTGAGGCAACACGATGAGCTCCCCCGAGTCCCCCCGCACGCGGGCCCCGAACATGCGGGACGTGGCGCGGCTGGCGGGAGTCTCGTACCAGACGGTGTCGCGCGTGATCAACAACTCGGACGCGCTGCGGCCCGAGACCCGCGATCGCGTGGTCGCCGCAATGGAGCAGCTGCACTACCGGCCGAACCGGGCGGCCCGGGCGCTCAAGACGAGTCGTTCGCGGACCATCGGCGTGCTGGCATCGATCCGCGCGACCTACGGGCCCGCGCTCACGATTCAAGCCATCGAGGCGGCGGCGGTCAAAGAAGGCTTCTACGTCAACACCGCGCACGTGGCCGAGACGGACGAGCAGTCGATCGTCTCAGCGGTCGACTGGCTCACCGATCAGGACATCGAGGGGCTCGTCATCATCGCCCCGCAGCAGCGCGTGTTCGACACGCTCGCGCGTATCGATCAGCTGCCGCCGATGGTGACGCTGCGTTCCGGACTCGACGGCGACCCCCACGCCCTCTGGGTCGATCAGGCAGCGGGCGCCCGCGCGGCGACGGGGCACCTCGCGGACCTCGGACATCAGTACATCCGGCACCTGGCCGGGCCGCGGGACTGGATCGAAGCGGATGCTCGCATGCAGGGGTACCTGCTCGAGCTCTCCGACCGCGACCTCCCCACGCTCCCGCCGATCCAGGGCGACTGGACAGCCGAGTTCGGCTACTGGGCCGGTCGCCAGCTCATGATGGGAAACGACGCCACGGCGTTCTTCTGCTCGAACGACGAGATGGCGCTCGGAGTCCTGCACGCCGCCCACTCGCTGCACCTGCGGGTGCCCCAGGACATCAGCGTCGTGGGCTTCGACGACATCCCCGCGGCCCAGCATTTCTGGCCTCCGCTGACGACGGTGCGGCTGGACTTCGCCGAGCTCGGCCGGCGATGCGTGCAGATGCTGCTCTACGGGCGCGACGACACGACGGTCGATGTCGAACCGCGTCTCATCGCCCGCGACTCGAGCGGTCCCGCCCACTCAGCTCGGTGACACACGGCGCGTCCGGTTTGACAAGACCCGGATACATCGGCGTAACATCTGCTCCGGCCCGCAATGTGATCGTTCACATGCGGCCGCCCCTTCCCTGACGACGGAGTCGCACAGCACCCCCTCGTCTTGGATGCACCGACGAGGAGTGAAGCAAAAGGTGAGCAATCACACCATCTTGGAGATGCGCTCCATCACCAAGGAGTTCCCAGGCGTCAAGGCACTGTCCGACGTCAGCATCACCGTTCGGGCCGGCGAGATCCACGCGATCTGCGGCGAGAACGGAGCGGGCAAGTCGACGCTGATGAAGGTTCTGTCGGGCGTGTACCCGTTCGGCTCCTACACCGGCGACATCGTCTACCAGGGCGAGGTTGTGCAGTTCTCGAACATCAAGCAGTCCGAGGAAGCCGGCATCGTCATCATCCACCAGGAGCTCGCGCTCATCCCCGAGCTCTCGATCACCGAGAACCTGTTCCTCGGCAGCGAGATCAGCAAGCGCGGCGTCATCGACTGGACCGACGCTCAGCTCCGCGCCCGCGAGCTGCTCGCCCGTGTCGGCCTCGACGACGACCCCGACACACAGATCAAGAACATCGGCGTCGGCAAGCAGCAGCTCGTCGAGATCGCGAAGGCGCTGCACAAGAACGTCAAGCTGCTCATCCTCGACGAGCCCACGGCGGCCCTCAACGAGAACGACTCGCAGCACCTGCTCAGCCTGATCGTCGGCCTCAAGGAGCGCGGCGTCACGTCGATCATGATCAGCCACAAGCTCAACGAGATCGAGCAGGTGGCCGACGACATCACGATCATCCGCGACGGCCGCACGATCGAGACCCTCGACGTGCACACCGGCGTCGACGAGGACCGCATCATCCGCGGCATGGTGGGCCGCTCGCTCGAGAGCCGCTTCCCCGACCGCACGCCCCACATCGGCGAGGTGTTCTTCGAGGTGCGGGACTGGACGGTTCAGCATCCGCTCGACTCGTCCCGCCTCGTGTGCAAGGGCGAGAACTTCACCGTGCGCCGCGGCGAGATCGTCGGCTTCGCCGGCCTCATGGGCGCCGGCCGCACCGAGCTCGCCATGAGCCTCTTCGGCCGCAGCTACGGGACCTGGCTCGGCGGCCAGATCTTCAAGGACGGCCGCGAGATCAAGGTCACCAACGTGCGCCAGGCGATCGCCAACGGTATCGGGTACGTGAGCGAGGACCGGAAGGCGCTCGGGCTCAACCTGCTCGACTCCGTCAAGCGCTCGACCGTCTCGGCCGACCTGCAGAAGATCTCCAGGGGCGGCGTCGTCGACGCGATCCAGGAGCATGACGTCGCGGAGGAATACCGCAAGATGCTGCGCACCAAGGTGCCGACCGTCGAAGAGGGCGTCTCGAAGCTCTCGGGCGGCAACCAGCAGAAGGTCGTCCTCTCCAAGTGGATGTTCACCGACCCCGACCTGCTGATCCTCGACGAGCCGACCCGCGGCATCGACGTCGGAGCCAAGTTCGAGATCTACCGGATCATCCAGCAGCTCGCCGATCAGGGCAAGGGCGTCATCCTGATCTCCTCGGAACTGCCCGAACTGCTCGGCATCTCGGATCGCATCTACACGATCTTCGAGGGGGCCATCACCGATGA
The DNA here is from genome assembly GCF_042651345.1 of Gryllotalpicola reticulitermitis. Lineage (NCBI taxonomy): Bacteria > Bacillati > Actinomycetota > Actinomycetes > Micrococcales > Microbacteriaceae > Gryllotalpicola > Gryllotalpicola reticulitermitis. The sequence continues at coordinate 98,650 of NZ_JBHSCN010000002.1, forward strand.
GTTCCCCGTGGCCGAGACCACCCCAGAGACCCTCATGCGCAGCATGACCAGCGTCAAGCACGCCGCCTGAACCGTCATGCGCGACATGGCCCGTATCAACAAGGATGCACTGATCTAAATGAACCCCCTCCGTCAGCTATTCGGCGGCCGCGGCGCCAACGCCGGCCAGTACGGGATGATCATCGCGTTGATCGCGATCGTGGTCATCTTCGAGATCTGGACGCACGCGCTCACCCTGAACCCGACCAACGTCATCAACGTCTTCCAGCAGTACTCGTACATCCTGATCATGGCGCTCGGCATGGTCATGGTGATCATCGCGGGCCACATCGACCTGTCCGTCGGATCGGTCGCCGCCTTCGTCGGCATCATCGTCGCGCAGGCCATGTCAGTCTGGCACTGGTCGTGGTGGGAGGCGATCATCCTCGGCCTCGTCGTCGGCGCCCTCGTCGGTGCGTGGCAGGGCTTCTGGGTCGCCTTCGTGCGGGTTCCGGCCTTCATCGTGACCCTCGCCGGGCAGCTCATCTTCCGTGGCGCGAACCAGCTCATCGGCAACTCGACCTCGGTCGCCGTGCCCTCGAGCTACCAGCAGATCGGCGGCGGCTTCATCCCCGACTTCGGTCCGAACACGGGCTTCAGCAACGGCACGCTGATCCTCGGCCTCGTGACCATCGCCGCCCTGATCTGGATGGAGACGCGTGGGCGCAGCCGTCGTCGCAAGATGGGCGCCGAGGTCATCCCCCTCTGGGTGAGCATCGTGCGCACCGGCATCCTTGTCGCCGTCACTCTGTTCGGCACCTACCTGTTCGCCGCGGGCTCGGCCGGCACCAGCTTCCCGATCGTCGCGATCATCGCGGGCGTGCTCACCATCGTCTACGGCTTCGTCACGAAGAACACCATCTTCGGCCGCCAGGTCTACGCGGTCGGCGGAAACGCCAATGCCGCGGCGCTCTCCGGCGTGAACATCCGCAAGGTCAACTTCTTCGTGATGGCCAACATGTCGCTGCTCGCGGCCGTCGCCGGCATGGTCTACGTCGGCTACGCCGGCGCCTCGGGCCCCGCCGACGGCACCGGCTGGGAGCTCGACGCCATCGCGGCCGTCTTCGTCGGTGGCGCCGCCGTCTCCGGTGGCATCGGAACGGTCGCGGGCTCGATCGTCGGCGCCCTCGTCATGGCGCTCCTCGCGAACGGCTTGCAGCTCGTCGGCGTCGAGTCGAACCTGCAGCAGGTCATCCGCGGACTCGTGCTGCTCGCCGCCGTCGCCTTCGACGTCTACTCGAAGACCCAGGGCCGCCCGTCGCTCATCGGCAGCATGATGCGCGGCGCCGGCATCGGTCGCGGAAAGACCGAGAGCGATGCGGCCCCCGTCGCCCCGCAGCCGAAGACCATCGACGACCAGTCCACAGTCTCCCTGCCGTAAAGCGCGCAGGAGAACACCGGCGGACCACACCATCCGCTCCCTCGAAGAAGAGAAAAGGCAATTCACATGCGCAAGAAGTACATCGTCGGCATCGCCGCCGTTGCAGCAGCCACGGCACTGGCGCTGAGCGGGTGCTCGACCGGCCGCACCACCAGCGGCTCGGGCAGCAGCAGCTCGACGTCCATTCCGAAGGGCTCGCTCATCGGTGTCGCCCTGCCGGCCAAGACCTCCCAGAACTGGGTGCTGGCCGGTCAGGACTTCCAGAGCTCGATCACCAAGGCCGGCTTCAAGGCCGACATTCAGTACGCCGACAACAACACGCCGGTCCCGAGCCAGCAGGCCGAGATCAACTCGATGATCACCAAGGGCGCGAAGGCGATCATCATCGGCGCGGCCGACGGCTCGCAGCTCGGCACCCAGGTCGCCCAGGCCAAGAAGCAGGGCATCACCGTCATCGCGTGGGACCGCAACATCCTCAACACTAAGAACGTCGACTACTACGTCGCGTTCAACAACTTCCACGTCGGTGAGCTGCAGGCCCAGGCCCTGCTCGACGGCCTGAAGAAGGAGAAGGGCTCGGGCCCGTACAACGTCGAGCTGTTCGCCGGCTCGCCCGACGACGCCAACGCCACGGTCTTCTTCAACGGCGCGATGAGCGTGCTCAAGCCGAAGATCGCAGACGGCACCCTCAAGGTCGTCTCGGGTCAGACCACCTTCCAGAAGGTCAACACGCAGGGCTGGCTCGCCCAGAACGCGCAGAAGCGCATGACCGACCTGATCACCGCGAACTACGCCAAGGGCACCAAGCTCGACGGCGTCCTCTCCCCCAACGACACCCTGGCCCGCGCCATCCTGCAGGCCACGAAGTCCGCTGGTCTGGCCAACCCGGTCGTGACCGGTCAGGACTCGGAGACCGACTCGATCCCGCTGATCATGAACGGCACCCAGTACTCGACGATCTACAAGGACACCACGCTCGAGGCGAACGCCGCGGTGGACCTCGTGTCGACGCTGAGCAAGGGTGGCAAGCCCAAGACCGTCAACGACAAGACGAACAACTACAACGGCACCATCACCGTCCCGGCCGTCGAGCTGACCCCGGTCCTCGTCACCAAGGACAACGCTGTCGCGGCGTACAAGAACGACCCGACCCTCGAGAAGCTGGCGACCGCCGGCCAGTAGGCTCATCGCTCTTCGCGTCATCGAACGGCCCCGGCGTGCTTCGGCACCCGGGGCCGTTCCCGTGGGCGCGGGGCGCGCGGTGCGATGCACCGGTCGCGCCTTCTCGACGCGGTTGACGCCGCCGCTGCGCACTGATGTGCTCACCCGTATGACGAAGTACCTGATCTCGTTCCCGGGACCGGCGATGGACGTCGCCCCGGAAGAGCTGCCCGCCGTCGCGGATGCCGCGCACGCCGTCCTCGCGGAGATCAAGGCGGCCGGGGTGTACGTCTTCGGTGGCGGAATCGATGAGGAGGTGGCGCCCGTCATGGTCGCCGGCGACGGCACGCTGACCGACGACACCTACCCGCAGACGAAGGAATTCACGGGCGGCATGACCGTCGTGGACGTCCCGTCGCGCGATGACGCCCTGCGCTGGGCCGCGAAGATCGCGACCGCGTGCCGCTGCGCACAAGAAGTACGAGCGTTCCAATACGACCCGCTGGCGTGACGGATGCCTGGCGCGCCGGCGCCGTTTCGGTGCCGGCCGCCAAGAACAGGACGTCGCGGCGCATCGGGCACAAAAAGTGCCGAACGGCACACATTTTCGGCGAAACCGTGTGCCCCCCGCGCAAATGTGTGCCGCTCAGGCATCCGATCTCACGGGCCTACACGTTGAAGCGGAACTCGACCACGTCGCCGTCGGCCATGACGTAGTCCTTGCCCTCGAGGCGGGCCCTGCCGTGGGCGCGGGCCTCGGCGACGGACCCGAGCGACACGAGGTCGTCGAACGAGATGACCTCGGCCTTGATGAAGCCCTTCTCGAAGTCGGTGTGGATCACGCCCGCGGCCTGGGGGGCCTTCGCTCCCTTGTGGATCGTCCACGCACGGGATTCCTTCGGGCCGGCCGTGAGATATGTCTGCAGGCCGAGTGTGTCGAAGCCGACTCGAGCGAGCTGATCGAGGCCGGACTCGTCCTGCCCGGTCGACTGCAGCAGCTCGAGCGCCTCGTCGGCGGGCAAGTCGACGAGCTCCGACTCGATCTTCGCGTCGAGGAACACCGCAGTGGCGGGAGCGACCAGCTCGGCGAGAGCCGCCTTGCGCGAGGCATCCGTCAACACGGATTCGTCGACATTAAATACGTAGATGACCGGCTTGGCGGTCAGCAGCCCGAATTCGCGCAGGGCGGCGAGGTCGAGTCCGGGCACATGCGACAGCACCTCGCCCTCGGACAGCGCGGCGATCGCCTCGTTCACCGCCGCGAGCACCGACGGGTCGGTCTTCTTGCCGCGTACCTCTTTCTCGATCCGGGGCTGCGCCTTCTCGAGGGTCTGCAGGTCGGCAAGGATCAGCTCAGTGTTGATCGTGTCGAGGTCGCCGCGCGGGTCGACTGCGCCCGCCACATGCACGACGTCGTCGTCGGTGAAGCCGCGCACGACCTGCGCGATCGCGTCGGCCTCGCGGATGTTGGCGAGGAACTGGTTGCCGAGGCCCTCGCCCTCAGATGCACCCTTCACGATGCCTGCGATGTCGACGAACGAGACCGTCGCCGGCACGACGCGCTCGGAATGGAACAGCTCGGCGAGCTGGTCGAGCCGCGGATCGGGGAGATTGACGACACCCACGTTCGGCTCGATGGTCGCGAACGGGTAGTTCGCCGCGAGCACGTCGTTCTTGGTCAGCGCGTTGAACAGGGTCGACTTGCCGACGTTGGGGAGACCGACGATTCCGATAGTGAGAGCCACGTGGACCGATTTTACGGGCAGGCTGCTGGGCGCACGCGCGCCGCCGCCACCTCGTCAGCCGCGCCGGAAGCGGAAGCCCTGCGTGACGTAGGGCAGTTCGATCACCCCATCGTGCTCGATCTCGGGGTGTCGGTCGAGCACCGCCTCGACGTCGCGAAGCGTCGCGGCCTGCTCGTCGGCGCTCCTCACGAGGAAGTAGCTGCGCGACCGCACCAGCGTCAACACACCCTCCCGGCTCAGCTTCTGGGACCACGGGACCTCGATCGTCTCGCCATCGTCGAACGGCGCGCCGATCGGATAGTCCTCGACCGCGGCCGGGCTATAGCTATCATTCGTGCCCATCGCGATGCCGAGTTCGGCGACCCACGCCACACGCTCGTCACGACTGTTCCAGACGAGACCGAGGGTACCGCCCGGCTTCAGCACGCGGCCGACTTCGGGTATGCCGCGGTCATGATCGACCCAGTGCCAGGCCTGAGCCACGGTTACCGCATCGACACTCTCATCGGGTAGGGGAATGCGCTCGGCCGTGCCGACCAGCGTCTCGATGCCGGAGGCGTGCGCCCGCAGCACGTCGAGCATCTCGGCACTCGGGTCAACGGCGACGACCTCACGGTCTTCGCGGCGCAGCAGTCTGGTGAATTTACCTGTTCCCGCGCCGATGTCGAGAACTCGGCGGGCGTCTGCGGGCACGAGCCAGTCAACGATCTCGGGCGGGTAGCCGGGGCGGGATTCCTCATAGACGTGGGCTGCCTGGCCGAAGCTGTTGGCGTGATCGTGACGGCTGCTGCGGTTCTCGTGGGCCACCAGATCATCATGACCGAGGTGGCCCGCGTTGACGAGCTGGGTTCGTCTGCGTGACGAAACGCGCGCCGCACTGATGGCCTCGTCACGCGGTCATGCGAACATGGGAGCGTGCCACTGGACTTCACCGCGATCGACTTTGAGACGGCGAACTCCTCCAGCGCCTCGGCGTGCAGCGTCGGCCTCGTGAAGGTGCGCGGCGGCCGTGTCGTCGACCGTGCGTACTGGCTGATCAAGCCGCCGGCTGGGCACGACGAATTCCTTGAGTGGAACATCCGGATCCACGGCATCCGCGCGACGGATGTCGTCGACGCGCTCGAGTGGGCCGAGCAGCTGCCCGACCTCGTGGCCTTCGCCGAGGAGGACGCGTTCGTCGCGCACAACGCCGGCTTCGACATGGGTGTCATCAGGCGTGCGTGCGAGGCGACCGGGCTTGAGGTGCCGATCGCCGAATATGTCTGCAGTCTGCAGGTGGCCCGGAAGACCTATCACCTCGACTCCTATCGTCTGCCGTCCGCAGCGATGGCCGCCGGCTTCGAGGATTTCGAGCATCACAACGCCGCTGCCGACGCCGAAGCCTGCGCGGCCATCATGGTGCACGCCGCGACGCGGCACGGAGTCGACGACGTGGTCGCGCTGGCGCGTGCGTGCGCGATCAAGGTGGGCCGGCTCGGAACCGCACGAGCGGCCGCCTGACGCGAGTCGCGAGCGTCGGTCCCCGCAATGTCGGTGGTCTCGGCAAGAGTGTGCCCATGGAACTCGTACTGCCCCTCCTCATCGGCCTCGTGGTCGGCGCTGCACTCGGCGTGCTCGGCGTACTCCTTGTGCGGGCGCGATCGGGTGCCCGCGGCGGCCGGTCGGCTGACGCGCTCGACAACCCGGCGGTCATGAGGGCTCAGCATGAGGCCGCGCTCGCGCAGCAGCGCTCCGAATCCGAGCGCGCTGTCGGCGAAGTGCGCGAGCAACTCGCCTCGGCGCTCGCGACCGCAGACGGGTTGCGCGACCAGGTGAGGGCGCTCGTCGAGCGGCAGCGCGAGCTCGCCGAGCAGCAGAAGGCCGAGCAGCGCGAGCGCGAGCAGCAGGCGCAGTCCGAGCACAGGGTGCTCGAGGCGCTCGCGCCGGTGAGCCGCAGCCTCGGCGAGATGCGCGAGAAGGTGGCGGTGCTCGAGCAGCAGCGGCAACTGCAGCACGGCCAGTTGAGCGAGCAGCTCAAGACCGCGGTCGAGTCGGAAGAGCGATTGCGCGCCACGGCTGAATCGCTCGCATCGGCTCTGCGCTCGAACAGCACGCGCGGGGTCTGGGGCGAGTCTCAGCTGCGCAGCGTTGTCGAGGCGGCCGGCCTGCTCGAGCGGGTCGACTTCGACACCCAGGCGAACATCACCGCGGATTCCGGGGCCCGGCGCCCCGACATGGTGGTGCATCTGCCCGGCGGCAAGAACATCGCCGTCGATGCCAAGGTGCCGTTCAACGCCTACCTCGAGGCGAGCGCCATTCCCTCGACCGCGGCCGGCGCCGACGGCGCGCGCCGCACGGAGCTGCTGAAGCTGCACGTCAAGGCCGTGCGCGAGCACATCACGACTCTGGCGACCAAGGGCTACTGGAGCGGTCTCGACAACGCGCCTGAGATGACGATCGCGTTCATCCCGAGTGAGTCACTGATCTCTTCCGCCCTTGAGACTGACCCAGGCCTGCTCGAATTCGCATTCGCCAAGCGCGTGGCGCTCGCGTCGCCCGTCACCCTGTGGTCGGTCCTCAAGACCGTTGCCTTCAGCTGGCAGCAAGACGTGCTGACGAACGAGGCGAAGACCCTGTTCGACCTGAGTCGTGAGCTCTACGCGCGCCTCACGAAGACCGCGGAGCACATCGACAAGCTCGGCCGCGCCATTACGACCACCGTGAACAGCTACAACGGCTTCATCGGCAGCCTCGAACGCCAGGTGCTGCCGACCGCACGCAAGATCGGCGCGCTGAACGAAGAGAAACTGCTCGCCGCGCCCGAGCCGATCGAACAGCCGACGCGTGGGCTCGCTGCACCAGAACTGGTCGCGGCGCTCGACTGACGCGGCTTTAGACTGACGAGCGTCAGGCCCGCTCACCAGACCCGATTCGCTCAGGAGACTCGATGCCCATCGCCACGCCCGACCAGTACGCCGAGATGCTCGACAAGGCCAAGAAGGGCGGCTTCGCCTACCCCGCCTTCAACGTCTCCTCCTCGCAGACGATCAATGCAGTGCTGCAGGGCCTTGCCGAGGCCGAATCCGACGGCATCATCCAGGTCACCACAGGCGGCGCCGACTACTTCGCCGGCCAGTCGGTCACGGCGCGCGCCACCGGAGCGCTCGCGATGGCCCGCTTCGCGACGGAGGTGGCCAAGTCGTACGGCATCACGGTCGCGTTGCACACCGACCACTGCCCGAAGCCCGCTCTTGAGAACTTCGTCCTCCCGCTCATCGCGGCGAGCGAAGAGCAGGTGCGCGCCGGCGGCGAGCCGATCTTCCAGTCGCACATGTGGGACGGGTCGGCGGTGCCACTCGACGAGAACCTCGAGATCGCCCAAGACATGTTGAGGCGCACCAAGGCGATCAACGCGATCCTCGAGGTCGAGATCGGCGTCGTCGGCGGCGAGGAAGACGGCGTCAAGCACGAGGGCACGAACGAGGCGCTCTATACGACCGTCGGTGACGTGACCAAGGCGGTCGAGGCCCTCGGTCTCGGCGAGAACGGCCGCTACATCGCGGCGCTCACGTTCGGCAACGTGCACGGCGTCTACAAGCCCGGCAACGTCAAGCTTCGCCCCGAGCTGCTCGGTGAGATCCAGGCGGGCATCGCCGAGAAGTTCGGCCACGGCCCCAAGCCTCTCGACCTCGTCTTCCACGGCGGCTCGGGCTCCTCCGCCGAAGAGATCGCCGAGGCCGTCAGCAACGGTGTCATCAAGATGAACATCGACACCGACACCCAGTACGCGTTCACCCGGTCGATCGCGGGCTACATGCTCTCCAATTACGACGGCGTGCTGAAAGTCGACGGCGAAGTCGGCGACAAGAAGCGCTACGACCCGCGGGCCTGGGGCAAGGTCGCGGAGTCCGACATGGCCAAGCGCGTCATCGAGGCGACGCAGCAGCTCGGGTCAGCGGGCAAGGCTCACCAGTAGCCGAACGGCACAGCACGGTCCGAGCGGCACAACACAGCCCGAACGGCACGCTGCATACAGTCCCGGGCGGCATATACGGTCCGGGCGGCAGGCACTGTCCGAAGGGCACAGAACAGCCCGAGGGGCACATCGTTTCCCGGAAACGGTGTGCCCCTCGGCGTAAGCGGTGCCCCTCGACGCGCTCGTGCGTTTCGACGTCGGCGCCGGAGCAGGTGGCGCCGGACCAGGCGGCGCCGGAGCAGGTGGCGCCGGATCAGGCGGTCGGCTGCCAGCGATAGACGTTCGTGTTGCGCTGCACGAAGCCGCTCGTGCGATAGAGGTGATTGGCCGCCTCGCGGTCCGGTCGCGAGGTGAGGTCAATGGTCCGCACATGGAAGCGCTCGTTCGCCTCGGTGATCAGATGGTTCAGCAGCAGGCGCGACAGGCCGTGCCCACGAGCACTCTCGTCGACGACGACGTCGTCGATGTGCGCACGGATTCCGGTCGGAATCGGGTACACGACGAGGCTCGCAACGGCGACGATGCGCCCGTCGAGCCTGGCGCCATAGAGGTGCGTCGCGTCGCTTGCGACGATCGCCTCAACGATGTCGCGGCTGTACACCGCGGTCGCGGACAGACCGGGCAGCAGCCGTTCGATGGTGTCGGCCAGTTCGTCACTGAACTCGATGATTTCGTCGATCGTGATGTCGGCCATGTGCTGAGGCTACCGAACGAGTCAGCTGGGGTTGCCGGTGCCGCCCGGTGTCGGCACGTTGTTGAGCAGCCCCGGGTTCTCGCCGACGGCGATCACCATCAGCGCGAGCACGAGCATCGTGGCGATGATGCCGGCGAGCAGCGGAATCCAGAACGCGATTCGGCCGCTGCGCATCGCGCGAAGCGACGCTGACAGCGCGATGAGCCACACGACCGAGTAGGCGACCGCGGTCGCGACCCAGATCCAGTTGGGGAACCCATTCAGCAGCTGCTCGTCGCTCGCGCTCAGCGTGGCAGCCGAGCGACGCACCAGCGCGCCGTCACCCACCGCGTTGGCGATCATGCTGATCACGTTGTACAGGCCGAAGCCGAGCAGGACGAGGGTCGCGAGCCGGTCCCACGGATTCACTCGGCGGGCAGGCGCACCCGCGATCGGCCGCTGCTCGTGGTAGGCGCGGAACTGAGGTGCGGGCGGCTGACCGATGCCGGGCCGGTACGCCCCCTGCTCGGGTTCCTGCGGCGAGGCATCCGTCTGCTCCGGCTCGAGCTGCCACTCGGCCGGCTGCTTGATCGCGGCACGCTGCTCTTCGGGGCTCGCGTACTCGCCATACTCCGGGCGAGGACGTCGCTCAGCGCCGTGATCGCTCATCGGGCCCTTCCGCCGAGCGCCCGCTCGTCGCGGTTGCCGGCCTGATCGGTGCGCAGCTCGCGCGGCAGTGAGAACATCAGGTCCTCTTCGGCGGTCTGCACGGTCTCGACATCGGAGTAACCGGCGCCCGCGAGATCTTCGAGCAGCTCCTGCACGAGAACTTCGGGCACGGATGCTCCGCTCGTCACCCCGACGGTGGCGGCGCCATCGAGCCACTCCTGGCGCACCTCGCTCGCGTAGTCGACGCGGTAGGCGGCCGCTGCTCCGTGCTCGAGGGCGACCTCGACGAGGCGCACCGAGTTCGACGAGTTCGCAGAGCCCACGACGATCACGACGTCGGCCTCCTGGGCGACCTTCTTGATGGCGACCTGGCGATTCTGGGTGGCGTAGCAGATGTCGTCACTGGGCGGGTCCTGCAGCGCTGGGAAACGCTCGCGCAAGCGCCGCACCGTCTCCATCGTCTCGTCGACCGACAGCGTCGTCTGCGAGAGCCACACGACCTTCTCGGGGTCGCGCACCACCACCGCATCGGCCTCATCGGGACCGTTCACGATGGTCACGTTGTCGGGAGCCTCACCAGCGGTGCCCTCGACCTCTTCGTGGCCGGTGTGGCCGATCAGCAGAATCTCGAAGTCGTCGCGGGCGAAGCGCACCGCCTCGCGGTGCACCTTGGTCACCAGCGGGCACGTGGCGTCGATGGCGCGCAGACCGCGGTCGGCGGCCGCCTGCACGACGGCCGGCGCGACTCCGTGCGCACTGAAAACGACGTGGGCACCCTCGGGGACCTCGTCGACCTCGTCGACGAACACGGCGCCCTGCTGCTCGAGAGTGGCGACGACGTGCTTGTTGTGCACGATCTGCTTGCGCACGTACACCGGTGAGCCGTAACGCTCGAGAGCTTTTTCCACAGCAACGACGGCACGGTCGACTCCTGCACAGTAGCCCCGCGGAGAGGCCAGCAGAACCCGCTTCGGCGAAGCCACCGGGATATCCTTGAGCCGCCCACCGGACCCCGCGATGCGGGGCATGCCGAGGCTGATGGAAGAGTCGCTCACGTGCCTCAGTCTAGGTCGGTGGTCGCACGCTAACTGGGAAGAGGACTTCATGGCAGACGCTCCCCCGACGCTCGAGGCGCCGTGGCCGGTCGGTCTGCTCGCGGCCAAGGTCAAGGAATACATCGACCGCCTCGGCACGGCGTGGGTCGAGGGCGAACTCACGCAGTGGAACGTCCGCAACGGGAACGTCTACGGCAAGCTCAAGGACCTGAACCAAGACGTCACGATCAGCATCAACATCTGGTCGTCAGTCGCCTCGCGCCTCACGCAGGAGTTCAAACAGGGTGACCGCGTCGTGGCCGCCGTGAAACCCGACTACTGGGTCAAGGGCGGCAGCCTGTCGATGGTCGTCTACGACCTGAGGCATGTCGGGCTCGGCGATCTGCTCGAGAGGCTCGAGAGGCTGCGGCGACAGCTCGCCGCCGAAGGGCTTTTCGACCCGAGTCGGAAGCAGCCGCTGCCGTTCCTCCCGCACCTCATCGGGCTCGTCACCGGTAAGGACTCGGATGCTGAGAAAGACGTCAAGCGCAACGCGCAACTGCGGTGGCCGGCCGTTCAGTTCCGTACCGTCTATGCGGCGGTGCAGGGCGATCGCTCTGCCTCCGAGGTCACCGCGGCCATTCAGCGACTCGACGCGGACCCTGAGGTCGACGTCATCATCGTGGCGCGCGGCGGGGGCGACTTCCAGAATCTGCTGCCGTTCAGCGACGAGACGCTGGTGCGCACCGCGGCGGCCACGCGCACGCCTCTCGTCTCCGCGATCGGCCATGAGAACGACCGGCCCCTGCTCGACGACGTCGCCGACCTGCGGGCGTCGACGCCGACAGACGCGGCCAAGCGAGTCGTTCCCGATGTCGCGGAAGAACTCGTCCGGGTGCAGCAGGCGCGAACACGCATGCAGGGCCGCGTCACTGCCCTCATCTCGCATGAGATCGATCGGATCGCCCAACTCCGCAGCCGACCCGCACTGCTGACCACGAGCTGGATCGTCGAGACCCGCTCCGAAGAGATCACCCGCTACGTCGCGCGAGGCGAAGAGCTGGCGGCGCGCGCTGTCGAGCGGGCCGAGACATCCGTTCGCGAACTCGCCGCGCGGCTGCGGGCGCTCTCGCCGCAGTCGACCCTCGACCGCGGCTATGCGATCGTGCAGGCCTCCGGCCACGTCCTGAAGCAGGCGGATGCTGCGCCCGAGGGCACTCCGCTCATCATCACCCTGGCCGACGGCACCCTCGATGCCCTCTCGGCCGGCACCCACGATCAGCACTGAGGAGCCGCTTAGAATGAACGCCGTGCCCACCCCGTCAGTGCCCGCGTCCGCGGGCCCCGCCGACGTCGCCGAGCTCAGCTATGAGCAGGCTCGCGACGAGCTCGTGAAGGTCGTCGCAGACCTCGAGCAGGGCAACGCCAGCCTCGAGCAGTCACTGCAGCTGTGGGAACGCGGCGAAGCGCTCGCGCGTCGCTGCGAGGAATGGCTCATCGGCGCGAAGGCGCGACTCGACGCCGCGCGACTCGGGCAGACAGGTGGCGACGAGGCCCAGTGAGCAACATCAAGCCGACCGGGCGCGTCGTCGCAGAGCTCGGTCGCCCCGAGACGGCGCACGAGACGGCCGCGCGCAAGGCCGAGTCGAGCCGCCTGCACCGCCAGCGTCAGACGGTGAACAACCTCGTCTACTCGCTGCTCGCGACGCTCGGCGTCGTCCTGATCATCGTGCTGATGGTGCCGCGCAGCAATCCCGGAACGGTCGGCAAGCCCGTCGACTGGAATTCGGTCGCGGCGCAGGGCGCGGGCGCCGAGCCCGCTCCCCTGCTGTCGCCCGAGCTGCCCAAGGGGTGGACCGCCAACGCGGCGGAGTTGCGTTCCGGCGCCTCCGACGGCATCGACGACTGGCATATCGGATTCATCTCTCCCTCACAGCAGTACGTGGGGCTCGACCAGGGCTTCAAGGCCAACGGCACGTGGGCCACCGATCAGCTCGACGACATCCGCGCGACGGGCTCGACCACGATCGACGGCGTGCACTGGGTCGTCTACGACAACCGCAACGGGCAATCGCAGAGCAGCGATGTGACCTACGGGCTCGTCGCTACCCACGGGGTGAGCACCGTCGTGCTGTCCGGCACGGCGAAAGTCGCCGAGTTCGACACCGTGGCGCGAGCACTTGCGCCGCAGCTGGGGGGAACCAAGCAATGACGTCAGCGACGCCGGATGAGGCGTGGCAGTCCCTGATCGCCGGCAACGCCCGCTTCATCGCCGGGGAGCCTGCGCACCCGCATCAAGACGTGCGACTGCGCGAGCAGCTCGTCGACGGCCAGTACCCGTCCGTCGCGATCTTCGGCTGCAGCGACTCGCGCCTCGCCGCCGAGATCATCTTCGATCTCGGCCTCGGCGACGCCTTCGTGATCCGCAACGCCGGCCAGGTGGCGTCGCCATCGGTTCTCGGCTCGCTGGAGTACGCCGTGGGCGTTCTTGAGGTGCCTCTGATCCTGGTACTTGGGCACGACTCGTGCGGCGCGGTCCGCGCGGCGATCGATTCGCAGGCGGCGGATGCCGCGGCGCTCACGCCCAACGTCGCGGGGCTCATCGCGCCTATCGTGCCCGCCGTCCGTCGCGTCGCGCGCGCACGACGTGACGAGCCACTCGACATCTCGCGGATCGACGCGGGCGAGGTCGGCCGGGAGCACCTGCGCGACACGATCACCGATCTGCTCACGGGCAGCGAGCTGATCAGCCGGAAGGTCGTCGACGGCTCGCTCGGAATCGTCGGCGCCAACTACCGGCTCCACGAGGGCAGGGCGGTGCCCGACGTGCTCCTCGGCCTGTCGTAGCCCACAACAGCCCGGGCCACCGAGCTGATCCACCACGCAATTCGAGACAGTAACTATTCAAGAGAGTGCACATCGAAGTGACCATCGAGACCGACGCCGACTACCGCATCGAACACGACACCATGGGCGAGGTGAGGGTCCCGCGCGACGCGCTCTACGCCGCGCAGACCCAGCGCGCTGTCGAGAACTTCCCGATCAGCGGCTCGCGCCTCGAGCCCGCGCAGATCGCAGCTCTCGCACGCATCAAGAAGGCCGCCGCACTGGCCAACAAGGACCTCGGCACCCTCGATGCCGCGATCGCCGATGCGATCGCATCCGCTGCCGATGAGGTGATCGCCGGTGACCACGACGGCGAGTTCCCGATCGACGTCTACCAGACGGGCTCGGGCACGTCGTCGAACATGAACATGAACGAGGTGCTCGCGACGCTCGCCACTCGCCGTCTCGGCAGCCCCGTGCACCCGAACGACCACGTGAACGCCTCCCAGTCGTCGAACGATGTCTTCCCGACATCCGTTCACATCGCCGTCACCAGCGCGCTCATCGACCAGCTCGTGCCGTCGCTCGATCATCTCGCGGTCGCGCTCGAGGCCAAGGCCGAGCTGTGGAAGGACGCGGTCAAGTCTGGCCGCACGCACCTGATGGACGCGACGCCCGTCACGCTCGGCCAGGAGTTCGGCGGCTACGCCGCGCAGATCCGCTACGGCATCGAGCGCGTTCGCGCGGCCCTTCCCCGCGTGGCCGAGGTCCCGCTCGGCGGCACCGCGGTCGGCACGGGTATCAACACGCCCGCAGGCTTCCCGCAGAAGGTGATCCAGCTCATCGTCGACGAGACCGAGCTGCCCATCACCGAGGCGCGCGATCACTTCGAGGCGCAGGCGAACCGCGATGCGCTGGTAGAGGCATCCGGCGCGCTGCGCACCATCGCCGTCTCGCTCACGAAGATCTCGAACGACCTGCGCTGGATGGGCTCGGGCCCGAACACGGGCCTCGGGGAACTGCACATCCCGGACCTGCAGCCGGGATCGTCGATCATGCCGGGCAAGGTGAACCCCGTGATCCCCGAGGCCACGCTGCAGGTCGCCTCGCGGGTGATCGGCAATGACGCCACCATCGCCTGGAGCGGCGCGTCCGGCGCGTTCGAGCTCAACGTTGCGATCCCCGTCATGGGATCGGCGCTGCTCGAGTCGATCCGGCTGCTCTCGAACGTGACGCGTGTGCTCGCCGACAAGACGGTCACGGGTCTTGAGGCCAACGTCGAGCGCGCCCGGGCGCTCGCCGAGTCGAGCCCATCGATCGTCACGCCGCTCAACAAGATCGTCGGCTACGAGGCCGCGGCGAAGATCGCGAAGTATTCGGTCGCCGAAGGTCTCACGATCCGCGAGGCGGTCATCAAGCTCGGCTACGTCGAGCGCGGCGAGATCACCGAGGCGCAGCTCGACGAGAAGCTCGACGTGCTGAGCATGACGCACCCCTAGGCTTGCGCGGTGCACGCCCCGTGGGCGTGCACGAGCAGGCATGCACGAGGGTCCCGGAGTTCTCTCCGGGACCCTCGGCGTCTATGGCCGCGCTACTCCAGCAGCTCCGTCACCAAGGCGGAGATCGCCGAGCGCTCGGAGCGCGTCAGCGTGATGTGCCCGAACAGCGGGTGGCCCTTGAGCGTCTCGATCACCGACGCGACGCCGTCGTGCCTGCCGACGCGCAGGTTGTCGCGCTGAGCGACGTCGTGCGTGAGCACCACCCGCGAGTTCTGACCGACGCGCGAGAGCACCGTGAGCAGCACGTTGCGCTCGAGCGACTGGGCCTCGTCGACGATCACGAACGCATCGTGCAGCGAGCGACCGCGGATGTGGGTGAGGGGCAGCACCTCGAGGATGCCGCGGTCCACGACCTCCTCCAGCACGTTGTCGGACACGAGCGCGCCGAGCGTGTCGAACACCGCCTGCCCCCACGGGTTCATCTTTTCCTGCTGGTCACCGGGCAGGTAACCGAGCTCCTGGCCGCCGACGGCGAACAGCGGGCGGAAGACCATGATCTTCTTGTGCTGCTGCCGCTCGAGCACCGCCTCGAGCCCGGCGCACAGCGCAAGCGCCGACTTGCCGGTTCCGGCGCGGCCGCCGAGCGACACGATGCCGATCTCGGGGTCGAGCAGCATGTCGATCGCAAGCCGCTGCTCGGCCGAACGGCCGTGCAACCCGAAGACATCCCGATCGCCGCGTACGAGGCGCAGGTCACCTTCCCCAGTGACCCGCCCCAGCGCGGACCCGCGGTCCGAGTGGATGATGAGACTCGTGTTGATGGGCAGCCCGGCCGCGGCATCCGTCTCGAGGGTCTCGCGGTCGTACAGCTCGGCCATCTGATCGGCGCTGAGGTCGATGTCGGCGAGGCCCGTGTAGCCCGAATCGACCGCGAGCTCAGCGCGGTACTCCTCGGCGGCGAGACCGATCGACGACGCCTTGACCCGCATCGGCAGGTCCTTAGATACGACGGTGACATCGAGTCCGTCGTTCGACAGGTTCATCGCGACCGCGAGGATCCGCGCGTCGTTGTCACCGAGCTGCATGCCCGACGGAAGCACCGTCATGTTCGAGTGGTTGAGCTCGACGCGAAGGCTGCCCCCCTCTCCTACAGCCACCGGAAAGTCGAGGCGGCCGTTCTCGACGCGCAGATCGTCGAGATGCCTGAGCGCCTGCCGCGCGAAATACCCGATCTCAGGATCGTTCCGCTTGCCCTCGAGTTCGCTGATCACCACAACCGGGATCACAACGGAATGCTCGGCGAAGCGGAAGATCGCTCGCGGATCCGACAAGAGAACCGACGTATCGAGAACGTAGGTCCTCTCGGTCTGACGCGTCTGGCTCGGCAATTCCCCCTTCGTGTTCGAAACCGGCTGATTGGTCGAAACTGAAGCCACAACCACTCCCGTCCGGCGCGGAAAGCCCGCGCGCGGTGTGCTGGTCAAACGAAGTGGCCGCAAGGGTCGCGAAGTGAACTTACGTGGCCACTCCGACCGGGCGCCGTGCCCGATGCCGTATAAGTTACGACGCTGTAATTCGATCCGCTAGTCCCACGCCGTGACGAATAGATGAACGCGATCGGATGCGGCGGGCGGCGACCAGCGCACCGACCCGTTCAGTACCCGTTCGAGTACGAAGTGAAGGCGCCCCGGAGCATCGCGAGCGTGTCCTCGGTGGTGCCGGCGTGCACGCTGATCCGCACATGGGAGCCACGGGCGCGCGTCGTCACGCCGTGGTTGTGCAGACTCGCGGTCAGACGCGTGAGCGTGTCGGGCTCGGGCTCGATCACGACGATTCCTGCGCGCTCGTTGGCGGCGCGCGACGAGGCGACCGGAATGCCGTACTCGTCGGCGAGGTCGATGACACGCTCGGCGAGTTCCGAGACCGCCGCGGAGATCTCGGGAACGCCGACGCGGGCGATCTCCTCGAGGGCGGTCGCGAAGCAAGCCTGCGCGACGCGGTCGGGGTTCGAGACCGTGAAGGCGTGGGCCGACCGCGAGTACGGGGGCACCGCGTCCCACGGCTCGACGACGTCAGTGCCGGTCCACCCCGTGAACACCGGGGTGATCTCCGCGAGCGCGCGGTCGGACAGGGCGAGGAACCCTGTTCCCCACCCGGCGCGAACCCATTTCTGTCCACCAGTCGCGACGACATCGGCGACCTCGTACGGCGCGTCGACGACCCCGAAGCCCTGGATCGCGTCGACGATGAGCAGCCGGTCACCGATCACCTGGCGAATGCCGTCGAGGTCGGCGACGTACCCCGTGCGCGAATCGACCAGCGAGACCGCGACCGCGGTGACGGCATCCGTCAACTGATCGCGGATGCCCGCGGGAGTGACCTTTCCGTCATCGGTCTCGAGCCAGACGGGCGTCACGACATGCAATGCGTCGGCCGCGCGCTGCACGGCCACCGGCAGGCTCGGGAACTCGGCCGGCGAGACGAGCACGTCACCGGTCACGCCGAACAGTGCGTGCATGAGCCCCTGGGACGTCGACGGCTGGAACACGATCTGGTCGGCCGGGAAGCGGGTGAGTGCGGATGCTGCGGCGCGCACCCGAGCGTCCTCGTGGGCGAGCTGCGCGAGCGAGCCGAACCGTGCCCGCGCGAACAGCTCGGCATGACCCGTGAGCTCCTGCTGCACGGCGTGCGAGATCGGGCCGACGCCCGCGTAGTCGAGGTAGCCGGGCTCCTCGACGAAGCCCGCGCGGTACTCGGCAATCGACTCACTCACAAGAACCTCCCAAGCAATGCTACTGATCGCCCGAAGGCTCGACGTCAGCCGCCGTAGCGGCGCTGCCGACGGGTGAAGTCGCGCAGTGCGCGCAGGAAGTCGACTTCGCGCAGGTCAGGGCCGAGCGCCTCGACGAAGTAGAACTCGCTGTGCGCGCTCTGCCAGAGCATGAAATCGGAGAGGCGCTGCTCGCCCGAGGTGCGGATCACCAGGTCGGGGTCAGGCTGGCCGCCGGTGTACAGGTGCTGCCCGATCAGCTCGGGCGTGAGCGTCTCGGCAAGGTCCTCGAGCGAGCGCCCCGCGGCATGATGCTCCGCGACGATGGAGCGCATCGCATCCGTGATCTCGGTGCGACCGCCGTACCCGACCGCAAGGTTGATGTGCATTCCGGTGCCGTCTCTGCTCGCCTGCTCGGCTGTGGCGAGCGCCTCGACGAGCTCGCCGGGCAGCCCCGCGCTCGACCCGACGTGCTGCACGCGCCAGTCGCGATGGCTCGACACATCGAGCGCGAGCCCCCCGATGATCTTCATCAGGGCCGCGAGCTCGGCGTTTTCGCGACTGGTGAGGTTGTCTGCGGACAGCAGGTAGAGCGTGACGACACGGATGCCGAGCTGATCGCACCATTCGAGGAACTCGATCATCTTCGCGGCACCCGCGCGGTGGCCGTGCTCGGCGGTCGTGTAGCCGAGCTGCCTGGCCCACCGGCGATTCCCGTCGATGATCATCGCGACGTGGTGCGGCAACGCGTCGGCGCCGGCTTCCGTCAGGGCCCGGCGCAGCCGCTTCTGGTAAAGCCCGTACAGCAGCCCTCGACCCGGGGTATGCCGTCGTTCGCTCACAGGGTCAACTTACCGAAGTCGACAACGGCGGCGCGGCTCCCGCGGGTGGGCGGCTGCGGATAGGCACAGGGCTCAGGCTCTCGGGAGGGTCGCCGCCTACGCTTTCGGGATGTCGATCGCAGCGCCGCTCCCCCAGTCCGCCGCCGTCGAGATCAAGCCGCTCTGGCGAGGCTGGATCCACGCGGCCACGACGCCCGTGACCATCGCGGCCGGCATCGTGCTGATCTGCCTCGCGCATGGCGCCGCCGCGACGACCGGCGCCGCCATCTTCATGGCGACGTCGATACTGCTCTTCGGCAACTCGGCCCTGTACCACCGCTTCAATTGGGCGCCCGGGGTGAAGCTGACGCTCAAGCGCGTCGATCACGCGAACATCTTCCTGCTCATCGCGGGCACGTACACCCCCGTCGCGCTCACGATGCTGCCGCTCCGGTGGCAGGGCACCACGGTGCTCGCCGTCGTCTGGGCCGGCGCCATTGCCGGAGCCCTGTTCCGGGTGTTCTGGATCAACGCGCCGCGCTGGCTGTACGTGCCGCTGTATCTCGTGCTCGGCTGGGCCGGCATCGCCGTGTGCGCCGCAGCGGGCTTCAACCCGTTCGTGACCAGCGAGGCGGTTGCCGCAGGAATCCTGATCGCCGCGGGCGGCCTGATGTACACGCTCGGAGCCATCGTCTACGGCACGAAGTGGCCCGGCCACGCCGCCCGGCGCTTCGGCTTCCACGAGGTCTTCCACGCATTCACCGCCGCATCGTTCGCGTGCCACTGGGCCGCGATGCTCGTGCTGGCCCTGCACCCGACGTTCAACGCCTAGAGCGGATGCCTTGAGCCGACGCCGTCGTGGCACGGAGCCTCAGCAACGCTGAGCCTCAGCGACGCGGGGTTCAGGAACGCGGGTGCTCGTGCTCGCTGCGCTCTTCCGCGTCGAGCTTCTCGTTGACCTCGGCGCGGTAGCGCACGCGGCGAATGCGGCGGGTCATGTCGACGAGCAGCAGCGCGACGACGATGCCCACGCCGAAGATCGCGCCGAAGCCCCACGGGCCCGGCGTCGTGACATCCGCCGAGGGGATGCTCGGACTCGGCGACGGCGTCGGAGCGGCGGCGGCCAGCGCGATGAGGGCGGCGCCGATGCTCACGCGATCGCCCCCTCGGAAATCCCGGCGAACAGGTCGGTCTCAGGTGTCACTGCGGGAACTCTCGATTCGATGAGCTGGTAGTCGTCAGTGGGCCACGCGGCACGCACGACATCGTTCGGCCAGAAGAAGAACGGGCTGTCGGGTGCGACCTGGCTCGCATGCGAACGTAGCGCAGCATCCTTAGCGTCCAGATGTGAGCCGACGTCGACCTTGGTGGTCGCGAGGTACGGCGTCTCAGTGAGGAAGCGCTTCATCTTCTCGAACTCGGCGATCAGCGGCGACTCGGGATAGGTCTCGAGCAGCCGGTCGTAGATCGCACGGGCCTTCTGCGAGCTGAACAGCCGGTCGTAGTAGTACTTCGACACCTGCCACGGCTCGCCCGCTGCCGGGGAGCGCGAAGCGTCCGCCGCGGCGTCGACCGCGAATCTCGTCACGTCGTGGCTGCGGATGTGGTCGGGGTGCGGGTAGCCGCCCTGCTCGTCGTAACTGATGATGACGTGCGGGCGGAACTCGCGGATCAGCTTCACGAGTGGCTCGGCCGAGATCTCGAGCGGGATCAGCGCGAAGCAGTTGGCGGGCAGGGCCTCGCCCTCCTCGGGCATTCCCGAGTCGTAGTAGCCGAGCCAGCGATGATCGAACCCGATGATCTGGCGCGCGGCCTCCATCTCGAGCCGGCGCAGTCCCGCGAGGTCGCGGTGCGCGAGCGGCACGTCTTCGATCGCGGGGTTGAGGATGCTGCCGCGCTGGCCCCCGGTGCAGCTGACCACCATCACCTCGGCGCCCGTCTGCAGGTAGTAGGCGTAGGTCGCCGCTCCCTTGCTGGACTCGTCGTCGGGGTGCGCATGCACCGCCATCAAGCGCTTGGCCACAGCCGGGGAACACCTCTCGCCTCGGGGTACGGAAACGGCTCAGAAACGAGCCCTAATCTTGAACAGACTACTTCGAAGGAGACCCATGCCTGCTGGCAGCCCCACCCTCGCCGGCCGTTACGGCGAGACCGCCCAGCGGCACACCCGCAACCGGTGGTTGCTGATCGGAATGGGCGTCTTCATCGCGGTCGTGATGATCATGTGGGCGATCTGGGGCTCCGGCCTCGGGTCGAAGGCCTCGCAACTGCAGTTCACCGACACGGCGAACAACCCGATCGACGCGCATCACATCACGGTGAGCTTCTCGGTCGACGCACCGGCGCACACCGCGGTCGACTGCGCGGTGGAGGCGCAGAACATCAACTTCACCGTCGTCGGCTACGACGTGATCCACCTCAAGCCCACGGCGGAAACGCACCAGGTGATAACAAAATCCCTGATCACGTACGAGCCGGCAGTAGAAGGCTCGCTAGACAAGTGCTGGTTGCCGTAAGATAGGTCGATAACGCCCTGACGGTCATCGTCGGGGCGTGACCTTATTCCCCAACGAGACGGCGTCACAGCCGCCGTCGAAGCAAGGAGCAACCATGTCCCAGGAGACGACGGTCACCTTCCTGACCCAGGAGGCTTTCGACCGGCTGAACGACGAGCTCACCTACCTGGAGACGACCGGTCGCACCGAGATCGCCAAGCGTATCGAGGCCGCCCGCGAAGAAGGCGACCTGAAGGAGAACGGCGGCTACCACGCCGCCAAGGACCAGCAGGGCGTTCAGGAAGCGCGCATCGTCACACTCAAGAGCCTGCTCGCGCACTCCAAGGTCGGCGCCGCGCCCGAGAGCAACGGCATCGTCGAACCCGGCACCCTCGTGACCGCCGTGATCGCCGGCGAGGAAGACACCTTCGTCGTCGGCAACCGCGAGATCGCGAAGGACAGCGACTACTCGGTCTACAGCGAGCAAAGCCCCATCGGCTCGGCCATTCTCGGCCTGAAGATCGGCGACAAGACCCACTACACCGCGCCGAACGGCAAGGAGATCGCGGTCGAGGTCACCGACGTGCAGACCTGGACCGGCCAGTAGCGTCCGCCGCTGAACGCGACAACCCCCTGGTTGTCGCGCGGCGTCCGCCGAGCGAGCTGTGCTCGCGGGGGTGATGGCCTATTCGGCCTGCTCGACGATGGGCTCGTAACCGGCCCCTCGCAGGTGCGCAAGAACCTCTGCCCGGTGCTCGGGACCACGCGTCTCGACCGAGATCTCAAGGGCCACCTGGCTGATCTGCAGACCGTTGTGGTGCCGCGTGTGCAGCACCTCGACGACGTTCGCCCCGACCTCGGCCAGGATCTGCGAGATCGTCGCGAGCTGCCCGGGCCGGTCCGGCAGCATGATGCGGACCGTGAGATAGCGGGCGGATGCCTCGAGCCCGTGCGCGATGACGCGTTGCATGAGCAAGGGGTCGATATTGCCGCCGGAGAGAATCGCGACGGTCGGGCCGGTCGCCCACACTTTGCCTGCGAGGATCGCCGCGACGCCGGCGGCACCCGCCGGCTCGACGACGAGCTTCGCCCGCTCGAGCAGCACGAGGATCGCGCGCGCCAGGTCGTCTTCGCTGATCGTCACGACCTCATCGACGTATTCGCGCACGATCGGGAAGTTGAGATCGCCAGGGCGTGAGACGGCAATGCCGTCGGCGATGGTCGGCTCGAGATCGACCGTGACCTGATGACCGGCTGCAAGCGATGGCGGGTAGGCGGCGGCGTTCTCGGCTTGGACGCCGATGACGCGGATGCTTCGGCCCGAGGCATCCGCCCGCAGCTTCACCGCCTTCGCGACACCCGCGATCAGACCGCCGCCACCGATCGGCACGACGACCGTCTCGACATCGGGCAGCTGATCGACGATCTCGAGCCCGAGGGTCGCCTGGCCGGTGATGACGTCCTCGTGCGAGTACGGGGGGATAAACACGGCACCGGTCTTGACCGTGAACTCCTGCGCGGCAGCGAGGGTCTCGCTGAAGTTGGTGCCCTCGAGCACCGTCTGCGCGCCGTACGCGCGCGTCGCCTGCAGCTTGGGCAGCGCGACGCCGACGGGCATGAAGATGGTGGCGGCGATGCCGAGACGTTGGGCGGCCAGTGCGACGCCCTGCGCATGATTGCCCGCCGACGCGGCGACGACCCCGCGCGCGCGCTCGTCCGCCGTGAGGCGGCTCAGCCGGTTGTACGCGCCGCGGATCTTGTACGAACCCGTGCGCTGCAGGTTCTCGGCCTTGAGCCAGACCGGCGCGCCGAGAAGGGCGCCGAGATACGCGCTCGGGTCCATCGGGGTGGACTGAATGACCTCGGCGACGACCTCGCGCGCCTCTTCGATCTGCGCCAGCGTCGGGCCGAGGTACACGGGTTCTGACGGGTCGGGCGCGGAGGTCATTCAATCAGTCTAAGCGGCCTCGAGAGCCGCCCTCCCGGTCGTACAGCAGTCCGTTGTGCCGCGACCGCTCGTAGGGCACGACCCGCCACAGTGAGGCGCCGAGGCGCGGCGCGATGCCCGGATCAGGGCCCGATTTCCAGGACTCGAGCGTGATGAAGCCGATCATTGCGTTGAGCACCGCAGCGAACGGCACGGCGAACATCGCGCCGGTGATGCCGGCGAGCAGTGAGCCCGCGGCGACGACCAGGACCACCGCGAGCGGATGCACCTTCACCGCACTTCCCATGATCAGCGGCTGCAGCACATGGCTCTCGACCTGCTGCACGAACAGCACGATCGCGAGCATGATCAGCGCGAACCAGATGCCCTTGTAGACCAGAGCGATGAACACGGCGAGCGCACCCGTCACGACAGCCCCGACAATGGGGATGAACGAGCCGAGGAAGACGAGCACTCCGATCGGCACGGCGAGCGGCAGGCCGAGGAAGAACGCGCCGAAGCCGATGCCGAGCGCATCGATCGATGCCACGAGGATCTGCACGCGCACGAAGCTCTGCAGCGTGGCCCAGCCGGCCCGGCCTGCGCCGTCGGCGGCGGCGCGCGCCCTCTTCGGGAACACGCTCACGACCCACCGCCAGATGGACGCGCCGTCGATGAGGATGAACAAGGTGCTGAACAGCATCAGCAACAGCCCCGTCGCGAAGTGGCCGAGCGTCGATCCGACCGACAGCGCCCCGTTGATGAGCACCTGGCTGTCGGTATGGAAGGCATTGGTGATCTCGGTCAGGTAGCCCGAGATCTGATGGCTCGTCATGTTGAATGGCGGCCCGAGCAGCCACTCGCGGGCCGACTCCACCGCCGTCATCGTCTGACGCCGCAGCGTGCCCGACTCGACGCGCACCTGCTGCCCCGCGACGTACAGCAGGCCGCCGACGATGATCAGGGTGAGCGCCATGCAGACGAGGATCGCGATCGCGCGCGGCACCTTGTGCCGCACCAGCAGCTCTTTGAACGGCACGAGCAGTGCGGAGAGCAGGATCGCGAGCATGACCGGGATCACGATGAGCCGCAGCTGCGCGACGACGTAGATGAGAACGGCGATCGCCGCGCCGATGAGCAGCAGGCGCCACGACCACGCGGATGCCAGCACCACGCCCCGGGGAAGGGACTCGTCGACCCGTTGCGCCTCGGTCTGCTCGCGCGGAGCCGCGACCCGGCCGAATCGCGAGAGGAACGCGGCCTTGCGCGCTGGGGGCCGGTCGTCAGGCATGGCCCGAGTCTAGGGTTTTGCGCCGACGTGATGTCAGCGGTTCGGGATACCGTCGAATGGATGGTTCAGACACTCAGCGCGGCCGCGGCGCGACGCATCGCCCTTGCGGCTCAGGGCTTCGGCAGGCCCCTTCCGGCGCGAGTCGGCACGCGCCAGCTCAACGGCCTGTTCGACCGCCTCGGCCTGCTCCAGATCGACTCCGTCAACGTGTTCGAGCGCTCCCACTATCTGCCGGGGTTCGCGCGGCTAGGGGCCTACGAGAAGACGCTGCTCGATCGCCTCGTGTTCCGGCCTGGCACGCCGACGTCAGGCACGGGCTACACCGAGGCGTGGGCACATGAGGCGGCGTTCATCCCCGTGCGCGACTACCCGCTCCTTCGATTCCGGCGCGAGCGCTACGCCGAGAAGTACCTCGCCGGGGAGGACAGCTGGGGTCTCACCGCCGGCTCGTCGACGATCGCGTGGCTGCTCACTGAGCTCGCCGAGAAGGGGCCTCTCGCCGCGAGCGAGATCGAGCACGACGCGAACGCGCGGCGCGGGCCGTGGTGGGGGTGGTCCGAGGTCAAGCAGGCGCTCGAGATCATGTTCCGCTCGGGGCAGCTCGCGACAGCCGGCCGCACGCGATTCGAGCGGCGCTACGCCCTCGCCGACCAGGTGCTCCCGGCATCCGTTCTCGGCCGTGAGGTGCCGCGCCCCGAGGCCGTGCTTGAACTCGTTCGGAAATCAGTGCGCGCGCTCGGAATCGGCACGCTCTCCGACATCGCCGACTACTACCGGCTCTACACGGCCGAAACCAAAATCGCACTAGATGAACTCGTCGCCGCAGGCGAGGTGGAACGGGTCCACGTGGCGGGGTGGGGCAATCCCGATCAGAGCGACCGGGTGCGGCCTCTCGCCGCTTACGTGCAGGCCGGGGTCCGGGTCCCACGCGCTGTGTCGGGCGCGGCGCTGCTGTCGCCCTTCGACCCGCTCGCGTGGGAACGGGCGCGCCTGTTGCGCATGTTCGGCATGCACTACCGCATCGAGATCTACACGCCGGCGCCGAAGCGCACGTTCGGCTACTACGTTCTGCCGGTGCTCGTCGACGACGCCGTAGTGGGTCGCGTCGACCTGAAGAGCGACCGCCAGGCGGGTGTGCTGCGGGTGCAGGCCGCCTGGGCCGAAGAAACCGTCGATCGCGGCCTCGTCGCAGGGCGACTCGCACCCCTGCTCCGCGCGACGGCCGAGTGGCAGGGCCTCGGCGACGTCGCCGTCGTCGGCCGAGGCAACCTGGCACCTGAGCTCGCACGGCACGCCTAGGGTCGTTCAGGCAGACTTGAGCACAATGCCCCTCTGCGAATCCACTGCCAAGATGCATCCGCATCAGATCGACGTCACCACGGCCGACGTCAGGCGACTGCTCGGCCAGCAGTTCCCGGAATGGGCCGAGCTGCCCATCGAGCCGGTGCCCTCCTACGGCACGACCAACGCGATGTTCCGGGTGGGCGACGACATGGTCGCACGGCTGCCGTTCATTCCCGGCGACGGGGTCGACGTGCGAGCAGAGGCCGCGACCCTCGAGCGGTTGCACGGGCGGCTGCCGACCGCGATCCCCCGTGTCTGCGCCGTCGGCGAGCCGGCCACGCCGTACCCGTACTCGTGGTCGGTGCTGAGCTGGGTCCCGGGCGAGATGCCGGTTCCCGAACACCTTCGGGACCCTGAGGGCTTCGTCGACGATCTCGTCGGATTCCTGGAGAGGCTGCGGGCACTCGCGACGGGCGCCGCGCCCCGGGCGCAACGCAGCGGCCCGCTCGCACCGCTCGCCGAACCGGTCGCCGGCGCGATCGACGAACTCGGCGACGACTTCGACCTGCCGCTCCTGCACGCACTCTGGCATGACGCGCTCGCGGCACCCGCGTGGCACGGCTCCCCGGTGTGGGTGCATGCCGACCTGCTGCCCAGCAACCTGCTCGTCGATGAGCAGGGGCGCTTGTGCGGCGTCCTCGACTGGGCCGCGGCTGGTTGGGGCGAGCCGTCCTGCGAGTTGCTCGCCGCGTGGAACGTCTTCCCCGCCGCGGCGCGCGAGGTGTTCCGCGACCGGCTCGACGTCGATGACGCGCAGTGGCGCCGCGGCCGCGGGTGGGCGGTGGCGCAGGCTGCACTCGCTCTGCCGTACTACCGGAACACGAATCCTGGCATGGTCGAGATGGCCACCAGGGCGCTGCGAGCCCTCGAACAGGAATCCGTCTAGCCCGCTCGACCCCAACGCCGGCTACGCGACCGGCTCAGAAACCCTGGCCGATCTTCTCCAGGCGAGCGATGCGGTCGGGGATCGGCGGGTGTGTCGAGAAGAGCCGCGAGGTGAGCGACGGCTTGAGCGGGTCGGCGATCCACAGATGCGCCATCGAACTGTTCTGCTTGCGCATGGGCCGGGAGTAGTCACCGAGCTTCTGCAGCGCAGACTCGAGGCCTTGGGGGAAGCGCGTGATCTCGGCGCTCGTCGCGTCAGCGAGGTATTCGCGCTGACGCGAGATCGCGGCCTGCACGAGCGCCGCGATGATGGGCGCGAGAACGATCGCGACCAGGCCGAGGATCAGCATGATCGGATTCCCGCCGCCACCGCCCTGGTTGTCATTGCCGCGACGGTTGTTGTTGCCGCCCGCGACAGCACCCCAGAACGTCATGCGGATGAAGATGTCGGCGATGAATCCGATCGCGACGACGAGGCCGAACACGATCGTCGACACCCGGATGTCGTAATTCCGCACGTGCCCGACCTCATGCGCCATCACGGCCATCAGCTCGGTCGGGTCCATGATCTCGAGCAGCCCCGTCGTCGCGGCAACAACGGCGTGGTCGGGATCGCGGCCGGTCGCGAACGCGTTCGGCGCCGGGTCGTTGACGATGTAGATCTTCGGCATGGGCATGCCGGTCGAGATGCAGATGTTCTCGACCGTCTGCCACAGCACGGGGTGATCGGATTTCTGCTGCACCTGCACCGCACCGGCCATCGCCACCGCCTGCGCCCCCGCAGTGAAGTACTGCAGCACGGCGTACGCGAGCGCGATGACCATCGCGACGATGGCGATCGTCCAGCTTCCACCCGTGAGGTAGCTGATGACGTAAGCGACGACGCCGACGAGAACGAGGAAGAACAGGACGAAGAAGACGGTGTTGCGCTTGTTCCGGGCTATCGCGCGGTACATGGACTAATCGCCTCGAGAATCGGGGCCGGCGTTCAGAACTGGACGCGCGGCGGCTCGGAGATCGCCGCGGCGTCGGGGACCTCGAAGAACTCGCGTGCGGTGTAGTGCAGCCGCCCCGCGACAAGGTTGGAGGGGAACTGCTTGATCTTCGTGTTGTACTCGCGCACGCCGCCGTTGTAGAACCGACGCGCAGCCTGGATCTTGTCTTCGGTGTCGACGAGATCGGACTGCAGGCGGAGGAAGTTCTGGCTCGCCTGCAGCTGCGGGTACGCCTCGGCGACGGCGAAGATGCTCTTGAGCGCCGACTGGAAGTGGCTTTCCGCGACCGACGCCTCACCTGGGCTCTGGGCGGAGACCGTCTCGGCTCGCGCCTTGGTCACGTCCTCGAAGACCCCGCGCTCGTGAGACGCGTAGCCCCTCACTGTCTCGATCAGATTCGGGATCAGGTCGGCTCGTCGTTTGAGCTGCACCGTGATGTCGCTCCACGCCTCATCGACCCGCACGTTCAGCTGGATCAACGAGTTGTACATCGCCCAGTAGACGATGCCGATGATCACGAGGATCACGACGACGACGATGAGCGGGATGAGCCAGGCAAGCATGGCGAGAAGCTCCTCGAGGGGTGGCGACCGGGCGGCGCTCGCCCGGCATCTGGCACATCTTATCGACGCGCACCTGACGTTCGGCCGGTTTCGGGCTCACTCGAAGACTGGGCGTTCACCCAGTCGGGGTTGAGCGCGAGATCACGAATGACCATGTCCAACCCGTGATGCACCGCGCCCGTGCCCGGAATGCTCAGCACCCTGGTTCGCTTGCCCGTCGCCAAGTCATATCGATCCAGGCCCAAAGGAGCGCGCAGGTTCTGACCGACATCCAGCACAAACAGCGACGTCGGCGTAAAGACATACTGAGACTCGCCCATCTCCGGACTCGTGAGCGACACCTCGAACGCCCGCGTCGTGACACCACTCGACAGGTCCGTACTGAACACCTGACCCGACACCGTGACCCACACGTACCGGCCCCCGACGATGCTCGCGGGCAGACCCAACAGATCGTCGTCAACGTCGATCGGTGCGCCGCGCCCGGTGACGAGCGGGATGACCTCGTGCTTCCCTGCGCTGATATTCCACGCCCGCAAAACCGGACGACTGTTGCCCAAGCCGTCCGGTTGCTCGTGCTGCAGGGCGAGCGCGAAGAGAGTGCCATCGGCGCAGGGCGCCTCACTCGCACTCATCACGAACGAGCCCTGCTTCACCGGCAACGTCGCGAGTATCGCGGATTCTCCCCGCGGCGGTTCCGGGTAGAGCTGGACCAGCACATCGACTCGGGGAGCAGCCGGGCTGTGCTCCGCGCCGGTCTCAGCAATGTCGGTCGTTGCGACCACGCGGTCGCCGCACTGACCGACCGATTCGTACATGCCGACCGTGTCCCACGATCGTGTAGTGGCGCCGTCCCCCGTGGTCACCCGGGCGAGATACTCACGATCACCAAAGCCGACGTTATAGACCGCAATGAACCCGTCGCCGTCTGGACTGAGGAACCGGGAGGTCTCGTAGGCCTCCTCGCTGCCGCGCACGGTCGCCGTGAGCCCCTCATCGCTGATCACGTATTCACTGGTCGCATCAGAGAACGACAGGCCACTGCTTCCCCACGTGAGGTGCCCTCTGTCCATCGGCCCGGTCTTCAGCGCCCTCGCGCTGCCCGCACTGTCGACGAGAAGCACGTACCCATCCGGGGCCCCCGCATTGATCCCATTCAGCTGCGGACTCAGCCGAATCGCAGCCACCACTCCTCGCGTCGAGGCATCGCCTCGCCCGACGGCCGGCAGTCTGGCACTCGAACAGCCGCTCAGGACTAGAGCCGTGCCCGCGAGCACGGCGATGAAGATTCGATGACGTCTGGCCACTGCGCCTCCATTTCTCGGTGGGCCGAGACAGCTGGAAGCCGCCCCAGCTCATGTAGAGCGGGGGCGGCCGCCGCGCCGGTTAGAGAGTCTTGTAGGTCACGGTCTTCGACGAGTCCTTGATGTTGTAGGGGTACACACCTGCACCGCCGTTGGAGTCGAGATCGATGCCGGTGGTGTGCTTGTACGCACCCCAGACGAGTTGCGAGCAGTTGTAGCTGCTCGCCGGCACTGTGCGGTTGCTCACGAAGTTCGCGTTGTAGGGCTTGCCGCGCATGCTGTTGTACGCGTAGTTCGCGGCCTTGTCGCGGTTCGCCTGGGTCGTCGACACGTGCTGCTTGACTGCACCCTTGCCGACTTTGATGCCGTCGACCGACGCGCTGCGACTATTCTTTCCGGCCCCGGGCGCTTCAACGATGGTCGACGGCGTGTAGAAGATGCCCGTATGGCCGTGCTGGACAAACAGCGTCGAGGCAGGCGACACGAAGATGTCGCCCTTGCGGTCTGCCTTGCCGAGCGCAACCGTTCCACCGCCGCTGCTGGCCCGACCGACGACCTGACCCGCAGCGCCCGCAGCGGCTGCCGATTCCTGCGCCTCAGCGAGCTGCTGTTCCAGGACCTCGTGCGGCGTGCTGCCGAGTTCTGCCGCCAGCCGATCTGCTTCGTCGCGAAGCTCCTGCGCGCTCGCGCCGGGGTTGAGTGCAACGAGCGCTTCCACAGTGCCACCGCGGGTCTCTCCCGTCACGTCATCGGCGTGGGCGACGCCGACATTCATTGCGACGAGCAGTGCCGTTGCAGTGACGGCGACGATCGTTCGATATGGCTTCACTTGGGAACTCCTTTGTTCGAGTGCGGGACACATTGGTACAAGACCGTAGGGGTGCTGAATGGTCGGCAATAGGGACTAAAGTCCCAAGTCCGGAACCCGGGCGAGGGCTTCCGGTGCCGTGTCCGACGCGCATGTGGCCATCGGACGTTCCGTGGCACGCCCTCACCAACCCCAGGGATAATTCCTGCCATGGGTGCTGAGCTCGCCATCGAGATCGAGGACCTGCGGGTGCGTCGCGGCAAGAGTGAGGTGCTGCGCGGGCTCACCGTCGGCGTACCGCGCGGCAAGGTGGTCGGCCTGCTCGGTCCGAGCGGAAGCGGAAAGACGACGCTGCTGCGCTGCATCGTCGGGGTGCAGAGGATCACGAGCGGCACCGTGACCGTTCTGGGTGCGCCGGCCGGCGCAGCATCCTTGCGCCGCCGCATCGGCTACGTGACCCAGTCGGCGAGCGTCTACGACGACCTGACCGTGCGTGAGAACCTCGGCTATTTCGCACACGTGCTGGGCGCGCCGGCATCCGATGTCGCTCGCGTGATCGGCGAGACCGGCCTGGGTGATCAGGCCACGCAGCTGACGTCGAGTCTGTCGGGTGGTCAGCGCGGGCGCGTCTCGCTCGCCGCCGCGCTGCTCGGAGCGCCGGAGCTGCTCGTGCTCGACGAGCCGACCGCCGGTCTCGACCCGGTGCTGCGCACCGAGCTGTGGGCGCTGTTCCACCGGCTCGCCGACGCGGGCACGAGTCTCGTCGTGTCGAGCCATGTCATGGACGAAGCCGCCCGCTGCGACCGCCTGCTGCTGATGCGCGACGGAGAGGTGATCGCCGACGACACCCCGAGCGGTCTGCTCGCGGCGACCGGCACCCGTGACGCCGAGGCCGCGTTCCTCGCGGTCATCCGGGCACGAGAGGCCGGTGGCGATGCCGCACGGCAAGGGCCGCATCACGGCAGGCACACGGCGGAAGGCCGCGCACGATGACGCCGGGCCGCACGATCGCGACGACCGCGCGCGTGCTGACGCAGATCCGCCACGATCCGCGCACGATCGTGCTGCTCATCGTCGTGCCGAGCCTGCTGATCGGCCTCGTCGCGTGGATCTTCGAGGACACCGCGGTATTCGCTCAGATCGGGCCGGCGATGATCGCGCTCTTCCCGTTCGTCGTCATGTTTCTCGTCACCAGCATCACCACGCTGCGAGAGCGCCGCACCGGCACGCTCGAGCGACTGCTGGCCATGCCGCTCGGCAAGGGCGACTTCATCGTCGGCTACGCGCTCGCGTTCGGCCTGCTCGGCCTCGTGCAATCAGCGGTGGCAGTGTCGTTCGCAGTCTGGGTCTGCGGGCTCTCGATCACGGGCCCCGTGGCCCTGCTCTTCGTCGTCGCCGTGGCCGACGCGCTGCTCGGCACCACTCTCGGGCTCCTCGCGAGCGCGTTCGCTCACACCGAGTTCCAGGCAGTCCAGTTCATGCCGGCGCTGGTGTTCCCCCAGATCCTCCTCGGCGGCATCTTCGTTCCGCGGTCGTCGATGCCCGAGGTGCTTCGCGTGATCGGCGACTGGCTGCCCCTCTCGCACGCGATCGACGCTCTCGGCGCGGTCGCGAACGGTACGCACGACGAGAGCTGGGTATGGACGCGAATCGGATTCCTCGCCGCATGGATCGTCGGGGCCATCATCGTCGGGGCCCTCACCCTGCGCCGGCGCACGGCGTGACCGCAGCGTCCGCGGCGCCCAGCCTGGCCCGCGCGGCGCCCTAGGCGACTGCGCGGTACGGAAGGAAGACGCTCTCCGGGAGCAGTTCGTGCGGCAGCACGGCGGCGATGTCCGCGACGAGTGCCGCCGTCGGGCGCGACGCGGGCTCGCGCGCGGTCATCGCAACCAGAAGGTCGCGCCACTGCGGGTCGAGACCGTCGGGCAGCGGAGGGTCCTGCGTCATGCGGGCGACGGCGGCCTCGACCGTTCCGCCCGGGTACGCCCGCTTTCCGTTCAGGCATTCGAGAAGCACGAGCCCGAGCGCGTACACATCGCTGGCGGGCACGGCTCCCTCACCCGCGACCTGCTCAGGTGCGAGGTACGCGGCGGTGCCGAGGATGCTGCGGTCGGCCGTCAGCCGCTCGTCGCCGAGCAGCTGGGCGATGCCGAAATCGACCAGTTTCGTCGTGAGTCCGCTGCTCGGCCCCTCGGCGAGGAGGATGTTCTCGGGCTTCAGGTCACGGTGGATGATGCCGTCGGCGTGCAGATAGGCGAGCGCAGACCCGAGCTCGACCGCAAGCTGGGGCGCGAGCGACGGGCTCGGCCCGCACGAGTCGAGCCGCTTGCGCAGCGTGCCGCCGCGCACGAGCTCCATCACGATGTAGCCATTGCCCGCACGGGTTTCGACGTTCGCCATGCCATGGGCAGCTGTGCGCGCCGTCGCGCCGGAATCCCAGTCGGCGTCGAACAGCGTCACGAGGTTGGGGTGGTTCGCCCGGGCCAGGAGCCCGATCTCACGCGTTCGCCGCTCGCGCGCCTCGTCGTCGCTGCCGGAGATGTCGTCAGTCGCAAAGACCTTGAGCGCGACTTCGCGGTCGAGCTTCAGGTCGACGCCGCGATACACCGTGGCGGCCCCGCCGCGGCCGAGCGCCTCACGAACGGCGTAGCGCCCGCCGATCACCGTCGAGCCCGTCTCTACGGCCGTGCCGACCGATCCGCTGCTCGCGTCCAAGATCGTGGTCACGCTGGGTCCTTTCTTGTCGCGCATGGCCCGTGGCACGGCGCTGGAGGGAAGAGCGGAAATCGGTGGAACGGAAGTCAGAAGAGCGGAAATCGGTGGAACGGAAATCGATGGGGGAGCTCAGCTGGTGACGAGCTCAGGCGAATGCCTGCGGCCGAGCTGTTCCACAACGGCGGTCAGGCCGTCGTGAAGTGCGGTGTTCGTGGCCTCGTCGAGACCGTCGACCACGTCGACGAGGGTCTGGTGGAAGTGGGCGTACGCGGCATTGATCTTCGCCTCGCCCGCATCGGTGGGCGTGAGGTAGATCGCGCGCCGGTCGTGCGGGTGCGCGGTGCGCTGCAGGTCGCCGAGATCGACGAGGTGGTCGACCACCTTGGTCACGGCGGCCGGTGACAGGTCAAGCATGATCACAAGGTCTTTCGGGCCCATCGGGCGCTCGTCGCGCTGAGCCTGAAGCAGGTAGCGCAGCGCCTGGAACTCGCTACGCGTCAGTCTCGCGATCCGTCGCGCGTTCTCCAGCTCGATGGCCTCAGCGCGCTGAAGCGCGAGCAGGGCCTCGACCGCGCGCACGCCGGCGCCGGTCCGGGGCGCGCGACCATAGAGGTGCTCACTCTCACGACGAACGACATTCAGAGGCACAGCAACGATCCTTTCCGCGAGGTAACGCTACGCGGTGAAATATACACAAACAAATTTTACCCGGTGGGCTATACACACCCTAGGGCATGTGCTAGTGCTCGGCCGAGACCGGCGCGCTGCATGCATACGGTTGAATTGAGCGGATGCCTGCCACCCCCCTGCCCGAGCGCTTGCCGAGCCCCTACGAGGCCGACGCCATGTACGAGGCGTTCGCCGGCTGGGCCGAATCACGCGGGCTCACCCTGTACCCGGCGCAGGAGGAATCCGCTCTCGAACTCTTCCTCGGCTCGCACCTCGTACTCTCGACGCCGACGGGCACGGGCAAATCTCTGGTCGCCGTCGCCGCCCACGCGGCCGCCCTGGCCCAAGGCAAGCGGAGCTACTACACCGCGCCCATCAAAGCGCTCGTCAGCGAGAAGTTCTTCGCCCTGGTCGAGATCTTCGGCGCACAGAACGTCGGCATGGTCACGGGCGACAGCTCCGTCAATGCGGATGCTCCGATCGTGTGCTGCACGGCCGAGATCCTTGCGAACGTCGCCCTGCGCCAGGGCGCTGACGCGGCGGTCGACCAGGTCGTGATGGACGAGTTCCACTATTACGCAGACCCCGATCGCGGCTGGGCCTGGCAGGTGCCTCTGCTCGAGCTGCCGCGGGCCCAGTTCGTGCTGATGTCGGCGACGCTCGGCGACGTGACCGCGATCGTCGACGATCTCACGGCACGAACCGGGCGCGAGGTCGCCCAGGTCACCGGCGTGGCGCGCCCGGTGCCGCTGTCCTACTCGTACGTCGACACCCCCGTGCACGAGACCGTCGAGTCGCTGCTCGAAGGGCGCGAGGCCCCGGTGTACGTCGTGCACTTCTCTCAGGCATCCGCTCTCGAACTCGCGCAAGCGCTCTCGAGCATGCGCATCGCGAGCCGCGAACGCCGCGACGAGATCGCCGAGGAGATCGGCGGGTTCCGCTTCACGACCGCCTTCGGCAAGACGCTGTCGCGACTCGTGCGCGCGGGCATCGGCGTGCACCACGCCGGCATGCTGCCCCGCTACCGCCGGCTCGTCGAGACCCTCGCGCAGCGCGGGCTGCTGCCGGTGATCTGCGGCACGGACACGCTCGGCGTCGGCATCAACGTGCCGATCCGATCGGTCCTGCTCACGGGGCTGTCGAAGTTCGACGGCACACGCATGCGGCAGCTCACGGCGCGCGAGTTCCACCAGATCGCGGGGCGAGCCGGCCGGGCCGGCTTCGACACCGCCGGGACCGTCGTGGTCGAGGCGCCCGAGCACGAGATCGAGAACGCCGCCGCGCTGCGGAAGGCGGGCGACGACCCGAAGAAGCTCAAGAAGGTGGTGCGCAAGAAACCGGCCGCCGGCTTCGTGACGTGGGGTCGCGGCTCGTTCGACCGGCTGATCACCGCCGAGCCCGAGCCGCTCACCCCGCACTTCGACGTGACGGCCGCGATGATCATCAACGTGGTCGCCCGCGGCGGCGACGCGCTCGCGAACATGCGCAGGCTGATCTTCGAGAACCATCAGTCGCGCGCGCGGCAGTACGAGCTCGCGCGGCGCGCGCTGGGCATCTATCGCACACTCGTGACAGCTGGGATCGTGCAGGCGGATGCGTCGGGCCAAGTCTCCCTGACGGTCGAACTGCAGCCCAATTTCGCTCTGAACCAGCCGCTATCGCCATTCGCCCTCGCCGCCATCGAGCTTCTCGACGAGACCGAGACCCGCTCCGTGGCAGAAGCCGCCGATCAAGGCAGCGGCGTGGGCACGGGTCACTACGCGCTCGACGTCGTGAGCGTCATCGAGTCGACGCTCGACGACCCGCGCGTGATCCTCTCGCAGCAGCAGTTCGCCGCGCGCGGCGAGGCAGTCGCCGCGATGAAGCGCGACGGCATCGAATACGAAGAGCGCATGGAGCTGCTCGAGAACGTCACGTGGCCGAAACCGCTCGAGGAGCTTCTCGAGCAGGCATACGAGACCTTCGCGTCGAGCCAGCCGTGGGTGCGCGATTTCGCGCTGTCGCCGAAGTCGGTCGTTCGCGACATGTTCGAGCGCGCGATGTCCTTCGCCGAATACGTCCAGCACTACCAGCTGGCCCGCTCGGAGGGCCTCGTGCTGCGCTACCTCTCCGACGCGTACCGCGCGATTCGGCAGACGGTGCCCGATGAGGCGAAGACCGACGAGCTGCGCGACATCATCGAATGGCTCGGCGAACTCGTGCGACAGGTCGACTCGTCGCTCGTCGACGAGTGGAGCGAACTGGTCAACCCGACCGTCACTGGCGACACGCCGGTCGTGCCGCCCGCGCCGCCGAGCATTCTCGCGAATCGGCGCGCGTTCACCATCCTCGTGCGCAACGAGCTCTTCCGGAGGGTGCAGCTCGCAGCGCTCGAGCGCGACGACGAGCTCGCCGGGCTCGACCCCGATGTCGACTGGGGCGCGTTCCTCGACGGCTACTACGCCGACCACGAGGAGGTGCTCACCGGGCCGCCGTCGCGGTCGGCGGCGCTGTTCTCGGTCACCGAGGGCCGCGACGACGAAGGGCGCGGCGTGTGGCAGGTCGAGCAGACCGTCGACGACCCGGCTGGTGACCACGACTGGCGCATTCGCGCGACCGTCGACCTCGCCGCGTCCGACGAGGCCGGTGAAGCCGTGCTGCACGTCGACTGGGCCGGCCGGTTGTGAGCGCGACCATCGCATCGAAGACGCAGTAGTTGCGACGCGGAGCCGCTCCGGGCGACAACAAGTCCGTTCTCGATGCGGCAGAAGCCGGGTCAGCCGAGGACTCTGTCGAGGTAGGCGTTGCGGAAGAGGCCCTGCGGATCGAGGCGGTCGCGCACGGCGACGAAGTCCGAGAAGCGCGGATACGCCTCGGCGAAGAACGCCGCATCGCGGGTGTGCAGCTTCCCCCAGTGCGGGCGGCCACCGGCTGCGATCATGATCTTCTCCGCCTCGGTGAAGTATTCGAGCTGGTCGGGTCGCGTCTCGCGGTAGTAGCGATGCACTGCAATATAGCCCGTGGACCGCCCATACGCGGTCGAGAGCCAGTTGTCATCGGGCGCAGCCGCGCGGACCTCGACGGGGAACGAGACGCGCCAGCCGCGGCGATCGATCAGGCTGCGGAGCTCGCGTAAGGCGTCAGGCACCGCCGTGCGCGGCAGCGCGTATTCCATCTCGCGAAAGCGGACCGTGCGGTTGGTGACGAAGACCTTGGGCGAGGCATCCGTGAAGTCGCGATTGCCGGTCAGCTTCTGCGCGAGCCGATTCACCGTCGGAATCATGCCCGGCGTGACAGTCGCCGCCGCGCACAGCGCGCGGTACACGCCGTTCGCGGTCACCTCGTCGTCGAACCAGCGCCCGACCGGGTTGAGCGGATGCCTCACCGCGTCGCCCGGCAACCGCGTGTTCGTCTTGGTGAGCGCCGTCTCGGTGTGCGGGAACCAGTAGAACTCGAAGTGATCCTCGCGCGCCGAGCGGTCGAGGTAGCTGTCGAGAACCTCCGGCAGCGGCTCGGGCCGCTCGACCGCGCGCAACGAGAAGGCCGGCACGCACTGCACCGTCACATCGACGAGAATTCCGAGCGCGCCGAGCCCGAGCCGCACCGCCGGCAGCAGTTCGGCGTTCTCAGTGTCGGAGACGCGCAGCAGCTCACCGTCGCCGGTCACCAGCGTCACGCCGACGAGCTGTGCCGCGAGTCCGGCGAAGGAGCCGCCCGTGCCGTGCGTTCCCGTGCTCGTCGCACCGGCGATGGTCTGGCGATCGATGTCGCCCATGTTCTCGAGCGCGAGCCCGTAGGGCGCGAGCAGTCTGGGCAGCTGCCACAGTCTCGTGCCTGCGGCGAACGTGACCCGAGCGGATGACTCGTCCACGGCGATGACCCCGGAGAGGCGATCGAGCAGCAACTGCACCCCATCGGCCACGGCGATGCCGGTGAACGAATGCCCGGCGCCGACCGCTTTGATCGTGAGTCCCTGTTGGGCCGCCGCGCGAACGGCGCGCTGCACCGCCTCCGGATCTCGCGGCGTCTCGATGCGCACCGGGTGGGCGGATTCCGCTCGCGACCAGTTTCGCCATTCCACGGCTCGCAGGACGTTGGGGCGACCGCGACCCCGCCATGAAGAGTCCGCGGAACCCGGCGCGGGACGGGGCGCGGGAGCTGCACTCGCGAGCAGCGGGTCCTCCCTCACAGGAACGCCTTTCCCTCACCGCGATAGCTCGGCGTCATTCCCGCCAGCCCATCAGCACCGATGAGCGCGAACTCGTTCACGTGCTCGGAGAGCTCGCCCGACTTGGTGTGGCGGAACCAGACGCGGTCCCCCGGTCGAAGCGACTCCGCCGCGTCGCCTGACAGCGGAGTCTGCACCTCGCCGGCCATCTCGCGGGGCGCCATCACCAGTCCCTGCGGCCACACGGGCCGAGGCATCCGATCGCCGCCGGGCGGTCCTGAAGCGATCCACCCGCCGCCGAGCACGGTCGCCGTGTCACGCTTCGGCCGCCGCACGACCGAGAGAGCGAACGCCGCCGCGGGCGCCGGCGTGAACTCGCGATACCCGTCGAAGAGGTGACCGCCGAAGAGGCCGCTGCCCGCCGCGATATCGGTGCATGACGGGTCGGTCGACGTGAACTCGAGCGACCCCGTGCCGCCGCCGTTGACGAACTCCAGCTCGGCGACCGCGCGAACCGATGCCACGGCTTCGGCCCGGCGCGCGAGCAGCTCGGTCTTCGACTGGCGCTGCATCCAGCGCACGGTGCGTGCGAACGCCGGGCGCCCGGCCGGGTCGTCGCCCTGACCGGCGATCTGAGCCTCGTACGACATCATGCCGACGAGCCGGAAGCCACTGCGTCGCGCGATGTGCTCGGCGAGCGTCCTCGCGGCGGCCGGCGTGTGCACCGGCGAGCGCCAGACGCCGATGCGCCCGACGGGCCCCTGCCACGACGCATCCAACTCGATCGCGACGCGCAGCTGCTCCCGCCGGTCCGGCGGCACGACCGCGTCGACGAGGTCGAGCTGCGCGACGGAGTCGACCATGAGCGTGACGCGCGCCGCGAGCGTGTCGTCGGCCGCGAGCCGTGCGATCGCCGCGCGTTCGGCGGTCGGGTACCCGACGACGACGTCACGGATTCCCGGACGCCCCGGCTCGTCAGCGGCCAGCCACACGGCCTCGCTCAATGTGTACGCGAGCACGCCCGCGTAACCGGGCAGAGCGAGCACCGCATCCAGCACCTCGCGCACCCGCACCGACTTGGATGCCACGCGGATCGGCTTTCCGCCGGCGCGGCGCAGCATGTCGTGCGCATTGTGCGCGAGCGCACCGAGATGAAGCGCCCCGTACGGCGGGTCGAGCTCGCGAGTGGCATCCGTCAGCGTCGGCCAGTACGCCGACGGGCTGAGCCACGGCTGCGTGGTCGGAACGGCGGTCAGATCGATCAAGCGACGCTCCTCACGCGTGCAACGGCCGCCGCGCCGAGCAACGCGGCCACGGCGGCGAGGATGAACAGCCCGGTGAATCCGCCGAGCCAGAAGACGATCACACCGCCGAGCAGCGGGCCGAACGCCTGCGGAATCGCCCACGCGATGTTCATGATGCCGAGATCTTTCCCGCGCGTCTCGGGGTCGGGCAGAACCTGGGTCGCGAGAGCCTGGTCGACGGCGAGGAAGCATCCGTAGCCGAGCCCGAGCAGTACGCCGCTCACGTACGCCATCGGCATCGACGGCACGAACGCGAGCAGCACGGCCGCGAGCGCCTGCACGACGCTCGCGATGAAGACGAACACCTTGCGGCGCTGCAGGCGGTCCGAGACACGCCCCAGCACCAGGGCGGCCACGATGATGAACACCATGTAGACGAGGACGAGCGGAATGAGATCGTCCTGCGCGGCACGGTCGCCGAGACCGAATTCGAGGAAGTACAGCAGCAGCGTCGTGCCGATGGCGTTGCTCAGGTTCATCAGCACGCGGGAGAGCAGCGTCCAGCCGAAGTCGCGGTGCTCGCGCGGCGAGATCCACAGCTCGGAGACGATCCGGCGCGGCGTGAGCGGAGGCAGCGTACGCGTCGCGTACGGCGGGTCGGCCACGAACAGCACGAAGGGGGCGACGAGGACGACGAGCGCGATCGCGGCGAGTGCATACCCGCCCAACGTGCCGAGTCCGAGTACCGTCACGAGCGCAAGGCCGACGATGACGCCGATCGCCTGCGGAGCGCTCATCCAGCCGGAGACGTAGCCGCGCTGATCGACCGGCACCTGGTCGGAGATCATCGCGGTGAGGGCGGCCGTCAGCACGCAGAACCCGGTGAGCGCGAGCGCCCAGAATACGGCGACGCCGGCAATCGTGGTCTGCACCCCGAGCGCGACCAGGGCGAGCGCGAAGAGCAGCGCTCCGCCCGCGACCCACGGGCGTCGCCGTCCGAAACGGCTCGTCGTGCGGTCGCTGAGCGCGCCGGTGAGCGGGTAGGCGACGACGGCGCAGAGCCCGGCGACACCGGAGACGACGCCGAACCAGAGCACGTTGTCGACCCAGTATCCGGTCCGCAGCTGGGCCTGGATCTGCGCAGGGAGCAACAGCTGGATCGGCGTGAGCTGCGCCATCCATACTCCGAGCCACGCCGTGGCGAACAGAGGGATCCATCGGCCGGTCACGCGCGAGGACGGCTCGATTCGCGCGGGGGCCGCGATGCCACTCATGTGGGGACACTAATGGAGAACTGCGGCCCGTGCACGCGCCAGGCGGCGAGGCTAGTCGAAGACGCGCCGGTAGTCCTCGACCGTCGAGACCGGACCTCGTTGCGTGTGCAGTTCATCGAGCGCCGCGGCCCGGCCTTCGGGCGCGCTCACCGCCGCGGCGAGCTGCGCCTTCAACTCGTCTGGCGTCTCGAGAACACGCGAGTGGTCCGGCGCCTTCGCGTGCGGAGCGAGCGCGAGAACGACGAGCCCCAGGTAGTACGCCGCCTTCACGACGTCGAGTACGTGCGCGCCTGCATTGATGTCGAGATAGACGGATGCCTTGTCCAGCTCCTCGCGGATCCCGCCTTGGGTGATACGCGGAACGAGCGTCAGATTGGCGTGCCTGCTGCCCAGCTCGTGCAGCTTCTCGCTCATCAGGGTGAGAGCCGCGACGGAGAACGTGACGTCGGGGAAGGCTTCCAGCAGTTCCGCGAGCGCCGGAATCTGGTCGGTGTTGGTCAGGGTGAAGACCCGTTGCGGGTCGTAGCCGTGCTTGTCGGCGAACTGGCCGAGGTGCGAGAGGTAGCTGAGCCGCACCGGAGTCTCGGGGTACTGCGCAGCCACCTTCCGCTGCACTCGCTCGTCGCAGAACACGATGCCGGTCAGGGACCTGGGCTCCTCCAGCTCCGCCGCCATGTTGCCCGGCGGCTCGCCGCGCAGCGGCTCCTGCCAGAACAGGATGGTGTTGGGTTCGGCGGCGCGCCTGCGCGCGACGAACAGCGGGTGCGACAGTGAGTTGATCAGGATGCGATCGTCGGAGAGCTGCTGGTCGTCGATGAAATGCGAGACGAAGTCCGTGAGGGTCTCGAATGCGAACAGGGCGCTCTGCGAGCGCATCGTCACGAGCCGGGAGACGTGATCGATCTCGATCGCCCACTCCCCTGGCCCCTGGTACACGGTCTGGTAGGCGGTGCCGCCGCTGTAGTGGGTCGTGGCGTACCGAGTGCCGTAGCGGTCGTAGTGATCGGTGTGCCCGACGGTCCCGTCCGGCAGGAGCCAGTCGACGCTCTCCACCTGCCGGAATGAGTTCGGCTCGTAGTTGATGCGGCCGACCACCCCGCCGTCGTGGCGGATCTCGCCATAGCTCTCACGGCCCTGCCGGATTTCGCACCACGGGGGAATCGGCACCTCGTTGAAGAACAGAGGGCGGCCCGTGCGCGCGATACCGGTGTACGTCACGAACGGGCACAGTGCCCCGTCCGGCAACTCGCCGTCGTACTGGATGATCACCGGCGTGACTGCGACGCCTGCGGTCGCAAGAGACCGCATGAGTTCCTTCGTGGCGTCATCGTAGGCGTCGAACAGGGCTAGCACGGCTCCCCTTCGCGCAGCAGGCGCTCCCAGAGCTTCCGGACGTTCGCGGCCGTGTAGCCCTCCGCCTTGCGGAGGCTCTCCCTCCGCATCTCGGTGACGGACGGTGAGTCGAGCACGTGC
The DNA here is from genome assembly GCF_042651345.1 of Gryllotalpicola reticulitermitis. Lineage (NCBI taxonomy): Bacteria > Bacillati > Actinomycetota > Actinomycetes > Micrococcales > Microbacteriaceae > Gryllotalpicola > Gryllotalpicola reticulitermitis. Next base: position 140,357 of record NZ_JBHSCN010000002.1, read on the forward strand.
ACGATCGCGTCGGCGAGCGCGTCGACGTCGCGGTCGCTCAGGGTGCACGGCACGAGGCATCCGTTCACGCCTGACTCGACCATCTCTCTGTTGCCGTAGTCGACGTCGAATCCGACGATCGGCAAGCCCTCGGCAAGCGCCTCGAGGAGCGATAGCCCGAACCCCTCCGAGGTGGACGCCGACGCGTACAGGCCGTAGGCGCCGAGAACCCCCTCGAGCTTGTGATGCCCCTTGAGCGTCACGTATTCCGCGGCGTGCAGCTCATCGATCACCGCGATCAGGCGACCGCGGTCGCCCTCGCCGTAGATGTCGAGCCGGAGTTCCGGCAGTCTCTTCCGCGCAGCGCTCACGGCACGGATCAGGACGTCGATGTGCTTCTCCTCCGCCAACCGGCTCGCGGTGACGACGGCGAACGGGTCGTGCTCGCTCTCGACTGCCACAGGCGCGGCGATGCCGACGGGGATGCACGTGACGCTCAGATCACCGGCGAGACCCTGGGCGGCGAGCTGGTGTTCGAGCCGCTCTCTCTGCCGGTGCGTCGAGACGATGAGGCCGTCGACCAGCTCGGGCCGCGTGAACACGTTCTCGTAATGGTTGTTCCACAGGAGCACCCCGTCGTCGATCTGCTTGAGGTCGAAGTGCTCGGCATGAACGACCGAGTACAGGCGATGCTCGCCGATCACGGGGTAGATGCCGTCGATGACGTCCAGCGCCCGGTCGACGATGACCAGATCGTCGGGCCTGCTGAACAGGTGCGCGAAGACGAACTGGAAGAACTGTGACCTGCCCTCGAGCACGATGTCGCCGCGGAACGAACTGGAGCGGCGGCCGCGTCTCCGGTGCGGGGTCTCGTGGAGCGGAGAGGCCGGGGTGATCAGAGTGCGTGCGATCGCGTCGCCACGATAGAACTGCTGCGCGGCGATCACGCCACCCGGTGTATAGAAATCGCGTCGCAGCAGGTGGTTGTCGTGAAAGTACTCCACATTGTTGAGGGATGCGTCGTAGTGATCGACGCGCACGAGTTGATCGCGGACCACAGTCTCCACCCGGTCGACGTAGCGGTCGTCGGTGGTCTTGATCCGATAGCGCACGGCCGAGTCGGTCAGGGCGACCTCAATATGGCCGGGTCTTGGCTGCGGGTCGGAGTGGGGCTGGGAGATCATCGACACGAACGCCTCGATGGTGAGCGCGAACGGCGCGGCCCCTCGACCCGTCACAAGGTTGTAGATCCACAGCACTTGCGGCCGCGGGAAGTCGAGGCGGTCGGAAAAGTAGCTGATGTTGGTGCCGATGTAATCGGTGAAGACGTAATAGTCGTCCACCCACGGGATGTCGGCGAAGAGCCGGCGGCGGTACACCTGTGCGTACTCGACACCGCTGGAGGCGAGGCCGACGGCCTTATTGATGTTGTAGACGCGCACCGGACCGCCCGCTCAGGCGAACTGGATGATCAGGCCGCCGTCGCGACCCCGCTCGATGCGGCTGAGGCACAGGAGTCGCACGATGTCGCGGTTGATGCGCTTCTTCATCTCTTCGAACGCGAAGAACGCTTCCTTGCGGTACTCGTACTCGACCTTGTGCTGGGCCACGTTGCGGTCTTGAACGACGGTCTTGAGCTGCTCGAGGAAGTCGACCTGCTCGATCCACGCGACGTCGATCGACTTGAGAAAGATGATGTTCTGAAACCGGGAGTAGACCGTGGCGTCGGCCAGCGTGTCGACCTTCTCTTGGACCGCGCGCGTGAACATCGCGACGAGGAATTCCGCCACCTGCTGCCCGTTGCTCGTGTCGAGCGCGGTGAAGTCGGCGGGAAGGTGATAGCTGAGGTTGTCGAAGATGTACCGCATGACAGCGCCAGGCTGACCCCAGCCGTGCGCGGCCGCAGCATCGGCGATCACACTCGCCGCGATGCTCTGGAGTACCTCGGGCGCGATCGGGTCGCCCGTGATGATCTGATTGCGCATCTCGTACACGAGGTCCCGCTGGCGCGCCATCGCGATGTCGAAGTCCTTCGAGAGCTTGCGGGCACCGCTGGCGCTCTCCTCGCTGGCGAACTGGGCACGATCCAGCAGGCGCCTCATGGTCCGGGCGCTGCGGCGCCTCTTCTGCACGGACTCCTGCTTCACCGAGCCGAACTTGACGAAGAGGTCGTCTTCCATCGACGCGTAGAAGCGGCTGCTCCCCGGGTCGCCCTGCCGGCCTCCGCGACCCCGCACCTGGCCGTCCACGCGGCGATTGGGGAGCTTCTCGGTGCCGATGATCACGAGGCCGCCGAGTTCCTTCGCATCCGCTGCGAGTTTGATGTCGGTTCCGCGGCCCGCGATGAGTGTGGCGACCGTGATGGCGCCCTTGCGCCCGGCCTCGAGCACCATCGCCGCTTCGTTCGCCTCGCTCAGCGCGTTGAGCAGATTGTGCTCGATGCCGCGATCGAGCAGATACTGCGAGAACCGCACCGAGCTCTTGACCGAGCCCGTCGTGAGGAGGATCGGCCGTCCGGTCTTGCGGACCTCGTCGAGGTAGTCCAGAACAAGCTGCTCCTTCTCCGCGATCGTCTGGACCGCGATGTCCGGTTCGTCGCGACGGATGACGGGGCGGTAGGTCGGGATTTCCACGACCTCGGTGCCGTATGTCTTGAGCAGCTCCTTCTCGGAGCCCTTCGCCGTTCCCGTCATGCCGCCCATCGTGTCGAACATGAGGAACAGGTTCTGGTAGGTCACGGAGGCCATCGCCCGGTTCTCGACGCTGATCTCAAGCCCCTCTCGCGCCTCGATCGCCTGGTGCAGGCCGCCCTGAAGCTTGTTGCCCTCGAGCAGACGGCCCGTCACCGAGCTGAGCAGCACGAGGTTGTCCCCCATCACCATGTAGTCACGCATCGGCTGGAATCCCGTACGGGCCTTCAGCGCGAGATTGACGTGGCGGTTGAGCTGGAAGAACGCCGGGCTGTAGAGGTTCTGCACGTGGAAGAAGCGATTGCCCGCTGCGATGCCCTCGTCAGTCAGTTTGACGGCGCCGCTGCTCTCGTCGTACTCGTACTCGATCCCGTCCCTCAGCGTCGCGACGAATTCGTCGGCCAAGGGGTAGAGATTCGATTGCACCCGGGGCGAGCCCGAGATCACCAGGGGCATCTGGGCGAGGTCGAGCAAGACGGCGTCGGCCTCGTCGATCAGCACGTAATTGAAGGGGCGCAGGTACTTTTCTTCGCTCGTGCCGACGAGGTTCTCCAGCAGGTAGTCGAACCCGATCTTGTCGCTCGTCGAGTAGACGATGTCGGCCGCGTAGATGTCCTTCTTCTCTTGCGCCGTGAAGTCGTGGGCCGCCACCTCCGGTACGCCGATGGCGAGCCGCAAACCCATGAACTCGAAAACGGGACGAAACTCCTCCGCGTCGCGTCGCGCAAGGTAGCCGTTGACCGTGACGAGCATCGCGCCACGACCGGTGAGGGCGTTGAGGTACAGCGGCAGGGTGGCGGTGAGGCTCTTGCCCTCACCGGTCTTCATGGCAGCGATGTTCCCCTGGTGCATCACGATCGCAGCGAGGACCTGGTTCTCGTAGGGGAACTTCCCGACGACGCGCAGGTCCGCCTCTCGCATCGCCGCGTACGCCTCCGGCAGCAGCCGATCGAGTTGTTCGCCGTGCTCAGCTCGCTCCCGGAACTCGCGCGTCTTGTCCCGGAGTTCCTCGTCGGAGAGCGCGCGCATCGCGCTCTCGTAGGAGTTCACGCGCGCAATCAGCCGACGGTTCTTCGCTGCGCTGTTAGCCACGGGCGGCCACCTCGCCGGCCGCGGTCTCTGCCGCCTCTTCCGACAGCGTGAACGACGTGAAGCGCAACTCGTCGCACCCGCCGTTGACGAGTCGAATCGTGTAGTGGTGACATTCGGGCGGGTACTCGAACGAATACGTCGGCGGGTACAGCACCTCGGTACGCACGAGATCTCCGAACCGGTCGAAGTAGAGGACATCGAAGATGAAGCCGCCGGGCGGGTTCGACTCGAGCGCGGGGGTCACACGGTACTTCTTCCCGTGGTGCAGCAACGGAAGAGCAGGGATGTCCCGGACGGACTGGTAGTCGGTGAATGAATACCACTCCTGCATCGTGGTCCCGCTCGGCATCAGCCGGTTGACAAGCCGCACGTCGCCGGACGCCTCCGTCGTGAGCTCGGTTCCATACAGGGACGCACGGCTGTTCAGGCTCCCCCACCGAACGGTCGCAACAACGCCGCCGCTCATTGCGCACTCGCGTATTCGTCGATGACGCGCCTGTACTGATTCACGAACCACGTGACAATGGAGGCGCTGTCGTCGTTGTGCCGGCCCTGATACCCACGGGCGATGACGGTCGTCGGTTTGCCGGTCTGCGAATTGAGGAGCGTGTAGTAGGCCCGGTCGTCGTAGTCGTCCTGCTCCATATACGACATCAGTATCTTGGTGTCCCCGAAACCCGGGTCGCCGTTCCACCGTTCGACGAGCCCACGGGTGAAGGAATCGACGCTGGGAGCGTCGGCCCGGTTCCAGAAGTTCACGATGTCGAAGATGGTGAGAAAGTCCTTGGGGCGCACCAGGCGTCCACGCGCCGCCACATAACCGAGGTCGATCATCGGTTTTCCCGCGATGATGGCGAGCGCCTTGAACTGCGACCCGTAGTACAGCGCGCCGAACGAGCCCATCGACAGACCCGAGAAGATCACGTCCTCCTCGTGGAAGCCGAGGGCATCGATGAGCTCACGGATGACCTGTCGCAACTGGCCCTCGAGCTCATCGCTGCCGAGATAGAAGCGACCGCCTTCCAACCGAGGGTCCGTGATCAGCAGAAACGGATGCCCGAGCCCGGACATCATGAAGTAGCCCTCGAATCCCTCTGCTGGGCGATACCCCGCGAAGTAGATGTTGAGAGGAGGCGTCAGGTCGCCGGGGTGGAAGAAGTAGAACAGCTCCTCGCGACGACTGTCGACCAGCCTCTTGCCGCCGGGCAGGAATTCGCCGGCGCCGAGCCTCGAGTGCCGGTAGTGAATAGGGCCGACCTTCACCTGCCCTTTCCCCCTGGCGAAGATCGAGCACGACAGGTACCCGCTCGTGGGGTGGGCGAAGACGATCGGCTCCGCCAGTTCCTCCTCGGAGTACCTCCGGTGATACGCGATGACGTCCGACGTTCCGCTCTGAATGAGTTGTACGACGAGCTCGATCTCGCATCCGTCGTCCTTCACGTACTCCGGCCAGAGCTCCAACGGACGTCGGTTCTCGTAAAGGATGTTCTCCTTCCACATCATCAGCTGCCGGAAGTCGCCGTCGCTGTCGATGTCGATCTCGGTCACGAAGTACGAGCTGCCCTCGTACCAGGCGGCCGACTTGTGGAACGGCGAGAAGAGCGACTTCTGGAGCTCGAGCCTCTGACCGAACTGCCTCTCGAAGTACTTGCCCGGGAGCCCGTCGATGAGAGCCTGGCGGTCGCCGGCGTCGTCGTAGACGGCGACTTTACGTGCGAAGAACTGCTCATAAGACGCATCGAAATCCGTCATGAGGGCGCGGGCGACGATGAGCGTGTAGGGCGAGATAAGTGTGTCGACGGCCAGAAGCTTGCCGAGATCACATACGGCATCGACGATCGTCACTGCGACGGGGCCGATGAGCGCCGCGTCGAAGCCGGACTCGTTCTCGACGTCTACGAACACCCAGTCGACATCCGCCGGCATGTGAGACGACGTCGACCAGTCATCACGGCCGATCTGCAAGACCCGCATACGCCACCCCCTCACGGATGAGCTCCCAGCGCCCGAGGATCTCCTGTGGGCTGAACAGATCTTCGAGCACCCTGCACTGCACAAGCGACTGGTTCCAATGCTCCAGTCCGGACAGGAAGTAATCCAGAGCCGTTCCGAGTTCGGAATCGTCACCGATCGCGTAACCGTTGATCGGATGCGTGCAGAGCTCCTGCTCGTAGCGATTGATCTGCGGAACACCCGCGTCCACCGCGGCGGCGGCCAGGCGACGATTCACCCGAGCGCCGAGGTCGATGAGCACGCGCGACTTCGCCATCGTGCTGACCAGCTCGGCCTCGCGATCGACGAAGGTCAGCTGGATCTTCTCCTCGGGGCCGCCAGCGACGCCGATATCGACCGCCAGACGGGCGTTCTCGTCGCTGAGGAAAGCGAGGTCGAGATGCTGGTACCCCGCGATCACCGCGTTGACCCGCTGGAGGTGGTCGAGGTCCTGCGAACGGAACGTGCAGACGAGAAGCCGAGTGTTCTCGTTCACGAGCTGAGGGGCTGCGGTGGCGATCACGAAGTCGAGTTCCTCCGTGGTGATGTCGTCCACGAACGCGGAGATGTAGACGGTGGACTCATTCGCGCTCGCCCCGAATGTCGACCGCTGCTCCAGAGGGTAGATCGAGAGGGTCGGAAGCAGTGCCCATTGCGCCCCATCGTCGGTCGAGTCGATGTTCGGCTCGCCGACATCCGTGAATACCACGCTCGCCCGCGCCAGCAGTTCGCTCGATGCGCGCCCCGGCCGCGATTCTGAACGCGACAGCACCAGTGTCTGATCGCCGAGGGTCCGCACGACCACATCGTTGTGTTGTTCGGAAAGAGCGATCACGACCGTGTCGTGCCCGCTGTCGGGCCGGTCGAGCTGTGGGCCGAGGAACTCCGCTATCAACGCCTCCCAGTTCTGGTACGACTGGCTTGCGAATCGATCGCTTTCCGGCTGCACCACCTCGATGCGCCCCGACTGCACGTCTTCGCTCACGACCACATCGCCCTCACGCGACAGGTAATACTGGGTCATCGGCTGACCACCTTCGTCGTGCATCAAGACGCTGGAGAGGAAGCCGCGGTCGTCGAATATTCGCTGAACTGTCGGCATCCCGTCCCCGTAGTAGCGGATGGACTGCAGCGTACCTTCTCGCGCGAGGTAAATCCGCGCATAGACGTCGTCGCCGCGCATCGCTGTCACGATGAACGGGTTGTAGAAGAAGCTGACGTCATCGGGCCACTCGAGTTCGAGGAAGTCGAGAGGGCGCGTGTAGTCGTCGTCGAGGCCCTGAACCGCGTCGAAGAACGACCAATACGGTACGTCGAAGATGTTCTGGTTATGAAGGAAGCGCCGCAGGCTCGGCGCGTAGTTCAGAACGACGAGTCGGGCTTCCTCGGAACCCTGCTGGAAGACGCGTAGCTGGGTGACGGTGTCGTCCGACTCGGTGCTGATCGTGCTCTCGAACCACACGTCGTCGGTCGAGTACCACTGTCGAGCGCGGTTGTACCACGCGGGGATGAAATAGATCATGCCGTGGCCCGGCCGGCGGCGGCGCTATACGCGAAGACGTACCGCTTTCCGATCAGGGTATCGGCGATCTCCTCCTGAAGCATCCACAGCAGACCCAGCAGAATCATCAGGGTCTGCGGCGCCTGCAGCACGAACTGCAGATTCGGGTACGACCCGATGAAGTAAAGCGGAAGGCCGGTGAAGATCACCATGAAGGCACCGCTCAGCGCGGAAAGCAGAACGACTCGACCGCGGAGATAACGTCGGGTCGCATCGCCCGGAGCGACGTGGTCGAAGTATTCGCCGCTGTCCTTCATGCGCCTCGCGGTCTCCTTCGGGTCGATCGTGAAGAGACCGAAGAAGATCGTCAGTCCGAACAACAGCACGAGGTACACGGTGAACCCGGCAGGGGTACTGAGACCCCACGCCGAGAGGAATCGCTCAGCTCCTGCGGCCGCGCTCGGTATCACTGCCCCGGCCGCGTGGGCAACATACTGCGGCAGGGCGAGGAGCGTGACGGCATACATCAGTGGCGAAGCGCCCGCCGGGTTGAGCTTGATGGGGAGATACGACACACCAGTGAAGCCGCTGTCGATCGAGACCTTGTTCACGTGAAGGCGCAGCTCGGCATTACCGGCGAAGATCCCGACGAGCACGACACACACGCAGGCCACGATGACGGGCCACAGCACGTGCGCGTACTCGGACTTCGCAATGGATAACGTCTCGAAGTTCCGCATGGCCGTGATGATGATCTGGTACAGGATGAACATCGTGATGCCCCCCAGGCCCAGCTCCTGGTTCTGGTTGGCCAGCCATGCCACCACGATCGCGCCTGCGGTAAGAATCACGACGACGAGCACCTGCGCGTTCGCCTGCTCGGAGAACGGGCCCCAGGTGAGGTGTTCGATCTTGTACGTCGCCATCAGGCTGATGGCCTGAATGATCGCGAGGATCACCATCAGCGTGTTGCGTGCGCGATTCACGGTCTCTTCGGGGATCTTCCGGCCACGGGCGATCCTTCCGATGAAGAGGAAGCGCCAGAGAATCGCCGCGCCCATCCACGGCCCGAGCCCTAGCGAGAACACGGACGGGTGGAAGAAGTTGCCACCTGTGGCGACGTTGGCGGCATTGAGCAATTCGGTGTTGACGGCGCCGCTCCCGACCGCGGTCTGGTGCAGGAAGGGGATCGGGATGTTGCGCCCGATCATGAAGCAGACGAAGAACAAGGCGGTCCACAGAATCTTGGTCCGCAGCGACGCGAACCTGCCGTCACGAATCCGAGCCACCGGGCCTCCTCCCCACGTTCACCGCTTGTCTCCGGGTCACTCGCCGCGGCCTCCCCGTCGATTGCCGAAGATGTTGAGCGACGAGAGCAACGACGCGATCCTGGACGGACGGCCCTCTTGCGCGGGCGTCGTGGACTCGCTCTGCAGATAGCTCTCGGCCTGAGACATGCTCTCGATCACAGAATCGCTGACCGACGATTCGGAGTCACTCGCCGAAAGCGTCCCGCTCACGGACTCGTAAATGACGATGCTCTCCGATTCGCTGTCGGAGACGGAATCCGTGCCGCTGATGGACTGCGTGCCGCTGGTCGATTCCGTGCCGCTGGTCGACGCGGTGCCGCTGATCGGGCCGGCAGGCGCTGCGCTCTCCGAGCCAGATGCCGGCCCGCCGACCGAGGTGGCCGCCGCCGTGCTCGCCGCAACGACCGGGGTTGCCATCGCGGCGGTCGACTCGAACGGCGACGTCGACGTCGACGTCGACTCGCTACCGGATTCCGACCCGCTCACGGAGATAGACCCCGAGTCGCTCGTGGACAGCGAGACCGACTCGCTACCGGAAACGGATTCCGACCCGGAGCTCGACTCCGACTCTGACCCCGACTCCGACCCACTGATCGATGTCGATTCGGACACGGAATCACTGCCGGACTCGGACACCGAGCCGCTCGTCGAACCCGACCCGGAATCAGACTCGCTCACCGAACCACTCGTCGAATCCGACCCCGACTCGCTCACCGAGCCAGACCCGGACTCGCTCACCGAAGCCGAACCAGATCCCGACTCACTCGTCGATGTCGACACCGAGCCCGATCCGGACTCGCTCTCGGAATCGGACTCTGAACCGCTCGTTGACCCCGGCGGGAACACGATTGTCGATATCGAATCGGATTCGGACCCGCTGATCGACGTGGATTCGGAGCTCGAATCGGTTGTCGACTCCGACTCACTCGTCGACCCGGAGTCGCTGCCCGAGGTGGACTCCGAGTCGCTCTCCGACTCCGACCCAGAACCCGATCCACTCGCAGATTCAGACTCAGACCCGTGCTCACTGGTCGACGTGGATTCAGACTCCGAAGTGCTCACCGATCCCGATCCGGATGTCGAATCAGTGGTCGACTCAGACCCGGACTGACTCGTCGACTGCGACTCAGACTCACTGGTCGACCCGGATTCAGACTCACTCGTCGACTCAGACCCGGATTGGCTAGTGGACTCGGAATCCGACCCACTGGTCGATTCGAACTCAGATTCGCTCGTCGACTCAGACTCGCTAATCGGCCCCGACTCACTCGTCGATTCAGACTCAGAGCCACTGGTCGACTCCGACTCCGACCCCGATTCGCTCGTCGACTCCGACTCGGACCCACTCGTGGATTCAGACCCGGACTGACTCGTCGATTGCGACTCAGACTCACTGGTCGACTCCGACTCCGACTCCGACTCCGACTCGCTAGTCGACTCGGACTCACTGGTCGATTCGGACTCAGACTCACTCGTCGACTCAGACTCGCTAGTCGACCCCGACTCACTCGTCGATTCAGACTCAGAGTCACTGGTCGACTCGGACTCACTCGTCGACTCCGACTCACTAGTCGACTCCGACTCCGACTCGGATTCGCTCGTCGATTCCGACTCAGACTCGCTAGTCGACCCAGACTCAGACTCACTAGTCGACTCAGACTCGCTCGTCGACTCAGACTCAGAGTCACTGGTCGACTCCGACCCGGACTCACTCGTCGACTCAGACTCGCTCGTCGACTCAGACTCAGAGTCACTGGTCGACTCCGACCCGGACTCACTCGTCGACTCCGACCCGGATTCACTGGTCGATTCAGACTCAGAGTCACTGGTCGACTCGGACTCACTCGTCGACTCAGAGTCACTGGTCGACTCGGACTCACTCGTCGACTCCGACTCCGACTCGGATTCGCTCGTCGATTCCGACTCAGACTCACTAGTCGACCCAGACTCAGACTCACTAGTCGACTCAGACTCGCTCGTCGACTCAGACTCAGAGTCACTGGTCGACTCCGACCCGGACTCACTCGTCGACTCCGACCCGGATTCACTGATCGATTCAGACTCAGAGTCACTGGTCGACTCGGACTCACTCGTCGACTCAGACTCGCTAGTCGACCCCGACTCACTCGTCGATTCAGGCTCAGACTCACTCGTCGACTCAGACTCGCTAGTCGACCCCGACTCACTCGTCGATTCAGACTCAGAGTCACTGGTCGACTCCGACTCACTCGTCGACTCCGACTCCGACTCCGACTCCGACTCCGACTCCGACTCAGATTCACTCGTCGACTCCGACCCGGACCCGCTCGTCGACTCCGACCCGGATTCACTCGTCGACTCCGACCCGGACTCACTCGTCGACTCCGACCCGGACTCACTCGTCGAGTCAGACTCAGAGTCACTGGTCGACTCGGACTCACTCGTCGACTCAGACTCCGACTCGCTAGTCGACTCAGACTCAGACTCACTGGTCGACTCAGACTCAGACTCACTCGTCGACTCAGACTCAGACTCAGACTCCGACTCCGACTCCGACTGACTCGTCGACTCCGACTCCGACTCCGACTGACTCGTCGACTCCGACTCAGACTGACTCGTCGACTCCGACTCCGACTCGGACTCACTTGTCGATTCAGACTCAGACTCGCTAGTCGACTCCGACTCGCTAGTCGACCCAGACTCAGACTCACTGGTCGACCCAGACTCCGACTCGGACTCGCTGGTCGACTCGGACTCAGACTCGCTAGTCGACTCCGATTCGCTCGTCGACTCCGACTCAGACTCACTCGTCGACTCCGACTCGCTAGTCGACTCCGACTCCGACTGACTCGTCGACTCCGACTCCGACTCGGACTCACTTGTCGATTCAGACTCAGACTCACTGGTCGACTCAGACTCAGACTCACTCGTCGACTCCGACTCAGACTCACTGGTCGACTCCGACTCAGACTCGGACTCGCTAGTCGACCCAGACTCAGACTCACTCGTCGACTCCGACTCAGACTCACTGGTCGACTCCGACTCAGACTCGGACTCGCTAGTCGACCCAGACTCAGACTCACTCGTCGACTCCGATTCGCTCGTCGACTCCGACTCCGATTCACTAGTCGACTCCGACTCAGACTCGCTCGTCGACTCGGACTCGGACTCACTAGTCGACTCCGACCCGGACTCACTCGTCGATTCCGACTCAGACTGACTCGTCGACTCCGACTCGCTAGTCGACTCCGACTCCGACTGACTCGTCGACTCCGACTCCGACTGGCTCGTCGACTCCGACTCACTGGTCGATTCAGACTCAGACTCACTGGTCGACTCCGACTCGGACCCCGACTCCGACTCACTCGTCGACCCCGACTCCGACTCACTGGTCGATTCAGACTCAGATTCGCTGGTCGACTCCGACTCAGACTCGCTCGTCGATTCAGACTCAGACTCACTCGTCGACTCCGACTCAGACTCACTCGTCGACTCCGACTCACTCGTCGATTCAGACTCAGACTCACTCGTCGACTCCGACTCAGACTCACTCGTCGACTCCGACTCACTCGTCGATTCAGACTCAGACTCACTAGTCGACTCTGACTCAGATTGGCTCGTCGACTCCGACTCAGACTCACTAGTCGACTCAGACTCAGACTCACTGGTCGACTCCGACTCGCTAGTCGACTCCGACTCGGACTCGCTCGTCGACTCAGACTCACTCGTCGACTCAGACTCAGACTCGCTCGTCGACTCCGACTCAGACTCACTGGTCGACTCCGACTCAGACTCACTGGTCGACTCCGACTCCGACTGGCTCGTCGACTCCGACTCACTGGTCGATTCAGACTCAGACTCACTTGTCGATTCGGACTCAGACTCACTGGTCGACTCCGACTCAGACTCACTGGTCGACTCCGACTCAGACTCACTGGTCGACTCAGACTCAGACTCACTGGTCGACTCAGACTCCGACTCGCTGGTCGACTCCGACTCAGACCCCGACTCCGACTCACTCGCCGACTCGGACTCGGACTCACTAGTCGACTCAGACTCACTCGTCGACTCAGACTCCGACTCACTGGTCGACTCCGACTCAGACTCACTGGTCGACTCAGACTCACTCGTCGATTCAGACTCAGACTCGCTAGTCGACTCAGACTCCGACTCGCTAGTCGACTCAGACTCAGACTCACTAGTCGACTCAGACTCGCTCGTCGACTCCGACTCCGACTCCGACTCACTGGTCGACTCCGACTCCGACTCGGACTCGCTCGTCGACTCAGACTCACTCGTCGACTCAGACTCAGACTCGCTCGTCGACTCCGACTCAGACTCGCTCGTCGACTCCGACTCAGACTCACTAGTCGATTCAGACTCAGACTCACTCGTCGACTCCGACTCAGACTCACTGGTCGACTCAGACTCCGACTCGCTAGTCGACTCCGACTCAGACTCGCTCGTCGACTCGGACTCCGACTCACTAGTCGACTCCGACTCAGACTCACTAGTCGATTCAGACTCAGACTCGCTAGTCGACTCAGACTCCGACTCGCTAGTCGACTCAGACTCAGACTCAGACTCACTAGTCGACTCCGACTCAGATTGGCTCGTCGACTCCGACTCAGACTCAGACTCACTAGTCGACTCAGACTCCGACTCACTAGTCGACTCAGACTCCGACTCACTGGTCGACTCAGACTCAGACTCACTAGTCGACTCCGACCCGGACTCGCTCGTCGACTCAGACTCCGACTCACTGGTCGACTCCGACTCGGACTCGGACTCACTGGTCGACTCAGACTCACTCGTCGATTCCGACTCCGACTCACTCGTCGACTCGGACTCCGACTCACTAGTCGACTCCGACTCCGACTCCGACTCCGACTCCGACTCACTAGTCGATTCAGACTCCGACTCACTGGTCGACTCCGAATCCGACTCACTCGTCGACTCCGACTCAGACTCACTCGTCGACTCCGACCCGGACTCACTAGTCGACTCCGACTCCGACTCCGCCTCACTCGTCGACTCCGACTCGGACTCGGACTCGCTGGTCGACTCAGACTCACTCGTCGACTCCGACTCCGACTCACTCGTCGACTCCGACTCCGACTCACTCGTCGACTCCGACTCCGACTCACTCGTCGACTCCGACTCCGACTCACTCGTCGACTCAGACTCCGACTCACTCGTCGACTCAGACTCCGACTCACTGGTCGACTCCGACTCGGACTCGCTCGTCGACTCAGACTCACTCGTCGACTCCGACTCCGACTCCGATTCACTCGTCGAATCCGACTCACTGGTCGATTCCGACTCCGACTCGCTCGTCGACTCCGATTCGCTCGTCGACTCCGATTCGCTCGTCGACTCCGACTCAGACTCACTCGTCGACTCAGACTCCGACTCCGACTCCGACTCACTGGTCGACTCCGACTCGGACTCAGATTCGCTCGTCGACTCCGACTCGGACTCAGACTGGCTCGTCGACTCCGACTCGCTCGCCGATGTGGAAGCGGATTCGCTCGTCGAAGTCGATGCAGACTCGGACGCCGACTCACTCGACGACACCGACTGGCTGCTCGAGGTCGACACGCTCGCGGATTCGGATGCCGACGTGCTCGTCGAATTCGAGATCGATTGACTCGTCGACGTCGATGCAGACGAGCTCGTCGAGACCGACTGCGACGTGGAAGTCGAAGCCGAATTGCTGGCGCTGCTCGTGTCTGACGGAGTCGCCGACTGGCTCGCCGAGGCACTCGCCGACTCGCTGTCAGAAACGATCTGGCTCGGCGTGTTACCCGGCGTGCTCGAGCTGTTGAAGTAATAGAACAGCGAGCTGATGCTGTATACGGAGATACCGTTCGCGGGGATCGCCTGAACGGCGATCATCACCCCCGACCCGGTCGTCATGTAGCCGGCGTAGAGCGTGCTTCCGATATACATCGGATAAGCGACGAAGTGCGCTTGCACGCCACCGATCGTGATGTTGGTGGCAGTGAGAACGGATGCGAAGTTCGCCGCCGTTATGTTGCCATTCGATGTCGTGATAGCCGTGTTGTACGTGACCGAACTGCCGTTGTACGTGCCGCCGCCTACACCACCGTACGAAGCGTGGCTCGCCCCGGTACTCGACAAGCTGGAATCCGAGCCGCCACCGTAAGAGATCGACGCGTTGGTCAGACCCTGGTCGGAGTACGTCGGAGTGGTCGCAGCCGTTGTCGCCGTCGCCGCCGGCGTGGCCACGGCGGCGCGCAGAAGGGATGCCCGACTCGGCGTAGCTGCCTGGCTGGTCGATTGGCTCACCGACTGGCTCGTCGATTGACTGAGCGACAGGCTCTGAGACGCCGACGTGCTCGCCGATGCCGAACCGCTCATCGATGCCGAGATCGACTCGCTCGTCGACACAGACGCTGCGGCCGCCGAGTCGCTTGTCGAGGATGACGCGGAGGCCGAGGCATCCGATTCGCTGCCCGACGCCGACGGCGCCGCCGACTCGCTGACGGATGCCGGCGCCGCTGACTCACTCTGCGAAGCCGGCGCAGCCGACACACTCTGCGAAGCCGACGCGCTCGTGCTCTGTGATGTCGTCTCGCTCGTGCTCTGAGACGTCGATTCGCTCATCGAGTCGGTCGTCGACTCGCTCGTCGGAGCCGAGCTTCCGGGCGTGAGGACAGCGCTGCCGTCGGTCGCCAGAGTGTTCAGGTTCGCCGCGGTGACGTCGTATGAGACAGGGGTGATGTCGGACATGTTCTACCTGCGTGAGTCGCCGGCGCAGTCGTCAGCTCGCCGGGAGCTGACCCAGCCGCCGCACCATGCGCCAATGGTTCGTGTCGTCCATGCGCGTGAACTCGATCTGGTCAAGCAGCGCCTCGGCGATGGGCAGCCCCCTGCCGCCCTCTGCGTCTTCACCCGGCATGCCCTGACCCTGCGCGGGTGTGAACGACTGGCCGGTGTCGTCCAGCTCGGCTTCGATCTCGTCCTCACGAACCCGGATGGTGAACTTCCACTGGACTTCACCTTCAGGCCTGCCGTATTCGACGACATTATTCGCGATCTCGATGATCGCCGTCTCGAACAGCATGACGTCCATCGGATCGAGCGCCGGGTGCTCGCCGGCGGCTTGCGCCAGCAGCGTGTGAACGGCATCGAGCTGGTCGGGCACCGCGAACCCTTCCAAGACGTATGCCTTGTCGCCGGTGGTGCCATCACCAGTCATTGAGCGCCTCCTCAACCGTCGCGAACGGGGACAGGATTCGATCAAGGTTTGTCAGCTTGAGCACTGCCAGCACCTGCACGCCCGCAGCGGCGATGCGCAGGTCGCCGCCGTTCTGCCGTGCGGACTTGAGCCCCCCGATCAAGGCGCCGAGTCCGGAGGAATCGATGAAGTCGACCGCATGCAGGTCGACGAGGATCTTCGTCTTCCCGCTCGCCACAAGGTCCTCGATTCGGGCCTTGAGCGCCGGCGCCACGACCAGGTTGAACTTGCCTTCGGGCGCAAGCACCACGTGACTGCCCTGGTCGGCCTCTTCGAAGTTCGTCAAGCAGTGCTCCTTAATCTCTGTCCGTGCTCACGCAGTCAACCGCACCGCGACCGCTGTGACGTCGTCGGTCGCGTCGTGCGTGACCGCGAAGTTCACGATGCGGTCCACGATCTGGCGGCAGCTCAGACCCGGTTCAAGGATGGCATCGAGCCGGGCCTCGACTTCGTCGAACGAGTCGTCGAGCACATCGAACACACCGTCCGAGACGACGACGAGCAACTCCCCCGCCTGGAGAACGTCGGTCGCCTTGGTCCACGTGTCCTCCACCGGCATGCCGAGCGGCAGGTACTCCTGGTACAGCCGTCGGTACCCCTGCGCGGAGGCGATGATCGCCAGTCCGTGCCCGGCGTCGACGTAGTCGAGGGCCCCTGTGCTCGGGTCCAGCCTGCCGACCCACAGCGTCGAGAACCGGTCGTTGGCCTCGAGGTCGTGACGCGTGGTCATCGAGGTCCGCGTGATCGCGTCACCCACGTCGGTGTACCGCGAGTGCCCGCGCAGCACCGCGCGCACCTCTGAGGCGATCAGGGAAGCGGCGAGGCCCTTTCCCATGACATCGCCGAGCACCACCTGAAGCCGTTTCCCTCCGCCGTTGGGGTCGTCGACGACGAACCAGTCGAAGTAGTCGCCGCCGGCCTCGCGCGCAGGCTGGACGCGACCGGCGACCTCGACTCCGGCGATGTCGGGAGCGGATGTCGGAAGCATGAGTTGCTGCACCTGACCCGCGAGGTCCATCTCTTCCTGGACGGCGAGTTCACGTTCGAGCAATGCCCCCAGGTCGGCGAGCATCTCGCGCTGCTGGCGCCCCAAGGTGCGGGGGGTGAGGTCGAGGATGCACAGCGCCCCGATGTTCTGGCCGCTCTGTCCGCGCACGGGGACCCCGGCGTAGAACCGCGCCCGAGGCGCCCCCGTCACGGCGGGGATCGATGCGAACCGTTCGTCCTCGCGAAGGTCGCGCACCTCGAGGATTTCGTCGGACTGCACCGTGACGCCGCAGACGGAGTCCTCTACGGGGATCTCGCCCTTCGGAAAGCCGACCGAGGCGACGGTGAACTGCGAGCCGTTGCCGATGAGGTTGAGCGCCGCGATGGGCGCACCGAAGATCGCCTGCGCCAGTCGCACGACCCGGTCGTAGCGCTCGTCCGGCACGTTGCGCGCAACGGCCTCCGCCTCTTGCCGGCCAGTGCTCGGGGGCAACATCGACATCGGTCGGCCTCAGTCCGTCAGGTCGTCGAGAATCGGCTCGATCTGCAGGACCGAGCGGCGCGTCGCCGACCAGCCCATGCCCAACGACGTCTCGCGATTGGTGATCAGCACGACCACGGCCTCGGGGTGGTTGGGCAGCACCATCATGAAGTGGATGGTGTGGCGCGTCGTCATCTGCACCTCTTCGAGGAGCCGCTCGCTCGAGCGCCCCCGCTTGGCCGAGATCAGGTCCTCAACGTGCCGAACGGTCTGACCGCGGAACATCTCGACTGCAGCAGCGGCGACCGCCTCGAGGTATTCCTGCGTGAAGTACGAGACGTGATGCGCCACGCCGAGGAGGGCACCGGAACGCATGTCGGCAACGGCGCAGCCGAGCGCACCGTCGACTTCTTCAATGACCGACGCCATTACCTCATCGAGGCTGCTCACGAGCCACACAGTAGCACTCACCGTGCAACACAAATCAACGCGGGCGGATGCGTGTACGCGGCGCCGTGGCGCGCTTTCGCGGCCCTGCGAACAGCGGAATGTGCCCCCGGCCGGACTCGAACCGGCACTGCGCGAATTTTAAGTTCGCTGCCTCTGCCAATTGGGCTACGGGGGCGCTGACGACTAAGCGTAGAAGCGAGTTCGGGCCCGCCCGAAGGCGAGCCCGAACTCGTTACGCAGTCAACGCGGCTACTCCGCGCGGGCCTCGGCCTTCTCCGCTGCCGCGCTCTTCTGAGCGGCCGGCGTCGCCTCGGCGGGCGCCGCAGGAGCAGCCGGGGCCTCGGCAGCCGGTGCCGGCGGCTTGGGACGGGACGCGAACTCCTCGAAGTTGGCACGAGGCGTCTGCACGGCGGCGAGCGTCGCGAAATCGCGACCGAGGAAGAAGTTGCCGAGCCAGCCGAAGATCACGCGCCACTTGCGCTCCCACGACGGCATCGCGAGGCCGTGGTACCCGCGGTGCATGAGCCACGCGGGGAAGCCCTTGATGGCCGTCTTGCCCGACTGGAACACGCCGTCGTAGAGGCCGAGACCGGCGACCGCGCCGAGGCTCTTGTGGATGTAGTCGACCGGGTCCTCACCGCGCAGCACCGCGATGAGGTTCGACGCGATGCGCTTGGCCTGACGAACGGCGTGCTGAGCGTTCGGCACGCAGAAGCCGCCGACACCGGCACCCGTCAGGTCGGGCACAGCGGCGACGTCGCCAGCCGCCCACGCGCCCTCGATGACGACGCCCTCGGTGTCGATCACGCGCAGCGAGGCGTTGGTGGTCACACGGCCGCGGGCCTCGATGGGCAGGTCGGTGTTGCGCGTGACCGTCGGGTTCGCCATGACGCCGGCGGTCCACACGATGAGATCGGACTCGAAGCTGTCGCCGTTCGACAGCTCGACGACGCCACCCGTGGCGGACTTGAGCTGCGTGTCGAGGTGGATCGGCGCGCCGCGCTCAGCCAGGCGGTTGACGACCCAGTGGCTGGTCTCGAGCGACACCTCGGGCATGATGCGGCCCATGGCCTCGACGAGGTGGAACTTGGTCTCGTCGAAGTCGATCTCGGGGTAGGTCTTGAGCAGAGCGGATGCTGCGGAGCGCAGTTCGCCGTACGCTTCGATGCCCGCGAACCCGCCGCCGACGACCGTCACGGTGAGCAGGCGCTCACGAAGCGCGTCGCCCTTCGGCAGCACCGCCGCCTTGTCGAAGTTGGTGATGAGGCGGTCACGCACGGCGACAGCCTCTTCGATGTTCTTCATGCCGTAGGCAAGATCGGCGACACCCGGGATCGGGAATGTACGGCTCACAGCGCCGGCCGTCACGACCACCTGGTCGTACTCGACGTCGAACGGCTCGCCGACGACCGGGGTGACCGTGACCTTCTTCTCGGCGTGGTTGATGTAGGTGGCCCGGCCCGAGATCAGCTTCGTCGTCTTGAGGTGACGACGGTGATTCACGATCGCGTAGCGCGGGTCGATCGCCCCCGCGGCGACCTCGGGAAGGAACGGCTGGTAGGTCATGTAGGGCAGCGGGTCAATCATCGTGACCTCGGCTTCGCCCCTGCGAAGCGATTTCTCAAGCTTCCACGCCGTGTAGAAACCGGCGTAACCGCCGCCGACAATCAGGATCTTGGGCACAGTTCAGCGTCTCCTCGAACGGACAGGTATGCGCATAGCCTACAGGCGGCCGTTCAGAGGCCGTAATCGGTGCATTCGCAGACAGCAGGCGACCAATTCCCACGTTGCAGAGCCAGGTCGCCGATGGGATTCACGCCCGCCCCTGCTGCGAGCGCGTGAGCCGCGAGAGCGTGCAGACACTTCACCCGCGTCGGCATTCCGCCGGCAGAGAATCGACGGATCTCATCCACGACCTCGATCGACTCGCGGTCGCGGAGATACGAGTCGTGCGCGTGCCGATACGCGCCGGCGATCTCAGCATCCGTCTCGAGCAGTTCTTGCAATTCGACCATCACATGCGCGGCCTCGAGCCGTGACATCGCGGCAGTGGCAGCCGGATGCGACAGGTAATACAGAGTCGGAAACGGCGTGCCCGAGCCCGGCAGGCGCGGAGCCGTCGCAACGACAGTCGGATTTCCGCACACGCAGCGCGCTGCGATGCCGAGAACCCCGCGAGCGGGCCTGCCGAGCTGCGCCGACACCACGGCGATGTCACGGTCGGTGGGCGGCTCGAACGGTGGCGTGGTCATCCGTCTTATTCTCGCAGGCTGCCGGTCACGGGTCGCGCCCGGGTCAGTGCTTCGCCGCGGGTGCCTTCGGCTGTTCGAGGATCGACCGGAGCAGTGTCGACGACCAGTCGCCGGTCTGCTGCTGCACATTCGTGCTGACCTTGGTCGGCGTGGTCGCGGCGGTCTTCGGCACGTCGTTGATGATGAGATAGCTCGTCTCGCCCGGCATGACGTACAGCAGCCGATCACGCGCCTGCGCCTTGACGTAGGCCGGGTCGTCCCAGTCCTGGATCTGATCGTTCAGCTGATCGACCTTCGTCTGCTGCGCATGGTTCTGCGCGGCAAGGTCCGACACCTGCTGCTGCTGCGTCGAATAGAGACGTACCGTCGGTGCGAGAACGAGCACCGCCATCACGATGAGCCCGAACATGACGACGGCGAACCAGGAGAATCGGATGCCGCGCAGCCAGCCCCGCGCATTCGCGGTGCTGAGGCGAGTGGTCGACATGATTCTGAGCGTAGGTGAACGGCGAAGGCGCGCCGCCCCTTGGGGACGGCGCGCCTTCTGTGAGAGAGCTTGAAGTTGCTCCTGTGTGCCCGACTGCCTACTTGCCGAAGCGGGGGAACGCCTTCGCGCCGGCGAAGGTGGCGGCGTCGCCGAGCTCCTCTTCGATGCGCAGAAGCTGGTTGTACTTCGCGACACGCTCGCTGCGTGCCGGGGCGCCGCTCTTGATCTGGCCCGAGTTCACGGCGACGACGAGGTCGGCGATCGTCGTGTCCTCGGTCTCGCCCGAGCGGTGCGAGAACATCGTGGTGTAGCCCGAGCGGTGCGCGAGCTCGACCGCGTTGAGGGTCTCGGTCAGCGTGCCGATCTGGTTCACCTTGACCAGCAGGGAGTTGGCAACACCGAGCTCGATGCCCTTCGCGAGGCGCGTCGGGTTCGTGACGAACAAGTCGTCGCCGACGAGCTGGACCTTGTCGCCGAGCGCGTCGGTGAGCGCCTTCCAGTTGTCCCAGTCGTCCTCGGCGAGCGCGTCTTCGATCGTGACGATCGGGAAGTCGTTCACCAGGCCGACGAAGTACTCGGTCAGCTGCTCGGCCGTCCAGTCCTTGTTCTCTGCGCGGTAGACGCCGTCCTTGAAGAACTCGGTCGCAGCGACGTCGAGGCCCACGGCGATCTCAGCGCCGGGGGTGAAGCCGGCCTTCTCGATCGCCTTGACGAGGAAGTCGAGACCCTCACGGTTGCTGGGCAGGTCGGGGGCGAAGCCGCCCTCGTCACCGAGCCCGGTCGCGAAGCCGGCGGCCTTCAGCTCGCTCTTGAGCACGTGGTAGGTCTCGGCGCCCCACCGCAGTGCCTCCGAGAACGTCTCGGCGCCGATCGGGGCGAGGAAGAACTCCTGGAAGTCGATGCCGTTGTCGGCGTGCGAACCGCCGTTGATGACGTTGAACAGCGGGACGGGCAGCACGTGCGCGTTCGGTCCGCCGAGGTACTGGTAGAGGGGCAGGTCGACGGAGTCGGCTGCGGCGCGCGCGACGGCCAGCGAGACGCCCAGAATCGCGTTCGCGCCGAGGTTCGACTTGTTGTCGCTTCCATCGGTCTCGAGCAGCACGGCGTCGACGAGGCGCTGCTCGGTCGCCTCGAGGCCCTCGACGGCCGGCCCGAGCTCGTCGAGCACTGCGTCGACGGCCTTCAGCACGCCCTTGCCCTGATAGCGATCCTTGTCGCCGTCGCGGAGTTCGTACGCCTCGAACGCACCGGTCGATGCGCCCGACGGGACGGCTGCGCGCGAGACCGTTCCGTCGTCGAGCAGCACCTCGACCTCGACAGTCGGGTTGCCGCGGGAATCCAGGATCTCGCGAGCGCCAACGGCCTCGATAGCAGCCACGGTTCTTCTCCTTCTTCGGGGTGTCTTCGGGGTGCGGACCGGCATTGCCGGCCCTGTCCAACTCTAGTGAGCGGCCCTTCGCGGGGAAGGGCCACCCGGTTCAGGACAGCGGGCGGAATTCCAGCTGTTCGACCGACGTCGTCTCGGTGTTCACGTTCGCGACCTGCCGGTACCCGGACTCCGCGGCCCGGGCGAGGAGCGCCTTGACGTTCTTCGTGCGCTTCTCGAGCCGCACGCGCCGGCCGGCGGCGACGAGCGCCCCCTGCAGCCCGATGAGCTGAGCCGCTGGCACGTCGCGCTCGTGCAGCAGCAGGACGGCCTCGCGGCCGCCTGCGTCATCGTCGGGAATGAGATCGACGATGCGCTCGAACCCGATCGAGAAGCCGGCGGCTGGGACATCCGTACCGAGAAAACGGCCGATCATGCCGTCGTAACGGCCGCCACCGCCCAGTGAGTACCCGAACTCGGGGTGCTGGATCTCGAAGATCGCACCCGTGTAGTAGCCCATGCCGCGCACAAGGTTGTGCGAGAAGACGAGCGGCACGTCGGGCGCCACCGCATGCACGGCGGCACGGATCTCTGTGAGCTGGGCGTACGCCTCCGCGTCGAGCCACGCCGGCGCGTTGTCGCCGGTCAGGTTCCAGCCGTCGTCGGCGAACTCGCCCAGGTCGGCGCGCGCCTGCTCGGCGCGCTCGGGTGCGAGCAGCTCAAGCGCGACCAGCTCGGCGACGACGCCGTCGGCACCGATCTTGTCTTCCTTGTCGATCGTGATGAGCGCACGCTCGGTGCTCTTCTGGGCGATCTGCCACGAGGCCACCAGATGCCGCAGGATCGCGCGGTGATTGATGCGGATGCGGCACCCCGCCAGCCCGAGCACGGTGAGCGTCGCCGCCGTCGCCGTGATGAGCTCGACCTCGGCGAGGATGCCCGGTTCGCCGATGATGTCGATGTCGCACTGCACGAACTGGCGGTAGCGGCCCTTCTGCGGCCGCTCCGCACGCCACACCGGCGCGATCTGGATCGACTTGAACACCGTCGGCAGCTTGGCCCGGTTGCTGGCGTAGAAGCGCGCGAGCGGCACGGTCAGGTCGAAGCGCAGCCCGAGATCGGTCAACTCGGTGAGCTCGTCCGACGCGGCGGCGCGTGCGACGTCATCGGCGCCGAGACCGCGCTTCAGGATGCCGAAGGCGAGTTTTTCGTTGTCGCCGCCGAGCCCCGAATGCAGACGAGCGGAGTCCTCGACGACCGGTGTCTCGATCTCGTCGAAGCCACGCGAGGTGTATTCCGAGCGGATGACGGAGAGCAGACGCTCGCGCTTCGCCTTCTCGGCCGGCAGGAAATCGCGCATGCCACGAGGCGGGTTCACGTCAGGGGCCATGGACCAATCCTGCCATTACTGGGAATAACCCGAGTGCCAGAACGACTTCTAGTTCGCATGCCTGAACTATCCGCGGGGGTCGGACTGCGCTCAGAGCGCGGCCCTGTCCTGCTGTCCCAAATGCTCGCGACGGGCCTCGTCGCCCTCGACTCGACGATCATCGCGACCGCCTCGACGTCGATCGCGAAGGATCTCGGGCACTTCCAGCTGCTGCCCTGGCTGTTCTCCGTCTATCTGCTCGCGCAGGCGGTCGCCGTGCCGATCTACGGCCGGCTCGCCGACCTGTTGGGGCGCAAGAACACGCTGCTGTTCGGCATCGGGCTGTTCCTGCTCGGCTCGATCCTGTGCGGCGCCGCGTGGTCGATGCCGGTGCTGATCGGAGCGCGCGTGATCCAGGGCCTCGGGGCCGGCGCCGTGCTGCCCGTGTCGATGACGATCACCGCCGACCTGTACACGCTCCAGGAGCGCGCGAAGGTGCAGGGGTACCTCGCGTCGGTCTGGGCGATCGCGTCGGTCGTCGGCCCGACGCTTGGCGGCGTCTTCGCCCAGCTGGGCATCTGGCGGTGGATCTTCTGGATCAACCTGCCCCTCGGCGCGATCGCCGTCGTCATGCTCTGGCGCTCGTACCACGAGACGAAGCACCCCGATGCGAAGCGCGAAAAGATCGACTACCTCGGCGCACTGCTGCTCTCCGGCGGCACGACCGCTCTGCTGCTCGGGCTGCTCGAGGGCGGATCCGGCTGGTCATGGGCCTCGGCGACGTCGATCGGCATCTTCCTCGCGTCGGCCGTGCTGCTCGCGGCATTCGTGTACGTCGAACTGCGGATCGAGCATCCGATCTTCTCGCTCGCCGTGCTGCGGCGCCGGGTCGTCGCCGCATCGACGATCGCGTCGCTGATGATCGGCGTCGTCGTGCTCGGCCTGTCGACCTACGTGCCGATCTATGCGCAGAACGTGCTCGGCTTCGGCGCGCTCATCGCAGGCCTCGCGCTCGCCGCCCTCACCATCGGGTGGCCGGCCGCCGCATCACAGGCCGGGCGCATCTACCTGCGGTGGGGGTTCCGCGTGACTTCCGTCATCGGGGCACTTCTCGTCACCTTCGGTGCGGCCCTGATGCTCATGCTCGGCGCGCACTCGTCGATCTGGCTCGTCGCCCTGTTCTGCTTCGTGGTCGGCGCGGGCATGGGCTTCGCCGCCGTGCCGTCGCTCATCGCCGCCCAGGCGAGTGCGGCGTGGCACGAGCGCGGAGTCATCACCGGCACGAACATGTTCGGCCGCTCGATGGGCTCGGCGATCGGCGTCGCCATCTTCGGCGCGATCGTCAACTCGCGGGTGACGCTGAACGCCGCGGGCGTACCGGAGGGCGCGGGACTCGCGAGCGCGATGCACCTTGTCTTCGCCGGTGTGTTCATCGTGTCGATCGTGCTGTTCGTCGCGGTGCTGTTCCTGCCCGGGCATCGCACGGCGGCTGCGCAGACCGACGCCTCGGACGCGGACGCGGCGATCCCCGCCTGAGGTCGCGCTACAGTTCCGGGCCGCCGCTACAGGTGGCGGGGTGGCGCGGGCCCGCAGGTGTAGCGCGACCCGGCGCGTCGCTCAGGCCTCCGCAGCGCGGACGTCTGCGGCGAGCGCGCGCAAGCGCGTGCGAAGTGCGCGTTCGGCGTCGAGGCCCTGGGCGCGAGCCTGGGCGGTGATGCCGAGCAGCAGTGCACCGAGCTCGTCCTCGTCGGCGAACTGCAGACCCGCGCCATCGGCATCGGCGGGGCCCGTTTCGACACCGACCGAGGCCGCTCGACCTATCGTCTTGTCGGCGAGCGCGAGGGCCGGCAGAGAGCGCGGGATGCCGTCGAGGACGCTCGTGCGCTCGTGCTTCTCTGCCTTCTTCGCCGCGGTCCACAAGCGCACGACGTCCTCGGGGGTCTCGGCCACCTCATCGCCGAAGACGTGCGGATGCCTGCGAACCATCTTCTCCCTGACATTCGCCGCGACGTCCTGCACGTCGAACGCCTCGGAGGGCGTGCGACGTGCGATCTCGGCGTGGAACACCACCTGCCAGAGCACGTCACCGAGCTCCTCGAGCAGGTCGTCGCGCGTGCCCGACTCGATCGCCTCGACGAGCTCATAGCTCTCCTCGATGAGGTACGGCACGAGGCTCTGGTGGGTCTCGCGCTGACTCCACACGCAGCGGTCGAGCACGGCGGACATGGCGGCGGCGAAGCCGTCCAACTCGCTGTCGGTCATATACGAAAGTATGGCTGCGTGAGGTTCTTGCGGTCCGAACGGGTGGGGGCGGTGCTGCTGCTCGGCGCTGCCGCGC
The DNA here is from genome assembly GCF_042651345.1 of Gryllotalpicola reticulitermitis. NCBI lineage: Bacteria > Bacillati > Actinomycetota > Actinomycetes > Micrococcales > Microbacteriaceae > Gryllotalpicola > Gryllotalpicola reticulitermitis. Next base: position 165,894 of record NZ_JBHSCN010000002.1, read on the forward strand.
TCGGGCTCGTGCTCGCCAACCTGCCGGGCATCGGGGCGGCCCTGACGAGCTTCGCGAACTGGCACCCCCACGTGCCGGTACCGGGTCTCAGCCTGTCGCCGAAAGACTGGGTGAGCGACGGGCTGCTCGCGCTGTTCTTCTTCTCCGTCTCGATCGAGCTGCGACGCGAGATGGCCGTCGGCGAGCTCAACACGGTGCGCAAGGCGGTGCTGCCGGCCATCGCGGCCCTCGGCGGCGTCATCGCGCCGGCCGTCATCTACCTGGCGATCGCAGGGCGCGAGTTCCCCACCGGCTGGCCGATCCCGACCGCGACCGACATCGCCTTCGCGCTGGGCATCCTCGGTCTGTTCGGCCGACACATCCCGAACCACGTGCGCGTGTTCCTGCTCGCCCTGGCCGTCATCGACGACCTGATCGCGATCCTCATCATCGCGTTCTTCTTCACGCGCGGCGTGCAGCTGCCCTGGCTGGCCGGCGCCGCCGTGTGCCTGCTGCTGGTCGCGTGGCTCAGCAAGCTCCTGGCACCGCGCTCCCCCTACGTGCTCGGCCGACGGCGGCGCTGGCCCGTGGTCGCCGCGCTGTGGGTGCTCGCCGTGCTCACCTGGTGGTTCGTGCTGATGAGCGGCGTGCACCCGACGATCGCGGGCGTCGCGCTGGGCTTCGTGATCGCGCGGCAGCCCGGCGGCCGGATGCGCGCCCTGCTCGAGCCGGTCACGAACGGCGGCGTGCTCCCCCTCTTCGCGTTCGCGGCAGCCGCGGTCGCCTTTCCGGCCGTCGGCGTCGGTGAGCTGCACACCGAGTTCTGGGCCGTGGTCATCGCGCTGCCGCTCGGCAAGCTATGCGGCATCGTGCTCGCGGGCTCGGTCGGCTCGCTCGGCTCGCTGGGCTCGCTGGGCCGACGCGGCGCCCCTGGCGAGCGCTCGCCCGGCAGCCGAGCCTCCGGCACGCTTGGGATCGTCGATCTCGTGATGATCGGCTGCCTCGGCGGCGTCGGCTTCACGGTCGCGCTGCTCATGAACGAGCTCGCCTTCCGCGGCAGGCCCGAGATCACCGATGAGGGCACGCTCGCCGTGCTCGTCGGATCTGCCGCGGCCATCGTCTACTCGGCCGTTTTCGTGGCGCTGAGATCACGGCACTACGGGCGCCGCGTGCGAGCCGAGTGAGGCATCCGATCGCCGCAGGCCCACGCGTTAGCTGCACCCGCGCCCCCTCATAGCAATCTTTGAATGGGCGAACTTAACTTCTGCTCATGAAGCGTTCGGTCGTGACCGCCCTGGCTATTGCCGGGGCGCTCGCCGTGGTCGCGCTGTGGTGGCCCACGGCGGTCGTCACGGCGGACGGCGCAACGCTCGCGACGGCGGTGGCGGAGCTCGCCGGCATGATCGGGTCGTATCTCGTGTGCGTGCAGCTACTGCTGATCGCCCGGGTTCCGTGGCTCGAGCGCGCGATCGGGCTCGACCGGCTGGTCGGGTGGCACAAGGTGGTCGGCACCGCGACGCTGTTCCTCGTGCTGGCGCACGTCTCGTTCATGACGCTGAGCCAGTGGCTCGCAGGCGGCCACGGTCCGGTCGGCTCCTACCTTCAGCTGTTCCGCCTCTACCCCGACATGCTGACGGCGACGATCGGCACGGCCGCGATCCTGCTGGCCGGGCTGCTCAGCGCGCAGCTGCTGCGCGCCGTCTTGCCGTACGAGCTCTGGTACTGGACCCACGTCACGACGTACGTCGCGATCTTCCTCACCTTCCTGCATCAGGTGAGCGCGGGGCCGGTGTTCTCGGGGCATCCGCTGCCCCGAATGATCTGGTGGGCGATGTACCTCTCGACTGCGGCCTGCATCGTGTACTGGCGCGCGCTCACCCCCGTGATGCGCTTCGCCGAGCACCGCTTCGAGGTCGTCGCCGTCGTGCCGGAGTCGCCGCGCATGACGAGTGTGTGGATCCGCTCGCAGCGACCCGAGCTGCTGCGCGTGCGTGCCGGCCAGTTCATGCTCATCCGCTTCCTCACGTGGGGGCACCTGCTCACCGCCCACCCGTACTCGATCTCGAACGTGCCGGCCAACGGGCTCATCCGCATCACCGTCGCCGAGCTCGGTGACCATTCAGGGCGGCTGCGCGAGCTGCGCCCCGGCGTGCGGGTGCTGCTCGAAGGCCCGTTCGGCGGGTTCGTCGGACGCAGGCGCGCGGGTGCGGCGTTGCTCATTGCGGGCGGCGCCGGCATCGGACCGATCAGGGGTCTTGCCGAGGAGTTCGCGCGCATGGGCCGCTCAGTGGTCGTGGTCTATCGCGCGAGTCGCGGCGACGACCTCGCGCTCTACGGCGAGCTCTCGCAACTGCCGGGCGTGCACCTCATTCCCCTCGTCGGGCGCCGCGCCGAACTCGGCTACGACCCGCTCGACGCCGAATCCCTCGCGTACTACGTGCCCGACGCGGCTCATCGCGAGGCGTTCGTCTGCGGGCCGGCGCCCATGATCGAGAAGACGACCGAGAGTCTGCGAGAGCTCGGCCTGCCGGCCGCGCGTGTGCATTTCGAGGAGCTGAGCTTCGCGTGAGCCGGAAATGGCGGGGAACCGCGCTGTTCGCGGTGATCATGGCGGGCGTGTCGGTGACGGTGGCCGGGAGACTGGCGACCGGCGGCGGCGCGAGCGGCAGCCCCGTGCTGACGCCGCAAGCAGGGGCGACGGATGCTGCGCAGCCATCACCGACGGCAAGCGGCACTCCCAGCACCGGCTCTGGCAGCGCGCCGGGCACCGGGGCCGCACCGAGTGCCGGCACGAGCGGCTCGGGCGCCTCAGGCGGCGCGACGACCGTGACGGGCGACGTCGAGCAGACGCAGTTCGGGCCCGTGCAGGTGTCGCTCACGTACAGTGGCTCGAAGATCACGAGCGTGCAGACCCTGCAGGCTCCGACCGGCACCGGTCGCGACGAGATGCTCACGAACTACGCGGTGCCGCAGCTCGAACACGAGGTCATCAGCTCGCAGTCGGCTCGCGTGGATACGATCTCGGGCGCGACCTACACCTCCGGGGGCTACCTCGCGAGCGTCCAATCTGCGATCGACAAACACCAATGACCCCGATTCATCACTGCATGGGCACGGTCGTCTCCCTCGACCTGCGCGTTCCCGCGCCCGACGCGCTCGTCGCGCGCGCCTTCGCGGTCTTCGACGACGCGGAGGCCCGGTTCAGCCCCTTCCGCGCAGACAGCGAACTCTCGCGGGTGGGTCGCAGCGAGCTGGCGCTGGCCGAGGCGAGCACCGAGCTGCGTGAGGTGCTGGCGATCGGCGAGGCGTTCGAGCGCGCGAGCGGCGGTGCGTTCTCGCTGCGGCACGATGGCCGGCTCGATGCGAACGGCGTGGTGAAGGGGTGGGCGACGCAACGCGCGGCGGACCTGCTGAGCGACGGCGGGGCGACGGATTTCTGCCTGAACGCCGGCGGCGACCTCGTGACACGTGGCGCCCCGGCCCCCAGGCAACGGTGGCAGGCGGGCATCCGTGACCCGCGCGACCCGGCGCACCTGCTCGGCGTGATGGTGCTCGGCGAGGCCGCCATGGCCACGTCGGGCGCCTACGAACGCGGCCCGCACATCTTCGACGGCCGATCCGGTGAGAGCGCGAGGTACTGGGCATCGATCACCGTGGTCGACCCTGACCTGACCGTCGCCGACGTGCTCGCCACTGCCGTGTTCGCCATGGGTCCCGCAGGGCCGGGCTGGGCGCATCGCGAGTTCGGCTGCTCGGTCGTCGCCGCTCGACCCGACGGCGGGATCGTCGTGGCCGGACCGGTCGAGTGGGCCGAGTCCCAGGTGCCCCAGCCGGCGCCGACTGAGGCGAGCCTTAGCTAACAAGCATCCAATCTCGCGCTCTGATCAGGCATTTAGGGTCGCCTCACCTTGCTGGCGCGATGATGCGCCGCGTGCTTCCATGAGGATATGACCAACGTCCTGTCCCCGCTGCGCGCGCTCATCGGCACCGGTGCAGGCCACGACGAACGGCACCCCGGCGAGCCCGAAAGCCTCGCCTCACGACTGAACTGGCTGCGGGCCGGGGTGCTCGGCGCGAACGACGGCATCGTCTCCGTCGCGGCCGTCGTGATCGGCGTGGCCGGTGCGACCAGCTCGGTGCACGCGATCCTGCTCGCCGGTGCCGCCGCCCTCATCGGAGGGGCCCTGTCGATGGCGCTCGGAGAGTACGTGTCGGTCTCGTCTCAGCGCGACGCGGTGCGGGCGCGCATCGCCCGCGGCGAGGCCGGCGACTCCGACGACGTCAGCCCGGTTCACGCCGCGCTCGCCTCGCTCACCGCCTTCTTCGTCGGCGGTCTGCTGCCGTTCCTCTGCGCTGTGCTCGTGCCCGTGCCGCCGCGGGTTCCCGTCACGTTCGCCGCAGTGCTGCTCGCGCTCGCGCTCACCGGCTGGCTCGGAGCCCGCTTCGGCGACGCTCCCCCGCTTCGCGCGACCGTGCGCGTCGTCGTCGGCGGCGCGATCGCCCTCGGGATCACGTTCGCGATCGGTGCTCTGCTCGGCACCGGCATGCACCTCTAGCGCCGCGACCCCGCCTAGAAGCCCATGACCTGCTGGAAGCGGGGGCGGCTGCCGGTGCGCACGCCCGTGACGCTCGGCTTGTTGTCGTAGACGCCGACCGCCCAGTTGCCCTCGACGACGACCGGGCCTGTCGGCCCCATCACAACGTCCCACCCGACGTAGCGCACGGTCGGCACGACGGCGGTGAGCCGGTCCATGAACGGCTGGAGCGTCTCGAACAGCGGCAGCTGGAAGTCGGGGATCGAGACGCCCGACTCGGGGTGCGTCAGGTGCACGTTGTCGTGCGAGTCGTAGCCGGGGCCTTTCGCGCGCCCCGTCGCGATGTCGAGCATCGAGTAGAAGCCGCCGAAGGTCTGCTGGTCGCTCGCAGCCCCGCGGCCGAACTTCTGCGCCATCGAGAGGATCTGGGCCTTCTGCCCGTCGAAGAAGGCCGTGACGCGCGTCGTGTTGACGGTGCCGGGGCAGATGGCAGCGAGGGTCGGATGCTGCACGATCAGCTCTTCGAGCAGGGTCTGGCCCTTGCCGATCAGCGACGCGCGGAATGCCGCCCAGTCGGTGACGTCGGCCGCCTCGTGCCGCTCGACTCCATGGCCGGAGTTGCTGAACGGCACCTTCCCGATCACGCGGCCGTGCCGCGTCACGAAGTCGCGCACCTCCTCGACCGACGAGCTCTCGACCCGTAGCCACTCGCGGCCGAGGAACTCGTTGAACTTGTCGTCGAACGCGATCTTGTCCTGGAAGATCAGCCGGCCGGCCGGCTCGTCGAACTGCTCGGACAAACGCTGCGACAGCGGATGCGTCATGAAGGTGCGGCGCTCGGCGCTGTTCAGCATCGCGAAGTCCCAGTCGACGTAGTCCTGGAACGCCGTCTCATGGAAACCCGCCTCGATCATCATGTCGACGAAGACGACGGCGGAGGCTTTGTGATGCTGCTTCGCGGCGGCGCGAGCACGGTCGACGACCGAACCCACGTCGATACGGCGGGCACGGTTCACGACCTGGTCGAAACGGGCGGCGATGCCGGAGCGCGGGCTCACAGACTTCTCCTCGGGTGTCACGGGGCGGGCGGTTCGGTCAGCCGATCATACGGGCGTGGGGCGCGGCCGGACGAGTCGCCGCACCGAAGAGGACCAGCCTAGGCGACGCCCTCCTCGACCTTCTCGGGCAGCGGGAAGATCGCCCCGAGCAGCTGGCCGACCCACTCGATCAGTTCGGCATCGAGCAGCGGATGCCCGTCGACGACCTTCATCGGCACGGAGATCGCGCTCTGCTGCTGGAAGTGTCTCGCGCCCGGGTAGAGGCGCTGCAGGCGAACCTGGATGGAGTCGGCGAGCTCGGCCGGCGCGATGCGCACGTTCGAACCCATCGTCACGACCTCGGACAGCCCCGCGAGCTGGGCATGCCGGCGCAGACGCGCCACGGAGACCAGGTTCCGCACCGGCTCGGGCGGCTCGCCGTAGCGGTCGGTGAGCTCGTCGACGACGAGGTCGATGGCGTTCGCGCGTGCGTTGGGCCCGGATGCTGCCGAGAGCTTCTGGTAGGCCTCGAGACGCAGGCGCTCCGAATCCACGTAGTCCTCAGGGATGTGCGCGTCGACGGGAAGCTCGAGGCGCAGTTCGGTCTGGCCTTCTGCAACGTCGCCCCGGAACTGCCCGACCGCCTCGCCGATCATGCGCAGGTAGAGGTCGAAGCCGACGCCGGCGATGTGCCCCGACTGCTCCCCGCCGAGCAGGTTGCCCGCGCCGCGGATCTCGAGGTCCTTGAGCGCGATCTGCATTCCCGACCCGAGGTCGTTGTTCGCGGCGAGGGTGGAGAGCCGGTCGTGCGCGGTCTCGGACAGCGGCCGATTCTCGTCCCACAGGAAGTACGCGTAGGCGCGCTCATGGCCGCGCCCGACACGACCACGCAGCTGGTGCAGCTGCGAGAGACCGTACTTGTCGGCCCGGTCGATGATGATCGTGTTGGCGTTCGCGATGTCGAGGCCGGTCTCGATGATGGTCGTCGAGACCAGGACGTCGAACTTGCGCTCCCAGAAGTCGACGACGATCTGCTCGAGCACGTGCTCGGGCAGCTGCCCGTGAGCGACGGCGACGCGCGCTTCCGGCACGAGCTCCGCCAGCTGCGACGCGACCCGGTTGATCGACGAGACGCGGTTGTGCACGAAGAACACCTGGCCCTCGCGCAGGATCTCGCGCCGGATCGCCGCCGCCACCTGCTTGTCGTTGTAGGGGCCGACGAAGGTCAGGATCGGGTGGCGATCTTCGGGGGGCGTCGCGAGCGTCGACATCTCACGGATGCCCGTGACGGCCATCTCGAGCGTGCGCGGAATCGGGGTCGCGCTCATCGCGAGCACGTCGACGTTGGTCTTGAGCTTCTTCAGCGCGTCCTTGTGCTCGACGCCGAAGCGCTGCTCCTCATCGACGATCACGAGCCCCACGTCTTTGAACACGACGTTCTGCGACAGCAGCCGGTGGGTGCCGATGACCACGTCGACCGTGCCGTCGGCGAGACCGTCGAGCACCTCTTTCGCCTCTTTGTCGGTCTGGAACCGGCTCAGCTGGCGCAGATGGATGGGGAATCCGGCGAATCGCTCCGAGAACGTCTCGAAGTGCTGGCGAACCAGCAGGGTCGTCGGCACCAGCACCGCGACCTGCTTGCCGCCCTGCACCGCTTTGAACGCGGCGCGCACCGCGATCTCGGTCTTGCCGAAGCCGACGTCGCCGGAGATCAGGCGGTCCATCGGGATCGGCCGCTCCATGTCGGCCTTCACCTCATCGATCGTCTGCAGCTGGTCGGGCGTTTCGGCGAACGGGAAGGCGTCTTCCAGCTCCTGCTGCCACGGCGTATCCGGAGGGAACGCATAGCCCTTGGCGGCCATGCGAGCCGAGTACAGCTTCACGAGCTCGACCGCGATGTCGCGCACGGCCCGGCGTGCCTTCGATTTCGCCGCAGCCCAGTCGCTGCCGCCCATCTTCGACAGCGCAGGGTCCTCGCCGCCGACGTAGCGGGTCAGCAGATCGAGCTGGTCGGTGGGCACGAACAGCTTGTCGCCGGGGCGCCCGCGTTTGGACGGCGCGTATTCGAGCACGAGGTACTCGCGCGTGGTCTTCACGGCATTCCGGCCACCGCTCGAGACCTCGCGCTGCACCAGTTCGACGAATCTGCCGATGCCGTGCGTCTGATGCACGACGATGTCGCCCGGCTTCAGCTGCAGCGGGTCGACGACGTTCTTCCGCCGGCTGCCGAGCTTCTTCACCTGCCGGCTGTCATAGCCGATCGTGCGGCCGTAGAACTCGGTCTCGCCGATCAGCGCGAGCTTGTCGTCAGGAAGCTCGAAGCCGTGCTCCACCGCGGCCTTGACCAGATAGGCGACACCGGGTTCGGCATCCGTCGCATACTCGTCGACCACGCGCGCGGCATGGCCCGCTTCGGACAGCACATCAGCCGCGCGCTCGACGAGACCCTGACCGGCCGCCGCGATGACGACGCGCCACCCGTCTCGCAACAGCTCGCCAACGTGCTCGAGCGCACCGCTGACGTTGCCCTGGAAGCTCGGCACCGCAGCACCGGCCACGCGCACCGCGTCGCCGCCTTCGCCGCCGTCGAAGGTCGAGAAGGTCCACCAGGGCTGGCCCGGCACGCTCGCCTTCAGCTCTTCGAGGGTGAGGAAGTCGCCCGCATCGAGGTCGATCGGGGCCGCCGCGCCGACGGTCGCCGCGCTCCATGCGGCGGACAGGAACTCGCGGTTCGTCTCCGCGAGGCTCATCGCACGGCTCGCAACACTCTCGGGTGCGATCACGGCGACGCTCGCGCCCTCGGGCAGGTAGGCCGTGACCGGCACGAGCTTGTCGACGAGCGCAGGCGCGAGGGATTCCATGCCCTCGACGGGAATGCCCTGACCGACCTTCTCGAGCACGCTCGCGAGTCCGGGGAACTCGTGCTGCATCTCTCTCGCGCGCTGTCGCACGCTCTCCGACAGCAGCAGCTCGCGGCTCGGCGGCAGGGTGGCCCTGTGCGGACCGGCGGCCGAGACGGCCACCGGCGACGATGCGGCGAGGTCAGGTGACTGATCGCGCTTCGCGGGCGCGGGCGGGAGCTCGGTCAGCGAGCGCTGGTCGGCGACCGAGAACCACCGGATCTGATCGACCTCGTCGCCGAAGAAATCGATGCGATACGGGTGATCGGCGACGGGACTGAACACGTCGAGGATTCCGCCGCGCACCGCGAACTCCCCGCGGCGCGTCACCATGTCGACGCGCGTGTACGCGAGGTCGACGAGGGTCTGGGTGATGCGATCGAGGTCGTAGCCGCGATGCCCCAGCTCGAGCTCGACGGGCTCGATCGCCGTCAGGTTGTCGGCGACCGGCTGCAACGCGGCGCGCACGCTGGCGACGACGATGAGCGGATGCCTGTCAGCCGGCCGCTGCGCCTGCCATTGCGCCAGGCGCCGCAGGGCAGTGAGCCGGCGCCCCACGATCTCGGCAGAGGGGCTCAGCCGCTCGTGGGGCAGTGTCTCCCACGCGGGGAACTCGATGATCTCCGCGTCGGGCGCGAAGCTCGGGAGCGCGGTGCGCACGGCTTCAGAATCGCGGCCGGTCGGCGTGATCAGCAGCAGCGCGCGCTCGGGCGCCGGGCGCTTGGCGAACAGGGCGGCCAGCAGGGGCAGGCGGATGCCGTCAGTGGCCTGAAAATCGGCGCTCTGGCCCGAGTACACAAGGGCGTCGTCAAAGCTTTGGGCGCGCGAAAGCGCCTCGATCAATCCCTCGAGTACCACGCCCACAAGTCTACGGAAGGGCGCCGACACTGCGCGTGGGCCCAGGCCCAGGCCCAGGCCCAGGCTCAGGGTCGGACTCAGATCCAACCGTCGAGCGCCGTGAGGAACGCGGCCGGATCGTCCCGATTGACGGTGTGGGTCGCGCCCGGAACGACGCGCACGACGAAGCCCGCGTCGGCGAGCCGCGCCGCGCGGGCGGGGTCGACGAGCCTCGAGCCGTCCGCAAGCACGAGCAGGGACGGAACGATCGGATGCTCGGGCCCGACCAGCACGTCGGCGATGTCGCGCCGCAGCAGGAAAGCACGGAACGCCGGGTCGAACGCGTGGAAATCCTCGGACTCGATCACCGTGTCCTCCGCAGCCCAGCGCGGGTTCGCCTTCGCGATCTTCGCCGGCGTCGACCTCAGCAACCGCCCCGACGCGGGCCACGCGAGGGTTCGCACCAGCAGCGACAGCCGCGGGGCCGAGAACGCCGGGTCGACGTACACGGCGCGCGCAGGACGCAGCCGGTCGACGGCGCGGCTGAGCGTGAAGCCGCCGAGCGAGTGCCCGATGGCGAGCTCAGGGGCCGCCGGGACGCTCTCGAGCAGGCTCTCGACCAGCAGCTCGGCCGTGTAGCTCTGCGCCCGCGGGCTCTGACCGTGCCCCGGCAGGTCCACCGCGATCACCCGGTACCCCCGCCGTGCCAGCTCCGGACCGAGCTCACGCCAGTTGCGCGAGCTGCTCATCACACCGTGGACCAGAACCGCGACGCGCGCCCCGTCGCCCCATTCGCGTGTGAACAGCTTCATGCTCGGAGATTAGCGGGGCACGGGCGCGAGGGGGCTGGGGAATCTAGGGTGGAGAGATGATCCGGCATACCGTCGCCTTCCACCTCGTCCACCCTGCAGGCTCCGCTGAGGAGGCCGCGTTCCTCGCCGCAGCGGCCGAGCTCGCCGAGATCCCCGGCGTTCACAAGTTCGAGTCGCTCCGCGAGGTCAGCCCGAAGAACGACTTCGCCTTCGGCCTGTCGATGGAATTCGACGACCAGACGGCTTACGACGGCTACAACTCGAACCCGAAGCACGTCCAGTTCGTGAGCACGCGGTGGGAGTCGGAGGTCGCCGACTTCCTCGAGATCGACTACACCGCTCTCTGACGGCTCGGCCCCGGCGCCGCTACGCCGATTTCGTGTGGAACTTGAGCTGAGCAGCCGTCAGCCCGTCGGTCGTGATGAGCTCGACGGCGTCCGCCGCATCAGCGATGAGGATCGGCAGCGTCTTGCGCTCGGCGGCGCTGAATCCCTTCAGCACGTGGTCCGCGGCATCCGTCGACCCGGGCGGTCGGCCCACGCCCACGCGCACGCGCGTGAAGTCTCCCGTACCCGCGGCCTTGATGATGTCTCGCACGCCGTTGTGACCGCCGTGACCGCCGCCGAACTTGAGCTTCAACGTGTCGAACGGGATGTCGAGCTCGTCCTGCACGACGATCAGCTGTGCAGGCGCCAGAGAGAAGAAGCGCAGCAGCTGCGAGACCGGGCCGCCCGAGGTGTTCATGTAGCCGTTCGACTTCGCGAGGATCAGCTTGGGCGCACCCGGGTGCACGCGGCCCTCGGCGACATGCGAGTTGGTCTTGTGCGATTTGAAGGTCGCGGATGCTCGCGTCGCCAGCTCATCGAGCACCATCTGGCCGACGTTGTGCCGCGTGTTCGCGTAGGCCGGCCCCGGGTTTCCGAGGCCTACCACGAGCCACGTGTCGCTTGCTGCCATAGCTTCCAAACTTACGCGAAACACGTAGGGCCACCAGCTTCCGCCCTGCGCTGCCCGGGTGACGGGCGCGCAACACGGAACCTAGTGGCCCACGAGGTGAAGCAGTGCTCTTACTCGCCTTCGGACGCCTGAGCGGCCTCCGCGTTGGCGGCCTCAGCCGCGCCCTCGGTCTCTTCGTCGACCGGCGCGGCCGGCGTGACGATGCCGACGATCAGCGTCTCGGGGTCGCTCAGCAGTGCGGCGCCGGCCGGCAGCTCGAGGTCGGCAGCCGTGATGTGCGTGCCGGCCTCCTTGCCCTCGACGTCGACGACGATGCGCTCGGGGATGTTGGTCGCCTCGACCTCGATGGAGACCGTGTTGGCGTCCTGCTCGGCGATCGCGTTGCCGAAGGGCTCGCCCTCGACGTGCACCGGCACGTCGACCGTGACCTTCTCGCCGCGGCGGACCATGATCAGGTCGATGTGCTCGATGATCTGGCGCACCGGGTCGCGCTGCACGTCCTTCACGAGGGTCAGCTCGGTAGTGCCCGCGATGTCGAGCTCGAGGATCGCGTTCGCCTTGCGGATCATCAGCATGGTCTCGTGGCCCGGCAGGGTGACGTGGCGCGGCTCGCTGCCATGGCCGTAGATCACGGCCGGGATCTTGTCGGCGGCGCGGATCTTGCGCGCAGCGCCCTTGCCGAAGGAGTCGCGGACTTCCGCGACGAGCTTGTTCTCGTCAGACATCTCAGTGCTTTCGTGTCAGTGGGCGCCGGCCCACGGGGAATGTGATTTCAACTCGAACGCGTGACTGCGTGAGGAAAGGACGTGAAGCCGGTTCCACCGCGTCGATAACGGATGCCTTCTGAATCGTTGAACGAACACAGTCGCCGAACGAACACAGCGGCACCCCTCGCCGAAGTTCCGGCTCAGCTTACCAGGCGCACCCGGGTGGCTCGTCAGCCGACTTCGGCCCCGAGCACGGCGCGCAGCTCGGCGAGGAAGTCCCGGTACGCGACCATGCCAGGGTCGCGCAGGCCGGCGCTGCGTGCCTGCAGCCACGCGGCGCGACCGCGCGCGGACGTCTGCTCGGCGAGCTCCGCGACCGCGGCCTCGGCTGCCGCAAGCATCGCCTCGACGACCTCGACGGCGTCGCCGTCGAGCCGGGCCTCGAACGCATCGAGCGACGGCGAGACCGCATCGAGCACGGTCTTGTCGCCCGGCTGTGCGCCTCCGCGGCGCGCGATCTCCCCGGCGGTGGCGCGAGCCCACGCGAGAACGGCCGCGCGGTCCGCGATGTCGGCCTCGCCGAGGTCGACGGCGGCAGAGAGGATGCCCCCGCCGACGAGCGCGGCGAAGGTCGATGGGTTGGCCGACGCGAAGGCCGCACCGAGCCGGCGCAGCAGCACACCGCCCGGCGCCCCCGGATTGCGCGCGATGGCGGCGACGGATGCGCGCGCTCCGGCGGACACGGTGATGCCGAGGTCCCCGTCGCCGAGCGCGGCGTCGAGCTCGCGCAGCTCGTCTGCGTGGGCCGGCATCCGCTCGAGCACCGCCGTCAGCAGCGCGCCGAGCGCGCTAGCCGGAAGCGGGATCTCATCGTCCTCTTCCACGGCCTCGCTGGCACCGGCAGCGGCCGGCCCGGCGCCGGAGCGAAGGCTCCCGACGTCCGTTCCCCGTCGGAGGAACGGAGAGACCGCCGGCCCACTCAGCAGCTCCTCCAATTCGTCGTCGAGAACCAGCAGCGAGATCGACGCGCCGGCCATCTCGAGGCTCGTCACGTACTCGCCGACGAGCCGCATGGCGATGTCGATCCCGAGCGCTGCGAGGCGGTGGGCGACCCGCCGGTACACGACGTAGAGCTCCTCGAGCGGGGTCGCACCGAGACCATTGACGAGCACCGCCACCCGGTCATCCCGTCCGAGGTCCGGCAGGTCGGCCAGGATCGCGTCGAGCAGCCGGTCGGCGATCTCGTCGGCCGATTCGAGCGGGCCACGGTGCAGACCCGGTTCGCCGTGGATTCCGATGCCGATCTCCATCTCGCCGTCCGGCAGCTCGAAGGTCGGGTTGCCGGCGGCGGGCAGAATCGTCGGCGAGAGGCCGACGCCCTCCGTGCGCACCCGCTCGCCGACCCGGCGTGCGACCGCCGCCACCGCGTCGAGGTCATCACCCCGTTCCGCTGCGGCGCCGGCGGCGAGGAATCCGAACACGATGCCGCCGGCCACGCCGCGACGGCGCTGCGCCTGCTCACGCGGAGCGCTCGCCACGTCGTCGGCGGCGAGCACCGTCTCGGTGCGAATGCCGCTCGCGCGGACCAGGTCGCCGGCGATGTCGAAGTTGTACACGTCGCCGCCGTAGTTGCCGTAGAGGTAGAGGACGCCCGCACCGCCGTCGACGGCGCGCGTCACCGCGGCGATCTGCTCGGCCGACGGCGACGAGAAGACGTTGCCTACTGCAGCGCCGTCGAGCAGCCCGCGGCCGACGTAGCCGAGGAACGCCGGAAGATGGCCCGAGCCGCCGCCCGTGACGATGCCCACCTTGCCCGGCACCGGGGCGTCGGCGCGAACCAGCCCGCGACCGCCTGCGACCAACCGCGCCTCGTCGGGGTGGCTCAGCACGATGCCCTCGAGGAACTCGTCGACGAAGTGCTCAGGATCGTTGATGATCTTCTTCACGCGGGCTCCCGGTCGAGTGGTGTCCGAGCGCCGGAGCGCTCACGCGCACCGGCCCCCAGGCGGTCATATGCGAGGCGACGCACGTCACCGCGCCGGCGATACGCAGCATACTCAGGCAGCCGAGGGTGACGGCAAATACCCGACGACAGCCTTCGTCTCGAGGTACTCGTCGAAGCCGAAGCCGCCATTCTCTCGCCCGTTTCCGGACTGCTTGTATCCCCCGAACGGCGAAAGCGGGTCGACCGATGCCGCGTTCACGCGGACCTGGCCGGCCTTGAGCTGCCGGACCACGGTCGCGATCCGTTCTGGATCGGCCGACTGTACGTAGGCGGCGAGGCCGTAGTCGGTGTCGTTCGCGATCGCCACCGCCTCCTCCTGCGTGCGATACCCGATGATGCTGAGCACCGGGCCGAAGATCTCCGTCCGCGCGATGGTCATCTGATTCCGGACGTTCGCGAAGACGGTCGGACGCGCGTACCACCCGTTCTCGAGCCCGTCTGGGCGCCCGAGGCCGCCCTCCACCAGCTCGGCGCCCTCATCGACACCGGCTTCGATGAGCCGCTGCACCCGCTCCCACTGCGCCCGACTGACCAGCGGGCCGAGCTGCGTCCCCTCCGCCGCCGGGTCGCCCGTGACAAAGGTGCGCGCCTCGTCGGCAGCGATCCGCGCCGCCTCGTCGACGCGGTCCGCGGGGACCAGCATCCGCGTCGCCGCGTCGCAGGACTGGCCGGAATTGATGTAGCAGAACGCCACACCGTCCCGCACCGACCGTTCGAAGTCCGCGTCTTCGAGGATCAGGTTCGGGGACTTGCCGCCCAGTTCCTGCGTGACCCTCTTCACCGTCGGTGCCGCGGCCGCCGCGACCGCGACGCCACCGCGCGTCGACCCCGTGAAACTGACGAGATCGACGGACGGGTGAGCCGCGAGAGCCTGACCGACGCGAACGCCGGTGCCCTGCAGCAGATTGAAGACGCCCGCCGGCACACCCGCCTCCTCGAGGACCTCGGCGAAGATGACGGCGTCGAGTGGCGCAAGCTCGCTCGGTTTGAGCACCATCGTGCAGCCCGTGGCCAGCGCGGGGCCGACCTTGCACATGATCTGATGCAGCGGCCAGTTCCACGGCGTGATGAGCGCGCACACGCCGATCGGCTCGCGTCGGATGGTGGTGTTCCGCTCGGTCGACTCGAAGATGAAGGATTCGAGGGTGGCGATCGTGTCGCGGATGTGGATGAGACCGATCTCGGCCTGCGAACCGTACGCCAGGCGCTTCGGGGCGCCCATCTCGGCCATGACGGCCGCGCCGAGGTCGGGGATCCTGCGCTCGTAGGCATCCGCCATGCGATGCAGGATGCCGAGTCGCTCGTCACGCGAGCTCGCGCTCCACGCCGCGAGGGCGCGTCGCGCGGCCGCTACGGCCAGCTCGACATCGTCGAGGCCACCGTCAGCGATCCGAGCGATGACAGAATCGTCAGCCGGATTCCTGACCTCGATCCTCGAGTCCGACCCCGGGTCCACCCATACGCCATCGATGAACAGCTGCTCCTGATGCCGGTTCCACGGCCGCGTCATTTCCACGGTGTCTCGCTCTCCTTCGTCGGCGCATGACGCCGTAGTGCGGCTTCATCGATCTCGATTCCCCAACCCGGCCCGGACGGGACCTGAAGCATGCCGTTCTCGACGCGCGGGGGTTCGACCACGAGCTCGTCCCGCCAGGCGACGCTGTCGACATCGAGCTCCATGACGTGCAGATTGGGCACTGCGGCGCAGAAGTGGGCACTGATCGCGGTCGCCAGGTGCCCATAGAAGTTGTGGGGCGCGACGGGGATCGAGTAGGCCTCCGCCATGCTCGCGATCTTGAGCGACTCGAGGTACCCGTTCCATAGCACGTCGACGATCGCGGCGTCCCACGCTCCCGCTTCGAAGAACGGGCGGTACCCCACGCGCTCATAGATCGCCTCGCCCGAGCCGATGGGCATCGCCGCCTCGTGGCGCACCCGCGCCATGCCGACCGCGTCCTGGTGGTCGAACTCGAGCCACGCGAGCCCAAACGGAGCGAGAGCCGCAGCGACCCGCCGGTAGCCTTCTAGGTCGAACATGAAGTTCACGTCGACGTAGATGTCGGCGTCGTCACCGGCGCCTTCGCGGAACGCCGCGACGGTCGCGACGAGCTGGTCGATCATGCGCGTGTCCCAGCCACGGCCCGTCGTAGCAACGGCTCGCGCATACGGATTCGTTCGTCCGATGACTCCGGTGTCGCCGAAGCCGAGGACATTGGTCTTCATGCCGGTGAAGCCTGCCGCGCGCACCGACGCGGCGAAGGCGCGCGCATCGTCATAGCTGGTGAGCGGCGGAACCCCGACGTACGGGGCGAACTTCGGCAGTCGGTAGAACCCCGCGTGAGACCAGTACACCGGGATGCTGTCACGGACCTTCCCGCCGAGCATGTCCGATACCGAGACGTCGAGATCCCGGGCCTTGATGTCGAGCAGTGCGTTCTCGATCGCCGCGATCGCCTGGCGGTTCACGCCTCCGCGTGCGGGGCGCACCAACATGGCCAGGTCGTGAGTCACGAGCTCGACTCGGCGGGGATCCCGTCCTACGACGTAAGGGCTCATGGCAGTGATCACCCCGGCAAGGCCGGGGTTGCCGAAGCTCTCGCTGAATTCGGACCACCCGACGATTCCGGCGTCCGTCGAGACTTTGAGGTACGAGATGGTGCGCCAGCCGAAGTCGACGCTGATGGGCTCGAGTGCTTCGATGCGCACGCTGCGATCTCCTTCTCGACACTGAGAAACGAATTCGGAACTATTTCAAATAGTGCAACTCAATTGCGCTAGTTGGAACATAACCGCTGGGGCCGGAGCGCGTCAAGCCACGACCCGCACGGCAGTCCGACGCGCCGAACGACTGCCGCGCCCGCGAAGGAGGACCATATGCTTCTAGGCGCAGCGCTGGTGGCCTCGTCACGTTCGCATCCGACGGAGGTACGAATTGGAAAAGCAGTACGAAGTTGGGACCCTGCAGCGAGCGATCGAGGTCCTCGAAGAGCTCGCCACGACGCCCCAGCAGCGCCTGGTCGACCTCGCCCAGTCGCTTGCGGTGAACCAGAGCACGCTGCTGCGCACGCTGCGGGTGCTCGAGCAGGCGCGCTTCGTGCAGCGCGACGCGAACGGCGCCTACCGCCTTGGGCTCAAGCTCGCCGAGCTCGGCCTCGGCATGATCGAGGACACGGTCGCGTCGAGTCCGCTCCGGCTCGCGGCGGGACAGCTGTCCCGCCGGTTCGACGTCACCGTTCACCTCGGTGTTCTCAACGCGCAGGCCATCACCGTGATCGACAAGTTCGACCCGCCGGTCACCCTCGTGCGCTATTCGACCCTCGGCGCTCGTATGCCGCTGCACGCGACCGCCGCAGGGAAGGCGGCGCTCGCCCTCGCTCCGCAGATCGGCCTCGAGCCGCTCGATTACGAGACCGCTCGGCTCGCTCCCTTCACGCCGAAGACGATCCTCGACCCGGAGAAGCTGCGGAGTGATGTCCTGGCGGCAGCCAAGCGCGGCTACTCGATCGAGAACGGCGAGTATCAGAACGGGTTCAGCTGCGTGGGCACCGCCGTCGCGGTCGGGCAGGAGATCTACACTCTGAGCCTCTCCGGCCCCTTGATCGAGACCGCGACAAGGGCGCAGATGGGCAAGGCGGTCGCCGCTGCCGTCAGCGAACTCGCGCGCGACCACGGGAAGCTGTGGCGCCCGCTGGGCCAGCCGGCGCTCGACAAGCGGAGGTCTTGACGCCTTCACGCGAAGCAGTTATGTTCCACCTGGTGCAAGTCACTTGCAATATATGAAACCAGGTTGACATGGCAGAGGCGGAGCCAACGGCGGCTACCGATCGAGAGCTTCAGACGACGGCGAACCAGATCCGGCGTTCCGTCGTCGAGATGCTGGCGCGCGCCGGCAGCGGACACAGCGCCGGGCCATTGGGCATGGCCGAGATCCTCACCGTCCTGTTCTTCCGGATCATGCGACACGATCCCGCCCGCCCTGACTGGAACGAGCGGGACGTGTTCTACCTCAGCAACGGGCACACCGCTCCCGTGCTGTACGCGACGATGGCGCACAGCGGCTACTTCCCACTCGCCGAGCTCGGCACGTTGCGCAGACTCGGCTCACGACTCCAGGGACACCCGGAGCGGCGGCTGCTTCCGGGCCTGGAGAGCACGAGCGGTCCGCTCGGCAGTGGCCTCTCCCAAGCGGCCGGATTCGCGTACGCCAGCCAGATCATCGACCGCGATCGCCGCCGATTCGTCTACGTCTGCATGGGCGACGGCGAGTTGAACGAGGGCAACATCTGGGAGGCGGCGATGTTCGCCGCCAAGTACCGGCTCGGTCGTCTCATCGGAATCGTCGACCGCAACTACATCCAAATCGACGGCTCGACCGAAGACGTCATGCCGCTCGACGATCTCGCGGCGAAGTGGCGGGCATTCGGCTGGCACGTGCAGGAGGTGGACGGGCACGACATCTCCGCTCTGACCGGGGCGATCCGGCATGCGCAGGCGGTGAGCCAGCAGCCGAGCGTCATCCTCGCGCACACCGTTCCGGGCAAGGGCGTCTCGTTCATGGAGTACGACTACACGTGGCACGGCAAGCCGCCGGCCCCCGATGAGGCGCAGGCGGCCCTCGATTCGATCGATGAGCTCGAGCGAGGGCTGTCGTCGTGACCCTCACGGAGCAGCCACCCATCACCGATCGACAGCCCCTCCGCGCCGGGTTCGGACGCGGACTGGTCGCCGCCGGGCACGCGGATCACCGAGTGGTCGCGCTGTGCGCGGACCTCACCGAGAGCACGATGATGACGGGCTTCGCGGATGCCTTTCCCGCCCGGTTCATCGAGGTCGGCGTCGCGGAGCAGAACCTCGTCACCGTCGCGAGCGGCATGGCGCATGCGGGAAAGATCCCCTTCGCGGCGAGCTACGCGGCGTTCAGCCCGGGTCGGAACTGGGAGCAGATCAAGACCACGGCTGCGCTCAACGACATGCCGGTGAAGATCGTCGGCGCGCACGCAGGCATCAATGTCGGACCCGACGGAGCGACCCATCAGATGCTCGAGGACATCGCGCTCATGCGGGTGATGCCGAACATGGTGGTCGTGGCGCCGGGCGACGCCACGGAAGCCGAGCAGGCGACCTTGGCCGTCGCACGGGATCCGCGCCCCGTGTACCTGCGCCTGGCGCGCGCGGCCACACCGCTCTTCCTCGACGCGGCCCCCTTCGTCATCGGCCAGGCGCGCCGCCTGCGCGACGGCAGCGACGTGACTCTCGCCGGCACGGGCACGCTCACGTACCAGCTGCTCGTCGCCGCCGACCGACTCGCCGAGCTTGGCATCGCCGCCGACCTCGTGCACTTCCCCACGATCAAACCGCTCGACGACGCCGCGCTCCTCGAGAGCGCCGCCCGCACGCGGCTCGTCGTCACCGCAGAAGAAGGCCAGAGAGCAGGCGGATTCGGCGGCGCAGTGACCGAAGTGCTCGCCGCGGAGCTGCCCACTCGAGTACTGCGCATCGGCATCGACGACCGCTACGGGGAGAGCGGCGAGCCCGACGAACTGCTCGCCCACTTCGGTCTCACCGGTGACCGGATTGCAGAACACGTCCACGAATACATCACTCGCGCGAAAGGCAGCAAATGACCGTCATCACGAGCCTGAGCCCCTATTCGGAGGAGCAGGTGAAGAGATTCGCCGGCACCGTCGACGTGGAGGTGCGCCTCGTCCCGGACCCACCCGACCCGAGCGCGGTCCGCGCGGCCATCGTCGGGGCGGACGTGATCATCGGTGATATCCGGGCAAAGCATCGCCTCGGCCGAGACGAGCTGGCGCTCGTCGGCCCATGCCGCCTCATCCAGCAGCCGGCCGTCGGCTTCGATTCGATCGACGCGGACGCCGCGGCCGAGTTCGGAATCCCGGTCGCCAATGCGGGCGGGTACAACTCGGACTCCGTCGCGGACTGGGTGCTGATGGCGATCCTCAACCTGCTGCGCAACGGCTCGGCGCGCGACCGCAGCATGCACGCGGGTGAGTGGTCGCGCCAGTTCGAGCGTGCGCACGAGCTGTCCGCAGTCACCGTCGGAATCGTCGGTGCCGGCAACATCGGGCGTGCCGTCGCGCGGCGACTGAACGGATTCGGGTCGACGGTGCTGTATTACGACCCCGTCGTCTCCGCGGCGCTGCCCGGTGCTGCATCCGTCTCACTCGATGAGTTGTTCAGCCGCTCCGACGTCGTCACCGTCCACGCACCACTGGCCGCCGGCACTTGGCATCTCGTGAACGCCGAGCGGCTTGCCCAGCTGCGGCCCGGCTCGCTCATCGTGAACGCGAGTCGCGGCCCGCTCGTCGACGAAGCCGCCCTCATCGAGGCGCTCCGCAGCGGACACCTCGGCGGCGCTGCGCTCGACGTGTTCGAAACGGAACCGCTCCCGGCCGGCTCGCCGCTGCGTTCCCTCGACAACGTCTTCGTCACACCGCATATCGCCGGCGACAGCATCGAATCGCGCCTGCGGCTCATCGACGTGGTCACCGACAACATCCAGCGCGTACTCGCCGGGCAGCCGCCCGAGCATGTGGTCAACCGCACGCAACTGAACACGAGAACAGAAGGGCGAAGCAGTGACGCTACGCGAACTTTGGCAAACTGACCGGCCGACGATCGGCGGCTGGTGCTCGATCCCGAGCGCCTTCAGCGCGGAGCTGATGGGACGGTTCGGCTTCGACTGGGTCTGCATCGACACGCAGCACGGTCTGATCGGCTACGAGCAGATGACGGGCATGCTCGAGGCGCTGAACATCACCCGCACCCCGGCGCTCGTGCGGGTGCCGTGGAATTCGCCCGACAACATCATGAAGGCGCTCGACGCAGGCGCACACGGCGTGATCGTGCCGATGATCAGCACGGCGGACGATGCCCGGGCCGCGGTCGGCGCCGTCAAGTACCCGCCGCTCGGCACGCGCAGCTGGGGTCCGATCCGGGCCTCCCTCGACTTCCCGGGCTACAGCGCCGAGACCGCGAACGCCGAGACGGCCGCGATCGTGATGATCGAGACCCGCGAGGGTGTCGAGAACCTTGAAGAGATCCTCAGCGTGCCGGGCGTCGACGCCGTCTATGTCGGCCCGATGGACCTCGCGCTGGCGCACGGCATCGAGCCCACCCTCAACGTCGTGAACGACGAGCACCTCGCGCTGATCGAGAAGATCCTCGAGGCGTGCCAGCGTCACGGCATCGTCGCCGGGATCCACTGCGACGGGATCAACACGATCGGCCGGTGGTGGGACCTCGGCTACCGCATGTGCACGCTCGCCTCCGACGCCGCACTGCTGCGGGCCGCCGCGACCGAGGCGCTCACAGCCGCGGACTCGCACCCGCTGCGCGGCGGAGTCGCGCGGGTTCCCGAACAGACGACGACTGCCGGGTACGCGTGATCCGCCGCGCTCCAGCACCTGCATGCAACGACCTCATAGAACGGACCACCAAATGAACCTCCCCGCCCGAGTCGGCGTCATCGGCACCGGCGCAGTGAGCCACCAGTACCTCCCCAACCTGCTGAACAGTCCGACGCTGACGGTCACCGCCGTCGCCGACATCGACGCGGATGCCGCGCGCAGGCTCGCCGACGAATACGGTGTCGAGGCCTGGACTCCCGAGCAGTTGCTCGCCAGCGACGAGATCGACATCGTTCTCAACCTCACGCCGATCAGGTTCCACGCGTCTGTCACGCGCAGTGCGCTCGAAGCAGGCAAGCACGTCTACTCGGAGAAATCGCTCGCGACCTCCGTCGCCGAAGGGCAGGAACTGCTCGACCTCGCTGAGTCGAGGGGGCTCGTCGTAGCCGGCGCACCGGACACGCTTCTCGGCACGAGCTTCCAGGCCGCACGCGCAGCGCTCGACAACGGCATCGTAGGCACGCCGCTGACCGCGGCCGCCGTGATGCTGCGGTTCAGGCATCCGCGCACCGTGTACTTCGAGAACTACAACGCCCTGTTCGACATGGCGCCGTACTACGTCAGCGCTCTTGCCACACTGTTCGGGCCGATCGCCACCGTCAGCGGGAGCGTCGCGCTCGACCCGGCCGAACCGGGCGACAAGCACGTCGCCCTGGGGTTCTCCAGCGTTCTCGACTTCGCGTCGGGACTCTCGGCAACGCTCACGATGAACTGGCGATCGGAGCACGAGCACGAGATCCCCGTGCTCGACGTCTACGGCAGCTCGGGCGTACTGCGCTTCGCGAACCCCAACAACTTCGGGGATCCGGCATTCGTGCGCACCCACGAGCAGCCGGAAGGCACCTGGGCCGAGCTGCCCGACAGCCGGCAGTCATCGGACCATGCCTTCAACCTGCGCGGTCTCGGCGTCAGCGACCTCGCTGCGGCGCTCGCCGCGGGGACACCGCCGCGCGCAAGCGGCCAGCTCGCCTGCCACGTCGTCGACGTGGTGTCCGCCGTGATCCGCTCCAGCGAAAGCGGCGAACGCGTCGCACTCACGACCACCTTTGACTCGCCGGCACCCCTCAGCGCCGACGACCGGAACAGCTACATCGAATCGGAACGGAGCAACGCATGAAGGTACAGCTCGGCTGCGGACAGATCACCTGGCGGCACTCGCCCGAGGACACGCAACCCGAAGAGGAGGTGCTGGGCGAGATCGCGAGCGCGGGATACGTGGGCGCCCCGTGGATGGATGCCGGCCGGTCCGCCGACGAGATCCGCAGCGCGTGGCAGCGGCACAACCTGGCGCCCGCGCCGGGCTATATGTGGGGCGACTTCTGGGACCCGTCGCAGCGCACCGCGCAGATCGAGCAGGCCAGGAGGAACGCCCAGCGCTCGCAGGAGCTCGGACTGACGGAGATCTACGTCGCCGCCGGCGGATTCGACGACAAGACCCGCACGGGAAGCACCCGTCGCGAGGTCGTCGCGCACAGCCAGCCCGATGACTCGCTCACCGACGAGCAGTACGAAGAACTGATCCGCACCTTGCAGGCTGTCGGTGAGGCAACGCTAGAATTCGGGGTCCGCGCCTGCTACCACAACCACGGCGGCACCTTCATCGAGCGGGAAGACGAGCTTCAGCGGCTGCTTGACGCCATCAGTCCCGAGGTGCTCTTCCTCGGCGTGGACACCGGTCACTTCGCGTGGGCCGGCGGAGACGTCGTCGACTTCGCCCGGCGGCACGGCGACCGCATCAAGACCATGCACCTGAAGGACGTCAACGCCGAGGTGCGCGCCAAGGGGGCCGCGGAAGGCTGGGACTACGCCACGTTCGAGGAGAACGGCATCTGGACGGAGGTGGGCAGCGGGTCGGTCGA
The DNA here is from genome assembly GCF_042651345.1 of Gryllotalpicola reticulitermitis. Classification (NCBI taxonomy): domain Bacteria; kingdom Bacillati; phylum Actinomycetota; class Actinomycetes; order Micrococcales; family Microbacteriaceae; genus Gryllotalpicola; species Gryllotalpicola reticulitermitis. The sequence goes on from NZ_JBHSCN010000002.1 coordinate 188,952, forward strand.
CTTCGCCGGCCTGTTCGGAGTGCTGTCCGAGCACGACTTCGACGGCTGGTTGATCGTCGAGACGGATGTCACGCAGCTGTCGAGTGCGGCGGAGAGCGCCAAGGTCAGCCGCGAGAACCTGCGCAGCCTGGGCATCTGAGGCGATCGCGGAGAAGGGACTGGGCATGCGAGCGCTGGCGATCACGACGGACGGCGAGGCGGTTCACCCCGGAGTGATCGAGCTGCCCGAGCCACGCCCGTCTGGCACCGATCTGGTCGTCGACGGATTGCTGCTGGGAGTCTGCGGGACCGACCGCAGCCTCATGACCGCCGGGACGGACCGGTTCCCCGATGGAGGGAACCGGCTCGTCCTCGGACATGAGAGCCTCGGCCGCGTCCGGCACGCTCCGCCCGGGTCGAGGTACTCGATCGGCGACCTCGTCGTCCCGGTCGTGCGCCGCCCCGACCCGGTCCCCTGTGCCGCGTGCGCCGCCGGCGACCTCGACCTGTGCGAGAACGGCCGCTTCATCGAGCGCGGCATCCGCGCCGGACACGGTTACGGCGCCGAGCAGTACCTTCTCGACGAGAACTTCGCCATCCCGGTAGGAAGCCTCGGACTGCTCGGGATCCTCATCGAGCCGGCCAGCATCGTGGCCAAGGCGTGGGAGCGGCTGGACCCGCTCGTGCGCAGGCCCGGCGGGCGGGCCCTGATCCTCGGGGCGGGCCCGATCGGCTTGCTCGCGGCACTGCTCGGCCGCAACCGCGGCTACGACGTGCACATCGTGGACCGCGTCTCGCACGGCCCCAAGGTGTCGCAGAGTCGCGCGCTCGGGGCGACGTACCACCGAGGGTCCGACGAGCTCGAAGGCCGCTTCGACGCCGTCGTCGAATGCAGCGGCGCATTCACCTCGTCGGTTCTCGACTTCATGGCGCCAGGCGCTGCCACGTGCTACATCGCGCACGAGCACGCGCCTGACACCCGGGCGGCCGCGCTCACGGCCGCAACCCTCAGCGAATCCCTCATGCGCGGCAACCGTGCCGTCGTCGGCGTCACCAGCTCGAGCCGCTCGCATTTCGACACGGCGCAGCGCGAACTCGAGCAGGCGCCCGGCGAGTGGCTGCGCGGACTCATCACCGACGTTGTTCCCCTCGAGCGCTTCGAGGATGCCTTCGGCTCGGGGCCCGACACGATCAAAGCAGTCATCACCCTCACCGACGAGCTCGGCGACGAACTGTACGAAAGAAGGTAACGCACCGTACCGCCAGCATTCTCGGTATTCGATCCACTTGTTCAATGGCGAGCAAGGCCCGTATAGGTGCGGGCCGGGAGGTATACTTATGTCTACTACGTCTTCGTCCGCGTTCACCCGCCGGACATTCATCGGCTTGGCCGGCGCAGCCGGTGTCGGACTACTGGCCGGTTGCACCCGCAATGGCGCAGGGTCGACCGGCGCCACACGTGCGCTCAAGTTCTGGAACATGCCATGGGGCAACCCCCAGTTCAACACTCTCGACAAGAAGATCACGCTCGACTACAAGCCGGCCAGCGGACTCGACTCGGCCCAGTATCAGGTCATCCAATGGGCTGACTGGACCACCGCGTTCCCGACTGCCCTCGCCTCCAACACCGGTCCGGCGGTGAGTTCGGGCGGCGGCACCATGGCGTTCCAGTTCGCCGCCGAAGGAAAGATCGCGTACGCGGACAACCTTCTCGACTCGTGGAAGAAGAATGGTCTCTACGACGACTTTCTACCCGGGTTGGTCGATACCATGAAGGTCGATAAAGGGTACGCGGCGGTACCGTACAACCTGGATATGCGGGTCATGTGGTACAACACCACACTGCTCGATAAGGCCGGCACGACGCCTCCCACTGATTGGGACAGCTACAAGGCGGCCTGCGCCGCACTGAAGAAGATCGGGGTGTACGGCTTCGGCCTCGGCGCCGCGTCGGGCAGCGGCGTCGGCTACCAGGTGCTCCTCAGCTTCATGATCAACAACGGCGGCGGCCTGTTCAACGCGGCGCACGAGCCCGACGTCCTCACCGACGCGAATACCGAGGCGATGCAGTTCGTCCTCGACTGCGTCAAGGCCGGCTACGTGGACCCGCACACTCCCAGCAGCACGAGTGCGAACGTGCTGTCTCAATGGCAGGCGCGCAAGTACGGGTTGGGCTTCGACACGGCGGGCCTCGCGAACAACGCGGGCGGCACCGTGGGCAAAGAACTCGTCGTCGGCAGCCCCCTGACTGGTCCCTCCGGCAAGAAGGGCGCCGTGTACTTCCCGAACAACATCATGATGTACACGCACACGCCGAGCCAGAAGTCGTCGGAGGCGTTCATGACCTACTACTACAAGCACATGGCGCCGCTCTGGACCGAGCACACCGGCATCGGTCTGCCGCCGCTCAAGTCGATCACGAACACTGCGGCCTTCCGTCAGGACGCCAACGCCGTGAAGGCGATCGAGGAATGGCAGCCGATCTCGAAGACGATGGCCGCTCCCGGGTCGGATTCGCTCTTCTATGAGGTGATCACCGTCGACGGCACGCCGATCATGAACACGTTCGCCCAATCGCTCTATGGCGGAAACACCACAGTGAAGGCGGTGCTCACGAAGCTTCAGAGCGACATCGAGAGCTCCATCAAGGCGCTCAAGCACTGAACTGAAGCACGAGCCGGGTCATCCGCAGCGGCACCTCGATTCGTACTCCCGCGTGGCCGCCCGCCGCAGGGGCGGCCACTACTCCCGCGGGAGTACGACACGAGGACCGCAGGCGGATGCCCCGTAGCCCGGCGCCCTCCTACGCTGGCGTCATGCCGGACTCCCGAGGCTCAGCGCTGCGCGTATGGGTCCCGGCCGTCGTCTCGCTGCTGGTGCAGGTGGCCACGACCGGCGCGGTGCTGCGCGGACACACCCAGCTGGGGCCGATCGGCGGCTTCGGGCGCCCCTGCTGCGATGTCGCGGTCGCGCCGGGAGCGGCATCACCGTCGACTCAAGCCGACTTGGGCCCCGCGGTCGCCGTGCTGCTCGGCCTGCTCGCCCTCGTCGGACCGGTGCTGCTCGTCGGCATGCGCCGACACCCGGCGCCGGTTCTCACGATCATCACCGCGGCAGCCCTCAGCGGCACCGTGCTGTGCGCGGTGCGCGGCACAGGCTCGCCGTTCTACATCTCGGTCCTCTTCGCGGGCGGCGCGGCTGTCTTCCAACGCAGGCGCGCCTGGGCCTGGGCGTGCGTCGCCGCCTACTGGCTGGGGTTCGCACTCTCCTACCTGTTCTCCGGCTCGGTGTTCGAGCTGGGCTGGCTCGTGCCGCTCACCCTGCTCAGCGTCGGATCGCTGCTCGGCCCCGAGTTCGGGCGCGGCAGACGCGAGGCGCGCATGCGAGCGATCCATGACGCTGAGGCCCGCCGCGCGAGCGAGGCCCAGGCCGAACGGGTGCGTATCGCGCGGGAGCTGCACGACGTGCTCGCACATTCGCTGAGCCAGATCAACGTGCAGGCATCCGTCGGTCTGCATCTGTTCGACAGCCGCCCTGACCAGGCCGAAGCCGCGCTCGCGAGCATCAAGGACACGAGCAAGCAGGCACTCGGTGATGTGCGACAGGTACTGGGCATGCTGCGGGGCGATGCGCCCCTGGCGCCCGAGCCGACCCTCGCGGGACTCGAGGACCTGGTGGCCGGTCTGCTTCTGCAGGGCATCGAGACGACGCTGCGCGTCGAGGTGGTGGATGCGTCCCGTCTGCCGGCCGCCGTGCAGCTGGCGGTGTACCGCATCGTCCAGGAGGCGCTCACGAACGTCAGCCGGCATGCGCAGGCGGCGCACGTTGCGGTCGCCGTCACCGAAAGTACCGGGCGCATGATCGTCAGCATCGTCGACGACGGCCGCGGCGTGCAGTCGCCGCCGGCGTCGGCGGGATTCGCGGGGGCGGGGGCAGTGGCGCCAGACCCGGCGACCACAACGGCCTCGAGCGGCGGCCGCGGCCTGCTGGGCATGCGCGAGCGCGCAGAGCTTCTCGGGGGCACGTTCTCGGCCGGCCCGCGCGCTGCGGGCGGCTTCGAGGTCGCCGCCGACCTTCCGCTGCGCGGTGCATCGTGATCCGCGTCGTGGTCGCCGACGACCAGTCTCTGATTCGCGCCGGGTTCCGCAGCCTGGTCGACTCCGAGCCCGATCTCGAGGTGGTCGGCGAGGCAGGGACCGGCCGCGAGGTGCTCGAGGTGGTGCGGAAGTTGCGGCCTGACGTGGTGCTGATGGACATCCGGATGCCTGATGGCGACGGCCTCTGGGCAACCGAGCAGATCGCGGCCGACCCGGCCCTCGCCTCCGTTCACGTCGTGATCGTCACGACCTTCGAACTCGACGAGTACGTCGCGCGTGCGCTGCGCGCGGGAGCGAGCGGATTCCTCGTGAAGGACACCGAGCCCGTCGATCTGCTGCGCGCCATCCGCGTCGCCGTCGCTGGCGAGGCGCTCCTGTCCCCCGGCGTCACCAAGCGGCTGCTCACGCGGTTCGCCAGCGCCGCCGCCGCGCCTCCGGACGCCTCGCGGCTGGCAGCGCTGACCGCGCGAGAGCGTGAGGTGCTGCGCCTCGTCGGGCGCGGGCTCAGCAACCAGGAGATCGGGACTGAGCTGTACCTCAGCCCGCTGACGGCCAAGACGCACGTGTCGCGGATCATGACGAAGCTCGACGCGCGCGACCGCGTGCAGCTCGTCGTCATCGCCTACGAAACGGGGCTCGTGCCGTGACGATCATCCGGCGGGAGTAGACGAGTTTCCTCCCGGGGGCAGATTCGGGCAGGCATCCGATTCGCGACGCTGAACAGGTCAGCGAAAGGACACCATCATGCACAACGGATTCGGCTTCTTCCCCTTCTTCCCCTTGTTCGTCATCGTTCCGTTCTTCTGGATCGCCGTGATCGTCGTGCTCGCGATCGTCTTCGGCCGTCGCCGACGCGCCATGTGGGGCCAGTGGCGTGAGAACGGCGCCACGAGCTCGGCCGAGCAGACCCTCGCGCAGCGCTACGCCAACGGCGACATCGACGAACAGGAATACCGTGCACGCCTGGAGGTGCTGCGCGCCAACCGCCCGTCGTTCGGCCCCGGCCCCCGGCTCTAACCCGAGACGCACCGACGTCGTCGTCGCCTGCCACGGCCTCACCCCGGTGAGTGCTGTGGCGCGGCGCGGCGCGGCGTTGCGCTGCCGGCTACTCGGTCTCGCCGCCGAGCGCGCGCCGGTAGAGCACCTGAACGTCGCGATCGATCGCGCCGATGTCGGCCCGGACCGCCTTGAACTCGGACGCCATCTCGGATCGCACCGCCGTGAACTCTGACGCCATCTCGGACCGCACCGCAGTGAACTCTGACGCCATCTCGAATCGGAACGCCTTGAACTCGGCTCGCATGGTGCGGGTGAACGACCTCGAGATCACTGTCATCACGCTGAGCAGCATCGATGCCATGAGCCCGATGGCCGCCCACACCTGCGCTTCGTTCATTGCCCGCACCTCTTCTGCGATCGTCCCTGTGCCCTCCAGGGTGTCATGCGGCCAAAGTCCGAGCACCAGAGCATTTATGCCCTGTTCATAAGCTGCCCCTCGAGGTCACCAGTCGTGCATCGACCCATCGAGAAGGCGGTTGACGGGCAGATAAGCGGCCTCGTACGGGTGTGCGGCCGCGGCTTCGTCGTCGTACTCGACACCGAGGCCCGGCGCATCCGCCGCGTCGAGCATGCCGTTCGCGAAGGTGAACGTCGTGCGGAACACCTCGTGGGTCGCCGGCGCGTGCCGCATGTACTCCTGGATGCCGAAGTTCGGGATCGCGAGCCCCAGGTGGATCGCGGCGGAAAGACCGACGGGCGAGACATCCGTCGGCCCGTGCGCGCCCGATTTGATCTGGTAGATGCTCGCGTAATCGAAGATGCGCCGCAGGCCCGTGATGCCGCCCGCATGCGTGACAGGGCTGCGCACGTAGTCGATCAGCTGCTCTTCGATGAGCGTCTTGTAGTCCCAGATCGTGTTGAACACCTCGCCGATCGCAAGCGGCGTCGTGGTGTGCTGGCGCACGAGTCGCAGCGCCTCCTGATTCTCGGCCGGCGTCACGTCCTCGAGCCAGAACAGGTCGTACGGCTCGAGCGACTTCCCCAGCTTCGCCGCCTGCATCGGCGTCATGCGGTGATGGCCGTCGTGAAGCAGCGGCAGCTCGGGGCCGAACTCGTTCCGCACCGCTTCGAAGACGCCGGGGATGTGACGCAGGTACGCGCGCGTGTCCCACGACTCCTCGACCGGAACGGCGTTGCGTCGCGCGGGCTCGTAGTCGTAACGAGCGTCAGTGCCGGCATCCGATCCGGTCCGCGCGTTGGCGGACGACGCGACCCCGTACACCGACGGCAGGCCCGGAATGCCCGTCTGCACGCGGATCGCCCGGTATCCCTCCTCGAGGTGCTCGTTGATGGAGTCGAACAGCTCGGGCAGCTCCGCGCCTGAGGCGTGGCCGTAGACGAGCAGGCCGTCGCGCGACCGGCCGCCGAGCAGTTGGTAGAGGGGCAGGCCCGCGGCCTTCGCCTTGATGTCCCACAGCGCAGTGTCGACGGCGGCGATCGACGCCATCGTCACCGGTCCGCGCCGCCAGTACGCACCCTTGTAGAGGTACTGCCAGGTGTCCTCGATGCGGTGAGCGTCGCGCCCGATGAGCAGCGGGACGACATGCTCACGCAGATACGCCGCCACAGCCAGCTCGCGGCCGTTGAGCGTCGCGTCGCCGAGGCCCGTCACACCGTCGTCGGTCGTGATGCGCAAGGTGACGAAGTTGCGGCCCGGGCTCGATATGAGCACCTCTGCTTTTTCAATGAACACGGACGGTGCCTCTCTCAGTCGACCCGGACAAGGTTCTTCTTGACGATCTCGTCGAACGCGGCGATCGTCGCCTCGCACGCCGCACCCGGCGACAGACCGGCCGCGGTGCGCGCGGCCATGATCGCCCGCTGCCGCTGCGCGAGCTTCTCGCGCCCCTGTCGTGCGATCTGATCGAGCCGGTGCGCGATGCGCGGATTCGCGAATCGAGGACGCAACGCGTCGATCGCGGCATCCGTCTCCGCATCGGCAAAGCCGAGCACGGGTCGCACCTCGTCCCACAGCTCTTCGACGGCCGCGCGCACTTCGGCGTCCGCGAACGCCTCATCGACCGTCTCGAACCCGCGCAGCAGACCCAGGTAGGTCAGTGTCGAGTGGGCGGCGTTCAGCAGCCACAGCTTGCGCCGCTCATACGGTGCGACGTCCTCGACGAACCGCACACCCACGGCGTCCCACGCCGGTCGGCCTGCGGGGAATCCCCCCGCGATCACCCACTCCGAGAACGGCTCGGTGACAACCGTCAGCGGGTCATCCGAATGCGGAGTGATGCGGTCGACCATCGTGGAGGGGAACGTCACGTTGTCGTCGATCCAGCCGGCGAGACCACGATCGGATGCCTCGGCCAGCCCCCGCAGCACGCCGCGCAGCACCTCGCCGTTGCCGGACAGGTTGTCGCAGCTCACGACCGCGAGCGGGCCGCCGCCCGACGTGCGCCGCGCCGCCAGCCCGTCCAGCAGGCGCCCGGGCGCCGGAGACGTCTCGGGGTCGTAGCCCGTCTCGGTCACTGTCACCGTGACGACCGCAAGCTCCGGGTCCGCGAAGGCGGCGGCGAAGGCATCCGTCTCGGTCCCCGCCGACGATGCCGCGACCGCGCGGATCGGCATGCTCGTATCGCCCTCGGCGGCCCGCTCGACCAGCGTGTACATGTTGCCGGCCGCAGTCAGTGCCTCGGGCAGCCCGCGCGAGCGGCCCGTGAACGCCGTGTAGGTCCACTCCTCGCCGCCCAGCTGGTTGGCCCGCTCGGTGTACCAGGCCTGGTGCGCGCGGAAGAATCCGCCGAGCCCGAGATGCGCGAGCCGCGTCATGCCTGCTCGGCGGGGCCGGCGCCGTCATCGTCGCCTGCGCCGCTCGCCACCCACTCGGCCCACATCAGAGCCCGCTCGTACGCTCCGCGCAGAAAAGCGAGGTCGTCGCTGAGGACCTTCTCGCGCGGTCGGTTGTCGTCGACGAAGTCCTCGAGGGTCACCCAGCCGTCGTAGCCGATGGCGACCAGGGCGCGGAACAGCCAGTCGAGGTCGGCCTGCCCCTCGTGCAGCGACGCCCAGTACGGAGCCCAGACGGTGCTGCCGTCGATGCCGAACTCGCCGTTCGGCCACCATCTCGCGTTCTTGACGTGAACGTGCGCGAGGTACTCGCCGAGGATCTGCAGCGCCGCACCGAGATCCTCGAAGCCCTCGTGCACGAGATTGCCGATGTCGTGGATCACGCCGATGCGCCGCGGGTCGAGGCCCTCGACCAGGCGATACGCGGCGGAGGCGCTCGAGACGATCGTGCCGTGATGCAGCTCGATGAGCACCTGCACGCCGTGCAGCTCAGCGCGCTCCACCGCCCACTCGAGGTCGGCGCGCGTGGCGGCGAACACCGCACGGTAATCGCCGACGGGCAGCTTCGGCAGCGTCACCCGAACACGACCGGCGCCGAGCGCTGCCGTCGCCGAGAGCATGCGCTCGACGTTGTCGTGATCCGCCGCCTGCGCGTAGCCGCCGACCGCCGAGAAATCGAGCCCGGCTTCGTTGGTGATGCGCAGGATCTCGGGCACGGATTCCTCGAGCCCGGTCAATGGCCAGGTCGCACGGTTCCCGGCCCAGAAGCCGGGGGTCTCGGCATCCGCCTGATCGGTGATGCGCCACTCCACGCCGTCCCAGCCCTGCGCTGCGAGTTCGCGCACCGCTTCCTCTGGCGACCACTCGGGGGTCGCAGCCGTAAAGACAGAAAAGCGCATCACGCCACCTCCGGTACCGACGCGTCGAAGATGACGTCGTCGTGCTCGCCGTTCAGAACCTCGTCGACACTCACCTCGCGGCCGAGCGCCGCCGACACGTACAGCGCTCGCACGACGGCGAGCGAGAGCAGCGCGTCGTCGACGCCCACACCGGGTGCCCGCCCGTCTCGGATCGCCGCGAGGATGTCGTCGTACTGACGCCGGTGCCCCTGAGCGAAGGCGTCGGGCGCGACCGCCGCGCCGGCCACGTGCTCGGCCCCGACCAGGTCGAGGGCGAGGTTGCGCGGGCCGACCCGCGTCGGGTCCGCGTGCGTGTCGCCGAGAACGGTCGGGTCGAGACCTTCGGCGGGCTCGGCGTAGAAGTACTCCAGCTGATCGCGGTCGATCTGCGCCGATCCCTTGGTGCCGTGCACGTTGATGCGCACCGAGAGCCCGGGGAACGCCGAGGTCGTCGTGTGCAGCACCGCGATCGCGCCGCCCTCGAAGCGGAGCGTCGCGGCGAGCGTGTCCTCGACCTCGATGTGCTCATGCGCCAGGGTTGCCGCGTACGCGAACACGGCGACCGGCCGCCCGAGGAACCACACCAGCAGGTCGACGGTGTGCACGCCCTGGTTCATCGTCGAGCCACCTCCGTCGAGGGCCCAGGTGCCGCGCCAATCGCCCGAGTCGTAGTACCCCTGGCTGCGCCACCACGCGACGCTCGCGACGGCACTGGTGAGCCGGCCGAAGTGCCCGCGATGCGCCGCATCCGCAACGACGACGGATGCCGGATCGAAGCGATGCTGGCTGATCACGCTCACCACCTGACCGCGGGTCGCCGCCTCACGCGCGGCGTCGCGCAGCGCGAGCGCCTTGCCGACTGTCGTGTCGAGCGGCTTCTCGATGACGACGTGAGCGCCAGCCGCAACCGCCTCGAGCGCGAGCGCGACATGCGTGCCGCTCGGCGTCGCGACGACGACGAGGTCGGGTACGGATGCCTCGAGCGCGGCGCCCAGCGAGTCGAATTGCGCGGGCGCCGACCAGTCCGTCTCTGCCGCGATCTGCGCGGCGATCACAGCGCGCGCGTCGGGATCGGGGTCGACGAGCACCGTCACAGCCGCGGCCCCCGTCGCGTGCAAGGCGCGCACGTGGTTCGCGGCGATCACCCCGTTGCCCACGAGCGCGGCTGTCAGGACGCCGGGCGCGGCGTCGTCCCCGTGCCGATCGTCGCCGAGTGCGTCATTCATGTGGTGGTGACTCCGATCCGGTCGAGCAGTCCATTGAGAGCGCGGGCGGCGCGGCCGAAGGCGGCCGGCCCGCTGAATCCGCCGAGCGCGAACCCTGCGGCGAGGTGCGGCTCGAGGCTCGCGTAGCCGTCGTACCCAGCGTCGCGCAGCGCGGTCAACGTCTCGAGCAGTTCACCGTCGCCTTCACCCGCCGGCACGACCTCCCCGGTCGCAGCGAGTGCGTCCTTCACCTGCAGATAGTCGACGTACGGCGAGAGCGAGCCCCACCCTTCCGTGAACGGCTTGACTCCGCACTGCACGTAGTTCGCGTTGTCCCACGCGAGCCGCAGGTAATCGCTGCCGACGGACTCGACGATGTCGAGCACCCGTGAAGGCACGTCGCCGTAGATGTCCTTCTCGTTCTCGTGCAGCAAGACGACGTCGTCCGCTTCGGCGAGCGCGGCGAGCGCTCGCATGCGGGCGAGCACGTCATCACGGATGTCCTCGGCCGTCTGCCCCGCGCCGCGGTAGAACGAGAAGACCCGCACATACGGAGCCTCGAGGCGGTGCGCCACGCGGATGACCCGGGCAAGCCTCTCGAGTTCGTGGTCGACGGGGAGGCTCACGTCGACCTTCCCGATCGGCGACGCGACGGCCGAGACGCCGAAGCCGGCGGAATGGATGGCCGCGGCCAAGGCATCCGTCTGCTCGTCCGTGAGGTCGACGACATTCACGCCCCACGCGCTGCGCACCTCGATGTGGCGCGCACCGAGCGCTTCGAGCACCGCGAGCTGGATGGCGGGATCGTCCGCGATCTCGTCGCCGAAGCCGGAAAGGGTCCAGGCTGCGACGTCGCTCACAACTGCCACGCTATGCAGTTGCACACTGTGGGGGCAAGCGCCCGACTCAACGTAGGCTCGCGAACATGCGGCGTGTGACGATCCTCGACGACTATCAGCGGGTGGCACTCGCGTCGGCAGACTGGTCGGCGGTGGGTGCGCGGTTCGACATCGACGTGGTCGCCGAACACCTCGATACGGATGCGCTGGCCTCGCGTCTCGCCCAGAGCGAGGTCGTCGTCGCAATGCGTGAGCGCGCTGCGTTCCCCGCCGAGCTGTTCGAGCAGCTCCCTGAGCTCAGGCTGCTCGTGACGACCGGAATGAAGAACGCCGCGATCGATCTCGACGCCGCGGCCGCGCACGGCGTCACCGTGTGCGGCACGGGTGGCGAGGGCAACGGTGTGGCCGAGCTGACGATCGGCATGATGATCGCGCTCACTCGGCACTTCGCCGAAGAGGACGCTGCGGTGCGGGCCGGCGGGTGGCAGCACACGATCGGGCCGGGCCTCGCGGGCCTGACCCTCGGTGTGCTCGGCCTCGGCAGGCTCGGCGGTCCCGTTGCCGACCTCGCGAATGCCCTCGGGATGCGGGTGATCGCCTGGGACCGCTCGATCACGCCCGCGCGCGCCGAGCGGCACGGGGCACGGATCGTGGACAGAGACGCACTGTTCCGGGAATCCGATCTGCTCACCCTGCACCTTCCTCTGACCGAATCGAGCCGCGGGCTCGTCGGAGCGCGTGAGCTCGCGATGATGAAGCCCACGGCGTACCTCATCAACTCGTCGCGGGGGCCGATCGTCGACGAGGCGGCACTGCTCGCAGCACTACGCGATGGGCGCCTCGCGGGAGCGGCCCTCGACGTGTACGACGCCGAGCCGCTACCGTCCGAGCATCCGCTGCGCACGGCGCCCAACACGCTGCTGCTGCCGCATCTCGGCTACGTCACGACCGACCAGTACGCGCGGTTCTACACCGACGCCGCGGAGGACATCGTCGCGTGGGCCGACGGCGCCCCCGTTCGCGTCGTCTGACCCGCGGGCTCCCCGCGAAGCGGGCCACACTGCTTGACTGCCGGTATGACCGTGCACCCCGACCGCCTCTTCCCCGCAGACCCTGCGACACGCGACGTCGCCCGGCGACTGTACGCCGAGGTCGCGACTGCACCGATCATCTCGCCGCACGGTCACGTCGACGCGCGCGTGCTGCTTGACGACGAGCCCTTCCCCGACCCCGCTGCCCTGTTCATCACGCCCGATCATTACGTCACCCGGCTGCTGCATTCCCTCGGCGTGCCCCTCGACCAGCTCGGGCTGGGCCCTGGCGCCGACACCGCGCGTCGGGACGGCCGCGCCATCTGGCGCCTGCTGTGCACCCACTGGGACGCGTTCCTCGGCACCCCGGTGCGGTTCTGGTTCGAGAGCGAGCTCGCCGAGGTCTTCGGGCTCGCCGAAGAGCCGAGCGAGGCATCCGCCGACCGGCTCTACGACGAGCTCAGCGCCCGACTCGCCGAGCCCGCGTTCCGTCCACGCGCCCTTTTCGAGCGCTTCAACATCGACGTGCTCGCCACGACCGACGACCCGGCCGATGATCTCGCCGCGCATCTCGCGCTGCGCGAGGATCAGAACTTCGCCGGCCGCGTGCTCCCGACGTTTCGGGCCGACCGCTACATGACACCGGGCACGGCCGCGTGGGCGCCCGCGCTCGACGCGCTGGCCGAGGCATCCGGCATCGACACGGGAAGCTACGCCGGGCTGCTCGACGCGCTGCGGAGTCGCCGCGCCTTCTTCCGCGCCGCGGGCGGTACCGCCACCGACACCGGCGTGCTGAGCGCCGACGCGACCCCACTCGCCGATGTCGAGGCCGAGCGGATTCACCTCGGTGCGCTCGCCGGCGAGATCAGCGAAGCGGATGCCGCCGCGTACCGCGCCAATCTGCTCTACCGCTTCGCGGAGATGTCGGTCGACGACGGCCTCGTCATGCAGCTGCACGCCGGCGTGCACCGGGGCACGCATCGCCCGACCCTCGAGCGATTCGGTCCCGACACCGGTCACGACCTGCCCGCGGTCGGCGCGTACACGCTGCCCCTCGCGCCGATCCTGAACGACTTCGGCACCGCGCCCGGCTTCCACCTCGTGCTGTTCACCGTCGACGAGACGCTGTTCGGCCGCGAGATCGCGCCTCTCGCGGGCTTCTACGCGAGCGTGTACGCGGGCGCTCCGTGGTGGTTCCTCGATACGCCGCTCGCGATCGGCCGGTACCGTGCTGCCGTCACCGACACGATCGGCTTCCGCAAGACCAGCGGATTCATCGACGACACCCGTGCGTTCTGTTCGATCCCGGCGCGCCATGACATGTCGCGGCGAACGGATGCGTCGTTCCTCGCATCCCTGGTGGTCACGCACCAGGTGAGCGAGGACGACGCGCTCGGCATCGCACGGCGCCTCGTGGGCGATCAGCCGCGCGAGGTGTTCAAGCTCTGAGTCGCGCGACTCGCGAGTACTACGAGAGCGGCTGCAGGTTGAAGGACTTCAGCGTCATCGTCTCGGCCTGTGCGCCGACGAGGCCGAGAACCAGGTGCCCCTGACCGAGCAGCGTCATCAGCGCGCCGAGGGTCAGCGGGTTGGCCTTGAGGCTCTGATCGAGGCCTTCGCCGTCGCCGTACTGGGTGCCGATGCGGTCGACCCACACCACGACGTTGCCGCTCAGCGTCATGCCATCGGTGTCGAGATTGACCTTCTCGCTGCGGTTCTTCGTGTCGAGATGGAACGCGCCGATGGTCAGCTGGCTGCACTCGATACGGATCGCGGTCGCTCGGGTCCCGTCGGCGAGCGGCACGGTCACCACTCCCACCTGCTTGGTGCCGGAGAGCTGCAACGAGTCGCCGTCGATCGTGGCCGAGGGCAGCGTGAAGATGCCATGACTGTTGTCGGCGCCGAGGCCGACGACCGGCGTGTCGGTGGTCGCGCCGCTCGGAAGGTCTTCCTTCGTGGTGGCCTTCGTACCCGGGGCAGGTGCCGAGCTGCGGTTCTGCCCAGGCACGCCGACTTGCGTGCCCGACGGGGAACTCTGGACCGGCGAGCTCGAGCTGCCCGTTCCGGGCACGCTCGGGGCGCTCGGCAATGTCGGCGTCGAGGGTGACGACGGCGAGGAGGAGGGTCCGCCCGAGCTCGGGGATGGGTTCGAGCTCGGGGCGGAGCTTGAGGACGTCGACGGCGAGGGAGACGGCGACGATGAAGACGACGGTGAGCAGATGATGAGCAGCACGCAGCCCGACGCGACGGTGCTGCCCGCACGCGGGGCTTCCGCCGCCTGAGCCGGCTGCGGTGCCGTCGCGGCCAGCGCGAGAGCTCCTGCCGCGATCACCGCCGCAGTGCCGCCGCCGAGCCAGCGCCGACGCGGCTTCGCGGCCTTCGGGTCGGGCTCAGCGGATGCGTCGACCTCTGGCGCTTCCGTCGGCGCGGGCGCGACGTGCTTCGGCATCCACGCGACCACGAGGACGCCCCCGACGGCCGACAGCAGCATGCCGATCACGAACCCGCCGAGGTTCACTCCGATCAGGGAGTACACCGCGAGCACGAGGGCGATGATGCCGTAGAAGATCCGGTGCACGGGCATCAGGGCGATCAGGATGCCGAGCAGCAGAAGCACCGCCGGGATGAGCAGGGCCTGAAGGCCCTCGAGCCCGAGCTGGATGTGGATCTTCCCGATGTCGAGCTGGCCGGAGAAGAACTCCTCGATGCCGCCGATGGCGATGAGCAGCGCGCCCCAGAAGGGGCGTTCGCTACGCCACTGCCGGAAGGCGGTGCGACGCTTGGTCATGTGCGCAGCCGCCCTAGTTGGCGGGGCAGCCGCTGCCGTCGGTCACGACCTTGAGGTGCATGTTCGTCAGCTGCAGCGTGCTCGCCGTGGTGCTGTAGGCGACCTGGGAGAAGTTCTTGAGCAGGATGCCCTGCGAGTCCTGTGCGAAGTCACCCGCCGAGCCCTTGGCTCCGGTGATCACCGTCGAGGCGTCGGCACCGATGCGGATGTTCGAGAACGTGGCGTCGCCCTTGAGGTCGGTCATGCCGATCTGCAGGTTGCTCGCCTTGACCGGCGTGCCCGCGTCACCGGCGGTGATGACGAGGCCCACCTTGCCGAGCGGCGTGTTCTGCACGACCGACTGGCACAGGTCTGTGATCGTGGCACTGCCGATGTTCGCGATGGCGACCGGCTCTTCCTTGCCCGACTGAAGCTTCGCGACGCCGCCGTACTGGGAGAACTGCGAGCCGTTGAGCTCGGTGCCGCCCATCGTGAACGATGTGCCCGAGATCGAGAACGAGACAGGAACAGCGCCCTGTGCGACACCGCCCATGACCACCGCAGACGCGATGCCCACCGGAATGGCAACCATCGCGATGCGTCCCCCGCGCGACTTTGCAAGCTGCTTGAGATTCACGTGATCCCCCTTGAACTGACGTGGCGGCACCCCTTCGTGCCACCCGTTTAGGGTACAGAGCTATTGACAACCCGTCAAATAGTGCTGTGAGGGTGCCTCGCTAGGCTCTTGCGCATGCCTTCGCCCGAGCGCCGCACGCGAATGACGCCAGAGGAGCGCCGCCGACAGCTCATCGCCATCGGCGTGAACGCTCTGGCGAGCCAGCCGCTCGAGGCGATCACGATCGAGTTCCTCGCCGCCGAGGCCGGCGTCTCGCGCGGGCTGGTCTTCTACTACTTCAACTCCAAGACCGGCCTGCATCACGAGATCGTGCGCACGGCCCGCGACAGCCTGATGCACGCCACCGAACCCAAGCCCGAGCTCGCGGCCGCCGAGCGGCTCCACGACACGCTCGAACGCTTCGTCACCTTCGCGCACGACCATCGGCTCACGTTCTTCTCGCTGGTGCGCGGGGCTGCGTCAGGCGACGAGACCGTGCGCGAGATCGTCGACGAGGTGCGCTCGGCCCAAGCAGATCGGCTGATCGCGATGTTCGGCGAGCTCGGCGTCGCCTCGAGCTCGCGCGTGCACGTCGCCCTGCGCTCGTGGGTCGCGCTCGCGGAGCAGGCGCTGATCGACGGGGCCGTCAACGCGGAGCTCGAGCCCGGTGAACTCGTCGACTACCTCGAGCGCAGCGCGCGGGCCGTCGTCACACTGGTGAGCGAGCCGAGGAACGCCGACTAAAGCGCGAGCCGCGCACGGATCGACGCGACCACCTCGTCGACCGACTCGTCGACATCGAAGAGCGCACCGTTCTCGTCCGCAGCGAGGGGCTCGAGTGTCGCGAGCTGCGAATCGAGGAGGCTCGCCGGCATGTACTCGTGGTGCCGCGACGCGACACGCGCCGCGAGCACATCGCGCGGAGGGTTGAGCAGCGCGAAGAAAGTGCCCGGAGCGGACTCCCGCAGCGCGTCGCGATAGGCGCGTCGCAGCGCCGAGCACGCGACGATCGGGCCGTCGCCCACCGCGAGCCGCTCGCCGACGCGATGAAGCCACGGCCAGCGATCGTCGTCAGTCAGCGGAATGCCGCGCGCCATCTTCTCTTTGTTGGCTGCGGGGTGCAGGTCGTCGCCGTCGATGAAGATGCGACCGGATGCCTCGGCGAGCCGCTCGCCCACCGTGGTCTTCCCCGAACCGCTGACACCCATGAGAACGATCGGCTGGATGAACGACGGAATTTCGGGACTCATGATCCAATCTTCTCGTGCCGCGCGCGAGTTCCGCGCATCCGCCCACGCCTCAGAACGAGAGCAGCACCTTGCCCGATCTCGCCGGGTCCCTGGCGACCTCGAATGCCTCGAGCGCATCGGCCAAGGCGAACTGGTGGGTCACGACGCCCTCCGTGCGCAGGCTGCCGTCGGCGAGCGCGGGCAGCACCCGGTCGATCTCGTCGACGAAGCGGAACGATCCTGTCAGCGTGATCTCGCGCGTGATGAGCGACGCCATCGGCGCCGGCACCATGCCGACCGCCTGAAGACCGACGAGTACCACGCGGCCTCCGCGTCGCACGCCGGACACGGCGGCGGCGAGCCCCGGCACGGTGCCCGAGGACTCGATCGCGATGTCGGCATCGAGCGTCGCGACCGCGTCGCCGTCGCGGGCATCGAGCACGGCGGTGGCCCCGACCTCGAGCGCCGCCTGCCGGGGGCGTTCGTGCAGGTCGGTCGCCACGATCTCCGCCGCGCCGGCGCGGGCCAGCACAGCGACGACCAGGGCACCGATCGGCCCTGCGCCGGTGACGAGCACGCGCCGACCCGCCACGTCCCCTGCGAGGGAGACACCATGCATGGCGACCGACGCAGGCTCCGTCACGGCCGCCGTCAGGAGGTCCAGCCCGTCAGGCAGCGGCCGCAGCATGGCGCTGCGCAGTGCGACGCGGCGCGCGAACGCTCCTTGCGTATGGGGCCACAGCGTCGCGCTGCCGAGGTAGCTGCCGCCGGGGCCGCCCGGATGCACCGCTACCGGCGTGCCCTCCGCAGGGCCGCTGCCGTCAGCGGCGGCGTGCGCGACGACCCCGACGATCTCGTGCCCGAGCCGCAGCGGGGCCCGGATCACCGACTGACCGCTCGCGCCATCGAGCCAGTAGTGCAGATCGGACCCGCAGATGCCCCCGTAGCGGATGGCGACGACGGCCTCGTCAGGAGCGGGCTCCGGCTCGGGCACCGGCTCGACGACGAGCCTCCCCTTCTCCGGAACCACGATGCCCAGGTTGTCATCGACCACGCTCACCGTGCAGACCTCATGCTCCCGAAGCTAACAGCGCGTCATCCTCCCGGCCAGGCATACTGCGCGCGCACTTCCGCCAATAGGCTGGTGAGTATGACTGAGCAGTCCGTGGCAAACATCGGTGTCGTCGGCCTTGCGGTGATGGGGTCGAACCTCGCCCGCAACCTCGCCTCGCGCGAGGGCAACAAGGTAGCGGTCTTCAACCGCACGTGGGAGCGCACCGAGACGCTCATCAACGACCACCCCGAAGCAGGCTTCGTCGCCGCCAAGGACTACGAGGAATTCGCCGCGTCCCTCTCCAAGCCGCGCACCGCGATCATCATGGTGCAGGCAGGCCGCGGCACGGACGCGGTGATCGAAGAGCTCACCAAGGTCTTCGAGCCCGGCGACATCATCGTCGACGGCGGCAACGCGAACTTCCACGACACGATCCGGCGCGAGCAGTCGATCCGTGAGACTGGCATCCACTTCGTCGGCACCGGCATCTCCGGCGGTGAGGAGGGCGCGCTCAACGGGCCGTCGATCATGCCCGGGGGCTCAGTCGAGTCGTACAAGACCCTCGGCCCGATCCTCGAATCGATCGCAGCCCGCGCCGACGACGGCGAGCCCTGCGTCACGCACGTCGGCACCGACGGCGCCGGCCACTTCGTCAAGATGGTGCACAACGGCATCGAGTACGCCGACATGCAGTTGATCGCCGAGGCATACGACCTGATCCGCCGCGGAACGGGCAAGACCCCGGCCGAGATCGCCGACGTGTTCGACGAGTGGAACAAGGGCGACCTCGAGTCGTACCTCATCGAGATCACCGCGCAGGTGCTGCGCCAGACGGATGCCTCGACCGGCCAGCCCCTCGTCGACGTGATCCTCGACGCCGCCGGCGCCAAGGGCACCGGCGCCTGGACCGTGCAGAACGCCCTCGACCTGGGCATTCCGGTCTCCGGCATCGCCGAGGCCGTCTTCGCCCGCTCGCTCTCATCGAAGGCCGAGCAGCGCGCGGCGGCCGTCGAGGCGCTCCCCGGCCCCGACAGCGAGAACTGGAAGCCCTCCGACCCCGACGCCTTCATCGAAGACGTGCGCCAGGCGCTGTACGCCTCGAAGATCATCGCCTACTCGCAGGGCTTCGACGAGATCATCGCCGGTGCCGAGCAGTACGACTGGGACATCAAGAAGGGCGACATCGCCAAGATCTGGCGCGCCGGCTGCATCATCCGCGCCCGCTTCCTCGGCCGCATCACCGAGGCGTACCAGAACGACGCCGACCTGGTCGCGCTCGTGCTCGCGCCGTACTTCCGCGACGCCGTGACCGGCGCCCAGGGCGCCTGGCGCCGTGTGGTCGTCTCGGCCGCAGAGGCAGGCATCCCCTCCCCCGCGTTCTCGTCGTCGCTCGCCTACTACGACGGGCTGCGCGCCAAGCGGCTGCCCGCCGCGCTCGTGCAGGGTCAGCGCGACTTCTTCGGCGCGCACACCTACAAGCGCGTCGACAAGGACGGCATCTTCCACACCCTCTGGTCCGGCGACCGCAGCGAGATCGAGACCGAGCCGTCCTGGCACTGAGTTGATCGTCGCGCCCGCTCTCGCCGGGCGCGAGCGCCGCGTCGCTGGGGCTGGGTCCGCATTACGCTGACCGTCACCGAAAACGGAGTAGTTGCGATCAATCGGCCCTCGGGCACGCAACTACTCCGTTTTCGGCGTCAGATGTCCAGGCGGTTGACGCGCAGGTCGGCCTGGTGCTCCAGCAGGCGCCTGGCGAGGACCGAGCCGGCGACGGCCACGCCGAGCGGCGCGAGGAACTCGAGCGGCGCGTGCGTCAGTTCGAACACGATCGCGAGCGCCATCAGCGGCGCCTTCTGACTCGAGGCGAGCACGGCGGCCGCTGCGACGATGGCGAAGGCGGCGATCGGCGAACCCGGCCACATCAGTGACCAACCGACGCCGACGACGGCACCGGCAGCGGCGCCCAGCGCGATCGCAGGCTGCAGCACACCTCCGGCGGCGCCCGAGCGGATCGTGAGCAGCGTCAGTACCGACTTCAGCGCGAAACCGGCGATGAGCACGCCGAGCGCCGTCCAGGACGTCGCGTTGAACGCGAACTGGCCGAGCGCCCGGCCGTTGCCCATGACCTGCGGCAGCCAGATCGAGACGACAGCGACGAGAACGGATGCCGCCGGCAACAGCCAGAGCAGCGCCGCCCCCTTGGGCTTGCCCCGTTCTGCCCACGCCGTCCAGTGCGAGAACCAGTACCCGATGAAACCGAACACCGGGCCGAAGATCACGGCGAACACCGCAAGCGACCATGAGCTCGTGGCGCCGTGGATGTTGTAGAACGCGACGTTTCCCTCGACGACGCTCGCGACCAGCGCGCTGACCGCCGACATGCCGAGCGCGATGGCGATCGCGTCGAGCGACAGGTCCCCGAGCAGGATCTCGATCGCGAACAGGCCGCCGGCCAACGGCACGTTGTAGACACCGGCGAGCCCCGCACCCGCCGCCGCGGCGATCACAAGAGTGCGCTCACGCGTGTCGAGCCGCACGACCCTGCCGAACCAGCCGCCGATCAGGGCACCCAACTCCCGCGGCGCGACCTCGCGGCCGACGGGCGCGCCCGCGCCGACGATGAACACCTGCAGTGCGGCGTGGACGATGGTCTCCCACCACGGCATCGGGGTGCCCTCGACCGCCTTCTGCACACTCGGCACGGCCCGTGCCCGAGTGCGGATCAGCCACCACACGACCGCCGCCACCGCACCGGCGACGATCACCGAGACGAAGCGGCGCCAGGTGGGAGCGTCGACCGCACCGGGGCGCGACGAATCCTCGAAGAAGCCGAAAGCGACCGTCTCGACGCCGCGGAAGAACAGCGTCACGAGGCCGGCGACGATGCCGACCGCCGCACCGACGACGAGAACCGCGAGCGCAAGGTGCAGGATGCGTCGGACGGGCGCGGTCATACTCCGACGTTACTGGACTCGCAGGGCCGCCCCGTGCCGTCGGCCACCGAGGCGCGTCACCGGCGGGTGAGAAGCACCAGGGTCTCGAAGTGCGCGGTGTGCGGGAACATGTCGAACAGCTGGGAGCGCACCGGCGCGAGGCTCGGCATCACGGCGAGGTCGCGGGCGAGACTCTCAGCGTTGCAGCTCGAGTAGAGCACGTGCCGCACGCCACTCGCCTCGAGCCACTCCGCGAGCTCCGCGCCGATTCCCCGCCGCGGCGGATTCACGATCACGAGATCGGGGGCGGATTCCTGATTCCGGGCCCAGCTCATGGCATCCGCTGCGATGAAGTTCGCGTCGAGCCCCGCCGCCTCCGCGGCCGATGTGGCGCTCGCAACGGCATCCGCACTCAACTCGACGCCCGTCACCCGTGCACCCGACGCGACCGCGAGATGCAGTGCGAAGCCGCCGACGCCGCAGTACAGGTCCCACGAGGTCTGCGGCGCGACCGCGGCCGCCCAGGCCGCACCGGTGCGGTACAGCCGCGTCGCGATGCCCTCGTTCGTCTGCACGAAGCTGCGCGGCAGCAGCCGCAGGGTCAGGCCATCGAGCGGAAGTTCGAGGGCGGCCTCGTCGGTGAGCACGAGCTCTTCGTCGCCCTCGAGCACCGCCTTGTGCTCGGGCAGCAGATTGACCGTCACGACACGCAGCTGCGGCAGCCGGGCCTGCAGCTCGGGCAGGTGCTTGCGGATGCGTGAAACGGACTCCGTCGACCTCAGCACGAACCGCAGCATCAGCTCGCCACGCGCGTTCGCGGTGACGATCAGATATTTGAGCTCGCCGCGCCGCGCCGGAATGTCGTACGGCACGAGGCGCGCCGTCGTCACAAACCCCGACAGCTGTGGCAGGGCGCGGCGGATCGGCTCGGCCACGATCGGGCAGCCCTCGAGATCGACGCCGTGCTGCGCGCGGTCCAGGATGCCGAGAGTCGGGGCCTCCGTCGAACCGCCGACGACCAGCTTCGCCTTCGTGCGAAAACCTGCCGTGTCGCTCGCGACGGGCTCCAGCCAGTCGATGCCTGAGGTGCCCGCGACGGCGAATCCGTCGATCAACTCGCGAGCCCGCGCCTGCTTTCCAGCGAGCTGCGTCGCGTAGTCGACGTCGAGCAGCGAACAGGAACGGCAGACGCCCGCGTCGAAATACCCGCAGGGAACGGCGACCGAGTGACGAAGGTCGATGCTAGGCGGCGCCATCGAACATGCTCGTCACCGAGCCGTCGGCGAACACCTCGTGGATCGCGCGCGCCAGCAGCGGGGCGATCGAGAGCACGGTGAGCCGGTCCCAGCGCTTGTCGGCCGGCACTGGCAAGGTGTCGGTGACGACGACCCGGTCGATGAAATCGCTCTGCAGGATCTCGTACGCCGGGTCGGAGAACAGGGCGTGCGTCGCGGCGACCACGACGCCCGTCGCTCCGTTCGCCTTGAGCGCCTCGGCGGCCTTGACGATCGTGCGCCCCGTGTCGATCAGGTCGTCGACCAGCAGGCAGACCCGCCCGCTCACGTCGCCGACGATCTCGTGCACGGAGACATCGTTGTGCACCTTCGGGTCGCGGCGCTTGTGGATGATGGCGAGCGGTGCGCCGAGCTTGTCGCTCCAGGCATCCGCGACCTTGACCCGGCCCATGTCGGGCGAGACGACCGTGAGTGCCTCTCGCGACAGCGTCTCGCGGAAGTGCTCGAGCAGCACCGGCTGGGCGAAGAGATGGTCGACCGGGCCGTCGAAGAAGCCCTGGATCTGCGCCGCGTGCAGGTCGACCGACATGATGCGGTCGGCGCCCGCGACCTTGAACATGTCGGCGACGAGGCGGGCTGAGATCGGCTCGCGCCCGCGGCCCTTCTTGTCTTGCCGGGCGTAGGGGTAGTACGGCGCGACGACGGTGATGCGCTTGGCCGATGCCCGCTTGGCGGCGTCGACCATGATGAGCTGCTCCATCAGCCATTCGTTGATGGGCCGCGTGTGCGACTGCAGCACGAAGATGTCAGCGCCGCGCACGCTCTCTTCGAAGCGAGCGTAGATCTCGCTGCCCGCGAAGGTGTGCATGTCGCTGCCGAGCACCTCGATGCCGAGTTCGTGCGCGACGCTCGTGGCGAGCTCGGGGTATGCGCGACCGGAAACCAGGACAAGGCGACGCTGCGCATGCGATTTGATCCCCGACAGCAACTCCGATTCGCTCACCGACTCACGCCCTTCTAGACCTGCGCCTCGGCAGAGCCCGTTGCTTCTTGCGCGGCCAGATCGGCTGCGCTTCCCGGTCGGTTGGTGTGCACCCAGCCGCCCAGATTCCGCTGCGGAGTCACGTTCAACGCGAGCGCACCCGGCGGGACGTCGTTACGGATCGTCGCCCCTGCGCCCGTGTAGGCTCCAGCCCCAATCCTAACCGGCGCCACGAAGACGTTGTGCGCACCGGCCTTGACCCCTGCTCCGATCACGGTGCGGTGCTTGTCGACCCCGTCGTAGTTCGCGGTGATGCCGCCTGCGCCGATGTTGGCGTCAGGGCCGATCTCGGCGTCGCCGATGTAGCTCAGGTGCGGCACCTTCGCGCGATCGCCGATGCGCGCGTTCTTGGTCTCGACGAACGCGCCGACCTTGCCGTCCGCGCCGATCTCGGTGCCCGGGCGGAGGAACGAGAACGGACCGACGGACGCCTGCGCACCGATGACCGCGAGCGTGGCATCCGTGCGGCGCACCGTCGCGCCCGCGCCGACCTCGGTGTCGACCAAGGTGGTGTCAGGGCCGACGACCGCGCCCGCGGCGACCACCGTCGCGCCCTTCAGCTGCGTGTTCGGCAGCACCGTGACGTCGGCCTCGAGCTTCACGGCGAGGTCGATCCACGTCGTCGCGGGGTCCTGCACCGTGACGCCGGCGAGCTGCCAGCCGCGAACGATCAGGGCATTGAGGCGTGCCGCCGCCTCGGAGAGCTGAGCGCGATCATTGATGCCCTCGACCTTCCAGCTGTCGGGCGTCGGCACGGCGCTGACGTCCATGCCGGCGTCGTGCAATGCGGCGATGACGTCGGGCAGGTACTTCTCGCCCTGAGAGTTCGCGGTGGTGAGGTGTGCGAGCTTGTCGCGCAACGCGTTCACGCCGAACACGTACACACCGCTGTTGATCTCGTCGATCGCCCGCTCGACGGGGCTCGCATCCTTGTGCTCGACGATGCGCACGAGCTGGCCCTCGCCGCCGCGCACGATGCGGCCGTATCCGCTCGGGTCGGCGACCACAGTCGACAGCAGCGTGCCGCTCGCGTCGGCGCGGCGATGCTCGGCCACGAGCTCGTGCAGCGTCGCTGCGTCCAGCAGCGGCACATCGCCGGACAGAATCAGCACGTCACCGACGAAATCGGCGGGCAGCGCGTCGACGGCGAGCTCGACGGCACGGCCTGTGCCGGGCACCTCGTCCTGCTCGACGAGGACGGCAGACTCCGCGAGCGCCGCAACGGCGGAGGCCACCTGCTCGCGCTCATGACGCACCACGACGAGCAGATGCGCCGCATCGAGCGCCCGCGCGGTATTGAGCACGTGCCCGAGCAGCGGAACCCCGGCCAATTCGTGCAGTACCTTCGGCGTCGCGGACTTCATTCGCGTTCCCTGGCCGGCTGCGAGGACGACGATGGCAAGGCTGCTGTCGGTCACCCCGCAATGCTACCGAGCCCGCTCGTTGCGGAATCGCACGCTGACCGCGCACACGACACTGCCGCTCACGTCTCGACCTCATCCTCGAGGCCCGTGCGCGACCAATCCGGGATGCGGATGAGCCAGAAGATCGACAGCACGATCCCGCACACCGCGGCGAGCATTGGCAGACGCACAGCTACGGCCTCGCCGACGAGGCCGCCAAGGAGTGCGCCGGGCAGCTCACCCGCGAGCGCGAGCACACGCTCAGAAGCCGCGACCTGCCCGACGAGACGATCTGGGCTGGATATCTGCCGCAAGGTGTTGAACAGAACGATGCAGATCACCATTGCGAGAGCCCAGATGAACTCTGCTGCTGCCACGAGCGTCAACGCAGTCAACCCGGGTTGCCCGGCGGCCAGCAGGATCGCGATGAGCGCGGCGGACGGAGCCGCGAGCGACGCGAGGTACCACCCCTTCTGGCGGCGGTTGACGAGGGCGCTCGCCACCAACGCGCTTCCAAGCAGACCACCGACTCCTGCGGCGATCCCGACCACGGCGAGCTCTTCGGCCCCGAAGCCCAGGTCATGCACGCAGTAGTAGAGGAAGACGGCCTGGAATGCCGCAGTGAAGAAGTTGAACTGCACGGTTGAGATCACCAGTGGGCGCAGCACCGGGTGCGACCAGATGAAGCCAACGCCATCGGCAATGCCGGAGAGGCCACGCACGCGGGTCTCGGTCGTTTCCCGCGTCGGAGCCGAAGACCGATTCCGCGCGCGCGTCGGTCGAAGAGCCAACGCGGCGAGCGCACAAAGAGCTGCGATTCCGAAGCCGAGCCCGCCGCTCATAAGGGATGCGGCGAACCCGAGCGTGACGACGAGCACCCCCGCGAGTCCGGCGCCGGTCAACTCGGACACTACCGAGCTGCCGCGAAGCAACGCATTGGCACGATTCAGCGACCGAGGTGCACGTCCCCCGAGTTCAAGCACGGCGGTACTCACGCCCGCATCGTGCATCAGCGACGCCGCACCGACTACGAACATGCCAGCGTAAAGCGCCCAGAGAGACGGCCCCACGATGACCGTGACACCGACGACCGCGACGGCGGCGCATCGAATCAGATCAGCGACCGCCACCGCGACGGCACCGCCGAGTCGATCGACGGTGGCGCCGATCAGCAGGCCAAGGGTCAACGCCGCCGCGGAGTCGACCAGGTTGAGAATTCCCATCTGCATGGGTGAGGCGTGAAACCTCGTTACGGCGAGCAAGGGAACCGCAAACAGGGCTATCTGAACGCCAAGAGATGCGCTGAGCTCGCCGACCGCGAGAATCCAGATCGACAGCTTGCCGTTTCGTGAACTCGGGCGATGTGGTGCCGATGTCGCGGCTCCGGCGTCGCCCGTTGCCGCGGAGCTACTCATCGGGCTCATTGGCACCAGCCCGCTCGAGGGGAACAAAGCCAAGCGAGGCGGTGCACACGAAGGGTCAGTGTATATCGGTTATAACCACGCTGTTTGTATCCATGTCGTGAGGCGATGATCAAGTGAAATTCGAGCCAGCGGGCGTTTACCTCACACCACTGCAACGACGGCAGCGACGACGGCCGCCGACCGCGCTGCCGCGCCGTCGAGGTGAGTGAGGAACTCAGTGCCGTCGGGCGCGCAGAGGTCGCTGATCGCGCGCACCGACAAGAACGTCTGCCCGTGCGTATGCGCGAACTGGGCGACGGCGGCGGATTCCATGTCGACCGCGACGACCTCGGGGAACTGCTCGCGGAACTGCAGGGCGCGGGGCGCCGTGACGAACACCTCGCTCGACCCGATCACCCCGGCGTGCACGGTCTCGTCGTGAGGCGTGTCGAGTGCGAGCCGCGTGAGTGCGAGGTCGCCCGCGTAGTCCGCGGGCATGCCGGGAACCTGGCCGAGCGAGTAGCCGAAGGCCGTGGCATCCGCGTTCATGTTGACGTAGCGCGACCCGACGATCACGTGACCCACCTCGATGCCCGGAGCGAGACCGCCGGCCGAGCCCGCGCTGATGAGCGGCACATCGGGCCCGAACGTGTAATACGCGTAGGCTGCGCCGGCGGTCGCGTTCGCAAAGCCGATTCCGGCGCGGATCAGCGTGATCGGGACGCCGCCGATGACGAGGTCGCGACGCATGCCGTGCGCGCGACTGAGGGGGTCGCCAACGCGGTCCGCGCGGTCGAGGAACGGCGCGGCCTCCTCTTCCATGGCGACGATGACGACGGATGCCGGGGTGAAGGCATCCGTCATGCGGTCACCTGGCTCCATTCCTCGCGCTTGGCAAGGAACTCGCGAGCCGCCGCCTGCGCGCCCTCGAGCGAGTGGTTCGCACCCCAGCCGCACTGCACCTCGTTGGCGGCAGGCACCTCGGTCGCGGTCGTGATGTCGGTGAGGGTGCTCTCGATGAGGTCCAGCACCTCGTCGTACGCCGGCTCGCCCTGGAGGATGAGGTAGAAGCCCGTCTGGCACCCCATGGGCGAGAAGTCGATGACCGCGCTCGAGTGGTTGCGACTCTTCTCGGCGAAAAGATGCTCAACCGAGTGCACGGTCGGCATCTCGAGGTGGCCTGTGTTCGGCTGGGTGAAACGCACGTCGTATTTGACGATGACGTCGCCCTTCGGCAGGACCTTCCGGTCTGCGAGGCGGACATAGGGCGCCTTGACGGTGCGGTGGTCGAGGTTGAACGACTCGACGTTCATGCGCTGCTGATCGGTCACCCACCGATTGTTTCAGACCGCGTGCACCGCCTGCTGTGACGTGACGTCTGCGTGGGCACTGCCGTCGGCAAGCATCCGATCGATGTCCTCGACCAGCGCCAGGGTGCGGCGAGAGTCGGCCAGGTTCGGCTGCGGCTCGATACCGGCGCGGATGCACCGCAGGAACTCGAACAGCTCGTTCTCATAGCCCTGGTCGGTGTTGCGCGGGTAGTAGCCGTGGCTAGGGTTCCACACGAGCGCATCGGCCGAGTCGTCCAGCTCGAAGGGCTCGAAGTCCTGCTTCCGCACCGCCGGGCGGTTGTACGTGACCGACTTGACGTTGTCGACGATCACGTTGCGGCGCATTCCGACGAGCTCGAGTCGCTCCATCGGGTACAGCTCGTCGAGCATCGACGCCGCGTGGATCGTGCCGATCGCGCCGGACTCGGACATGAAAGCGATGACGAACGCCTGCAGACGATCGCCCGCGACATGGCGGCGAACGTACTCGATGCGGATCTCGCCGAGGTACCAGCGGGCCAGATCGAGGTGATGGATGATGTGATTCAGCAGGAACGCGCGCTCGTCGTAGGGGTTTGCGTGGAACTCTGAGTGGTACGTCGCGATGTCGCCGAACTCGGCGCGCTCGGTCACCTTCTTCGCCAGCACGTACCCGGTCGTGAATCGCTTGTTGAACCCGACCATCACCCACTTCCCGGTCTGCTCCTGCAGCGCGATGAGCTCATCGGCCTGCGCCGTCGACAGCACCGGCGTCTTCTCTACGAAGACGTGCACCCCGCTCGTCAGCGCGTCGCGGATGATCTCGAAGTTGTGTGCGTGGCCGGCCTGCACGATCACCGCGTCGAGCTTCTCGGCGGCAAGCGCGGCCCGATGGTCGGTGTAGCTGGCAGGCACCGCGTACAGCCGGGTGAACTGCTCGACCTTCGCCGGGTCGATGTCGACGGCGCACACGACCTCATGGTCCGGCGCCCAGCGCAGGGAGTTGAACCACGTCTGATAGGTGTGCTTCCCGAGCCCGATGATGCCGATCCGGGTGGCGGGAGTGGCGGTGGGCGAGCTGCCGTCGAGTGCCATGTGAATCCTTTCGTCAGCACCGATGCTGAACGAGCCGCGAAGTAAATGCGGTGAGGTGTCCCGCTCATCAGGACGCCGTGTTGAGGCAGACAACCGATGCTGCCTACAACCGAGTTGCGAGCACGGACGCCGGCATCCAGCCGGCCTTCGACAACGACACGAGGGAGTGTTTTTACGTGAGTATCGCCGCTGGGCAATTGACCGATAGGGAACAGGGGGCGGTCATCCGGAAGCTGGCCTTGCGGCTGATCCCGATCCTTGCCTTCGCCTACTTCATCAACTCGCTCGACAAGACCAACATCTCCCTCGCCGCATTGCAGATGAACAAAGCGCTCGGCCTCACCGACGCCGCGTTCGGACTCGCATCCGGCCTGCTCTTCGTCGGCTATGCGGTGTTCGAGATCCCGAGCAACATGATCCTGTACAAGGTGGGCGCCCGGCGTTGGATCGCCCGCATCATGATCAGCTGGGGCCTCGTCGCGGCGGCGACGTCGCTCGTGTGGGGTCCAGGAAGCCTCTACGTGCTGCGCATCCTGCTCGGTATCGCCGAGGCGGGCTTCTACCCGGGCGTGCTGCTCTACTTCACGCTGTGGGTGCCGCGCCGGTGGCGCGGCCAGCTGTTCGCCTGGTTCGTCTTCGGCGGCGCGATCTCGGGCGTGATCGGATCGCCGCTGACCGGCCTGTTGCTCTCCGTGCAGAACTACTTCGGCGCCGGCAGCTGGCGCGCCATGTTCATCATCGAGGGCCTTCCGGCGATCATCATCGGCATCCTCTGCCTGTTCCTCCTGCAGGACCATCCCAAGGACGCGAAGTGGTTGACGACGAGCGAGCGCAGCTGGCTGGTCGACACCCTCGACCGCGAGCGCACCGAGACTGAAGCGCTCAACCTGACGGGCCACGCCAACCGCTCGATCTGGCGGTCGCTGATCGTCGGGCCGGTGCTCTTCATGGCGCTCATCTACTTCTGCGCGAAGTTCGGCCAGTACGCGCTGAACTTCTTCCTGCCGCTCATGATCCAGCAGTTCGAGCACAACGCGGGGCACAACCTTTCGACGTTCCACATCAGCCTGTTGACGGCGCTGCCCGCACTGATCGCCCTGTTCCCCGCCATCTGGTGGGCGGCGCACTCCGACAAGACGAAGGAGCGCGTCTGGCACGCCGCCATCCCGCAGTTCCTCGCGTGCGTCGGCATCGTGGCGTCAGTCATGTTCCACAACCCGGTGCTGATCATGATCGCGCTCATCATCGCGACCCTCGGCACGGGCGCCCAGAGCGCACCGTTCTTCCAGATCCCGCCGTCGTTCCTCACGGGCATGGCCGCCGCCACGTCGTTCGCAGTGATCAACTCGATCGGCAACCTCGGCGGGTTCGTGGCTCCGACCGCGTTCGGGATCCTGCACGACTGGACCGGTAACTACAACATCGCGAGTCTCATCATGGGCGCCGTGGCCCTCGCGGGGGCGATCATGACGCTGCTGATCCCGCGCCTGCTGCGCCCGAAGGGCGGCTCCGCGGAGCGGACGACCATGCCGACGGAGGCCGCTGCGAACCTGCAGTGAGGCGGACGCGACCCTCGGTGCGGTGAGGAAGCATCCGCTCGCGTCGATCCCCGTGATCGCCCATTGTGAAGCCCGCTCGGTTCGCCCGAGCGGGCTTCACGCCTTCGCACGCTGATGCAGATCTACGAAGCCCATCGCCAGAGTGGTGAGGACCAGCCCGAACGAGATCGCGTACCCGGCGAGAACCCCGGCGTGATACTGCGAGACGGATGCGTGCTGCCCCGACTGCACACGCGAGAAGAACACCGCGCTGATGGCCGCGAGCCCCACCGCGGTGCCGAGCCGCTGCCCGAGCTGCTGAATCGACCCGGCGACGCTCGCCTCGTCCCTCGGCACCTCCGACAGCGTGAGGGTCTGATTCGGCGAGATCACGAACCCGCCGCCGACGCCCCCGACGAGCATCGCGGCAGCCATCGGCCACTCACTGACCCCGGGCGGCGTGAGCGTCGCAGCGGCGGCGAGGCCGGCCACAGCGAGCGCGACGATCCCGATGCCGACGACGACGAGCGAGCGGCCGAAGCGCTCGACGAGGCGTCCGCCGTACCAGGCGGCAATGGCCGAGCTGAGCGCGAACGGCACGGTCGCGAGCGCCGCCAGCAACGGGGCGGCGCCGAGGCCCTCCTGCAGGTAAAGCGTCGTGACGAGGAACGTCGCGGGCATGCCGGCGAAGTACAACGCGGCGATCGCGACGCCGTTGCGGTACGACCCGCGCTCGAACAGGTCGAGGTGCACGACCGGCGACCTGCCGGTCGCGGCGTAGTGCCGTTCCCAGCGCCAGAACGCGATGCCGAATGCGGCCGCCCCGATCAACCACAGCCAGCGGGTGGCTGCGTCACCCTGCCCGGACGTGAGCAGGAACGGGAGCATGGCGCAGAACACCGCGCCCGCGAGTAGCCCCAGGCCGATGAGGTCGAGCTGCGTGTCTGGCGACGGGTCCTGCTTCTTCGGCAGCAGCCGCAGGGCGAAGATCAGTGCTGCTGCGCCGCACGGCACGTTCAGCCAGAACAGCAGGCGCCAACCCTCAGTCTCACCGCCGAGCGCGATGAGCAGACCGCACAGGGTCGGACCGAGCGCCGTCCCGACGCCGACCATCGCCCCGAAGAGCCCGAATGCCTTCGGACGGTCCTTCTGGTCGAACAGCTGCTGAATGAGCCCGAGCACCTGCGGCATCAGCACGCCGCCTGCCGCGCCCTGAATCAGCCGCGTGACGGTGAGCCACACATCGCTCTGCGCGAGGGCGCACGCCGCGCTCGCGAGCGCGAAGCCCGCGAGACCGATGAGGAACAGCCTGCGCCGCGAGCGCATGTCGCCGATGCGCCCGGACGGGACGAGCGCGAGGCCGAACGCGAGCGCGTAGCCCGCGACGACGAGCTGTAGCTGCGTGCTCGATGCCTCAAGGCCCTTCTGGATCGACGGCAGGGCGACGTTGACCCCGGAGAGGTCGAGGATCGTCAGCGCACCCGCGGCGATGCACACCCAGAAGGCACGCCATCGCGCTCGTTGCGACAGCCGGTCGGCTTGATCATCCGCCCCGCTGCGAGGCGCTCGGTCGGAGTCGGGGTCGGTGTGGTGCGTGGATGAGGTGTCGTGTGTGGAAGACATCGCCGGCAGGCTAAATCGCGGGTCGCGCGGCCTGAACCGGGTTGACGGATGCGTGATGCTGAGGCATCCGTCGGGTCAGGCATCCGTCACGTGGTCTCAGCCGCCCGAGAGGCCGAGCAGCGCGGGCGGCCCGAGCGGCCCGAGGCCCATCGTGCCCAGCCCGGGGGCGACCCGGATGCTCCGCGGCCTGGATTCGAACCAGGACTTAACGGCTCCAAAGGCCGTCGTGCTGCCGTTACACCACCGCGGATCGCGCATCAGCGCGCCTTATAAGTCTGTCATGCGCCCGGTGCTCGTCTCGGCCGGACTACCTCGTGACGGCAGCCGGCGACGGGCGACTTCGGCCGGCCGCACACGCCGTCGCAGGCGGCCGACTGCTGGCGGCGCGGGGCTGGATAGGCTGACCCCATGCCCGAGGACGAAGTCGATCGCATCGTCGACGCGTGGCTGCGCGAGCGGCCCGATCTCGACTTCGCTCCCCTGCAAGTTCTCTCGCGCGTGGACCGGCTCTCGAAGCACCTCGAAGTGGCGCGCAAGCGCGCGTTCTCACGCTCGAGCCTGCAGTCGTGGGAGTTCGACGTGCTCGCCGCGCTCCGCCGCGCCAGCAATCCGTACCAGCTCTCGCCCAAGGCGCTGCTGCAGCAGACCCTCGTGTCCTCGGGCACGATGACGAACCGCATCGATCGGCTCGTCGATCGCGGCTTCGTCGAGCGGCTGTCCGACCCTGCTGACGGCCGCGGCGTCCTGGTACGGATGACTCGTCAGGGGCTCACGCACGTCGACGCGGCGATCACGCGCCTGGTCGACGCCGAGGCCGGCATTCTGCGCAGCCTCAGCACCAACGACCAGGCCCGACTCGGCATGCTGCTGCGCAAGCTCACGGTGAGCTTCGACGAGGAAGAGGCCTAGCCGCGAGCGGTTGCGCTACAGTTACGGCTCTTCGCTCCGCATACGGGTGGCGCGGTTAGCCGCAGCTGTAGCGCGAGTACGCGGGCGGGCCGTCAGACGTCGACCGGCTCGAGCCGCGCCGCGCGGCGGGCTGCGTCGGCGAGGTCCTGGAGCAGGGCGGCGGTATCGTCCCACCCGATGCAGGCGTCGGTGATCGACTGGCCGTACGTGAGACCGGTGAGGCCGGCATCCGTCAGTTTCTGGGCGCCCGGCTCGAGGAAGCTCTCGACCATCACGCCGGCGATCGGCTCGCCATCGGCGATCTGCGCGGCGAGCTCGTGCGCGACCTCGAGCTGGCGGATGTGGCTCTTGCCGCTGTTCGCGTGGCTCGCGTCGACGATGATGCGGGGGCTGAGCCCGGCGCGCGCGAGCAGGCGCGCGGAGTAGATGACGTTGTGGGTGCCGTAGTTCGGGCCGAAGCGGCCGCCCCGCAGGATGATGTGCCCCGCGTCGTTCCCGCGGGTCGTGACGATCGAGGCGCGACCGTCGTCGTCGATGCCGAAGAAGGTGTGCTGCTGAGCGGCGACCGTGACGCCGTCGATCGCGACCTGCACATCGCCGTCGGTCGCGTTCTTGAAGCCGATCGGCATGCCGAGGCCCGAGGCCATCTGGCGGTGGATCTGGCTCTCGGTCGTACGCGCCCCGATGGCACCCCAGCTGACGAGGTCGGAGATGTACGACGGGCTGATCGGCTCGAGGAATTCGCAGCCGACCGGCAGGCCCAGCTCGACGATGTCAAGCAGCAGCTTGCGGGCGACGCGCAGACCGGTAGCGATGTCGTGCGTGCCGTTGAGGTGCGGGTCGTTGATGAGACCCTTCCACCCGCCCGTGGAACGCGGCTTCTCGAAGTACACGCGCATCACGATGAGCACGTCGTCTTTGAGCTTCTCGGCGAGCGGCGCAAGACGCTGCGCGTACTCGTACGCGGCAGCCGGGTCGTGCACGCTGCACGGGCCGACCACGATGAGCAGGCGGTCGTCTTGCTCTTGCATGATCGCGTCGATGTCGGCGCGGTGCTGGGCGACTCGCGTCGCCGCGGCCGGGCTGATCGGAAGTTCGGCCATCAGTGCGCGCGGCGTCGGAAGGACGTCGAACGTCGCCGCGTTCGGGTCGTTGGCAGTCATGTTCAGGCGAGATTATCACGCGTGGTCTCGGCGGGATCGGCGTGTCTGTGCACCCCGAGCATCGCCACGTGACCACTATGGGGGTCATGGCCACTGACGTCGGCGGCGTGTGGAACCGCGACGCCGCCTACCACCCCTGGATCGTCCGCATCGCCGCCGAGCACGCCGGCGATGTTCTCGACGTCGGCTGTGGCGACGGACTGCTGGTCTCGCGCCTCGCCGAAGTCTCGCGATCCGTCGTCGGCATCGATCGCGATGCGGCGGCGATCGCGCAGGCGCAGAAACGGCTCAGCATGGTGCCGAGAACGGATGCCGTCGACGCCGAGTTCAGCTCGGAATGGGGTCTCGCCCCCGACACGTACGACGTGATCACGATGGTGTCCGTGCTGCACGAGCTGCCTCTCGTGCCCACCCTCGAACGCGCCGCCTCGCTGCTCAAACCGGGCGGAACGCTGCTCATCGTCGGGCAGACCCGCCCGGAGACGTGGCTCGACCACGCGCTGCAGACGGCTTCCACTGCCTATTCGCGACCCCTCGAGACGTTCTATTCGTGGCGCGGTCGGTACCGGCCCGAGTTCCAGTCTGCGTCGGCGGTCGCACCGAGCTACTCACTCGCGGACGTGGCGGATGCTGCGGCCCTCCTGCTCCCGGGCGCCGCCCTCCGCCGCGGCCTGCTCGGGCGCTACACGCTCAGGTGGTCGAAGCCCGCGCCGATCGTGGATGCCGTGACCGGGCCGATCGCCGTGGATGCGGACGTTGCCGTGCCGTTTCCTGCGGCGGGAACCGCGCCTGTTCCTGCGGCGGCAACCGCGCACGCGGTGGGGGGCGCCGCCGCAGAAGACCACCCGTCAGCGCTCGTTGACGCCGATCAGCGCTCAACGAGCGAGCACCTGACCCTCGGCGGCGGCCAGCGTGTCACGGAGCCCTGACCCCGGGGGAAGCATCCGATCGAGTGCGAACAGATCGAACCCATCGTGGTGCGGTTCATGATCGGCGAGCGGTTGCGCTGCTTGCGCTGCTTGCGCTCGACACGGTGATCGTGTCGAGCGCGTGCCGGCGCCCGTGTGCCGCTAGTCGAGCGGGATCGTGGGCGCCGTTTCGAGGCCGAACGCGGCCGCCACGCCGGAGTTCGTGACGCGGCCTGCGCGCGCGTTGATTCCGCGTGCCAGAGCGGGGTCGTCGGCAGCGGCCCGCACCCAGCCCTTGTCGGCGAGCGCGAGCAGATAGGGCAGCGTCGCGTTCGTCAGGGCACGCGTCGAGGTGTCGGGGACCGCGCCCGGCATGTTCGCGACGCAGTAGTAGATGGCGTCGTGCACGGCGAAGGTCGGCACGTCGTGGGTCGTGGGGTGCGAGCCCTCGAAGCATCCGCCCTGATCGATAGCGATGTCGACGAGCACCGCGCCCGGCCGCATCGCCGCGACCATCTCGTCGGTCACCAGCTTGGGGGCGGCCGCACCGGGGATGAGCACGGATCCGATGACGAGGTCCGCGGTGGCGAGTTGCTCCGCGATCTCCCAGCGGCTCGACGCGCGAGTCTGCAGCGCGCCGCCGTAGCGGCGCTCCAGCTCGTCGAGACGCCGCAGGGACACGTCGAGCACCGTCACCTCGGCGCCCAGGCCGAGCGCGTTCGCGGCCGCGTGCTCCCCCGCGACGCCGCCGCCGATGACGACCACTTTCGCCTTCGGCGTGCCCGCGACCCCACCGAGCAGCGTGCCGCGGCCGCCGAGGGGTCGCAGCAGGAAGTACGAGCCCACGACGATCGACAGCCGGCCCGCGACCTCGCTCATCGGCGAGAGCAGCGGCAGCCGACGGTCGGGAAGCTGGACGGTCTCGTAGGCGATCGCGGTCGTGCCCGCTGCGAGAAGGGCTTCGGTCAACGGCCGGTCGGCCGCGAGATGCAGGTACGTGAAGAGGACGAGGTCGTCGCGAAGGTAGCCGTATTCTTCCGCGATCGGCTCTTTTACCTTGGTGACGAGCTCGCTGGCCGCCCAGGCCTCGTGTGCGGTGTCGACGATGAGCGCGCCCGCGGTTGCGAATGCGCTGTCAGAGATGCCGGATGCCTCACCCGCGCCGCGCTGGATGCGCACCTCGTGACCGTGAGTCACGAGGGCATCGACGCCGGCCGGGGTCAGTGCGACGCGCCCTTCGCTGTTCTTGATCTCTGTCGGCACTCCGATGCGCATGCTGAATCCTCCTGAACCGTCGGCTGGAATGCACGAACGTCGCCTCGGAGTCTGCCACCGGCACGTTACGGATGCTTTGCGCGACAGCTCTCTTCCCTCACAGGCGGGTTTGTTCGTGAATAGTTCACATGTCTGGATCTGGGGCGTTGAATGTCAGTGGCTACTCGTAATCTCTTTCGTATGAGTTCGGTGCTTGAGCGGTTGCGATCCTTGGCCAGAGTGGTGGTCGAGGCGATGCCGCACGGGGCCGAGCTCGAGGCGGTCGACACGGCCGAGATGGTCGAGGCGATGCGCGTGCTCGCCGGCCTCCGCCAGTCGGTCGGTGATGCCATCTCACTCCTCGCCGCCGACATCGAGCGGCAGTCCGTTCGCGAGCTGGGCACCGACGGGCTTGCACAGCGCAACGGGTTCAAAGACGGCGCGGGCTTCGTCGAAGACCTGACCGGCGTCGGGCGTGCTGAGGCAGCACAGCTGATCAGAGTGGGTGGCCTGCTGAAAACGGCTGAGGCGGTCGCGCCCGCAGTCTCACCCTCGGCGGCCGACGTCGGCGAGCCGTCGCTCGATGCGCTCACGGCCCTTCCCGGGGGCTGGGACGCACCGGTTGCTGTGGCGATGCGGAATCGCTGGCTGACGGCGGCTCAGGGTGATGCATTGCGGCACGCGCTGGGGGCACCACGGGTCCCCGAACTCGACGGCAGGTGGCGCGACGCGGTGCTGACGCTGATCGGTGACTGCTGGGCCGCGCACTGGTCACCCGAAGACATGGCGAAGGCCGCACGGCGGTTGCGTGCTGCGTTGGACTCGGTCGCTGCTGAGGCCGACGCCGCCGCGCGGTACCGCATGCGCTCGCTCCGGCGGTTCGTGCGTGCATCGGGAATGGTGCACTACGACATCGACCTCGACCCCGAGTCAGACGCGCGCTTCTACGGCCCGATCAAGCGCATCCTGTCGCCGCGTTTCGGCGGCCCGCGCTTTGTCAGCGAGGCCGACATCGAGGCGGCACGGGTCCTCGAGGAGGACCCGCGTACGAATGAGCAACTGCAGGTCGACACGCTCGTCGATCTGATGGACCGCGCTGTTGCGACCGACGACCGCGAGCTGTTCAAGACGGGCGAGCCGCAGGTGATGGTCGCAATCACCGCCGATGACCTCGCCAGGGCGTACGCAGAGTTCGACGGCGCGCCCGGGTCCGACGCCGACGCCGATGCCAGAGCCGGGTCCGATGCCGATGCCGATGCCGATGCCGATGCCGATGCTCGCACACGCGGCGACGGTAGCGAGGTCGGGGGCGGCGGGCGTTCCGCACAGGGCATCGCGTGGATCGACGGCAGCGAGTTCCCCATCAGCGCAACGGCTGCGCTGCGGATGATCTGCGCCAACGGATTCACCCCGATGCTGTTCGACGAGAGCGGCCGTGCGATCGATGTCGGAAAGGACCGGCGCTTCTTCACCCGACAGCAACGACGTGCCATGGCGAAGCGCGACGGCGGCTGCGTGTACCCCAGTTGCGATCGGCCGCCCGGCGATTGCGAAGCGCATCATGTGAACCCGTGGGCGGCGCGCCCCCAGAACCAGAAGTCGGAAGTGGACGACGGGGTTCTGCTCTGCAGGCGACATCACAAGCTGGTTCACGACTTCGGTGCGCGCATCGAGCGCCGCGGGGCAGAGTTCTGGCTGCTGTGGCCGCGGCGCGAGCCGAGGGTGCTGGTCTCGAAGTCGGCGGTCATGGCACAGCTGCGCGCGCAGGGCAAAGTTGCGTGACGCCTTGCACGGGCTGCGACCGGTGGCAATCGCCCGAGCCGCACAAAGCAGCACCCGGCAGGGCTGAGCAGCACTGAGCACCACCCGGCAGCAAAAGCAGCACCAGGTAGCACCAAGCAGCACCAAGCAGCACTGAGCACCACCCGGCAGCGAAAGCAGCACCAGGTAGCACTGAGCAGCACTGAGCACGATGGCGGACCGCACGCGGGTGTGCGGGCGCGGCGCGGCGCGCGTTCGCCCCGTAGCCTTGGAGGTGACATGGCGCATCTTCTGGGGGCCGAGGCCCTGCATCTCGAGTACCCGACCAAGGTCGTCTTCGATTCCGTTTCACTCGGCGTGAACGAGGGCGACAGGATCGGCATCGTCGGCCGCAACGGCGACGGCAAGTCCAGCCTGCTCGCGATGCTCGCCGGTCGACGCGAACCCGACTCAGGCCGAGTCACGGTGCGCGGCGGCGTCACCGTCGGCGTGCTCGACCAGGCTGACACCCTCGACGACTCGCTCACGATCGCGCAGACCGTGGTCGGCGATACGGCGGAGCATGAGTGGGCCGGAAACGCCCGCGTGCGCGATGTCATCGCCGGCCTTCTCGCCGATCTGGACTGGAACGCTCCCGTCGGGCCGCTTTCCGGCGGTCAGCGCCGCCGCGTCGCCCTCGCGAAGCTTCTTACCGGCGACTGGGACATCCTGGCGCTCGACGAGCCGACGAACCACCTCGACGTCGAGGCGATCACGTGGCTCGCGGCGCACCTGAAGCGCCGCTGGGGCGCCAGCGCCGGAGGTCTGCTGATGGTCACGCACGACCGGTGGATCCTCGACGAGGTGTGCACCGACACGTGGGAGGTGCACGATCGCATCGTCGAACCCTTCGAGGGCGGCTACGCGGCGTTCATCCTGCAACGCGTCGAGCGTGACCGTATGGCGGCCGCAACCGAGGCGCGGCGCCAGAACCTGGCGCGCAAGGAGCTCGCGTGGCTTCGCCGCGGCGCTCCCGCCCGCACGAGCAAACCGAAGTTCCGTATCGACGCCGCGAACCAGCTCATCGAAGATGTGCCGGAGATCCGCAACAAGGTTCAGCTTCAGTCGCTCGCCGTGTCGCGCCTCGGCAAAGATGTGGTCGATCTGCTCGACGTCTCGGTCAGCTATGACGACCGACCCGTACTGCGCGACATCGAGTGGCGCGTCGCGCCCGGTGAGCGCACCGGAATCCTCGGGGTCAACGGCGCAGGCAAGTCGACACTCCTGGGGCTCATCGCCGGCACGGTGCAGCCCACCGCGGGCCGGGTGAAGCGCGGAGTCACCGTCCGCGTCGCGGTCCTCAGTCAGCGCCTCGACGAACTTGACGATCATCTCGACGAACCCGTGCGCACGGTGCTCGCCGGCCTGCGCTCCAGCTACACGATCGGCAGCGGCTCAAAGGCGCAGGAACTCACGCCGAGCCAGCTGCTCGAGCGTCTCGGTTTCGCGTCGCCGCAGCTCTCGACGCCCGTGAAAGACCTCTCAGGTGGTCAGAAACGCCGGCTCCAACTGCTCCTCGTGCTGCTCGACCAGCCGAACGTCCTGATCCTTGACGAGCCGACCAACGACATGGACACCGACATGCTCGCCGTCATCGAGGATCTGCTCGACTCGTGGCCCGGCACCCTGCTCGTCGTGAGCCACGACCGGTACTTCCTCGAGCGCGTCACCGACCAGCAGTTCGCGATCCTCGGTCAGCATCTCAGACACCTCCCCGGCGGCGTCGACGA
This sequence comes from Gryllotalpicola reticulitermitis, assembly GCF_042651345.1. Lineage (NCBI taxonomy): Bacteria > Bacillati > Actinomycetota > Actinomycetes > Micrococcales > Microbacteriaceae > Gryllotalpicola > Gryllotalpicola reticulitermitis. Next base: position 227,866 of record NZ_JBHSCN010000002.1, read on the forward strand.
GTACCTGCGCCTGCGCGCACGCGAGGACAAGACTGCACCGGATGCCCCGGCCGCCGCACCGGCGAACGACGCGCTCTCGGGCGCCGAGCTCCGCAATGCGCAGAAGGAACTCGCGTCCGTCGAGCGCCGCCTTGCCAAGCTGCAGGACCAGACCACGGCCGCGCGCACGGCACTCGCTGACCACGACCAGTCCGACTACGTGGGACTCGCGACCAAGATGGAGCACATCACTGCGCTCGAGGCCGAAGCCGAGGAACTCGAGGGCCGCTGGTTCGAGCTCACGGAACAGCTGGGCTAGCCCACCAGGGCGCCCAGCCGGCTGCTCAGCCGATGACGCGCGCGCCGTGCACCGGGCCGGTCACCCGATGCGCGTGCAACCCGGCCGCCGAGAGCGCGATCTGCAGGCCGAGGGCTCCGTCGTGGTCCTCCGCGAGGAACGCCACAGTCGGCCCCGACCCCGACACGAGACCGGCGAGCGCACCGGCGCGCTCCCCCGTCTCCAGCACCTTCGCCAGCTGAGGCGCGAGGTGAATGGCAGCCGCCTGCAGATCGTTCGTCAGGACCTCGGCGAGCAGATGGGGGTCGCCGGCGCGCAACGCCTGCAGCACTGCGGGTTCGACGACGGGCGTCCGTCTGGTGCCGAGTTCCGCACGGTGTCGCTCGCGGTGACGATCGAGCTCCGCATAGACCTCGGGCGTCGACAGCTCGATGTCAGGCAGCGCGAGCACCCATTCGAAGGTTCCGTGCGCGAGTGCCGGCGAGAGCTCCTCGCCGCGGCCAGTCCCGATCGCAGTGCCACCGGCCAACGCGAACGGCACGTCGGCGCCGAGATGCGCGGCGAGCTCGTGCAGCTCATCGCGCGGGACCGCCGTGCCCCAGAGAGCGTCGCACGCCACGAGCGCGGCCGCGGCATCCGCCGACCCGCCGCCCATGCCACCCGCGATCGGGACATGCTTCTCGATCTCGAGTCGCACCCCGCCCGCATAGCCGGTGTGCGTGGCGAGGATCCGTGCCGCCCTGAGCGCCAGGTTCGTCTCATCGGTCCGCAGACCGCTCGTGTCGATCGGGCCGCGGAACGACACCGTGAAGTCGGCCGCCTCCGTGGCGTACAGCTCCTCGTAGAGGCTCACTGCCTGGTATGCAGTCGCGACCTCGTGATAGCCGTCGCCCAGCACCTCGCCGACACCCAGGAACACGTTGATCTTGCCGGGTGCGCGCACGTGCACGCGACCCGCACGCGTCTCGCCGCCTATCTCGACCGCCTCGGTCATGGCAGTTGCCCCGCGACCCGCACGAACGCGTCGATGTCGAGCTCTTCACCCCGCGCCGTCGGCGAAACCCCCGCTGCCTCGAGCGCCGCCGCGGCGGCCGCCGAACCGCCGAACACACCGGACAACGACTGCCGCAACATCTTGCGGCGCTGCTGGAACGCACCGTCGACGACCGAGAAGACCCGACGCCGCAGAGCCTCGTCACCGGGTGCCTCGCCCTTCTCGAACGCCACGAGAATCGAGTCGACGTTCGGCACCGGCCAGAACACCTGACGGCTGACGTTCCCCGCCGTGCGGAAGGTGCCGTACCACGCCGCCTTGACGCTCGGCGCGCCGTAGACCTTCGACCCCGGCGGCGCCGCGATGCGCTCCCCCACCTCGGCCTGCACCATGACAACGCCCGAGCGCAATGACGGCACGCGCTGAAGCAGATGCAGCAGCACCGGCACCGACACGTTGTACGGCAGGTTGGCGACGAGACGCGTCGGGTCGCCGGGCAGCGATTCGACCGCGAGGGCGTCCTGGTGAATGACGGTGAGGCGACCGGCAGCCGCCGCACCGAGCTGCGCTTCGACCGTGCCGGGTAGCTGGGAGGCGAGACGACCATCGATCTCGATGGCGACGACGGATGCCTCGGCCTCGAGCACCCCGAGCGTGAGCGACCCCAGCCCCGGCCCGACCTCCACGACCGTCTCGCCCGGCGCGACCTCGGCGATGCGCACGATACGCCGCACGGTGTTCGCGTCGTGCACGAAGTTCTGGCCGAGCTTCTTCGTCGGGGTCACGTCGAGCAGATCGGCGAGATCACGGACCTCGGCGGGGCCGAGCAGCCCGGGCATCAGACGCCGCCCTCGACGGAGCCGCCGCCCGCAGCATCGATGGCCTCGAGTTCGCTGTCCCACGACCCGTAGACCCTCTCGGCGTTCGCCGCGAGCTGCGCTGCGAACTCGTCGACCGGAACGCCGAGTTCGGCGGCCATGAAACGCACGGTGTACGGAACGAGGTACGGCGCATTCGGCCGCCCGCGATACGGCATCGGGGTCAGGTAGGGAGCATCCGTCTCAACGGTGATCAGCTCGCGCGGCACCACGGCGAGCGCCTCGCGCAACGCCGGTGCGTTCTTGAAGGTCACTGTTCCGGCGAACGACAGGTACCAGCCGTGCTCGGCCGCGAGTCGCGCGAGTGCGGCATCGCCCGAGAAGCAGTGAAAGACGGTGCGCTCGGGGGCTCCGACGCACAGCAGCGTCGCGACGACCTCGTCGTGCGCGTCGCGGTCGTGGATCTGCAGCGCGAGGCCGGCCCGCTTCGCGATCGCGATGTGCGCTTCGAAGCTATGGAACTGGGCGTTCCGCGCCGCCTCGGCGGAAAGACGACCGCCGCGGCCGTCACGATCGCCGGGGGCATCGGGGCCGCGCGGGTCATCCAGCCGGGAGAAGTCGAGCCCCGTCTCACCGACGGCCCGCACGCGTGGCCGAGCGGCGAGCTCGGCGATCGTCTCGATGGCGGCGTCGAGGGTGCCGGATGCCTCGAGCTCCGGCGCTTCGTTCGGGTGCAGAGCGACAGCTGCGAGCATCCGTCGGTCGCGCACCGCGTGCTCCGCGCTCCAGATCGACGTCTCGACATCGACGCCGACCTGCACGACTCCGCGCACGCCGGCGGCGGCCGCGCGATCAAGCTGTTCGCGCCAGCGGAGCTGCTCGAGACCGGGTTCGTCGCGGTGGATCGCCGGATCGAGGTGCGTGTGGTCGTCATACACCGCGACGCCGAGAGCCTCGGGCAGCGGTGGGTAGGACCGATCGGATGCCATCGGAATCAGCGTATCGGCGCTGAGCCGGGCCGGAACGCGAGCACTCGCGCCGAGTCGCCTAAGCGGCCTCGATGCGCGGGAAGAGCGGCTCGAGCTCCCCGACGACCGTGCCCGGCTGCACCTGACCCCAGACCCCCGCTTCGCGCACGAGCTGCGCCGTGAGCGCCCCGAGCGTCGGCTCCACGCCGAGTGCCGTCCAGAGCTTGGGCGTCGCCTTGGTGAGCACCGGTGACAGCAGGACGGCGAGCACGCGCAGGCCTTCCGCGGTCGAGTACAGCACAGTGCCGAGGCGTCCGCGCTGGGCTTCGTCCTTCGCGAGCGCCCACGGCTCCTGCTCGGTGATGTAACCGTTCAGCGCATCGACGACCGTCCAGATCGCGGCGACCGCGTCGTGGATCGCGAACCGCTCGATCGCGGCATCCGCTGCCTGCACCGCGTCGGCGACGGTCGACTGCAGCGCGGTCTCGGCCGGCGAGTACTCGGCCGGGGCCGGGATCTTGCCGTCGAAGTACCGCTTGACCATCGCGATCACGCGCGACGCGAGGTTGCCGAAGCCGTTGGCGAGCTCCGCCTGGTAGCGGGCAGCGAGGTCCTCCCACGAGAACGACCCGTCCTGACCGAACGAGATCGCGCGCATGAAGTAGTAGCGGAACGCATCCGATCCGAACGTGTCGGTGATCTCGTTGGGCGCGATGCCCGTCAGCTTCGACTTCGACATCTTCTCGCCGCCGACGAGCAGCCAGCCGTGGCCGAACACGCCCGCCGGCACCGGCAGGCCCGCCGCGAGCAGCATCGCGGGCCAGATGACGGCGTGGAATCGCAGGATGTCCTTGCCGACGATGTGCCGGGCCGGCCACCGGCGCTCGAAGTTCGCGTCGTCCTCGCCGTAGCCGATCGCCGTCGCGTAATTGAGCAACGCGTCGACCCACACGTAAAGAACGTGCGACGGGTCCCACGGGATCGGGATGCCCCAGTCGAAGCTCGAGCGCGAGATCGAGAGGTCGTTGAGACCCTGCGACACGAACGCGACGACCTCGTTGCGTGCGCTCTCGGGCTGCACGAAGTCGGGGCGCTCCTTATAGAGGTCGAGCAGCTGCTGCTGGAAGGCGCTCATGCGGAAGAAGTAGTTCTTCTCCTGCAACAGCTCGAGCGGCCGGCCGTGGATCGCGCACACCTTCTGCCCCGCGTACGCGTCGGTGCCGTCGACGATCTCTGACTCGGGCTTGAACTCCTCGCAGCCGACGCAGTAAAGGCCTTCGTATTCGGCCTCGTAGATGTGCCCGGACTCGCGCAGCTTCTCGATGAACAGCTTCACGCGGCGCTCGTGGCGCTCATCGGTCGTGCGAATGAAGTCGTCGTTCGCGATATCGATCGTCTTGAGCAGCGGCTTCCACGCGGTCTCGACGAGGCGGTCGGTCCACTCCTTCGGGCTTGCGCCGTTCGCGGTCGCCGTGCGGAGGATCTTCTGTCCGTGCTCGTCTGTGCCCGTGAGCAGCCAGGTGTCGTCGCCGGACTGACGGTGCCACCGCGTCAGCACGTCCGCAGCCACCTCGGTGTAGGCGTGGCCGATGTGCGGCACGTCGTTGACGTAGAAGATGGGCGTAGTCAGGTAGAACGGGCGGCCTGCGGGCATGAAACAAATCCTAGAGGCGAGAGTCGCACGCCCCGTTTCGGGCCCCGTTACGTTGCAATGGCGGCTCAGATCCTTATCGGAAACTTGGGCATCGTCATGTTTCGCCGCGCCCGTGCCGGTCTACGGTCGCCGGGTGAGCACGCCGAACGACCCCGAGAACTCAAAGCCCGCCGCGCCGCAGTCGCCGCCCGAGCCGACCCCGCCGTCGGCACAGCCCGCGCCCCCGTACCCGTACCCGGCCCCGGCCCCGGCCCCGCAGCCGACACCGCCGTACGGCGCACCGGGACAGCCGCAACCCGCGCCAGCCAACGCCGGGCCGCAGCCGCAGCCGCAGTACCCAACCTCCCCCTACTCGGCCACCGGATACACATCCGGCGCATACACGTCCGCCCCGCACGCATCCCCCGGCCGCAGCGCCCTGCCGCCGTTCAACGTGATGGCGCTGATCACGTTCATCGGCGCCTTCGTGATCCCGGTCGTCGGCATCGTGTGCGGCCACATCACCCTCGGCGAGTACCGCAAGGGGCTGCCCGAGCGGGGCCGCGAATACGCGCTCGCCGGCCTGATCCTCGGCTACATCTTCACCGCGCTCTGGGTGGTTCTCGCGATCGTGTGGATCGTCTTCGCGTTCACGCACTTCGGGCATGCGTCGAGCGGAGTTCGCCCGGGCGGCGGCAACTTCCAGCGCTTCGGCGGCGGCACCGGGGGCGGGAGCGGCAACGGGGGCGGCGGATTCCAGTTCCCGACGCCGGGCGCGACACCGGGAAGCTAGCCCCGCTGCCGCAGGGCGGTCTCGTAGAGCTCGCGGCGCGAGAGGCCGGTCGCGGCGGCGACCTCGGCGGCGGCGTCCTTCAATCGGATGCCTGTGGCCTGCAGCTCGACGACGCGCGCCACCCCGGCGCTGAGGTCGGCGACCACTTCGGCTGCGCCCTCGGTCACGATCACGATCTCGCCGCGCACCCCGTCGGCCGCCCAGGCAGCGAGTTCGGCAGCCGTGCCGCGGCGCACCTCCTCGTGCAGTTTGGTGAGCTCACGCGCGACCACGACGCGACGCGACGCCCCGAAGTGCTCCGCGATGTCCGCGAGGGACGCCGCAAGCCGGTTCGGCGATTCGAAGAACACGAGCGTGCGACGCTCATCGGCGAGCGAGGTCAGCAGGCGGCTGCGCTCGCCTTCCTTGCGGGGCAGGAACCCCTCGAAGCAGAAGCGGTCGGTCGGCAGCCCCGACACGGCGAGCGCCGTGAGAACTGCTGACGGGCCGGGCAGCGCCGTGACCGTGACGCCCGCGGCGATCGCCGCCTGGACCACATGGAAGCCGGGGTCGCTGACCGTGGGCATTCCGGCGTCCGACAGCACGAGCACGTCGCTCTCGGCGGCCAGCGCGACGAGATCGGACGCCCGGTCGCGCTCGTTGTGGTCGTGCAGCGCGATCAGCCGCGGTCGATGCTCGACGCCGAGGCCCGCGAGCAGCCGCTGGGTCACCCGCGTGTCCTCCGCTGCGACGACGTCGACCGTCGAGAGCGCATCGACGAGTCGCCGGGTGGCGTCGCCCAGATTCCCGATGGGCGTGGCCGCGAGGATGAGCATGAGGGGCAGTTTATTGAGGTGAGCAGTTGATCTTCCCCCACGCTCGCGCCAACGGCGGCCTTGGGAAGCACCGCTACCATGGCGCGGGTGAGCGAGCCCGAGGTCGACGTCGATGACCTTCCCGACTACGACGACGACGCGCCCGAGCCCACCGGGACGCGCCTCGACCGCTGGTGGGGTCGCGTGCTGTCCAACCGGCGGAACAAGCGGATCTGGGACTGGGGCGGCCCCGGTGCGGTCACGCTCCTCGCGGCCGTCCTGCGGCTGTGGCACCTGGGCTACCCCCACGCGCTGGTCTTCGACGAGACCTACTACGTCAAGGACGCGTGGACGCTCTCGCATCTCGGCTACGAAGGTTCATGGAGCAACAACGCCGACACCTACTTCAACGCGGGCGACGCGAGCCACTGGACCAAGGCGCCCGAGTTCGTCGCGCACCCTCCGCTCGGCAAATGGCTGATCGCGCTGGGCGAGCACCTCACGGGCATCGACAGCGCGGTGGGCTGGCGCCTCACGACGGCGGTCGTGGGAATCCTCGCCGTGGTGGTCGTCATGCTGATCGCGAAGCGCCTGTTCAACGGATCGACGGTGCTCGCGATGATCGCCGGGCTGCTCATGGCCGTCGACGGCAGCGCCATCGTCATGAGCCGGGTCGCTCTGCTCGACAACATGGTGATGTTCTTCGCTCTGCTCGGCGTCTGGGCGATGATCCTCGACCGCGATTACCGCGACAGACGGATTCTTCGCTCGAACGGTGCCGGGCCCGTGCTCTGGCGCCCCTGGCTGCTCACCGCGGGTCTGCTCTTCGGTCTGGATGCGGGCGTCAAATGGTCCGGCTTCTACTTCCTCGCGGTGTTCGCCGCGTACTCGGTGTGCTCGGACTGGTTCGCCTACCGCAAGGCCGGCGTGCTCCACGTCACCGAGGGGGTCACGCAGGCGATCATCACCTTCGTCACGATGGTGCCCATCGCTTTCGCGGCCTACGTCATGACCTGGATCGGCTGGCTGGTGACGAGCGGCGGCTGGGACCGGCACTGGGTGGAGTCGAACCCCGCGAACAACGCGTGGCACGGGCTGCTCGCCTGGGTGCCGTACTGGGCACAGGATCTGTGGCACTACAACACCGAGCTCTACAACTATTCGATCAACCTCCACGTCAGGCATCCGTATCAGTCGAATCCGCTCGGCTGGACCCTCATGCTGCGCCCGACGAGCATGTACTACGTCGGCAGCGCGACGGGTCAGAACGGCTGCACCGCCGGCGGCAACGGCTGCTCGTCGGCGATCACCGACCTCGGCAACCCGCTGATCTGGTGGGCCGCGTCGCTCGCACTACTCCTGCTCATCTACGTGTTCGCGCGGTACCGCGACTGGCGCGCAGGCCTGCTGCTCGCGGCGATCGGCGCCGGGTGGCTGCCGTGGGTGATCCTGTACCACGGCCGCACGATCTTCACCTTCTACGCCATCGCCTTCGAGCCGTACCTGATTCTCGGGCTCGTGTACTTCATCGCGGCGGTGCTCGGCAAGGCGACGGATTCCACGTACCGCCGCACGCGCGGCATCATCGCCGTGGCCAGCTATCTCGTGCTCGTGCTCGCGGCAAGCGCGTTCTTCTGGCCCATCTGGACGGGCGTCCAGACGAGTTATGACTATTGGCACGCGCACATGTGGCTGCGAAGCTGGATCTGATGGCCGGCAATGACGTGGGCGGGTTTGCGCGCAAGGTGATCCTCGACTGCGATCCGGGGCACGACGACGCCGTCGCGCTGCTGCTCGCACAGGCGAACCCCGCGATCGAGCTCATCGCTGTCACAACCGTCGCGGGCAACCAGAGCCTGCCGAAGGTGACGCACAATGCCCTCGGCATCGCGACGCTCGCGGGCATCACGGCGCCGATCGCGGCCGGGGCAGACGGCCCCCTCACGCGGCAGGCGAGTTTTGCGACCGACATCCACGGCGAGAGCGGGCTCGACGGTGCGACGCTGCCCGAGGCATCCGTCACCCTCGACCCGCGCCATGCCGTCGACCTGATCGTCGAGCTGGTGATGTCGCACGAACCGGGCGAGATCACCCTCGTGCCGACCGGCCCGCTCACCAATATTGCGCTCGCGGTGCGACGCGAGCCGCGGATCGTCGATCGCGTGCGCGAAGTCGTGCTGATGGGTGGGGCGGCCCGCACGGGCAACCGCACGCCGGTCGCCGAGTTCAACATCTGGTTCGATCCCGATGCGGCCGACGTCGTGTTCTCGGCGGGGTGGCTCGTGACCATGGCCGGGCTCGACGTCACGCATCAGGCGCTCGCCACGGCCGAGGTCGCCGAGCGCATCGCCGCCGGCGACGGACCCGTGGCCCGCTTCACGACCGAGCTGCTCGCCGAGTTCGGGCGCCGCTACCACGACGTCGCCGGGTTCGCCGCGCCGCCGGTGCACGACCCCGTCGCCGTTGCGATCGTCATCGACCAGGAAGAGACCGCGCGGGCGCAGGCGCGTCTGGTGCAGCAGGATCCTGCGCAGTCAGAGCCGGCGCGGTCAGACGAGCACGTCGAGCACGTCGAGCACGTCGAGCACGTCGGCATCGTGCGTGCGCCCATCACGATCGAGACAGCTGGGCGGCACACGACGGGGATGACCGTCGTCGACCTGCGCCCGTCCGCGCCGCGCGACGTGCCGACGGCGGTCGCGCTCACCCTCGATGCGGGCTGGTTCTGGGGCCTGATCATCGACGCCGTCACGACGCTCGACACGGCGCGCTCCTGAACCGCCCCCGAGCTGAATCGTCCCCGAGCTGAATCCTCGCCGAGACGATCCTCGCCGAGAAGCTGCGTGCCGAGAATCCCGCACCGGGGGGCGGGCCGTCACTGGAGCGTGACCGACTCCATCCCGCTGTACCGGGGGCACCCGGAGTGCACTCGGTAGGCTGATTCGGTGGCGAAGACGGGCGTGGGCGCGGCACGCGTCCAGGTACTCGGGCCGGTACGGGTGTCAACCCCGGGCGGCGCGATCGTCGATGTGCCCGGCACCAACGGCAAGGCGCTGATCGTCTCCCTCGTGCTCGCGAAGGGCGCGGTCGTGTCGGTCGGCTCGCTCGTCGACGACATCTGGCAGGACGAGCCGCCTCGAAACGCGCGGGCCGCCCTCCAGACGCTTGTGTCCCGCGTGCGAGCGGTCGCTGGCGACGAATTGATCGAATACGTGGCCGGCGGCTACCGGCTGGGTACGGATGCCGTCGATCTGTGGGTCCCCGGTGCCGCGCGGCGCGGGGAGCCCGGCGCCGACCTCGGCGACACCGAGCTCGCCGATCGTCTGCGCGAGACGGCGCACGCCGTGCGCACTCGCGCGCTTGAATCGCGGGTGACGGATGCCTTGAACTCCGGCGCCTCGACCGCCGCCGTCGACGCGGCACGCTCGCTGGCCGCCGCCGCACCGTTCGACGAGCACGCACAGTTGCTGCTGATGAGGGCACTCGCCGCCGACGGGCGACGCAGTGAAGCGCTCCACGTCTTCGCCGACTACAAGCAGCGCCTCGGCGATGAGCTCGGTGCGCGCCCCGGGCCTGAGCTCGTCGCCGCGAACGCGGCCCTGCTGCGTGGCAACGCGGGCTCTCCGGACACCAGCGGCGACGCGAGCACGGGCGCTGGCACTGGCGCAGACCCGGGTGCGGACGCAGACCTCGGCCTCAGAGGCGCAGCCGCCCCGGGCACCGCACCCGTTCCGGGCACCGCTCTGGCCCCCGGTACCGAGCCTGCGCCACGCACCCGCACCGGCCCAGGCACGGCCTCGAGCACAGGCACAGGCACAGGCACAAGCACAAGCACAAGCACAAGCACAGGCACAAGCGATCACGCGGGTCGGCCACAGGCATCCGCCTGGGGCGGTCCGGATCCGAGCAGCGCCGACGAGAACCGGCCAGCGCGCACCGCACCGAAGCGCGTTGCGATCGGACTGCGCGCGGCTCCGAACCAGCTCATCGGGCGCGACAGCGACGTGGCCGCACTCGAAGAGCTCATGCGCAGTTCGCGCCTCACGACGATCCTCGGGCCCGGCGGCCTCGGCAAGACCCGCCTCGCTCACGAGCTCGCGAACCGTGCGGCGCAGACGACTCCGGGGGTCGTCGTGGTGGAGCTCGCGGGCATCCGCGAAGCAGAAGACGTGCCGCTCGCCGTCGCCGCCACCTTCGGCATCGGCGAGGTGGGCTCTGCGCGAGTGAGTCTGCGCGACCCCATCATGCTGCTCGAGGTGCGCACGCGCATCCGTGCGGCCCTCGCCGAACGCGAGACGCTGCTCGTGCTCGACAACTGCGAACACGTCATCGAGGGCGCAGCGCAGCTCGTCGACCAGGTGCTCTCCGAGGTGCCGAGCGTGCGCGTGCTCGCCACGAGCCGCGCGCCGCTGCAGCTCGGCGCGGAGAGCGTGTACCCGCTGGGCTCCCTGTCGGCGAACGACAGCCGCGGCCCTGCCGTCGAGCTCTTCGTGGAGCGCGCCCGCGCCGCGCGTCCCGGGGCGGCACTCCCCCTCGACGCGGTCGCACGCCTGTGCGAGCACCTCGACGGCCTGCCGCTCGCGATCGAGCTGGCGGCAGCACGCATCCGCTCGATGTCGGTCGACGAGATCGAGCGGCGCCTCAGCAACCGGTTCGCGCTGCTGCGCGGCGGGGACCGCAGCGCGCCCGAGCGGCACCGAACGCTCATCGCGGTCATCGACTGGAGCTGGAACCTGCTCACCGAATCGGAGCGACGGATGCTGCGCCGCCTGTCGCGTTTCCCCGACGGGTTCTCGGCCGCGGCGGCGACCGACGTCGCCGTTGCCGAGGGCAGCGTCGCACCGACCGACGCCGCACCGACCGATGCCGCCGCCGCCGCGGGCGAAGAAGGCGCAGCAGACCCAGCAGACGCAGCAGACGCAGCAGACGCAGCAGACCCAGCAGACGCGGCGCGCGTAACGCGCGCGGGAACCGCGGCGAGCAGGACGGACGTGACGGGTGCGGCCGTCGCCACAGGCGTGAAGAGCGCGACGAACGCGACGAACGCGACGAGCCGCAACCCTCCGGTGACCGAGGAAGCGCGAGTACAGGCATCCGATGATCTCGATGCGCTCGTGACGCAGTCGCTGGTGTCGGTCTCGGAGGGCCGCGCGGGGTTGCGCTACCGGATGCTCGAGACCGTGCGTGAGTTCGGTGACATGGCGCTCGTCGACGCCGGCGAGGACACGCTTGTCGCCGCCGCGCAGGCGCGCTGGGCGCGGGGCTTCTGCCTCGACACCCTCGCGGCGCTTCCCACGCCGGGCCAGACCGGTGCGGTCCGCTCGCTTGAGGTCGAGCACGACAATCTGGTCGCCGTGCTGCGCGCCGCCATCGAGGCGGAGGACGCGGACACGATCGTGCCGATCTTCGCCGCGCTGCTGTTCCACTGGCTGGTGCGCAATCAGTTCCGCGAAGCGCTGTCGTTCACGCCGGCCGTCGCCGAGCTGGTCGCGAAGAGCGAACTGCCGGCCGGCGCACCCGACGCGGCCGCCGTGACGTTGCTCTTCGCCACGATCATGGGCGTGGCCGGCTCGCGTGCGCCGCGGCCGGGGTCCGGCCGGGGCCCGATCCCGAGCGCGTCCGAGCCGCACAGCTCGGGCGATCTCGCCCGGCGCCCCGGCGATCGCGCACCGACGATTCAGCGGCAGCAGGCGCAGCTGCCACCCGAGTTCGAGGCGCTGAATCAGCTGCCCGCCGGAGAGCTGTTGCGCGCGGGCGTCCGCGCCGGGGTACGCCTGCGGCGCCTGGTCCGGTCCGGCACCGTGTCGCCGTGGCTCGCGGAAGGCACCGAGCTGATGATCGCGGGCGCGCACTCCCCGCACGCTGCGGTGGTGCGACTCGAGCAGCTGCGCGAGTCGCGTGACGAGATGGTGCAGCTGATGGCCTACCTGTTCAGCGGCGTGCTCACCGAGAACAGCGGCGACCTCGAGCGCGCTCTCGGCTACGCGCGCGAGGCGTGGACGGTCGCTGAGCGGCTCGGCCTCGACTGGATCGCCGGCCAGGCCGCGCAGTTGCTCGCCAACCTCACGAGCCAGGACAACCGCCCCGAAGAGAGCCTCGCCTGGGCCGCGAGCGCCCGCGACCACCTCACGGCGATCGGTGCGGTCGAGGAGATCAACCAATCCGACTGGACGGCCGGCATCAACAAGCTCAAGCTCGGCCGCCGCGACGGCGTCGTGGCCGCGTTCGATCGTTTCGTCAGTGACGAGCACGCCGCGCAGCAGGACGGCTTCGACGTCTTCGACGTCCGCGCGATCGGCTGGGCGGGACTCGCGGAGATCGCGGCCGTCGACGGGAACACCGACGAAGCCATCGAGCTCTATCGCCGCGCCGTGAGCGTATACGGAGCCCGGCCGGGCGTCTCAGCGACCGGCGCGTGGTACCTGATCAGCAGCGCGGGCGCGATCGCGGCATCCGTCTACCTCGATCGCGTCGACGACGCGACGCTCGCGATCTGGCGGAGCCTGCGCATCGGTGCGCGAGTCGAGGTGCGCCAGCGGGGCGGCCCCGACTTCGTGGATCGACCGGTGCTCGCCACGGCGGCGCTGGGTCTCGCTCTCGGTGTGCTCGCTTTCCCGCAGGCGACGGATGCTCAGCGCACGGTCGCCGCAGAGCTCATCGCCCTCGGCGATCGCATGCACTCCCGGCAGGACCAGCCGATGCTCGTGCGCGAGCGGGCCTTCGCCTTCGCCGAGCGGGTGCTCGGGGAATCCGCCGTGGCCGACGCCCGAGCCCGCACCGCGGCTCGCGCCGATCTCGCGGCCTGCACCGCGCGCGTGGACGACCTTCTACGTACGACCAGGCTGTGACGTGACGGCCGCGAGGCGCGAGGCGCGAGCGGCACACGAAGCGCCCGGGCGCACACCGGAATCCGATTCCTGTGTGCCCCCGGGCGTGAAGTGTGCCGCCCGCGTGCGCGCCCCCGACGCGCCGCGGCCCGCCGCAGCTAGGCCTTGCGCATGTACGCACGCACGGTCAGCGGTGCGAAGACCGCGACCATGACGGCGGCGCCGAGCAGTGTCCACCAGACATTCGCGCCGACCGGCTGCGCCGCCACGATGTTGCGCATCGCGGTGATCACGTGCGAGACCGGGTTCACGTCGGCGAAGGCGCGAAGCCAGCCCGGCATCGTTCCGGTGGGCACGTAGGCGTTGGAGAGGAACGTCAGCGGGAAGAGCACCATGAACGAGATGCCCTGGACCGAGCTGGCGGTGCGCGCGATCACGCCGAAGAAGGCGAAGATCCAGCTGATCGCCCAGGCGACCGCGACGATGAGCAGGCCGGCGAGCACGAGACCGAAGAACCCGCCCGCGGGGCGCCAGCCGATCACGAATCCGGTGAGGAACGTGATGATCGTCGCGATCGCGTACCGCAGGGTGTCCGCGGTGAGCGCTCCGGCGAGCGGTGCGATGCGCGCGATCGGCAGGGACCGGAAGCGGTCGAACACACCCTTGTCCATGTCCTCGCGCAGCTGCACGCCCGTGACGACGGAGGAGGTGATCACCGTCTGGGCGAGCACGCCCGGGATGATCGTCGGCAGGTAGCCCGAGATGTCGCCGTGCGTGCCGGTCACGGCACCGCCGAACAGGAACGTGAACATGACGGTGAACAGGATCGGCTGCAGCGTCACGTCGAAGAACTGCTCCGGCGTGCGCCGGAACTTGACGAGGCCGCGGTAGGCCATGATCAGCGAGTTGGAGAGCGTCTGGGCGATGCTCGTGTGGTTCTTCAGTTTGCGCTCGGCGGCGGGCACGATGCGCGTGGTGGCGAGGGTGGTCATGCGAGCACCTCCTCTGCGGGCTCGTCGGTCGCGGTTTCGACACCGTGGCCGGTGATGGTCAGGAAGACCTCGTCGAGCGTCGGCTTCTGCACCGAGAACTCGTCGAGGCGGATGCCGGCCTCACGGAAACGGATCAACAGATCGGTGACCGTTTCGGGGTTCGACATGGGGGCGGTGATGCGGCCCGCCTCAGGTGTCGGCGTGCCCTGCACCCCGAACACCTCGGCGATGAGGCGCAGCGCCTCGCCGGTGTCGTTGCGGTCCGTCAGACGCAGGATCAGCGAGGACGTGCCGACGGATGCTTTGAGCTCGTCGGCCGTGCCCTCGGCCACCACCTTGCCGGTGTCGATCACGGCGATGCGGTCGGCGAGCTGGTCGGCCTCGTCGAGGTACTGGGTCGTGAGCAGCACGGTCGAGCCGGTGGCGACGAGGCTGCGGATCGTGTCCCACATCTGGCCGCGCGTGCGCGGGTCGAGGCCGGTGGTGGGCTCGTCGAGGAAGATGAGGGGCGGCTGCGCGATGAGCGACGCGGCGAGGTCGAGGCGGCGGCGCATGCCGCCGGAGAACTTCGCGAGCGGGCGCTTGGCGGCGTCCGTCAGTCCGAAGGCCTCGAGCAGCTCGGTGGCCTTCGCCTTCGCCTGCTTGCCCGACAGACCGAGGAGTCTGCCGAAGATGTAGAGGTTCTCGTTGGCCGAGAGCTTCTCGTCGACGGACGCGTACTGGCCTGTCACGCCGATGAGCTGGCGCACGACCTGCGCCTCGCGCAGGACATCGTGGCCGAAGACGCGGGCGCTGCCGCCGTCAGGCTTGAGCAGCGTCGCGAGCATGGAGATGGTCGTGGTCTTGCCGGCTCCGTTCGGGCCGAGCACACCGTAGACGGTGCCCGCCTGGACGTTGAGGTCGACGCCGTCGACCGCCCGGTTGGACCCGAACACCTTGACGAGGCCTGTGGCCTCGACGGCGAGTTCGGTGGAAGTCATGTCTGGGTCCTTGCTTGAGTGAATCGAACTGGATGTCTCGATGATCGGATGCCGCACTTTCACGGCTCTGTCGGGGCGCTTACACGCGCGCTTACATGCGCTGACGTGGGCTTTCAGGGATGGAGCTGAGGGCGTGGAGCAGAGCGTCTCGGTCGAAGCCGCTCACTGCGAGTGCGCGCGGCACGGTGCCGAGCTCTGCGGTGAGGATGCCGATCGCGACATCGGTGTAGCCCATGGTGTGACGCCGTTGCGTCGATGAGAAGCGGTGGCCGCGCGCGAGGGCGTCGCGGAAGGAGGCACCCAGTCGCGATCGCCGGTCGCGTTGGGTCGAGGCGAGCCGTTCGGGCGCGAACGGCTGGATTCCTGCGACCGAGAGCGCGCGGGCTCGCTCTGCCTCGAGTGCGGTCGCGATCGCGGCGTAGTCGAGGCCGAGCTCGGCGAGCGCACGGGCGGCAGGGTTCGCGCGGTGGAATGCGATCGCGAGCAGCAGGTGTTCGGCCTCGATGACGTTCGAGCCGCGATTGGATGCCTCGACGGCCGCCAGCTGAACGATGCCACGCACATCGGGGCGCATGCGCTGTTCCTCGACCGACCCGCCCTGGTGGCGGCTAACCGCGGGCATTGCGCCTCCTCAGGTCGATGTCTGAGCCGGCCAACCGGCTGAGGTGCTTCTTGTGGACCGCCTGTCGTGTGACGCCGAGCGCTTCGGCCACCTGCGCCCACGACCATCCATCGCGCAGCGCGCGCTCGACGGCGGAATCCTCCAGACGGTCGGCGAGTTCGCGCAGGGCGACGACGGCGGCCAGGTCGTCTGCTGCGCCGCCGACGGGATCCGGAGGGCTGACGTGCATGGGTAGCAACTTATGTTGCTTACGCCGTTGTGTCAACTCTGGTTGCTTATCAGAGATCGACACGAAAAATGTCCACCGCAAGGCCCTTAACGGTCACTGAACATCGCGTCTAGCATGGCGCTCGTGCAACAGCCACTGTTCGACGGACTCCCTGAGACACCGCTCGTCCCCACGGAATGGCTCGCGGACCATCTCGGCGCAGACGGCCTCGTGGTGCTTGATGCAACCGTTCTCACCGTCGACGGCTTCGGCGGAGGCCGCGCTTACGTCAGCGGCGAAGAGCAATACCTGATCAACGGGCATATTCCCGGCGCCGTCTTCGCCGACCTGTTCGATGACTTCAGCGACCCCGAGGGCGAGTACGCCTTCTCGCGGCCTGGCGTGCGCCAGTTCGAGCGCGAGGCGCAAGCGCACGGCATCGACAACGACACGGCCGTCGTCGTCTACGACACGAATCACGGCATCTGGGCGGCGCGCCTGTGGTGGCTGTTCAAATCGCTCGGCTTTCCCGTGCGGGTTCTCGACGGCGGATACCGCAAATGGGTCGCTGAAGGCCGCCCCACGCAGGTCGGCGACGTGCGACCGCGGCGCGCGGGCGAGTTCTCCGCCTATGAGGCGTCAGACGCATGGGCGTCGAAGCGCGACGTCGAGGCGGTCGTGGCGGGTGACGAGGACGCCGTTCTGCTGTGCGCTCTGCCCACCTCGGACTTCCTCGGCGCGTCCGGGGCCCGCGCGAGGGGCGGCCACATCCCGGGATCCGTCAGCGTCCCGGCGCACGAGCTGACCGACCGCGAGACGGGCGCGTACCTGCCACTCGGCCGGTTGCGCGAGCTCCTCGAGGACGTGGCTACGGCTCCCGACCCGATCATCGCGTACTGCGGCAGCGGCATCGCCTCCGCGGGCGACGCTCTCGCCCTCGACCTCATCGGGCGCGACGACGTGCGCATCTACGACGGATCGCTCAGCGAGTGGAGCGCCGACCCCGCCGCCCCGCTCGAGACGGGCGAGCCGGGCGACCGCCAGCTGGCCGCTGCGGGCGCTCGCCTCCATCGCCACTCCGCGGCCCAGCAGTAGAGCCCTTCCCGCGACCGCCGCGCTTGTCGGTGGTATTTCCCGCAGCCTGCCCGTCGGCGCCGCTCCCGCCCACACCCCGGGATGAGTTGGCCGTACGGCCGCGCACGATGCCGACGAAGTCGTCAACGCGCGGCTCGTCGCAGGCGCGCGGCCACGCGATGCCGACCCGCCAGCCTGGAGCGTCGGTGACAGGCCGCGCGACGACGTCCTTGCGTGCGTAGAGTCGCGCGATCGACTGCGGCACCACCACAACCCCCACGTTGGCGGCGACGATCTCGACCGTCATCGCAATGTCGTCGTCGAACGGATGCCTCACCTCACCGTCGAGGTCGGCGACTGTGATCTCGCTCGCCGCCTCGATCACGTTGCCCTTCGCGGCGACGGCGAACGGCAGCTCGTCGTAGAGCGCGATGAAGTGGACGTCCTCGGGGCGCGCACCACGCGGCCACGCCGGCTCGCCGGCATCGCTCATGGGCAGCCGGAGGAACACCAGCGCGGCTTCGCCGTTGCGCACTGCCGCGAGCTGGGCGTCGACATCGGTCACAGCGGTGCCCAGTGCCAGCTCGAGCGGGGTGCGCGGGAATCGCTCGCCCCAGATCCGCGCCCACTTGCCGGGCGTGACTCCCCGCGGGTAGCTGATGCGAAGGCGGCCGGGCACGTGCCCAGGCTACGCGGCGCGCCTGAGCGGGCGCAGGCTGGGCCGGCGAGGCTGAGCGCACCGGCTGAGCGGACGCGGGTCGAGCCGGCGCGGGCCGAGCGGGCGAGGCCGAGCAGGCCCCGGTTGGGCGGCGCGGGCCGAGGGGGCGCGATGGCCACGGCACGAAACCCGGCTAGCCTTGGGACCCATGAGCGACAACGAGCCCCGAGCCGCCGGCCCCGACGCCATGAAGCCGGCGACGGCCGCGAAGAAGCTCGGCATCTACCTGCCGGCGGCGCCCGAGTCGTTCCAGGCCAACGCGCTGACGCGGGCCGAGTTCCAGGAGCTGCAGGAGACCCCGCCCGAATGGCTCGTCCAGCTGCGCCTGAACGGCCCGCACCCGCGTGACGTCGTCGCCCGGAAGCTCGGCGTCTCCGTGTCGGGTCTCGCCCGCTCGGAGGTGACTGAGGCGCTCACGACGGCCGAGATCTCCGCGCTGCTCGCGAGCCCGCCCCCGTGGCTCGTGCGTGAGCGTGCCACGCAGGCCGCCGTCCGCGCCGAGAACGCCCGCGCAAAGCAGGCGCGTGCCGACGAGGCCGCACGAACCGCAGACTGACCGGGCGGCACAACCCCGCGAACCGCGGGCCGACCGTCCGGTACCACCGGACGAACCGTGGCCCGACAAGCCGACGCACCGCACCTAACCGGCGCAGGCTACGCGCCGTCAGCCCAGAGCGAAGAACGCCGTGACCGCGGCAGCGAGCGCAACCGGGTCGGCCACGTGGCACAGCTCTCGCGCCGAGTGCATCGACAGCAGCGCGATACCGACATCGACCGTCGCGATACCGAGACGCGTCGCCGTCAGCGGACCGATCGTCGACCCGCACGGCACCGTGTTGTTCGATACGAACTCCTGATACGGAACCCCGGCCGTCTCGCACAGCTGAGCCCAGAGCGCGGCGCCCGCCGCGTCGGTCGTATAGCGCTGGTTGGCGTTGATCTTGAGGAGGGGCCCACCACCGGCGAGCGGCCGATTCACCGGGTCGTGCCGTTCAGGGTAGTTGGGGTGCACCGAGTGCCCGGCATCCGCCGACACGACCCAGCTCGCGGCGAACGCGCGTCGACGATCGGATGCCGTCGCGCCGAGCCCTTCCGAGACACGCGTCAGCACATCTTCGAGGAAGGGCCCGGACGCGCCGGAGCGCGAGGCCGAGCCCAGTTCCTCATGATCGAAGGCGGCGAGCATGGCGATCTGTGCGGCGCCGTCACTGCGTCCCGACTGCGCCTGCGCCGCCGCGATCAGCGCGACGACACCGGCGTGGACCGAGCTCAGATTGTCGAGGCGACGGCTCGCGAACAGGGTGCGATCGAGGCCGAAACGCGCCGGTGTCTGCGTGTCCGCGGTGAGGATGTCGTAGCCGAGCACGTCGCCGGCCCGCGCGCCCGCGACCTCGGCGAGCAGGCCGACGAGGTCGCCACCGGCAAGGGGCGCGTCCGCCGCAAGACCGAACACCGGCTGCGTGTGCCGCTGCTTGTCGAGGGTGAGCCCGTCGTTGTTGACCCCGCGATCGAGATGGATGGCGAGCTGCGGAATACGCAGCAGCGGCCCCGTGCGCACCAGGTGCTCGCGCCCGTCACGCGTGACGATACGACCGGCGAGCTCGAGCTCGCGATCGAGCCACGAGTTGAGCAGCGGACCGCCGTAGACCTCGACGCCGGCCTGCAGCCAGCCCGACGACTCGACCGTCGGCTTCGGCTTCAACTTGAACGCCGGCGAGTCGGTGTGCGCACCGAGGATGTGGAACGGAGTCGTGGCCGCGGCCCCCTCGGGCACGACCCACGCGATCACAGCTCCGTCTCGCACGACCACGTAGCGGCCGGGGCTCACCGGCCACGCCTCGGTTTCCGCCAGCCGGGTGAATCCGGCGTTCTCGACGCGGCGCGCCACCTCGGCCGCCGCATGGTACGAGCTGGGCGACGCTTCGATGAAGGCGGTCAGGTCGGCGATGTATCCGTCGATTGCGCTGTCGGTCACGTCCCCCACGCTATCGTTCGCCGACGTCGTCGCTCAGCCGGCCGCCCGCTCGATCTCGAGGTCGGCGAGCGGTGTGAACTCCTCCGCGCTGAGCGCACGCACGCCGAAGTCGTGACTGATGAGCTGAGAGCGCACCGGCACGCCCGCGTCGGCACACGCCCAAGCGAGCTCGGCGGCCGACTGCTTGTCCGCCGCGTTGGCGATCGGGCCGCCGGGCCGCTCCCACACGAGGATCACCGATTCGATCGGAGTGCCCGCGATCGCCTGCCGCAGCATCGCCGCGATCGCCGCCGCCGGCTCGGCCCCGAGCGGCGACGGCAGCTCGTCGTTCGGCATCAGCGTCGGCAGCATGCGCGAGTGGTCGTCGAGGAAGAGCAACCAGAGCTGACGCCGGTACGCGCGCCCGATGAGGAGCGCGATGCGCTGCGTGATCTCGTCGTCGCTGCGCAGCGGCGCGGCGGGGTCGATCTGATCGATCTCGTCGATCTCGTCGACGCGGTCGGTCTCGTCGATCTCGCCGATCTCGCCGATCTCGTCAATGGGGCTGCTGCGGTCAGTCCGGTCGGTCTGGTCGGTGCGGTCGGTCTCGTTGCGATCCATGACGGCCATGTTGCCGGGCACCGTCCGGGTACCTCGGGCCGAGGCATCCGTTCTGTGGACAACTCCGCGCACCGGCGGATTGTGCTGGGCGAGACGACCGCCTCAGCGCGCCAGTTCCGGCCCCACGTAGCGCGCCGACGGCCTGATGATCTTCGAATCCCGTGCCTGCTCGAGCACATGAGCCGTCCACCCGACGGCCCGCGCAACGGCGAACGTCGGTGTGAGCATCTCGCGCGGCAGCCCGCACAGCTCCATGACGATCGCGGCGTAGAACTCGACGTTGGCATGCAGCGGACGCTCGGGCCTGTACTCCGCGAGCACCCGCTCGGCCGTCTGCTCGAACGCGACCGCGAACTCCACTCGCGGGCCGCCGAACTCGAGCGCAACCGATTTGAGCAGCGCCGACCGCGGGTCGACCGTGCGATAGACCGCGTGCCCGAAACCCATGATTCGGCGCCCTCCGGCGAGCTCCCCGCGAAGCCACGACTCGATGCGGTCGACCGATCCGACGGCGTCGAGGCTGTCGAGCGCCCGGGCGGGCGCGCCGCCGTGCAGCGGCCCCGAGAGCGCGCCGAGCGCTCCCGCGAGACATGACGCGACGTCGGCCCCTGTCGATGCGATCACCCGCGCAGTGAACGTCGAGGCGTTGAAGCCGTGGTCCATCGCGGCGATCAGGTAGGCGGTCAGGGCGCGCTCGTGCTCGGCGTCCGGCACGTCGCCCGTCACCTGGTACAGATAGTTCGCGACGACACCACGCTCCGGCAGGACCTCACGTCGACCGCCGTGCAGCGCGGCGAGCACGACCGGGGCGAGAGCGGCCAGCTCGATTGCATCCGCGAGCCGCTCATCGTCGGCGAGGTCGTACAGGGGCCGCGAACCTCGCGCAGCGGCCACGAGCGGCCAGGCGGCTTTGAGGCCCGCGAGCGGGCTGACGGATGCCCCGCCGACTCCCCCGCGCAGCGTGTCGATCACACGGTCGAGCTCGGGCGAGTTCTGCGCCGCGAGGATCCGGGCTCGGAACACCGCGAGCTCAGCGGCGTCCGGAAGCCTGCCGACGACGAGCAGATACCAGACCTGCTCGAAGCTCGCGGTGCGCGCGAGCTCAACGGCCGAGTACTGGCGGTACTGATAGTACCCCGCGGCGCCGTTGACGTCGCTGATGGCTGTTTCGGCGACGGCGACGTTCGCGAGCCCGCGCGGCACATCGATCAGGGTCGTGTCCATGGGCTCAGTGTGGGAACATGATCATGTTGTAGTCAATATTGATCGGATCAATATGGATGCTCTGCCGCGTCTGAGCGCCGCCGAAGCAGCGGCGCGCCTCGGCGTGAAACCGGCGACGCTCTACGCCTATGTGTCGCGCGGCCTGCTCGCCCGCGAACGCTCGGCCGCCGGCTCGAGCTTCGACCCGCTCGAGATCGAGGCGTTCGCTCGTGCCCGGCGGCGCGACCCGTCGGCGGCCACGACCCGCGCCCCGGCGCAGCCCGGCACCCCGCTGATGGTCCTCGACACCGACATCGCGCAGATCGACGACGACGAGTTGTACTACCGCGGTCGCCCGGCGGTCGCTCTGATCGACAGACCGGTCGAAGACATCGCCGTATGGCTCTGGGGCGCAGAGGACCGGCAGCCGGATTCGCAACCCGACGCGCAGGCGATCGCGACGGCGCGCGCGCTCATCGCGGCGCTCCCGCCGGGTGCGACAGAACTGGATCGCATCCACGCGGCGATCACCGGTCTCGCCGCCGCCGACCCTCTGCGGTACGACGCCACGCCAGAGAGCCTCCGCCGCGCGGGCGCCCTTCTGCTCGCGGGAATCCCACGAGCCCTCCTCCCCGCCGGCATGCACGACGACCATGGCCGCGACTCTGGATCAGACCCAGACCCAGACCCAGACCCAGACCCAGACCCAGACCCAGCCGAGTCGGTCGCCGCAACACTCTGGCGCGCACTCGGCGGCACTGCGACCGGTGCGGCAGGCATCCGTGCCGTCAATGCGGCGCTCGTTCTGCTCGTCGACCATGACCTCGCGGTCTCGACCCTCGCCGCACGCATCGCCGCGTCGGCGCGCGGATCGGGGTACGCAGTCGTGACGGCCGCGCTCGGCGCCTTCGACTCACCCCTGCACGGGAACGCGAGTCGCGCGGCCGCCGCCCTGCTCGCCGATGTGGTCGCGGGCTCGGCACCCGATGCCGCGCTGGCGCGCGCGGTTCGCGACGGCGGCCGCGGCGTGCCCGGCTTCGGGCATGCGCTGTACTCGGGTACGGATGGCCGGGCCCGCGCCCTGCTCCCCCTCATCGCCGAACTGCCCGGGGCGGCACCGATCCTCGCGGCCGTCGACGCGGTGTCATCCGAGGTGCTGCGTCGCGCCGGCATCCACCCGAATGTCGACCTCGCACTCGCGGCGCTGACGCTCTCGGCCGGGCTGTCCGCCGACGCGGGCGTCGCTATCTTCGCCGTCGGGCGGGTCGTGGGGTGGATCGCCCATGCGCTCGCCGAGTACGAGGAACGCCCGCTGCGGTTGCGCCCCCGGGGAAGGTACGTGGGGCCGTAGCGGTCTCGCCGCCGACGTCGAACCATAGCATCGGGGCGGCCAGCAGTGGCTTCGAATATCGGTCAGATCGATGGCGTATCGTGACCCGCATGGCCGGGGGTGAGGACCTTGAGATGCGTCGCCGTGAGGCACGCGACGAGCTCTCAGCTCTCATCGAACTCAAGTGCCGTCTCGGCGACGATCCTTGGGAATTCCTGCCAGACCTGCCCACCGTCGACGAGCAGGTGGTGCTGACGCTGCGGCTCGAGCGCATCGAGGCACAGGGTCTCGACGAAGAGCGCGCACGCGCCTATCACCCGTCGGCACCGCACACCGCAGCCGAGCGATTCGAGTACGGCGTGCTGCGCAGCATCGCTCTCGAGCACCCCGACCTGACGCGTGCCGTGTGGGGACTGCTCGGCCGCCTGCACGACGCCGCCTGACGTTACGGTGCCACGCGGCTGACACCGCAATAGAGTCTGCACATGCACAAGGCATGGAAGGACGATCCTGCCGTCGCGCTCGCTGCGCTGCCCGGCACGAAACTCGCCGATATCGATCCCGCGTCCACCCCCGGCTTCAAGGGTGACAAGAAACTGGGCGACAAGGCCACCGGCCAGCAGGTTCTCGATGCGGGACGCGCCCAGCTCACCGAGCTGCAGCAGCGCCTCTACGCGCGCGGCGTCGAGGGCGACGAGCGGCGCGTGCTGCTGATCCTGCAGGGCATGGACACCTCCGGCAAGGACGGCACCGTCAGGCATGTGGTCGGGTCGACGCACCCGGAGGGAGTGGCGCTCACCTCGTTCAAGGCGCCGACTCCGTGGGAGCGCCGGCACGACTTCCTCTGGCGCGTGTCGCGCCGGGTGCCGAAACGCGGCATGCTCGGTGTCTTCAACCGCTCGCACTACGAGGACGTGCTGATCCAGCGCGTGCACCACCTCGCGCCGCCGGCCGAGATCGAGCGCCGCTACGGCGCGATCAACGAGTTCGAGAACGGCCTCGCCGAGCGCGGCATCACGATGGTCAAGGTGATGCTGCACATCTCGCCCGAGGAGCAGAAGGAGCGCCTGCAGGAGCGCCTCGACCGCCCCGACCGGTACTGGAAGTACAACCCGGCCGACGTGACCGAACGCGGCTTCTGGAACGAGTACCAGGAGGCGTACGAGCTGGCGATCACGCGCTGTTCGATCGACGCGGCGCCGTGGTACGTCGTGCCTGCCGACAAGAAGTGGTACGCCCGCATCGCGGTGCAGCGCCTGCTGGTCGGTGCGCTCGAGAGCCTCGACCTCAGCTGGCCGCCGCCGAGCTTTGACGTGCAGGCCGAGAAGAAGCGGCTGAAGCAGTCCTGAGACATCCGATTTCGGCTCGCCGCCGCGCTCACGGCATCCTGTGGGAGTGAGTTTCGAACCCGCCCTGCCGCTGCCCCAGCTCCGGCGCTCGCGCTCGAGCATCAAATGGCGCCGCTATCCGGAGGACGTGCTACCGCTCTTCGTCGCCGAGATGGACTTCGGCGTCGCGCCCGAGGTGATCGAGGCGGTGACGGATGCTCTGGCCGCCGGCGACACGGGCTACCTCGACGGTCCCGGCCCTCTGGCACCGGCGTTCGCCGCGTTCGCGGAGGACTCCTGGGGCTGGCGCGTCGACCCGGGCCACGTGCATCTGGCGACCGATGTGACCGTCGGCGTCGTCGAGACGCTGCGGCTGGTGGTCCCCCGCGCAGGCGGCAGCGTCGTCATCACGCCGCCGGTCTACAGCCCGTTCTATGAGATGGTCGGCGAGACGGGGGCGCGGCTCGTCGAGGTGCCGCTGCTCGAGGCATCCGATTGGTCGCTCGATCTCGCGGGGCTCGAGACGGCGTTCCGCGCGGGGGTCGACGCGATGATTCTCTGCCACCCGCACAATCCGACCGGGCGCACGCACGACCGCGCGACGCTCGAGGCACTCGCGCGCCTGGCCGCGGCGCACGACGTCGTGATCGTCAGCGACGAGGTGCACGCGACGCTCGCGCACCCCGGCACCGATTTCGCTCCGTTCGCACCGATCGCGTCGGCCGCCGGGGCTCTCAGCGTGACCGTGACCAGCGCAAGCAAGGGCTGGAATCTCGCGGCGCTCAAGTGCGCGGTGATCGTCGCAGCGGATGCCCGTGCCGAGGCCCTGCTCACCGGGTTGCCCGACGAACTCGCGGCGCGCACGAGCATCCTCGGCCTGCACGCCAACCTCGCCGCACTCGGGGCGACGGCGTGGCGGGACGCAGCCGTTGCGCAGATCACGCGGAACATCGAGCTGCTGGGGTCGCGGCTCGCGACGGAGGCGCCGTCCGTCAGCCTCGTGCGCCCCGACGCCGGCTATCTCGTGTGGCTCGACTTCCGGGCCACTGGTCTCGGTGACGACCCGGCGGTGTCGCTGCGCGAGATCGGTCGCGTCGCGTTCAACTCGGGGCCGAGCTTCGGCGCGCCCGGCCGCGGTTTCGTGCGCGCGAACCTCGCCTGCGATCCGGCGACGGTCGCGGAGGCCGTGCACCGCATCGCCGCGTCGATCGCCTAGCGCGGGGCAGGCACGCGCTGCTCGGGCACGCGCTGCTCGGATCCGCGACCCGCTGCTCGAACCCGAGGCGCGCACACCGGATCCGGGCAGCGCGTGCGCATCAGGCGGTGGCCGCGCTCAGCCCGCGCTCCAGATCCGTGATGATGTCGCGGGCGCTCTCGATGCCGATCGAGAGGCGCACGAGGCCGGGAGTGATGCCGCCCGCGAGGCGCTGCTCCTCGCTGAGCTTCAGGTGGATCGTCGACCCGAGATGGATCGCGAGCGAGCGCACGTCGCCGATGTGAGTCATCGGCGTGATGAGCTCGAGCGCGTCGACGAAGGCGCGCGCCGCATCGCGGCCGCCGGCGAGGTCGATCGAGACGATCGATCCCGCGCCGAGCGGCAGATATTTGGCAGCGAGCGCGTGGTACGGACTCGATGCGAGACCCGGGTAGAAGACGGATGCCACACCCGGCCGCCCTTCGAGCCACTCCGCGGCGGCGCGGGCATTCGCGACGTGCCGCTCCATGCGCAGCGACAGCGTCTCGATCCCGTGCAGCAGCAGGAAGGTGCTGGTCGGCGGAACGGTCGGGCCGTATTCGAGCACGACGACCGAGCGCAGGTACGCGCCGAGAGCGCCGGGCCCGAAGCGCTCGACGAACGACCCGACCCCGGGCCGCGGCGGCGCGGTCAGCTGGGGGAAGCGCCCGCTCGCCCCCCAGCCGAAGCGCCCGGCGTCGACGACCGCGCCGCCGATGACCGAGCCGTGCCCCGACAGCCACTTCGACGTCGAATGGATCACCACGTCGGCCCCGAACTCGATCGGACGCTCGAGGTACGGCGTCGGCACCGTGTTGTCCACGACGAGCGGCACACCGTGCGCGTGCGCCAGCGCCGAAAACCGTTCGAGGTCGGTGACCTGGCCGAGCGGGTTCGGCAGGCTCTCGGTGTAGATGAGCTTGGTGTTGGGGCGGATGCGTGCGGCCCATTCCGCGTCGCTTGCCGACTCGGGCACGTACTCGGCCTCGATCCCCTGGCGCGCGAGGACTCCGCGGAACATCTCGTTCGTGCCCTCGTACAGCGACGCCGTGATGAGCACGTGGTCGCCGCTGCCCGCCAGCGCGGAGACGGTGACCGCGATCGCCGCCTGACCGCTCGCGACGACGATGCCGTCGACGCCGCCCTCGAGGTCGGCGATACGCCGGCCGGCGACGAAGTTGGTCGGGTTCTCGTTCCGCGAGTACGCCCGGCCCCCGCGGCCCGCGAAGCGCGTTTCGCCGTCGTCGAAGCCGTCGAACACATAACCCGCCGTCTGATAGATCGGGGTGACGCGCGCCTGGGCCTCGGCGTCGACGATCGCACCGGCGTGGATCTGGCGCGTTTCGAAGTCCAGCGGTCTCGACATGGCGACAACTGTATTGGGTCTCACGCGGCGGGGAATTGTGTGCCCCTCACAAGCGGCACAGCCGGAGCGCACGCACCGATTAGCGTGGCGAGGTGGCAACAGAGCATCGCATCACGGCCCCGGACGGCACCCACACCGTCGTCGATGAATACGGGCCGGCGGATGCCTCATCAGCCGTCTTCTTCCTTCCGGCGCTCGGCGTGCCCGTCGGGTACTACCGCCCTCTGTTCGAGCGGGCCGCGGCCCGCGGCATCCGTGTGTTCGGCATCGAGTTCCGCGGTCGTCCGCGCAGTTCGACGACCGATGTGCGCCGATATGACTGGGGCTGGGCCACACTCATCGAGCAGGACCTGCCTGCCGCGCTCACGCAGACGCCGCTCGCAGACACCCCGCGCCTCACGGTCGTCGGGCACAGCCTCGGTGGCCTGCTCGCACTGACCGCGACCGGCGCGGGTGTGCTGCACCCCGAGCGCATCGTCACCGTCGCGAGCGGCGCCGCGCACTACACCTCGCGCGACGGCGCGGTCGCGAAGCTGCAGCGGCGCCTCATCACGCCGACGGCGCTCGCCATCACGAGAGCGCTCGGCTACTTCCCCGGCGACCGGCTCGGCTTCGGCGACCGGCAGCCGCGGACGATGATCGCGGACTGGCACCGCGAGGCGCGCACCAACCGCTTCATCCTGTCGAACACCGACGTCGACTATGAGGAGGCGCTGCACCACGTGGAGCCGCCCGTGCTGCAGCTCTCGTTCGACGGCGACACGCTCGTCTCGTCCCGCGCCGTCGACATGCTGGCCGATCGGGTGGGCCCAGAGCATCCGGACCGCGTGCACGTCGACCGCAGCGCCAACGGCGGGGTCGCGTGGGACCACGTGCGCTGGCCGCGCCAGAATCCCGATGCGGTGCTCGACGTGATGCAGGACTGGGCGCGCACGCATCCGGCCCCGGTCGCCTGAACCGCTAGCGGGCATCTGCTCGCGCTGCGCCCGTTCGCATCACGCCCGTTCGCATCGCATCCGCTCGCGTCGCGGCGCACTCGCGCGCTATACCGGTTTGGGCGCGTGCACGAGCTGCACCACGACCTCCTTGTTCATCTGCCACCGCTCGTTGACGCGGAAGCCGACCTTGGCGAGCATCGAGATGTCCGCCGGCGCCTGGTGCGATTGCACCGTGGTGAGCACCCAGACGTAGTTGGCGCCACGCGTGCGGCTGAGCACCGCGTCGAGCGGGCGGCTCGTGTCCCACAGGCTGTGGGTGCGGTCGTAGGACTGCGCGAGGGTGATGTCGTCCATTCCGCGGAACGCCTGCGGGTACAGGTCGCCGATCACCTGTGAGGTCGCGACCTTGTGGGCGTGCGCCGCGCCGAAGACGACGACGTTGCGCGCCCCCTTCGGCTCTTCTTTGCGCTCGGCGGTGATGACAGCGGCGATCTGGTTCCAGGCATCCGCTTCTTTCGAACCCGGCGTGCGCTGCGCCGCCCAGGTCGGCGCGACCAGCGCGAACACCGCCGCAATCGCCACCGCCGTCCACACGGTCTGCCGGCGCCGCCGGACCCACTCGAGCGACGCGCGACCGAGCGCGGGCACCGGCAGCCGCCACAACCACGTGAACGGCACAGCGATGAGCAGCGCCAGGGCCGGCGCGCTGAACGCGACGTAGCGCGGGTAGTACAGGTGGTGGCCGAACGCAGTCGCGACGAGCAGCAGGGTGGTCGGGATGAGGAGCCAGGGCAGCGCGACCGACGCGACACGACGGGCCGGTGAGCGGATGCCTCGCCGCCACGCCACGACGCCGGCAACGCCGCCCGCGATCGCCGCCAGCCAGCCGACGACGGCGAAGAACGGCGCACCGGGGAAGAACTGCGACACCAGGACCTGGTCGGCGGTGCCGAGCGTGATGCCGGTGATCCAGGAGACCTGGCCCTGCTCGTGCACCTCGAGCACCGCGAGCGGCACCCATGCCACGACGGCGCACCCGACGGCGAGCCCGAACCGCCCGAGCGAGCGCAGACCGGCGCGCGAGCGGGTCGTCCGCCGCAGCAGCGGCAGCACGAGGAGTACCGCCAGGCCGATGTCGACCATGAACAGATAGCCGAAGATGTATTGGCTGACGATGCTGAGCAGACCGTAGCCGCACCACCACGGCCACGAGCGCTCCCCGTGAATCGTGCGGCGGTGCGCCACGAGGAATACCAGCACCATTCCCGTGGCGAGCGCCATGCTCGCTTCGTACTGCCGCCCTTCGAACCCCATCCACATGCTCTGCGGCAGCACCGCGAAGATCAGACCGGCGACCACGCCGTGCAGGCGCCCCGCGAGGCGCGTGCCGAGCACCACGAGCAGCGCCGCAGTGACGCCGGCTGCGATGCTCGCCGGAATTCTCAGGGTGAGGGGCGTGTAGCCGACGAGGTCGAACCAGAGGTGCATGAACGCGTAGTAGCTCGCGTGCACCGCGTCGACATGGTGGATCTCCTGCCATAGCGCGGGCCACGGGCGCAGTGCGGAGATGACGGTGGCCGCCTCATTGAAGTCGAGCGACGGAATCCAGCTCAGAGCGAACGAGACGGCAAAGCCGAACGCGCCGACGGCGAGCGCCGGCCACAGCCGGGGGTCGCGTGAAATGCTCATACGTGGAGAACGCACACTTAAATGCTGCGCGGCTCTCTCGAAGGATCGGCACAGAAGCCGATCTCAGTCAGGTCACGGATGTCGCGAGACCGTGATTTGAGCGCCCCCGCCTGGGTGTAGCGCGCTCGGCGTACCACCCGTGGGAGACTGGAGGGCGCATGCCCGAGCCGCAGACCCTTCCCCAGATCACCTTTCCTGACGAGCTCCCCGTCAGCCGGAAGCGCGATGAGATCGCGGCGGCGATTCGAGATCACCAGGTCGTGATCGTCGCCGGTGAGACAGGCTCGGGCAAGACCACGCAGCTGCCGAAGATCGCGCTCAGCATCGGCCGCGAGCGCATCGGGCACACCCAGCCGCGGCGCCTCGCGGCGCGAACGATCGCCGAACGCATCGCCGATGAGCTCGGTGAGTCCGTGGGCGAGACCGTCGGTTACAAGGTGCGGTTCACCGACCAGGTGAGCGCGACGACGCGCATCAAACTGATGACCGACGGCATCCTCCTCAACGAAATGCATCGGGACCGTGAGCTGAGCGCCTACGACACGATCATCATCGACGAGGCGCACGAGCGCAGCCTCAACATCGACTTCCTGCTCGGTTACCTGGCGCGTCTGCTGCCCCGGCGCCCCGACCTCAAGGTGATCATCACCTCGGCGACCATCGACCCCGAGTCGTTCGCGAAGCACTTCGCGGCCGCCGACGGCACGCCTGCGCCGATCGTCGAGGTGTCGGGGCGCACCTATCCGGTCGAGGTGCGGTACCGACCGCTTGTCGCGGACGAGGTCGACGATGAGGACGTCGACGGCGGGGCGGCCCAGGCGGATCGCGACATGAATCAGGCCATCGTCGACGCCCTCGATGAGCTCGGCCGCGAGAAGTCCGGCGATGTGCTCGTGTTCTTCTCCGGCGAGAACGAGATCAGGGACGCGGCGGATGCCGTGCGCGGCCACCTCGCGCGCCACGGGAAGGCCGACAGCACCGATGTGCTGCCCCTTTACGGGCGCCTCAGCGCCGCCGAGCAGCACCGGGTGTTCGAGCCGAGCTCGCGGCCAGGGATCCGTCGCCGCATCGTCCTCGCGACGAACGTGGCGGAGACGAGCCTCACGGTCCCCGGCATCAAATACGTGATCGACACGGGCACCGCCCGCATCTCGCGGTACTCGACGCGCGCCAAGGTGCAGCGGCTGCCGATCGAGGCGATCAGTCAGGCCTCCGCGACGCAGCGCAGCGGGCGCGCGGGTCGTACGAGCGACGGCATCGCGATCCGGCTCTACTCGGAAGACGACTTCGCGAAGCGGCCGACGTTCACCGAGCCTGAGATCCTCCGCACGAACCTTGCCGCGGTCATCTTGCAGATGATCTCGCTCGACTTGGGCGATATCGACGGATTCCCGTTCCTCACCAAACCCGATCCCCGGGGCGTCAAGGACGGTCTCGATCTGTTGTCCGAGCTGGGGGCCGTGACGAACAGATCCCTCGCGAGCGCAGCTCGCTCGGCGCGCGACGCACGACGACCCACTGGGTCGTCGCCGGACGCGAATCGCGCGCGCCTCACCCGCGTCGGCCGCGAGCTCTCGCGCCTGCCGATCGACCCGCGGTTCGCGCGCATGGTGATCGAGAGCCGGCGCCACGGCACGACCCACGAGGTGATGGCGATCGTCGCGGGTCTCACCATCCAGGATCCGCGCGAGCGGCCGGTCGAGCGCCGCGGCACCGCCGACCAGCTGCACGCACGCTTCGTCGACCCGACGAGCGACTTCCTCACACTGCTGAACCTCTGGAACCACCTGGAGGAGAAGCAGCGCGAGCTGTCGAGCTCGGCATTCCGCCGCCTCTGCAAAGCCGAATTCCTGAATTACCTGCGCGTGCGCGAATGGCAGGACGTGTACCGGCAGCTGCGGCGAGCGCTGCCGCCTGAGGGAGGGGGCGCCGCTGGCCGTCGCGCCGAGCCTCGTGCCGAGGCGCGTCCCGAGGCCCAGGATCCCGGGGTGCTCGCAGACGGCATTCACAAGTCACTGCTCGCGGGGCTGCTCTCGCACCTCGGGCTGCGCGATCTGCAGAAACGCGACTACGCGGGCGCTCGCGGCACGCGCTTCGTCGTCTTCCCGGGCAGTGCCCTCGCGAAGAAGCAGCCTCCCGCGCTGATGAGCGCCGAGCTCGTCGAGACGAGTCGTCTGTTCGCGCGGGTGAACGCCGCGATCGACCCCGCGTGGGCCGAGCCGATCGCCGGCGATGTGCTGCTCAAGAGGCAGTACTCGGAGCCCCACTGGGAGAAAAGCCAGGGCGCGGCCGTCGCCTACGAGAAGGTCACGCTGTACGGCGTGCCGATCATCGAGCGGCGGCGCGTGCAGTTCGCGCGCATCGACGCGCCGTTCGCGCGCACGCTTTTCCTCCGGCACGGACTGGTCGAGGGCGAGTGGCCGGGCGAGCGCAAGGGCCCACTGTTCGAGTTCGACCGCAAGAACCGCGCGCTCCTGAAGCGCCTCGCTCAGCTGGAGGAGAAGACGCGGCGGCGCGACATCCTCGACGGTGACGAGGCGGTGTTCGCCTTCTATGACGAGCACGTGCCGCGCGACGTGACCGACACGCGCGGCTTCGAGCGGTGGTGGCGCGAAGAGCGGCAGGAGCACCCCGACCTGCTCACGATGACCGAGCGGATGCTTCTCGGCGAGGAATCCGCCGACGAGCTCGTCGATCACACCGCCTTCCCGACGATCTGGCGCCAGGGCGACCAGCGGTTCCAGCTCAGCTATCGCTTCGAACCGGGTGCGGCCGACGACGGCGTCACGGTGACCGTGCCACTGCCGCTGCTCGCCCGGCTCTCGCCCGAGGGCTTCGACTGGCAGGTGCCCGGGCTGCGTGTCGAGCTCGTGACCGCGATGATCCGATCCCTGCCGAAGGCGCTGCGGCGCTCGGTCGTGCCCGCGGCCGATTGGGCCACGAGGATCGTCGGCGAGCTGCCCGACTCCCCCGACGGGAAGCCCTTCACCGAGGTGGTCGGCGCCGCGATCAAGAGGCTCAGCTACGCGCCCGTCGACGCGGACGACTTCGACCTCGAGCGCGTTCCCGCGCACCTGAGACCGACCTTCGCCGTCATCGATCAGCGCGGCAAGCGCCTCGGTGCGTCGAAAGACCTGGCCGAGGTGCAGAAGCGCTTCGCGGGCAAGGCGCGCGACTCGGTTGCGGCCGTCGCGACCGCGCGCGTTCCGAACGCGCTCGAGCGGGCTGACGTGCCCGAGTGGGACATGCGCGAGCTGCCCCGCCAGGTCGACACGACGGTCGGCGGTTTCCAGAACACGGTGCGCGGCTACCCCGCCCTGGTCGACGAGCGCGGGAAGGTCGCGCTGCGCATCCTCGCGACGCCTGCCGAGCAGGAGCAGCTGCACCCGCGCGGCGTGCGCCGGCTGCTGCTGAACGAGACGCCGTCGCCCGCGTCCTACGTGCAAGAACACCTCACGGCGCAGGAGAAGCTCGCGCTCGCGACCGCTCCCTACGCCAGCACGCCCGCGCTCTTCGCCGACTGCCTGGCCGCGGTCATCGATGACGTCCTCGCGAGCGACAGCTCACGCGGACTCATCTTCACCATGGAGGACTTCGCGCGGGTGCGCGACCGCGTCTCTGCGGTCGTCGTCGACGCCATGTTCGACACGGTCAAGCAGGTCGCCGCGAGCCTCACCGCCGCGCGCGCAGCCGAGAAGTCGATCAGCGCGGTCACCAGCATGGCTCTGCTCGGCGCGCTCGCCGACGCGAAGCAGCAGCTCGCCCAGCTCGTCTACCCCGGCTTCGTGTCAGCGACGGGCCGCGCGCAGCTCGCGCACCTGCCGCGCTATCTCAAGGGCATCGCGTGGCGCATGGAGAAGCTGCCCGAGAACCCGGGTCGCGACCGCGTGTGGCTCACTGAGGTGCAGAAGGCGATCGCGAGATACACGGATGCCGGGGGCAGGCTTCCCCTCGATCCCGCGGCCCGGCCAAGCATCCGCCACGCCCGCTGGATGCTCGAGGAGCTGCGCATCAGCCTGTTCGCGCAGCCGCTCGGCACGGCCGAGAGCGTGTCGCTGCAGCGCATCACCCGAGCGCTCGCCGAGTAGCGCCCACGACCCGCCGAACGTGCTGTCGGACACAGAAACACGCCCGTAATCCGCCAGTTCGCGTGGCGACCCCCGCTCCAAGTAGCCTGACGGCGTGAGCGTCTCCCAGCCCGATCCGGCCGCGTCCGCTGCCACGCCCGCCCGTCGTCGCCAGTCCGTCCGGGCCGAGGTCGACGAGTCGTTGCGCACTGATGTGCGCACGCTCGGTGCCCTGCTCGGCCGCGTCCTCGCCGCGAGCGACGAGAGTCTGCTCGACGACGTCGAGCGGCTGCGCGCGCTGACCATCGCCGCGTACGAAGACGACGACCCGCAGCACTTCGAGGCCGCGGAGGCCCTGGTCGCCGGTTTCACCCCCGAACGCGCCGAGCAGGTGGCTCGTGCGTTCACGACCTACTTCCACCTGGTGAACCTCGCCGAGGAGCAGCACCGCATCCGCCGCCTCCGCGACCGCGATGTCGCCGGCCGCGCCGAGACGCGCACCGACACCTTCGCCGGGGCGATCACCCAGCTCACCGCCGAGATCGGCGCAGACGAGACCGCGCGGCGCGTCACGTCGCTGCGCTTCCACCCGGTGCTCACCGCACATCCGACCGAGGCCCGCCGCCCCGCGATCTCGGGCGCGATCCGCCGCATCGCCGAGCTGCTCGCCGAGCACGACGACCCTCGGCTCGGCTTCGCAGCAGGCGTCCGGAACGAGCGCCGGCTGCTCGAGGAGATCGACACGCTGTGGCGCACGAGCCCGCTGCGCGCGACCCGGCCGACGCCGGTCGACGAGGTGCGCACGGCGATGAACGTGTTCGACACGTCGTTGTTCCAGGTGCTGCCGCAGGTCTACCGCGCCCTCGATGACTGGCTGCTCGGCTCCGACGCCGGGCGCGTGCCCGCGGCCGCCCCCGCCTTCGTGCGTTACGGCACGTGGATCGGCGCCGACCGCGACGGCAACCCCTACGTCACGGCGAAGATCACCCGCCAGGCGGCCGAGATCGCGAGCGAGCACGTCCTGCTCGGCTACGAGCACGCGGCGACGCGCATCGGCCGCACGCTGACGCTCTCCGCGGAGGACGCACCGCCATCGGCCGAGCTCGATGCTCTCTGGGTGCGCCAGCGCGCCCTCGGCGGATTCGCCGCCGACGAGCTCGAGCAGCGCTCGCACACCGAGCCGCACCGTCGCGCGCTGCTGTTCGTCGTGCGCCGCGTCGTGGCGACCCGCAACCGGCACGCCGACCTCGCCTACAGCGATCCGGAAGAGCTGCTCGCCGACCTGCGGGTGATCCAGTCGTCGCTGCGCGCGGGCGGTGCCGAGCGCGCAGCGTCCGGCGAGCTGCAGCACCTCATCTGGCAGGTCGAGACGTTCGGATTCCACCTCGCCGAGCTCGAAGTGCGGCAGCACTCGAAGGTGCACCGCCAGGTGCTCGCAGAGTTGCGATCGGATGCCTCGCGCTCCGAGCTCGCCGACGAAGTGCTCGAGGTGTTCCACACGATCGCCGGGCTGCAGAAGCGCTTCGGTGTCGACGCGGCGCGGCGCTACATCGTCTCGTTCACGCAGTCTCCCGAGGACCTCGCCAACGTCTATGCCCTGGCCGAGCACGCCCTCGGCGCGGCGGCGCCCGTGCTCGACGTCATCCCCCTGTTCGAGACGTTCAACGACCTGAACAACTCGACCAGCATCCTCGACGAGGCGATCAAGCTGCCGGCGTTCCAGGCGCGGCTCGCGGCGACCGGTCGCCGCCTCGAGGTCATGCTCGGCTACTCGGACTCCTCGAAGGACGTCGGCCCTGTGTCGGCCACCCTCGCGCTCTACGACGCCCAGAGCCGCATCGCCGAATGGGCGAAGAACAACGACATCGAGCTCACCCTCTTCCACGGGCGCGGCGGCGCCCTCGGGCGCGGTGGAGGCCCCGCGAACGAAGCGGTGCTCGCCCAGCCGCCGCACTCCGTCGAGGGGCGGTTCAAGATCACCGAGCAGGGCGAGGTCATCTTCGCCCAGTACGGCGACCGCACCATCGCCGCCCGCCACCTCGAGCAGATGGCGAGTGCGACGCTGCTGGCCGAGGCGCCGTCGAACCAGGAGCGCAACGCGCGGGCATCCGTCGCCTACGCCTCGCTCGCGGCGCGACTCGACGAGGTGAGCCGCGCGCGGTTCTTCGAGCTCGTCGGCGCCGACGGCTTCGCCCAGTGGTTCGGCCGTGTCACCCCGCAGGAAGAAGTCGGGCTGCTCGCGCTCGGCTCGCGGCCCGCACGCCGCGGACTGTCGCTCGAGTCGCTCGAGGACCTGCGCGCGATTCCGTGGGTGTTCGCCTGGTCGCAGGCCCGCGTCAACCTGACGGGCTGGTTCGGGCTCGGCTCGGCGCTCGCCGCCGTCGAGGACCGCGAACTGCTGCACGCGGCCTACCGCGAGTGGCCGCTGTTCCGCACCATGGTCGACAACGTCGAGATGTCGCTCGCCAAGACCGACGAGCGTCTCGCGCGGCGCTACCTCGCACTGGGCGACCGCGACGACCTCGCACAGCTCGTTCTCGATGAGATGGCGCTCACGCGGGAGCAGGTGCTGTTCGCCTCCGGCCACAGCGAGCTTCTCGCCGACCGCCTCGTGCTGCAGCGCGCGGTCCAGCTGCGGTCGCCGTACGTCGATGCGCTCTCGTTGCTTCAGCTGCGCGCGCTGCGTGAGATCAGGGCGACCGGCTCAGCGGACGCCGAGGACCGCCCGCATCGCCTCATGCTGCTCGCCGTCAACGGGGTCGCGGCCGGCCTGCAGAACACGGGCTGAGCCGGCCGCGCGCCGTTAGGCGTGAACGGATGCCTGCGGCGCCGGCACCGGCGAAACGAACTCGCGCGCCACCGGGGCCGGGGCGACGGGTGCGACCGCTGCGACCTTCCGCGCGTCCTCGAACTCGGCGATCGCCGTGCGCAGCATGTCGATCAGGCGATCGTCCGCGTCCCACACGCACGCCTCAGCGATGCCGCACGCGGCGACCCTGATGATCTCGAGGCCGGCCCTCTCGTGCCTGCCCTCGGGAATCCGCCCGTGGTACTCGGGGTGTCGGTCGACCCAGTCGACGGCGCCCGGCGCGGCGGCCAGGGCCGCGTCCGCGCGCTCGCGCAGCTCAGGTGCCGCCACGCCCGCGTCGTCAAGCGCGCCGACGACGGCACGCAGCCCGACGGCCAGTGCGTGCTGACGGTGCATGCTCGAGACCGGAAGCGCCGTGATCGCGGCGCTCGCGGCGACCCGGAGCGTGTCTGTCGGGGAACCCGTCAGCCCGATGACCCGGGGCACATCGCCGAGCAGCTCCTGGCGTCGCGCGTCGCTGACCAGGTCGTTGACGGCGCGCGCGAGCGCGGCGAGCACCGGATCGGTGCACGCGGGGTGATCGCTCCATCGTTCGCCCGCCAGGAACGAGGCGAACTCCATGAAGCAGGCGCCGCGTCGCGGCGTACGGTGCCGGCCTGCACCCAGGCGAGGCAGGTAATCCGGTGTCGAAATGCGTGAATTCATTGCGACCTCGCACAGTCTTGATGGTCTCTAGATCATCACCCCGTCAGCGAGCGGCGGCAAGGGGTCGGGCGATGCGAGCGGCACATTTCGCGTCGAAGGGCACACGAATCCGCCGATTCGGTGTGCCGTTCGGCCAAAAGTGTGCCGCTCGGACCCCGGCGCGTCGCGACGCGCTCACGGCGACCGGCAGCTCGGGCCCCGGCGGGTTGCTACGCGCCGGTCGCGACCGGCAGCTCGGGGTGATTGGACCACTGACTGAACGAGCCGGGGAACACCGCGGGATCGAAGCCGGCGAGCGTCAGCGCGATCGCCTCGTGAGCGGCCGTGATGCCGCTGCCGCAATAGGCGCCGACGGCCGAGGCATCCGTCACCCCGAGCTCGGCGAAGCGCGCCCGAAGCTCGCTCGCGGGCAGGAATCGGCCGCGTTCGTCGACGTTCGTCACCGTCGGCAGACTGACGGCGCCTGGGATGTGCCCGGCGCGGGGATCCACCGGCTCGTTCTCGCCGCGGAAGCGGTCGCCGGCCCGCGCATCGATGAGCACACCCGATTCGGCGAACCGCAGCACGCCGTCGAGCGGAATGACGGGGAGCGCCCCGTATTCGACCTTCACATCTCCTGGCGCAGGCAGCGCGGCTGTTCCCGTGACGATCGGCTTCCCGGCGCTCTGCCACTCGCGGAAGGCTCCGTCGAGCACGCGCACATCGCCGACTCCCGCGTACCTCAGCAGCCACCACGCGCGCGCCGCCGACGTGCTCTTCGCGTTGTCGTAGACGACGACCGTGTCGCCGTCGCTGATACCCCAGCTGCGCGCGGATTGCTCGAAGTCGGCGGCGGCGGGCAGCGGATGTCTGCCCTCTTCGGGTCGACGCTGGTCGGGTACCACCGCGAGCTCGGTCTCAAGGTCGACGTACACGGCACCGGGAACATGGCCGGCCTCGAACTCGGCACGCCCGTCGGGGCGGTCGAGTCGCCAGCGCACATCGAGCAGCCGCACCGGACCGCCATCGGCATAACGGCCGTCACGCAGCGCGGCCTCGAGCTCGTCGGGTGTCGTCAGCGGCCACCGCTGGACGGCGGCGACCCGATGGGTCGCCGTGCGGTGGTCGTCGCGCGAGCCGTGCTCGCGAGGATGAGTGCTCACCCCTCGACGCTACGACGGCCCGAGGCCGGCCGTGAGGCACGTGACGCGGTATGAACCCCGTGGATCAGCTCGACGCCTTCGCGTTCGACTCGTACGACGTGTTCGTCGACTCGAAGAAGTTGACCAGCTCGAGCGTGTCGTTCGCCGTCGCCATCCACTTCGCGGGGTTCGACACCTTGTACTCGGGCTCGAACCCGAGCTCTTCGAGGCGCCGATCGGCGAGGTACTTGACGTACTGATTGATGTAACTGGCGTTGAGGCCGAGGATGCCGCCCGGCAGCAGATCCGTGTTGTACTGCTCTTCCATCTCGACCGCGTCGAGGATCATCTGCTTGATCTCGTTCGCGAACTCGGGCGTCTGCAGGTCGGGGTTCTCGTCGAGGACCGTGAGGATCAGGTTCATGCCGAACTTCAGGTGCAGGGACTCGTCGCGCACGATCCAGTCGACGAGCGAGCCGAAGTTGCGCAGCAGGTTCCGCTGACGGAACGAGAGGGCGACCATGAAGCCCGAATAGAACCAGATGCCCTCGAGGATGATGTTGTAGGCGACGAGATTGCGGATGAAGTCCTGCTTGCCCGCGGTCGTCGTGATGTCGAGCGTCTCCTCCGTCATTCGACGGATGAACTTCACCTCGAACTCTTCCTTCTTGGCCATCGACGGGATGTCGACGTGTGCGTTGTACGCCTCGTCGCGATCGATCGGGAAGGTCTCGAGCACGTACTCGAACGACATGCAGTGGTTCGCCTCTTCCCACATCTGCTTCGCGAGGTAGAGGTGCGCCTCGGGAGCGTTGACGTAGGGGTACACGCCGAAGGCCAGCGCCTTGTTGACGAGCAGCTCGTTCGGGTTGAAGTACGAGATCAGGAACGTGACCGCGTGGCGCTCCTCGTCGGTCATCTTCTTGAAGTCGGCGAGGTCTTCACCGAGCTGGATCTCGTTCGGGAACCACGTGTTGGCGACGGCCTGATCGTAGAGATCCATCGCCCACTTGTAGGTGATCGGCTTGAGGAGCAGACCGTCCTTGACACCGGTGCCGAGGATTCCCATTACTTTCCTTCCGAATCGTTGCTCGTGGTCGCGGGCGAGGTGAGCCCGCCGAAGCCGAACCCGCGGCGAGCCGGCGCGCCAGCGGCGGCGGGCTCAGGGGCGGCGGCGGTCGAGGGGGCGGATGCCTGGCCCGAGGCGGCCCCGAAGCCCTTGCGCTGACCGCCGATCTCTTCGCTCTTGTTGACGCGCACGGTGGACTGCTCGGCCTGGTGGCGCGGCTTCATGTGCAGGTAGTACGTCGTCTTCACGCCGCGCTCCCACGCTGCCGAGTAGATGTCGACCATGTCGGTGAGGTCGCGCGTCTCGAGGTACATGTTGCGGCTGATCGCCTGGTCGATCCACTTCTGGGCGCGGGCCGCGACGTCGAGGAACGCGTACGGCGAGAGCTGGAAGCTCGTCTTGTACACCCGCTTGATCTCGTCGGGGATCGCAGCGATGTCCTGAATGTCGCCCTGGCTGCGCAGCACCTGCTCGCGCACCTGCTCCCACAGGCCGCGCTCCTGAAGGGCGGCGACCAGGTTGCGGTTCACCTCGAGGAACTTGCCATTCGACGTGGAGCGGCTGAAGATCTGCGAGAACTGGGGGTCGAAGCCGGGGGTCGTGCCCGCGACGAGGCCGATCGACGCGGTCGGCGCGACGGCCATGAGGGTGGCGTTGCGCACGCCGCCCTTGACGCGCTCACGAAGCGCGTCCCAGTCCATCGTGCTGCGACGGCTGACCTGAATGGGCACGCCGCGGTCCGCCTCGGTCAGAGCGAGCGTGTCGAAGGGCACGAGGCCCTGGCTCCACCGCGAACCCGCGAAGTTCGGGTACGCCCCGCGCTCGGCGGCGAGGTCGGCGGACTCACTTATCGCGTAGTACGAAATACGCTCGGCGACCTCGTCGATCAGGTCATAGGCGGCCTCGGAGTCGTACGGCAGGCCGAGCTTCTCGACGACGTCGGTGTAGCCCATGATGCCGAGGCCGATGGCGCGGTTGTTGAGGTTCGCGCGGTCGGCTTCCGGAACGGACGACATGGTGATGTCGATCAGGTTGTCGAGCTGGCGCACGGCAAGGCGGGCGGAGCGCTCGATCGAAGCCCAGTCGAAGGTGCCGTCGGCGCGAAGGTGGCGGGGCAGGTTGATCGAGGCGAGGTTGCAGACCGCGATGTTGTCGATGTCCTGCGGGAGGCAGATCTCGGTGCACAGGTTCGACAGGTGGATCGTGCCCGTGTTGTTGTTCAGGGCACGGTTGTTGATCGTGTCCTTCCAGGTGAGCCACGGGTGGGCCGTGGTCTGCAGGCTCATCAGGATGTCCTTGAACTGCTGGCGCGCCGGCAGCTTCTTGAACATGCGCAGACGGCCCGCCTCGGCCTCGGCGGCGTAGTGCGCGTAGCGCTCGGAGAACGCCTTGCCGTACAGCTCGTTCAGGTCGCCCACCTCGAGCGGGTCGAACAGGTACCAGGGCTCGTCGTTCTGGACGCGCTTCATGAACTCGTCGGAGATCCACACTGCGGTGTTCGCGGTGCGAGTGCGGCGGTAGGGGTCACCCGAGTTCTGCCGGAGGTCGAGGAAGTCGGGGAAGTCGAGGTGCCAGTTCTCCATGTAGAAGGCGAGGGCGCCGAACTTCTTACCCCCGCGGCTGACAGCGCGCAGGACCGAGTCGATGGTGTGCATGAACGGGATCGGGCCGGTCGAGACGGTGTTGTTCGAGCGGATCGGCGAGCCCTGCGACCGCAGCTTGGTCACCGAGAGGCCGATGCCGCCGGTGCCCTTCGTGATCCACATCACGTCGCGCACCGACTTGGCGATGTGCTCGATGTCGTCGTGCATCTCCATCACGAAGCAGTTGGAGAGCTGCGGGAACTTCGTGCCGGCGTTCACGAGCGTCGAGCCCGCGGCGAGGTAGTCGAGGCGCGACATCGTCTCGTAGAACTCGAGCGCGATCGCGGTGGGGTCGGCCTCGTTGAGCGACAGGCCCATGGCGATGCGCATCCAGAAGAACTGCGGCACCTCGAGCGGCTCGCCGTTGCGCGCCTTGATGCCGTAGCGGTTGTTCAGGGTGACCAGGCCGATGTACCGCAACAGCTGGTCGTTTGCCGGCTCGAGCGCGTCGGCCAGCCGGTCGAGGTCGAAGAGCTCGGGGAAGCGGGGGTCGAGCAGCTGCTCCTCGACGCCGCGCTCGACGTAGGCGCGGAACTGGTCGTGGTGCTTCTGCTTCAGTTCGGGAGCGCTCTCGTAGTCGCCGAGCACGCGCTTGTAGAGCGTCTTCAGCAGCAGGCGGGCGGCGACAGTGTCGAACGCGGGGTCGTCCTTCACGTTCTGCAGCGCGACCTGGATCACCGCTTCGTCGAGCTGCTGGGTCGTGATGCCGTCGAAGAGCGTGAGCTCGAGCTCGCTCGCGATCTGCGTCACCCAGGTGATGTTCTCGTCGAGTCCCTCGGCGGCCTTCTCGATCGCGAGATTGATCTTGTTCGCGTCGTACGGCTCGCGCGTTCCATCACGCTTGACAACGGTGATTGTCACGACTTTTCTCCTTCGTCCCCTGGTTTCCCCGAATTGGCTTGATCACTATATAGCGGGTCTGGTCCCGACCTTGGGCACCACATCTAGTGGGCGTGTCACTCACAGATGTGCATAACTTGTCCCCACTTTCCACAGGCTAGAGCCGACCACCGACACGGGACGCCGAGGCCGTTTCCGCGCCGCTCGTCGTGGCTACACTGACCGAAGTGAGTGCCTATTCGAGCGTCCTGAGGTCTCCCGGCGTCGCCCGGATCATCGCCGCGCAGCTCACCGCGCGATTCCCTTCCGGCATGCTCTCGCTGGGCATCCTGCTTCACGTCGAGCAGGTGCACCACAGCTACGGCGCCGCCGGGCTCGTGCTCGCCGGCTCCTCGGCCGGTCAGGCGATCGCGGGCCCCCTCACGAGCCGTCTGATGGGGCGCATCGGCATGCGGCCGGTGCTCGCCGTGACGACCGCAGTGTGCGCCGCAGGCATCCTGATCATCGCGCTCGCCATGATGTCGGTGCCGCTCACGATCCTCGTGTCGTTCATCACGGGTCTCGCGAACCCGCCCGTGCAGCCGGCGGTTCGCACGATCTATCCGAAGCTCGTCACGAGCCAGCTGCTCACCCCGCTGTTCTCGCTCGACGCGAGCGCGCAGGAGATCATCTGGATCGCGGGCCCCGTCGTCATCACCTTCATCGCCACACAGGTGTCGACCGTGCTCGGCCTCGTGTTCTGCGCGGCCGTGATGCTGGGCGGGGGGCTCTGGTTCATCCTCTCCCCCGAGCTCGGGCGCGTGCGCGTGCCCCGCTCTCGCCGGAGGTTCGGCGCCGTGCTCGGGCGGCCCGTCGTCACCATCTCGACGATCGTCGGAATGCTGCTGATCGCCTCGTGCTCCGCGGTCGAGGCGGGCGTCGTAGCGAATTTCCAAGGCACGGGGACGGATGCCTCCACCCACAGCTACGAGTCCGGCGTCGTCCTCGCCATCTGGTCGCTCGGCTCGCTGATCGGCGGGTTCTCCTTCGGCCACCTCCCGCTCGGCCCGTGGGCGCTCGCGCGGCGGATGACGCTCATGTTCGTGGGCGTCGCCCTCGCGGGCATCTGGCTGAACCCGATCTGGATGATCGTGTGCCTGCTGGTCTCCGGCGCCGGCATCGCCCCCGCGCTCGCCGCCATGTTCGCGATGACGTCGTCGAGCGTGAAGTTCAGCGACACGGCCGAGGCGTACGGGTGGATCGGCACCGGCCAGCTGATCGGCGCGGGCATGGGCTCGGCGATCGCCGGCTTCATCATCGACGGTCACGGAGCCCAGGGCGCATTCTGGGTCTCGGCGCTGTTCGCTCTGCTCGGGGCGCTCGTCGCCGCGGCATCCGTTCGCACCCTGCCCGACCTGCGCGGCCGGGACTCGAGCCCGATCCCCGACACCGAGCCGATTCAGATCCAGCCGAGCTGACGCGCCCCTCCCCGCGCGCCGCGTCTTCGCGCCCGCGCAGCCGGCGGAAACTGTGCCCGAATCGCGCAGCTGTGCCCAGTGCAGCGGACGCACTTGCGCCGTCCGGACACTATTTGCCATACCAGCGCAATCAGATCAGGGGCCGCCGCACCACACGGATGCCGAGCCGCTCGAGCTTCGGGCGCAGAAGGCGGCGCGGCGCGCGAGCCTCGCGCCAACCCCACCGCGTGAAACCGTTGCCTTCGTCACGCAGGAAGTCCTCCCGGACCTTCTCGGCGAACACGATCTCCGCGGGCTCCAGTTCGCCGCGAACGTCGTCGTTCAGGTACTTCATCATGCCGTCGAACTCGCCGATCGACGGCGGCCGGGTGGGTGACCGGGGCCACTTGAAGTCGACCTCGTAGTAGCCGCTCGGATGCCGGTGCCGCACCTGAAGGTCGGGCATCTCGAAGCCGAGCTGAAAGATCCCGACGCGGCTGAGCGACTCCCCGGCGCTTCCCGACCTTCCGTCGGCGAACTCGAGCACGGCCTCGGCGCGTGCCGCCCCGCGGGCACTGTTGGAGCGCTCGAGCACCTCACGAACGGCGTCCTTCGTCAGCCGTTGCCCCGCGGTCGCGCGTCGCGACAATGCGTGGTCGAGCGCGATCACGGATGCGGTGAACGCCGGCGTGCGCGCCAGATCCGCGAGCGTGCGAGCCGCTGTCGTGACGTAGTGGTCGCCCCACGGGACCACATCGGCGGCATCGAATGCAGATCGATGCACGATCACGCCGTTCTTGCTGCGTCGCGCCGAGCTCGGAGGCTCCAGCAATTCGACCACCCCCGGCCAGCCGTCGATCACGGGAAGGTCCCAGATCGCCAGCGCCGCGAGCCCCGTGAACACCACCTGTCCCTTTCGCGTCTCGGCGACGGCAAGAATCTGGTCCAGGTAGCGTCGCCGCAACTCGGGATAGCGCTCAGCGCGATCAACGAGTTTGAGCGGAACAGGCGCCGGACGGGCGACGCCGCGGCGCACCCGCTCGAGGTCGCCGGCGCGAACGCGTCGCGAGAGGTCCTGATGCGAGATCGGCGCGAGGGGCCCCCGGACGGCACGGATCAAACGCGCACGGTCGGGTTGCGGTGCGGTCATCCGGCAATTGTGCGGCGGCG
Organism: Gryllotalpicola reticulitermitis; assembly: GCF_042651345.1. NCBI lineage: Bacteria > Bacillati > Actinomycetota > Actinomycetes > Micrococcales > Microbacteriaceae > Gryllotalpicola > Gryllotalpicola reticulitermitis. The sequence goes on from NZ_JBHSCN010000002.1 coordinate 272,087, forward strand.
CTCGCGTCGGGCGTCGGGATTGTCCACAACGGTGCCGCCGACTGTGCCCGAATGGCCGTGGACAGTGCCCGATCGGCGCAATAGTGCCCCCTACAGCGGGCACAGTTGCGCCATTCGGACACATCGCCGCGCGGGGATGGGTGGGTGGGTGGGAGGGAAGCGGCGCGCGGCGGGCGCTACGCGGGCACCGTGTCGACCGCCGCGATGACGCGGTGCAGCGCGTCGCGAAGGTCGCCGAGCTCGTCGGCGCTCATGCGCAGCAGGCCCATCACGGCGGGCGGGATCTCGAGCGCCCGCGACCGCAACTCCCGCCCGGCGGGCGTCAGCTCGACCCGCAGCGCGCGCTCGTCCTCCGGGTCGCGGCCGCGGCGCAGGTAGCCGATCGCCTCGAGCCGCTTGAGCAGCGGCGACAGCGTGGCCGGCTCCAGCCGCAGCGCCTCACCGAGCGCGCGCACCGAGTGCGGGCCGCGTTCCCACAGCGTGAGCATCACGAGGTATTGGGGATGCGTGAGACCGAGCGGCTCGAGCAGCGGCCGGTACATGCCGATGACACTGCGCGAGGCGACGGCCAGCGCGAAGCACACCTGATTCTCGAGTTTCAGAAGATCGTCGGACGAGTTCACCCGCTGGGCTGCATCGGACATATGATGAGTGTACAGATAGTTAGTGTGCTAATCATTAGGAGGCACAGCGTGGCGAAGGGCTTCTGGGGCTTCTATCAGCGGGCGAACGCGGTCGTGCGCACGTTCACCGGCCCCGCCGACATCGGCGCAGGGCACCCCGAACCGCCCGACGTGCGGCGCGCGGATGCGAGCTGCCCGATCTGCGGCAAGCCGATGGACACGCACACCGTGGTCCGGGCATCCGATCAGCGCGAACCGACCCGCCTCGTCTGCCCCTGACCTCTACCCGAGCACCCTCACCACTTCGAATGGACCGTCGCCCGGAAGTACTGGTCGTAGATCGCCCGCACGCGCGCATTGAACTCGGCGCCCAGCTCGGGCACGGATGCCGCGGCGGCATTGCCCAGCGCCTGATCGGGGTTCCGCGCCCCCGGGATCACCGTCGAGACCCCCGCCTGCTGGGCCACCCACGCAAGCGCCGCCTTGGCCGGCGTGAGCAGCGCGTGGTTCTCGACTTTCCACTCCTCACGCAGCTCGGTGACGAGCTCGGAGAACTCGTGCGCGGCAGCGACCCCGGCCTCGAAGTCGACGCCGGAGAAGGTCTCGCCCTGATCGAACGCCTCGCCGTGGCGGTTGTAGTTGCGGTGATCGGACTCGGGGAAGGTCGTGTCCTTCGTGTACCGGCCCGAGAGCAGACCCGACGCGAGCGGCACTCGCGCGATGATGCCGACGCCTGCCGCCTTGGCCGCCGGCAGCACCTCGTCGAGCGGCTTCAGCCGGAAGGCGTTCAAGATGATCTGCACTGTCGCGACGTTCGGCCGCGCGATCGCGATCAGCGCCTCGGCTGTCGTCTCGACGCTGACCCCGTAGTTCGCGATGACGCCCTCTGAGACCAGCTGGTCGAGCGCGTCGAAGACCTCATCGTTCGAGTAGACGGGCGTCGGCGGGCAGTGCAGCTGAACCAGGTCGATCGTGTCGACGCGCAGATTCGAGCGCGAGCGGTCGAGCCAGCTGCGGAAATTGGCCAGCGTGTAGTTCTCGGGGACCTGGTCGGCGCGGCGGCCCATCTTCGTGGCCACGGTGATTCCGCCGTCGGGGTGCGAGGCCAGGAACCGCCCGATCAGCGACTCGCTGCGCCCGTCGCCGTAGACGTCGGCGGTGTCGAAGAACGTGACGCCTGCCTCGACGGATGCTTCGAGCACGGCCAGCGCGTCGGCCTCGCTCACGTTGCCCCAGTCGGTGCCGAGCTGCCACGTGCCGAGTCCGATGACGGAGACGGAACGCCCCGTCCTTCCGAGCGTCCTTAGCTGCATGGGTTCTACTCTATGTGGGGCGTGCGGACTAGCTTGAAGAGCGTGGCCGAACTCATTCCTGGCGTCTCCCTGCTCTCCGACGAGCTGCTCGCACGCATCCGTTCGCGCGCCGCGCGCTACGACCGTGACAACGCGTTCTTCACGGAGGATCTCGACGAGCTCGCCGAGGCCGGGTATCTGAAGGCCTTCGTCCCGGCCGGCTACGGCGGGCTCGGCATGACGCTCGCCGAAGTGGCGCGCGAGCAGCAGCGGCTCGCCGGGGCAGCCCCGGCGACGGCGCTCGCCGTCAACATGCACCTCGTGTGGACGGGCGTGGCGAAGGTGCTGCGCGACCGTGGCGACGACTCCCTCGATTTCGTGCTGCGCGAGGCGGGCGCCGGCGAGGTGTTCGGCTTCGGCATCAGCGAGGCGGGAAACGACCTGGTGCTGTTCGGGTCGACGACGGATGCCTCGCCGCAGCCCGACGGCGGCTACACCTTCACGGGAACCAAGATCTTCACCTCGCTGTCGCCCGGGTGGACCCGGCTCGGCGTCATGGGGCTCGACTCGACGAGCGAGGACGCGCCCCGCGTCGTCTACGGCTTCATCACGCGTGACGCCGTTGCGGACGGAACCGTCGAGATCAAGGACGACTGGGACACCGTCGGCATGCGCGCCTCGCAGTCGTGCACGACCGTGCTCAAGGGCGCGTACTCCCCCGCCGACCGCATCGTGCGCCGGCTGGCGCCGGGCCCGAGCCCCGACAGCCTCATCTTCGGCATCTTCGCCAACTTCGAGGTCCTGCTCGCCTCGGTCTACGCGGGCATCGGCGCGAGGGCGCTGGAGCTCGCCGTCGAGACGGTGAAGCGACGCACGTCGCTGCGCACCGGGAAGCCGTATGCGCAGGATCCCGACATCCGATTCCGCATCGCTTCAGCCGCGATCGAGCAAGACGCGCTCGCGCCGCAGATCCATGCCGTCGCGAACGACGTCGACAATCTCGTGAACCACGGCGGCATGTGGTTCCCGAAGCTGGTCGGCGTGAAGATCCGCGCGACGGAGACCGCGCGCGAGGTCGTCGACAAGGCGGTCCGCGTGTCGGGCGGCTCGTCGTACTTCAGCTCGTCCGAGCTGGGGCGCCTGTACCGCGACGTGCTCGCGGGCATCTTCCACCCGTCCGACGACGAGTCGGCGCACAACACCGTCGCGAACGCATGGCTGGGACCGATCGAGTAACACCTGACAGAGAACAGCGCCGTGCCACCCGGTGGCTGGTGACGGATGCTCCGTGGCTCTTCGTGCTCGTCGCGGCCGGATCGTTCCAGATCGGTCGCGGCGCGCCGATCGAGGGCATCCCGTTCGTACTCGGCGCGGCCGCACTGGTCGCGGACGAACTCGGCTGGCTGCGCGCCGTCGATCGCACGTTCGGCACGCCGCGTGCGCCCGGCTGGGTCGTCGCGGTCGCGATCACCGTGAGCGCCGCCGTGATCGGGATCGCGCCGGAGTTCGGGTGGGTCGCGGCGCTCCTCGTCGCAGCCGGCGGCGCGGCGGCGATCCGGCCGATGTGGGGGCGGCGCCCGGCGTTCGTCGTAGACGAGGACGGCCAGCGAGGAATCCGCCGCGCCGCCATCTGGTGGGCAGGCATCGCGATCGCGCTCTGCCTCTGGGAGCTCGCGTCGTTCTTCCTCGGGCTGCCCTCCGCGCGCGCCGACTGGGAGCACCCGGCCCTGTCCGATCTCGTGAAGCCCGCCATCGACGCGCCGTTCGCACGAGCGGTGCTCTTCGGTCTGTGGGTTGCCGTCGGCTGGGCGTTCGCGCGCCGCGGGTGGAGCGCTTCCGACGACGTGGCGGATTCCGGCGAGCCGCACCGTTCGGACGAGTCGGGCGCCGAGCCGGCTTCGGGCAGGGACGCCGATGCGGATGCGGTGAACGGCAGTGCTGCCTCATGATGCGCGACCTCACCATCGCCGGCTACGTCGCGATCGGACTCGCAGGGGTCGCGCTGGCGGTCTTCTCGCGCGTCCGGCCGCGGCGGATCGCGCCGCTGGGCAAGGCGCTCGGCCGCGTCTTCGCCTCCCGCCCCGCCCGGGTCGTACTCACCGTGTTCTGGTTCTGGCTGGGCTGGCACTTCTTCGTCGCGGGCGCCTGAGGACGCGCGCCGGCAGGCCCTAGTGCCCCCGGAGCCGCTCGATCGCGCGGCGGTCGCGTTTGGTGGGACGCCCCGCACCCCTCTCGCGCACGACGGGGGCTGCCCGCTCCTCCTTCGGCGGGAGTGCCGGTGTGCGGTCGTCGACGGCCGTCGCCGCGATCGCAGCCCCGACGCGCTTCGTGAGCAGCTGCTTGGCGAACACGATGTGCTCGCGGTCCGTGACTGCGCGCACCTCGTCCCCCACTTTGACGGGCTGCGCCGGCTTCGCGCGCTCCCCGTTGACGCGGATGTGCCCTGCCTTCGCCGCGTCCGTCGCCGCCGAGCGGGTCTTGTAGAGCCGCACCGACCACGCCCACACGTCGACCCGCACGCTCGACGGCTGTTCCGCGGCCATCAGCGCTCGGAATCCGTGATCGCGTAGCCCGCCCCGGCAGCGGAACGTTCCGAACCGGCAATCGCGCGGGCCAGCTCGTCGCGGTCGGCGTAGGACGCCTGCGCGCCCCGGCGCGTGGTGCTGAGGGCAGCCGAGACGGATGCCTGGCGCGCGGCATCCGCGAGGGAGTCACCGGCGGCGAGCCGCAGGGCGAGCGTGCCGGTGAAGGCGTCCCCAGCACCGGTGGTGTCGACGGCGCTCACCGGGGACGGCTCGATCTGTGCGGCTGCCGGCCCGTCCACGGCGACCGAGCCCTGCGCGCCGAGAGTCACGACGAAACGCGTGACGCCGTGCGGTGCGAGCGCCTCGCGCAGAGCCGGGGCGCCGTCGACCGCCACGAACGACTGGGCCGGCCCGAGCAGCTGCCCGGCCTCCAGCTCGTTGACCACGAGCACATCGACCGCATCGAGCAACTCGTCGGGCAGCTCACGGAACGGCGAGGGGTTGAGAATGACCGTCGCGCCGGCGGCGTATGCGCGCACAGCGGCGTTCACGACGACCTCCATCGGCACCTCCAACGACAGGCAGACGACGCTGGCTCCGTCGTATGCCGCGTCGGGAATGTCCCCCGGCGAGATCGCACCGTTCGCTCCGGGGATCAGGATGATCGCGTTCTCGCCCGCCTCGTCGACGGGGATGATCGCCTGACCGGTGCCGACGGCCGGCAGCACGGCGACGAACGCGACGTCGACGCCGTCGGCCTTCGCGCGGTCGCGGAGCATCCGCCCTGCCTCATCGTCGCCGACGGCGCCGACGAGCCGCACTCGGCCGCCGAGGCGGGCCGCCGCGACCGCCTGATTGGATGCTTTGCCACCCGGTGACGTCTCGACGTCACGGCCCGCGACCGTCTCACCGGGGGCGGGCAGCTTGGCCACTCGGATTCCGAGGTCCGCGTTGAGGGCCCCGACCATGACGATGAGTTCGGTCACGCCTCAAGGAAAGCACGACCACCGCAGGCTGCGCAGAAGCGGCGGCGCCCCATGACACGCCGGTGCGCCATTCCTTTCACTGCGCGTCACTGCGCGACTTCTCGACGCGGCCGGCCCCGCGAAATGCGAGCAGGAGCTCGCGGACCGACCCGAGTTCGGCGCCCAGCTCGGCGCCGAGCTCGCGCGATGGGGTGAGGGCGAAGCCCTCGAGGCTCTCGCCCAGCGCCGTCGCGCGATCGATGAGGTCGGCGGTGCGACGCGCTGCCGGGCTGCGGCCGGATGTCACGAACCGCAGGGCATGGAACGGCGGCGCCAGCTGTCGTACGCGCGCCGAGGCGTCCGGCACCCGTGCGCGCAGCTCCGGATACGCGGGGTCGGAACGATCGGCGGTGAGGATCTCGCGCCCGAGACCGAGCAGATCCGCCGTGCGACGTCGCACCACATCGATCGAGCGCACCGGCACGACGAAGTAGCTGGCCGCGATCGCGACCGCGCCGCCGATCAGGATCGCGAGCAGCCGCTCGCCGAGGAACGACACACCGCCCTCGCCGAGGTACCCGTAGAGCAGGGCGAGCGCGCCCGTCATCGCCGCGGCCCACCACGCGTAGCTCGCCGGGCGCAGCAGCGCGCCGATGCCGAGCACGACGAACATGGCGACCAGCGCACCCGAGTCGCCCGGATCGAACAGCGTGCCCACGGCAGTCGCCAGGATCGTGCCCACCCCGGCCCCGACGAGTCGCTGCACGCCCTTGTAGACGACGTCGGCCCGGCCGCGGTTTCCGCTGTTGACGATGAACGCCGTGAGCACGAGCCACCCGAGGTGTGCGGGCAGCAGCCACCAGCCGAGCAGGATCGCCGCCGCGAGTGAGATGGCGAGATGGATCGCCATGCGATCGCTCGCCGCGAGCCTGCGCGAGCCGGCTGCGGGCCGGCCCCTCGTCGCGAGCGCAGCTCGCTCCCCGGTGGGCGCGGCGGCGGCCGAGGCGGAGACGAGCCACCCGAGCACCGAGCCCCACGCCACCGCGATCAACGCGGCGAGCGCGCCCCACCACACGCCGGCGCCGCGTGTGATCGCCGCAGCGGGCGTGACGAGCGACGCGATGAACGGGAAGGACCACAGGGAACCGAGCCGGGTCCAGACGGGCCCGAACCGCCGGACCCAGATCGCGAGCACGAGCGGCACGCCGATGAGCGCGAAGCCGAGCTCAGGATCGTCCGGCACGAGCCGCCCGAGCACGGTGCCGAGCAGCGCGACGAGGGGCACCATCGCCAGCCGGGCGAGCCACAGCGCCCACGCCGGCATCCGCTCACCCCCGCCGGCGCCTGCTGCCGACCGTCTCTCGTCGCTGCGCACGATGGACAGCGCGATGATCACGCCCGAGATGCACAGCTGCACCACGAGCGCGTCGTGGCGCGCGAAGTACGCGATCGTCCAGAACGAGAGCAGCGCCGCGACGACTGAGGCGACGGCGAAGCGCGCGCCGTCTCGGACCCGCGCCCCGAACGGGCTGCTGTTCACGGGCCGCTATTCGAAGGGCAGCTCGAGGCGCGTGACCCACTGCTCCTCGGGCAGCGGCCGCGCCTTCACATGCACCTCGCGTGCGTAGCCGGCCGAGTGGCCACCGTGCTCGTGCACCCAGTCGAAGAGCTCGTTCCACGACTCTCGAATGCCGGCCATCGGCCCGTAGTGGATCCCCACGGCGACGTTCTCGGCCCCGTCGAGCACGACCGGGGAGATCTCGCCGAAGGCGTTGCCCTCGACGATGTAGCCGACCCAGACGCGCTGGCTGTGCTCGCCGAACTCGCCCGTCATCCGCTCGTACCACGCGACGCCCGTCTCGGGCGGCTCGACGCCGATCTCGATCAGGCGGCCGGCCAGCAGGTCGAAGAGGCGGTACGTGACCGGCGGGATCTGCTCGCGCGGAATCGGCGCCGGACCTGACGACATGGCATAGACGTGGAGCGGCTCAACCTTCTCGATGCGGATCTCCATCGACGACCTTCCCCGCTGCAGTGAATATCATCCGAGGTATGGCCGCCGATCAGCGCACCCCCGAACACCAGCGTGTCGAAGCGGCCGATTCCGGGCAAGCGGAATGGCGCGATTGGGGTCCCTATGTCGCCGAGCGCGCCTGGGGAACCGTTCGCGAGGACTACAGCGCCGATGGCGATGCGTGGCGCTTCTTCCCCTACGACCACGCGCGCAGCCGCGCGTACCGCTGGAACGAGGACGGCATGGCCGGCTTCTGCGACCTGCAGCAGAACTGGGTTCTGTCGCTCGCGCTCTGGAACGGCCGCGACGACCACCTGAAAGAGCGGATGTTCGGCCTCGCCGGGCCTGAGGGGAATCACGGCGAGGACGCGAAGGACTACTGGTGGTATCTGGACGGCACGCCGACCCACTCGTGGCAGAGCTGGCGCTATCACTACCCGCAGGCCGCGTTCCCCTATGAGGAGCTGCGTGCCGAGAACACGCGGCGCGGCGTGCTCGAGCCCGAGTACGAGCTGGTCGACACGGGCGTGTTCGACGAGAGCCGCTACTGGGTCGTCTCGGCCGACTACGCCAAGGCGGGTCCGCACGATCTGCTGCTGCGTCTGACCGTCGAGAACGCCGGCCCCGCTCGGGCGACGATCGACGTGCTGCCCACGCTCTGGTTCCGCAACACCTGGAGCTGGGAGGTGCCGACGGGCGAGAAGCCGGTGATCGCCCAGGGCGACGGCGCGCTGCTCGCGGGTCCGCTGACGCTGGCGTATGAGACGGCGGATTCCTCAGCCGGCGTCGCCGCGACCGAGACGCTGTTCTGTGACAACGAGACCAATGCGGTGAAGCTGTTCGGCGAGGGCGCCACGAACCTGTCGCCGTACCCGAAAGACGGCATCAACGACCACGTCGTGAGCGGGGCGGCGACGGTCAACCCGGGCAGGACCGGCACGAAGGCATCCGTCCGCTACACCCTCACGCTCGACCCGGGTGAGACGCGCGTGCTGCGCCTGCGCCTCAGCGACAGCGGCGGGCGCCCCGGCTTCGACGACTTCGACGTCCTGGTCGCGCAGCGGCAGGCCGAGGCCCACGCGTTCCACGACAACGTCGCGCCCGCCGGGCTCGACAACGACCGCAAGCGCGTGCTGCGGCAGGCGCTCGCCGGTCTCACCTGGTCGAAGCAGTTCTTTCACTACGACGTGCGGCGCTGGCTGACCGGCGACCCGGCGTACCCCGCGCCGCCGGCCGGGCGCGGGAGCATCCGTAACGGCGCGTGGCAGCATCTCGCGGCCAAAGACGTGATCCTGATGCCGGACGCATGGGAGTACCCCTGGTTCGCCGCGTGGGACCTCGCCTTCCACTGCATCACCTACGCGCACATCGACCCCGAGTTCGCGAAGAGCCAGCTCGTGCTGCTGCTGCGCGAGTGGTACACCCACGCGAGCGGCCAGCTGCCCGCGTACGAATGGGACTTCGGCGACGTGAACCCGCCGACGCAGGCGCGCGCCGCGCTCGCGGTGTTCCGCCTCGACGGCGGCACCGACTTCACCTTCCTGGCCCGCGTGTTCCACAAGCTCATGATGAATTTCACCTGGTGGACGAACACGAAGGACGCCGGCCAGGACGACCTGTTCGAGGGCGGGTTCATGGGCCTCGACAACATCGCGCCGGTGAACCGCTCGAATCTGCCGCCCGACGCCGGCCGCATCGAGCAGGCCGATTCGACGGCCTGGATGGCCGTGTATGCGCTCGACCTGCTCGAGATGGCCCTGACGCTCGCGCATCATGAGCGGGCCTACGAAGACGTGGCGGTGAAGTTCTTCGAGCACTTCACGCGCATCGCGCAGGCCGCGAACGACGAGGGGCTATGGAGCGAGGAGGACGCGTTCTACTACGACGTGCTCACGACGCCGGACGGTTCCAAGCATCCCTTGCGGGTGCGGTCGCTCGTCGGGCTCGTACCCGTCACGGCGTCGCTCGCGCTCGACGGCATCGCAGACGGTCTGCCCGAGTTCCAGGCATCCGTTCGGAATTTCCTGCGCCGGCAGCCGGGTGCCAGCGAGACCGTGACGTTCGCCCCGCGCGCCTCGGCGCCGGAGCAGCGCGAAACGTCGACGGCACCCCACCTGCACCCGCGCGGCGGCGGCACGACGCTGCTCGCGCTGGTCAGCCCGGAACGGCTCGAGCGGGTGCTCGCCAACGTCTTCGATGAGAGCGGGATGCTGTCGCCGCACGGCATCCGCTCGATCTCCGCCTGGCATCGGGACCACCCGTTCCACATCTCGATCGCCGGTGTCGACAGCCAGGTGGACTACGAGCCGGGCGAGTCGACGAGCCACCTGTTCGGCGGCAACTCGAACTGGCGCGGACCGGTCTGGTTCCCCCTGAACGCCCTCATCATCGACTCGCTGCGCGACTACGAGAGCAACCTCGGCGAGTCGCACACGGTCGAATTCCCCGCCGGCACCGGCCGCCGGCTCGGCCTCGGCGACGTTGCCGACGAGCTCGCCGAGCGACTCATCTCGATCTTCCTGCCGGGGCCGGACGGAGCACCGCGCCCGTCGGATGCGCGGTACCCGCTGCTGTCGACGGATGCGCGCTGGAAGGACCAGCTGTTCTTCTACGAGTACTTCCACGGCGACACCGGTGAAGGGCTCGGTGCGAGTCACCAGACCGGCTGGACGGCGCTCGTCGCTCACCTGATCCTGCGCACGAAGTCCTAGACGACGAGCAGTGCGACCGGGCGCGAGGCGCGCATGCAGGCTTAGGCTCGAACGGTGAGCAGCGAGCTGATCCACGACACCGACGCGCACCGCTACGTCCTCAAGATCGACGGCAAACTCGTCAGCGCCGCCGACTACACCGTCAACGGCGACCGCATCTCGTTCACGCACACCTTCACCGACCCGCGGCAGCGCGGCGCGGGCTTCGCGGCCCAGGTCGTCGACTTCGCGATCGACGACATCGAACGCAACGCGCCCGACGCGAAGGTGGTGCCGATGTGCTGGTACGTCGCGAAGTGGTTCGACCAGCACCCCGAGAAGTCGGGGCTGCTCGCTGCCTGACGACGACGCGGCCCATGCTGAGCTGATCGCGCGCCTGCGTGCGGCGGGCTGCGTGTTCGCGGAGGACGAGGCCGAGTTGCTGCGAACGGCGACCTCGGATGCCGGCCAGCTCGAGCAGCTCGTGACCCGGCGCGTCGACGGCGAACCGCTCGAGTACGTGCTCGGCTGGGCCGAGTTCGCGGGCCTGCGGCTGCGAGTCGCGCCCGGGGTGTTCGTGCCCCGGCGACGCACCGAGCTGCTGCTGCGCCTAGCGCTCGCCTCGCTCCGCGGCGACCCGAGCCTCCCCCACGCGCAGAGCAGCCGGCGCGCGGAGCCCACACCGCGCGCTGAGGGGTCTGCCCAAGCACGCGAGGCGCCACACGTGCTCGAGCTCTGCTGCGGCGTCGCGCCCGTCGCGACGGCGGTTGGGGCGCGGATGCCTGAGGCATCCGTCATCGCCGCCGACATCGACCCCGACGCGGTCGCCGTCGCCACCGAGAACCTCGCGCCGCTCGGCGGCCGAGCGATCGAGAGCGACCTGTTCGCGGCGCTGCCCGCAGGGACGCAGTTCGATGTGATCGTGGCGAACGCGCCCTACGTGCCGAGCGCAGAACTCGTGCACATGCCGCGCGAGGCGCGGGAGTTCGAGCATACGATCGCGCTCGACGGCGGCCCCGACGGGCTTCTGCTGCACCGCAGCATCGCGGCCGATGCGGCGGCCTGGCTGTCCCCCGGCGGCGTGGTCCTCGTCGAGACCAGTCGCCGGCAGGCAGACGCCGACCGTGAGATCTTCGCGACGCACGGCTGGCGCGTCGAGATCGTGCGCGATGACGACCTCGACGCGACCGCCGTGCGTGCGATGCGCTGACCGCCCTCGTGGCTAGAGGTTCGTCGATTCCGTGTGCAGGGCGCTCGCGTCGCTCGGAACCTCGGGAGCGCTGAAGTCGAACATCCAGCTCATGCCGAACTTGTCGGTCACGCTCCCGTAGTAGTCGCCCCACGGAGCGAGGTCGAGCGGCATGCTGACCTGGCCGCCTTCGGCGAGCTTGGCCCAATAGTCGCGGCCGGTGTCGAGGCCGCTCGCGTCGCCCGAGAAGCAGAGGGAGATGCTCGAGCCCTGGGTCAGGGGCATGGACTCGGGCACGTCGGCGCCCATGAGCGGCACCGGGCCGTCGATCTGCGAGTGCATGACCTCGTCGGGGTTGACCCCGTCGGTCATATTGCCCTCGGCGAACGTGGTGACGTTGAGCTCGCCGCCGAAGACGGACTGGTAGAAGCCCATCGCCTCGCGGGCCTGGCCGCGGAACGAGAGGTAGGGAGTGAAGCTGACGGACATTTTCGTGCCTCCTGAGCAGATAGGAATGGCTTCTGTCGCGCACATGATCGCGCTGGGTGCGGGGCGCGGCAAGAGGCAGTTTCCAGGGCGTTCGCCGGCCGTGTCGGCGCCCCGGCGTAGGGTGAGCGGACCGAATCGGGGAGGATCGCGTGCGCGCTGCCGTCGCTGTTGCACAGAGCATGGAAGACCCGCTCGCGGGCCTGTCGCTGGAAGAGGTGGCCACGCCGCAGGCGCAGCCCGGCTGGACCCGGATTCGGGTGCGGGCGGCCTCGCTCAACCCGCATGACATCTGGACGCTGCGCGGTGTCGGTCACCCCGCCGAGCGGATTCCGATGGTGCTCGGCTGCGACGGCGCGGGCGTGACCGATGCGGGTGACGACGTCGTCATCCATCCGGTGCTCGGCGACCCGAACCGCGGCGGTGGTGACGTCACTTTCGACCCCCGTCGCGCGCTGCTCACCGAGACCGTGAACGGCGCGCTGGCCGAATACGTGCTCGTGCCCGACAGCTGCGTGGTTCCGAAGCCCGAATGGCTGAGTTTCGAAGACGCTGCGACCCTCGGCATCGTCTGGGGAACCGCCTATCGCATGCTGTTCACTCGCGCGCGGCTGCGGGCGGGCGATCGCGTACTCGTGCAGGGCGCCTCGGGCGGGGTCGGCAGCGCGGCGATCTCGCTGGCCCGCGCCGCCGGTGCGAGGGTGTTCGCGACGGCGCGCACGCAGGCGAAGCGCGACTTCGCGCTCGCGGTCGGCGCGCACGAGGTGTTCGAGTCGGGCGCGCGACTGCCCGAGCGGGTCGACGTGGTCGTCGACACCGTCGGCGAGGCCACGTGGGGCCACTCGCTGCGCTCGCTGCAACCGGGCGGCACGATCGTCACATGCGGGGCGACGACGGGGAACATGCCGCCTGCCGAGCTCAACCGCATCTTCTTCCAGCAGCTCTCCGTCGTCGGCTCGACGGGCTCGACGCGGTCCGAGTTCGAGGCGCTGATCAGGTTCCTCGGCGCCGCCGGCATTCGTCCCCACATCGACTCGGTGCTGCCCTTCGATGAGGTGCGCTCGGGATTCCAGCGGCTCATCGACGGCGACGTGCGCGGAAAGCTCGTCGTGTCGGCTCCCGACGCTCCGCGCTGATTGCACCGGCGGCGGCGCATCCATCGGTACCGTCTAGTCGATGGCGCTAGAGGTCACCGAAGTCGAATTGATGCTGAAGCGGAAGAACCGCCTCGCCGAAGAGCGCAAGGCGGTCGATTTCCGCGCCATCGAGTCCGACAAGCGGGCAGAAGCAGAGGCGATGCGGGAACGCGGGCGCGAAGCATCCGCTCGCTCGCCGCAGATCGCCAGAATGCGTGCGACGGATGCTCGCCGCCTCGACTCCGAGGCGGACCGGTGCGCCGCCGAGGCGGCCCGCGCCGACGAACGAGCCAAGCGTTTCGCGCTCGACGAGGAGCTCATCGCGGTGAGGCTCTCCCACGCCGCGCCGTCCGCTGCGCTCGCCGACGACAACTCCGACTGGCAGATCATTTAGCCGATCGTTCACCGACGGGCTCTTGCGCGGCCGCAAGCTGAAAGCCCGCCATGCGGTCGCCTGGCATCAACCCACAAAACTGTGATTACCGGCCAAGTTGAGCACTTTGTGAGCCGAGGAGTGGAACTCTTGGTTCAGAGGCCCCGCTCGTGGTCGGACGAGCGGGGCCGCTTCATGCCCCGATCGCGGCCCGACTCGAAGGCCGTCTTCACCACGGCCCACGCCGCCATTGCGAGCGCCGCGAGCGAGATCGCGGCCGCGATGTAGACGATGCCCATGCGCGCAGCATACGCGCGTACTGGCTTCTTATGCCGTCCATAGCTGCGCGATGACCTCGCCCAAATTCTTGGCCGCAGAGTTTCGCTCATGATGGCCTTCCTCTCGCGTCCACGCACGTGGATCATTACGGTCGTCGTCGTTGTCGTCCTCGCGGGAGCCGCCGTCTGGTGGTTCGGCTTCGCACGAAAATCCGACGCCAACGCGGCGACCCCCACCTCCACGACGCTGACCGTGTCGACCCGCACGCTCGAGCAGTCGGTCTCCGGGACCGGAACGCTCGCCCCGACCGTCGACCGCGACGTGAGCTTCGCCGCCTCCGGCACGGTGACGAGCGTCAAGGTGAAGGCCGGGCAGACCGTCAAGGCCGGCGACGTGCTCGGCACCGTCACCACCACCCAGGCGCAGGCCGACCTCGCGCAGGCGAACGCCACGCTCGCCACCGATCAGGCGCGGCTCTCGGCCGCCGAGTCCGCCAGCGACGGGTCGACCGAAGCCGAGGCGGAGATCACCGCCGATCAGGCGGCGGTCACCGTGGCGCAGGCATCCGTCACCTCCGCCGACGCCGAGGTCAGCGGCACCACGCTCAAGGCGCCCGTCTCGGGCATGCTCACGGCCGTGAACGTCGCCGTCGGCGACTCCGTGACCGGGTCGAGCGCATCGACCGCGGGCGCGTCGAGCAGTTCGGGCGGCGACTCTTCAGGCAGCGGATCCACAGGCACCGGCAGCGGCGCGGCGGCATCGAGCGGCTCGGCGTCCGCCTCGGGCACGAGCTCGTCGAGCGGGAGCTCGTCGTCGAGCACCGCGTTCGAGATCACCGGGACCGACTCGTGGACGACGCAGATCAGCGTCGCGGCCGCTCAGGTCAAGAACATCAAGACCGGCGACCAGGTGACCCTCTCCACCAGCGAGAACCCGTCGTTCTTCGGGACGGTGAGCTCCATCGGCCTGCTGCCGTCCACGACCTCGGGGGCGGCCACCTACCCCGTCGACGTCGCCGTGACGGGCAGCCCCAGCGAGCTGTACGACGGCGTCTCCGTCACCGCCGACGTGATCTACAAGAAGATCGCCAACGCGGTCGCCGTGCCGAGCCTCGCCGTCTCGCAGGTCAACGGCAAGTCGACCGTCACGAAGGTCGAGAACGGCAAGCAGGTGCAGCAGACCGTGACGACCGGACTGCAGCAGGGCCAGTACATCCAGATCACCGACGGTCTCAAGTCGGGCGACCAGGTCGTCCTCAAGATCGGCGTGCGACCGGGCGGCACGGGCACCGGCCGAACCGGTACGACCGGTCGCGGCACGGGCGGATTCGGCGCAGGATTCGGCGGCGGCGCCGGCGGCACGGGCACCGGAACCGGCTTCGGGGGCGGATTCGGCACCGGCACCGGCGGGGGCTTCGGCACCCGCGGCGGATTCGGCGGCAGCACGGGCACCAGCAGCACCGGCGGGTCGGGGAACTGATGGCAGACGCATCCGTCCTGTCGTTCCTCGGTGACGTCACCGAGCACGGACCGGTCATCAGCCTCGCGGGGGCGCGGAAGACGTATAAGACCGGATCGATCGAATACGAGGCGCTGCGCGGCATCGACTTGACGATCGACGCCGGCGAATACGTCGCTGTGATCGGACCGTCGGGAAGCGGCAAGTCGACGATCATGAACATCCTCGGCTGCCTCGACACGCTCACGAGCGGCTCGTACCTGCTCGCCGGCGACAACGTCGAGGACCTCGACGAGACCGAGCTCGCGATGGTGCGCAACCAGCGGATCGGATTCGTGTTCCAGCAGTTCCACCTGCTGCCGAGCCTTTCCGCATGGCGCAACGTCGAGCTGCCGCTCGTCTACGCGGGTGTTCACCGGGACGAGCGCCGAGGGCGCGCCGTCGCAGCACTCGAACGCGTCGGCCTCGGCGACCGGCTGGACAACAAACCGGGCCAGCTCTCCGGCGGCCAGCAGCAGCGCGTCGCGGTGGCCCGGGCTCTCGTCACGGAACCCACGCTGATCCTCGCGGACGAGCCGACCGGAAACCTCGACTCGCACTCCACGGAAGAGGTGCTGGGGCTGTTCGACGAGCTGCACGACACGGGCCGCACGATCGTGCTGATCACCCACGAGCACGACGTCGCCGCCCGTTCTCGCCGGATCGTCCAGGTGCGCGACGGGCTGATCACCGCTCAGGAGGTCGCCGCATGAACTGGACCGAGACGCTGCGGACCTCCTGGTCCGCGATCACGAGCCACAAGATGCGCTCGACGCTCACGGTGCTCGGCATTCTGATCGGCATCGCGGCGGTGATCCTCACCGTCGGCCTCGGCCTCGGCACCCAGAAGGACGTCTCGAGCCAGATCTCGTCACTCGGGTCGAACCTGCTGATCGTCTCGCCGGGCTCGTCGACGTCATCGACGGGCGTGCGCAGCGGATTCGGCACCGGCTCGACGCTCACGGAAGCCGACGCGACAGCACTCTCGTCGCGCGTCAACGCGCCCGACATCAAGGCCGTCGACGCCGAGAAGTCCACCTCGGAGGAGCTGACGGCGGGGTCCACCAACTGGACGACGACCGTCGTCGGCGCGACGCCGTCGTATCTCGGCGTCCGTGCGCGGACCGTGCAGACCGGCACGTTCCTCACCGCGCAGGACGAGACGGATGAAGCATCCGTCGTCGTGCTCGGGTCGGAGACGGCGCAGGAGCTGTTCGGCTTCACCGATGTCGTCGGGCAGAGCGTGACGATCGACTCTCAGTCGTTCCAGGTCGTCGGGGTGCTCGCCCCGTCCGGCTCGAACTCGACCAGCGACCTCGACGACACGGCCCTCGTGCCGCTGTCGACGATGGAGGCGAACCTCGTCGGCGGCTCGTCGGCGAACTCGGTCTCGACCGTGTATCTGCAGGCGACGTCGGCCAGCGCGCTGCCCGCCGCGTATCAGGAGGCGAAGTCGGTGCTGCTCACGCGGCACGACATCACGTCGACGTCCGACGCGGACTTCACGATCTCGAGCCAGGACGCCCTCGTGTCCACCGCGACCTCGGTGTCGAAGACGCTCACGATCCTGCTCACGGGCATCGCGGCGCTGTCGTTGCTGGTCGGCGGCATCGGCGTGATGAACATCATGCTCGTCTCCGTCACCGAGCGGACGCGCGAGATCGGCCTGCGCAAGGCGCTCGGCGCGCCGCCCGGAGCGATCCGGAACCAGTTCCTCGTCGAGGCGGCCACGCTCGGGCTCACGGGCGGCATCGTCGGCGCGGCGCTCGGCGTCGTCGCGGCGCTCACGCTGCCGGGAGTGATCGGCTCGTCGATCGAGATCTCCGGCACGGCGATCGGGCTCTCGCTGGTCGTCGCCATCGGCATCGGACTCATCTTCGGGGTCTACCCCGCGACACGCGCGGCACGCCTCGCACCCATCGACGCACTGCGCACCGAGTAGGCGCAGCGGAACCATGAGGAATCACACCATGTCCAGGAAACTCTCCTTCATCACTGCGGCCGGTGCGCTGGCCGTCGGCGCAGCGCTCGTGCTGAGCGGATGCTCGTCCCACGCATCCGCCAGCGCCTCCGGCACCACCAAGAGCAGCGCCCCGGCGCAGGGTCAGAGCGGCGGAGCCGGGGGCGCCCAGGGCGGCGCCGGCAACGGCACGATCGGCCAGATCGCGGCGATCAGCGGCAGCACGCTGCAGGTGCAGTCGAGCTCGGATCAGACCGCTGTCAACTACACCTCCTCCACTGCGCTCACCCAGACGGTGAGCGTCGCGCTGTCCGCCGTGAAGGTCGGCGAGTGCGTCACGGCGACGACGGCGTCGGCCGCCGGCTCGACCTCGAGCCCGTCGCCGTCGTCGTCGAGCGGCGCGGTCACGAGCGTCTCGATCACCCAGCCGAGCAACGGCAGTTGCACGGGGGGCTTCGGCGGCCGCGGCGGTGCGAGCGGCACGCGCCCGACGAACCGGCCGAGCTTCAACCCGAGCGACCGACCCTCCAACCGGCCCTCGGGCAGCCGGGGAGGTTTTGGCGGCGGCAACTTCGTCCTGCCGACCAGCGGCAAGGTGACGGCCGTCAGCGGCTCGACGATCACCGTCGACGCGCTCGACTTCCAGACGCAGAAGACCTCCGCCAAGACCGTGACCGTCGGCTCGTCGACGAAGTACACCGAGTCCGAATCGGCGACGTCGTCGGCCCTCACCGTCGGCAAGTGCGTCGTGGCACGCGGCTCGTCCGACGACTCCGGAAACGTCACCGCCACGTCGATCGCGATCTCGGCGCCTGTGAACGGCAGCTGCACCACCGGCTTCGGCGGCCGGGGCGGTTTCGGCGGCCGCAACGGCGGCGGCACGACCGGCGGGCAGAGCGGGACCAGCAATGGCTGATGTGAAGCGCAAGCGCGCCAGGCACCGCAACCGGGTGATCGTGGGCACGGCGATCGGCGTCGCCATCTGCGTGGCCGGCGGCGGTGTCGCGTGGGCGGCTCTGCGCCCGCAGGGTCCGAGCTACCGCACGGCGTCCGCCGTCAAGGCGAGCGTCACCGAGACGGCCGACCTCGCGGGCACCGTCGCGTCGGCGACGCGCGTCGACCAGGCGTTCCAGGTCTCGGGCACCGTCGCGTCGGTCGGCGTCAAGGTCGGCGACACGGTGACGGCCGGTCAGACCCTCGCGACGATCAGCACGACGAGTCTCGACGACGCGGTCACGAAGGCGCAGCAGTCGGTCACCACCGCGGAGCAGACGCTCGACGACGACCTCGACTCCGAGACGGCGAGCACGAGCAGCACGAGCGGCAGCAGCACGAGCGCGTCGACTGCGAGCGATGTGACGACGGATTCCGGCGCCAGCACCGGCTCCGACGGCCTCGCCTACGGCACCTTCGCCGCCGCCACGGTGGCCGAGACGGCCTCGGCAGCCGGCTCGACCACCGCAAGCACCATCGACTCCGACATCGCCGCGGTGAAGACCGCGCAGCAGAATCTCGTCGACCTCATCACGGACAGCAGCACGGGGATCAACGCGGTCACCTCGGACGTCCAGTCCGATCTGACCGCCGCACAGTCGACGCTCACGGGCCTCAGCGCGAGCGACGGTGCGTGTGCGACCTTCGCCGGGCTGCCCGCGACGACCGCGCAGGCGACGGCCCAGAGCGATCTGAGCGCGTGCCAGACCGCCGTCGCGGCGGCGCTCACCGGGGCGACGACGAGCAGCACCTCGTCCGTCGCCACGACGCTCAGCGACCTGGCGAGCGCACTCTCGACGCTCTCGTCGCTGCAGTCCCAGCTGAGCACTGACGAGAGCGCCCTCGACAATGCGGTCACGACGCTGCAGGGGGATGTCGCGAAACTGCCGGCCACCAGCCCCACCGCGACGCCCACTCCGACAGCGACGCCGACGGCGACCCCGCATCCGACGTCGACACCGCATCCATCGACGACCCCGCATCCGACGTCGAGCGGCACGCCGAAGCCCGGCAGCGGTTCGGGATCCGGCTCGGGCTCGACCGCGCCCGGCAGGTCCGGCAGCGGCACGCGCACGGGAAGCGGGACCGGCACCGGCACGACCGGCGGCAGCGGCTTCAGTGGGGGCACCCGCAGCACGGGCGGGACCGGTGGCTCGGGCGGAGCGGAATCCGGCACGGGAACCGGGACCGGCAGCGGGTCGAGCCGCACCGGCTCGGGCACCTCGGGACGCACCGGGTCGACCGCGTCCGGCTCCGGAACGGGCACCGCCGGAACGGGAACGGCGAGCGGACCCGCGAGCGCCGAGCAGATCGTCGCGGATCAGGCATCCGTCACCGCTGCGCAGGCGCAGCTCGCCGTCGCGCAGCAGAACACGAGCCTCGCAACGCTGACGACGCCCATCTCGGGCACCGTCGCGGCGGTCTCGATCACCGCGGGCGGATCGGTCGGCGCCAAATCCTCGAGCGATGTCATCTCGGTGATCGGCACCGACGGCTGGGTCGTCAACACCTCCGCCTCGGCCACGTCCGTCGGGCCGCTGAAGGTGGGCGAGAGCGCGACCGTCAACGTCTCGGGCGTGTCGGGTACGCAGAGCGGGAAGGTCACCTCGATCGGCTTCCTCAACACCGCGACGGGCTCGTCGACCCCCAGCTATGCCGTGGCCGTGGCGCTGAGCGGTGACGGATCGGGGCTGCTGAACGGCGCCTCCGCCCGCCTCGCGGTGAATGTCGACAAGGCGACGGGAGTGCTCACCGTGCCGAGCTCCGCAGTCCATCTCGGCACCGGCAGCACCTACACCGTCGACGTGCTGACCGACGGACGCGAGCAGGCGACCGAGGTCAAGGTCGGAGCGATCGGCACCTCGCGCACACAGATCACGAGCGGGCTCGCGGCCGGCGACAAGGTCGTGCTCGCGGATCTCTCATCGACGGTCTCGAGCGACAGCACCTCGACGACGACCGGCACCGGGCGCTTCGCCCGGGTGGGCGCCACGGGCGGCACCGGTCTCGGCGGCAGCCTCGGCGGCGGCACGACCAGCGGCTTCGGCGGCGGAACGGGCGGCTTCCGGGGAACCGGCGGCTTTAGCGGCTAGGTCACCCGGCCGTGACTACGAGGCGTCCCAGCCCTGCTGGGGCGCCTCGCACGTCTCGCGGAAGACGAACTGCGACGGCCGCTTCCGTTCGTGACTCGTCCAGTCGATCGTGGGACGGCGCGAGATCTCGGGCAGGTAACCGAGGCGGTACACGGCCATGAGCTCGAGCTCGTCGGGCACGCGCAGCAGCGACACGATGCGGTCCCACTGCCCGGGCACCTCCATGGGGAACGAGATGAACTGGATGCCCATGCCGAGTTCGACCGTCGTGAGCCACACGTTCTCCATCGCGGCACCCATGCTGAACACGGAGTAGAACGAGGACAGCTCGCCCTGCCGGTACTCGCCGCGATCGAGCATCACGCCGATGAGCAGCGGCGACCCGGCGACGAGCTTGCGATTCTGCTCGCCGAGGGTCTTGGGCACGTGCAGCAGGTTCATCAGCCTCTGCCCGTTGGGCGTGAACGCCTGCGAGGTGAACGGCCTGAGCGGCGCGGGCATCCGATCGAAGAGCATGCCGTCGCGCTTCTCCTCCATCTCGGCCTGCGAGAAGCGGAAGTACGGCTTGTATCGCTCGAAGAACGTGCCGTTCGACATCGCGGTCGTCATGCTCGTCCCGCTGATCTCGGCGATCTGCTCGATCGTCGCGCGGTCCTCGATCACCACGAAGCGCCACGGCTGGCTGTTCAGCTGGCTGGGCGCGCGGCTCGCGGCCTCGATGAGCAGCCGCTGGTGCTCATCACTGACGCGGTCGGGCAGGAACGGGCCGTTCGTCGTCTTGCGCCGACGCATCACATCAAGGAAGTCCATGGTCTCCTCCACACATCCGAGCGGCTCAGCTGAGCAGCGCGATGGCTGCCAGCACGTAGAAGGGCGCGGGCACGAGCCCGGCGATCGGATGCCTCGCCCCGCGCGTGCCGAGGAACGGGATCGACGCGAACGGCACGACCGCGGGCAGCAGCAGCCACCCGACGAGCGGATGCCGCCACCACGCCGCGACGATCGCCGCGGCGGCGAGCACGAAGGTGCTCACGTACAGCGCGTGATGGAGCCAGTGGAATCCGCTCGAATCCACGCGCCTGGTCGCGACGAGAATCCCGAGCGCGATGCTCGCCGCGTAGCTGACCGACGCAACGGCGAGCGCGACGGCGACGATCACCATGCCCGCATGCTCAAGGCAGCAGCACGATCTTCCCGCCGGGGTGGCCGGTCTCGATGAGGCGATGCGCCTCGGCGGCTTCGGCGAGCGGGAAGCTCGGCCCCAGCTCGACGGCGAAGCGCCCGTCAGCGATGAGCTGCGCGGTGATGGGGATCGACTCGTCGCGCACCGCGATGACCTCCGGTGTCATCGAGCCGGGCAGGCCCCCGCTGAAGACGGTGACGCCGTACTCGGCGGCCCAGTCTGGAACAACGAGCTCGACGACCCGCGCCGGGTCGACGACGAGCGCCAGTGACACCTCGATCGCCTCCTGCGTGCCGGCAGGGTCGAGCACTTTGTCGACGCCCTGCGGTGCGGCCTGGCGCACGCGGTCGAGCAGACCGTCGCCGTACGTCACCGGCACGGCACCGAGGGCGCGCAGCTTCGCGTGGTTCTTCTCGCTCGCCGTCGCGACGACCGTGGCGCCCCACAGCGTCGCGAACTGCACCGCCGCCTCCCCGACCGCACCCGCGCCCGCGTGGACGAGCAGCGTCTCGCCGTCGCCGAGCGCCAGGGATTTCAAGGACTGGTACGCCGTCGACGCCGGCACGCCGAGCGCGGCCCCCTGCTCGAAGGTCACGCCCGCGGGCTTGCGAGTCCAGCGGTTCGCCGGACCGGTGACGTAGTCGGCGTAGGTGCCGGGCTGGCCCCAGCCGATGACCTCGTCGCCGACGGCGAACGGAGCGCCCTCGCCGACGCCCACGACCTCGCCCGCCGCGTCGCTCCCGAGGCGGATCGGCGAGGCGATGTCACCGCGGGTGCCCTTGCGGATCTTCACGTCGACGGGGTTCACGCCCGCGGCGCGCACGCGCACGACGACCTCACCGGGCCCCGGGTCACCGACCGGCACATCGACGAGCTCGAGGGCCTCCGGACCCCCCGCCCGACTGACCAGGATTGCCTTAGCGACGGCGGGATAGCTCATGACCTCATCATTTCCCGCGCAGAGCCCCGCGAACAAGCCCGGTGCGCCGCGACGTGTCGAGGCGGCGAAGACCGCATGCGCGCCATGTGCAACCCCTGAACGAGTTACAGCCTGCGCCGGATTCATCGTATGGTCGAAGCGATGCGCTTTCTCAGTCGGTTCGGTGCGTTGATCGGGTTCATCGCGGCGGCGGCAGTGGCGGGAATCCTCGCAACGGCGACGATCGCTCCGCTCGCCGTCGTCGCCTCCGACACCGTCAACGGCACCGTCTCGACGTACTTCGCGCTGCCCGATTATCTGAAGATCGGCACGCCGCAGCAGATGAGCACGATGTACGCGCAAGACGGCCACGGCAACAACGTGGCGATCGCGAGCTTCTACTCGGAAGACCGCGTCGACGTCGCATCCGACAAGATCGCGCAGGACGTCAAGGACGCCGCGATCGACACCGAGGACCCCCGCTTCTATTCCGAAGGCGGCGTCGACCCGATCGGCACGGTGCGCGCGATGCTCGCGACCGCGGTCGGCCACGGCGGCAACGTGCAGGGCGGTTCCACGATCACGCAGCAGTACGTGAAGAACATCCTGGTGCAGCAGTGCGAGAACCTGTCGACGACCGCGAAGATCGACGCCTGCTACAAGCAGGTCGCCGGTGACACGCCGAAGCGCAAGGTGCAGGAGATCCGCTACGCCTCAGCGGTCGATCGCACCTATTCGAAGACGGAGGTGCTCACGGGCTACCTCAACATCGTCGGACTCGGCGGAACGGTGTACGGCGTGCAGGCCGGCGCGCGCTACTACTTCGATACGGATGCCGCGCACTTGACGATCCCCCAGGCGGCGACCCTCGTCGCCATCCTCAACAATCCGTCGAATCTGCGCATCGACCAGCCGAACGACACGGCGAACGGCGCGAAGAACCATTACGCGATGACCCTCGACCGGCGCAACTATGTGCTCGGCAAGATGAAGACGCACCACTCCATCTCCGAGACGCAGTACGAGCAGGCGATCAAGACGCCGATCACACCGCACATCACGCCGCAGGTCTCGGGCTGCTCGACCGCGTCCCACGACGCCGCCTACTACTGCTCGTACGTGCAGGACGAACTGCTGCAGGATCCCGCCTTCGGGAAGACCGCAGCTGAGCGCGCGACGAAGCTGGCGACCGGGGGTCTTCGGATCTACACGCCGTTGCGGCTCGACCTGCAGACCGCCGCGCAGTCGGCGCTCAGTTCCTACGTCCCCGCCAGCACGGCAGGCGCGGACATCGGCGGCTCCGACGTCACGGTGCAGCCGGGTACGGGGCACATCGAGACGATGGTGCAGAACACCAGATACAGCAACACGGCCGGCGCCGGCCAGACGAGCGTCAACTACAACGCCGACGAGAACTACGGCGGCGGCATCGGCTTCCAGACCGGGTCGACCTTCAAGGCGTTCAGCCTGGTCGAGTGGCTGCGCACGGGCCACACGCTCAATCAGTACGTCTCGACGACCGAGCACAGCTTCAACTTCTCCGAGTTCCACAACAGCTGCGAGAACATCGGCGACAAGGTCTGGAACGTCGGAAACTCGGTCGGCGACTTCCCGCCGCCGGAGATGACGGTGCAGGCTGCGACCGCCCAGTCGATCAACACGGCGTTCGCTCAGATGGGCAAGCAGCTCGACCTGTGCGCCATCGCCGGAGACGCGAAGGCGATGGGCATCCACGTCGGCCAGACGGGCGGCACCTTCTCCGAGTTCCCATCGATGATCCTCGGCGTGAACGACATCGCGCCCCTCACGATGGCGACCGCCTATGCGGGCTTCGCGGACAGCGGCAAGGTGTGCACCCCGGTCGCCATCACCGAGATCACGGATGTCTCGGGGCACAACATCCCGTTCACCGGCTCGACCTGCCACCAGGCGATCGCAGCCAACCTCGCCAACACCGTCGAATACGCGCTGCGCTCGGTGCTGCAGCCGGGCGGCACGGGGGCGACCGCCAACCCGAACGACGGCGTGCCGATGTTCGCGAAGACCGGCACGACCGACAGCGACGTCGAGAACTGGCTGGTCGGCGGAACGACGAACTACACCACCGCGATCTGGGAGGGCAACGAGAAGGGCCAGGTCGGCCTCCTGAACTTCCCGTTGCTGCAGGGCACAACCGGGTACACGGCGAAGTTCAGCATCGCCCACGCGCTGTTCTCCGCACTCAACCCGGCCCTGGGCGGTGCCGCACTACCGGGGCCCGACCAGACCATGGTCGGCAAGGTGCAGGCCCCCGCGCCGACGCATCCGGCCCCGCGCAAGACGACCATCAAGACCACGACCACGCACCCCGCCGGACCCACGGCACCCGCGCCGGCGCCTGCGCCTGCGCAGCCGAAGCAGCCGCCGGCGCCCAAGCCGCCTACGAAGCAGGGCGGCGGCAACGGGGGCGGCGGCCACCACTGATCGCCGGCCACGCCGCGGTGACCAGTGCAGCAGCGCCCGACTCGGCAGCGCCGGGCTACGCCACCGTGCCCGCATAGTCGAGCTCGCCGCGTGTCACGCGACGCACCGATGGCCAGATCTCGGCGATGAGCTCGATGCCGCGACGCAGAGCCACCGGATCTGCGGCGATCGGAATGCGCGCGTACCGCTCGAATGCCCCGTCGACGCCGAAGCGCGGTCCGGCGGCGATCAGCAGGCCGCGAGCGCGGGCCGCGAGCGCGAGCTGAGAGCTGACCGGCGCCCCGAGGTTCACCCACGCCGCCAGGCCTCCGTCGAGCCGCGCCGGAAAGGTCCAGTCCGGCAGCAGCTCCTCGATCGCGCTTCGTGCGACCTCGCGCCCCTCCCGCAGCTGGGCACGGCGCTCCTCGGCGACCTCATCGGATTTCGGCAGCAGGCGCGCCGCGACGAGCTGCTCGAAGATCGGCACGCCGAGGTCGGTCGCCCCGCGGCCGGCGGCGATGCGCCGCGCGAGCTGCGGCTCGGCGCGCACCCAGCCGATGCGCAGGCCGCCCCAGACCGACTTGCTCGCTGAGCCGATGTGGACGACGTCGGCGCCATGCCGCCCGGCGAGCGCCCCGAGCGGCGGGTGCCGGATGCCTCGATCGATGTCCAATTCGGCCGTCGCCTCGTCGGCGAGCACGGTCGTGCCCGCGCCCGCGGCGGCTTCGAGGAATCGCTCACGATCGCGGACGCTCATCGACCGGCCCGTCGGATTCTGGAAATCCGGGATGACATAGGCGACCGTCGGCGCCGATCGCCGGAATGTCGCCTCGAGCGTGTCGAGGTCCCAGCCGTCGTCGACCGTCACGGGCGTCGTGATGAGCCGCGCACCGACGTCACGCAGGCTGTCGAACGCGTTCGGGTATGAGGGGCTTTCGGCCCACACGCGGTCGCCGCGGGCGATAAGGGCCCGCGCGGCGAGGTGGATCGCGTTCTGGGAACCGGTCGTGATGACGATCTGCTCAGGATCGGTCGGCAGCCCGCGGCGCCCGTACCAGTCGGCGACGGCCGCGCGCAGCCCCGGCTGGCCTACGCCGTCGTAGCCGAGAGACCCGAAGTGACTGCGGTACTCATCGATGAGCCCGTCGTCGAGCACGCCGGTCAGCAGCCGCGTCGCGGGCAGCGACGCGTGGGTGAAGCTGATCGGCGCGTCGCCGGGAGCGGGTTCCTCCGAGCGGCCGTGCGGCAGCGCTGTCGTCGTGCCTGAACCCTGCAGGCTCGAGGCGTACCCGGCCTCGCGCAGCCGACGGTAGGCCGCGGCGACGGTCGTGCGACTCAGCTCGAGCGCAGCGGCGAGCTCGCGCTCGGCCGGCAGCCGGCTGCCGCTGGAGATGCGGCCGTCGAGCAGCAGCAGCGTCACGCGGTCAGCGAGCCCCTCGTAGGCGGGTGCTTCATTGCGCCAGTCGCCCAGCAGGTCGCGCAGCGCTCTCGCGCCAATTCGTGCAGATGCCATATAGCCAATTTATGCCATCTGGCCCTTGCCGTGCGCGCCAATTCTGAGATTGGCTACACAATGAACAGTCCCATTCCGGAAGGAGCCGCGATGAGCGTGTACTTTGGCTTGATCACCGCGGTGGTCTTCTCCATCATCTCGGCGATCGTCGTCGCCGCGCTCGGCTTCCGTGACGGCGACCGCGCGGGCGACGCGCGCGTGACGGTCCGCGCGGTGCACCCGGGCGGCGACGTGCCGGCGAGGTGCGCCGAGATCGAGGTCGACAATCGCCACGAGAGCCCCGTCGTGGTCTCCGCACGGTCGTGCCGGGCATCCGCTCTCATGCTGGTGTTCGCCTCGCCGAACTCGCGGCGCACGGCCATCACCCACCGTCGCGGTCTCGACGGCATCGAGCTGCTCGGGGCGGTCGAGGGGCACGGCATCCGCCGCTACGTGCTGCCCGTCGAGAACGCGCGCGGTGCGACCAGGGTGACCGTCTTCGTCGACCAGGTGGCGCGCCGCACGCGCGTCACCACGGCCACGCTTCGCCCGGCGCGCAGCGTCAGCGCATCAGCCGCATGGCCTCCGCACGCAGTCTCTCCTCGCGACGCTGCAGACGCCTGATGCGGCTGTCGTCGCGCGGGGGCAGCTGCAGGCGCTCGCTCGCGTCGACTCCCGACCGCAGCTCGCGAGCACGCTCGAGCTCGACGTCGTAGCCGGCCCCGAGCAGCAGCACGAGGTTCATCAACCACAGCCAGACGAGGAAGATGACGAGACCCGCCACCGAGCCGTATTCGCGGTGGAAGGTCTGGAAATGCGTGACGTACGCGACGAAGCCCAGCGACGCCAACGCCATGAGCACCAGGGCGGTCACGCCGCCGACGCTCAGCCACCTGAGTCGCGGCTGCTTGATGTTCGGCGTGCCCCAGTAGAGCAGCACGATGATGACGACGGCCGCTGCGGCGAGCAGAGGCCAGCGCAGCACCGCCCAGACGATGAGGCCCACCTGCCCCAGGGCCCACGGGGCGTGCGGCGCCTCGAGAAGCGGTCGCGAGAGCAGCAGCACGAACAGCACGATCGCGAGCAGTCCGACGATCGCGAGCGTGATGAGGAACTGGATCAGGCGCCGCGGCACGAAGCGCCGCCCTTCCTGAACCCCGTAGAGACGGTTGAGCGCGCCACTGAACGCCGTGACGTACCTCGACGCCGACCACAGCGCGCAGATCAGGCTCAGGATCGTGCCGACGCTCGCACCGCCCGTGCTCGCGAAGTGCTCGATTGTGCTGTCGAGCGGCTGGATCGTCTGCTTCGGCAGCACATCGCCCGCGAGCGAGATGAGGGACTGCGCGCTGCGCTGCCCCTGGCCGAGCACCCCGAACAGGCCGAAGATCGCGAGCAGCGCGGGGAACGCGGACAGGACGCTCCAGAACGTGAGGCTCGCCGCGATGTCCCAGCCGCGCTCGATCCCGAAGACGTGGATGGTTCGTTTCAGCGCATAGCGCCAGGCCGCAGGCTTCACCAGTCGGTCTCGAGTTCGATCGTCTCGCCCGGGTCGATCACCCGGAGCAGCTCGTCGAGACCGACCGCCTCGAACGCCTCGACCACCTCGGCGACGCCTTCGCTGAAGTGGCCCCACCCCTCCGTGTGCACTGGCACGATCCAATCCGCCTCAAGCAGTTCAGCCGCCTGCGCGGCACGCCGGCCGCTGAGGGTGAGGTTCGCGTCGAGGCGAGCCGTGCGCGCACGGCCGCAGAACAAGACCGCGCCGTCGATGGGACCGAAGCTGTCCGCGACCTCGTCGACGACGCGCAGCGATGCGTTGTCGCCCGAGACGTAGACGGTCGGCAGGTCCTCCCCCGTCAGCACGAAGCCGATCACGGGGCCCGACGACGCGTCGTAGCCTTCCGGGCCGTGCACCGCCGGCGTGCCGTAGATCGTGACGGTGGCCGCCCCGCCCGGCCGCTCGAGCTCGACGTGCTGCCATGGCTCGAGCGCACTCGTGTTGCCATTGATGCGCGCCGCCGCGGCGCTCGTCGTGATCACGAGCGGCACCTCCGCGAGCAGCGCGCGGCCCGCGTCGTCGAGGTTGTCGGGGTGCTGGTCGTGAGAGAGCAGCACGGCGTCGACGGGCGTGAGATCGGATGCCTCGATCGCCGGCCCCGTGAGCTTGTCGAGACTCCGCTGCCCGACCGGGTGCGGCCCCGGCGGATCGAAGGTCGGGTCGGTGAGCAGCCGCAGGCCGCCGTACTCGATCAGGGCCGTCGGACCGCCGACGAGCGTGATGCGCAGAGAATCCGTCACGCGCTCATCCTGGCGGCGCGAACTCGGAGTGCGCTACGGCTTGCGCTACTCCCGCGGGACTGCGCGCCACACCGCGGTGTGGCGCTGTCCCGCAGGAGTAGCGCACCGCCGCCGGGTCACTGGGTGCCCAGGGTGATCGTCGTCTGGTGCGTGGCGCCGTCGCGCACGTACTGCAGCGACACGCGGTCACCGGGGCTCTTCGTCGTCATGAGAGCCATCAGGGGATTGAGATCGTGCACGGGGTTCCCCTCGATGTGCGTGATCAGGTCACCGGTCCTGAGCCCTGCCGAGTCCGCCGGTCCGCCGGCTGTGACGGCCTGAACGAACAGCCCGACCGGCTCCCCCGCCTGCGACATGACGGGCGCGGCCTGGAAGCCGAGGTACGCGTAGCCGATCGGCTGGCCCGCGATGATCTGCCCCGCGACGTGGGCGGCCAGGTTGCTCGGCACGGCGAATCCGATGCCGACGCTGCCGCCGCCCGCCTGCCCGGCCGCGTTCGGCACGGTGGCGATCGCGGTGTTGACGCCGACCAGGTGGCCGTCGCAGTCCACGAGGGCGCCGCCCGAGTTGCCCGGGTTGATCGCCGCGTCGGTCTGAATGGCGCCGGCGAGCACGGTGCTCGACCCGGCGTCGCTCGGCACCGGCACGTTGCGGTCGAGGGCGCTCACGATGCCCGCGGTCACGGTGCTCGACAGCCCGAGCGGCGCGCCGAGCGCGACGACGGGCTGGCCGACGACGACCTTGTCGGAGTCCGCGAGCGAGATCACGGGCAGGTGCCGCGAGGTGCTCACCTTGAGCACCGCGAGGTCGGAGCGCGGGTCACGGCCCGTGAGCTCGGCGGGCAGCGTCGTGCCGTCCGAGAAGGTGACGCTGATCTGGCCGCCGCTCGCCGCGGACGAGATGACGTGGTTGTTGGTGACGATGTAGCCGTCGGCGCGGATGACTTCGCCGCTGCCGACCCCGCTCTCGCCGGCGGCGCTCACCGTCGAGACCGTCACGACGGAGGGCAGCACGCTCTGGGCGACCGACACGGCGTCGCAGCTCTTCGACGTCGCCGCCGCCGTGCCCGAGCCGCCGCCCGAGGTGGCGCCGGCGGCGTTGGTGCGGCCGCTGTGAAGCGAGAGGCCCGCGACCGCGCCGCCGGCTGCGCCGAGGACCAGCGCGGCGACGACCGTGAGACCGAGCAGCCAGCGCAGTCGCCTGCGGTCGGGCTGCAGCGGGCCCGACCCCGGTGCGGCGGCTGTTCCCGGTGTCTCGCTGGGCTCGCTCATGATCTCTCCCCAATCCCCCGCGTCAGTCTCTTATTCAGCTCCGCCAGCAGGAACACGGCGATGGCGAGCAGGGCGGCGAGCCCCCACTGATGCCAGCCGATTGCACCCGAGCTGAACCAATCGTGCATGAACGGCAGGTACACGAACGCCGCCTGCAAGACGATGAGCGTCGCCGCCGAGATGTAGATGACGCGGTTGCCGCGCAGCACATCGAGACTGAGGCTCGACTGATCGAGGAAGCGACAGCTGAACAGGTAGGCGAGCTGGCAGAGCGCGAGAGTCGTGACCGCGGTCGTCTGGGACTGGGCGACGGATTCGCCGTGCCCGTCCTCGAAGTAGAAGGTGAACATGGTCGCCGCGCCGATGAGCAGTGAGACGACACCGATGCGGACCGACATCCGCGCGTCGAGCAGCGGCGCGTTCTTGCCGCGCGGCGGCTGGTCCATGAGGCCCGGTTCGGCGCCCGCTCCGGCGAGGGCCAGCGACAGGGTGACCGAAGTCGCCATGTTGATCCACAGCACCTGCACCGGCTCGAGCGGCAGTGCGAGCCCTGCGAGCACGGCCACGAGGATCACGAGCGCCTGAGCGCCATTCGTCGGCAGCAGGAACAGGATCGATTTGCGGATGTTCGAGTAGATGCGCCGTCCCTCTTCGACGGCGCGCTCGATGGTCGCGAAGTTGTCGTCGGTGAGCACGAGGTCGGCGGCCTCTTTCGTCGCCTCGGTGCCCTTGAGGCCCATGGCGACGCCGACGTCGGCCTGGGTGAGCGCCGGCGCATCGTTGACGCCGTCGCCGGTCATCGCGACGACCTCTCTCTCGTACTGCAGGGCCGAGACGATGCGGATCTTGTGCTCGGGGCTCGTCCGGGCGTAGACGTCGACGTCGCCCGCGACGCTGCGAAGCTCCTCGTCGCTCATCGCCTCGAGCTCGGAACCCGTCAGCACTCGCGGCGCGGCACCCGCGATGCCCATCTCGCGCGCGATCGACAGGGCGGTGTCGGGGTGATCGCCGGTGATCATCTTGACGGCGATGCCCGCGCGGTGGCTCGTCTCGATCGCCACGATCGCCTCGGGCCGCGGTGGGTCGACGATCCCGATGACACCGATGAACTCGAAACCCGTGGCGACGTCGTCGTGCGACAGCTCGAGCTGCGCGGCATCCGCTCGCCGTCGTGCCGCCGCGAGCACGCGCAGGCCCTGCCGGCCGAGCTCGCTGATCTGCTCGTCCCAGTACGGCAGGTCGATGGGTGACGCCGAGCCGTCCGGGTTCGTCTGGGTGGTCGCGCGCGGGAGCACGCGGTCGGGCGCCCCCTTGAGGAAGACGAAGGCCTCGCCCGGTGCCTGCGGGGCGGCCCGGGCGGCGAGCACGGCCATGTACTTCGTCTCGGAGTCGAACGGCACCTCCGCGTCGCGGCGCCAGTCGCCCCCGTCGATGCCGCCCTTCAGGCCGAGCACCTTGAGCGCGCCCTCGGTCGGCGCGCCGATCAGGCGCCAGCCGGCCCCCGGCGCACCGTCGCCGCCGCTCTCGCTCACGACCCGAGCGTCGTTGCACACGGCCACCGTCTCGGCGAGCGCCCGCAGGTCGGCGTGTTCGGCAGTCGGCGCGGGCGCACCGTCGAGGGTGACCTGGCCGAGCGGCGCATATCCGGTGCCCTCGACCTCGTAGGCGCGGGCCGCGGTGCGCACCGATCGCGCCGTCATCTCGTTCTTGGTGAGCGTTCCCGTCTTGTCGGAGCAGATCACCGTCACCGAGCCGAGCGCCTCGACGGCCGGCAGGCGCCTCGTGATGGCGTGGCGCCTCGCCATCTGCTGCACACCGAGCGCGAGCGTGATCGTGACGAGGGCGGGCAGACCCTCGGGGATCGCGGCGACAGCGAAGCCGATGGCCGCTGAGACGATCTCGTCGAGGTCGAAATCGTGTACGAAGAGCCCGATCAGCGTCATGACGATCGTCATCGCGATGATCGTCCACGCGATCAGCCGGCCGAACCGGGCCAGCGCTCGCGCGAGCGGCGTCTCGACCGTCTCGACCTCGGACACGAGGGTCTGGATGTGCCCGATCTCGGTGTTCTGGCCGGTACTGACGACCACGCCCGAGCCCGTGCCGGCCGCGACAAGCGTGCCGGAGAACAGCATCGAGGTGCGGTCGCCCAGCTCGGCGGTGACCGCGACCGGGGCGGCGAACTTGTTCGACGGCTCGGCCTCACCCGTAAGCGCGGATTCGTCGACCTGAAGGTTCGCAGAATCGAGGAGCCTGAGGTCTGCAGGCACACGGTCGCCGGCACGCACGCGCACGACGTCGC
Organism: Gryllotalpicola reticulitermitis; assembly: GCF_042651345.1. Classification (NCBI taxonomy): domain Bacteria; kingdom Bacillati; phylum Actinomycetota; class Actinomycetes; order Micrococcales; family Microbacteriaceae; genus Gryllotalpicola; species Gryllotalpicola reticulitermitis. The sequence continues at coordinate 304,112 of NZ_JBHSCN010000002.1, forward strand.
CCGGGACGAGCTGTGCGGCATCCGCTTCGAGCCACTGACCATCTCGCATGAGGTGCGCCTGCGACGAGAGCATGCCGCGGATCGCATTAAGCGCCTGCTCGGCGCGCCCCTCCTGCACCAGCCCGATGACCGCGTTGATGACGGCGACGGCAAGGATGACGGCGAAGTCGACCCACTCACCGATGATCGCCTTGAGCAGTGCCGAGGCGAGCAGCACATAGATGAGCACGTCCTTGAACTGCAGCAGAACGCGCTTCCACCAGGGCGCCGGCCGCGGAGGCGTCAGCAGGTTGGGGCCGTACTCGGAGAGCCGGCGCGCCGCCTCCGCCGCGCTGAGACCCTGCTCGCTCGCACCCAGTTCTGCGAGGACGGCGTCACTGGGCGCCGCCCACGGTTCGATGGTCTGGATCGCGCGATCGACGTCCATGCGAACAGTATTGCCCGCGCCCTCGCCCCTCAGATAGAGCGTGCAACCTTCTGGTCGCGGCTGATCCGCTGTGGGATTTCTTACGGGGTGCCGGATATTGTCGACACCGATGGGGGATTTGGTCGAACGTATCTTCACCACGACCGATGTCGGTGAAGCCGAGGCACTCACACGGCGGATCTACCCGCGTACCGAGCTGCGGGAGTCCACGGGCGAATTCCACTATGAGCAGATCACCCGCGGTGCGGGCGGCGTGAACTTCACGCGCTTCAAGATCAACTCCCGAATGGACATCGCCGTCGACTTCGACGGCGTCGCGGCCTTCGGGCTGCGGCTCGCAGGCGGGTATGCGGCCGAGTCCAATCAGCGCCGCCTCGACTCCAGCCAGCCGTTCCTGTTCATCCCCGGCCCCGGATCGTCCATCTCGGAAGACCTCGACATCCTCATGGTGAACGTCGATCTCGACGTGCTCACCCGTGCGGCCGCGCAGCAGGCGGGAGCCGACTCCGCGAAGCTCGTGTTCCACTCGAACCATGCCGCGTCTCAGGCGCGACGGCAGCACTGGTTGCGCACGATCAACTACGCGTGGAACAACGTGATGAACGTGCCGGAGATCTTCCGCGACGCGGCGATCCGCGGCACGACGATCGACGTCGTGATCGCGGCCGCGCTCGCGGGCTTCGAGATCGAGACAGACCTCTCCCGGCCCGTCTCCGACTCGGCCGCCTCGACGGCCATCCGCCGCGCTGTCGCGTTCGTCGAGAGCAACGCGGACCAGCCGATCACCGTCGGCGACATCGCTGCGGCCGCCCGCCTGTCGGTGCGCGGGCTGCAGCTCGGGTTCCAGCGCTGCTTCGGCGTGACCCCGATGGCCTATCTGCGCATCGTGCGCCTCGAGGCGGCGCGCGCAGAGCTGCTGGCCGCCGACGGGTCGGACGACGGTGTCGCGACGATCGCGCGCCGCTGGGCGTTCGCCAACCCGGGTCGCTTCGCCGCGCTGTACCGGGCCAGGTTCGACGAGCGGCCCGCGGACACGCTGAGGCGCTGACCCCGGGCTGCGCATTCGGCACCCGCGCTGCGCGTAGCGGACACCAGATTTGGCCCCGGCCCCGCCGCACCGGACGCTGATCAGATGGCCAAGCTCATCTACGGGTCGTCGGCGAGCCACGAGTTCGACGAGCGCACCCTCGCGCACCTCAAGATCGCGATCACCGCGAAGCTTCGGGTACGCGAGTCCTTTCTCCTCAACTGGGTCGTGCCCAGTGATCGCGGGTCCGGTCGCATGAGCCTCTGGATCTCCCCCGACGTGCCCCTGGTCTTCGTCTTCAGCGACCCCAGGCCGCCGCAGCTCAACCGCGTGTGGCTCGACGCACTGTCTCGCTCGGCGCACGGCATCCGCGGCATGACGGTCATGGCGGAGGACGAGGCCGAGGCCTACCTGAAGGCCGCGGGCGCAGCTGCGGCGCCGTAGGCGGGAGAGAACGCACGATCGGGGAGACTGAATCCCCCAGAACGTCTCCCCGATCGTGCGTTCTCTCCCCCCGGCGCGCGCTCAGCCTGCGAGCTGCAGTGCCCCCGTGACGGCAGCGTCGGAGACGAGGTGGCTCGCGTACGCCCCGGTGGTCAGGAACGTCTGGAACACGTTGTCGTAGACGATCTCGCGCAGGATCTCTGCCGCGGCTTCGAAGCGATCGTCATCGGATGCCGGCAGCTCGGCCAGCAGATCCTCGAGCACCTCGTCGACGAGCTCGGCCGTGACCGGCGTGCCCTCGGCGGTGACGACTCCGTGCCGGATCCACTGCCACAGTTGCGAGCGGCTGATCTCGGCGGTCGCGGCGTCCTCCATCAGGTTGTCGATGGCCACGGCGCCGTTGCCGCGCAACCAGCTCTCGAGATAGCGCAGCCCGACCGAGACGTTGGTGCGCACACCGGTATCGGTGATCGTCGCCCCCGGGATGGGCAGTTCGATGAGTTCGCCGCCCTCGACGTGCACGTCCTCTCGCTGCCGGTCCACCTGGTTCGGGCGCTCCCCGAGCACACGATCGAACTCGGCCTGCGCGACGGGCACGAGGTCGGGATGGGCGACCCAGGAGCCGTCGAATCCGTCATCCGCCTCGCGCGCCTTGTCGGCGCCCACCTGCGCAAGCGCGCGTTCGTTCACCGCCGGGTCGCGCCGGCTGGGGATGAAGGCGCTCATGCCGCCGATCGCGAAGGCCCCGCGCCGGTGGCACGTGGCGACGAGCAGTTCGGTGTACGCCCGCATGAACGGCACCGTCATCGTCACCTGCGCGCGGTCGGGCAGCACGAAATCGGGCCCGCGATCGCGGAAGTTCTTGATGATGCTGAAGATGTAGTCCCAGCGGCCGGCGTTGAGACCGGCACAGTGCTCGCGCAGCTCGTACAGGATCTCCTCCATCTCGAACGCGGCCGTGATCGTCTCGATGAGCACCGTCGCACGGATCGTGCCGTGCGCGAGGCCCAGCGCGTTCTCAGTGAAGGTGAACACGTCGTCCCAGAGCCGCGCCTCGGTGCGATTCTCGATCTTCGGCAGGTAGAAGTAGGGTCCCGTGCCGCGTGCGATCAGCTCGCTCGCGTTGTGGAAGACGTACAGGCCGAAATCGACGAGACTGCCGGATGCTGGCACCCGCCGGCCGGGCCGCTCGACGTACTTGAGGTGTTTCTCGGGCAGGTGCCACCCGCGAGGGCGGAAGACGATCGTCGGGGTCGTGTCGCCCACGCGGTACTCCTTGCCCTCCGCGCTCGTGAAGTCGACGCGGCGACGGATCGCGTCGTACAGATTCGTCTGCACGGCGACCACGTTCGCCCACGTCGGCGACGAGGCGTCCTCGGCATCGGCGAGCCAGACCCGCGCCCCCGAATTGAGGGCGTTGACCGTCATCTTCCGGTCGCTCGCGGGGCCCGTGATCTCGACGCGGCGGTCCTCGAGGCCCGGCGCGCTTCCCGCAACCTGCCAGCTCGGATCCTCGCGCACGGCGCGGGTCTCGAACGGGAACTCGGGGTCGCGGCCCCGGGCGATGTCGTCGAGCCGGATCCGCCGTTCGGCGAGCCGCTCGATGCGCCGGCCGCCGAAGACGTCGTGCAGCCGGGTGATGAAGTCGAGCGCGGCCGGCGTCAGGATCTCGTCCTGGTGCGGGGCGGCCTCGCCGCAGAATTCGATGCGCGTGGTGGTCATCTCACTAGTCCTTCCGAGAGCGGTGCGTCAGTGGAATTGCGCGGATTCGGTCGAACCCACGAGCGCCAGCGTCGACGCGGTCGGGTTGAGGGCCGTCGCGACGCGGTCGAAGTACCCCGTGCCGACCTCCGCCTGGTGCTTGGTGGCGGTGTAGCCGCGTGCCTCTGAGGCGAACTCCGCCTCCTGCAGTTCCACGTAGGCGGACATCTGCCGCTCCTTGTAGCCGGCCGCAAGGTCGAACATCGAGTGGTTGAGCGCGTGGAAGCCGGCCAGGGTGATGAACTGGAACGCGTAGCCCATCGCCGACAGCTCGCGCTGGAAGCCCGCGATCTCGTCGTCGTCGAGGTGGCTCTTCCAGTTGAAGCTCGGCGAGCAGTTGTATGCGAGCTTCTGCTCGGGGTAGATGTCGTGGACCGCCTCGGCGAAGGTGCGCGCGAGCTCGAGGTCGGGCTTGGCCGACTCGACCCACAGCAGGTCGGCGTACGGCGCGTAGGCGAGACCGCGGCCGATGACGGGGCGGATGCCGTTCTCGACCTCGTAGAACCCCTCAGCCGTACGCTCGCCGGTGAGGAACTGGCGGTCCCGCTCATCGACGTCGCTCGTCAGGAGCGTCGCGGCCAGGGCATCCGTTCGCGCGATGACGATCGTCGACGTTCCGGCGACGTCCGCCGCGAGCCGCGCCGCGTTCAGCGTGCGCACGTGCTGCGAGGTCGGCACCAGGACCTTGCCGCCCATGTGGCCGCACTTCTTCTCGCTCGCGAGCTGGTCCTCCCAGTGCACGCCCGCAGCGCCCGCCTGGATCATCGACTGCATCAGCTCATAGGCGTTCAGCGGTCCGCCGAACCCGGCCTCCGCGTCCGCCACGATCGGCACGTTCCAGTCGCGGCTCGTCGTGCCGCTCTCGCTGAACTCGATCTGACCGGCACGAAGCAGCGCGTTGTTGATCCGGCGCACGACTGCCGGAACCGAGTTGGCCGGGTACAGGCTCTGGTCCGGGTAGGTCTGGCCCGCAAGGTTCGCGTCGGCCGCGACCTGCCACCCGGAGAGGTAGATCGCGTCGAGTCCGGCGCGAACCTGCTGCACGGCCTGGTTGCCGGTGAGCGCACCGAGCGCCGCCACCCAGTGCGTCGGGTCGTCATTGGCCTCGATGAGCTCCCACAGGCGCTCGGCGCCGCGGCGGGCGAGCGTGCTGTCCTCGCGGACCGGACCGCGCAGCGAGATGACGTCTTCCGCGGTGTAGTCGCGCTGCACGTTCGACCAGCGCGGGTCGGCCGCCCACTCGGCCTCGAGCTCGGCCGCGGTCTGGGTCTGGTCGCCGGGGCGGGTGTTCTCGAACATTCCGTACTCCTTCGTCGGTGGATCGGTGATGTCATCGAGCCTGACCCCCGGAAAGTGCCCGATGCGAGAATCCAATTGCAGAAATTCCGGCTTTTTTCTGCGCAGCAGAAGGGGTACGGATGCCTGGAGCCGCGCCATCATGTAACCCATGGATCCGCTCATCATCGGCCGACGCATCCGCCAACTGCGCGCAGAGCGCGGCCTGACGCTCGAGACGCTCGCCGCGGCGATCGACCGCGCTCCGAGCCAGCTCTCGGTGATCGAGAACGGCCGCCGCGAGCTGAAGCTCAGTGAGGTGCAGAAGCTCGCCGACGCCCTTGGAGTCGACCTCGACACGCTGCTCGACGCTGAGCCGCCGGCTGGTCGAGCGGCCCTTGAGATCGCGCTCGAACGTGCCCAGCGCGGCCCCCTGTTCGCGTCGCTCGGCCTCGCGCCGTTGCCCCTGCGAAAGACCCTCTCGGACGACGCGATCGCCACGATCCTCGCGCTGCACGGCGAGCTGGAACGCCTGCACACCGAGCGTGCGGCCACGCCGGAGGAGGCGCGGCGGGCGAACACCGAGCTGCGCAAAGAGCAGCGCGCGAAGAACAACTACTACCCCGAACTCGAGAGGGCGGCGCGCGAGCTGCTCACGGCCGTCGCGCACCGCGGCGGCCCGCTGTCGCAACGCACGTCAGCCGAGCTCGCCGCCCACCTCGGGTTCACGCTGCACTATGTGCACGACCTGCCCTCGTCCACGCGCAGCGTGACCGACCGCAAGAACGGGCGCATCTACTTGCCCGTGCGGCAGCCGGGCACCGACCCGCGCTCAGCGCTCCTGCAGGCGCTCGCAGCACACGTGCTCGGTCGCCCGGAGCCGCAGGACTACGGCGAACTCCTGCGGCAGCGCGTCGAGACGAACTACCTCGCGGGTGCCCTGATGGTGCCCGAGGCGAGCGCGGTGCGATTCCTCGACGAGGCGAAGCGCGCGCGCGAGCTGTCCGTCGAGGACCTGCGCGACGCCTTCGCCGTGTCGTATGAGACCGCCGCCCACCGCTTCACGAATCTCGCCACCGAGCACCTCGGCATTCCGGTGCACTTCCTCAAAGTGCACTCGTCCGGCGCGATCTCAAAGGCGTACGAGAACGACGACGTGCTCTTCCCGACCGACGCGCTCGGCTCGGTCGAGGGCCAGCAGGTGTGCCGCTTCTGGAGCGCGCGTCAGGTGTTCGAGCGGGACGACCGGCTGTCGCCGTACCAGCAGTACACCGACAAGCCGGTCGGCACCTATTGGTGCACCTCGAAGATCGAGTCGGGCTCGAACGGCGACTTCTCGGTGTCGGTCGGCACGAAGTTCGCGCACGTCAAGTGGTTCCGGGGCCGCGACACCGAGGTGCGGCTCACCTCCAAGTGCCCCGACCCGGCGTGCTGCCGGACGCCGTCCGAGCAGCTCGCCGAGGCCTGGGCGGCGGATGCCTGGCCCGCCGCGCGCCTCAACTCCTCACTGCTGGCGGCCATGCCGTCGGGCACGTTCACGGGCGTCGACCGGGTCGCCGTGTACGAATTCCTGGAGTCCCACACCCCTTCACTTGACCCGGTGTGAAGAATCGCCGTTCTTGCTCGACCTCACCGGGGCGCACGGAGCAGGCTCGTGCCTAGCGTCAAAGTATGACGACTCTTCTCGAGATCCTGGGCTTCGAAACTGCGGGCGCCGCCCCCCAGACCCCCGCCGACCCCACCGCAGGGGCGCTGCACGGCTCGGACTATCTGAGCCCTGACCGGAACCTCGGCATGGAGCTCGTGCGCGCAACCGAGGCCGCCGCCATCGCAGCCTCCGTCTGGGTGGGCCGGGGCCACAAGGAGGACGCCGACGGCGCCGCCGTCGACGCCATGCGCGCCTTCCTCGGCACGGTCGCCTTCGACGGCCGGGTCGTGATCGGCGAAGGCGAGAAGGACCACGCGCCGATGCTCTACAACGGCGAGCACGTCGGGCGCGGCGACGGCCCCGAGTGCGATATCGCCGTCGACCCGATCGATGGCACGACCCTCACTGCCACGGGTCGTCCCGGCGCGCTGAGCGTCATCGCGGTGAGCGACCGTGGCACCCTGTTCGACCCGTCGGGCGTGTTCTACATGGACAAGCTCGTGACGGGCGCCGACGGCGCCGGGGTCGTCAGCCTGGAGCAGCCGATCGCCGACAACATCCGCGAACTGGCGCGCTCCCTCCACAAGCACCCGCGCGATCTGCGGGTCGCCGTGCTCGACCGCCCGCGCCATGCCGAGCTCATCGAAGAGATCCGCTCCGCGGGCGCCGGCACCCGCCTGCTCTCGGACGGCGACGTCTACGGCGGCATCGAGGCGGCACGGCACGACTCGGCCGTCGACCTCTGCGTCGGCGTCGGCGGCACGCCGGAGGGCGTGATCACGGCGTGCGCCGTCAAGGCGCTCGGCGGCTTCATGCAGGGCCGGCTCGCGCCGCGCACCGCCGAGGAGGCACAGCGTGCGACGGATGCCGGGCGCGATGTTCGCCGCATCCTCGGGCTCGACGACCTCGCCTCGGGCGACAACACCTACTTCGTCGCGACCGGCGTGACCGGCGGGGACCTGCTGCACGGCGTCGAGCGTTCGCACCGGGTGATCCGCATCGAGTCGCTCGTGCTCCGGTCGGCGAGCGGAACGCTGCGCCGCATCCGCGCCGAGCACCTGGCCGAGAAGTGGTGACGGTCTAGTCGCGGGGGGTGTGGCGCTCGAGGAATCCGTACAGCTCCGCGTCGTCGACGCCCGGGAACGTGCCCGCCGGCAGCGGCGAGAGGATGTGCGCGTGCGCCCGAGCCGACGGCCACGCCGCTTCCTTCCACCGATCTTCGAGATCGGCGGGCGGGTTCTGGCAGCATCGCGGGTCGGGGCACATCGAGGTGCGCCGCACCGTCGTCTCGCGGCCGCGGAACCACTTCGCGTCATCGAACGGCACGCCGAAGGTGATCGAGAACCGGCCGTCGTCACCCGACCCGACCTGCGACTCGCACCAGAAGGTTCCGGCCGGGGTGTCGGTGTACTGCGCCATCGTCGTGGTGTGCTGGCTCGAGTCGAGCGCCGCTCGCGCACCGAAATGGCGGCACGCGAACTGCCCTTCGACGGCCCCGGTCGCATCGGCCGGCAGCGGGAGACCGTCGTTCTCGTACACGCGGTAGATCGCACCGTCGTAGCCGACGCGCAGGAAGTGCACACGCAGACCGAGGTGCACGGTCGCGAGATTCGTGAGTCGCTGCGCCGCCGACTCGTGCGTGACGCCGAAGGCGTCCCGGAAGTCGTCGACCGCGAGCTCGCGCCGCTTCTTGGCCGCCTGGAGATAGGGAACGGCCGCGTCGCGCGGCATCAGGCAGCATGCGGCGAAGTAGTTGATCTCGAGTCGCTGCCGCAGGAATGTCGCGTAGTCGCCGGGCGCCTCGTGCCCGAGCACGCGGTGCGCGATCGCCTGCAGCGCCATCGAGCGCAGCCCGTGGCCGCCCGGGATCGACGCCGGCGGCAGGTAGATGCGGCCGCCTGAGAGGTCGGTGATCGATCGCGTCGAACGGGGCAGGTCGTCGACGTAGAGCAGCTCGAAGCCGAGCTGCTTCGCCATCAGCGCGACCTCGCGGTGCGTCAGCGCCCCCTGACTGTGCCCGGTCTTGCGCACCCTGTCCTCAGCCTCGGCCTCGATGTCGGGCAGGTAGTTGTCGCGCTCCCGCATCCACGTGCGCAGCTCTGTGTTTGCGCGGCGTGCCTGCTCAGGGGTCGCGATCTGCTCTCGTGCGCGGCGTGCGAGCACCCGGTGCATGCCGACGAGCGCCTCGAGCACGGGGGTCGGCGTGCCGCGGGTGGGTCGCACGACCGGCAGACCGGTCGACGCGTACAGGGGTGAGGTCTGCGCCCGCGCCAGCTCGATCTCGAGCGCGCTGCGCGCGTCGGGGGCCTCGCCGCTCAGCAGCTCGCCCAGCTCGACGCCGAGGGCGTCGGCGAGAGAGCTCAGCAGGGAGAGCTTGGGCTCGCGGCGGCCGTTCTCGACGAGAGACAGCTGGCTCGGCGCCGCGTCGACCCGCTGACCGAGCTGATCGAGGGTGAGGCCGCGCGTCGTGCGGAAGTGACGGATGCGTCGCCCGATGGTGACGAGGTCACCGCTGCTGCCTGCCATGGCCTTCACGCTAGCGCAAGAATCGGACTTCTTTGCATGGCTTTTCGCGCCAATCATCCGTAATTGACGCCCAAGCTGACATCACGAGGCAAAATTCCCGCCCAGGTGAGAGGCAGAACATGACCATCATCCACGAGCGCCCACGCGCTGAGACGACCACATCGCAGGGCGACGACGCGGCCGGGGCGCTGCGCGCGTGGGTCGACCAGGTTGCCGCGCTGACGCAGCCCGATCACGTGGTCTGGTGCGACGGCACCGACCGCGAACGCCACGAGATCACGCAGACGCTGCTCGACGAGGGCAAGCTGATCCGCTTGAACGGCGAATACCGCCCGGGCAGCTACCTGGCCCGCAGCGACCCTGCCGACGTCGCGCGCGTCGAGAGCCGCACCTTCATCTGCTCGAAGCGGCGGGAGGACGCCGGTCCGACGAACAACTGGGTCGAGCCGGGCGAGATGAAGCGCGAGTTGATCGAGCACTTCGACGGCGCCATGCGCGGTCGCACGATGTACGTCGTGCCGTTCTCGATGGGCCCCGTGGGCGGACGGCTGTCGAAGCTCGGCGTCGAGCTGACCGACAGCGCCTATGTGGTGCTCAACATGCACATCATGACGCGGGTCGGGTCCGCCGCTCTCGCACAGATCGACGCGGGCGATGACTGGGTGAAGGCGCTGCACTCGGTCGGGGCCCCGCTCATCGACGAGGCCGGCGTGCGGCACGACGACGTGCTGTGGCCGAGCAGCCCCGACAAGTACATCTCGCACTTCCCGGAGGACCGGGAGATCTGGTCGTTCGGCTCGGGCTACGGCGGCAACGCGCTGCTCGGCAAGAAGTCCTTCGCACTGCGCATCGCGAGCGTGATCGCCCGCGACGAGGGCTGGCTCGCCGAGCACATGCTGCTCATCAAGCTGACGAACCCCGTAGGGCGCACCTTCCACATCGCCGCCGCGTTCCCGTCGGCGTGCGGCAAGACGAACCTCGCCATGCTGCGTTCGACGCTGCCCGGCTGGAGCGTCGAGACCCTCGGCGACGACATCGCATGGCTGCGCCAGGGCGAAGACGGGCGCCTGTGGGCGATCAACCCCGAGGCCGGATTCTTCGGCGTCGCGCCCGGAACCGCGGCGGCGACGAATCCGAACGCCATGGAGACGATCTGGGGCAACACCGTCTTCACGAACGCGGCTCTGACCGACGACGGCGACATCTGGTGGGAGGGGATGACGAAGCACGCCCCCGAGCACCTCACCGACTGGACCGGCGCCAGCTGGAAGCCCGGCCTCGGCCGGCCGGCTGCGCACCCGAATGCGCGCTTCACGGTGGCTGCCGCGCAGTGCCCCTCGATCGCCGACGACTGGGAGGCGCACGACGGCGTGCCCCTCGACGCGATCGTGTTCGGCGGCCGCCGCGCAAGCAACGTCCCGCTCGTCGTGGAGGCGCGCGACTGGGAGCACGGCGTGTTCATCGGGGCGACGGTCGCGAGCGAGCAGACCGCCGCGGCCGAGGGCGCCGTCGGCGAGCTGCGCCGCGATCCGTTCGCCATGCTGCCGTTCTGCGGCTACAACATGGCGGACTACTGGGGCCACTGGCTCGCCGTCGGCGAGCGTCTCGGCGACCGTGCGCCCGCGGTGTTCAACGTCAACTGGTTCCGCAAGGGCGAGGACGGACGCTTCCTGTGGCCGGGCTTCGGCGAGAACATCCGTGTGCTCAAGTGGATCGCGGAGCGTCTCGAGGGCGAGGGAGCCGCGAGCGAGAGCCCGCTCGGCCTCGTGCCGGCGGCCGGCGCCCTGGACCTCGACGGCACAGACGTGACGGATTCCGACCTCGACGCCCTCTTCGCCGTCGACCCCGCGGCATGGAACGCCGAGGCCGACCTCACCGAACAGTACTTCGCCACCTTCGGCGACCGCGTGCCCGCGCCGCTGCGACGCCAGCTTGCGCAGCTGCGGCGGCGCCTCGGGTAGTCGCGCCTGCCGCCCGCGGCAGTGTGCGGAGCGTGGGTTGCAGGGGACGGCGGCCGGACAACTGCTCGACGGCGGGAATCGGCAGAATTGTCGACGTGGTCGATTCTGCGAGGCGCCGACGCCTGCAGCAATGGGTGGACCCGTCGTTCGTCTATTCGCTGCTCTGTGAGGACCACACGGATCTCGTCTGGTCGGATCGCTCGGCGGCGTCGACCGACCGAGTCGATGTCATCGCTGTTCCCGACGGACCCGCTGACGTGGTGCTGTGCTCCGCCGATGGCGCGGTCAGTACGGGCGGCGTGATGCTGCCGGCCGGCGAGGATGCCTTTGCGTCGCTCGCCGCCGTGCTCCGGGGGCGACTGGATGGAGTCGACGACGCCTGTGCGGCCTCGAGGCACCTCGGCTGGTGGGGTTGGATCGGGTTCGAGCTCGGCGTCGAGATGCTCGGCGTGCGGCCGCACCCTGACGAGTCGCCGGCCGCCGCGTTCGTCTTCGCGTCCCGCGCGATCGAGTTCGACCATGACCTCCAGCAGGTGACGCTCGTGGCGCTGCCGGGGCAGAGAGACTGGCTCGATCGGATGACGCACCGCCTCGAGAGCGCTGCGGAAGAGGAGCCGCGTGCCCCGGCCCGCAGCGGCGCCGTGCTCATCGAGTCGCGATGGCGGCATGAGCACGAGGCCTACCTCGACCTCATCGCCGCGTGTCAGGCGAAGATCCGAGCGGGAAGCGCGTACCAGCTGTGCCTGACGAATCTGCTCACCGCCAGGTTCGACCGGCCGGTCGACCCCCTCGCTCTGTACCTCCGGCTCCGGGCGCACAACCCGGTCCGAAACGGCGGCATCGTACGCATCGCCGGATGGACGCTCGTGAGCGCGAGCCCGGAAGAGTTCCTCTCGATCGATGCGCGCGGCCATGCGATCACGCGGCCGATCAAGGGCACCCGCCCGCGCAGCGCCTCGCGAGCCGCCGATGCGGCGCTGGTGGCAGAGCTGCTCGCGAGCGACAAGGAACGCGCCGAGAACCTGATGATCGTCGACCTGATGCGCAACGATCTCTCGCGCGTGGCACGACTGGGCTCCGTGGAGGTCTCGCGGCTGTTCGAGATCGTCTCCTACCCGTCCGTGCATCAGCTCGTCTCGAGCATCGAGGCCGAGCTCACGGTGGACGCCATCGAGGCCGTGCGTTCGCTCTTTCCAGCAGGTTCCATGACGGGAGCGCCGAAGATCTCGGCCGTTGCAATCCTGCGAGACCTCGAGGGCGGCCCGCGCGGCATCTACTCCGGAGCCTGGGGCCGGCTCGGGGTCGACGGCTCAGCAGACCTCGCTGTCGTGATCCGGAGCATTGTGCTCCACGACGACGAGGCCAGAATCGGCGCCGGTGGCGGCATCACCGTACTGTCCGACCCCGCGTCGGAATGGCGCGAGGTCGAGCTCAAGGCACAGCCGCTGCTCACCGCTCTGCTCGGGTGACCGCAGCGACGAAACGCCCCGCCGGCGATTTCTGCAGGCGGGGCGTTCAGGTCTTCCGTTACGGAAGAAGGGGCGTTACAGCGGGCGGATGTTGGCCGCCTGCGGGCCCTTCTGACCGCGCTCGGTGTCGTATTCGACCTTCTGACCCTCTTCGAGGTTGCGGTACCCGTTGCCGGAGATCGCGGAGAAGTGGGCGAAGACGTCGGCACTGCCGTCGTCCGGGGCGATGAAGCCGTAGCCCTTTTCGGAGTTGAACCATTTGACGGTGCCGGTGGCCATATCGTCGTCTTTCCTTTGCTGATCCTGAATCGCGGCTGCGACCCGGCGCGCGGCGGCGAATCAGCCGCGCACGTCGTTCCAGCGTAGGGGATGCGGGCGGTCAATCGCAGGCGATCCATGCAAAATCCGTAGTATCGAATCGATACGAGTCGCGGCAAGCTGGTCATATGGACTACACCCACCTCGGACGATCAGGCCTCACCGTCTCCCGCATCGTGCTCGGCACGATGAATTTCGGCCCCCAGACGAGCGAAGCCGACTCGCACGCCATCATGGACAGCGCGCGCGAGCAGGGCATCAACTTCTTCGACACCGCGAACCGCTACGGCGGCCCCGATCACCCCGGCCACACCGAGGAGATCATCGGCAACTGGTTCGCACAGGGCGGCGACCGCCGCGAGCGCACCGTGCTGGCGAGCAAGCTGTACGGCGACATGTGGAACGGCTACCCCAACGGCGCCAAGCTCTCGGCGCTCAACATCCGCAACGCCATCGATGCGAGCCTCACCCGCCTCAAGACGGACCGCATCGACCTCATCCAGTTCCACCACGTCGACCGTGACACGCCGTGGGACGAGATCTGGCAGGCGCTCGAGACGGCCGTCGCTCAGGGCAAGGTGCTCTACGTCGGCAGCAGCAACTTCGCGGGCTGGCACATCGCCCAGGCGCAGGAAGCCGCCAAGTCGCGCCACTTCACCGGCCTTGTCAGCGAGCAGTCGATCTACAACCTGCTGCAGCGCGACATCGAGCGCGAGGTCATCCCGGCCGCGCAGCACTACGGGCTCGGAGTGATCCCGTGGTCGCCGCTGCACGGCGGCGCCCTGGCGGGCGTGATCGCGAAGCAGGCGGATGCCTCGCGCCGCGGCACCGGCCGCTCGGCGGAGGCCCTCGGCGCCAACCGCTCCCAGCTCGAGGCGTACGAGGACTTCGCACGCCAGCTGGGCGTCGAGCCGGCGCAGCTCGGTCTCGCGTGGCTGCTGCACCAGCCGGCCGTCACCGGGCCGATCGTCGGCCCGCGTACGGCCGCCCATCTGACGAGCGCGATCGCAGCGCTCGACGTGAAGCTCGACGATGCGGCACTCGCGCGCCTCGACGAGATCTTCCCCGGCTACAAGACCTCTCCTGAGGACTATGCCTGGTAGGTCGTCCCCGCAGGGCGGCCCAGTAGCTCGGCGATAGCCGAGTCCGCGGTCGCGTGGCGGAAGGCGAAGCCCTCCCGGGTGAGCACGGCGGGGCGCACGAGCTGATCGGCGAGCATCAGCTCGCGCGCCGCGTCGCCGAGCACGGTCGTCAGGGCGAACGCCGGAGCGGGCAGCCAGTACGGCCGGTGCACGGCACGCGCGACCGAGCGGATGAGCTCGGCCGCCGTCGCCGGCGTCGGCGCGACGAGGTTCACGGGACCCGCCAGTTCCGAGCGGATCGCGTGCAGGACCGCGCCGACCTCGTCGTGCAGGCTGATCCAGGGCCAATGCTGGCGCCCCGAGCCGAGGGGACCCGCAAGGCCGGCCTTCGCCAGTGCCAGGATCGGCCCGAGCGCACCCTCGCCGGCCAGGACGATGCCGGTGCGCAGGAAGACCACGCGGGTCGGTGCCGCTGCCGCCGCGTCCTCCCACCGGCGCACCAGCTCGGCAAGGAATCCCGTGCCGGTCGCGGAGAGCTCGTCGAGCTGCTCCCCCGGACGCGACCCGTAGAAGCCCACCGCAGAGGCGCTGATGAGCGCAGGCATCCGTTCGCCGCGCTCGTGCAGCTCACCGAGCGCGTGCACGATCGTGTTCGTCGCCGACAGCCGTGACTCGACGATGAGCCGGCGGTAGCCCGGGGTCCAGGGCAGCCGCGAGAGCGATGCGCCGGAGAGATTGACGACAGCGTCGGCGCCGGCGAGCGCCGCGGGGTCGAGCACGCCCGCCTCCGGCTGCCACGTCACCTGGCCGCGTCCGAGCGGCGCGTGCCTGACCAGCCGCACCACCTCGTCGCCCGCGTGCTCGAGGCGCCGCCCGAGCTCAGACCCGATCAGTCCGGACGCGCCGCCGATGACTACCCGCATACGCCCACGGTCTCACGAGACGAGCAGCTTTGGAGAAGCACCGCCGCAACGGTGTGCTCCATGATGGGCGCATGGCCGAAACCACGAAATCCACCGCCAAGTTCACCGCAGAGGAGCGCGCAGCGATGAAGCAGCGCGCGAAGGAGCTCAAGGCGCAGGAGACCGCCGCGCAGTCGCTGCAGGCGGTCCTCGACAAGATCGCGTCGCTCGACGAGCCCGACAGGACCAACGCCGAGCGCATCCACGACATCGTGACGCGCGTTGCGCCGTCACTCGTACCGCGCACCTTCTACGGCAGCCCCGCCTACGCGACCCCCGACGGCAAAGTCGTCCTGTTCTACCAGGAGCGCGCGAAGTTCAAGGTGCGCTACGGCAATCTCGCCTTTTTCGAGGCGGCACAGCTCGACGACGGCACGATGTGGCCGACCGCGTTCGCGGTCACCGAGATCTCGCCCGCCGACGAGGAGAAGATCGGCGAACTCGTGCGCAAGGCTGCCGGAGCCGCTTAGTCCAGAGCGAGCGCGAGGCGCCGCAGCTCGTCCGCCGCTGCCGTGTACTCGCGCTCGAACGCACCGCGCTCTCCGGCGAGTCCGGCGACCGACGTGGACAGCGTGCGCGTCACGACGACGACCTCGACGCGCATGCCGAGCGCCTCACCGAGCACGATCTGCAGCGGCGGCACCACGTGGTCCCACGTCGCGGTGGGGCTGCCCTCGTCATACGTCGCGCCGCGCGTCGTGACGATGACGGCGGTGCGGCCGCGCATCGGCTGCGTGTCGCCGTCGAACGGCGCTGTCACGCCGGGGACGTGCACGTGGTCGAGCCAGGTCTTGAGCGTCGAGGGCAGCGAGTAGTTGTACATCGGGGCGCCGATGAGCAGCACGTCGGCGGCGAGCAGCTGGTCGATCACCTCGCGCTGCGTGGCGTCGGCCTCGGGCAGCGCGGGGGCGTCTGCCGCCCGCAGCCGCGGCGGCCAGTGCAGCGATGCATCGGGCAGGTGCGGAACGGGGTCGGCGTGCAGGTCGCGCGCGACCACGACGTGGTCGGCGTCGCGTGCCTGCCACGCGTCGGCGAAGACGGTGGTCAGTCGCTTCGATACGGATGCTTCGCCGCTGGAGGACGAATCGAGACGCAGCAGCGTGGGCATGCCCCTACGCTAGCCCGCCCGAGCCGTCAGCGCGGGCGGTGCCGGCTCACGCGCTGCGGTACTGGGTGACGACCGGGCACAGGAACGGGTCGCGTGCCTGCAGCCCGACCTTGTTGAGGTAGGCGATCACGATCGCGTACGACTGGACGAGGGTCGCCTCGGTGTAGGGCACGCCCGTCTCGGCGCAGTGCTCGCGCACGATCGTGCGCGCCTGGGCCAGATGGGGGCGCGCCATGCTCGGGAAGAGGTGGTGCTCGACCTGGTAGTTGAGGCCGCCGAACAGGGTGGTCGCCCACCAGCCGCCGGTGACGTTGCGGGAGGTGCGCACCTGCTTGCTGAAGAAGTCGAGCTTCACGTTCGCCGGGATGATCGGCATGCCCTTGTGGTTCGGCGCGAACGAGGCGCCCATGTAGATGCCGAAGACAGCGAGCTGCACGCCGAGGAAGGCGCCCGCGATGCCGGGCGGAAGCAGCCAGAACAGCAGGCCGAGGTAGATCGCGAAGCGCGCGGCGACGAGCGTGATCTCGGTGCTGCGGTGCTTCACGTGATCGCGGCCGAAGAGCAGCTTGAACGATGTCCAGTGCAGGTTGACGCCCTCGAAGGTGAGCAGCGGGAAGAAGAGGTAGCCCTGGCGGCGGGTGATCCACGCCATCACGCCGGTCTGCTTCGACGCATCTTCTTCGGTGAAGGAGATCGTGTCGAACGCGATGTCGGGGTCGTCACCGATCTTGTTCGGGTTGGCGTGGTGCCTGGTGTGCTTGTTGACCCACCAGGCGTAGCTCATGCCGATCACGAAAGTGCCGAGGAAGCGGCCGAGGCGGTCGTTCGCCGGGCCGGAGGAGAGGACCTGGCGGTGCGCCGCCTCGTGCGAGAGGAAGGCGACCTGCGTCAGGATGAGGCCGAGCACGCCGGCGAGGATCAGCTGATACCAGCTGTGGCCGAGCAGCACCATGCCGACGATGTCGGCGGCCGTCGCGAGTGCGAGCCCGATGCCGACCAGCAGATAGAAGCCCGGAGCACGCGCCAGCAGCCCCTCGGCCTTCACGCGACGTGACACGACGGTGTACGACACGGGATCGCCCGGTCGCGTCGAACCGTCGGGGCGCGACGTAGTGCGGATTGCACCGAGACGACCCGAGAGCAGCTCAGTGCTGGAAATGGATGTGGCCACGCAGGCCCCCGTCCGTTCGCGGCCTCACGACCGTATGGGCACAAAAGGCAAGCCGCCGATCGCTTGCCCCCAAGGTATCCAGAATCGATGAATCGAAACCGTCAGACACCTGGCAATCAACCGGGCTCAGCGGTTTCACGGCCTGCGCTGCGGGCCGGCGCGGCACCAAGTCGCGCAGGAGGAAGCAAATTGGTCGCAGAACCGGAAGCAAGCTGGGAGGGGCAATGCAGCTCGATCTCACCGATCGTGTCGTCATCATCACCGGGGCCGCACGCGGAATCGGCCGCGGCATCGCAGAGGCCTTCATAGCCGAGGGCGCGCGCGTGGCGGCGCTCGACCGGTCGTTCGACGCGGACGCAGGGCTCGATGCATCCGATCGCCTGCTTCCGCTCGAATGCGACGTGACGGATGCTTCGTCCACCGCCGCCGTCATCGAGCAGATCGTCGCACGCTTCGGCCGGGTCGACGTGCTCGTGAACAACGCCGGCATCAACGTCGACGCACCGTTCGAGCAGATCTCGGCCGAGCGGTTCCGTGCGGTGATGGACGTGAACGTCACCGGCACCTTCCTCATGGCGCAGGCGGTCGCACCGATCATGAAGGCGCAGCGCTCGGGGCGCATCATCAACGCGGCGAGCTTCGCCGCGATCGTGCCCGCGTTCGGCGGCGCCGCCTATGCCGCGTCGAAGGCCGCCGTCGTGCAGCTCACCCGCGTGCTCGCCGGCGAGCTGGGGCCGTGGGGCGTGACGGTGAACTGCTACGCGCCCGGCATGGTGCCGACCGGCATCAACGGATTCGCCGACATGGCGCCCGCCGCGCAGGAGCGGCTGCTCGACACGCTCACGCTGCGCCGGTGGGAGGCGCCCGACGACGTCGCGAAGCTGCTCGTGTTCCTCGCCTCCGACGCGGCGGCGTACCTGACCGGCGCACTCATCGACATCAGCGGCGGAAAGCTCGCCACGCAGATCCCCGCGAAGGCGTACGAGGCCGCAGCACTGGGCTCCGCGGAATGATCGGCGTAGCGTCGGGATAGTGACGATCTCCCTCGGTTACCAGATCCCCAACTTCACCTACCCCGGTGGCGTCGAGACCCTCTTCGACACCGTTCAAGCCCAAGCGCGCGAGGCCGAGGCCAGCGGCTTCGACACCGTCCTCGTGATGGACCACTTCTACCAGCTGCCCGGTCTCGGCACCCCGGACCAGCCCATGATGGAGGCGTACTCCACTCTCGCCGCCCTCGCCGCGTCGACCAGCACGATCCAGCTGTCGACCCTCGTGACCGGCAACACCTACCGCAACCCCACGCTGCTCGCCAAGACGGTCAGCACGCTCGACGTGATCAGCCACGGCCGCGCGATCCTCGGCCTCGGCGCCGGCTGGTTCGAGCTCGAGCACGAGCAGCTCGGCTTCGATTTCGACACCTTCACCGAGCGCTTCGAGAAGCTCGACGAGGCGCTGCAGATCATCCACCCGATGCTGCGCGACGAGCGCCCCGAGTTCACCGGCAAGTGGTACCGGGCGCACGGCGCGATGAACGTGCCGCGCTTCCGCGACGCCGTCCCGATCATGCTCGGCGGTCAAGGCGAGCGGAAGACGTTCCGCCTCGCGGCCCGCTTCGCCGACCACATGAACATCATCGCCGCCATCGAGGACCTGCCGCACAAGGTTCAGGTGCTGCGTCAGCGGGCGGAGGAGATCGATCGCGACCCCGCCACCCTCAAGACGAGCTACCTCGCCAGCGTGGTGCTCACCGAGAACCGGGCCGAAACCGACGCCCTGCTCGCGGAACTGCCGGAGGACCGCCGCAACCGCGCCTTCATCGGCACGGCCGATGTGGTCGCCGAACGGATCGCCAACGATGTGCTGGGCGCGGGCGTCGAGGGCATCGTCGTCAACGCACCGTCCAACGGCCACGTGCCCGGTGTCGTGACCGCACTCGGCGAGGCTCTCTCGCCGCTCGTGCAGCGCTGAGACGGAGGGCTACAGGGCCCGCGCGGCCCTGTTGCCCGCCCGCTTCGCCGCCTTCTCGGCACGCCGCACGGCCTGCTTGCGCGCCTTCTTGACGCGTGGGTCGTTCCACAGCGCGTCCAGCCCGGCCTGAATCTCGCGGTAGCGACCGCGGCCGGCCTTGGCGCCGTACGTGTACGCGACGAAGGCGATGATCCCGAGCACAAGGAAGGTGAAGAACTTACGCATGGTCCTAGCTTCGGCGCTGAGGCTCCTGGCTTCCAGGGGCTTGACGCGCCGGGCTCGACCCGCGACCCTGCCGCTCAGTGCCTGCGCCGGGCGGCAGGTCCTGCGTCTCGCTACGCGGGGACCGCGTCGTTCAGGTGACGCTGCCACGCGTCCATGCCGCCCGCGAGTTCGATCGCGGGGACGCCGTGCCCGCGCAGCCACGATCCGGCGACCGATGACCGCCAGCCGCTCTGGCAGTACACGACGACGGGACGGTCGCCCGGCACTTCGCCGATCCGGCGCGCGAGCTGCGGAAGCGGAATGTTCATCGCACCCGGCACCGAGCCGCTCTCGTATTCGACGGCGCTGCGCACGTCGATGATGAACGGGGCCGGCGCACTGTCTCGCATCCGATCCACCTCGTCGGCGCTCGCGCGCAGCGACGGGACCAGCCGTCCGGCCGCTGCCAGCGCCCCGACGCCCACACCGTCGACGATGCCGACCACGCTGTCTGCGCCGATGCGGCCGAGGCGCGACACAGCCTCGACCTCGGTGCCCGGCTCGGACACCACGATCACGATCGGCGCCCCCAGGTCGAGGAACATTCCGGCCGTCTCGGCGAAGCGGCCAACGAGCGGCACTCCGAGCGAGCCGGGCAGGTGGCCGAGGGCGAACTCGTCCTGGTGCCGAGCGTCGAGCACGACTCCCCCGGCGGCGAGGTGGGCGTCGAGCTCGTCGAGCGAGAGCCGGCGGCGCGCCGCGGCGGCGGTGAAGAGCGGATGCCTGCGGCGGTTGAGCCCGGCGTCCTCCTCGAAATATGCCGGCGGAACAGCCTGCCCCGCGGTGAGATAGTCGACGAACTCGTCGACGGCCATCGGCCGGCAGGCCGGATTGTCGCGCCGCTCCGCGCCGATCGTCGACGACCGCTCGAGCCCGATGCTGCGTCCGCACGCGCTTCCCGCGCCATGCGCGGGCCACACCTCGACGTCGTCCGGCAGGCCCATCAGCTTGCGCTGGATCGTGTCGTGCTGCATCACCGCGAGCTGCGCCGGATCGGCACCGAAGCTCGCCTGAAGGTCGACACGGCCGACATCGCCGACGAAGAGGGCATCGCCGGTGAGGACACCCGCGGGCGCCGAGTCCGACCCGTGCTCGAAGACCAGCAGGCTGATCGACTCGGGCGTGTGACCTGGGGTCGTCATCACCTCGACGACGACGCCGTCGGCCCCGCCGGAGCTCGGGTCGCCCAGGACGATGCGCTCGCCGTCGCCGAGCAGCCGCGCATCGAACTCGGGGCGCGCGCGGTCCCCGAGCGCGATCCACGCGCCGGTCGCCGCCGCGAGCTCAAGGTGACCCGCCACGAAGTCGGCGTGGAAGTGAGTGAGGATGACGCCCACGATGGAGAGGCCGCGGTTCGCGGCATCCGTCACGTACTGCTCGATATCGCGCAGCGGATCGACGATCACCGCGCGGCGCGACTGCTCGTCGCCGATGAGGTACGCCGCCTGCGAGAGACAGCCTGTGTAGTACTGGGTCAGGATCATGGCGAGCCCCTCGAGCGCACAGACAAGTGTTCATTCGGACTCTACGCCGAAGTGCCGGGCGTCCCCATCGTCTGGGCGAGGCGTTTCTCAGCGTTCACCTGTCGAACGGCTCCCGGGGTGCTGTGGCGGCAGGCGAGTCACACATAGGATGTTTGCGACGCCTAGACCCCTGTGGGAGAGACAATGAAGTTTGCGCGCCTCGGTTCGCCCGAGCACGAGATGCCCGTTCTGATCGACAACGGAGTGAGCTACGACCTGAGGCCGGTGACCGGCGACATCGACGGTGCGTTCCTCGCCGGCGACGGTCCGGCACGCGCCGCCGCCGCGCTCGCCGCGGGCGAGCTCACGCCGGTCGACGGCGCCGACGGCCTGCGCGTCGGCGCACCGATCGCGCGCCCGGGCGCCGTCCTGTGCATCGGCATGAACTATGCGGCTCACGCTGCGGAATCGGGCTCGCAGCCGCCGAGCGTGCCGATCCTCTTCATGAAGACTCCGAACACGGTCGTCGGCCCGAACGACCCGGTCGAGATCCCGCGCGACAGCGAGAAAACCGATTGGGAGGTCGAGCTCGGGGTCGTCATCGGCAGCCGTGCGCTCTACCTCGACTCGCCGGAAGCGGCTCTCGACCACGTCGCGGGCTTCGTGCTCGCTAACGATCTCTCAGAGCGCACCTGGCAGCTCGAGGTGTCCGGCGGCCAGTGGTCGAAGGGCAAGTCGGCCCCGGGGTTCTGCCCGATCGGGCCGTGGCTGGTGACGCCGGACGAGGTCGATCACCAGCAGCTGCGGCTGCGCAGCTTCGTCAACGGCGAGCCCCGCCAGGACTCGAACACGTCGGACATGGTGTTCGACGTCGCCACGATCATCTGGCAGCTCAGCCAGTACCTGGCACTCGAGCCGGGCGACCTCATCCTCACCGGCACCCCCGAGGGCGTCGCGCTGTCCGGCCGGTTCCCGTTCCTGCGAGCAGGCGACACGGTCGAGCTGGACATCGCCGGACTCGGTGCGCAGCGCCAGGAGTTCGTGGCGGCGGCACGATGACGAGCAGCGGGTTCAGCGGCCTCAAGGCGATCGTCACGGGCGGCGGCTCCGGCATCGGCGCAGCGATCGCGCGCACGCTGCTCGAGCGCGGCGCCTCCGTCGCGGTGCTGGACCTCTCGCCCGATGGCGCGCCCGACGGAGCGGTCGCGATCGCGTGCGACGTGAGCGACGATGCGTCGGTGCGACAGGCGGTGACGGATGCCGCGACTCAGCTCGGCGGTATCGACATCGTGGTGAACAACGCCGGCATCGGCGCCCAGGGCACCATCGAGGCGAACGACGATGCCCAGTGGCACCATGTGTTCGACGTGAACGTGCTCGGCGCCGTGCGCGTCTCACGTGCGGCGCTGCCGCTGCTGCGGTCGTCCGATCACGCCGCGATCGTGAACACCTGCTCGAGCGCCGCCACCGCGGGCATGCCGGAGCGCGCCCTGTACTCGGCGACGAAGGGCGCGGTCGCTGCGCTCACCCGCGCCATGGCCGCCGACCACCTGCGCGAGGGCATCCGCGTCAATGCCGTCAACCCGGGCACCGCGGACACGCCGTGGATCGGGCGGCTGCTCGCATCGGCAGCCGACCCCGCCGCCGAGCGCGCGGCGCTCGAGGCACGCCAGCCGCATGGCCGCCTGGTCAGTCCTGACGAGATCGCCGAGGCGGTCGCGTACCTGGCGAGCCCGTTCGCCGGCTCGACGACGGGCATCGAGCTCGCCGTCGACGGCGGCATGCAGGCGCTGCGGCTGCGGCCGGCCGAAAAATAGGAGACGACACCCCATGACAACCATTACGGGCGTGCGCACGCATGACGTGCGCTTCCCGACGTCCCTCACCGCCGACGGCTCCGACGCCATGAACAAGGTCACCGACTACTCGGCCGCCTACGTCGTGCTCGAGACCGATGGCGAGCTCGCCGGCTACGGCTTCACCTTCACGATCGGCCGTGGCAACGACCTGTGCGCCGAAGCCGCCCGGCAGCGGGCGCTGCCGCTCATCGGCCGCGACACCGACGAGTTGCTCGACGACCTCGGCGCCACCTACCGGGAACTCGCCTCCGACTCCCAGTTGCGCTGGCTCGGCCCCGAGAAAGGCGTCGAGCACCTCGGCATGGCCGCCGTCATGAACGCCCTCTGGGACATGGCCGCCCGCCGCGCGGGCAAGCCCCTGTGGCGGCTGCTCGCGGACATGACCCCCGAAGAGCTCGTGGACGTGACCGACCTGCGCTATCTCAGCGACGTGCTCACCCGGCAGGAGGCGATCGACCTGCTCGCCGAGGGCTGGCCGACTCGCGCCGAGCGCATCGCCGAGCTCGAGACGAGCGGCGGCTACCCCTGCTACACGACCTCGGCCGGCTGGCTCGGCTACTCCGACGAGAAGCTGCGCCGCTTGCTCACCGAAGCCGTGGACCAGGGCTACCGCCACGTGAAGCTCAAGGTCGGAGCCGACCTCGACGACGACATCCGTCGCCTACGCATCGCCCGCGAGGTCATCGGCTGGGATGCGCAGCTCATGATCGACGCGAATCAGGTGTGGGACGTGCCCGAGGCGATCGAGTGGATGGCGCGACTCGCCGAGTTCAAGCCCCACTGGATCGAGGAGCCCACGAGCCCCGACGACATTCTCGGCCACGCGGCCATTCGCAAGGCCGTCGCCCCCATCGGCGTCGCGACCGGCGAGCACGGCATGAATCGCGTGCTGTTCAAGCAGCTGTTCCAGGCCGAGGCGATCGACTTCTGCCAGCTGGACTCCGCCCGCCTCGCCAGCATCAACGAGATCCTCGCCGTCTACCTGATGGCCAAGAAGTTCGGGGTGCCCGTCTGCCCGCACGCCGGCGGCGTCGGCCTGTGCGAACTCGTGCAGCACCTGTCGATCTTCGATTACGTCGCCGTGTCCGGCACGCTCGAGAACCGCGTGACCGAGTTCGTCGATCACCTGCACGAGCACTTCACCGATCCGTGCATCGTCGAGGGCGGTCGCTACACGCTGCCGACCGCTCCCGGCTACAGCGCGCGCATGCACGAGGAATCCGTGGCCACCTACGAATTCCCGGGCGGCGCCTACTGGGCGCAGCCCGTCGCGGGCTGAGCCGGCCGCCCCGGCATCCGTCTATTCGGCGCTCTGCTGGTCCACGCGCCGCACCCACTGCTCGACGCCGTCGATATGCGCGAGAACGCGCGCGTGGGCCAGCTGCGGGTCGCGCTGCCGGATCGCGTCGACGATCGCCGCATGCTCGTCGAGCGTGCGGCGCGCGGCGCCGTCCTGCGTCAGCGCGCGCCACACCCGCACCCGCACGGTCTTGCTCGACAGCGCCTCGATGAGCCCCAGCAGGTACTCGTTGCCGGCGAGTCGGGCGATCGCCGCGTGGAAGTCGAGGTCTGCGGCCACGAGGTCCTCGACGCCGGTCTGCTCGCTGGCCGCGCCCGCACGCGCCGCGAGCCCCTCGATCTCCGCATCGCTCGCCCGCGCCGTCGCGATCAGGGCGGAGGCCGGCTCGAGGATGCGTCGCACTTCGAGCAGCTCGTACAGCGAACGGTCGTGATGGAGATCGGTCACGAACGACACTGCCTCGAGCAGGAGGGCAGGCTCGAGACTCGTGACATACGTGCCGTCGCCGCGTCTGACGTCGAGGACTCGGATGAGCTCGAGTGCCTTCACCGCCTCGCGCAGGCTGTTGCGCGAGAGTCCCAGCGCCTCGCTCAGCGGCTTCTCCGGCGGAAGACGCTGACCGGGCTGGAGCTGGCCGGACAGGATCATCGCGCGGATCCGCGCGATGGCGTCATCGGTCAGTGAGGGCATCCATCCTCCTCGCAACGGCACAGGCCACCGACGCGGCGACCCGCAGACATCCTATGTCTGCGGGCACTGGCACGAGACACAAGGCGACGCGCCGCAGCTCTCGACCACGGCTTCGCCCTATCGTTGGGGAAGTGACCGATCTTGATCTGATCGGCGACCCCTCACTGCATCTGCCCGCCGACTGGGACGACTGGCTGCGCACCGCCGATGAGGTCGCCGAGATCCTGCGCTCCGATGCGGTGGAGCGAGACGCCGCCAACGACTTCCCGAGCAGGGAGATCGAGCTGCTGCGATCGCGCGGACTGCTCGGCGTCGCGCTGCCGGCCGCGGCGGGCGGCGCCGGGCTGCCCTTCGCCCTCGCCGCCCAGGTGACGCGCCGCATCGCCCGCGTGGACTCGGGCATCGCGCACATCCTCGGCTACCACTACGGGTGGACACGCATTCTCGCCCATTACGACAGTGCGACGACACGGCGCCTGCTCGCCTCGACCGCCGAGCAGAACTGGCTGTGGGCGAGCCCCGGCAGCCCCCGCGTCGGCGGCGCGATCCAGCTGCGACGCGACGGGTCGAATCTCATCCTCAATGGCACCGTCGGCTTCGCCACCGGCTCCCCCGTCGCTCAGCGCCTCTTCACCCAGGTCATCGAGACGTCCACGGGCCGGCTCAATGTTGTCGCCGTCGATCCCCACGCCCCCGGTCTCACGATCGGCAGCGAGTGGGACATGCTCGGTCAGCGCCTCTCGGCGAGCCCGACGCTCAGCTTCGTCGATGTGACCGTGCCAGAGACCGATCTCATCGCCGAGCTCGGCCCCGTCACCGAGCTGCAGGAGCCGTTCGCGTCGGTCGGCGTGCTGAACTTCCAGTTCCTGTTCGGCGTCATCCACCTCGGCATCACCGAGGGCGCGCTCATCGAGGCCCGCGACTTCACCCGGGAACGCTCGGTCCCCTGGTCGCACTCGACTGTCTCGGAGATCGGCGAGGAGCCCTTCATCCTGAACGGCTACGGCGAGTACGTCGCCGCCGCACAATCCGTCTCCGCCCTCGTCGAGCGCAGCGAACAGCGCCTCCAGTGGCTGCACGATCGCGGAACCTCCGTCACCGCGGACGAGCGCGCGCAGGTCGCCGAGACCATCGCGAGCGCCAAGATCATCGCCACGAAGACCGCGCTCACGGTCACGACCGGCATCTACGACCTGACGGGGGCGCGCTCGGCAGCCAGTAAATACGGACTCGACCGCTTCTGGCGCAACGCCCGCACCCTCAGCCTGCACGACCCCATCGCCTACAAGCTCAACGAGGTCGGGCGCTACTACCTCAACGGTGAGAATCCGCGACCGAGCAACTACCGCTAGCGAGTGCGCCGAACGCGCTCGCAATGAGCGCGTCGATCATTGCCTTCCTTTCCCAAGGTAAGTAAGTTGGCGACATGAGCACCACCACAGACTCCAGTCGACTCAGCGCCTTCGATCAGGACGGCGATGTCGGTGAGCCGCAGCTTCCGGGATCCGCCCACACCGATGCGGGCGATCTCGTCATCACCGGCGCGGGCCACAACATGTGGCTCGACCGCGACGAGTTCCACTTCGTATGGAAGGAAGTCGACGGCGACTGGAGCCTCGACGCCACCGCGCACTTCGACGGCGAGGGCGTGAACGCACACCGCAAGGCCGTTCTGCTCGTCCGTCAGGACCTCGGCGCCGAGGCAGTGTACGCCGGAATCGCACTGCACGGCGACGGCCTCACGAGCCTGCAGTACCGGAGCGAGTCCGGCGCGATGACCGAGGAGATCCGCTTCTCCGTGAACGCGCCGACGCGCCTCACTCTGCGCAAGGTCGGCGACCGGGTCGAGACCGCGGCCGGCGACGAGAGCCACGCGGTGCAGCTGCCGCTGAGCGGGACCTACTACCTCGGTCTCGCCGTGTGCTCCCACGTCGACGACGTCATCGAGACCGCACGATTCAGCGACATCGAACTCGACGCCCTCAGCTGACGGCGGGCAGGCGGCAGAAGATGACGACGACGCTCTTCGACGGCGCCACCCTGACCGGCTGGCACGCCACGCCGCGTCTGCCCGTTCCCGTCGCTCCCGGGCGCCCGGGGCCTGACACCTCGAGCGACTCGTACCGTCGCGCCGCCGCATCGCACGGCCGCTGGTACATCGAAGACGACGCCATCGTCGGTGGCCAGGAGCCGCCGGGGAGCGGCCTCGGCGCGTACCTCGTCACCGACGCGAGCTATGGCGATTTCGAACTGAGCTTCGAGGTGAAGCCCGACTGGCCAGCGGATACGGGCATCCTCGTTCGCACCACGGACGACGGCCTGCGCGGGTTCCAGATCCTCATCGACCACCGTCGCTCCGGCGGCATCGGCGGCTTCTACGGCAACGGCATCGGCGGCTTCCATGCGCTCGCCCACAACGTCGATGTCGAGCGCGACGCGCAGGGTGCACCCGTCGGGCTCATCGCTGAGGACCCTGCGACGACCCTCGAACCCGTCACCGCCGAGAAGACGGCGCTTCTCAGCTACGCGGCGTCCGCCGACGAGTTCCAGCGCGCCTGGCGCTGGAACGACTTCAACGAATTCCGCGTCCGCTGCGTCGGGAAGTACCCGGTGCTCACGACGTGGGTCAACGGTGTCAAGCTCTACGAGCTCGACACCGCGGCGATCAGGCATCCGAACTACGACCGCGAGGCCGTCGCCGAACTGCTCGGTCGCGAGGGCCACATCGCGCTCGAGGTGCACGACAACGACCCGCGCATGGGACGCGACCGATGGGGCACGGACGCAGTCGTGCGCTGGCGCAACTTCCAGCTCACGCCGGTCACGGAAGACTGACGATGCGCGCCATCACCCGAGCCCTCACCCCTGCCGCCGCCACCAGCAAGCGGCCGGCGGCGGCCGAGGCCGCGCGCTTCGCGGTCATCGGCACCGGGTGGCGCGCCGACATCTTCATCCGTCTCGCCTATCTGCTGCCCGATCGACTGACACTCACCGGGGTGCTCGCCCATAGCGACGCCTCGGCCGAGCGAGTGGCTCGCGATTGGGACGCGCCAGTCGCGCGAACGCTGGAGGAGCTCCTCAGCCGCGAGCGGCCGGACTTCGTCGTGATCGCCGTACCGTGGGCCGTGACGCCCGGGCTCGTCCGGGAACTGGTGGAGCGAGGCATCCGTGTCGTCGCCGAGACGCCGCCCGCACCCGACCTCGACGGCCTCCACTCGCTGTGGGCCGACGTGGGGGCACGTCACCTCGTGCAGGTCGCCGAGCAGTACCCGCTGTTCCCGCTGCACGCGGCGCGGCTCGGGCTCGTGCGCGACGGGGTGATCGGAACGCCGACGTCGGTGCACGTGAGCTCGACGCATCAGTACCACGCCGTCGCTCTGATCCGCGCGTTCCTCGACGTCGGCATCGGTCGCGCGACAGTGCAGTCGTTCGCGGCCACCGCGCCGCTGATCGACCCGATCACCCCGTCGGGGTGGACGCACGACCTCACCCCCAAACCGGCCACGACGACACTCGCGACGATCGACTTCGGCGACCGCCTCTTCGGGGTGTACGACTTCACCAGCAACCAGTGGTGGAACCCGGTGCGCCCCGATCACCTCACCGTCCGCGGCAGCGCGGGCGAGATCCACGACGACATCGTCGTACGGATGTCTGACGCGGTCACCCCGACCGTGTCGCACCTCGACCGCGGCGTGTCTGGCCTCGGCATGAACTTCGAGGGGTTCGACACGACACAGGTGAGCCTCGACGGCAAGCTCCCTTACCGCAACGAGTTCGAAGGTGCGCGGCTTTCGGACGACGAAATCGCCGTCGCCGCGCTCCTGGTCGGGGCCGGTGACTGGGCCCACGACCGCGGCCCCGAGCCCTACCCGCTCGCGGCGGCCGCGCACGACCGTCACCTCGGGCTGGCGATCGGCGAGTCGGCCCGAACGGGGCGCCCGGCCGCCGTGGGAGACGAGCCGTGGGGCGCGTGAACTAGGTTCGAAGCGGGCGGACGCGCTCTCGCACTCATTCCACTCATCGACTCGGAGGTGGCACAACTGAAAGGCCGTTCATCAGCCGAGACGCGCAGCGCGGTCCTGGACCTGATCCGATCCAGCGGCACGGTGAGCCGCAGCGAGCTCGCGGTGCTGTCGGGACTCACCGAGGCGACGATCTCGAAGATCGTGAAGGCGCTTCTCGACGCCCAACTCGTGGTCGAGGCGGGGTTCGCCGACTCGACGGGCGGAAAGCGGCCGATTCTGCTGTCGCTCAACATCTCGGCCAGGTACGCCATCGGGGTCCTGCTCGACGCGCGGACGATCGTCTACGTCATCGCCGACATGAGCGGCACCGCGGTGCATCACATGACGGCAGAGGGCTACGGGAAGACTCCCCCGCCGCTCGTGATCAAGCGCATCGCGAGCGACATCCAGAAGCTCATGCGGCGCGCGAAGCTCGCGCCGTCCGACGTGCTGGGAATCGGGGTCGCGGCGGCCGGTCGGCTCGATGCCGACGGCGGCGTGCTGCGCCGCTCTCGCGTAGCTGAGGACTGGGAGGACTTCGCCATCGACGCGGCGCTCCATGACGCGACCGGAATGCGTGTGCTGCTCGAGAACGACGCCAACAGTGCGGCGCTCGGCGAGTTCTGGTCGAGCCGGATGCCGGCGACCCAGGACTTCGCCGTGCTCTACATGGCCAACGGCATCGGCTGCGGAATCGTCATCGACGGAGCACTGTACCGCGGGGCCTCCGGCAACGTCGGCGAGCTGGGTCACATGACCGTCGATATCAACGGCCCCGTGTGCTTCTGCGGGCGCCGAGGGTGCCTCGAGCCCCTCGCGGCGCCTCTCGCGGTCGTGCGGCGGGCTCGCGCCGACCCCGAGCTGATCCGCGACATCGGCGTCCGCGAGACGCTCGACGACGAGACGAACGTCCGCGAGGACTTCGCGGCGATCGCGCGAGGCGCGGTCGCGGGCGACGAGCGCTGCCGCACGCTGATCCTCGATTCGGCCCGCGCACTGGCGGCAGCCCTCGTCTCGATGGTCAACCTGCTCGACCTCGATGCCGTGTACCTCGGCGGCCCGGGTTTCGCCGACGCCGCCGAGCTCTACCTCGACGTCCTGCGGGAGGCCCTCGGCCACGCCTTCGCTCGCGAGGTCCACCCGGTCGAGACACGCCTGTCGGCGGTCGGCATCGAGGCCGCCGCGCTGGGGGCGGCGAGCGTCGTGCTGCATCGCCAGCTGACGCCCTTCCGAGCGCGCAAGAGCAGCCGCCCCGCGGGCGCCCGCGTGGCCGTCATCTCGCAGCCGTCGGCGATCTGACCGCGCCTAGGGCTCGGAGCGCATGTGGGCCAGTGCGGCCTTCATGGCGCGGATGCGCTCGACCTGCGACTGCGGCCGGGCGAGCAGCACGCTCGTGGCCAGCACATCGACCACGACGAGACCCGCCAGTCTGCTCACCGTCGGCGTATAGAAGTCGGTGTCCTCGAAGGTCGCGATCCGCAGTTCGACGTCGGCGACCGCTGACAGCGGACCCTCGTCGCCCGTGAGCGCGATCACCTTGCCGCCGGCGGCCCGCGCGGCCTGCGCGACGCGCACCGTCTCGTGCGTTCCGGCGGTGTTCGAGATCGCGACGGTGACGGTGTGGGGCGTGCTCATGGACGCCGCGATGAACTGCTGGTGGTAGTCGGCCGGCGCCTCGCACGGCACGCCGAACAGCGGGAATTTCTGCTGCGCGTCCTGCGCGATGATGCCGCTCGCGCCGAATCCGACGAAGAGCAGGGAGCTCGCATCGACGATCAGCTCGGTCGCGGCGCGAACCGCGTCGAGATCGAGATGCCGGCGCGCGCGGTCGATGCTGCTGATCGTGTGGGTGAACACCTTGTCGACGACCGTCGCCGTGTCGTCGCCGTGCCCGATCGCCGAATACGCGACAGGGATGCCGATGGCGACGGCCTGCGCGAGGGCGATCTTGAAGGCACGGAAGCCGTCGAATCCGATGCCGCTGCAGAAGCGCATCACGGTCGGCTCGCTCACTCCCGCGGCTTCCGCCAGCCCCGCCATGTTGAAGTCGACCGCACCCACAGGGTCGCTCAGAATCACATCGGCGACCTTGCGCTCGGAAGCCCGCAGGGTGTCGAGGTGGCCCGCGATGGTCTCGAGCAGCGTGCCCTGCGTCTCGAGAAGCTCTGCCTCAGTCACCTCGCCTCCTGCGCAAGCCGCGAGAGCGTCTCGAAATCGGGCCCCGCTGAAGGCAGCTCCACGTCGAACACCTCGGCGATGACGGCCGTCCAGCCGTGCAGGAAGTACGTCCAGCCGTCCTCGACGGCGAGACCGGGCTGCCGACGTGCCTGATCGAGGAAGACGAGGTCGCCCCGATAGTTGAGGTCCCAGGCGAGGCCCCCCTGCGGCCACGACGCCGCGTCAGTGACGGGCGAGCCGGGCGCGTCCTTCCCGAGCCCGGTCGCGTTGACGACGAGCGAGCCGGGAGGGGCAGCGGCGATCACCTCGTCATTGTCGCGAGCGTCCGGGGCGAGGACGAAATCGAAGGGGGTGTCGGTCGCGAATCGGGCGGTGACGGATGCTGCGTGCTCCAGCCGCGGCTGCGAGCGGTTCGTGATCACAATGCGTCGCGGCCGATCGGCGCCGCGCTCCGGCCGCGACAGGTACCAGCTGATCGCCAGCGTCGACCCCCCGGCACCCATGCTGACCACGTCCGCGCCGGTCCGCGCCCAATGGCCGGCGGGCACGAACGCATCGAGGGCGCGGCCGCTCGAGATGGGGTCCTTCGCGTGGCTGATGAGCCGGCCGCCGCGCTTGGAGATGCAGCTCGTCTCCCCCATCAGCTGCGCGAGCTCGTCGATCACGTCGAAGCGGTCGCGAGCGGCGCGAAACAGGTCGATCTTGTGAGTGGTGACGAGGCCACCGAGGCTCAGCTCGTCCTGCGCGATGAAGTCGACGACCCGCCGGTAGTCGTCGGCCGCCGCATGAAGGGGCAGGTCGATCCCCTGCAGGCGAGCGTCCAGACCGAGCTCGTGCGCCCAGGCGGGGAAGACCCGCTGGATCGACGAGCTGCCGGTCGTGACTCCGATGAAGTAGAAGGTCGGCTCGTCGGCCGGTCGCAGGGTCGCGGCGGTGAAGCTCGGCGCCGGCCGGCGAGCGGTCTCGGTCACAGCACCGCTCCCGCGCGGTAGCCGCGATGGTCCGGGTTCGGAACAGTCGTCCAGCCGCCGTCCTCGCGGGCGACGACGAGCGTCGCCATGCCACCCGCCTCGGCGATGAGCTGATAGTCCTGCCCGGCGTCCGTTCCGTAGCAGAAGAGGGTCGCGAGACGCTCTGCGCCGACGTTCACGCTGCGATGCACCCAGTGGCCCGGCACGTGCACCGCGACACCGGGGGTGATCTCGATCGCGCGCGATTCGCCGTCGAGGGAGTCCATCAGGATGACTCCGGTGCCGGCGAGTCCGTAGTACAGCTCCGCGTGCTCGGCCTTTCCGTGCAGGTGCCCCCGCGTCATCGCATACTCGCGCCCGACCCGGCCGGGCTCGAGCGTGCTCACGCCCACGGTGAGTGCACCGGGTCCGCGGTCGACGGTGCTGCTCTCGACCCAGTAGACCGGTGCCCCGTCGTCGGATGCGAGCGCGCGCTCGAATGCCGCGTCATCACGATACAGGCCGGCGAGTTCCCGCAGCGTCTTCTCGTAGCGCTCCGAACCGCCGTCGAGCGCGCCGGAACCCGCATCGGGTCGCAGCTGCACCGGCTGTGCGATTGCTGCCATCTTGTCCTCCTCAGCCGAACACACGCGTGTAGTAACACTACATGCAATCAGGGAAGCCGATCGAACCACGGCTCGAGCCGGCGGTAGGCGTCGAGAAAGAGCTCGTGCGCCGCGACGTACCGCGCGTGATTCGCGGCGTCCGGCGCCTGCTCCTCGCGACGCCGTACGCGCGCCGCCGCGAGCCCGAAGCCGTCGAAGAGCCCGACGCCCACCCCTCCGGTCACCGCGGCGCCGACCGAGGTCGCCTCATCCGCGAGCTCGAGGCGCGAGACCGGAACGCCCCACACGTCCGACAGCACGGCCAGCGCGACGGACGATGCCGCGACGCCCCCGATCGCGTCGATCCGCGCGACGCTCACACCGTTGGTCCGGAACGCCTGCAGCGACGTAAGCAGATTGAACGCGACCCCCTCGAGCACCGCGCGCGCCAGGTGCTCGCGGCCGTGATGACGCGCGAGCCCGGCGAACACCGCGCGTGCCCGCGGATTCCAGTACGGCGAGCGCTCGCCCAGCAGATGCGGAAGGAAGAACAGGCCGTCGGCGGATGCCTGCACCCGCCCCGCGTCGGCGAGCAGCTCGGCGTAGCGGTCGGACGCCGCGCCACGCTCCGGCTCCAGGACATCGACGATCCACTGCAGCGACGCGCCACCCGCCTGCATCGTCGCGGTCGGCACGAAGGCGCCGGGGACGACGTGTGTGAACGTCATGGTGCGGAACTCGTCGTCGTACAGCGGCTCCTTCGTAGCGACCGAGACCCACGATGAGGATCCGAGGTAGGCGTACGCACCGCTCTCGGGTATCACGATGCCGGCTCCGACGGCGGCCATCGGCCCGTCGCCGCCGCCCATGACGACCGGAGTGCCCTGGGGGATCCCCGTCGCCCGAGCCGCCTGCGCCGTCACGGCGCCGATGACTGTGGTCGACGGCACCACCTGCGGCCACAGCCCCGACGGGATCGCGGCGGCGGCGAGGATGTCGTCGGACCAGCAGCCCGCGACCTGGTCGAAGGCGTTCGTGCTGCTCGCATCCGACGGGTCGGAGGCGAGCTCGCCGGTCAGCCGGAACGCGATGTAGTCCTTCGCGAGCACGATGTGCCGCACCTGCGCGAACACCTCGGGCTCGTCGTCGCGCACGCGCATCACCTTGGGCAGCGAATACGTCGCATTCGGCCGGTGCCCCGTGATCCGGTAGAAGCGCTCGAGGCCGAGCTCCCGCTCGAGGTGCGCAGCCTGCGCGACCGCGCGCGTGTCTGCCCAGATCACGGCCGGTCGCAGCGGCTCCCCCGCGGAATCGAGGAACACCGCGCCCATCATCTGCCCGGAGAATGACACTCCGGCAACGTCGGCCGCCGACCCGGGCACCCGGTCGAGCAGCGCGGCGCTCGCGGTGCACACAGCGCCCCACCAGGCGAGCGGATCCTGCTCGGCCAGGCCGCCGGGACCGAAGTCGGTCGGGTAGGCGGCAGTGATCGACGCGACGGGTTCGCCGGTCTCGTCGACGAGCGTCGCCTTGTCGCCCGTGGTGCCGAGATCGTGGGCGAGGATCAGCCCGCTCATCGCAGCGAATACCCGCCGTCCATCAGCAGCTCGGCTCCGTGGAAGTACCCCGCCTCGTCGCCGAGCAGGTACGCGACGGCACCGGCCACCTCGTCGACCGTCGCGAAGCGACCGGCCACGGTTCCGTCGCGCCAGCCCGCGTGCATGTGCTGCTTGAGGGCGTTGAGCGGGGTGTCCACGTAACCGGGCGAGAGGGCGTTGACGCGCACGCCGCGGGGGCCCCATTCCACGGCGAGCGAGCGCGTCAGAGCGCTGACCCCCGCCTTGGACGTGTTGTAGACGCTCTGCCGCTGCGGCGCGTTGACGACCGCGTTCCCGGACATGGAGGCGATGTTGACGATCGCGCCGCCGCCTGCGTCGAGCAGCCGCCGCCCGAAGGCCTGACACGTGAGGAACACGCCGCGCAGGTTGACCGCCATGACGCTGTCGTAGAGGGCGATCGGCAGCTCCTCAGCGGCGACATCGTTCTCCACGATGCCCGCGCTGTTGACGAGGTCGATGGGCGAGGGGTCGTCGGCGTAGAGCTCGGCGACGGTGCGCTCGACGGACTCCGCGCTCGTCACGTCGAGCGTTCGCGCGTCGACGCGCTCAGGCAGCGGCTCTCCGAGATCTTCGCCCGGCATCCGCTTGTCGAGGGCGACAACCAGCGCCCCGTCGGCGGCCAGGCGCGCGGCGATCGCGTGCCCGATCCCGCCGGCTGCGCCGACCACGGCGATGCGCCGGCCCGCGAAAGCTGTCACCACTGCTCAACTCCCTCGTCGATACAGCCGCCGGGTACGAGTCACTCGGCCACTCGCTCTCACCATACACGCACGGTGTAGTGTTACTACATCAATCCGCAGGCGGGGCCGTTCCCGCATTCGACGAGACGACGAGGTTTCCCGCATGGCACTGGTGACAGCGCGCCGGATCCTGGTGACGCCGCGCTCACTGACCAAAGCGGGTCTCGAGACCGTCCCTGAGCTGGCCGTACTTCGCGACGCGGGTTTCGAGCTGATCGGCTCCACACCCGGGGCGACACCGAGCGCGACCGAGCTCACAGAGCTGCTGCCGGGGGCGGAAGGCTGGCTGGCAGGTGTCGAGCCCATCACCGCCGAGGTGCTGGCGCATGCCGACGGGCTTCGTGCCATCAGCCGGAACGGGGCCGGCATCGACAACATCGATCTGGCCGCGGCCGATGCGCGCGGCATCCGAGTCCTCCGTGCGCCCGGCGCCAACGCGCGCGGCGTCGCCGAGCTGGCGCTCGCGCTCGGGATCGGCGCGCTGCGCGGCCTCGGCCGCTCATCACAGGCTCTCGCGGCCGGGCGGTGGCAGCGCGAGCTGGGCGCCGAGGTGCCGGGCACCGCCGTCGGCATCATCGGGCTCGGCGCGGTCGGGCGCCTCACCGCCGCACTTTTCGCCGGACTGGACGCGCACGTGCTCGGCCACGATCCGTTCGTGCGCGATCCGCCCGCGGGTGTGACCGAGCTCGTGCCACTCGACGAGCTCGCGTCGCGCTGCCGGCTCATCACGCTGCACTGCCCGCCGCTTCCTGACGGCAGCCCACTCGTCGACGCGCGGCTGATCGATCGGATGCCTCGCGGCACGGCCCTCGTCAACACCGCCCGCTCGTCCCTCGTCGACGATGCCGCCGTTCTCGCCGCCCTCGAGTCCGGCGCTCTGTCGAGCTACTCGGTCGACGCTTTCGACACGGAACCGCCTGCGCTCTCACCGCTCCTTGCTCACGAGCGCGTCGTCGCCACGCCTCACCTCGGCGGCTACACCGCCGCCAGCGTGAGCCGCGCCGCCCGGGACGCCGCCCAGAACCTCCTCGACGCGCTCACCGCTACGGCAGCGGCGGCGGTGCGCTGAGGCATCCGTATCGATCACGAGGAGCGGCGATGGCACTCACGAAAGACGCGCGGCGGACCATTCACGAGGTCGGAGTGGTCGCGGTGATCCGCGCCGCCGACTGGCGGACTGCGGTCGACGTCGTCGAGCCGCTGCTCGCAGGCGGGGTGCGGGGCATCGAGATCACGTACACCACGCCCGACGCGGCGCGCGCGATCGCCGCGATCGCCGACCGCCACGGTGACGACCTCGCGCTCGGCGCCGGCACGATCCGGGAGGCGGGACAGGCGACGGCAGCCGTCGACGCAGGCGCCGACTTCCTCGTCTCGCCCGGAACCGACGAGCACCTCGCTGCCGAGATGAAGGCGACCGGTGCGCTCACCGTGCTCGGAGCGCTCACCCCGACCGAGGTGATGCACGCGACCCGCCTCGGCGCGGACATCATCAAGGTCTTCCCGGCCGGGCTTCAGGGGCCGGGGCTGCTCAAGGCGCTCGCCGAGCCCTTTCCCGAGGTGGATTTCGTCCCGACGGGCGGCGTCACCGCCGAGAACCTGCCGGAGTGGTTCGCCGCGGGCGCCGTCGCCGTCGGAGCGGGCAGCTCGCTGTGCTCGAGCCAGGCCCTCGCACGCGCCGACTGGAGCGAGGTCGAACGCCGGGCGCGTCGATTCGCGGACGCGTTCGCCGCGGTCCGATGAGCTCCGCCGCGGCGCGCGTGCGCACCGTGACCGGCGATCTCGACGCGGCCGAGCTCGGCGTCACGGACTATCACGAGCATCTGTTCCAGGTCTCGCCCCTGCTGCCGGGCGATGAGCTCGACGATGAGGCCGCCGCAGAGCTCGAGGCACGCGAGCTTCGCGCCTGCGGATTCGACGCCATCGTCGACCCCACGCCGATCGGGCTCGGACGTCGACCCGAGGCCCAGGCTCGCGTCGCCGCCGCCACCGGCCTCCGCGTCGTCGCGGCCACCGGCGTGCACCGCGACGACCACTATGGGCCGGACCACTGGATCGGCACGATGACCGAAGAGGCGCTCGCCGAGCGCTTCGTGCGCGAGCTGACCGCCGGGCTTCCCCTCTCCGACGTGCCCGGCACCGACCGGGCCGGTGCCGCCGAGAGCGCCGTCGCGCCCGACGGCACGCCGGTACGGGCGGGCCTCATCAAGACCGGCATCGACTACTGGCGGATCACGCCCCGCGAGCACGTAGTCCTTGCTGCCGCGGCGCACGCGCACGAGCGCACCAACGCGCCGGTCATGGTGCACCTCGAGCAGGGCAGCGCGGGATTCGAGGTGCTTCGGCTCCTCGATGAGCTGGGCGTCCCCGCCGACGCCGTCGTGCTCGCCCACGTCGACCGCAATCCCGATCCGGGGCTGCACGCCGAACTCGCCGCCGCCGGCGCGTACCTCGGCTACGACGGGTGGGGGCGGTACAAGGACTGGCCCGACTCGGTGCTGATCGATTGCTTCGTCGCGGCGGCGGAGGCCGGCGCATCCGATCGCCTGCTCGTCGGCGGCGACGTCGCGCGCCGATCCCGCTTCCGCGCCTATGGCGGCATGCCCGGTCTCGCGTACGTCGGCGAGCGCGTAATGCCCCGCCTGCGCACCTTGGCGGGGCCAGAGCTCACCGACGCGGCGACGCGCCGCAACCCCGCGCGCCTCCTCGCCCGGTTCTGAACCGGCTACGCCCCGGGCACCAGCACCGTCTTGATGCTCGCGCTGTTCGCGACGGCGGCGAGCGCGGCGCCGTAGTCGTCGAGCCCGTAGCGGTCGGTGATCATGCCGGTCGTGTCGACGCGCCCGCTGCGCAGGGCGTCCAGTGCCCGATCGAAGGAGAACTGCTGCGCGAACGAGCCCTTCACCGTGAGCTCGCGGCGGAACACGTCGTAGGGCCGCAGCGGCCAGACGGCGCCTTCGCGTGTCATGCCGTACACGAAGATCGTTCCCCCGACACGCACGAGGGAGGGAGCCAGCTCGAGCACGTCGGCGGAGCCCGACGCATCGATCACGATGTCGAATCCGTCGCCGCCGAGCCCGCCCGCCGCAACAGGATCGATCTGCCGCCCCGTCACCTGGGAGAGCGCCTCCAGCGACGCATCTCGCGCGCCGGGAAGATCGGAACGATCGACCCTGACGGTGCGGTCGGCGCCGCGCGACGCAATCAGCTCGAGCTTGTGGGCGCTCGGCGCGGCGACCGTCACGGAACCGGCACCGGTGCGGGCCAGCAGCTGCGCGAGGATGATGCCGGTCGGCCCGGCGCCGAAGATCAGGATGTGAGCTCCCGGTGCCGGGGCGAGCACGTCGAGTCCGTGCACGACGCATGCCGTCGGCTCGGTGAACACGGCGACGAACGGGTCGAGGTCGCCGATGTCGAAGCAGCGGTCGGCGTCGGTGGTGAGGTATTCGGCGAATCCGCCGGGAGCGTTCACGCCCTGAGCGACCAGGTTGCGACAGAAATTGGGCCGCGCGCGCCGGCACTCGACGCAGTGACCGCAGGCGGCGGTGTTGTCGACGACGACGCGCGCGCCGATCGCGGGCGACGCGACATCCGGCCCGAGCGCGACGACCTCGCCGACGAACTCGTGACCGGGAGTCAGGGGGTACGTCGGGCCGAACTCGCCGTCGTGCAGGTGCACGTCGGTGCCGCACACCCCCGCCACGAGAACGCGCAGCAGCACCTCGCCGCGGCCGGGTTCCGGCATCGGGCGGTCCGCGACGGTGAACGAGCCGGGCTTGTCATAGACGACGGCGCGCACGCGTCAGATCCTGGTGGTTCCGACGCCCAGAGCGTCGCCGACGAGTTCGAGTCGACGGCCGACATCGCCGACGGCGAGCACGGCGTGGTGAGACGGCAGCTTCTCGACGTAGCGGTAGCCGTCCTCGACGCGCAGCACGGCGCCGTTCAGGCAGTCGGAGTTCGCGTACTGCTCATAGTTCTCGAGCACCGCCGGGGTGAAGGTGAGCTCGTCGAGGGTGCTCGTGATCTTCACGATCGTGAGGTCGCCTTCGGGGAAGCGCGCGTCGAGCGCGTGCGCGTTCTCGTCGACGATCTCGAGCACCCGCGGCTTGATCTCCCACTGGGTCGACCACGACTTCGGCACGATTCCGAAGAAGCCGCAATGCGCCGCGAGGATGTGGTTCTCCGGCTCGTCGGCCGCGGGGAAGTACGGAATCTTCTCGTGTTTCAGCGCGGCGTCGCCGAGCAGGAACGGGTACAGGTTCGTCATCATCACCGGCGTGCGAAGCGCGTTCCACACGAGGTACTTCGTCATCATCGAGGTGAGATCGGATTCGCAGCCCCAGATGAGCCCGCGCTCCTCGAACAGCATGCTCCACGCCAGACACGGGGTCGTGGCCGACGTCGCGGATTCGTTGAGGCAGTTGATGCCCGCCGCGATCACACCCGGCGTCTCGTCGAGCTCGTCGCTGAGGGCGAGCTTGAGCCGCAACGCCTCCATCCGGGCTCGCCGTGCGACGTCGCCCGAGATCGGGTACTCGGCTTCTGCCGCCGCGACGGCGTCGGCCACCCGTGACTCCGGGATTCCGTTCGCGCGCTCCACGAGCCCGCGGAAGCTGCGCCGCTCGACGGTCGTGCCGAACTGCTGCTTGATCAGGTCGACGCACTCGTCTTCCCACCAGAAGAAGCGCTTGAAGATGTCCGGCTGCTTGCCGCCGCCCAGATCGTCGAGATACGCGAGCATGGTCGCGGTCTCGAGCCTCTCGCGCGCGGCGAGGGCACGGAACAGATCGTGCATCTCCGTCAGGGACGTCGGCGCCAGCGTCGAGACGCCGCGCCTGCGCAGGAAGTCGCGGATCTCCCAGTCCCACATCGACACGGTGCCGAATTCGGTGCTGATCACGAGGATCGGCGCCTCGATCCGCGCGAACGAGTCGAGCAGCCGGTAGGCGACGCCGCTCATGTCGGGCACCACGACGGCCGTGCAGCGGATGCCTGCAGCATCCGTCACCCGCGCCGCGGGGAGCCAGTCGACCTCGTCGCCCGCCAGCTCGATCAGAGCCGCCAGCTGATTGCGGAACGAGTCCTGCGGCTCCTCCTCCAGCCAGACGGGGAGCAGACGGGGCTTCATCGCGCTGCCTGCGCGGGAACGCCGTCGGGCGCCTCGAGAGCGCCGGAGAGGAATCCTGCGAGCCAGGTTCCGCTCGACTTCACCGTGCGCCGCTGCGTCGCGTAGTCGACGTACGCCAGCCCGAACCGGCGGCTGAACCCCCACGCCCACTCGAAGTTGTCGATCAGCGTCCAGATGAAATAGCCGCGCAGCGGAAGGCCTCGGCCGATCGCCGCGGCGCACGCGGCCACGTGCTGCTCGAGATACTCCTGCCGTTCGGGGTCGTCGACGCGGCCGTCGGGCTGGACGACGTCGGGCCACGCCGACCCGTTCTCGGTGATGTAAAGCGGCAGCTCAGGCGCGTAGGCGTGCGCCTGCTCGAGCACGTCGATCAGCCCATCGGGGTGGATCTCCCAGCCCATCTGCGTCTTCGTCGCACCGGTGTCGATGAAGCGGACGAACTCGCTGCCGGGGTTGGCGCTCGGCGTCGCGCTCGTGTCGGCGTCGCGCTCACCGGCGGCCGCCGTGTGCCGGCTGTAGTAGTTGATGCCGAGGAAGTCGATCGGCTGCGCGATCTCGGCGAGGTCCTCGGTGCGCTCGCCGAACCAGGCCTCCTCGCCGAGGTCGGCGAGCACGTCGGCCGGATAGCGGCCGGTGAGCACGGGCTCGAGGAACAGACGATTCTGGAGGCCGTCCGCGCGTCGTGCGGCGTCGCGGTCGGCGTCCGAGTCGCTCGCAGCCCGCACGGAGTACAGGTTCAAGGTGATTCCGACGGATGCCTCGGGCTGCAGCCTGCGGATCACGGCCACCCCGCGACCGTGCCCGAGCAGCAGGTGATGCGCGGCGTGCGCAGCCTGCGAGCCGACGTGCCTGCCCGGCGCGTGATGCCCCGAGGCGTACCCGAGGAACGCGGAGCACCACGGCTCGTTGAGGGTGATCCAGTGATCGATCACGTCGCCGAGCGACTGCACGGCGAGCTCGACGTAGTGCACGAACGCATCGACGGTCGCCCGGTTCAGCCAGCCGTCCGCGTCTTCGAGGTACTGCGGCAGGTCCCAGTGATACAGCGTCGCCCACGGCGTGATGCCACGGTCGTTGAGCTCGGCCGCGAGCGTCCG
The DNA here is from genome assembly GCF_042651345.1 of Gryllotalpicola reticulitermitis. Lineage (NCBI taxonomy): Bacteria > Bacillati > Actinomycetota > Actinomycetes > Micrococcales > Microbacteriaceae > Gryllotalpicola > Gryllotalpicola reticulitermitis. The sequence goes on from NZ_JBHSCN010000002.1 coordinate 345,165, forward strand.
GTAGTACTCGACGCCTGCGGGGTTGAGCTCGCCGTCCGGCGTGACCAGCCGTGACCACGAGATCGAGAACCGGTAGGCGTTCACTCCGAGCTCGCGCATCACCGCGATGTCGTCGCGCCACAGGTGGTAGCTGTCGTCGGCGACATCGCCGACGTTCCCGTCGGAGACCGTGCCAGGGGTGTGGGTGAAGGTGTCCCAGATGCTCGGGGTGCGTCCGTCATCGGCGACGCCGCCCTCGATCTGGTACGACGCCGTCGCCGTTCCCCAGGCGAAGTCAGACGGGAAATCGCTGCGCCGAGTCATTCGGTCACCCCCGCCGCGACAGGCGCCTCGTCCTTCTCGGGGGCGTACCAGTCACTGCCGTCGTTCTCGGTGAGTGCGATGAGGATATTGTCGCGTTTGAGCCCGACCGCGGCCAGCTCGTCGACGATCGCGCGGCAGGCTCGCTGCTTGACCTCCGGCGTATAGATCCGCGCCAGCAGGATCTGGATGTACACGATGTCGGTGCGCTCGGCGTTCGGGAACGTCGTCGTGTAGAAGAGGTCGCCGCGAGGGTGCAGGCGGAAGATCTGGAACAGGTCGTCCGGCGTCATCTCCAGGCCGCTGACGAGTCCGCGGTGAATCGCGGCGCTGATCTGGGGGCGCTGGTCGGCGAGCGTGTCGTGCGCGTCGATGCGAACGAGAGGCATGGGAACTCCTTTGGGTAGTGGACCGTCAGGCCGCGTGGTCGAGCCAGTTCTCGGGCGGCGGCGTCAGGCTCTCGAGCTCGTCCCAGAACGCGAGAGGCAGGTCGACGGATGCCGCGGCCATCGACTCGTCGATCCGCGAGCTCTTCGTGAAGCCGACCACGGTCGAGCTGATGCGTTCGTCGCGCAGCGACCAGGCCAGCGCGACGCGGGCCAGCGTGGTGTCGTGCCTCTCACACAGCGCCTCCATGTCGGCAATCGCGCTGAGCGTGGCGGCAGAGGCCGGGCGGTAGCCGTAGTCGGTGAGACCGGGCCGGGACCGGGTGAGGATGCCTCCGCCGTACACCGCCGCATTGAGCACGCCCATTCCGCGGGAGACGGCGGCCTCGATCAACTCGCCGGCGCTGCGGTCCACGAGCGTCCAGCGGTTGTGAGTGAGCAGCACCTCGAAGACACCGAGGTCGACGAAGCGACGAATCGCCTGCACCTTGCCGCCGGCCACCCCCAGGTGGCCGATGACGCCTTCGTCGCGCAGTGCGACGAGAGTCTCGACCGCGCCGCCCGGGCCCGCGAGCGTCTCGAACGGGTGGAATTCCGGATCGTGCAGGTGCACGACCGGAAGGAAGTCGAGGCCGAGGCGCGACATGCTCTCCTCGATCGAGCGGCGCACGCGGTCCCCCGAGTAGTCCCCGTCGCGGGCATCGACCTTCGTCTCGACCAGCACGCCATCGGGCAGGCCGCCGGCCTCGGCGATGGCGAGGCCGATCCTCCGCTCACTCGCGCCGTCCGAGTAGCCGTTCGACGTGTCGATGAAGCGGATCGGGCTCTCGAAGACCTCTTTCACGAGCGCCACGGCGGCGGCTTCGGGCACGTCGTAGCCGAAGATGCGCGGCATGCTGCCGAGCGGAGCACCACCGAGGCAGAGGGCGGAGACCGTGAGACCCGTGCGCCCGAGCGGGCGCAGCCAGTTCTCCGGAGTGCGAGAGGACGGCTCAGCCAAGCGCGGCCTCCGTGACGAGCGTGAAGGGGAATCCGTCGCGGTCGGAGACGACGGTCGTTCCGGCCGCGGTACGACCGACCTCGATCGCGTCGGCCGGCGCGCCCTCCTGCGGACCATCGAGCACGGCCGCGACGAATCCTGGCGCGCTCAGCTGCGGCGCACGCGGGTGCTTGGGAACGTCGTAGCTGAAGATCTCGAGGACCGTGTCGCCGCTCTTGAGGAAGTCGAGGTGGTACCCGCGCGGGTCCCATTCCTGTTCGATCGTCCCGATCCGGGCGAAGCCGAACGGACGATAGAACTCCTCGGTCGCCGCCTCGTCCTCGACCGTCACCGCGATGTGGTCGAAGCGGGGTCGCTCGGGCACGCCGAGCGCCCGTTCCCGCGCGACTCCGACTTCGTCGTGCACGACGTGGTACTGCAGATCGCGCTGCACCAGTTCGAGCAGCGTTCCCTCGGGAGCGAAGAAGAACGCGATGCGCACCCCGCCCTCCGCCTCAAGCGGGTCGAGGTGGAAGGGCACGCCCGCACCGCGCAGCGCCTCGACGAGCGGGTCCACTTCGGCCACCTTGAACCCGGTGTGCCGGAAGCCCTTCACGAGGTCGTCGGTACTCCAAGTGGACTCGTCCGGCTCGTCCACCCGGCGCAGCTCGAACGTGGCGGTGACAAGGTCGAGCACGGCGTGGTCCGAGTCGATCTCGCCGACCGACAGTGCCCCGAGGAACCGCTGGTAGAACGCAGCCGATCGCTCGACGTCCGGCGTGTTGATCAGAATGTTGCGAATCGCCATGACGGCTCGCCTCCTTAGTTCTTGACCGCGCCGAGCGTCAGACCCGCGACGAACTGCCGCTGCATCCAGACGTAGACGAGGATCACCGGGATGATCGACATGGTGAGCCCGGCGGTCAGCGTCGGCCAGTTGGTGTTGTACTGGCCGAGCAGGCTGAAGAGCACCGGCTGCAGAGGCAGCTTGCCCGTGTCCTGAAGCACGGTGTTCGCATAGAGGAACTCGTTCCACGTCTGCAGGAACTGGAAGATGATGACCGTGGCGAGTCCAGGGCGCGCCATCGGAATGATCACCCGCCAGAACACCGCGAACTCGCCCGCGCCATCGACACGTGCCGCTTGAACGAGCTCGTCGGGCAGCGTCGAGAAGAACGCCCGCATGAGGAACATCGAGAACGGCGCCGAGCTGCTGACGTAGAGGACCACCAGACCGAACTGATCGTTCAGCAGCCCGATCGACTTGAGCTGCAGATACAACGGAATGATCAGCGTCGTCGCCGGCATCATCAGAGTCGCCAGAAGTGCGACGTAGATCACGTTCTTGAACGGGAAGCGCAGCTTCGCGAAGGCGTAGCCGGCGATCGACGCGAAGATCAGGACGCCCACGACGGTCGCCACCGTGATCCAGAGACTGTTCAGGAAGTGGATCGCGAAGTCCGTCGACACCCACGCCTTCGGATACGCGGCGAAGGTGAAGCGGGTCGGGATGATCGGCCCCGTGAAGATCGTGTCCGCCGGGCGCAGCGAGGTGAGCACCAGCCAGATCAGCGGGAAGATCGTGAGCGCCGCGACGGCGATCAGGATGAACGACGCGAACGACTTTCCGAACGGGAAGCGCCGGCGCCGGCGCGCCGTCCGTTCCGAGCCTCGCGTGGTCGTGATGGCTTCCGAGGTCGCGGCGGTCATCGCTGAGCCCTTCTGGTCAGGAACACCTGCACGCCCACCGCGACGCCGCAGAGCAGCATCACGATGACGCTGAAGGCGCTGCCGTAGCCGAGTTGCGGAATCGATCCCGCGGTGGATCCGAAGGCGAGGGAGTAGAGGTACGTGCCGAGCACTTCGGACGCATGGCTCGGGCCCCCGCCGGTCATGACGTAGATGATGTCGAACACCTTGAAGCCGTTCAGCAGGTTGAGGCTGATGACGATCGCGGTCACCATGCGCAGGCTGGGGATCGTCACGTAGCGGAACTGCTGGATCTTGCTCGCGCCGTCGATCGATGCCGCCTCGTAGTAGCTCGGATCGACGCCCTGGATGCCGGCGAAGTAGATCAGCATGTTCGTGCCGATCGCGCCCCACAGCGAGACGACCATGATCGCCGGCAGCACCGTGCTCGGGTTGCTCAGCCAGTTGTTCGTCAGCGAGTGCAAGCCGATCGCGGTCAGCGCCTTGTTCAGGGTGCCGATGTTCGGGTCGTAGATCAGGCTCCACAGCACGCCGGACACGACGAACGACACGATCCCCGGGATGAAGATGATCGTGCGGATGACCACGCTGAGCGCCCGCCACACATTCGCGAGGAGGACCGCGATGACGAGCGGGATCGCCGTCTGCAGAATCGTCGTGACGACCGCGTAGACGATGGTGACGACGAAGGCGCGCCGCGCGACCGGGTCGTTCCACATCCGCACGTAGTTCGCGAGGCCGGTGAACTGCGGCGTTCCGAACCCGGCCCACGTGGTGAAGCCGAGATAGACCGCGTGGATGATCGGCCAGCCGACGAAGATCGCGAACAGGATGGTGATCGGCGCGACGAATCCGTACCCTGCGAGCCGCTCCGAGCGCTGCATCTTCCAGAGGGATGCGCCGCCCCCGGCGCGGGCCTTACGGCCGCGCGCCGGGGTGTTGACTGCTTGAGTTGACATGAATCACTCGAGTTCTCTCGTTGGCGCTCCCTCGCCTACTGGCCTCCGGCAGCGTTGGTGACAGCGGTCTGCATCTGCTGCGCGACCTGCTGCGGCGTGGCCGTCTGATCGAAGATCTTCGTCAGCGGGTCGCCGGCCGCGGACGAGCCCGCGCCGAACGGGATGTGCGGGCATCCGTTGGGAAGCCAGCCGGCCATCAGCTTCACGGTCGGGTCGGTGATCTGCTCGACGGCCGCCTGCGTCGCGGGCATGCTGCTCGAGGAGTTCATCAGCTTCGGGTACACGTCGTTCGAGTAGAGGTACTGCAGGAACTCGAGCGCCGCGTCCTTCGACTTGCTCGTCTCGGACACCGCGAGGCCTGCGCCGGCCTGGTCGGCCGTCCAGTGCCTCGCACCGGACTTGATCGCCGGGGTCTGCATGACCTTGTACTTGGCCTGGAACGCAGGCGACGCGTTGGTCTTGAAGGTCGGGACCGAGAACGACCCGGAGTAGAGCATCGCCGCGGCCTCGGTGTAGAACAGCTGCGGCGCCTGGGTGCCCGAGGTGCCGGTGGTGCCCTTCTGGAAGACCTTCGCCTTGACGATCTTGTCGTTCAGCTCGAGCGCCTGGACCACCGGCTGGTTGGTCCACTTGTAGCCCTTCTCGAGCTGGTCGAGCTTGAGGAAGTACGTCGGGTCGTCCGTCACCTGGGTGATGAGCGGCAGGAAGAAGTCGAGCGCGCTGGTTCCCGGGTTGGCCGAGAACGAGACGGCCGACTTGCCCATCGCGTTGATCTTCGCCGCGGCCGCGATCAGGTCGTCCCACGTCTCGGGCTCGCCGTCGATGCCGGCCTGCTTGAACATGTCCGGGTTGTAGAAGATGCCGAAGGTCTGAGCCTCCCAGCCGACCGCGTATTGCTTGTCGCCGTCGCTGTACTCCTGGTTCTCGGCCGGGAAGAACTGCTTGAGGAAGCTGCTGCCGAGCTCCTTCTTGAGGTCGGCCGAAATCCCCTGCTTCCCGTAGGTGATCGCGCGCACGTGAGGCGCGAAGATCTCGGGGACGTTGCCGCCCGAGACCGCCGCGGTGAGGGCGGGGAGGTACTGGTCGGGGGTGCCGAAGGTGCGCAACTGGACCGTGATGTTCGGATGCTTCGCCTCGAATGCCTTGATCACGGGCGGAAGGGTGTTCTGGTCCTCGGTGTACCAGGTCCACATGCGAACGGTGGCCTTGCCGTTCTTGCTCGTGCTCCCCGAGCCGCCAGTCGAGCAGGCAGCCAGCAGGCTGCTCGTCGCGGCGGCGCCGGCTCCGGCGAGACCGAGCTTCAGAAGTGATCGACGGTCCAGCTGGGACCGTGAGAAGACGGAGCCCAGGGGCCCGCTGCTGGTGCTGTGCATTTCGTATCTCCTCATTGAGATGACCGCCGGCCTCACCGGCGGACGGTGTCGTGGTCGTGCTGCCCTTGCAGGTGTAGTAACACTACACACTCGGGTCAAAATAATTACAGATCAACGGAAACGCTGGGAACGCAAGCGCCGTTTCGAGCGCTCCGCCTCCAGCATGTGGAGCGTTACTACATGGATCGATCGGCTCGCGCCGTCACGGACTTTCTATCTCAATCTAAGCAAGTAGACAATACCGAGGTGCGCAAAAACACAGGCCCCGGCCAGAACATCCGTTCTGACCGGGACCTTTTGGTTCCGAGAATGCCGCGTGGCGGCGAGCTCGTCAGCGGTCAGGATCGACCAGCAGCTCGACCTCGATCTCGTCACCGGCGCCGCGGCCGGTGTTCTTGCGCGTCTCCGCGTTGAACGAGACGAGGTAACGACCCCCCATGACGCCGATCGTGGTCTTGTAGGTGTACGCGCCGTCGATGGTCACCACGACGGGAACGCGCTTGCCGCGCTCGAAACCGAGGACGATGTCTTCCGGCACGACGATGCCGACGTTGTTTCCGCCGGTCGACTCCAGGGTGGTGCGAAAAGTGGTCATGCCATCTCCTTGAGGACGCGGGCGTGCGGTGCAGCAGCAGAGTAGACCGCAGAGAACTGTACCGTCCAGTACTTGCCCGCGATTAGGCTGAGCTGATGAACGCGCTGCCGGAGCCGGCGTCTTCCAGCCGCACCGAGCAGAAGCGTCGAGCGATCCTCGCTGAGGCGACCACGCTGTTTCTGCGCAATGGGTACCGCGGCACGAGCATGGACGAGGTCGCGTCCGCGGCAGCGGTTTCCAAGCAGACCGTCTACAAGCAGTTCACCGATAAGGAAGGTCTCTTCCGCGAGATCATTGCCGGCGTCGCGCAGAACGCCGACGCGATCGTCGAGACCATCAGGTCGGCCTTCGGGGCGGTGCGGGCCGCCACACGGGAGGAGCTGGAGACCGGATTGGCTTCGGTCGCGCGTGCGTACCTGGATGCCGTGCTCGAGCCGCAGGTGCTGTCACTGCGCAGGCTGATCATTGCGGAGGCGGAACAGTTCCCCGACCTTGCCGAGAGCTATTTCCGCGCGGCGCCGTCACGCGGCATCGACACGACCGCGGCATGCCTGGCGCCCTATGTCGAATCCGGCATCCTCGTCGTCACCGACGTGCAGCTGGCTGCCGCCCATTTCGCCTACCTTGCGCTCGCCGTTGCGCAGGACCGCGCCCTCTTTCTGCCGTCGAGGCTGCCCGGGGCGAAGGAGCGTAAGCGCCTCGCCACCGCGGCCGCACGCGCATTCATCGCGGCATATGCTGCCTAGTCGCGCACTTCCGTCAAGTGGTCACTGGGCGCCTTGACTGAAGCAGCGAGGACGCGGGCGTGCGGTGCAGCGGCTATCCCTGCAACGAGGCGATCTCCTTGCGGGCCGCATCAACGAGCTCCTCGTTCGTGTGCGCGTGCCCCCAGAGCCCCCAGCCGCCGGGCGCAGCTTCGGTGAGCAGTACCCAGGTCCTCTCACGGGCCGACTCGTCGCCCGCCTCCGCAGCGATGATGTCGGTGAATCGCGCCACGACCGCGAGTTGCTTGCCCCGGTCAAGCGCCCCGGCATTGGTGAGCACCTGCACGCGCACATGGGCGCTCCCGCCATCGACATTGGAGATCGCGGATGCGGGCAGCTCGTGCACGAATGCGCCCGTGTTCGAGCGGAACATCGGGATGTCCGGCACGCCCTCGATCTCCATCAGGGTGGCCGCCAGGCGCTGGGCGAGGCGGTGAGTGCTGGGAAAGGTTCCAGACTGGGCGTACACGTCGATCATCGGCATGGCGGCAGCTCTCTTCTCGGACTATGACGGTCAGCATAATGCTAGACCGTCGCAGCCGAGAACGCGCGTCAGGCGAGCTCTAGTGCTGGTTCAGCCTTGAACGCGCGTCGATACGACGTGGCCGAGGTGCCGACAAGGCGGCTGAAATTGCGCCGCAGCGACTCGGCGCTGCCCAGCCCGACCATCGCCGCGATCTGCCCGATGGGCAGGTCCGTCGTCTCGACGAGAATCTTCGCCTGATTCACGCGCTCCCTCGTGATCCAGTCGTAGGGGCTCATGCCGACCGCCTGATTGAACTTGCGGGCAAGGTTGCGCTCGCTCATGTGCTCGTGTTCCGCGAGGCCCGCCATCGTCAATGGCTCGTCGAGGTGCTCGCGAATCCACTCCGTGAGGGAGCCGAGCGGCGGTTCCCTGTCGATCCTGATCGAATCCTTGATGAACTGCGCCTGACCGCCAGGGCGGACGGGAGCCGAGACCAGCAGCCGGCTGAAGTCATTCGAATACGCGTAGCCGAGATCGACCGCCAGCATGTGGAGGCTCAAGTCAGTGGCAGAGAAGATCCCGCCGGACGTGAGCACGTTGCCGTCCTCGATGAACAGCTGCTCCTCCTGCAGCGTCGCCAATGGGAACTGCTCCCGAAATTCGGAAGCGAGCACCCAATGCGTGGTCACCCGCTTGCGGTCCAGGATTCCGGCCTGTCCGAGAACGAACGCCCCACCGCAGAACGAGACCATCCGAGCGCCCGCGGCTTGCGCGTCACGCAGCGCCTGAAGCAGTTCGTCGCTGCGCTGGGCGAACGGATTCTCCAACCCTGTGACGATCACCGTATCCGCCTCGCGGAGCACGTCGAGCGGTGCCAGTCGCCCGAGATCGGCCCCCGACGGGAGCACGTAGTGCTCTTCCTCACCGCAGAGAATGACTTCGTAGGGGCTGGTGTCATCCCCGGTGATGCGAGCGAATCCGTACATTCGCGGACCGAAGACCTGCTGGGCTATCGCCACCTCGAGCGCGACGGTGTCCGGGACCACGAGCACCGCGATGCGATGACGGTCTCGGCCGCGAGTCAGCGGCGGCTTCTTTCCTGGCTGCATCAGCACCTCTCCCCTCGGGCTCGCGCCCGCAGCTCGTCCGCGACCGTCTCAAGCGGCTCGACACTGCGAGCAGCCCGACACATCACCACGGCGCCCTCCGTCGCCGCGATCAGCAGCGTCGCGAAGCCGCCGGCCTCTGACGCCTCGAACCCGGTCTCCTCCAGTCTCGCCGCGAGGGTGCCGCGCCAGTCGCGGAAGACCTCGGCGGCGCGATCCAGAACCACCTCGGTGTCGGCCGAGACGGTCACCCCGAGAACCGAGCACCCCGCCTCGAACTGTGTGCCCACGAGAAGGCGCCGCCACATGCCGATGAACTGATCCACGACTCCGAGCGCCGTCGTGGCGTCGCCATTCGTCAGGGCCGTGAGCGCCTGAGCATCCGCCAGCTCGAGCGCGGCCACGACCAGCTCGTCCTTCCCGCCCGGGAAGTGGTGATAGATCGATCCGCGAGGAGCACCAGTCTGCCCGATCACGTCGGCAAACGAGGTGCCGTGGTAACCGCCGCGCGCCAGTAACCGGACCGTGCCCTCCACCATTCGCTGCCGCACGTCGCCTGCCATCAAGCCGCCTCCCGTTTCCGATGATATGCGGCGGACGTACGGGGGCCGGCCGGTGAACGAACGGCAGCTACCTCCCGGCGAACACGAGGAATCCGTATACGACGAAGGCGGTAGCAGCCGCGAGCACGACGAGGGCGCACCACCCGAGTGTCTTCATCGATTTCCCGTCTGTTCGTGAAGGAACGCAAGTGTTCGCTGAAAGGCCTCGCGTGCTTCGGGTGTCGAGTAGTTGAACTGGTATTCGTGCCCCAGCCCGTCGCCTGAGCCGTCCCAGAAGAGCGTGTCGACGGAGACGCCGTGCGTGTGCAGTGCTGTGGCGAGCTCGTGGCCCTGACCGTCGAAGGGGTCCTTATCGCCCACCGTGACGAACGTCGGCGGATAGGCGGAGGTGACGTTGGCGACCGTCGACATCGCCGACGCACCGGGCGCCGTAAGCCAGTTGCGCTTGCCTGTATAGGCCCATAGATACGTCCGAAGCCCCGGGAAACCTGTCGAACCGACGGACTCGAGGTTGTAGAGGCCGCAATAGAGCACCACGGCGGCGAGGCCGCTGGACACGGCGGGAACGATCCCGTCCGCTTTGGCCACTGCGGGGTTGCTCTGCACGGCCGCGAGCTCGCTTGCGATCTGCGCGCCGGCCGAGTCGCCACCGACGACGATCCGGCCGGGATCGCCGCCGTAACTCCCGGCGTGCTTCTCGAGGAACGTCAGGGCGGCGTTGGCCTGCCGCACCGGCGTCGGATGCGTGGCGGCGGGAGCCAGCGTGTAGTCGAGGCTCGCCACCGTGTACCCCGCGTCGGCGAGCATGATGGCGAAGTCGGCGACAGTCGACGGCGAACTGGAGATGAACCCGCCGCCGTGCACCCACAGGACGATCGGGCGCGGTCCGGTCGTGCCGGCGGGCGTGTACAGAACCAAGCTGCTCTGCGGCGCGCCCGTCGCGGTGATCGGAACCGACGGCCAGACCTTCACTTGCGCGCGAGTCGAGGCGAAGCCGGCCGGCGGCGTCACCTCGGGGGAGGCTTCAAACACAGCACGGACGATGCGTGCGCCCGGCTGCACGCTGACGTGGTACCACGCGAAGCCGACGAGGCCCCCGATGATCAGAGCGACCAGGGTGCGCGCACCACGCCGGAAAGCCGGGTGGGCGCGCCATGCCTGCAAGAACATCGCGCGTGGATCAGTCGACGGGTTCGAGGACTACCACCGGGATGTCGCGACCCTCGGCCTTCTCCCGATATTCCGGGAAGTGCGGCCAGAAGCTCTCTGCCACCTGCCACCAGTGGTCTTTCTCGTCCCCGTGCACCTCGCGAGCAATCCGCAGGTCCACGGTGGGCCCGTCCTGCAGACGCACCACCGGGTGCGCGGTGAGGTTGCGATACCACTGCGGGTCTTCCGGCGCACCCGCGGCAGACGCGACGACGACGTAGACGTCGCCTTCAAGCGCCCTGATGAGGGGGTTCTTTCGGACTTTCAAGGAGCTCGCTCCAACCGTGGTGAGGATGATGACCGGCCGGTCCTCCAGCGTGTTGTCCCGCGTGCCGGAGCTGGCCTCGAAGCCCGCCACCTGGTCGCGAATGCGCGGGATGGGAGAGGGCACGTAGGTGCCGTCCAGCAGAGCGGCGCCTGCCGCAACATCGGGGTGGGTCATGTGCTTTTCTCTTCTCTTCTCGTCTCAGCGCGACTCTGCGTCGCGGGGAACAGCTCGAACTCATTGTCTTCGCGCGGCATCCGCGCCGGAATCAGATGGCAGTGCGGCCGCCGTCCGCCGCGTAGACCGCCCCCGTCACGTAGCTTGCGCGAGGGGATGCGAGGAAGGCGACGACCTCGGCGATCTCCGAGGGCTCGGCGGCCCGCTGAAGTGCCGTGCTCGCGCCCAAGGTGTCGAAGAGTGCGCGCGCCTCCGGCCGCGTGTAGATCGGGCCGGGGGCGACGGTGTTGACTCGCACCCCGCGAGGGCTGAACTCCGCCGCCCAACCGCGGGTCAGGGACGCCAGCGCCGCCTTCGTCGCGCCATACGCCGCTCCCGCCGGCAGCCCGATGGTGCCTGCCATGCTGCCGATGTTGACGATGCTGCCCGACCCTCGGCTCGCCATCCCGGGAGCGAATGCCGCGACCAGCAGGAACGGCGCACGAACGTTGCTGGCGAACATGCTGTCGAAGTCGCTCACCGAGATCTCCTCCGTGGGGCCCCAAGTCGAGTGGCCGGCGTTGTTGACCAGAACGTCGATGTCGCCGATGTCGCGAGCCAAGCGGCTGATCTGCGCCGGGTCCTCGACGTCGGCCGTGAGGAACTCGACCTGACCTCCTTCGCCCGTGATCTCGCTGACGGCGGCCGCCCCTCGTTCGGCGTTCCGGCCGACGATGGTCACACTCATGCCATCGCGGGCAAGCAGGCGCGCGACCTCCTTGCCGAGACCGGCGGTGCCGCCGGTGACGAGAGCACGCAGGGCTGGTTCTGCTGAGACTGACATTTCATTCCTCTTGTTCTGTGGGACCTGGATCATGTGCTGCGGGAACCGGATCAGATCGCCGTGCGTCCGCCGTCGACGGCGACCACGGCCCCGGTGATGTACGAGGAGCGCGGCGACGCGAGAAACGCGATCGTCTCGGCGATGTCCTCGGGCTGCGCGGCTGTGCCGAGCAGCGTCGTCTCACCCAGAGCAGTGGTGAGGCCGTCGTCGGCAGCGCCCGTGTAGATCGGCCCCGGCGCGACGGCGTTGACCCGAACCCCCTTGGGCGAATACTCAGCGGCCCACGAGCGCGTGAACGAACTGAGTGCGGCCTTGGTCGCGCTGTATGCGGCGCCACCCGACATTCCGATGTTCGCCGCCATACTCGAGACGTTGACGATCGCGCCTTCGCCGCGCGTGACCATGCCGGGTGCGAGCTGCGCGGTCAGAAGGTATGCCCCCTCGACGTTGCCGGCGAACAGCCGGTGGTAGGTGTCCGTGTCGAGTTCCTCGCTGGGGCCGAACCAGGCCGCCCCCGCGTTGTTGACGAGGATGTCGACGTCGCCCGCCTCGTGGGCGAGCTTCGAGGCCCCGACGGGAAGGTCCGCACCGATGAATCGTGCGCGTCCGCCGCTGAGCTCGATCTCCTCGATCACGCGGGCGGCGCGCGCAGCGTCGCGTCCGTGAATGATGACGTCTGCGCCAAGCGCTGCGAGCGCGATCGCGGTGGCGCGACCGATACCCGATGTGGCCCCAGTGACGAGGGCCGTCTTACCGGTCAGTTCGCCGGTGGTGACTGTCGTAGACATGTGCGTTTTTCCTTGTCTGTCGCGTCGCTCTGCCCGGTTGGCTTTATTTGTTCGGCGCACTATCGAGAATGCAGCCGAACGCGTTGTCGTATCCCACCCCGACGGACGGCGAGCGCTCGAATCCGGACGTCTTGCGCAGCCGGGCCGGCCGGGAATGCCGCACCACATTGCGACGTCGCCGAGGGGCGCGCGCGGCGGCCATCTGCGACAGACTGTGAGCATGCCCGCGAACATCCCCGCCACGCACGCCGACCTGCTCGACAACCCGATCGTCACCATTGCGACGACGGGCGAAGACGGCTACCCGGCCGTCGCCGCCGTCTGGTTCCTCTACGAGGACGGCCTCATCAAGACATCCGGCGTCTCCAGTCGCAAGTGGTTCCAGAACGCCGCCCGCACGGGCAAAGCGACCTACTTCTTCACCGACGCCTCCGGCTACAAGACCCTCGAGGTTCGCGGCGACGTCAGTGTCGCGGACGACTCGTCGCTCGAGTGGATGCGCCACCAATTCGAGAAGTACGACACGAAGATCGAGGACTTCGGCGACCCCGAGGCCCCGATCCGCAAGGTGCTGATCCTGACGCCGACGAAGGTCCGCGCCTGGGGCGGCGACGGCGCCCACTGAGCATGCCCCATCTCGGCCCTGGCATCTGCGCGCTGTCGGGCCCGAGGCCGTCACTATCAGAGATGCTGTCCCGCGCGGTCGCGCCAACCGGACAGAGCCGGCCACGCCGTGCTAAGCGTCGACCCGGAAACGCTCGCTGCGGTCGCGCAAGCGCACGCCCAAAGGGATGGCCGATGCGACCGCGATCTGTTGCGCGATGACCGTGGACAGCGCTTCGAGAAATGCTGCCCAGCTGCGCCCTTCGCTGACGACCACATCGATGACGCCATGTTGGGCCAGGTTCGCCGCGGCGACCCCCTGGAGCTCGGCAAGCATTGGAGCAAACGAGGTGTCGCCGTCATGCAGGATGGCGCTCGCCCCTTCGGGCGGCAGGGGTGCGAGCCACGCGTGCTCCGCGGCAATAATGCGGTCGGCGGGAAGCAGCGCCAGCGCGCCGCCGCCGCTCCCCTCACCCAGCAGGACGGACACGACCGGCGCATCCACTTCGAGAAGGTCGACGAGGCAGCGCGCGATCTCGCCTGAAAGGCCGCCCTCTTCCGCCTCCTGCGACAGCGAGGCGCCCGGGGTGTCGATTACCGTCACGAGCGGCAGTCGCAGTTCGCGCGCAAGGCGAATCCCGCGCCGCACCTGCCGCAAGGCGCCCGGCCCGATCGGGCCCCGATGGCGCTGCGCGCCGCGGTCCTGCCCGACGACAACGCAAGAAACGCCCGCGATTCTCGCCAGCGCCGTCACAACTCCAGGCTGGTGCTCACCCTCCGCCGTGCCGAACAGCGGCACGGCGGCCGACGCCGCGTCGCGCAGCATGCGCCGGATTCCGGGCCGGCGCGGTTCACGGGTCGTCTCGATCGAGTCCCAGACTGGCGCGTCGATGATGGGGCGGCCGGCGGCGACAGCCCCCGGCTCAGCTGGTGCCGTGAGGATGCCGATCGTCTTTGCCGCAATTTCTGCGAGGTCAGCCGGGGACACCACCGCATCGATCACTCCGTGCGCCGCGAGATTCTCGGCGAGCTGAACACCACGCGGGAATTCGCCGCCATGCAGGGCTTCGAATACCTTCGGCCCGAGGAATCCGATCAGCGCGCCAGGCTCACCGACCGTGAGGTGGCCGAGTGAGCCCCAGGAGGCGAAGACTCCGCCCATGGTCGGATGCCGCAGGTAGACGAGGTAGGGAAGGCCCGCGTTCTTGTGGTCGACGATCGCCGCAGTGATGCGCACCATTTGGAGGAAGGCAATCGTCCCTTCTTGCATCCGGGTCCCACCTGAAGCGGGTGCGGCGAGCAGCGGCAGCCGATCTGCCGTTGCGCGGCGCACAGCTGCCTCGATGCGATTGGCGCATGCGACACCCACAGAGCCGGCGAGGAAGCCGAACTCGCTGACCACGAATGCGATCGGGTGCCCCTGAATGCGGCCCTGGCCCGTGAGCACCGCCTCGTCGGACCCGGTTCTCGCGCGGGCTCGGTCGAGGTCCGCCGCGTACGCGGGAGTGATGCCGGATGGCCTCGGGATCGGCACGTCCCACGACTCGAAGCTGCCCTCGTCGAGGACGGTCGCGATGAGTTCTTGCGCGGTCAATCGGGCGGTGCTCATGGCGCGAATTCTTCCCTGACCGCAGTGGTGTGCTCGCCATAAAGCGGAGGAGCTGCGTGGGTACGGTGCCATTCGCTCCCCTCGATGTCGAAGAAGCGGAGCGGCGGCCCCGGCAGCTGCATCCGACCGAGAACGGGGTGGTCCACGTCGATAATCAGTCCTTGGCTGCGCACCTGATCCCACTCGTAGACCTGCTGGAGGTTCCGCACGCGGCCCGCCGGGACGCCGATGGCGTCGAGCTTCTCCAGCAGCGCTTCGGTCGTGAACTCGGCGAACGCCGCATCGACGGCTTCGCGCAGTTCACCCGCGTGGCGCACGCGATCGCTGTTGACGGCGAACCGGGCATCGTCGACAGGTAGGTTGAACGCGGGAGCGAACCGGCGCCACAGCGACTCTGACCCGACCGCGATCTGCACAACGCCATCGGATGCGTGGAACAGGCCATAGGGACAGATCGAAGGGTGGTGTGCACCCTGCGTCACGGGTACGCGGTGGGCAACCGTCCACACAGTCCCCTGAAACGCATGCATGCCGACGAGCGCGCCGAGGAGCGACGTCCTCACGACCGAGCCGCGGCCCGTTCGCTCCCGCTCATGGAGTGCCGCGAGGACGCCGAATGCGCCGTACATGCCTGCCGCAACATCACCGATCGGCACACCGACCTTGGTCGGCGTTGCAGGGTCGGGGCCGGTCACCGACATAATTCCCGCCTCGCCCTGGGCGATCTGGTCGTATCCCGCGCGTTCGCCCTCTGGGCCGCCGTCCCCGAACCCGGAAATCGCGAGTGTGATCAGTCGAGGATTCAGCTCGGTCAGACGAGCGACCGGAAATCCCAGGCGATCAAGCACGCCGGGACGGAAATTCTCGATCAACACGTCGGCCGAGCGGATCAGCCGCGCGAGCACGTTTGAGTCGGCGGGGTCCTTCATGTCGAGGACCACCGACTCCTTGTTCCGGTTGGCAGAAAGGAAATATGTGGAGATCGAATCATCCGGCCCGACGAACGGCGGCCCCCATGACCGAGTATCGTCGCCGCCGCCTGGCGACTCGACCTTGATGACACGCGCTCCGAGATCCCCGAGCATCATCGACGCGTGCGGGCCGGCCAAGGCCCGGCTCAGATCTACGACGGTGATTCCATCAAGAGGGCCTGATGAGCCCATTATTTGATCGCGATCGGGTTCAGCGGTGAGGCGACGGCGTTCGTGAAGGGCAGCGCCGGACCGACGAAGAAGAACTCGTACGTGCCGTCCGATGCACAATCGGCCGCGAGCCCCTCAAGGTCCCAGATCTCACCAACGAGCAGCCCGAGATGCACGATGAAGACCAGGTGCAGCGGCTGGAAGACATCCGCCGTCTCGTTCGGAAGTACCTCCATCCCCCACGTATCGGTGGCGATCGCGGCGATCTCATGGCTGGCCACCCAGTCAATGGCGCCGAGCCCGAGCCCGGGCGCGCTGCCACCCGCGTAGTCGCCCCACGAGCCGCGACTGCGCACCTGGGCCACGTTCCCGGTGCGAACCAGGACGAAGTCGCCCTTCTGCACTGCGATGCCCTCAGCAGCCAACGCCGCATCAAGGTCGTCGCCTGTGATGGGGGTGCCGGGCTCCAACCAGTCGACGCCCTTCAGCTTCGGAATGTCGAGCAGGATGCCTCGTCCCGCCGGTTCGACTGACGCGTGCGTGATGTCGTTTCGGAGAGCGCCCTTGCTCGACACCTGGTCGGCGCTGTAGCCGTTGTAGATCTTGTCGTCGAGGACCACGTGCGCGAGTGAGTCCCACTGGGTGCTTGCCTGCAAGGGCAGAATGACCAGGTCGTCGGTCCCCCGGAAATGGCGGTCGCGATCGCCATAGAAGTCGCGGACGGACGTCCCCGCGATCGCGTCTGCTCCGTCGCGGGTCATCAGGTGAATCGGGTTGAACCGGTTGAAGGTACCCCGCTGCGGCCCGTTTTCGTCATACGGGATCGCAAGCGAGAACACCTTGCCGGTTTTCACGAGCGATGCGGCGCGCTGCCTGATCTCGGGCGTCACGTGGTTCAGCGTGCCGAGTTCGTCGTCTTCCCCCCAACGCCCCCAGTTGCTGTACTTGTCGATGTACTCGCGAACGGTGCTGAAATCGGGCACGGGGAGTCCTCTCAGTGGGTGACGTCGTTGTTCTGTCTATATTATATTGCAACACCGTCTCATTGTTAGAGCACCGGAGGCCACATATGGTTCGAGTCGATGCCAGTCGTCCACGCGGTGAGGAGGCCGTGTACGCCGACGCGCTTCGCGACGGGCGCATCGTGTTTCAGCAGTGCACATCCTGCCAGGAGCCGGTTTGGTACCTGCGGACGGTCTGTCCGAAGTGCATGTCATCGGACCTGGTAGTCACGGAATCGCGCGGGCTCGGCACCGTTTACACCCTGACCACACTGCTCCGAGCGGGCGACCCCGCCCGCGCCGAGGACGTGCCCTATTCGGTTGGGCTCGTGGATCTCGATGAAGGCATACGGGTCATCGGTGAGCTGACCCGCGAGGCCGCGGCCGCCGGAATCGGCGGGCGCGTCGTGGCCGCAGCCGACGAGACGGGCGTGACGTTTGCGCCGGTGACGCCGTGATGGCGAAGCGCGGGGCGTCGCTACGCGGCCGTATTGCGATCGTCGGGATCGCAGAGCTCGCGGAGCCGGCCGGCGCCCGCTCACCTGCGGGAATGATGGCCGACGCAGCGCGACTCGCCATCGCCGATGCTGGCGTGCGCAAGGACCAGATCGACGGGCTGTTCGCTACGACGCCCTATTACTACGCCCCAACGCTGACATTCGCCGAATACTTCGGTCTGGCGCCGCGGTACACGGACTCGAGTGTGCTCGGCGGATGCTCCTTCGAGGCCTACGTCGGGCACGCCGCCGCCGCGATCGAGACCGGCCTCTGCGACTACGCGCTGATCACCTACGGCTCAACGCAGCGTTCAGACGGACGTGCACTCGTGAGCGGCTCGGAGTGGCTCGAATACGAACGGCCCTACGGCATGATGCATCCCATCAGTCCGATCGCCATGATCGCGGCGCGCCACATGCACCAGTACGGCAGTACCTCAGAGCAGTTCGCGCACGCCGCCGTCGCCGCCCGCGAGTGGTCACGGCTCAACCCGCGTGCACCATATCGCGATCGCCCGCTCACCATCGATGATGTGCTGAGCTCTCCGCTCATCTCGACACCCGTGCACAAGCTCGACTGCTGTCTGGTGACCGACGGCGCAGCCGCACTCGTCATCACCTCCGCCGAGCGAGCCCGCGAGCTGCCCACGGTCCCGGCGTTCGTACTCGGCTTCGGCGAAGCATCCGATCATCGCAACATCACCGGTATGACCGACCTCACCGTCACCCGCGCCGTGGACTCGGCACAACGCGCGTTCGAGATGTCTGGGCTGACTCCCCAGGACGTCGATGTGGCCGAGGTCTACGACGCGTTCACGATGAGCCTCGCCGTACTGCTCGAAGACATTGGATTTTGCGCGAAGGGCGACGGCGGGGCACTTCTGGAATCAGGCGCGACGAGGCCCGGCGGATCGCTGCCGCTCAATACCAACGGCGGCGGCCTCTCGTTCGTGCACCCCGGAATGCTCGGAGCATTCCTGTTGACGGAGGCGGTGCAGCAGCTCCGGGGCGATGCCGGCGCCCGACAGGTGACGGGAGCACGAACCGCCGTCGCGCACGGAATGGGATTCACACTCGGCGGCCACGCGACCGTCGTGCTGGGTGCGGCAGAGACTCTCTGAGACTGCCGCGACCGCGCCACTAAAGTCGTCATGTCCACTGATCGAAGCAGTGGCCGAGGAAGGGGGCTCGCGCGTGAGTATCGAGGCAGCCGAGGGCGCGACCACCGAGACCGCGATCGCCGCGCGGCGGCGGAACCGTCCCACGACGACCAGCAAGGTGATCATGCTCCTGCGCGAACTGGCCGCGCGCCCGGAAGGCATCGGTGTGCGCGAGTTGGCACGGGATCTCGGCATCGACAAGAGTGCCGTTTCTCGCCTGCTCGAGCAGCTGACAGACCAAGGAATCGCCTTGCAGGACGAGTTCTCGGGCCGCTTTCGCGTCGGGCCTGAGCTGTTCGCCTTGGCGGCGACGATCCACAGTCGTGACACGCTCTGGCAAGCCGCCGAGCCAATCGTGCGGGAGCTCGCGACCACCTTCAACGAGACGTGCTATCTCGCAGTGCGCGAAGGTGACGAGATCATCTTCCGCGACAAGGTCGACTCGACGCACAATGTCCGCTACGTCATCGACCCCGGGGAGCGTGCCCCGCTGTACGCAGGAGCCGGCGGCCGCGCTGTCCTGTCCACTCTGTCGGACGGCGAGATCGCGGCGCTTGTTCGGCGAGTGGGTCTGATCCCCATGACGCCGAGCACGATGACGGATGCCACTCGGCTGATCGAGCAAGCCCGGGTCGATCATGAGCGTGGCTTCAGTGTCAGCCATGGCGAGCGCGTCGTCTCGGGGGCGGCCGTTGCCGCCCCGTTCTTCGACGCCGCGGGGTCCTGCGTCGGCTCGATCGTCTTCACCTGGCCGTCGCAGCGTTCGGACACCGCGCAGGAGCCCGAGATCGCGGCCGCGGTTGTCGCAGCCTGCCACGAACTCAGCGGGCGGCTCGGGTTCCGAGACTGAGCGTGCGACCGAGGTCGCCCGTTCGGGGAGAGAATGTGCGCTGGGGAAGCCGCGTCGGCCGAAAACTCTCCCCGAGCGCGCATTCTCTCCCCGCGCGTGGCGGTCACAGTTTGAGGTCGGCCTTGTTGGTCTCGCGTGCGAACAGCACCGCGACTGCGGTCAGCAGCGCGACGGCTGCGACGTAGATCGCGACCGACGAGAACTTCCCGCCAGATGCCGCGACGAGCGCTGTCGCGATCACCGGCGAGAGGCCGCCGAAGATTGCAGCCGAGACCTCGCGACCAAGTGCGAAGCCGCTGTAGCGCAGTTTGGTCGAGAAGACCTCGCCGAACAGCGAACCCTGCACGCCCGCCATCATCTGGGTCGTGACGCCACCGACGAGAATCACGGCGAATGCGGCCCAGAACGGGTTACCGGTGTTGATCATGAGGAAGTACGGGAATGTGAGCGCGGCGGTGAGCAACGCTGCGCCACCGAAGACGACCTTCCTGCCGATCTTGTCGGACAGCAATCCCCATAGTGGAGTGCCGATGACGGACGCCACGCCCGCGAGGAACACGAACCAGGTGCTCTGCTGCGGCTGGAAATAGGCGGCGCCCGACGCATCCTTGAGTCCATTGAGGTACGACAGGATCCACGTGAGGAACACGTAGGTTCCCATCTGGACGCCGGCGGCCAGGCAGAACACGAGGATCAGAGAGCGCCACTCACGGCGGATGACGCCGCCAAGCGGGACGCGTTCGACAAGGTCCTTCTTAACGACGGCCTCGAAGAGCGGCGATTCGCTGACCCGGTATCGAATCCAGATGCCGACGGCGACCAGAATCGCGCTGAGGTAGAACGGCAGGCGCCAGCCCCACGCGAGCAGCTGGTCGTGCGGCAGGAACTGAAGCAGCAGGAAGACAGCGGTGCCGAGCATGAGGCCCGTGGAAGAGCCAACCGTGCCGACCGACCCGTAGAGCCCGCGGCGCTTCTTGGGGGCGTATTCGAGCATGATGACGGATGCCCCGGCAAACTCCGCGCCCGCACCGAAGCCCTGGGCGACACGAAGCACCGTCAGGAGGATCGGCGCCCAGACACCGACGAGGGCGTACGAGGGCAGGAAGCCCATTAGGAGCGTCGAGATCCCCATGAGGAGGAACGTCGCGACCAGCACCGGCTTGCGACCGATCTTGTCGCCGAGGTTGCCAAAGACGATGGCGCCGATTGGGCGGGCGAACTGCCCGACCGCGAAACCACCGAATGACAGCAGCACGCCGGTGATGGCGTTCTGGTTCGGGAAGAAGATCGCCGGGAACACGAGCGCCGCGGCTTGCGCGTAGATGAAGTAGTCGAACCACTCGATGACGCCGCCGAAGATAGCGCTCGTCGCGACGGTGCGGAGCGCTCCAGGGGGTGGGGGCGGCACCTCGGCAGGATCGATGGCGATGCCGGTCTCGGTGCCGACCTGGAAGGAGGGTCCCGCGGCGCGCGGGGTTATCTGCTCTGACATGATCTGGTCCTTCTCCTTTGAATTGATCCCAGAGGTGGGGCGTCAGTTTGGGCTGTGCAGCGGGTTGAATGGTCGGGCGGCGGTCTCAATCTCAGTTCGGCAGGGTGTGTTGAGTTGATGTTTCGCGAAGGACACCGTTAGGCGCGGGACGCAAGCGTCTCGGCGTCCCCCGATGTCATGGGGCCGACGCCGCCGGACGCGGCCCAGCCGCCATCGACGCGGAGGTCGGCGCCAGTGATCCATGACGCGTCGTCGGAGACGAGGAAGAGGACGGCGTTGGCGATGTCTTGTGGGTGCCCGGTGCGCTGAGGCAATAGAGCAGGACGGCTCACCAGTTCTCGTCTGGGTGTCCCGGGCAGGCCATAGCTGCGCAGGGTCGACGCGGTCTCGACGATGCCAGGTGACAGCGTGTTGACGCGCACACCGGCCGCCCCCAGCTCGTTAGCGAGTGCGACACTGAGTCGCAGAATGCCGGCTTTGGCGGTGGAGTACGCGACAAGGTTCGTCGTGTTGCCGGGATAACCGGTGCCGAACTGGGCGCCGGAAACCGAGGCGATGAAGAGCACCGAGCCCTGACTCTCCTTGAGCGCGGGGATGGCGGCTTTGGTCACCAGCCATGGCAGAGTGAGGTTGCGGTCGATCGTGAATCGCCAGTCCTCGGCGCTCGTCTCTTCACCGGAGCCGCCGCGCGCCGCCTTCGCGTTGTTCACGATCGCGTCGATGCGGCCGTGACGCGCGAGTGCGAACTCCACCCAGCGCTGGGCGTCCCCTTCGACGGAGAGGTCGAGCGGATGCAGCGAGTCCATGCTGCCGCCCGCGTCCCGCACAGCGGCCACGGTCTCCTCGGCGAGTTCGACATTGATGTCGCAGCCGACGACGTGGGCGCCTTCCCGTGCCAGCGTGATCGCCGCGGCCCGCGCGATATCACCGCCGGTACCCGTGACCAGCACGACCTTGCCCTCTGCGCGACCGCTCATTACAACAAACTCGATCCGTTCTATCGATACAGTGTCTCGTTCTTAGCACAACTTGTGCACGGCGTACACAATTACGCGGGGTAATCCAGCACAGCGCCGAGCACGTTCGCCGGATCCCTGTCAACGAGTTCATAGGCCTCGGCAGCAGCGGCGAAACCGACGTGGCTGCTGATCATGTCGGCAACGCTCAATCGCTCGAGCAAGCCGAACGCCGCCTCCGTCCGACGCACCCAGTTCCACCTCGCCTGATCGGTCGCCTGTGAACTCGTGATGCGCAGCCTGCGGAAATGGAACTCGGGCGCCAGCCTGAGCGGCACCTCGTGATTTCCGTACAACGAGATCGCCACGATCTCGCCCTGATCGGCCGCGATCTCGATCGCGGACTGAAGCGCAGGCGGTGCGCCGCTTGCCTCGTACACGACGTCGGCGCCGCGGCCGTGGGAGAGCTCGAACACCACATCCTTCACGTCCTGGGGCTCGACGGCCGCGCGCGCACCGTAGTGCAGAGCGAGCGCGCGGCGCTTCTCGAATCGGTCGACGACGACGGTCGCGGCCGCGTTGAGCCCAGCGATCCGCGCACACATCATTCCGACGATGCCCTGCCCGAACACAACGGCGGTCTCGCCCACTTTCACGGGGACGTCGAGCACCCCGGTGAGGGCGACGCGCGTGAGGTTGAGGAATGTCGCGGTCGAGTCGTCGACACCGGCTGGCACGCGGACGACATACTCGGGTCGCGCCTCGATCGTGAAGAGATCCTGATGCGGATGCCTGGTGAACACGTGCTCGCCAACATGGAAACCGCTGTCCTCGCCTGCAGCGACAACCTCGCCCACGGTCTGGTAGCCGTACTTCGTCGGGAACGGGAACTGCCCCTCCGAGTTCGGCGGCATACGGTCGCCCGGGTTCGTGTCGCCGCGATACACGAGCATCTCAGTGCCGGCACTGATCAGCGAACGCGTGGCACGGACTGTGATCTCGTACGGCTCCGGCCTGTGCACCGGTGCCTCGCGCAGTTCGATCTGACGTGGTCCGACAAACCACACGGCACGGCTGGTATCGAAAGGCACTTAGTCCTCCTCCTTCTCACCCTCAGCACCGAGGGCTTCATAGACGACCGAGCGGGTGTGCTCGAGGTGCTTGTAGACGAGTGCCGACACTGCGTCGGCATCGCCGAGCCGGCATGCGTCGGCGATCGCGCGGTGCTCGGCGACGCGATCCTCTGCACTGCCGCGGATGCCGGTGGAGATGCGTTGGTAGCGCTGGCTGTTCTCCCAGAGCATCTGCTGCACGTCGATCAGCCAGCGATTGCCACATTGGTTGTAGATCGAGAAGTGGAACGCGTGATGGTCGGCGTCGTAGCTGTCGACGTCGCCGGCCAGAATGGTGCCCGACAGCTTTTCGAGAGCCCGGCCCATGGCGTCCATGGCTGCGCCATCCATGCGCGGCACGGCAAGCCGAGCCGCGTAAGGATCGAGGAGTTGGCGCATCTCGTAGGTCTGCTGAAAGTCCTCACGATCGGCTGGGCGCACCCGGAACCCGCGCTGCGGGATGGCCTCGACGAGCCCGCGTGAGGCGAGCGTGCGCAGAGCTTCACGTACCGGAATCGCACTCATTCCGAGTCGGTCCGCCATCTCGTCCGCATAGATTCGCACTCCCGGACGCAATTCGCCGCTGAAGATCAGCTCGCGCAGCATGTGCTCGGCATGGCCGGTGAGCGTCAGGATCTTCGATCGATGGGGTGTACCGTCTCCGGCCATCTGTCCTCCTTGACACGAAAACTATATTTTATAGACTCGCTCGCATGTCAAGCACAACTGCCGTGCGGGCGCCAATGAGGGCAGCCCGTCTTTATGGCCCAGCGGACATGCGGATCGAAGAAGTTCCAGCCCCTTCCGCCCCGGGCCCGTTGCAAGCCATCGTCTCGCCGCTCTGGAGCGGCATCTGCGGAACGGACATCAAGGAGTACACCGGCCACGGCACGAGTGACTACGCCGCGCGGCATCCGTTAACCGGCTATGAGGGGCGCCCGCTGATTCTCGGTCACGAGTTCTCAGCGCGCGTCGAGGAGATCGGCGCCGAAATCGAGAACGTCAAGGTCGGTGACGAGGTCGCGGTCTACCCTCTGCTGCACTGCGGCAAATGCGAGGCGTGCCTCCGCGGCGAGTACCAGAACTGCCGCATCAAGGCGTGGAACGGGCTGAGCTCGCCGTGGGGTGGCTTCGGCGAGAAAGTCCTCGTCGAGCACTACCAGCTCACACCCTTGAACGGCATCCCAGCATCGACCGGAGCGCTGATCGAACCGGCCGCCGTCGCGCTCAACGCCGCGCAGAAGGCGGGCGTGTCCGCTGGAGATACCGTCTTTATCGCGGGCGCCGGTGCGATCGGCGTACTGTCGCTTCTCGCGGCGCGGGCCCTGGGTGCCGCACAGGTGCATGTGTTCGAGCTCAACCCGAAGCGCGCGGCGCTCGTCGGCAAGTTCGGTGGGACGGTGATTCCGGCCGACGCGGCGTCGGACATTCCCGGGTATCTGCGCAACATTACGGGCGGTCTTGGCGTGGACGTCGCGATCGACGCGGCGGGCAAGCCGGCGGCGAACGCGACCGCACTCGAGTCCGTCAAGCCGGGCGGAACCCTCGCCGTGCCCGCGGTGCACCTTGAGGCGGTCACCTTCGACATACGCCGCATCACCCGTGCCGACCTGACCATGGTCGGGTCTGTGGGCTACACCCGGCACGCGTGGGATGCCACCGTCGCGATGGTGCGTTCCGGCGCTTACCCGATCGATGGAGTCGCAACCGCGAAGATCCCCCTCACGGAGATCGTCGCCCGTGGTTTTGAGGTCCTGTCGCAGCCGAGCGACGAGCTGAAGGTGTTGGTGCAGGTCAATGAGTGAGGAGACGACGGTGTCCGAAAAGCCTCTGTTCGCCGTATCGGAGGGGACGACCTACCACGCGCCCTTCATCAACGAACTCGCCGAGTACCCGAAGGCGGATGTGCACGGCATCGGCCTGTGGGAGTTCAAGCTCGAGGGCGACCGCGATGCGGAGCGTTCGGCTGCCCTCGCAGACGCCGGCCTGAGCGCGACCTTCTGCTTCCCGCTCACTCCGGGCATCTTCACCGGCAATGGGCACTTCGCCCACCCGAAGGACGCGGCCGCGCGGCTGCAGATGCTCAAAGAGTCCGTCAAGCGGTTCAGCGTGTTCAACCCCGTAGCCGTCTGCATTCTCGCCGGCGCTCCACAGGGCGGTGACTCGACAGATTCCCGCCGTCGCGTTGTGGCGGCGTTCAAGGAGGTCATCGACGTCGCCAAGGACGCAGGTGTGAAGCTCGCGCTCGAGGTGATCAGCCCCGGAAGCGCGGGCAGCCTGGTGCAGACGATCCCCCAGGCCGCTGACCTCATCGCCGACGCCGGCGGAGAGGGCACGATCGGCGTGCTCCTCGATAACTGGCACATCGCCGACGAACCCCTCGAGAATATCCGTGAGTACATCGACGTGATCGCCGGCATTCAGGTCTGCGATCGAGCCCCCGGCAATCCCGGCCGCTTCGACCGGGCGCTTCCCGGTCAAGGCGTCTTACCGGTCGAAGGCGTTATTCGCACCGCGCACGACGCGGGCTATCGCGGCTGGTACGAGCTCGAGATCTTCTCCGACGACGGAACGTTCGGCGAGCCCCTGCCCGACCCGATGTGGCAGTGGCCTACGGCGCGGCTTCTCGACGAGGGAAAAGCCGCATTCGATTCCGTCTACGCCGCCGCGACCGCGCCTCGCGCGACGGTCGCCGACTGAAGCGGGTCGTCATGCGTCTTGTCGGCTATCGCTCTGGGCGGCGCGTCATCGTTGCGCGACGGATCAGTGCGAGCACGGCTCTGCCAATCGCCGAGCTCGAGGAGTTCTGGGAGGACCCGTTCCGCTGGGGTGAGTCCGCAGGCGAGCGCGAGAGCGAGCCGATCGCCCTTGCCGCCGTCGAACAGGTGCCACCCGTGCGCCCGTCGGCTCGCGTGATCTGCATCGGGCTCAACTACGCGGAGCATGCGGCGGAAGGCAGCTGGGCGCCGCCCCGGCATCCGACCGTGTTCGCGCGCTGGACCGCGTCGCTCGCCCTGGACGGCGACGCGGTGCCGGTGCCGCGCAACGAACCCGGCCTCGACTGGGAGGCCGAGTTGCTCGCGGTTGTGGGCCGGCCACTATATCGCGCACGCGCGGCCGAGACGGCCGGGGCGATCTACGGCTATGCGCCGTTCAACGATCTGACCGCCCGTACGCTGCAGAAGCTGACGACGCAGTGGACGCTGGGGAAGAACACCGATCGCAGCGGGCCTATCGGCGATATTGTGACGTCGG
The DNA here is from genome assembly GCF_042651345.1 of Gryllotalpicola reticulitermitis. Classification (NCBI taxonomy): domain Bacteria; kingdom Bacillati; phylum Actinomycetota; class Actinomycetes; order Micrococcales; family Microbacteriaceae; genus Gryllotalpicola; species Gryllotalpicola reticulitermitis. The sequence continues at coordinate 371,305 of NZ_JBHSCN010000002.1, forward strand.
CCGAGGTCGGCCCGATCGACGGTGGCCTCGCGATCGAGTCGCGCGTCAACGGCGAAGTCGTCCAGTCCGATTCCACGAGCAACATGATCTTCGGCATCGGCGAGTTGCTCGAGTTCCTGAGTCAGGAGATGACTCTGAACTCGGGCGACCTCATTGCAACCGGCACGCCCTCGGGCGTCGGCTATGTCCGCACACCGCCACGCTTCCTCGTGCCTGGCGATGTCGTCGAGGTCGCGATCGAGCGCGTCGGGGCGGTGTCGTCACCGATCGTCGCCGCGTGACGAGTGGGCGGGCGAACAGTTCCGGCTGCCGCCCGCCCTCCGGTCAGTCAGCCAGCGTCAGCACGAAGAGCCCGTAGTTCTTGTCGGTGCAGTAGATGTAGCCGCGCTCGTCCACGATGAGGTCCTCGAAGGACGTCGTGAGCTGAGCTGGCTTCGGCCCGAGCCGCTCGGTGGGGTCGGCGGGAACGTAGTGGGCGATTTCGCGCGGACGCAGCGGCTCGGTGAAGTCGTACACCCGCAGCCCCGCGTTGAAGTGGGTGAAGTACACCCGCGACGAGTCCTCCAGGGTGCCTGCCACGCCCTGATACTGGTGTTGATTGTGCGGCCCGTGACGACCGCCCTTCTGCTGATAGCTGCGCAGACCCGTGCTCTCTTCCGGGATCGGTGTCGGGAACCAGGAAACGATCCGTGGCATCGCCGGGTCATGCACGTCGACCGCAACCGCATATGGCAGTCCCTCGCTGTCACCCTCACCCAACGACTCGCTGTTCACGACAACGAAATCGCCGTGCTTGAACGCAGTGTGCACACCGAGGGGACTGCCGAAGTCCCCGAAGCTCACCCGCGACACCAGCGTCGGCTGCGTCTTGTCGGAGACATCGAGAATGAGGAATCCGTACTGCCCCCAACTGCAATAGGCAAGGTCGCCGACCACGTGCGCGGGTCCGTGCAGTCCCCACTTCGAACCTCCGGTCTCACCGGCGGCCAGGTGCTGACCGGGCGCCCACCAGCGTCCGACCTCGACGACGTGGGTGGGGTCGGAGACGTCGACAATTGAGAGGATGTTGCCGGTGAAGCCGTCGGCCTCCGTCGCCAGGTAGGCGTAGCGACCGCCGTCGTAGTAGTTGCGATGAGTGCCGCGTCCGCCCGTGTCGTAGTGGGCGATGAATGACGGATGCGCGGGGTCGGCCTTCACATCGAAGAGCAACACACCGACCTCTTCGGTCGCGGCGGGGTCGTAACCCCAGCCCGGCGTGGGACGTTCGAGCGCGCCGATCATGAGTCCGTCGGCCACCTGGACCTGATAGGTCCAACTCGCAGGCGGCCCGTCGACATGCGAGATGAGTTCGGGGTTCGCTGGATCTGTGACATCGATAACCGACCAACGCGATACCCAGAAGTGACTCAGATATAGGTAGTACCGCTCACCCACCCTCTGCATCGCCACTTTGAACGCGGGGTTCTTCCCGAGATCGTGGTACCCGACGAGTTCTATGCCGCGCGACTCCGCTGTCGCCGGCGCGTCCTTCAACGCCATGTTCCTACCTTCTCGCGCCGGCGCGCTCGATGCGACCGGACCGGTCATCCGCGTCGATCGCGCGGAGCTTCTCCTTCTGGACTTTGGCGGTCGCTGTTTTGGGCAGCTCACCGATGAGGCGCACGTACAACGGCACCTTGAAGTCGGCCAGGTGTTCGGCCGCCCACACGAAGACCTCGTCTGCTGTCACAGGCTCACCGGGGTCACGCGGCACGACGAAGACGAGCAACTCTTCGTCTGAGAGCTCTGCGGGCACGCCGATGACGGCGGCCTCCGCGATGTGCGGGTGGCGCGCAACGGTTCGCTCGACCTCGAGCGACGAGATGTTCTCACCGCGACGCCGGACGATGTCTTTCATTCGGTCGACGAAGAAGAAGAATCCGTCCTCGTCCTGATATGCACTGTCACCGGTGTGCAGCCAGCCATCGATGAGCGTCTCGGCGGTCTTGGCTGGACGGCCGAAATACCCGAGCATCATTGCGGCATTCTTGAGCAGCAGCTCCCCCGCAGTCCCGCGCGGCACCTCCACACCGTCGCCATCGACGATCTTCGCCTGCGTGCGCGGCACCATCGGATCGGGGTGGTGTCGCTCGATCCCCATCGAGCCCGGTCGACGCGGCTGATCGAGCGGCTCGAGAAGACCGAACGTCGTCTCGCTCATGCCAAAGCCGGAGATGCACCTCAGCCCGAAACGGTGCTCGATCGCGTCGACGACCTCTGTGGCGAGTGTTGGCACGCCATACGCGATTCTGACGGCGTTGTCGGCGTCGTCCGCGGATGGCTCGGACTTGGTAAGGATGAGCGCCATGGCACCGATGAAGTTGAACACGGTGACCCGATGCCGCCGCACCTCGGACCAGAATCGACTCGCGCTGAAGCGTGGCGAGAGCACCATGGCGCCACGGGCGGCGATCGCCGCCATCGTCGAGTACGCCTGCGAGTTGATGTGGAAGAGTGGCAGGCACGCGTAAATGCGATCACCGCGCTCCATATGCATCCAGTCGACGTACGCCTGGCCCGTGAGAACGAAGTTGCGATGGGTCTGCATGACCCCTTTCGGATTGCCAGTGGTACCCGACGTGTATATCAGCGAGATAACGTCATCGCCCGAAAGTTCAACGTGCGGTGCAGGATCTAGCTCGGCCTCCATCAGCGCCGTGAACGATTCGGTCCCCGCGTCGCCGTGTAGCACGGCGACCTCCGGAAGGGCCGCCTGCACGCCACGCAACACCTCGACGTGCTCATCGCCGGCGAGGACGAAGCGCGCGCCCGAATCGCGCACCAGGTATTCGGCCTCCGAAGTCTTGAAGCCGGTGTTGATGGCTACGAGCACGCCGCCAATGCTCGCGAGTCCGAGCCAGGCCCAGACGAACTGCGGCGAGTTATCGAGCATGAACGCGACGCGATCACCTTTGCCGACCCCGAGGCTGTGCCACGCCGCGGCGGCGCGCGTGATCTCCGCGCCGGCGTCGCGGTAGCTCCACTCGCGATCGTCGCCGGTGAACACGAGGAACGACGACCCGGGGGTCTCGGCAATGGCCCCGCCGAAGAAGTCGCGTACGTTAAGACGCGCGAGATCGATCATGACAATACAATAAGACGCTGTATCAAAATAACGCTAGACACGACGCGAGGAGCCCAGATGCCGACGTTCACCATCTCCGTAATTCCAGGGGACGGCATCGGGCTCGAGGTTGTTCCTGCAGCGACCCGTTGCCTGGAGCGCGTCGCATCACGGCACGGCATCGGCCTCGTGTTTAACGAGCATCCGTGGGGCTCCGAGCACTATCTCGCTACCGGCCGCATGATGCCGACCGACGCGCTCGATACGCTCGCGGCGTCGGACGCAGTGATGCTCGGCGCAGTGGGACACCCCGACATCCCTGACACCGAAACCCTCTGGGGTCTGCTCATTCCCATTCGCCGGGGATTTCAGCAGTACATCAATCTGCGCCCCGTGCGCACCCTGCCGGGGGTTCGCGGGCCCCTCGCCAATGACGCCCCAATCGACTTTCTCATCGTCCGCGAGAACAACGAGGGGGAGTATTCGGAAATCGGCGGCCGACTCTACCGTGGCTCGCCAGACGAGATTGCGAGTCAGCTCGCCGTCTTCACACGACGTGGCGTCGAGCGCGTGACTCGCTTCGCCGCCCGTCTGGCGCATGCGCGCACCGGCGTGCTTACGTCGGCGACCAAGAGCAACGGCATCATTCATACGATGCCGTTCTGGGACGAAATCGTCACGGAGCTGGCGGCAGACGAAGACGTCCAGGTCGACAGCGTTCTCATCGATGCGCTCGCCGCGCGCATGGTCCTCAAGCCCGAGTCGCTTGACGTGGTCGTAGCCTCGAACCTTTTCGGCGACATCCTCTCTGACCTCGGCAGCGCCCTCACCGGCTCGATCGGTGTCGCGCCGAGCGCGAACCTCAATCCGGAGCGGAACTTCCCGTCGCTTTTCGAGCCCGTGCACGGCTCCGCCCCCGACATCGCCGGCCGCGGCATCGCCAACCCCGTCGGACAGATTTGGTCTGGCGTGATGATGCTCGAACACCTCGGCGCAAGCGAGGCTGCCAGCGATCTCATGCGCGCAGTCGAGGAAGTGCTCAGCGCCGGACTGGCGACACCCGACCTCGGCGGCAGCACGACCACCGCCGAGTTCACCGACGCGGTCCTCGACGCCATCTGACGGCGGGTTCAGATTCCGAATAGTTCCGAGGCGTTCTGCCCCGTCAGCTGTCGGACTTCGTCATGCGAGAAGCCGAGGTCGAGGCACATCACGATCGTCGCGCGCATCCCGTCGACCGGATGAATCGAATTCGGCTGGCCGAGATCGCTTGCGAGCACGGTGCGGTTCACGTTCGCCGCCCTCACGTACTCGCGCAGAAGCTCAGGCTCGAATCGCCGAAACGGGGAGCCCTCGAGGAAGAGGTTCATCGAGTGCTCGGTGAACACCCCGTCGCGGGCGAGCTGCGCTACGTCTGAGGTGCTAGCGCCCACGATCTCCGGCGGGTGAAGCAGAAGAAGCCGGGTCACGCCCCGGCTGCGTGCCTCATCGAATACCCGGACAACCTCGCTGATGTGAAGGTGGCCGCTGATGAGGACTTGGTCATGCTCGGCGACCACGTCGATGACGCGTTTGAGGTCGTCCACGACAGCACCCCCGTCAGTCAGCACGTCGACAGCGCCTCCAGCTATGCCAGCCGCCACACCGGGGTGGGCATAGCCTGCCTCGTTCTGCTGCCATCGGATGTGGTTGCGCGCCGAATAGGTCGGGAGCCACACGGCGCGGCCACCGATCGCGGCCGACGCCTCAACTGCGGCGGCATTCAGTCCCCCCACCGCCGCATTGAGCACCACGCCCGAGTACATTCGTGTGCCGCGGTCGCCGTAGTGCGCGTTGACCAGCGCCGCGATCGGGGCGCCGTCGTAGTAATGGTCCTTGGTCACGATCGCGCGATAACCGGCGGCCGAGGCTGCGGCAATCATCTCGATATGGTCGAGCGCGCGAGGCACCCGTGAGGGCCCGGAGTGCACGTGAGTGTCGACGACGCCGTGCAGCAGCTGACTGACCTCGTCGCGGCGCCCCTCGATGTTCACGCGCCCATCATCGCACTAGAACACAACACCGTCTGGATTTTGCATATGCGACGCGCCTTCGCCACCAAGGCATCGGCAGCCCGTTGACTATTCGCCGGCGGAGGCCTTGCGCCGTGCGCGCAGCGCGCTGACCGCGAGCGGGAGGACGGAGATCAGCACGACGACGACCATCAGCACGTCGATGTTCTTCGTGACGAACGGGATTCCGCCGAGAAGGATGCCGAGGATCACCATGATGCTCGCCCAGATGCAACCGCCGAGCACATTCCACGGCGTGAAGCGCCGGTAGGGCATCGCGACAATACCGGCGGCCAGCGGAACGTATGTGCGCACGACGGGGACGAAGCGCCCGAGCACGAGGGAGACCGCGCCGTAGCGGAGGAAGAACGCCTCGGCGCGATCGAGGTGAGCGGTCTTGAGCACGCGCGCATCGGGCTTGAACAGTCGCCGGCCGAGGCGCTTGCCGATCAGGTAGCCGGCTTGGTCGCCGGCGAATGCTGCGATTGCCGCGACGAGGACGATCGACCAGGGCTGGATGCCGAGCACCGGAGCGAGGATCGCGGCGGTGATGAGCAGCGAGTCGCCGGGCAGGAACGGGAACAGGACACCCGACTCGATAAAGACGATGACGGCGATGCCGATGAGTACCCATGGCCCGAAGGAGTGAAGCAGGCCGGACGGGTCTAACAGGGGAATCGAGGCGAGCATGAAAACACTCTCGCGTGCTCTCCGCGAGGAATTACTAAGAATCGGCCGACATTGACGTTCCCGCGTGTCGACCGCGAACAGGGGTTCGGGATGGGTCTTGCCTACGATGTGCACGCCCGCAGATCACGGGCCGGAAGGGGCGCCCTGTGAGGCGATGGCTGAGCGCATTGCTGGACCGGATCGGCCTGTGGGTCGTGCGCCGATTCAACGGATGGCGCGTCGGCGACCCGGACCGGCAGATGTACCTGGAGTCCGCGGCTCGGATCGGAGTGCGTGTCGCAGCGGTCTCCTCAGCACTGGTCGTGGGGATGGCCGTCGTCGTCGCGGCATATATCGCGTGGAAGGCATCCCCCGCACAGATGCACGCGCATCACGGGCCCCGCTACGTGCATATCTATCTCGACACCCGCGACCTCACGATCGGCGTCATTGCGTTGGGCTCGTTCTCCGTGGCGATGGCGTGCGTGGCGACCTGGGTCATCGCGGGCCGTGCGGTACGTCCGCTGGGCGAGGCGTTCCAAGCCCAGCGGCGGTTCGTCGCGGACGCCAGCCACGAACTGCGCACCCCGCTCGCCGTCTTGAGCGCTCGGGTGCAGCAGCTCCAGACTCAGTTGGGCAACCCCGATCGGCGCGAGGAGATCGCCGGCCAGGTGTATGCGGACACGAACGTCCTCATCGACATCGTCAACGACATGCTCGAAGCAGCGGCGGGGCGCGCCGCCGAGGTGACGGAGGCGTCCCTCGTGGCAGAAGCGGACGGCGCCCTGCGCGACATGGCCGTCATCGCCGAGCAGCACGACGTCAATCTCACCTGCGAACAGCTGCCCGAGGTACGCGTGCATCTCCCGCCGATTCAGCTGCGCCGCGCCATCGTGGCGCTGATCGACAACGCGATCGACCACACGCCCTCCGGCGGCCACGTCACCGTGACCGCAGGCCTCCTCGGCAGCCGACTGCAGTTGCGCTTCACCGACACGGGCCGCGGGATCACGGGCATCGACCTGACCCACATCTTCGACCGATTCGCCCACGGCGAGCCGGGGGGACGCAATCCGCGAGCCAACTCCCGCACCGGCTACGGCATCGGCTTGGCGCTGGTCAGGGAGATCGCAGCTCGCGCGGGTGGAAGCGTAAGCGTCGAACGGACGGGCGCGAACGGCACCGTGTTCCTCCTCGACCTGCCGGTCGTCAGAGGCTGAGGTCTCAGGCGACGAGCTCGAGGCGGTCGTGGCGTTCGAAGATCCTCGGGAACACCGCGGCCGCGGCGGCGTCGATGACCCGGCCGACCGGAGTCGTCTGATCCAGCCACGCGATGACGACGAACGCGCTCGGGGTGACGAGGAATCCGTAGAGAGCGGCCGCGAGCACATCGCTCGGGTAATGCGCGCCGACGTACAACCGCGCGAAAGCAACCGTCACCGTCACGCAGAGACCAACGACCGCCGTGAAGACGCGCCACTCGAACCTGCGCAGCAGCATCACCGCGGTGACAGTCAGCGCGGCGGCGAAGGTCACGTGCCCGCTCGGGAAGCTCGGATCGATCTCGGCCACCCCGACGTGGTGAGGAAGCAATCCCCAGTCGGGCCGCGGGCGGTGCACAAGGAGTTTGACGATGTCGCTCGATGCCCAGCTCAGTCCCGTCACAAGGCCAGCCGCGAGCCCAGTGGCTGCCCGCTTCGTGAGGATCGCCACAACCACGGCGAACACGAAACCCATGGCGACAGCGGGTGCCGGGGAGAACAGCTTGCTCAGGCCGAGCGCGAGCAGAGTCACCCCGGGGCGGTGGTGCGCGTCGAGCCAGAGGTCGACGTCGAATCCCGCCCTGCTTCCGCGGCTCGCGAGACCCCACAGGAGAATCACCAGGGCCGCGCCTGTCCCGACCATCAGCGTGATCCACGGATGACGCCGCTGGCGAAGGCCCGAGACGGTGGTGCGCGCGTAGGAGGGTGATCCGGTCATGCGATGAGGATCGCCTGCCGGCTCAGAGGTTCCTCTGAGAAATCCTGGGTCGACTGCGCGCCTACGAAGCGGCGATCTGACTGAGCAGCGCGCAGGCGCGGGCGATCGCGCTCTTATCCTCGGGGTCGAGCGCCAGCAGCTGAGCGTCCAGCCAGGCATGACGCTGGGCACGCGTGGCCAGTGCGAGCTCGGCACCCTCAGGCGTGGTGACGAACAGCACCTTCCGGCGGTCCTTGGGGTCGTGGGTGCGGATCGCATAACCGGACGAGGTCAGCCGGTTCACGCTCTGGCTCATCGAAGCGGGCGCCACTTGACCGTATTCGCTGAGCTCCGTCAGCGTCTGCGGGCCGTTCTTGTACAACCAGCTGAGCACATCCAGCGCGGTATCTCCGAGGGCGCCCTCAGGGCGTTCGCTGCGGAACCGGCGGTAGAGCAACCCCACCGTCGATCGCACCTCGGCCCCGAGACCGGGATCGTCGGCGTCCCGTGGCCGGCCCCGACTTGCATTCGCATCCATAGGTAATTAGTGTATCTAAAAGAAAGTCTTTAGTAGACCTAAACATCGATTCGGATCGGATCGGTGACGCACCATCTTCGGAGCACCCCATGTCATCACCCACCACCGCCGGCGACACCGCCGTGAGGGGTAAGTCGTTCTCCTGGCGATTCACCACCCCGTTGTTCATCGGGTCGGCGTTGAACCCGATCAACAGCTCCATGATCGCCACGGCACTCGTGCCGATCGCGACAGGCCTTCACGTCCCCATCGGCCAGACCGCCTCGCTGGTCACTGCCCTGTACCTTGCCAGCGCCATCGCTCAGCCGACCGCGGGCAAAGTGGCCGCAGTCTTCGGCGCCCGCCGGGTGTTCCTCACCGGGATCATCCTGGTGCTCCTCGGTGGTGTGCTGGGCGGGGTGGCGCAGAACCTTCCCATGGTGCTGATCGCCCGCGTGCTGATCGGCTTGGGCACCTCCTGCGCGTATCCGTCGGCGATGATGCTGATCCAGCGCCGCGCCAAGGCCGCGGGAATGGAGAAGCCGCCGGGGGGCGTGCTCGGCGGGCTCCAGATCGCCGGTCTCGCGACCGCCGCGCTCGGCCTTCCGATCGGCGGGGTGCTCGTGGAGACCGCCGGATGGCGGTGGGTGTTCCTCGTCAACGTCCCGGTCGCCCTGATCGCGCTGGCCGCGGCACTGATCTGGATCCCGCGCGATCCCGCTCAGAACGAGCGAAAAGGCATCCGCTCGGTTCTCTCCAGCATCGACCTGACCGGCATCATCGGCTTCTCGCTGGCGATGATCGCGCTGCTCCTGTTCCTCTTCTCGTTGCAGGACCCGAATTGGATCATGCTGGCCGCCGCGGTTGTTCTCTTCGCCACGCTTACGCTCTGGGAGCTGCGCGCAACGTCGCCGTTCATCGACGTGCGACTCCTCGTGCGCAATGCCGCCCTGACCCGCACCTACCTGCGCTACGCGCTGATCGCCTTGTGCGTCTACGTCGTCATGTACGGCATCACCCAGTGGATGGAGGCGGCACGTGGAACGTCCGCGCTGAGCGCCGGGCTCCTCCTGCTGCCGATGAGCGTCATCTCCGGTGTGGTCGTCGCGCCGATCTCTCGTCGCAACCTGGTCCGCGGCCCCGTCGTCATCGCCGCGATCGCCAGCCTCGCCGGCTCCATCGGCGTGCTGTTCCTCACCTCGAGCACGAGCATCGTCTGGATCGTCGTCATCACCGTGATCTTCGGCGTGGTGCTCGGAACTGCCTCGAGCGGAAACCAGCTCGCCCTGTACACCCAGGCTCCGCCCGAGCAGCTCGGCGTCGCATCCGGCCTGTTCCGCACCTTCGGCTACATCGGCTCCATCGCCTCGTCCGCGATCACCGGCATCGTCTTCCACACCAGCGTGACCGACAGCGGCGTCCACACCATCGGACTGATCATGATCGGCGTCAGCATCGTCGCCATCGCATTCACCATCTTCGACCGCACACTCCGAGCCCCGAGCCGCACGGCGCCCCAGGCATAGAGACCCCAGTCATAGAGAGGTAGACATAACCATGCCCGCAAACCCCCTCGGTGTCCTCCTTCGCAACCGACGCGCCGGCCACCACACCCTCGCCTGGGCCGATCCCGCTCTCCAGGCGCCCGAGACCTTCACCCTCACCAGCCCCGCTTTCGAGCACGGCGCACCGATCCCCGAAAAGCACCGCGGTCGGATGCGAGGGCCGAACATCTCCCCCGCGCTCAGCTGGACCATGCCGCCCGTCGGCACCCGCGAGCTCGTCCTGATCGTGCAGGATCCCGACGTGCCCATCGGCAAGCCCGCCACGCACGCCCTCACCGTCGGCATCGACCCGGCCCTGCAGGGCATTCCGGAGAACGGTCTCGCCCACCCCAGTCCCGTCGACGGACTCGCGCACGGCAAGGGTGCCCTCGGCCGCCTCGGCTACGCAGGCCCGCTTCCCATCCGCTCGCACGGACCCCACTCATACGTCTTCCAGCTCTTCGCCCTCGACACGCGAATCGAACTGCCGGGCACTTTCACCCTCGATGACACGCTGAAGGCCATCGCCGGGCACGTCATCGCCCGCGCCCGCCTCGAGGGTACGTACGAGATCAAGTAGGGGGGTCTGTCGGGATTTTCGTGTAAGTGGCTCGGCGTGATGCCGCGGGCGCAGCTCGTGGCGGAAGGAGCATCACGTCATGGAGTCCATGGATGAGGGCCGAGCGGAACCGGTTGTGCTGGGCCCGGATATATACCAGGTCGCGCAGGAGCTGGTCGCGCAGGCGTCCGAGCGCGGGATCGCCTTGACCGGGGAGGGCGGCCTGCTGACCGCCTTGACCCGGCAGGTTCTGCAGACCGCGCTGGAGGCCGAGCTCGCCGCGCATCTCGGGTACGAGAAAGGGCGATCGGGCCGGCGGCAGCGGCGGCGACTCCAGGAACGGGTCGAGCCCGATGACGGTCACGACCGAGAGCGGGCAGGTCACGGTCGATGTGCCCCGGGACCGGGAGGGAAAGTTCGAGCCGCAGATCGTCCCGAAGCACCAGCTAAGGCTGGCCGGGTTCGATGAGGCGGTGATCTCGCTCTACGGCAAGGGCATGACCAGCAGGGATCGCCGAGCATCTCGCGGAGGTCTACGACACGTCCGTCTCCCGCGACCTCGTCTCGACCGTGATCGCGAAGGTGGCCGAGGAAATGCGGGCCTGGCAGGCGAGGCTCCCGGACACGATCTACCCGGTGGTCCTCATCGCGACGAGGCGTGGCGGCTGGTGAGTCACCCGGCGCATGGACGCCCATTGGCGGCTCAGTCGCCACTACGGCATCGCCAACATGCTCGTGTTCCACCGCCTTGGCGACCTCGACAACGTCGGCGACCAGGGCTCGGCAATGCGCGCCCTTGCGTCCTCGCTTCTGGCGAACGCAGAGACGCGGATCATCTACCGACAAGAATCTGATCAGCTGGGCGCAACCGCCGCTGCGCTCGGCCTCACCGGAACAGAGCAGCGACTGATCGCGGGGCTTGGGACCGGGCAGGGCCTGTGGCGCATCCGCGAGTCCAGCTACATCGTCCAGCACCAGATGCACCCCGACGAACTCGCCTGGTTTGACACCACTGCGCGCATGGTGAGCGATTCCCGCGGGTTCACGAATCGTGAGCGCCGAAAGGGCCAGAACTCACTGGTTCAGGGAAGTCTTGGGGCGAGTAGCGGTGTGAGTTCGCGGAATTTGCGCTCTCGCCCTTGGTCTCGGCTGTTGACGATGCGTGGTTCTGATCGGAGGGGGGCGAGGGCTGGTCAGCGGTAGCCACGCTTGAGCATCATCCCGGCGGCTTTGTCGAACTCGTCGTCGGTGGGGATGGCGAAGTCGAGTGTGTCGGCGTAGTGGGTGGTGATGTTGAAGATCGCGGCGACGGCCGCAGCGTCGGCGAGCTGGGCCTGTGACGCTCCAGCCTTGAGCGCCGCTTGCGCGTGGGCGGCGCTCAGTGTCTCTGGTTCTCGGGTCATGGTCTCCAGGAAGGAGAGCGAGGCGCGTAGCGGTTCCGAGATAGGAGCCGTTCGGTAGTCGGCCAGGCAGGCGTTGACGGTGTCACGGTCGAGGCCTCGGACGGCGATGGCGCTGTGGGCGCCGACGCAGAAGGTGCAGGAGTTCCAGTGGGCGACCATCGCGGCCATGAGCTCGCGTTCACCGACGCTCCATTCGCTGGGGCCGCGCATCAGCGCCTGGGTCCATGCGCCGAACGTCGGTCCGACGAAGCCTTTGTCGTAGAACGCGACGCGGGCGGCGTCGGGGAGGCGGATGCCCGAGACAGCGGAGATGATCCGGATCAGGGCGCGAGAGCGCAGATTCTCGCCGCGTTCGATGTCAGGGAGCCGCATCACGGGCCTCCTCGATCGCCCGCACGGCCGCGCCCCACCGCGCCAGTCCTGCGCCGATGCAGGCAGACATGATGATCTCGAACGCGGCCTTGTCGCTGCCTGTGGCCTCGCGGACGGCCGCGACCTGCGCATCGGTGACCTTGTAGGCCGCCTCCCCGATCTGGCGGGCAAGCTCGTCGCGGGGCTGGTCGATGGGTGCGCCTCCGCCTGCGCGCTCCAGTGCCGCAGCGCGCAAGAGCGCGTCAGTCTCGCTGCCGTTGCGGGTCACGGCCGCTTGGAGCGCGCTCGCACGGTCCTGGTTCACAAGGACTGATTCCATCGGTGGTCTCTCTCTGCTGGCCTCTGTCGGCGGGCTATTCGGCCTCTGCCGAGTGCTCGACGACGGTGCGGAAGCGTTCGAGGTAAAGCGGCCAGCCGTCGCCGGTCTCCAGGCTGGTGAAGCTCTCCCATCCGGCGCCATGCCGGTCCAGGTGTCGGTGCTCGAGTTCGACCCGGGTGCGCGTCGCGGACTCTGGGACGAACCGGATCTCGACCTCGCTGGTCCGGTTCGGATCGGTCTCGATCTGCCATCGGGGGCTGATGTCCCAGCTCAGCACGAGCCGGTGCGGGGGCTCGTAGGCGAGGACCTTCGCCCACGTGCAGGTGCTGCCATCGGTGCCGATGTCATACACCGCGCCGCCGACGCGCGGCTCCAGCACGGTACGGTCGATGGGGACCTGGAGCAGGTTGTGCTCGTGCGGCTTGATGTCGTCGAAGCGTTCGGTGAAGACGCGGAATGCATGCTCCGCGGGGGCATCAACGGTCACGGCGACGTGGATGCTGGTGGCGTGATCGGGTGTTGCGCTCATCGCGATGGGATTCCTTCCTGCGCTGCGGCGTCGGCTCGATAGCTCTGTTCGGCCAGCGTCTTGAACGTCGACAGCGTCTGGACCCAGTACGACTCCAGCTCGTGCCGAAGCCCGGCCAGGCCGTCACGTCGAGGTCGATAGAAGCGTTCGCGCCCCTGACGGCGGACATCCACGAGCCCGGCGTCCAACAGCACCCGCAGGTGCTGAGACACCGCAGGCCTGCTCACCGGCAGCTCCCGCGCGATCTCGGTCACCGAACACGGGCCAGCCGCCACCCGGCTGAACACCCGACGCCTCGTCGGATCAGCCAGCGCGTACCAGGGATCGAGCACTGGAACAGACACAACAGGTAAGTTACCACTTACGCATCACCGTTGGCGGCTAGATCCGATCGGGCGTGCTCGCGCAGCAGGCGGCCGGCTCGACGCCGATATCGAAGAAATCGCTGATGCTGCGGATGCCTCCGCCGGTGGCGTGCATCTCCTGGATGATGCGGCCCGCGCACGGCGCCTGCGGGGCGATGCCTGCTTTGGTGCCGGGGAACCGGTGGGCGAGCGCGCTGAGCCGTGGGGCGGCGTGGCTCGTCTCGAACCGCTAGGGATTCAGAGTGCACGGGCATGTTGCCGCCCCTTGGTCGAGTCAACGGGTGAGGCGGACGCGGACGAGTTCGTCCGGCCGGATGGCCCGTCCGCATGCGATGCAGCAGAACGCCAGCCGGCCTGAATAGGGTCGATCGGAACGGTCGGATGTCGGCCACGGGACGCCCGCGGCGCCCGCGTCCGCGACGTGGGCGACCCGACCAGGTGGCGAGGTGTCGAGTGAACGAACGTAAGGCCGGGTCAGCGCCAGATCGTGAGCTGGTACGGGCGGGCGCCCGGGCATTACTCGTCACGGCCTTCGTCGTGTACCTCGCGCTGCTGGCCTGGATCGTGCTGTGGAAACTGCAAGCGCCATATCTGGGCAGCGGCGCGCTTCGCGAGATCAAGATCGTGCCCTACCTCCCCGCGGGCGGAGACGGCGGAAGCGGTCCTCTGGAGGTCGTCGTCAACGTCATCCTGTTTATCCCTGTCGGCGCCTTTCTGGGGCTCCTCGCGCCCTCATGGCGGTGGTGGATGCATGCGCTCGTGCTTGCGGGCGCGAGTCTGGTACTCGAGAGCACCCAGTACGTGATGGCCATCGGGAGCAGCGACATCACCGACGTCATCGACAACACACTCGGGGGCGTCGTCGGGCTCGGGATTCTCGCCCTCCTGCGCCGCGGGTCCACAGCGCGAGCGGAGACGGGAATGCGTCGGGCGCTCGTGATCGTCACGACGATCTTCGCACTCGCGGTCGTGGCGTTCCTCCTCTCGCCGCTGCGATTCCACGATCCCCACGTCTGAGTCGCCAGCCGCCGCTGCGCTCTTCGGCACGATCCCGACCTCACGGCCTGTCGCGGGGCCGCGACATGGTCAATCCGGTACGGCCGCACGCAGTTCCTAGACCACCGCAGACAGCCTGAGCGCCTACCGCTCTTCAGAAAGCGGGTCACCAGCCGACGGAACAGAAGCCGATCGTGACCATAGGGCGAGCAATCCTTTTACGTTCCTTTGTTAGCGGCCGGTAGCGTCAGCGGCGCCGGACGCGACCGCGTCACGGCTCGGCTCGGCTCGGCTCAACCCAGATAGGGGTTCGCAATGACGCAGTTCCTGGTGATCTATCGCGCAGATCCGGAGGCCACGGCGGCGATGCCAGAGCCCTCACCGGAAGAATTCCAGCAGATGATGGCCGCATGGGAGGGCTGGGCGCAGACAGCCGGCTCGGCCGTCGTCGACTTCGGCAACCCCACCAAGCCCGCCAGCGAGGGAGCCGACGCAAGCATCGGCGGCTACTCGGTACTTGAAGCCGAGGACTACGGAGCTCTGCAGCAGATCCTCGAGGGGCATCCACACGCGGCAATGGGCGGCAAGCTCGAGGTCTTCGAGATCACCCCCATCGCAGCAATGTAGCCGTACACAGAGAGGTGCCCCGCGAACGTGCGCGTACGCGGGGCGATCGTGCCTGGTACGTTCCGGCAGGCGGACGGTCAACGGACGCACCCCACCGGCGCATGCCCCCGCCGAGCCGCCGCTCGGACCATCAGCCGAAACCTTATCCCACCGAGCTCACCGAGTTTCTCGATGAGCCCGTGGCCCTCGAGAGAAACCGAACGCATGCAGCTACCCAAACCGAGTGATGAGATCAAAGATCTCTTCCGCTCGGTCGTTCCCGACGCGCCAGGCGTCGAGGTCAAGCCGATGTTCGGCAACCTCGGCGCGTTCGTCAACGGCAACATGTTCGCCGGACTGTTCGGCCCGACCATCGGCATCCGCCTCCTCGACGAGGCCTCGACCGCCGAGCTCCATGCCATCGACGGCACGGGCCCGTTCGGTCCCGAAGAACGCCCGATGGGCGGGTACACCTCCCTCCCCGCCACGTGGAACACCGAACCCGACCGCATCTCGGCCTGGGTCCAGGCTGCACTCGAACAGGTCGGCCAGCTGCCCGCAAAGCAGCCGAAACCCCGAAAGAAGGCGCAATGACCAGCGCAACGACATTCACTGGCTGGCCCCCCGCCGCTCTCGACTTCTACCGCGGCCTCGAGGCCGACAACTCCAAGAGCTACTGGACCGCGTACAAGGACGTATATGAGCAGGGCGTGCTCGCGCCCATGCAGGCGCTCCTCGCCGAGCTCGCAGGCGAATTCGGCGAGGGCAAGATCTTCCGCCCGAACCGCGACCTCCGCTTCAGCGCGGACAAGTCCCCGTACAAGACCGCGATCGGCGCGGTCCTGGGCCGCGGATACGTGCAGTTCTCCGCACAGGGCATCGCGGTCGGAGCCGGATGCCACACGATGGCACCCGATCAGCTCGACCGGTACCGGATCGCGGTGGCGGACGACACGAAGGGGACCGCGCTGCAGGCGGTGATCGCCGAGCTCGCGGACGCCGGCATCGACGTCACGACGCGCGAGACCCTCAAGAGCGCCCCGCGCGGCTTCCCGAAAGACCACCCGCGCGCCGGACTCCTGCGCAACAAGGACCTCGCGGCCTGGAAACAGTGGCCCGCCATCACGAGCTGGGTGGGCTCGACAGGCGCCAAGACGCACATCATCGAGACGCTCCGCGCCTCACAGCCGCTAGTCGACTGGCTCGACACGAACGTCGGCGAGACGACACTCGAACACCGACGCTGAGGTCACGGCCCGCGCCTGCCCCGGTTGGCGAGGACCACCTGGCCGTTGGCGAGTGTGACCACAGCGGCCACGATCGCAAGCCCGAGACCAGCACCGCCAGCCCGGGGGGGGGGGGGGGAGCGCCTCGTCCGGGCGGCTAAACCTCTCCGTGGCCGCAACGATGAATTCTGGGGGCGTCCCCGGCCCATTGTCGGAGACGACGAGGACGGAGGCGCCGTCCTGCCGCCTTGTCAGGGTGATGTCACAGATCCGTGCAGCAGACCCCCAGTTCAATCGCAGGGTTCGCCATGATGGAAAGCTACAGCCGAGCACGGACACAGCATCGGCGGCAACGCGCTCGGAGGCGCAAGACCCACTGGCTGTTGTCGTCGGTGCGCAGCTTTAGCCGACCTGTCCTACTCGCTAACTTCGAACTTTTGACGGGCAAGGTCGAACACTTCGAAATCGAAGCGCTCAAGGCCGCCGTTCTCCCGCGCCCCGTTGCACCATCGATGTGCGAGCCGGAGGTTCTCGGGCTCGTCGCCGCCGCCATCGCGAGCACGCGTGATGTGGTCGAGTACAGGTGACTTGTCTTCGAAGGGCAGAGCGTCGCGCTCAACTGGCAGCAGACAGATCTGGCGGGCCCGAACCGGGCTTGTGCGCGAAGCCGTCGCGGCGGTGTGGGTGCCGCGCGACGGTGTGCAGGGCGCGGTCCAAGCACACAGGCATCGGGCACTCAAACGAGCGGCCGGATTCACGCCATGCGATTGCTTGACCATCCGGCAGCTCGACCAGCTCGTCGATGGTCACGTCGCGGGCCCAGATGAGCCGCCGCTCACCCGACTGGAACCGTGCGACGTCCTCGGGTGAATGCAGCGGCATGACTGGGACGCTAGCTGCGGGCCCTGACATTGGGGAGGCCCAAGTTCAGGGGCGAACGCGTGGGTCGCCTGTTTTGAGCTGACCCGAACTGACCTCTCGGACTTCTTCGGCCCTAATCGGCCTGTTGTTGTTTGGGTTTGAGGGTCAGCTAGCTGACCTCGTCCGCAAAACAAAGCATCCCGGTCAGAAAATCTGCTCTGACCGGGACTGTTGTGGACCCTAGGGGATTCGAACCCCTGACCTTCTCATTGCGAACGAGACGCGCTACCAACTGCGCCAAGGGCCCAAGTGCTGGTCAAGACTATCACGGCCGAAATGTCGCTCTTGACCGCGAACCCCGCGGCAGCACCGTCCCCGGTACCTTTGCCCTGTGACTCTCGCGCACGGCCATTCCCACGACCACGCCCCGGTGGGCGCTGCCGCGGGTCGCGGCCCGCTCGCGGTCGCGTTCGCGATCAGCTGCGTGATTCTCGTGGCCGAGATCGTCGGCGCCGCGCTGACCGGGTCCCTCGCCCTGGTCGTCGACGCGGGTCACATGCTGACGGATGCCGGCGGCCTCGCCGTCGCTCTCGTCGCGGCCAATCTCGCCACCCGTCCGGTCACCAGTCACCGGACCTGGGGCTACGCGCGCGCCGAAGTTCTCGCCGCGACGGCGCAGGCCGCCGTGCTGCTCGCCGTGGGGCTCTTCGTTCTCGTCGAGGGCATCGGTCGCCTGATCTCTCCGCCGCCTGTCCCCTCGGGCGGCCTGCTGATCTTCGGCGCGATCGGACTCGTCGGAAACATCGCCGCGATCCTCGTGCTGAGCGCGCGCCGCACTGCGAGCTTCAACCTGCGCGCCGCGTTCCTCGAGGTCGTGAACGATGCGCTGGGCGCGCTCGGCGTGATCGTCGCGGGCATCGTGATCATGCTGACGGGCTGGCAGCGGGCGGATGCCGTCGCGGCCCTGCTCATCGGCGCCCTGATCCTTCCCCGCGCATACGGGCTGCTGCGCCAGACGGTCGACGTGCTGCTCGAGTCGGCTCCGGCCGGTCTCGACCTCGAAGCCGTCCGCACCCACCTGCTCGAGGTCGAGCACGTTCAGCAGGTGCATGACCTCCACGCGACGCAGATCGCCACCGGGTTGCCCGTGCTCACCGCGCACGTCACGGTTGACGCGCAGTGCTTCCGCGACGGTCACACGCCGGCGATCCTCGACCAGCTGCAGGACTGCGTCGCCCAGCACTTTCCGATCGCGGTCGAGCACTCGACCTTCCAGCTCGAGCCCGCCGCGCACCAGCGGCACGAGCACACCCCGCACGGCGAGGCGCGAAGCTAGACGGCGCGACGGCGGCGGAGCGCCTCATCGAGGTTGAGCCCCGGCCCGTCGGAGTCGCCGACGATGCCCATGCGCGCGTAGCGCGAATCAGGGGCGACGGCTGCCTGCGGCGCGGGCTCCGCCACAGCCTGGGCTGCGTCAGCAGTCGGAGCCGCCGGAGCCCCAGCAGCAGCAGCCGGCGACGCGGCAACAGGCGCCGGCGCCGGCGGGACGAGCTTCGCGACGGCCGGGCTGCGCTCCGCCTCGATCCGCGACGCGCGCTCCTCGAGCTCCGAGCGGAGCGCGGCGCGCCGCAACTCGGCGGCCGCGGCGAGCGACGCCATCGTCGAGGCGGCGACGGTGCCGCGCGACAGGTGCAGCGGGCGCGGCAGCGGCTGCGGGGTCCACGGCTCGGAGGCGACGTACTCGATCTCCTCGTCGACCGGCTCCGCCTCGGGCTCATAGTCGGCGTGATCGTAGAGCGCCGCGTCGGCGCCCCCGCCGAGCCCGTACGTACGCGTCGAGCGCCGAGCATCCGCCACCCGCTTGGCCAGCCGGCCGAGCACGGTCAGCGACCCGACCACGAGAGCCGCGCCGACCGCGATCGGCGCCAGAATCAGCAGGGCGCCGGCGCCGACCACCGCGGCGACGACGCCGACGGCGAGCACGAGGACACCGGCCAGGAGCAGCGAGCTCGCGAGCACACGACCGCGACGGATGCCCCGCGCCACGTTCGCGGGAAGAGTGGCGCCGGCGGCCCGGGCCTTGCGCTCCGCAGCCTCCGCTCGCTCGCGCGTGGCCGCCATGCGGGCCTTCGCCTCGGCGGCGGCCCACGCTCGGGCCTGAGCCGAAGCCTGCTCCTCCGCGCGCGCCTGGGCGTCGGCGGCCGCTTTCTTCTCGGCGAACACCTGGGCCTCAGCCTGCGCGGCGATCGCCGCACGCTCCTTCGCATCGGCGATGGCGCGCTGCTGCACTTTGCGCAGCGCCTTCTGCGTCTCCGCGACGTCGCGGGCGTTGGCCTCCACGCGGATCTCCTCTGGAACCTCGGCTGCTTCGGCGAGGATGCGCAGGGTCTGCTGAAGCCTGACCGCGTTCCGCTCCGTCGCCATGAACTCGCGGCGTCGCAGCCACGTCGGAATCAGGTAGACGAGCCACAACATCGCGGCGAGCGCCACCACAACGCCACCACCGAGCATGTTCCCGCCACCCATGGGCCGATGTTATGGGCGAATCCAGGCGCGATCTGGCTAATTACAAGCGTGTCATTCAGTTGATCTACTTGATGACCGGAAGGTGTTGCTGGGCCGCACGGATGTCGGCCTCGGGCCGCGTCGCGGCATCGGCGGGCACGGCATCCGTTCGCCAGCGTCGCAGCACGCCCTGGCGTACCTCCTCGGCGACGAGCGCGAAGCAGAAGTGGTCCCGCCAGTCGCCGTTGATGTGGATGTAGCGCCGCCGCAGCCCCTCATAGCGGAAGCCGAGCTTCTCGACGACGCGCAGCGACGGACCGTTCTCGGGTCTGATGCAGATCTCCATGCGGTGCAGCCCCATGGAGAAGAAGCAGTAGTCCGTGACGAGGGCGACCGCGATCGGTGTGATGTCCTTGCCCGCGAAGCGCTGCGCGACCCAATAGCCGATCGTCGCGCTCGAGAGCGACCCGTATGAGATCGATGAGACATTCAGCTGGCCCGCGATCTCGCCGTCGTACTCGACGAGGAACGGCAGGCCGTGACCGGCGCGAGCGTTGGCGAGCAGGGCACGGATGCTTGCCCGAGTGTCGAACCCGAGCGAGCCGTGCGGATTCGTGGCCTCCCACTTCGCGAGCCAGGTACGGTTGTCGATCAGTTCCCGCTCAAGCGCACGTGCGTCCCGAACCCGGACCGGACGGACGCTGATCGGCCCGTCGTTCAGAGTCGGCAGAAAGAGTGCCATGGCGATCAGAGTATCTGCGCGGGCCCTCAGTGCTGCTTGATGACCGGGATGACACCCGTGCTCGGCTCCGGCAGCACTTCGCTGGCCGGGATCTCCTCGCTGAGCGAGCCGGCGTAGCCGATGAGCCAGTGCCGGAAATCGGGGCCGAGGTCCTCGCGATCGGCGGCGATGCGCACGATCGACTTCAGGTAGTCGAGCCGGTCCCCCGTGTCGTAACGGCGGCCGCGGAAGATCACCCCGTACACGCCCCCCAGCCACGCCGGCCCCTCGGCGAGCTCCTGCAGGGCATCCGTCAGCTGGATCTCGCCGCCCTTGCCCGGCTGGGTGTGCTCCAGCACATTGAAGATCTCTGGGCGCAGCACGTACCGGCCGATGATCGCGTAGTTGCTCGGCGCGTCCTCGGCGCTCGGCTTCTCCACCAGCCCCGTGATGCGGACGACGTCGGCCTCGTCGGTGGTCTCCACCGACGCCGCGCCGTACAGGTGGATCTGGCTCGGGTCGACTTCCAGCAGCGCCACGACCGTGGTGTGCCGCTTCTCGGCCACATCAAGCATCCGCGTCAGCAGCGGATCGCGCTGATCGATGATGTCGTCGCCCAGCAGCACCGCGAACGACTCGTTGCCCACGTGCGGGCGTGCCCGCAGCACCGCGTGCCCGAGCCCCTTCGGGTCGCCCTGGCGCACGTAGTGCACGTCCGCGAGCTCGGTCGAGAAGTTGACCTTCGCGAGCTTGTCGACGTCACCCTTCTTCTCGAGCATCGACTCGAGCTCTGCGGCCCGGTCGAAGTGGTTCTCCAGCGCGTTCTTGTTCCGGCCGGTCACCAGCAGCACATCGTGCAGCCCGGAATCCACCGCCTCCTGCACCACGTACTGGATCGCCGGAGTGTCCACCACCGGCAACATCTCCTTCGGCATCGCCTTCGTCGCCGGCAAGAAACGAGTCCCCAAACCCGCAGCAGGGATGACAGCTTTTGTAATCGATGAGGAGGCCATGAGCGTCAGCGTACCGACAGCCTCCTTATGATGTCGGCATGCCGGCCGACGAGATCGTCAATCAGAAACGTGCTCTGCGCGCCGAACTGAAAGGACGACGGCGGAACAAACCGCAGATTCTTCAGGATCGCGAGACCGCCCAGCTCACCGCACAGCTGCAGCAGCTGGTCGAAAATCTTGAGGCCCATTCGCTTTCAGCGTATTTGTCGGCGCCGACCGAGCCGAACACCCGGCCGTTCCTCAACTGGGCTCGGGCCGAAGGCATCCGTACCCTGCTGCCCATCTCGCGTGTCGACGGCCTGCTCGACTGGACCACCGGCGACGGCGAGACCGAGGCGATCAGCGACCTCGGCGTGCCCGAGGCGGTCGGCGAACTGCTCGGGCCGATGGCGATCGACGAGGTCGATCTGATGCTGGTGCCCGCGGCGTCCGTCGATGTCACCGGTATGCGCCTCGGTTGGGGGAAGGGCTATTTCGACAAGATGATCGGCAGCATGGGAAAATGTCCCCCGGTATTTGCCGTGCTGTTCGACGACGAGCTGGTTGACGAGGTACCCCGCGAGCGGCACGACGAGCCAGTCGACGGGGTGGTGACTCCGAAGCGCGTCGTCCTGCTGTCCAAGCGCGCTAAAGCGCTCGGGCTGGCCGAGGCGTAGCGAACCGCACGGCGACGAGAACGCGAGTAACCATGCCCACCTATTCCTATAAGTGCACCGAGTGCGGTCACGCCTTCGACATCGTGCAGTCGATCGCGGATGCCTCACTCACCGCGTGCCCGAACTGCGGCGGTACCCTGCGCAAGGTCTTCGGCCTCACCGGCGTGACCTTCAACGGCTCCGGGTTCTATCGCACCGACTCGCGCAGCAACACGAAGAGCGGCTCGGGCGACAGCTCGAAGAGCAGCTCGTCGTCGGCGAGCACGGGCTCCAGCGCGTCGTCCACCTCTTAAGACTCGCTGGGCTCATAGAATCCCCCCGAGCCCGCACTCGCACGGCGGGCGACCGTGACCGTGGGAGGGGCATCGTGCTCAAGGGCTTCAGGGACTTCATTCTGCGTGGCAATGTCATTGACCTTGCCGTCGCGGTCGTCATCGGCGCGGCGTTCACCGCGATCGTCACCGCGGTCGTGCAGGGGTTCATCAACCCTCTGATCAGCGCGCTGTTCAACGCCAGCGACCTGAGCAAGGCCCTGATCGTCAAGATCCCGACCGTGTCGGGTGGCCACTCGAGCCTCGCGTTCGGCACGATCATCGGCGCCATCATCAACTTCCTCGCGGTCGCCGCGGTGGTCTACTTCGTCATGGTCATGCCGATGAACCACGTCAAGGACCGCCTCCAGGCCCGCAAGGACGCCGAGACGCCCGAGGGCGAGCCGCCGGCCCCGACCGACGTCGAGCTGCTGGCCGAGATCCGCGACCTGCTGCGCGAGCAGAACCGCCCCCCGCAGCTCTAGCCGCCGGGCGCGCGTCGCGCGTCGCGCTCGGGGAGAGAATTCACGGTCGGGGAGACTTTTCGCGCGATTCAGCCTCCCCGACGGTGCGTTCTCTCCCCCAGCGCACGCGCCACCGCGCGCTGACGGTCACCAGTGCGGGGGGACGTCGCGGCGCAGGCGCTCGTCGTTCGAGCCGTCGCGCTCGGCACGTTCCTCCGGCGCGTCAGCGCGCGGCGGCAGTGCCGGGGCCGGATCCGAGCCCGGGGCCGGCTGCGTCGTCACTCTGCGGTGAGCGCGGCGGCGAGGCATCCGCTCGCCCTCGCCATCACTCGACCCGCTCACCCAGCGATTCTCGCCCGCTCGGCGTTCTGCATGTGCACATTCGTGGGGGCAATGAGCTTCGCCACGCGCGCGGCGATCGCCTCGGGGTCGACGAACAGCTCGAAGCTGTGCACCCGCAGGTAGTGCCAGCCGAGGCGGCGCAGCAGCTCGGGCCGCAGGCGCAGCGACTCGCGCAATGAGCCCTGGCCGACGATCTGGTCGGTCTCGACGACGACGGCCTTGCCGCCGTACGACGCGACGAGCGGCAGCGCTCCGCGGTAGCCGAGTCGCACCGACAGCCCGCGGCGCTCGAGACGACGACGCAGGTCGACGAGCAGCGGCTCGGTCGTCTCGGGGGCGTCGGGCAGCGAGGCGTCCATGTCGGCGGCCTCGGCGAGCACGTGCGACAGGGCGACGACGCCGTGCGGCAGGCGGGTGTCGTCGACGTCGTCGGGCCGGAAGCACGACACGAGGTCCATCGACCGGCGCGCTCGGGTGAGGCCCACCGCGAGCAGCCGCTCACCGCCGGGCACCGCGAGCGGTCCGAAGTTCGACAGCAGGCGCCCGTGGGGCGTGCGCCCGTAGCCGATCGAGAAGATGACACGGTCGCGGCTGAGCGCCGTCGCCTGGTCGAGCGTGACGACGGTGAACGGCTCGGCACGGTCGGCGAGCAGGAAGTCGGCGAGGTCCTGACGCTGCTGGAAGACGCGCAGCACGGCCTGGTTCACGCGCACGGCGTGGCGGGGCGACGCCGTGATGACCATGAGCGACTCGCGCGGCCGGTTGATGGCGTGGTCGGTGACGAGCTCCACGACCTTCGCGACCTCGCTGTCGACCGACTCGACCGCGCCGCTGTCGGGGTCGGGCAGTCCGAAGCCCTCCTTGACGACGTGCAGGTTGAGCGAGCCGTGCCCGAGGTACGTTCCCGCCCACGGGAGCGCCTCGATCTTGCCCCCGTAGAAGCGGCGGTTCACGAGCTCGGCGAGGTCGTCGCCGCCGGCGCGGTACGACCGCGTCAGCGTGAACACCGGCAGCAGTTCCGACAGGCGCGCGAGGGTCGAGCTCGCGTGCAGCCCGTCGACGTCGACCTCATGAGCGACGGATTCCTCAGCGACGGCCGTCTCGAACGGCGCAGGCGTCTGGGTCACCGGGTCGCCGAACGCCACGACCTGGCGGGCGCGGCGGATCACACCGAGGTTCTCGGGAAGGCTGCACGCTCCGGCGTCGACGATGAACGCGGCGTCGAAGTCGAGTGAGGCCGGCAGCGTGCCGACCTCGTACGGAGAGACCAGCCAGACCGGCGCCAGCGCGCGGCCGAGCCGCGGGGCGGACTCGGCGAGCGACGTGGGCGTAGCGCGGTCCACGCGCAGCAGCTGCTTCAAGGCATCCGCTTCGTCGGGGTTGTCGATCACGCCGATGCGCCACGCCTCAGCGAGCTGCCACGCAAGCGTGCGCCCCTGTGCCGACGCGTGGGCGTCGTCGACCAGCCGGAAATCTGCCTCGAGCCGGTCGAGCACGCTCGCGTTCCCGCCGAGCAGCGCCTTCTCATTGGCGAGCAGGTGCTCGAGCACGGACTGCCACCAGGCGAGCTCGAGCTCGGAGGCGATGCGGCGCTCGTCGACGTGACGGCTCGAGAGATCGGCGAGCAGCGGGTCGAGGTTGACCTCCCGCAGGCGCGCCACGAGTTCGGTGCGCTGCTGCAGGTTCGCCAGCACCTCGCTCTCAGCCGCGAGGCCCGCGACCTGATAGCTGAGCTGGGCGAGCGGAAGCACTGTCAGCGATGCGGGAGTGCCGGCGCGAGCGAGCGGGCCGTCGAGGCTTGCAAGATCGGATGCCACGCGCTGGTACGCGACCTGCACGTCGGCGATGCCGACCGGCACGGCCGGGGGCGCGCCTGCTTCGGCGAACCGGTTCCAGAGCGTGCGCTGCTGCTGGATCTTGAGCAGGCTCTCGTGCATGTCGGCGACGTGCACGCCCGGCCGCACGTACTCGAGCGCCAGCTTCCGCAGGCGGCGCCGGTCGCCGTTGTTCATGCCCGTGTCGCGACGCCCCGAGACCGCCGTGATGAGCTCGGTGAGCGGTCGGTCGAAGACGCTCGGCTGGAAGCGGTCGAGCGTCTCGCGCAGGTCGGCGAGCAGTCGCAGGTAGACGCCCAGCTCCGAGATGTTCTCGAACGGGCGCAGCTTCGTCGTGGCGACGAGCTTCGAGGCCCGGTCGATGAGGCGGGGAAGCTCGATCGAGTGCAGCTTCTTCGCGAGCTCGTGCGCCGCCTCGCCGTCGGCCGGCGTCTGGAACTGTGCGCCGTACCAGGGCGAATCCCCCGGCCCGTACTTGAACTCACCGAGGCGCGCCGCCTTGATGAGCGTCTGCGCCGCCTCCTTCCGCGAGTTCGCGATGGCCTGCAGCGACTCGAGGTCGAGCCGCGCCGTCGTCGAGGGGGCCGGCGAGAGCAGAGCGAGGTTGGCGAGCTCCTCCAGCGCATCGAGCACGCTGACACCGAGCGACGGATGCTTGCGCGTCAGCGCCTCGCGGTAGTCGAGCAGCACCTTGCGCAGCCGCACGAGTGCGTCATCGACGTCGGCGACGTGCGGCTGCTCGGCCTTCTCATTGCGGGTGATCGCGCTGATCAGGTCGCGACGCAGCGTTGCGGGGCGGATCGCGGCCCCGCCGAGTCCGACGTTGCTGAGCCGCAGGGCGATGCCGTCGAGACTCGAGCGGCGGGGGCTCGCGACGAGCACACGCTTGTTCTGGGCGATGAGCGCCCCGAGCGCGTTGACGATGGTCTGCGTTCCGCCGGCGCCGGGCAGCGTCTTCACGATGAGCGAGTTGCCCCCCGCGATCTGCGCGACGATCGCGTCCTGCTCTTCGTCTGCGTCGAGCAGCAGGTTGTCGACGGCGGCCGGCCGCGAATCCTGCCCGATCACCTGCGCCGGGCTGTACGCGCTCTCGACCTGCTGGTGCGCCGACTGGTTTCCCGCGAGAGCGTCGAGCACGGGGTGGTGGAGTCGCGCGGCATCCGCCGTCATGCGACCCGCGACGTCGGCGAAGGTCGAGACGACCAGGCGCGGGTGAACGGTGAACCAGGCGAGCTGAGCGGTCACCGCGCGCAGTCGGTCGATCACCGGCTGCGGCTTGAAGGTGCCGCCGGCGACCGAGAGCGCCACGAGCTCGTCGGCGTCGAGGCGGATGCCGAACTGCTCGTCGAGCGCGCGCGCGAGCATCGGGTTGAGGAACGGCTTCCCGCGCAGCTTCAGCTCGAAGTCGCGTCCGTAGCGACGGATCGCGAGGGGGCGCAGCAGGACGGGCGCGAGGTACTCCTCACTGCCGTTCCGCCAGGCCGCGAGACCGATGGCGAGGTGCACGGCGTCGATGCCTCGCCCGCTGCGCAGCTCGACGCCCTTGTTCGTGATCGCGCCCGCAGCGAGGCGCGCGTTGCGCAGTGCGAGCTCATCGCGGATCAGGCTCGAGAGCAGCGTGCGCTCGCCCGTGATGAACGTCGGCATGCCGCTTGGGTGTGCCGAGCTCAGATCGATGCGTGCGCGCGATTCGTCGCGGAAGTGCAGCAGCGGCGAGGAGCCGCCCAACGTCGCGATCTCGGCGCGCCACTGCGTCCACGCGTGCTCGGCGACGTTGCCGACCTGCACATTGGGGTCTCCGGTCGACAGCTGCTGCGGTATGGCATGCTGCTGCGCAGGCGGGTTCAGGGCGTGGTCAGACGCCGGATCGGCCGCCGCGCCGTCCGGCGCGCTCTTCCTCTCGATGCCCCACACGCGAGCCACCCTAGGTGGAACGACTCGCGATTCCGCGGAAGCACGCCCAAGTTTCGCGGCTTTAGAGTGGTTCGCATGTCCCTCACGCAGCCGGCGCCGCCCGTGCGCCCTCGTCGCAGTCCGTCCAAGCCGCTGGCCGAATTGGGCCGACGTTTCGGTGACGAGCGGTCGGTTCTGGGCTCCTCCCCCGAGGACGTTCTGATCCACGGCATCACGCTCAATTCGGCGACCGTCGAGAAGGGCGATGTCTTCGTCGCCCTCACGGGCCGCAAGCAGCACGGAGCGGCATTCGCGGCAGATGCGAAGGCGGCCGGCGCGGTCGCGGTCCTCACGGATCCGGCGGGCCTCGAGCAGGCGGCCGCGACAGGGCTGCCCGTCGTCGTGCACGACGAGCTGCGGGCCTCGCTGGGCGCGATCGCGGCCTGGTTGTTCGATACGGATGCCTCGCCCATCAAGCTCTTCGGCGTGACCGGCACCAACGGCAAGACCTCGATGGTGCACATCCTCGAGGCGATCCTCACTCAGGCCGGCGTGACGACCGGCCTCTCGTCGACCGCAGAGCGGCATGTCGACGGCGAGAAGTTCACCTCCGGCCTCACGACTCCCGAGACCGTCGATCTGCACTCGCTGATCGCCCGGTGGACCGAGGGCGGCGCCGAGGCCGCCGCCGTCGAGGTCAGCGCACAGTCGATCGAACGCCATCGCATCGACGGCGTCCCGTTCGATGTCGTGGGCTTCACGAACCTCACGCACGACCATCTCGATGACTACGGCGACATGGCGACCTACCTCGAGGCGAAGCGTCCGCTGTTCCGCCCCGAGCACGCCAAGGCCGCGGTCATCAGCCTGGACTCCCCTGCGGGCGCGGAGATCGCGGGGACCGCTCCCATTCCGGTCCAGACGATCTCATCGGACCCCGCGGTCGCCGCCGACTGGCACGTCGAGGTCACGAACGAGACCATCGATGGCGTCTCCTTCACCCTGCGCCGCACGGTCGACGACTGGTCGGTCTCATCCTCGGTCTCGGCTATCGGCAGCGTCATGGCACACAATGCGGGCCTTGCGTTGGCGATGCTGTCGCTCGCCGGCTACTCGGAAGAGCGTCTCGCTGAGGCCGTTGCGGACGGGATCGACGTCTACATTCCCGGCCGCACTGAGCGCGTCTCGGGCGAGACCGGGCCCGCCGTGTTCGTCGACTTCGGCCACAGCGAGGACGCCTTCGTCCGCACTCTCGACGCCGTGCGTGCCGTGACGCCGGCGGGCGGCCGACTGATCTTCCTGTTCGGAGCTGACGGTGACCGCGACAAGACCAAGCGACCGCTGATGTCGGCCGCCGCTGTCGACCACTCGGACCTCATCGTCATCACCGACCACCACCCGCGCATGGAGGACCCCGCCGCTATTCGCGCCGCTCTGCTCGAAGGCGCCCGCACCCGCGCCGCCGAGACCAAGCCGGGCTTCGAGATCGTCGAGGTCTCGCCGCCCGAGGCCGCGATCCGCAAGGCGGTGTCGCTCGCTCGTGAGGGCGACTCGATCCTCTGGTGCGGCCCTGGCCACCAGTCGTATCGAGACATCGCCGGGGTGCGAACGGCCTACAGCGGCCGCGAAGAAGCCCGCGCCGCCCTCCGTGAGGCGGGCTACCCGCCCCGCTGATCGGTGCGCTGAGGCCGCCTCGACGGGCGCCGAGTACGGAGTAGTTGTCGTCGATCGTGCCGACTGAGGGCATCTACTCCGTTCTCGGTGCCGGCCCGGTGAGCTCGGCGGCGATGATCGCCAACGCACGGGCCAGCGCCGTCGCCGAGACGGGCCCGTAGCCGAGCACGATTCCGCGAGTATCGAGCCGTGACCCGTCGACGACGTAGTCCCCAAGGGCGGCGACGGCAACGCCGCGGTGGCGAAGTCGACTGACGGCGGATGCCTCGTCGGGGCCGCGCTCCCACTCGACGACCGCGTGCAGACCTCCGCTCAGCGCGCTCACGCGCAGACCGGCGGTGTCGGCCAAGGCATCCGTCAGCATCGACCGCTTGTGGGAGTAGTCGCGTCGCACCCGCGCGAGGTGCCGGCGAAGCGCACCGCTCGACATGAACCACGCGAGCGCGTGCTGAACAGGTGTGGCGACGGCCGCACCCCGCGCGACCCGAGCGGCGCTGAGCGTCGCGGCCGCGGTCGTGTCGCCCGGCAGCACCAGGTACCCGGTGCGCAACTGCGGGTTCAGCACCTTGGAAAAGCTGCCGATGTGTACGACGCTGCCGCTCACGTCGATCGCGGCGAGGGCCGGCAGCGGCGCACCGTGGTGCCGGAACTCGCTGTCGTAGTCGTCTTCGATGAGCAGCACGCCGTTCGCCGCCGCCCACTCGAGCAGTTCGCGGCGGCGCGAGATCGGCATCACGGCGCCCATGGGGTACTGATGACTGGGGGTCACGGCGACCGCGGCGAGCGGCTCGGCGTTGTGGGCGATGCGCAGTTCGTCAAGGCGAAGGCCGCCTTCGTCGAGACCGATCGGGATCAGTCGTGCCCCCGCGCTCGCGAGCGCGCGGCGCCCTGAGCGGTATCCGGGGTTCTCGACCGCGACGCGCGCGCCGCTGCCGAGGGCCTCGGCGACGAGCGACATCGCCTCGGACGTGCCCGCGCTGATCACGACGCGCTCGGTCGCGGGAGCGAAGCCGCGGCTGAAGGCGAGCTGCTTCGCGATCTCAGCCCTGAGCCCCACGTCACCGAGCGAGTCGGGGTAGCCGTCCCCCAGCGGGAGCGAGGCGGCGTGGCGCCACGCAGCCCGCCAGTCGCGGCCGGAGATCGCCGACACCGCGGGCACGCCCGGCACGAGGTCGATGACGGATTCGACGACCGCGGCGCTCGCGGGACCGGCCGGACCCACGGGCTGGGCAGCGCCGACCTGCGGCGCCTGGACCCGCGGGGATGCGCGACGGCCCCTCGCGGGCGGGTCCGCGAGCGTCGCGGCCACCCGCGCCGCCGCGCCATGCCGGACCGTGATGTAACCCTCGCCATCGAGTTGCTCGAACGCCGTCACGACGGTGCCCCGGGCGACGCCGAGCTCGGCGGCGAGCGCGCGCGTCGACGGCAGTGCATCGCCCTCGCGCAGGCGCCCGTCGTGGATCATCGACCGCACCGTGTCGGCGACGCGCGCGGTCTTCGTGCGCGAAGTCGCGCCCACTGGTTCCGTCATAGTGGTCCAATCGAGTGCGAAGGAATTGGACCCAACATTAGACCACTCACGCCTCTAATCTGAGGTCATGACGGATGCCTCACCCAGCCTGACCGTGCGACGGAAGCGCGAGCGGCAGAGCGACGACCCCGCCGTGCTCGACGAGATCCTCGAACACGGTCTGATCGCGCACGTCGGCATGGTGCGCGACGGGCTTCCGGTCGTGCTGCCCTATCTCTACGCCGTGGGGGACCTCGGCGACGGTCGGGGGCGCCGCCTGCTGCTGCACGGGTCGACCGGCGGGGGCCTGTTCCTCGACGCGGGCGCCGAGGGCGTCTCGGTCTCGGCGACCATCACCCACGTCGATGGTCTCGTCTACGCGCGGTCGCTCAACGACAGCTCCGCGAACTATCGCAGCGCGATGATCTTCGGCCGAGCGACGATCGTGCCGGCCGAACTGCGCATGACGGCGCTGTGGATCGTCGGCGACCACCTCATGCCGGGCCGGCGGAAGAGCATCCGCGAGATCACCGCGAAGGAGCTTGCGCAAACGCAGGTACTGCAGCTTCCGCTCGATCGCGTGAGCGTCAAGGTGCGCTTCCAGGGCGTCGGTGAGGCGCCCGACGACGGCGAGGACCATGGCGTGTGGGCCGGCATCTTGCCGCTCGCGGTACAGGCGGGGGCACCCATCACGGGAGCGGTGACGGATGCCGGCGTGCCGGTGCCCCCCGACGTCACGGCGCTTTCCGTGGAACTCGACGCGCGAGGCACCGCACGCCGCGCGGCCCTCGTCGAGGCTCTCGGCCCCGCCGCGCGGACGTAGCAGGCTCGCGACTACGCCGCCCTACTTCGCGCCGATCACCTCGGCCAGCGCCGTGCCGTTCGGCGAGCCGAGGCCGGTGCACGGGTCCCACCCGGCGGCCGCCGAATATGCGCCGTTCGAGCCGGAGGTGATGTCGCGGAAGCCGGTGGGAACCGTGCCCTTCCCGGCCTGCGCGTAGAGCGCTGTCTGCGCGAGCCCCATCGGCTTGCCCGATGCCTGCACGAGACGCGTGATGAGCGCAGCCCAGAGCGGCGCCACTGCGCTTGTGCCGCCGATCACGGTGTCGTTTCCGTCGACGCGCACCTTGTAGCCGGTCGCAGGGTCGGCGACGGCGGCCACATCGGGCACGCCGCGGCCGCTCTTCCCGCCGGACGCCGCGGAGACGTCGACGGGCTGCTGCCAGTCGGGCAGCGGATAGGTGTCGCTCACCCCGCCGCCGGTGGCCCCGCCGTTCGACCCGTCGTTCCACACGGTCTCGGACGAGACCGCGCCCGACGAGTCGAGTTCGAGCCGCGTGCCGCCGCAGGCGAGCGCATGCGGGCTCGACGCCGGGAAGTCGACGTGCGGTTTGCCGTCGCTCTCGTTGTCGCCAGACCCGTTGTCGCCAGCGGCCACCGTCACGGTGATGCCCAGCGCGGCCGCGTCGGAGAACGCGTCGTCCATCGACTGGCGGCCCTGGGCTGTCCACTGGTCTTCGCTCTGGCCCCAGCTGATGCTGATGGCGTCGGGCGTGGGCGATGCGTGCGCCGCCTGCGACACGGCGTCGACGAAGCCGGCGTCGGTGTTGGGAGCGAAGTAGACGAGGATCGTCGCCGCCGGCGCAAGGGCGCCGACGACCTCGATGTCGAGCGCGACCTCGCCGTCTGCGCCGTTCGGGTCGCCACCCGGCTTGTTGTCGGTGCCGTCGACGCTCACCGCGGTGACGGTCGGTGAGGCCACGCCGAGCCCCGAGAAGTAGGTGTCGAGATCGGATGCCTCGAAGCCGCCGCCCAGCTCGATGATCGCCACGGTGCGGCCGGAGCCGTCGGTGTTCGCCGGGAACGCGTACGCCGTGCCGAGCTGCAGCGGCGTGTAGCTCGTGTCGACCGCCTCGGGCGACACCGCGCGGAAGTTCGCCCGCGCCTGCGGGCGGGTGTCGAGGCCGAGCACGGCGCTCACGACGCCGTCGAGCTCGGACGGCACGCTCAGCTCGCCGGTGCGGTGCCAGTGGGCGACGGTGCCGCCCGCCGGGGCGTCGCTCTCGGCCCACTCGAGCGTCGTGCCGAACGCGCTCTGCAGCTGATCGACGGTGCCTGCGATGCGCACTCGCCGACTGGCGAGGTCGGACGACACGATCTCGACCCCGTGTGCGGCGAGAGCCTGCGACACGCGCTCGACGTCGGCCGGGTCCGCTCCGTATCGCGACGCGAGCTCGTCGCGCGACAGCGGCGCGCCGCGCAGCACCGACTCTGGCAGCTCGGCGCGGCGGCGCAGCACGAGCGTCGCCTCGATGCGCGAGCCCGTGTCGGCCGGCCGCGCCACGGCGCGCGCACCGGGCGCGGCCGCGCGCTCGCTGCCGGGAAGCGGAGTGCGCCCCGTGGGGGCGGCGTTCGGAGTCTCAGGCGTGTTCGTCATGAACCCTGCCTACCAGCGACCGCCGACACGCACACCCCCTGGGCTTCAACAGATTCGCCGAGTCGCCGTTACGGAAGCTTCACCGAGAGGTTCAGGATCCGGGTGTGCTGCTGCGGGCTGTTGTTGTCGTCGCTGATCAGCGAGACCCCGTAGCGGCCATTGCGCTCGCGCCCGGTGATGGCCATGCCCTCGAAGTTGTCGAGCAGCGGGTTCTGCTGGAACTCGAGCGCGGGGGCGCCGAGCGTCGGGCAGTTCACGAGGTCGCCGAGCGCGGTCTTGTGCACGGCGAGTCGGGCCGGCGCGTTGCCGAGGTTCGTGACGCGCGAGACATCCGCTGCCTTCGACAGGCCGGTCACCGAGAACAGGTTCACCTCGTTGCCTGTCGTCGCCGTCCACGCCGCCTCCTCGACGATGATGGCGTCGTTCGAGTACGCCGCGATCTCGGGGATGCGCATGCCGCTGTCGGTCTTGTACTCGATCTGCTTCTCGAGCGTCCACTGGCCGCGCTTGCCGAGGGTGTAGACGAGCAGGCGGTGCGAGTTCACGTCGCCCGAGGTCGAGACGTCGCCCGAGAGGGCACCCTCCATCGACGCGATCAGCGTCTTGCCGTTCGGCGTGAGCGTGAGGCCCTCGAGCGTCGCGTTCGACGTCGCCTGTCCCTGCGGGGTGAGGCCGGTCACACCGAAGCGCGCCGGGATCGGCAGCGACTCCTTCTGCACGCCGTTGCGGCCGTAGATGCGGATCGAGGG
Organism: Gryllotalpicola reticulitermitis; assembly: GCF_042651345.1. Lineage (NCBI taxonomy): Bacteria > Bacillati > Actinomycetota > Actinomycetes > Micrococcales > Microbacteriaceae > Gryllotalpicola > Gryllotalpicola reticulitermitis. The sequence goes on from NZ_JBHSCN010000002.1 coordinate 404,494, forward strand.
CTCCGTCTCCGAGCTGACCGCGTAATCGCCGTCCTTCAGCACGGCGAGACCTTCGTTGTCGGCGGCGTTCGGGTCGGTGGCGATGTTGCCGCCGTCGTAGGGCGTGCCGTTCGGCTTGCGCAGGATGAGCGGCGCGTGGATCACCTTCGGGTCGGACAGGTTGCGGAACGACCAGACGTACTCGGGCGTCGTCTGACCGTTGTTGTCGAGGGCCGAGACCCAGGCGTTCTGGCGGGCGTCCCATGCGAGCGACGACAGGCCGCTCACCTCGGCGCCGTAGGCCTCGAGCTTGTTGAGGGCGTCGCTGTAGCTGATGGCGTCGATGCTGCTCGAGCATGCGGCCGGGTCGGTCGCGGGGTGATGACCGGGGCGGGCGGGCGAGGCCGTCGCGGGCTGAGCAACGAGAAGAGCAACGGATGCCGCGACCGCGGCACCTACGAACACGAGGTTCTTACGCATGGTCCTTCTTCTTTCGATGATTCGGCTACGAAGGCGAGCCGTGGCCCCCATGGTGGTCACACCGGGTTAACCGCGGGTAGCCCTTCGGCGGCGGATGCCGGACGCCGAACCGCACGCCGCGCTACACGCTGATCGCCAGCTGCGCCTCGACCAGAGCGGTGAGGTCGACCGAGTACGTCGCGGGCAAGGTGATGGCCGCGGGGTCCGTGCTCGCGGCATCCGTCTCGCTCATGGCCTGGCTCCCATCAGTTCGTTCTCGTATGCGAAGGCGACCACCTGGACCCGGCTCTTGAGGCCGAGCTTGCCGAGCACCTGCCGTACGTGGCTCTTCACCGTCGCCTCGCTCAGCACGGTCGCATCGGCGATCTCGGCGTTGCTGAGGCCGCGGGCGATGAGGAGGAACACCTCGCGCTCGCGGGCCGTCAGCTGGGCGAGCGTGTCGTCAGGCGTGCGCGTCTGAGCCGGCCGCGCGAATTCGCGGACGACGTCGACGGCAGCGGAGGCCGCGGCGAGGCTCTCCCCCGCGACCGCGTCCCGGATCGTGCGCGTCACCTCTGCGGGCAGCGCGTCCTTCGTGAGCAACGCCGTCGCTCCCGCGCGCAGCGCGAGATAGACCGCTTCGTCGCGCCTGATCGTCGTCACGACGACGACCTTCGCAGGCGTCGGTTCGGCCACGACGAGCCGCGTGGCTTCGAGGCCGTTGAGGCCCGGCATCCCCAGGTCCATCAAGACCACATCGGGGCGCACCTGCCGCACGAGGGTGAGCGCCGCGCCGCCGTCGTGCGCGGTCCCCACGCACCGCATGTCGGGCTGCGCGTCGATGAGCATCGCGAGACCCGCCGCGAACAGCGGCTGATCGTCGACGATGACCACCCGGATCGACTGGTCAGTCACGTGCGCCCTCGATCTTAAGCAGTGCGGTCTCGGCGAACGCGTCGACGAGGTCATCGGATGTCTCGCCGCCGGACCGGGGTGACGAGCTCGGGGCAACCTCGCCCCGAGCCTCGGCGTCGGGCGGGATGAACGCCGTCACGACGAAGGTCTCATCATCGCTCGGCACGGCGGTGAGCCAGCCGCCGACCAGGCGCGCCCGCTCCTTCATGCCCGCGATGCCGATCCCGCGACCGCCGGTCTGCACGAGCGGCAGGCCGTGGCCCGATTTCGAGACCACGAGCACTGCGAGGCCGGTGCCCTGCGCGTCGAGTGTGACCGTCGCCGTCGCGCCGCGGCCCCCGTGCTTGAGCGCGTTCGTGAGGCTCTCCTGCACGATGCGGTAGACGGCCACCTGCTTGGAGAGCGCGAGCGCCCCCGGCTCACCGAGCACCCGCAGGCTCGCCTCGACACCGGCTGAGCGCATGTCGTCGATGAGCGCCGGGATGTGCTCGAGCCTGCTCGTGTGCTCGCTCACGTCCTCGTCGTCGTTGATCCGCTCGACGAGCCGGCGCACCTCGCCGAGCGCGTGCCGCGCCACGGTGGCGATGTTGCCGAGCGACTCGGGCGCCGCCTCGGGCTTGAGCTCATGGATCGCCGCCGCCCCCTCGGCCTGCGCCACGATGATCGCGAGAGAGTGGGCGAGCGAGTCGTGGATGTCTCGCGAGATCCGCCCCCGATCGTGCGCCAGCTTGAGCTCGAGATCGGTCTCGTCGAGGCGCGCGGCCGTCGTCTGCAGACGACCCGAGACGACCCGCACGCGCCAGAGCGCGGAGACGCCGACGCCGATCAGCCACGCCACGACCACGAAGACCAGCAGCGGACCGATCAGAGTGAGGAACCCCACCAGGACGTTGACCGCCTTCGAATGCCAGACGATCGCACCGGCGAAGTCGGAGTCGACCAGCCATTGCGGCCACCCCTCGTGCACGAGGAGCGCGGCGTAGCCGAGAGTGCCGATGACCCCCGCGACGAGGGCTGCCCACTTCAGACGCCACGAGCTGTTCGTCGCGGCCACGTACCCGAGGGCGATCGGCACGATCCACCACATGCTCCAGGTCGCGCCCAGGTTGAGCGCCCAGGCGAGGCCCGCGTGATAGGTGACGGCGAGGAACAGCGCCATGCCCCACTCGCCGCCGAGGACGACCAGGCTGCCGATCACCGCCGCCCACGGGAAGAACCCCGCGACGCCGAGCACCGCCGCCCACGAGAGGGCGGCGACGAGCTTCTGGCCCCACGGCCACGCGCCGAAGGTCGAGTCCCCCCAGCCGATCAGGAACACGATCGCGCCGACGATCGGCAGGAACCGCACCACGACATTGAGGTACTGCTGCGGGACCGAGAGCGGGATGGCCCGTCCAAGGCGTGCGACGAGTTGGTTCATGCCGCTAACGGTAGGGCGAAGCATCCGTATCGGTCATGCGCGCCGAGCGAAGATCATCCAAAGTGATGAGCCCGCCCCCAAAGGGACGGGCTCATCACGAACAGCTAGTGGCAAAGGCCCTAGTTGTGCGCGTCTTCGTATGCCTTCATCACCGAGTCGGCGACGCGCCCGCGCGGCGATACCTCGATACCATTCGCCTCGGCCCACTCGCGAACGACGGCATACCCGGCCGTCCAGTGCGAAGTAGAGGACTTGCCGATACGGCTCACCGCCTGGCGCGCCGGGCTGCTCAGAGCGGATGACCGGCGCCCCGCCGCGATATACGGCTGCAGGGCCTCGCGCAGCGCAGCGGCATTCGAGCCGCCGAGGTCGATCTCATACGACTTGCCGTCGATCGCGAACGAGACGGTTTCACCCTCACCGTCAGTAAGGACGTCGCCGTTGAGGTCGTCGACAAGCTGCTCGATGACTTTCTTCATAAGAGAAATCCTTCACTGGAGTTGTTCTCGATATTCGCGCGATAACCCGAATACCGCGTCGCTCCACAAAGAGTAGCGCGCTGGATATCGAGGTGGCGGCGGATTTCAGAGCCCTGACGCCCCACATACCACCGATATGCCGGGTATCGCCCTGGAACCTGCCGTGAACGTAACCGCCCGGTCAATCGCACCGCGAGCCCGGGCCCGTCGTGATGACCGGACCACTTAGCGAGCGCTCCATGTCGCGTGTCGTTCACTCGGCGTTGATATCGAAGTGGTCGTATAACTCGCGACGCGTGTCGAAATCTGCGAGCACGCAAGAGCGAAACGGACTCTCCCCCCGTGAACTTCCGCACAGCGGAGTACCCGCGACCGGACCACTTCCTGCTCCATCTCTCCGACACCCACCTGCTGGCCCGGCACGACGGCGCTGCGGGCAAGCTGTACGACCGCGTCGACAGCGCCGCCAATCTGGCCGAACTGTTCGCCGAGCTCGAGGCGAGCCGCGGGCGCCCTGAGGCGATCGTGTTCACCGGCGACCTCGCTGACAAGGGCGAGGGGGATGCGTACGAGCTGCTGCGCTCGATCGTCGAGCCGAGCGCCGCGCGCATCGGCGCTCAGGTGATCTGGGCGATGGGGAATCACGACGACCGCCGTATCTTCCGCGAGCACCTGCTCGGCGAGGTACCGACTCCGCGCCCCGTCGACCGGGTCTACGACGTCAACGGCCTGCGCGTCATCACCCTCGACACGAGCGTGCCGGGCGAGCACTGGGGCATCGTGACCCCGGAGCAGCTCGACTGGCTCGCGGAGGAGCTCTCGTCGCCGGCACCTCACGGCACGATCCTGGCCATGCACCATCCGCCCGTGCCCGCCGTGCTCGACCTCGCGGTCACGGTCGAGCTGCGCGACCAGGCGCGGCTCGCCGAGGTCGTCGAGGGCGCCGACGTCCGCGCGATCCTCGCCGGGCATCTGCACTACTCGTCGAGCGGCGTGTTCGCCGGGATCCCCGTGTCGGTGGCATCCGCCACCTGCTACACCCAGGATCTCCAGGTGGATTTGCGCGGGCAGACCCGCGGCACGCGTGCCCGCAATGGCGCCCAGGCGTTCAACCTCGTGCACGTGTACCCCGAGACGGTGCTGCACTCGGTCGTGCCGCTCGGCCAGTACGAAGCGCTCGACTATGTGAGCCCCGAGGCGACGGACGCGCGGCTCGCCGAGGCAGGCATCCGGATCCCCGACCGCGTCAACGCATGGGTCGAGCCGGAGGAGCCGCTGCTGCTGCCGGAGCAGGAGCCGGCGCTCGAGAGCTAGCCGCAGGGCGCTCCCACGGCGCCGGAATGGGGAAGTAGCGCTCCAGGAACTCCGTCACCGCGGCCGTGCGCTCCTCGACCGACAGCTCGGGGCGGCTGCCGTCGTTCAGGCAGAACATGTCCTGATCGCGCCGCCGCAGCAGGCGATTGAGCTGGTTCAGTGAGCGACGCAGCGTCGTCTCGACATACGTGGTCTTCGCCTGCCGCTGCTCGACCGCACCGCCCGTGACGAGCGCGTAGTAGTGATAGAGCGAGTTCGTCACCGAGATGTCGGTGGCACTGCGGAAGGGGCTGCCGGCGGTGCGGCGGAATTCGTCGGGGAACTCGGCCTCGAGCCGATTCAGGACACTGACCCGCAGCGGGGCCGCGCAGTGCTCGAGATGCCGCGTCGTGGTGCGCCCGAAGCGCTCTCGAAGGAGCCGGCGGTTCACCCGTGCCGCATTGTCGTGGCCGCTTCGCGCCGGGTCGTTGTCACCGAGCCCGATACGGGTCGTCGCCTCGACGAACTTCGAGATGCCGCCCGGCGAGAAGAACAGCGACGGCTGAAGCGGGCGACCGAAGAACATGTCGTCGTTCGAATACAGAAAGTGCTCCGCGAGTCCAGGGATCCGGTGCAGCTGAGCCTCGATGGCGTGCGAGTTGTGAGTGGGCAGCGCCTCGGGGTCTTCGAAGAACTCCTCGCTGCGCACGATCGTCACCTTGGGGTGCTCGGCGAGCCATGGCGGCGCCACCGAGTCGGTCGCAATGAAGATGCGCCGCACCCACGGGGCGAACATGTGAACGCTGCGCAGCGCGTACTTGAGTTCGTCGATCTGCCGGAAGCGCGCCTCCGAGTCGTCGCCCTCGCCGACCACATAGCTCGACATGCGCGCGGCCCGAGCTCGCTGCAGTTCCACCGAGGAGCCGTCGACCCACGAGAACACCAGGTCGATCGGAAAGTCGACGTCGCCCACCATCGGATCGAACATGCCCTGCAGGGTCGGCCAGCTCTGCCCGAACAGCTCGACCTCGTCGGCGATCGCCTCCGCGCGCTTCATGCGCGTGCGGGTCAGCGCATTGGGCAGCGGCGCCTCGATCTCCTCGTCGCCGAAGCGCCACAGCTCGAGCTGGAAGGCATCCCGATGCCCGAAGCGCAGCAGACCGACGGGCTCGATGCGCGGGCGATACAGCCGGAACACCGCCGCCTTGCGGCGCTCGGAGAGAACGCCGTCGGCGAGCAGCAATGGCCGGCTGTCGTCTTTGCGCGCCAGCGTGCCATCGGCCCGCATCGTCTTCACGTAGAACGGCTCGTCGCTGAAAGCCTGGGCAAGAACCGCGGCGAGCTGCTTGCGCGCCGCGCGATCGACGGCGACCACAAGGCGGCCCGTCTCGTCGCGCACGAGCAGGAACGGGATGCCGGATGCGTCGAGCACGGCCCGCACGGCGAGCAGGTCGCTCGCCATGGACTCGTACGACGTGAGGTCGGCGTTGCGCAGCGCGTAGAGGCCGCCGCGCAGCACGATGTCGGCGCGGTCGCTCAGTCTCGAGCCCCGCGCTGCTGGAGAGTCGGGGTCACCCGGGATGGCGTGAAGCATGTCCCCACTGTAGGGACATCGGTGCAGAGGGGCTCCCGGCCGCGCAGCCGGCATCCGTCCCTGGCGCGCGCGTCACTGCGCGGGCGTGCTCGCATACGGTGACTTGAGGCCCGCGCCGCACAGCGGAACCACGACATCGGCGCCCGTCAGGTGCGGCCGCGCGAGCGCCCACGTGCGCGTGTCGCTCTGCTCTCCGTCATGCGCCGCCTGGGCCGCGGCGAAGCAGGCCGCGGCCGTGGGCTCGACGAACAGGCCCTCGTCGGCGAGAGCCTGCCGGGCACGGCGCACGTGGTCGTCATCGACGGAGACGATGGTGCCGCCCGTCGCGCGCACGGCCGCGAGGATCTGCGCGCCGCGGGGCGGGGCCGAGATCGCGATCCCCTCCGCGATGGTGTCACCGGCGACGATCGCGGCGGGCTCGTCGGCTCCCGCGAGCTCGGCGGCTTCCAGCGGCGCACAGGCACTGGCCTGAACCGCGACGATCGTGGGCATCCGGCTCACGAGGCCCGCGCGGAGCAATTCGCTGAACGCGAGGTAGCAGCCGAGCACGAGCGTGCCGTTGCCGACCGGAAGAACGACCGTCTCGGGCAGTTGGAACCCGTTCTGCTCCCACAGCTCGTAGCCGTAGCTCTTCACGCCGTGGAAGAAGTACGGGTGATACACGTGACTCGCGTACATGACGCCGGGGCGGCCTGCGGCGTCGAGAGCCGCTGCCGACGTGTCCGCGCGCGTCCCCGGAACCAGCACGACCGTCGCGCCGTGAGCCCGCAGCTGTGCGAGCTTGCCGGACGACGTCGACTCCGGAACGAACACCGTGCACCCGACCCCGGCACGCGCGAAGTAGGCCGCGACCGCGGTGCCCGCGTTACCGCTGCTGTCGATCATGGCGTTCTCGACGCCGAGCCGGCGCGCCAGAGTCGCGAGCATCACGGCCCCGCGGTCCTTGAACGAGAGCGTCGGCATGAGGAAGTCGAGCTTCAGCCGCACCGCGGGGAGCGCAGCCGAGCGAATGAGCGGCGACATGCCCTCGCCGAGCGAGACCGCTGGGTCCGCATCGATCGGGAACGCCTCGCGGTAGCGCCACATCGTCGGGGCGCGCGAGCTGAGCGCGGCGACATCGATGCCGGTCTCGAACGGGGCGACATCGAGCAGCCCGCCGCACTCGCAGCGCCAGACCAGACTCCGCACCGGGTAGTGGGTGCCGCATGCCCGGCACTCGAGGCCCGGCAGAGTGTCCACGGCAGCCAGTCCGTCCGCTGTTCTCGAGCTCATTCGCGCTCGGCCCCCTTCCGGTTCTTCGCCGTCACAGCGAGCGTGTCATCCATACATATTGCGGAAATGCGTGATTGACGCCCGCGTCGACGAAGCCGGCCCGCTGATAGCTGCGAAGCGCAGGAACGTTCCCCGGCACGACGAGCAGGCCGGCAGACGTCGCCCCGATTCGGCGCGCCTCATCGAGAGCGCGATCGACGAGCTGCCCCGCCAGCCCTCTGCCACGCAATGCGGGAGCGATCGCGACCCGGGCGAGACGGATGCTGCCCGCTCCGGCCTCGACCAGCTCCACGTGGCCTGCCAACACGTCGGCGACGTCGCCGTCGCGGCCGACCAGCTGGGCCGAATAGGCGTGCACGCCGGGCTCACTCCTGCGCCGTTCCAGCTGAGCCGGCGTGAGGGGCCACGCGCCCGCGACGCCGGCGAACAGCTGCAGGGCCTCGTCGCTTGGGAACCAGGAGATGAGCTCGGCGTCGTCGGAGGCGACGAAGGGACGCAGGGCGAGCATTCCGTCAGCGGCCGCCAACTTGCCTCGTGATGTAGGTGACGGCCACGAAGGAACGATAGATCGCGAGCAGATCGGATCCGACGATGGCCACGCTGCGCTGCCCGGAGCGCTCGACCCCGGCGACCCAGGTGGCGATCTCGGCCATGTCCGCCGTCTGGAAGTCGATGTCGACGGTTGCCGGCGCGGCGATGCGCGGCGCGGCGAGCGAACCGGCAGCCACGCTCGCGACGGCATCCGCGGCCGCCGCCCGGATCAGTCGACGCGAAACCGTCGGGTGCAGGTTCTCAGCGGCGAACCTGCTCACGCTCGTCTTCGTCTGCACGCTGACCACGTCTGGAGCGATGCCCTCGAGCTCGGCGGCGGTGACCTGGTCGCCGCTCACGAAGGCGATCGGAACGCCGTAGTGCGCGCCGACCAGCGCGTTGATGCCGCTCTCGCCCACGTACTGCCCGTTCACCCGCACCCCGCTGAACACCTCGGGGTTGTAGGTGTGCGAGAGCACTGATGGCGGCCCGGAGATCGACCCGTGGTACCCGATCAGGAACTGCGCGTCGAAGCTCGCGTCCAGCCCCTGCATCATGTACATCGGCTTGTGGCCGCCGGAGATGTAGCTCGCCTCACCGTGGATGGCCTCCGGATCGAGGTTGAACATCTTGCCGTGCGAGTCGTTGATCACGATTTCAGCCTCGCCCGCGTCGAGGATGCCGTCGATGGCGGCGTTGACCTCGCCGAGCATCAGGCGGCAGCCCTGTTCATAAGCGGCGCCGCCGATGCGGCCCTGAGACCAGTCGACCGTTCCGGCGATGCCCTCGAGGTCGACTGAGATGAAGATCTTCATACAAGTTCCTCCGCGTAATGACAGGCCGAAAGATGGTCCTCGAACTCGCCGCCGGCCGTTGGGGTGGCACTGACCAGCCTGAGCGCCGGGTCCTCGGCCCGACACCGATCCTGTACGAGCGGGCAGCGCGACTGGAAGCGGCACCCGACGGGCAGGTTGATCGGGCTCGGCGGGTCGCCCTGAATGGCGGGCTCGCGCTCGATGGTGCGGTGCATGCGCGGGATCGACGCGATGAGGGCCCGGGTGTACGGATGCTTGGGATTGTCGAAGATCTCATCGACATCGGCGACCTCGACGATCCGCCCGAGGTACATGACGGCGACACGTTGACACAACGAGCGCACCACCGAGAGGTTGTGCCCGATGAACAGGACCGACAGGCCGAGCTCTCGCTGCAGCTCGCTGATCAGGTTGAGGACGGTCGCCTGCACGGACACGTCAAGTGCCGAGACCGGCTCGTCCGCGACGAGAATGTCGGGTCGCACGGCGAGCGCTCGCGCGATCGCGAGCCGCTGGCGCTGGCCGCCCGAGAACTGCCCGGGATACGCATCGAGCACCTCCTCGTCAAGACCGACCAGGTTCACGAGCCGCACGAGCTCCGCGTCGATCTCGGACGGCGGAACGATCCGGTGCACACGCAAGAGTTCGCCGATGGCGCGCCGGACCGTCATTCGTGGGTTGAGCGAGGAGTACGGGTCCTGGAACACCATCTGGATCCGCCGCCGGTGGGAGATACTGCGCTCCGCACCGATGTGCTCGCCCTCGAAGTGCACCTGGCCCGCGGCCGGCGCGAGGCGTCCGACGAGCACGTTCGCGAACGTCGACTTGCCGGAACCGGACTCGCCGACCAGGGCGAGGCTCTCACCCCGGCGAAGAGAGAGGGAGACGCCGTCGAGTGCGTGCAACGCGGAATCCGATCGCCTCGCCCCGCCGAAGATGCGCGCGAAACCCTTCGACTGATTGAACAGCACCGCGATGTCGCGCGCCTCAAGCATGATCTCTTCTGGCATCACTCGCTCCTTCCAGCGATCGCGCCGTTCGTCGCGGCGGCGGAGAGCAGTGCCTCGCCGGCATTCCGCGGATGCAGGCAGGCAACAGTGCGGTCCGGCTCGAGCTCGGCGAGCTCGAGCCTTCCGACTCGGCAGTCGTCCTGGGCGAACGCGCACCGCGGTGCGAACACGCAGCCGCTGCCGCGGTTCGCGACGTTGGGCGGGAAGCCGGGAATCGACACGAGCTCGCGATCGGGCCGGTCGAAGTCGGGAGCGGATTCGATCAGCCCGAGCGTGTACGGGTGATGCGGCTTCGGGAACACCTCATTCACCGCGCCCTTCTCGACGATCCGACCGGAGTACATCACCCCGACCCGGCTGCAGGTCTGCGCGACGACCGCGAGATCGTGCGTGACGAAGACGAGGGAGGTTCCCGTGTCGTCGCAGAGGTCGGCGAGCAGGGTGAGCACTTGGTCCTGGACCGTCACGTCGAGCGCTGTTGTCGGCTCGTCGCAGAGCAGAACCTTCGGCGAGCACGACAGCGCGAGCGCGATCATGATGCGCTGGCGCAGGCCGCCGGAGAGCTCGTGGGGGAACGCCTTGGCGCGTCTCGCCGGGTCGGGGATGCCGGTGCGCCGCATCATCTCGACAGCCAGCTTCCTCGCGTCCTTGGCCGACAGCCCGAGGTGCTGCCTCGGCCCCTCGGCGATCTGATCGCCCACCTGCATGGTGGGATTGAGGGCGGTCAGCGGCTCCTGGAAGATCATCGCGATCTCCGGGCCCATGAGTGCACGTCGACTCGACGCGGAGAGCTCGAGCAGATCTCTTCCTCCGTACAGGATGCTGCCCGAGAGCACCTCGACGCCCGACGGCAGCAGGCCGGCGATGGCGCGCAGCGTCATCGACTTGCCGGAGCCGGACTCGCCGACGAGCCCGTAGCGCTCGCCGAGGTCCACGGAGAACGACACATCGTCGACGAGCTTGACGACGGCCGACTTGCGCCTCATGCCGATGTCGAGATTGCGAACCTCGAGCACCGGCCGATCGGCCGTGAGGATGGTGCCGGTGTCGGTCGCGGTCTGGGTGTGCGGCTGCGTTGCCATGTCATCGTCTCCGTTCGGGTGCGAGCAGCTCGGCGAGGCCGTCTCCCGTGAGCGACAGGCCCAAGCCGGTGAAGACGACCGCGATGCCCGGCACGGTCGAGAGCCACCATTCCGATGTGATGAACTCCTGACCGTCGACGATCATGCTGCCCCAGTCGGGCGTCGGCGGCTGAATGCCGAGGCCGAGGTAGCCGAGGGTCACGATCGCGAGGATGTCGAGCACGATGTCCGACATGGCGTAGACGATCGCCTGCGAGATGACGTTGCGGATGATGTGACCGCCGATGATCCGCCCGTGCGAGAGGCCGCCGAGCCGCGCAGCGACCACGTAGTCCTGCTGACGTGCGACGAGCACCTCGCCGCGCACGATCTTGCAGTACGACACCCACGAGACCGTCGCGATGGCGAGATAGATCGCCCGCTCGCCGGTGCCCAGCACGTAGACGAGCGCGATGACCAGCACATAGAAGGGGAACGCGAAGAACACGTCCACGACGCGCATGACGATCGCGTCGACGATGCCGCCGAAGTAGCCCGCGATGGCCCCGACGACGGTGCCGAAGACGAAGGGGATGAGCACGGCGAGGAATCCGACCCGGAGGTCGACGCGCGTGCCCCAGATCAACCGCGAGAGGACGTCCCGCCCGAGGTTGTCGGTTCCGAGCCAGTGTTGCGCGCTCGGCGGCTGGAGGATGTGGGTCAGGTCCTGCTTGAGCGGGTCGTGCGGCGCGATCCACGGCGCGAACACCGCCACGAGCACGAGGAACAGCACGATCGAGAGGCCCACGACGAGCGGCGTGATCTTGTACCAGGGCCGCAGCGATCGGGAGCGCGACCTGACGACCGAGAAGCGCCGTCGCGGGAGGTCGGGTGCGCTCATGCGCACATCAGCTGCTGTGGATTCAGTCATCCGTTTTCTGTCCAGATTCTCTATGCGAGCTTGACCCGCGGGTCGAGCAGTGCGTAGACGACGTCGGTCAAAATGCCGACCACCACGACCATGAGCGCGATCACGAGGGTGATGCCCTGCACCGTCGGGAAGTCTCGGTTGAAGATCGCGGTCACCATGTAGTTGCCGAGGCCGGGCAGGGCGAACACCTTCTCGACCACGATCGTTCCGCCGAGCAGGTAGCCGACATTGACGCCGAGGACGGTCACCGTCGGCACCGCGGCATTGCGCAGCACGTGACGGCTGAACAGGTGGAACGGCGACGTGCCCTTGGAGCGCGCGGTCCCGACGTAGTCGGAGCCGAGCACGGAGATCATCGCCGAACGCAGGCTGCGGATCACGATCGGCGACATCGAGATCGCGACGGTGAGCGCCGGCAGAAAGAGATAGCCGAGGTTCGCCACGAAGTCGCTGCCGTAGCCGCCGATCGGGAAGATCTTGAGCCGTACGCCCAGGATCAGGATCAGCATGATGCCGACCCAGAACTGCGGCATTCCGAGGCCGACGAGCGGCCCGACCCTCACGAACTGATCCCGCGCGCGCCCCGGCGCAGACGCCGCCACCGCGGCCAGCGGCACGCTGATGATGACGGTGAGGACGATGGCGTAGACGACGAGGTACAGGGTGGCCGGGAACCCGACGCGCACGAGCTGGGACACCGGCTGGTGATAGAAGAGGCTCTGACCGAGATTGCCCCGGACGAGGTTCCCGATGAAGTCGCCGTACTGGACCCAGATCGGCGCGTTCAGACCGTACTCCTTGTCGACTGCGGCGATCGCCGCAGGCGTCGCGTGCTCACCGAGCATCGCGATCGCGGGGCTCCCCGGCAGGAAACGCACCAGGAAGAAGACGACGAGCGTCACCCCGAACACCACGGGGATCGCCTGGACGATGCGCAGCGGGATGAATCTGAGTCGTTGTAGCACTGAAGTTGCTCCTGTCGATCAGGCGGCGAGGCGGCCGAGCAGGGTGGGCGGCGCCGTCGGAGGCGCCGCCCACCCGTGCCGCTACTTGCTGAGCGAGACGTCCTGCAACGGGTAGTTGCCGAGCGGTGTCACGTAGAAGCCGTGGACCTTGCTCGATGTCGGGTAGGCATACGGCACGTAGAACATCCACGCCATCGGCGCGTCCGCAGCGACCTGGTCCTGCAGCTTCGTGTAGATCGTCTGACGAGCGGACGACGTGGTGGTCTGCTCCCCCTGCTGGGCCAGGGCGATCACCGACGGGTTGTTGTAGTACGTGAACGCGGAGTGTGCTCCACCAGTGGGGTTGACGGCGAACGTCACCCACTCGTCCGGGTCGGGGATGTCCATCGTCCAGATGGAGATCGCCATCTCGTACTGTCCGGCCTGCACCTGAGCGTGCAATGTCGTCGGGTCGATCTGCTGGATCTTCACCGTGATGCCGATCTTCTGCAGCTCGCTCTGCACGATCTGCCCGATCGTGGCCTCCTCGCTGTTGCCGGACTGGATGCCGAAGTTCACGGTGAAGCCGTTCGGCACGGACGACTCCGCCATGTCCTTCTTGGCGGCTGCGAGGTCGTACTGGATCCCCGGGGTCTTGGCGTCGTAGTACGGCACACCCGGCATCAGCAGCGAGTTCGCCGGCGTGCCGTGCCCGAACAGCGCGGCCGAGACGAGCGACTTGCGGTCGATCGCCGCCGAGATCGCCTGACGAACGTGCACGTCGTTGAACGGCGCCTTCTGCTCGTTGAACCCGATGTAGTCGATCTCGGTCGACGGGAACGAGGTCGCGTCGATTCCCGGCATCCCCTTCAGGCTGTTCATCGTGGCCCAGGTCGGCAGTGCGTCGATGTCCGCCTGGCCGCCCTGGAGCTGAAGCTTGCGCGTGTTGTCGTCAGGAACGACGTTCCAGGTGACCGAGTCGAGCTTGGGAAGGCCAGGCTGCCAGTAGTCGGTGTTCTTCACGACCTTGAGCGAGCGGCCCTTGTTCCAGAAGTCCCACTTGAACGGGCCGGTGCCGATCGGATGCGTGTAGAACTCGCTCGCCGACTGGCCCGCGTAGTTGTAGGGGACGATGCTGTTGCTGAACAGCGAGAGGTCGGCGATGAGCGGCGACCACGCGTGCTTCAGCTGGATGACCACCGTGTCGGGGTCGGGCGTCGAGATGCTGCTGATCGCGCCGTTGATGTAGCCCCAGCCCGTGTTGCCCGTCGCGGTGTCGGCGTCCAGCGAGAACTTGACGTCCTTCGACGTCATGGGCTGGCCGTTGGAGAACTTCACGTTCTTGCGCAGCGAGATCGTGTAGGTCTTCTTGTCCGACGAGATGGTATATCCCGTGGCGAGGTCGGGCTGAGTGCCCTTGCCGTCCTTCGTCACCGTGAACAGCGGCTGCATGATCTGTTCCATGATGTAGAGCGACGTGTTGTCGAAGGTCGTCGTCGGGTTCATCGACACCGCGTCCTGCGCGTCATCGATGATGAGATTTCCGCCGGCCGGTGCCGAGGTCGACTTCGAGGTCGAGGCCGCGCCTCCGCCCGAACAGCCGGTGATGACGAGCGCCGTCGCGACGGCCACGGCAGCGACGCTGCCGATGCGCCTGGTCTTGGTGTTCATTGATTGTCTCGTTTCCTTGGGGTTCGGAAAAAAGCTCTGAGGTATCCGTTGGCGGATAAGTCCAACATGCGAATGCGTCAGTTTTGTTACAGATGACGTCACTTGCTCGAAATAATCATTTTCGTTACATTCGCCATCACGGCCGCCGCAACGCCGACTTCCCGAAGCAGGCCGGCCACGCGAGAGGAGAGAACGATGAGCGACCCGCAATCGATTCGCGAGGCAATCTCGACGCGAGGACGGCCGCTCAATGCGGTCGTGACAGTGCTGCCCGCGCCGGACCATGAACCGGCCGGCCCGCTCGCCGGACTGCCCGTGGCCGTGAAGGACATGATCGACATCGCGGGTCAGCCGCGTGGCAACGGCAACCCCGAAGACATGGCCGGCCCACCCGCCCAGGCGGACGCGCCGATCATCTCTCGCCTGCGGGAGCTCGGCGCCGACATCGCCGCGACGACGGCGCTGCTCGAGTACGCGGCCGGCGCGCAGCATCCGTTGCTCCCCGAGGCGCGCAACCCGGTGGCACCCCACCTCACGGCGGGCGGATCAAGCGGCGGCTCAGCGGCGCTCGTCGGCACCGGCGCGGTCCCGGCAGCGCTCGGCACCGACACGGGCGGCTCGATTCGCCTGCCTGCGCACTACTGCGGTGTCGTCGGGTTCAAGCCGTCGTTCGGCCTGTTGCCCGTAGCCGGCGTGCAGCCGCTGTCGCCATCGCTCGACCACGTCGGGTTCCTCACGAGCGATGTGGCCACCGCGATCCGCCTCTTCACGGCTCTGACGGGAACCGCCGTCCCGCTCGCTGACGGCGGCCTGCGCTTCGGTGTGCTGAGCAGCCAGCTCGGCGACGCACGGCTCGAGCCCGGCATCCGAGCATCCGTCGAGGCCGCGATCGCGCGACTCGCGCACCGCGCCGACGTGATCGACGTGGGTGGCGCCCCGCTCGACCTGCTGAACGAGCCACTCGGCCCGATCATCCGGTACGAGTCATGGCAGGTGCACGGCGAGACGATGACGGCGCACCCGGATCATTTCGGGGCGACGACGGCACGGATGCTTCGGGCCGCGGCCGGCGTGACGCGCGAGGACTATGCCGACGCACTCGAGCGTCGCACCACGCTTCTCGGTCCGGCAGCCGCCCTGTTGCGCGACGTGGACGTTCTCGTGGGGCCGGCAGCACCGTACGCGGCACCCGAGATCTCGCCGCCGGTCGACACTCCCGAGGGCGAGATCGAGGGGATCTTCAGCGGGCCGTACAACGCGACAGGCCAGCCCGCGATCGTCATTCCGTGCGGTCTCACGACCGACGGACTGCCCGTCGGGCTGCAACTCGCCGCCCCGCGCGGCGAGGACGCCAGGCTGCTCGCGGCAGCACTCTTCGCCGAGGAGGCGCTGAGCGTCGGCGGCAACGTCATTGTGTGACGTTCGTAACATAGACGAAAAACAGCGCAATTAGTGTAATAAACACTACGCACCCCGCTGGGTCGTTCCAGCCCACGCCGACGGCACCGGTCCCCCGATCGCGTCGTCGACCTCACCGCCACTACGGAGGTCCCCAATGTCCCGTGACGAAGAAGCCATCGCAGCCCCCCGCCCCCTGCGGCTGTGGGAGGTGGCGCCGAAGAACGGCTACGCACTCGCGCTGCACGGAGGGGCCGGCGGCCGGATCGAAGAACTCTCGCAGGAGAGCCGCACCGCTTTCGAGGCAGGCCTTCGAGCGGCGCACCACGCGGGCACGGCCGTGCTGAGCTCGGGCGGCAGCGCCGTCGACGCCGTCTGCGCCGCCGTCGAGCAGCTCGAGAACGACCCCCTGTTCAACGCCGGGCGCGGCGCGGCGCTCACCACCGACGGCTGCGTGGAGCACGACGCGGCCGTGATGGACGGCGAGCGCGGCCTCGCCGGTGCGATCGCGGCCTCACGGTTCGCGAAGAACCCCGTGTTCCTCGCGCGCGAGGTGATGGAGCGCAGCAAGCACCTCTTCCTGGTCCGGCCCAGCGCGGAACTCGCGACGGCCTGGGGCGTCGAGACCGCGCCCCAGGACTACTTCATCACCGAGGCTCGCGTCGAACAGCTGGCGCGCATCCGCGCTCAGAGCGGCGACGGCCCGAGACACGGGACGGTCGGGGCGGTCGCACGCGACGCGCGCGGCAACGTCGCCGCGGCCACCTCGACCGGAGGCATGGCGAATCAGACGGACGGCCGCGTCGGAGACTCGCCCGTGATCGGTGCCGGCACCTACGCGCGCAACGAGATCGTCGCCATCTCGTGCACCGGTGAGGGCGAGGCATTCATCCGCGGCGTCGTGGCCTATGACATCGCCGCTCGCATGCGCTACCTCGGCTCAGGACTCCCCGACGCCGTGACGCAGACGGTCGAGACCGAGCTGACCGCACGCGGGGCGAGCGGCGGTCTTGTCGCCGTCGATGCGGAAGGCCGCGTCACCGTGGCCCACAACTCACCCACGATGTTCGCCGCGTTCGACGGCGACGACGGACTCGTTCTCTTGACGTAGGCCACGATGAAACCGCGGGCCGAGGCTGCCCGCACAGGCCTCGAACAGGAAGTAGGCGAGTTACATGCCGGTGAACGACGAGATCTTCGAGCGGATGGGCGAACTGGCGCCAGCGGAGAAGAAGGTGGCGCGTACCTTGCTCGCGAGCTACCCCAGTGCGGGGCTGCAGAGCGCCGCCGCTCTCGCGAAGGCGGCCGGCACGAGCACGCCTACGGTGCTGCGCCTCGTCGCGCGCCTCGGCATCAACAGCTACCCCGAGTTCCAGCGACTGCTGCGTGAGGAGATCACGCATCACATGAACAGTCCGGTGAGTCGCACCCAGCACAGCACGGTGAAGCACACCGAGTCCGGCGTGCTTCAGGACGCAGTGACCAACAAGCTGCCCCTGATCCACGAGCTTCCCACGAGCGTCCCGCCGAGCGAGTTCGATCACGCGGTGCAACTGCTGGCCGCCGGACCACGCCAGGTGACCATCTCGGGCGGCTACTTCACCCGCTACATGGCGATGCTGCTCAGCAGCCAGCTCGACCAGGTCATCCCCAACGTCGAATACGTGCAAGAGCTGTTCGGCCACGACGTCAGCAAGTACCTGCGGCTCGGCTCGGGCAGCGTTGCGATCATCCTCGACTTCCGTCGCTACGAGCTGGCCGCGAAGCAGACAGCGGAACTCGCGAAGTCTCGCGGGGCGACCGTCATCGTCATCACCGACCAGGGCCTCTCGCCGGCATCCGAAAGCGCGGACATCGTGCTGCCCGTCACGGTCGACGGCGTGCCGTTCGACTCGGTGGTGGCGCTGCTCGTGCTCATCGAGGCGCTCGTCGAGGCCGTGATGCTCGCGAGCGGCGAACGCGGAATCGCGCGGATGAAGCAGTGGGAGGACTCGGTGCAGATCGCCCGCGCCTACCGCTCGCCCGCCGCGATGAGTGTCGACCTCACCACAACCCCAGAACGTCAACGCCACGAAGAGGAATGAGGAAATCATGGCAGAGCTCACCGGCATGGTCGCGGTCGTGACCGGAACCGCGCAGGGCATCGGTCGCGCCATCGCAGATCGGCTTGAGGCCGAGGGCGCGACTGTCCACCGGGTCGACAAGGACACCGTCGATCTGAGCGATGCCGCCGCGGTCGAGGACTACTTCGCCGGCATCGGCGACGTGGACATCCTGGTCAATGACGCGGGTGGCGTCGTCGGCCAGACGCACACACCGATCGACGAACTCACTGATGACGCATGGGATGCCGTCATCTCCGCCAACGTCACCACCGCCAAGAACTGCACGCGTGCCGCCGCGCGCAGCATGAAGAAGCGCGGGTACGGGCGCATCGTCAACATCTCCTCCGGCGCCGGGCGCAGTGTGAGCCTCACCGGAATCCAGGCGTACACGACGGCCAAGGCGGCGCAGATCGGCTTCACCCGCCAGATGGCTCACGAGCTCGGTCCGCACGGCATCACGGTCAACTGCATCTGCCCCGGCTTCGTGCTCTCGAACCCGACGAGCCAGGCGCAGTGGGACAGCTACGGCGAAGAGGGACAGCGAGCGTTGCTCGAGCGCATCGCGACGCGCAAGACCGGCAAGCCCGAGGACATCGCACGCGGCGTCGAGTTCTTCGTCTCGCCCGCCGCCGACTGGGTCAGCGGACAGACCATCTCCATCGACGGCGGACACTCGCTGTTCTGAACGCGGACCCGACGATGACTGACACCACCATCACAGCATCCGATCGCCTGGCCGCGCTCGGCGAGAAGTACTTCGCCACCCAGCACAGCTACGACCCGTACAACGCCACGCTGCTCGGGCTCAGCGAGTTCGACGACCTGCCCGGGGACCCGAGCCTCGAGGCATCCCAGACCGCCGCAGCCCGACTCTCCGGCATCGAGGCGGAGGTCGCCGCGATCGATCCCGGCGAGCTCGACCGCGCCGGCGTCGTCGATCGCAGCGTGCTCGCCGCGCTCGTGCACGGGGCGCAGCAGGATGCGGAGCACTCGCTGTGGGCCGCGAACGCCTCCGCCAAGAGCTACGTGAGCCGGCAGGGCCTCATCTTCCAGGCCGTTCCCGCGATGAGCGCGTCACCCGGCGATCCCGCAGAGCGCTACCTCAGCCGTCTCTCGGGTGTCGCACGCACGCTGACGGCCGTCGGCGACCGCTACGCCGTCGAGGCGGGGCGCGGCGCTGTGCCCACGGCGCTCGGCGTGGAGCACTCGATCCAGCAGCTCGAGGGCTACCTCGCCTACGAGCTCGACCGCGACGTGCTGCTCACGCCGGCGCGGACGAGCGGAGACGACAGGACCCGTGATCGGGCGCGCACCATCGTCGCCGACGAGATCCGCCCGGCGATGGCGGCTCTGGCCACGCGGCTGCACAGCGAATTCCTGCCGATCGCGCGCCCCAACGACCGCGTCGGAGTGTGCCATCTGCCGGGTGGTGAGGCCGGCTACCTCGCCGCCGTCGCGCGGCACACCACGACTGCTCTCACACCAGCCGAGGTGCACGAGATCGGGCTCGAGGTGCTTGACGAGATGCAGGCCGAGTGGTCGACGATCGGACGCGGCGCGCTCGGCGAGGGCGAATTCACCGTCATCGCGGAGCGGATGCGCGCGGACCCGGCGCTGCGCTTCGAGACGACCGATCAGATCGTCTCCGTCGCGCAGGCCGCGCTCGACCGGGCCGAGGCGGTGCGGGACCGCTACTTCCCGGCGTTCGACATTCCGGCCTGCTCCATCGAGGTGATCAACCCCGTCGAAGCGTCGAACACCGCGATGGCGTACTACCGGCCCCCTGCGGTCGACGGAAGCCGGCCCGGCGCGCACTGCCTGCTCGCCACCGATCCCACGTCGCGGTATCGCTACGAGTACGAGGCGCTCGCGTTCCACGAATCCGTACCCGGTCACCACCTGCAGCTGTCCAGTGCCCAGCTGCTCGACATTCCCCGCTATCGCCGCCACCTGGACGTCGAGGCGTGCAGCTTCAACGAGGGCTGGGGCCTGTACTCCGAGCAGTTCGCCGACGAGATCGGGCTGTACAGCAGCGATGTCGCCCGGCTCGGCATGCTGTCCTTCCGCGCTCTGCGCGCCTGCCGCCTCGTCGTCGACACCGGGATCCACCACTTCGGCTGGTCCCGCGAGCGCGCGATCGAGTTCATGTGGGAGCACACGGCGACGACGCGGGAGCACGTGACGAACGAGGTCGACCGCTACATCGCGTGGCCGGGTCAGGCGCTCGCATACATGATCGGCCGTCGCGAGATCCTGCGTCTGCGCGAAGAGTCCAAGGCGGCACTCGGTACCGCATTCTCGATCGCGGACTTCCACGGCGCGGTGCTCGGCAGCGGAGCGGTACCGCTCGGGGTGCTGACCGAAAACATCGCCGCGTGGCGGCGCGACGCCGGAGATCCGGCCGGCGCCTCCGCACGCGGCACGAACAGGACAGAGGACGAATGATGGATGTCACGATCAACGGCTGCCGCCTGAACGTCGAGGTCTTCGGGCCGGAAGACGGCCCGGTGCTGATCGCTCACCACGGTGGCGGCGGCATCGGCTCGCTCGCCGAGCCGAAGTCGACCTTCGGGACACTCGCCGACCGCTTCCGGGTCATCGTCTTCGACTCCCGCGGCTGCGGCTTGAGCGAAGGCATCCCGCCCTACTCGCACGCGCAATGGGCTGCCGACGTCGACGAACTGCGCAAATGGGCCGGGGCCGAGAAGGTCGTCGTCGCCGGCGGCTCCTACGGCGGCTTCATCGCACTCGAGTACGCCGTGCGGTACCCCGAGCACGTCTCGGCCGTACTGCTGCGTGACACCTCGGCCGACGGGACGAATCTCGAGCTCGCGTTCGAGAACGCCAGGAACCAGGATCGCGTCGAGATCAACTGGGAGCACTTCGACCGGTACTGGTCGGGCAACGTGCGCAGCGACGCCGAGCTCAAGGCGCTGTGGGCCGAGCTCATTCCGCTCTACGACTACGAGTACGACGAGGCGAAGTCGACCGCGGCCGTCGAAGCCGGCATCTATCGGCACGAGTCGCACAACGCCTGCTTCCAGGAGAACTTCCCGACGTACGACGTCAAGCCGCTCCTGCCGGGCCTGACCGTCCCGGTTCTCGTCACCGTCGGCCGCGGTGACTGGGTCACGCCCGTCAGCGCCTCCGAGACCATCGCCGCGCTCGTTCCGGACTCCGAGCTCGTCATCTTCGAGAAGTCCGGCCACTCCCCGCAGGTCGAGGAGCGCGAGAAGTTCCAGCAGGTCATCCGCGACTTCCTCGACCGCACAGTGCCGGCCGGCGCTGCAGTCGACTGAACACGGTCCACATCCAAGGAGAATCACGTGAAGCTCACCATCATCGGCGCCGGCGCGATCGGCGGCACGATCGGCGCCCGCATGTTCCGCGACGGGCACGACATCACCCTGTGCGACGCCGACCCCGACTACGTCGCCGCGATCCAGCGCGACGGCCTGCACATCGAGGGCCCGGTCGAGGAGTTCACCGTGCGCGTGCCGGCGATCACTCCCGACCAGCTGCCCGACCGCATCGAGCGCGCGCTCGTCGCAGTCAAGAGCCTGCACTCGGCATCCGCTGCCGAACTGCTGCGCGATCGTCTCGCTCCCGACGGCTACGTGCTCACCGTTCAGAACGGCCTCACGGCGGGCGCCCTCATCGACGCCGTCGGCGCCGAGCGCGTCATCTCCGCCTTCGTCAACTTCGGCGCGGACGTCATGGGCCCCGGCCGGGTGATGCAGGGCAACGTCGGCACCTTCCGGGTCGGCGAACTCGCCGGCGGTGCGATCACCGAGCGGGTCCGCGAGATCGCCGACGCGCTGCCCTATGCCGAGCCCACCGACAACGTGCTCGGGTACCTGTGGGGCAAAGAGGCCTACGGCGCGATGATGTGGGCCGGCGCCGTGTCCGACCTGCCGATCGCCGAGACCCTCGAGCGCCCCCGATACCGCCCGGTGATGATCGCGATCGCCGAAGAGGTGCTCGCTCAGGCCCCCGTCGCGGTCGAGAGCTTCGACGGCTTCGTGCCGGACGACCTCGAGGGCTCGCTCGACCGGCTCGCCCTGTTCAACCGCAAGAGCGCGAAGAGCCACAGCGGCATCTATCGCGACCTGATGGTCCGCAAGCGCAAGACCGAGGTCGACGAGGTCCACAAGGACTTCCAGGGCCCGATCTTCGACCGCGTGGTCGAGATGATCCACGACATCGAACAGGGCCGGCGCACCTGCGAGGTCGCGAACCTCGACGAGCTCGCCGACTTCGTCGCCGCTCTGCAGACGCCGCGAACCGTCTGATGCGCGTCGACGACGTGCTCGCCGTGCCGGGTCGCACCGGCTTCTTCACGGACGACCAGGCCGCGATCCGCGCGGGGGCCGCCCACGACGGCTTCGGGTACCTCGGCGCGCCGCTGACGCCGGGCTTCACCGGCATCCGTCAGCCCGGCGAGGCCCTGTCCGTGATGCTCCTGCTCGACGACGGAACCGTGGTGCACGGCGATTGCGCGGCCGTGCAGTACAGCGGCGCGGGCGGCCGCGACCCCGTCTTCTCGGCTGCCGACGCGGCGGTCGCGGTGGCGGAGTACGTCGCGCCCCGATTGCGTGGCCGCGAGCTGAGCGGATTCCGTGAGGAGGCGGCACTCATCGAGGCGATCGAGACTCCGACGGGGGCGCTCCACACGGCCGTGCGCTACGGCGTCAGCCAGGCGCTGCTCGGCGCCGTGGCCCACGCGCACCGACTCACCATGGCCGAGCTCGTGCGCGACGAGTACGGCACGGGGGTCGAGTTGCGTGCCGTGCCGCTCTACGCGCAGACCGGCGATGACCGATACCTGAACGCCGAGAAGATGATCGCGAAGCGCGTCGATGTGCTTCCTCACGCCCTGATCAACACGCCCGAGAAGCTGGGCGAGCGCGGCGAGGCACTCGCGGAATACCTCGCGTGGCTCGTGGGTCGCATCGGTCAGCTCAGGCCGGATGAGAGCTACCGCCCGCGCATTCACGTCGACACCTACGGCACGGTGGGGCTCGCCTTCGGAGGTGACATCGACGCGGTCGCCGAGTATCTCGACGGGCTGGGGCGGCTGTGCGCGCCCTACGAGCTGACGGTCGAGCATCCGATCGATGCGGGCGCCCGCGACGCTCAGATCACGCTCTATGTGCAGTTGCGTGCGGCGCTGCGGTCCCGCGGCGCCACCGTGAAGATCGCCGTCGACGAGTGGTGCAACACCCTCGACGACATCCGTCTGTTCGTCGAGGCCGGCGCGGCCGACGTGATCCACGTCAAGACGCCCGATCTCGGCGGCGTGAACAACACCATCGAGGCCCTGCTGCTGGCCAGGGAAGCCGGCCTCGAGGCCTATTGCGGCGGCACCTGCAACGAGACGGACCGCTCCGCGCAGATCTCCGCACACATCGCCATGGCCTGCGCCGCAAGCCAGGTGCTCGCCAAGCCCGGCATGGGCGTCGACGAGGGCTTGATGATCGTCGGCAACGAGATGGCGCGCACCGCGGCGCTCGCCGGTGCACGGCAGCGGCTCTAGATCACGCGGCTGTAAAGAAGGGGAATGAGAGCATGAGAATCCAAGACCGCAACTGGATGCAGATCGAGGAGTATCTGACCCACGACGATCGGATCGTCCTGCCGGTCGGTTCGACAGAACAGCATGGTCACCTCTCACTGGCGACGGATGCCCTGCTCGCCGGCAAGGTGGCGGTCGAGGCCGCCGAGCCGCTCGGCATTCCGGTGCTGCCGACCCTGCCGTTCGGCATGGCGCCGTATTTCACCGAGTACCCGGGCAGCATGAGCCTGCGCATCACGACCTACATCGAGGTGATCCGCGACCTGCTGGACGTCATGGTCGGGCAGGGCTTCCGGCGCATCGCACTCATCAACGGTCACGGCGGCAATGCTCCCGTGACCGGGCTGATCAGGGAGTGGCTGAGCACCCAGCGCACACCGGGCGTCGAGGTGCTCTTCCACAGCTGGTACAACGCACCGCGCACCGCCGCGGCCGCCGGCGTCTTCTCGGACGTGCAGCTGCACGGCGCCTGGGTCGAGAACTTCCCGTGGACGCGGGTCGAGGGCGCCGAGATCCCCGGCGGTAGCATCCCGCCCCTGCCGCGCACGCTGACCGCCGTGCTCTCGAGCAGCGAGATGCGCAAGGCGTCACCCGACGGCAGTCACGGCGGTGACTACGGCCGATCGGATGAGGACATGCAGACGGTCTGGGACGCGGGCGTGCTCGAGGTGCGCGAGCTGCTCGAGAACGGCTGGTCGAAGCGATGAGCCGCTCGCTGAACTTCCCGGATTCCACGAGCCTCCTGCCCGAGCTCGGCGAGTACGTCGCGATCCCGAGCATCAGCCGCAGTGCGGCTGCCGAGACGATGCGCGAGGCCGCCGAGTGGGTCGCCGCGCAGCTCGCGTTCGCGAATGGGCGCGTGACCGAAACGGATGGCTTCCCCGTGGTGCGCGGTGAATGGCTCGGCGCGCCGGGCTCGCCGACGATCCTCGTCTACGGGCATTACGACGTGCAGCCGACCGGCAGTCGCGAGGAGTGGACGAGCGACCCGTTCGAGCTCGTCATCGACGGCGATGTGGTCCGTGGCCGTGGGGTGACGGACGACAAGGGGCCGGTGTTCATCGTGCTCAAGCTCGCCCAGGCGTTCATCGCGCAGGAGGGCGGTCTGCCGCTCAACGTGAAGTTCTTGATCGAGGGCGAAGAGGAGATCGGCAGCCCGCATCTGTCCGCCTATGTGCGGTCGCATGCCGACGAGCTGGGCGCCGACCTCGTCATCTCCGCCGACGGCGCGCAGTGGCGCCCCGGCGAGCCGTCGCTCTCGGTGGCATCGAAGGGACTCGTGAGCCTCGATATCGCGGTGACCGGAGCATCCGTGGACCTGCACTCGGGCCGCTTCGGCGGCACGGTCGCGAACCCGGTGCACGCGCTCGCCACGATCCTCGCGAGTCTGCACGATGAGACCGGCCGGGTCGCGGTGCGCGGCTTCTACGCCGGAGTCCCCGAGCTCAGCGACGACCGCCGGGCGGAGATCGCCGCCGTCCCGTTCGACGACGACGATTACCGCGTCGCGCTCGGGGTGCCGCAACTGTTCGGGGAGGCGGGCTTCAGCACACTCGAGCGGCTCTGGGAGCGCCCGACTCTCGAGATCACGGGGGTCTCCAGCGGCGGCAAGTACTCTGTCATCCCCCACACCGCGGTCGCGCACCTGTCCTGCCGCCTGGTCGGCACGCAGGACCCCACCCACGTGCTCGCCGCGATCGGCGCGCACGTCCACGGCCTCGCGATCGACGGTGTCACCGTGCACATCGACTACGACACGGCGCGGGTTCCGGCGTACCGCATCGACCCCGAGCACCCCGCCATCGCGGCGGCCGCGGAGGCGCTCGGCGTCGTATACCCGGGCGAGGACGTTCTGCTCGCCGTGATCGCGGGGACGCTCCCCGCCACCACGTTGTTCGAGGAGGTGCTCGGGGCCAAGACCATGTTCTTCTCGTTCTCCACGTCCGATGAGAATCTGCACGCGCCGAACGAGTTCCTGCGCATTCGCCGAATCGGCGAGGGACTGCGGGCGTGGGAGGCGCTGTGGCGGCTGCTCGCCGATGGTGAGCATTCACTGTCGGGGGCCGCTGTGCACGCTGCGAGCGCGGGAGGAAGCGCGCAATGACGACACCGTACCGGTCCTACGACTATCTGAACGGCGACCTGGGTCTGCCGCGCGACCCACTGACCCCGGAGTTCGATCGGGTCGCGCCGTTCGACGGCGGGTTCTCGGCGGCCGAGACCGAGCGCGCGGAGCGGTTGCTCCAGGCGCTCATCACGATCAGCCTGCACGACCACCCGGTGCTGTTCCCCGCGGACATGGCCAACACGCCCGCGTACAACCGCACCGGCCGTCAGCACACCGCCTTCGCCGGGTTGCGCCGATCGGGGCTCACCGTCGTGTTCGACAACATGATGGACGGCACCGCGATGGTGACCGGCAACACCCCGTGGCAGTGGGATGACGTCATCGTCGACCTCGGCATGCGCCAGGCGGACATCGCCCACCAGGACCACGTGGTGATCATCCGTCGTGTCGCGGACATCGAGGCCGCCCACGCGGCCGGGCGGGTCGGACTGGTCCTCGGCCTTGAGGCCGCGACGCCGATCGGCAACGATCTCGACCGCCTCGACGTGCTCTACGGCCTTGGCATCCGTCAGATCGGCATCGCGTACTCCGACTCCAACGGCCTCGGAGCCGGCCTCAACGAGCCCACCGACTTCGGGCTCACGAAGTTCGGCCGCGCTGCGGTGCGTCGCATGAATCAGCTCGGCCTCGCCATCGACGTCTCGCACTCGTCCGACCGCACGGGCATCGAAGCGGCCGAGGCGTCGAACGCGCCGATCTTCATGACGCACGCGGGAGCGCGGGCGCTGTGGGACATCCCGCGCCTCAAGTCCGACGACGCCCTGCGCGCCGTCGCGGCCTCCGGCGGCGTGATCGGAATCTCCGCCGCGCCGCACACGACCATCTCGCGCGACCACCCCGAGCACAGCATCGCGTCCGTCAT
The DNA here is from genome assembly GCF_042651345.1 of Gryllotalpicola reticulitermitis. Classification (NCBI taxonomy): domain Bacteria; kingdom Bacillati; phylum Actinomycetota; class Actinomycetes; order Micrococcales; family Microbacteriaceae; genus Gryllotalpicola; species Gryllotalpicola reticulitermitis. Next base: position 430,936 of record NZ_JBHSCN010000002.1, read on the forward strand.
GGACCACTTCCGCTACTGCCTCGACCTCGTCGGCATCGACCACGTGGCGTTCGGGCCCGACACGCTCTACGGCGATCACGTCGGGCTGCACACGGCTTTCTCGGCACTGCTCGCCTCGGCGGCCACCACTACGCGGCCGCACCCACGTGTCGCGTACGTCGACGGGCTCGAGAACCCCAGCGAGAACTTCCACAACATCGCCGCGTGGCTCGTGCACGAGGGCTTCTCGGACGAGGAGATCGGAAAGGTTCTCGGGGCCAACGTTCTGCGAGCGCTCGGGAGCATCTGGTCGCGCTAGCCCTCGGGCGGCGCGGTGACGCGGCTCAGCCGAAGTACTGTGCGCCGTTGATGTCGATCACCGCGCCGCTGATGAACGAGGCGTCGGGCTGAGCCAGCCACGCCGCGGCTGAAGCGACGTCGGCCGGGACTCCAGCGCGGCCGACCGGAATCGTCGCGATCGTCGCCGCCTTCGATTCGGGCGTGGTGAACGTGTCGTGGAACGGCGTGGCCTCGATGAAGCCCGGCGCGAGCGCGTTGACGGTGATGCCACGCGGCGCGACCTCTTTCGCGAGCCCGCGGGTGAACCCGAAGATCGCCGCCTTCGATGCCGCATAGGCGGTGGCGCCGGCGTGCCCGCCATTGCGCCCGGCGAGCGAGGCGACGTTGATGATGCGCCCTGCGCCGTCACGCATCGTGGGAAGCAGGTGGTGCGTGACGAGGAAGAGGCTGTCGAGGTTGACGGCGAGCACGCGCCGCCACAGCGCGTAGTCCATGTCGCTGATCGTCGCGCGCTGCACCAGGCCCCCGACGTTGTTCACGAGGATGTCCACACCGCCGAAGGCATCGCTCAGTCGCGCCGGAAGCTCCGCGACCTGAGACTCGTCCGTCGCATCGACCGAGATGGCGATCGGTTCGGCCCCGGACAGCTCGCGGAGCCGCCCGAGCAATTCCGCATCGGGCTCGTGTGTGCGATAGGTGACGGCGACACGCGCGCCCCGGGCCGCCAGCTCAACGGCGATTCCCGCGCCGATTCCGATGGCGCCCCCGGTGACGAGTGCGGTACGGCCGCCAAGAGACGTGTTCGAGGTCATAGAACGTGGTCCTTCCAATGGTGCTCGGTCCGGCGCAGTCACGCCGGGAGTGAACCGATGCACCGGTTCATCGTAGCGCCGGATTCACAAGCATCCGGCGATTTGCACGATCGGCGTTACCATGCTTAGTGTATCGATACACCACGAGCCTTGGCTCGATCAATGGCGCTCGAAGCAAGGAGGTAGGTCATGCCGGCAACCACGGGCGGCCGCTCGACGATCGAAGACGTCGCGCGACTCGCGCGCGTCTCCCGCACCACGGTTTCCAACTTTCTGAATGGCCGCGACGCGCGGATGAACGACGAGACGCGGCTGCGCATCAGGTCCGCCATGGACGCGCTGAGCTACGTCCCGCTCGCCTCCGCGCGACAGCTGCGCACCGGCCACGCAGAGATCATCGGGGTCATCGTGCCCTCGGTCGCGAACCCGTTCTGGGGGGAATTCGTGCGCGCGGCCGAAGAAGGTGCGCTCGCCGCCGGCTTCGGCGTGCTCGTCGGGAGCAGCGAGCGCCTCGCTGAGCGCGAACGCACGCACGCAGAGGCGATGTACCGCCAGGGCATCCGCGCCGTCATCTTCGGATCGTCGCCGCTCTCCATCGGCCACATCGTTCCTCTCGCCGAGCGCGGACTCTCCGTCGTCGCATTCGACCGCGAGTTCCATGGCGGCGACATTCCGAACATCGAGTGGGCCACGGTCGACAACCGACTCGGCGCCCGGCTTGCGACCGGGCACCTGCTGGAGCTCGGCCATCGTCGGATCGGATTCCTCTCCGGCCCGATCCGCACCGCGAGCCGACGGGACCGCCTCGACGGATACCGCGATGCTCTCGGCGCGGCCGGCCTGAGCTTCGACGGATCGCTCGTCTGGGAAGGAAGCCAGAGCAGCGCGTTCGGCGACGACGAGGGTGCCGCCCTCGGCGCCCTCGGGGCGCGCCAGCTCGCGGAACTACCCGAGCCGCCGACCGCGCTCGTATGCATCAACGACATGTATGCGATCGGCGCAATGACGGGGCTCGAGCACGCCGGGCTCTCCGTTCCCGACGACGTGTCAGTCATCGGCTTCGACGACATCCCCCTCGCGTCCTACACGCGCCCGGCACTCACTACGATCCGGCAACCGGTCGCCGCCATGGCGCGCGCCGCCGTGGACGTGCTCATCCGTCGCCTGCGCGCCGAGCCGCCCCCCACCGATTTCCGCCACGTCTACGAGCCCGAACTCGTAGTACGTGCTTCCACCTCCCCCACGCATCCGCATCAAGAACTGGAGTAGCCCGCATGAGCATCTCGCTCAGCGCCGAGCGCAGCGCAATCCGCAAAGCCGCATACCGGATCATCCCGATGATCCTGATCCTCAACTTCATCTGCTACCTCGACCGCGTCAACATCGGTTTCGCGTCGCTCACGATGAACGAATCCATCGGCCTCAATGCGGCCGCCTATGGCTTCGGCTCCGGCATTTTCTTCATCGCGTACTTCATCTTCGAGGTGCCGAGCAATCTGCTGCTCCACCGCCTCGGAGCACGGGTCTGGATCGCCCGGATCATGATCACCTGGGGCATCATCTCGTCGCTGACGTTCCTCGCGCACGGGCCGGTCAGCTTCTACATCTTCCGATTCCTGCTGGGCGTCGCCGAGGCCGGATTCTTCCCCGGCATCATCCTGTACTTGACGTACTGGTTCCCGAAGCGACAGCGCGCGCTCGCCATCTCGGCCTTCATGGCCGCGTCTCCTCTGTCGAGCGTGATCGGGGCGCCGCTCTCGACGTTCGTCATCTCGCACTCGACCGGATTCTTGGGCCTCGCCGGCTGGCAGACGATGTTCCTCATCGAAGGCATCCCCGCGATCATCGTCGGAATCCTGACGATCATCTTCCTGCCGAGCCGCCCCAAGGACGTGCGCTGGCTGAGCGTCGACGAAAAGTCCTCACTCGACGCGCGGCTGTCGGCCGAAGCCGCCGAGGCGGTCGTCGGCTCGAAGGTCTCGGTGCGCCGAGCGCTTCTCGACGGCCGCGTCATCGCCCTCGCGCTCATCCACTTCGGGCTGCAGTTCGGCCCGTACACCCTGAGCTTCTTCCTGCCGCAGATCATCAAGACCACCGGCTCGGCGCTCAGCGTGCAGGCGGTCGGCTGGATCACGGCCGTACCGTATCTCTTCACGACGGTCCTCATGCTGATCTGGGCGCGCCATTCCGACCGCACCCGCGAACGGGTCTGGCACATCGCCGGCCCGATGATCATCGGCGCGGTCGTTACCGCCCTCGCCGTCCACCTCGGGAACTTCTGGCTCGAGATCGCGGCCGTGACCGTCACCTCGATCGTGTCGTACGCCGCCCTCCCCGTGTTCTGGCAGTTCCCCGCCACCCTGCTGGGCGGAACGGCCGCCGCGGCCGGCATCGGCCTCGTCAACTCGGTCGGGAACCTCGCGGGTTTCGTGGCGCCGTACCTCACCGGTGAGCTCGTGACCGCGAACCACGGCAGCTACAGCGTCTCGATGTACGTGCTCGGCGCGATCATGCTCGCGGCCGCCCTCGGCATCCTGCTGCTCGGCCGTCGTTTCGGCCCGCTGCTGTCCAGGCCCGAGCCGCCGCTTTCGGAACTGGCCGAAGACGCGACGATTCAGGCGGCGTCGTGATGGCCTCCCCAGTGCAACAGCATCCGACCGTCACCACGCTGCTCGCCGGCAGCCGCATGGAGACCGACCGCGGCAGCGTCGCCTTCTGCGCCGTGACTCTCATCACCGGCCGCGATCGGACCGGGGCGCTCCGTCGCATCGTCGTCGACGTGGGTCACACCGGCCGACGCCGACCGCTCGAAGCCGCGCTCGCACGCGAGGGCCTGACTCCCGGTGACATCGACACTGTGCTGTGCACGCACGCGCATTGGGATCACACCGGCAACCTCAATGTGTTCCGCAGCTCCGAGATCATGCTGAGCGAAGCAGAGCGGACCTACATCAGGGACCCGCATCCGAACGACTGGCCAAGCCCCGACTGGATCAACGGCGTGTTCGACGGCTACCGCGATCGCCTCACGCTCGTCCGCCCCGGCGGTGAAGTGCTGCCCGGCGTCACCCTGATCGACGCCGCGGGCCACTCGGCGGGCAGCGTGGCCGTCGCCGTCGAGACCGCCGACGGCACCATCGTCGTCGCGGGCGACGCGATCCAGAACACCCAGGTCGCGGCGTCCGGTCGCAACGCGCTCGTGCTCTGGGACACCGAGCTCGCCGAGCGCTCGATCGCCCGCATCCGCGACGCAGCCGACCTCGTCCGGCCCGGCCACGACCTGCCCTTCGAGATGGACGCTGCCGGCGACTTCCGCTACACCGAGCCGTTCGAACTGACGCTCACCGGCCTCGACGGGACAGAGCCGGGTCTCGCCTTCTCGAATCCCGCAGCCGGGAGCCAGCTTGTCATGCCCGGCATCGAGACGCAGCGCCCCCGCTTCCCGGGACTGGCGTAGCCCAGTGGGAGCAGAACGGATGCCGCCCCGCCGCATGCCCGTGCGCATCGTCGTGATGGGCCCGTCCGGGGTGGGCAAGTCGACGGTGGCGCAGCAGCTCAGCAGCGCGCTCGGGGCGGCATTCATCGAAGCGGACGACCTTCACACGACGGCCAATCGCGCGAAGATCTCCGCGGGAGTTCCCCTCACCGACCACGATCGCCTGCCATGGCTGCGCGCCGTCGGCGAGCGGATCGCGTCGGTTCCGGCATCCGTCGCCGCGTGCAGCGCGCTCAAGCGCAGTTACCGCGACACCCTGCGCGCCGCAGCCCCCGACGTGCTGTTCCTGGAGCTCACCGCTCCCCCGGAGCTGACCGCCGAGCGCTCTCGCACACGAGAAGGGCACTTCGCCTCACCTGACCTGGTCGCCTCGCAGCTCGCCATTCTCGAGCCGCTTTCCGTCGACGAAGCGGGAGCGCGAATAGCCGCGGGCGCCGACGTGGCGACCGTCCTCAACGCGGCGCTCGACGCCGTGGCGCGACTGCGGAGTGCGTGACGCGCACGCGTTCATGCCTCAGGCGGAGCCCGGTGCGGCGTCGCCGAGTATCGCGCGTCTGATGCTGTCGACGGGCGCTTTCGGGCGTCGGTCCGCCGTGCAGAGCCCGTTGGTCTCCTGCAAAGTGTCGGTCAGCTGGGTGTAGCAGGACCCCGCCAGGAATCCGCTTGCGTGAACGCCGCGATACAGCCCGGCGACCTGTTCGAGCCACGTCGCCTCGGTGTCGGCCTCGGTGTAGCCCCAGCCGTCACCCCGGGGGCCGGTCGGCTGGTAACTGATGCCACCGAACTCGGTGACCATGACGGGCTGCCCGCGGTAGACGGCATCGCCAACGAAGACCGCGCGGCCGGCCGGGCCGAAACCTGAGACGAGGCCGTCGCCGGGAACCGCGCCCGCATAGCGCGGCGCGAAGACGCCCGGATCGCCCTCGTAGTCGTGCAGCCCCACGATGTCGGAGTTCTGATGCTCCCAGCCGTCGTTCGAGATCACGGGGCGGCTCGGGTCGAGGGCGCGAGTGGCATCGGCCAATGCCCGCGAGAATGCCTGCTGGGCGGGGTCGTGCGCGATGTCCTGCACACCCCAACTCTCGTTGAGAGGCACCCAGGTGACGACGCTCGGATGGTTGCGCTGTTGTCGCACGGCCTCGAGCCACTCGCCGGTGATGGCCGCGGCGCCGGCCGGCGTGTAGTGGTACGCGCTGGGCAGCTCGGCCCAGACGAGCAGGCCGAGCCGGTCAGCCCAGTGCAGCAGCCTCGGGTCCTCGACCTTCTGGTGGATGCGTGCGGCATTGAAACCGAGTTCGCGGATGAGTTCCACTTCGCGGCGCATCGCCTCGACGCTCGGCGGTGTGTACAGGCTGTCGGCCCAGTAGCCCTGCTCGAGAACGGCGCGCACCGGGTACGGCCGGCCGTTGAGCAGGAAGCGGCCGCCGCTCGTCTCGACCGTGCGCAGGCCGATGTAGCTCGCGACCGTGTCGACAGTCTGGCCCTCACGGGTGACGGACACGGTGGCGTCGATGAGCACGGGGTTCTCGGGCGTCCACAGGTATCGCTCGCGCGCTTGGCCGTTCTCGAGCGCGCTCACCGGAACCGTCAGCGTGACCGACCGCCCCGTGGCGTGCGCGGCTCCGACGCCGAGCGTGACGCCGTCGTGCACGAGGGTCGCGGTGACGGCGGTGTCCGGCGCCGGCGCAGTCGCCAGGCCGACCTCGAGCTCGACGCGCGAGCGGGCGAGGTCGAGCGTCCAATTGAGCTCAGCGATGTGCTGGTCCGGCACTTCCTCGAGCCAGACAGTGCGCCAGATGCCGGTGCTGCGGTGGTACCAGACCACATGCGGGTCGAGCTCCCAGTCCTGTTTGCCGCGAGGGAGGCTGGCCTCATGCGGGTCATCGTGCGCGCGCACCACGATCGCGTGGTCGGGGCCGCTCTGCAGCGCATCCGTCACGTCAAGGCTGAACGCCGTGTAGCCGCCCCGATGGCTGCCGACGTGCTGCCCGTCGACCCACACGTCGGCGTCGTGATCGACCGCGCCGAAGTGCAGAAGCACGCGCCTGCCGGCAGCAGCCGTGATGGCGAGCGCGCGTCGATACCAGACGATCGGATGGAATCCGGTGTCCGCGATCCCGGAGGCGCCGCTCTCTGGCGCGAACGGCACGACGATATCTCGGCCGAACGCCCCCTCGGCCTCCGCGGCGTGCCAGCGCTCGCGCAGCCCGGCGTCGCTGTCGTCGTAGGCGAACCGCCACACGCCGTCGAGGTTCTGCCAGCCGTCGCGCACGAGTTGCGGTCGGGGGTGATCAGCGGATGCGTGGGGCTGAGGCTCAGACATCCACCGCCTCCGTTTCGGTCGACGTCGAGCCTGTCCTCGCTGTGGCCGCCGCGATCTTCGCAAACTCGTCGGCCGCAGCGGTACGGCGCAGCACAAGCGCCCCATCGCGCTCGTCGAGTCCCATGAGGCCCATGCGGCGCAGGAACGGCTCGCGCGGGACGGGCCTCGGGCCGTCATGCGCGGCGAGGCGCGCCGCGAGCACGTCGGCGGGAATCTCGAACTCTTCGATGTTCGCGCCGCCGGAGGCGTAGGACCAGTCGACGAAGTCGAAGAACGGCCACCAGGTGAAGGCGCGGATATCGACGCCGCCGGAGATCAGCTCGCGCACCGCGTTCGCCGAATCGTGCAGCCACGAGCGACGCAGTTCGTCATCACCCTCGATGCTCGTCTCGGTGATCATGATCGGCAAGCCGTAGCGCGTCGAGAACGCACGGATCGAGGTCTCGAGCCCATCGGTCCACAGGTTGTGGGCGAGTTGAATCGACTCGCCGGCCGAGCCTTCGTGCGAGTCCGGGTGCGCCGTGATTCGCCGGGGAGAGAGGTCGGGGTAGTAGTTCACGCCCATGATGTCGATCCCGGCCGGCCGCGCGCGCAGCGCGTCGAGCCGTGCGGGGCTCGCACCATGCCGCACCAGCCACGCATGGAGTGGATGCGTGTCATCGACGCGTCCGACAGCAAGGTCGGTGGGCAGGAAGCCGACGCGGGAGAGTTGCGCCGCCTCACCGTCGTGTTCGGCCGAGCCGGCGGTGTAAAGGGAAGCGGCTTCGACGTGCACGATCACGGCATCCGGGTTGCTCGCCTTGACCGCAGCGCTCGCCTCGGCGATGCCTTCGGCGATGTTGAGAGTGACCGTCGTCCACCCGTCCCAGCCGGTGAGCGCGGGCGGCCACACGCCGCGCAGGCCGCTGAACGAGGCGGTCGTCAGCGGCTCGTTGAGGGGTGTGATGTGGTCGACGGCACCGCGAAAATGCTCGGCGAAGGCCCCGGCGAAGGCGGCCACCGCGTCGACGTAGCCGTCGTCGGCGAACGCCTGCTCGAGCCAGCGGGGGGTGCCGTAGTGCACCAGGTCAGCGATCACGTCGAGACCGAGCTCGGTCGCGAATCCGAGGCGCTCGTCGAGCATCGCCCAGTCGAACCGCCCGGGCGCCGGGTGGGCGAGCGGCCAGCTCGCGCCGTAGCGGATCGCGGTGGCGCCGAGATCTCGTGCTGCGCGGATGTCGTCCCGCCACCGGTCGTCGTGATCGGTGAGGGCATGCTCGTCGAGTGTGAACATGCCGTAGCGGTCGGGCGGATACACACAGGTGTCCTCGATGCCGAGGGTCCACGCGAGGCGGCCCGTGGTGAAAGGGGTGGTCATTCTTGTTACTTCAGTCCGCTCGTTGTCAGGCCCGCCACGAAGTAGCGCTGGGCGAAGATGAATCCGATCGCGAGGGGGATGATCGAGATGGTGGCCCCCGCGAGGAGAACCGCGTGGTCGGTGATGTGCTGGCCGCCGAAGAGCGTGAGCCCCGCAGGCAGGGTCAGCATGTTCTGGTTGCTGGTGATCACGAGCGGCCACAGTAGGTCGTTCCACAGATTCATAAAGTTGAGCACCGCGACCGTCGCGATGGCAGGTTTTGCGAGCGGCAGGATCACCTGCCAGTAGATGCGCAGGTGGTTCGCGCCGTCGATGCGTGCCGCCTCGTCGAGTTCGCGCGGGATCGAGATGAACGACTGCCGGAACAGGAAGATGCCGAACGCGCTGGTCGCTCGCGGGATGATCAGCCCCTGGTAGGTGTTGAGCCACCCGAAGTGGAACAGCTCGATGAAGACCGGAATGAGCGTCACCTGGAAGGGCACCATCAGGGTTACGAGGATCAGCACGAAGACGACGTTGCGGCCGCGGAACTGCATACGCGCGAGGGCATATGCACACAGCGAGTCGAACACGAGCGTCAGGAACGTCGTGCCGCCGGCGAAGACGAACGAGTTGATCAACTGGCGCAGGAACGGCAGCTGCTGCCAGATTCCGATGAACCCGTGAAGCGTGAACGTGTGCGGGAAGAGGCTCGCCGGATTTCCGAACAGATCGCTCTCGGAGCGGAAGGCGCCGAAGACCATCCAGATGAACGGCACGATCGCGAGGATCACGGCGACCCCGAGGTAGATCCAGGTGACGGTGGCGCGGGCCGCGCTGCTGGGCGTGGGGCGGCCGGTTCCCCGGCTGGAGAGTTGGGTTTCAGTCGACATCGTTGAACCTAAAGAGTCGCAGCTGCACGAGCGAGACGATCATGATGATGATGAACAGCACCCACGAGATCGCGGATGCATAGCCGGTCTGGAAGTTCTGGAATCCGACGCGGTAGAGCATGTTGACGAGCGAGTCCGTCTTGAACAGCGGGCCGCCGTCGGTCATGACGTAGACCAGGTCGAAGACCTGCAGCGACTGGATCGTCAGGATCATCGTTGTGAACAGCATGGTGGGGCGGATGGACGGCACGGTGATGTTCCACACCAGCTGCAGGTTGCTCGCGCCGTCGAGGCGCGCGGCCTCGTAGTACTCGGCCGGCACGTTCTGCAGGCCCGCGAGGAAGAGGATCATCGCGAAGCCCATCGAGCGCCACACCGCGACGAAGATGACGGTGGGCAGCGCGAGGTGCACCGAGGTCAGCCAGTCGACCGGGTGCAGGCCGATGGCCTTGGTGAGCCCTCCGACGAGGCCGATGTCGGGGTCGAGCAGGAACTTCCAGACCATGCCGATGGTGACGAACGAGACGATCGTCGGGAAGAACAGCACCGAGCGCACGATCCGATTGGCGATCGAGTTGCGCAGGAGCAATAGCGCGGTGACGAAGCCGAGAACCAGAAGGAGGATCACGGATGCGACGGTGAACTCGATCGTCACGCCGAGGGCGTTCCAGAACTGGTTGTCGTGCAGCAGCTGCGTGTAGTTGCCGAGGCCGACCCACTGCTGGTGCGCAGCGCCGATGGTCCAGTTGAAAAAGCTGTAGTACAGCGATCGCAGGATCGGGTAGAAGACGAACACCGCGAGGATGATCAGGCTCGGCGCCATGAACAGCCAGGCGGGCTGAAAGCGGATGCGCCGCCGCCGGCGCTGCGCGATCGCGCCCCGGGGGGCGGTGGCTCCGCCGTCGCGGTGCGACAGCGGAGCCACCGTGGTGAGTTGCTGGGTCACGACGAGCATCCGGTCAGGGAGTTGATCGTCTGCTGCGCCTGTTTGGTGGCCTGTGACACCGGCGTGCCGCGCGTGATCTGCCCGATCAGCGTCGTGTAGGCGTCCGAATCGACCTTCGTCGCATTCTTCACCTGGGGCAGGTACTGGCGCGCGTCACTGACCTGGCTCTGGAAGACGGAGATGGTCGGGTCGGCCGTGAGCTTCGGGTCGCTCGTCAGGTCGCTGCGCACCGGCGGGAAGCCGGTGGTCAGCGAGAACTGCTCCTGCGTCGACTTGCTCGTCCAGTAGGCGAGGAACTCCTGCGCCTGCTTGGGGTACTTCGTCTTGGCCGAGATGGCCAGCGGCGCCGTCGAGCCGAGCGTCGCGGACTTGCCGTCGACGCCGGTGGGGATCGGGACGACTCCGTAGTCGATGCCATCGGCCTTGTATGTCGCGCCGGCCCACGGCCCGTTCATCTCCATCGCAGCCTTGCCCGCACCGAAGAGCGAGTCGGCCTGCGCACCCGTCAAGCCGACCGGCGAGATCTTGTCGTCGGTCACGAGCTTCGCCCAGCTGGAGAGGCTGTTCTGGCCGGCCGGGGTCTGCACGACACTGCAGCCCTTCGAGTCGACGATGTCGCCGCCTTCGAGCCACTGCAGGATCGGCCACATCTGGATCGTCTGGTTGTCCGCGAGCACCAGGCCGTACTGCGTCGTCCCGCCGGTGAGCTTCTTCGCGTCGGCCTGGAAGTCGGCCACCGTCTTCGGCGGCTGCAGGCCGGCCGCGGTGAACGCCTTCTTGTTGTAGTAGAGGCTGAGCGTCGCATAGTTGGCCGGCACGCCATAGAGCTTCCCGTTGTACGTGAACTCCTGGGTGAGGCCGGGCGCGAACGCCTTGGTGTCGATCTGCGTGCTGCCCGTGCCGGTGTCGGTGATCGGGAGGACCGAGTTCGTCTTCACGTAGTCACCGACGGCGTTCGGGTCGCTGCTGGGCGCCGCGATGTCGGGGCCCGAGCCCGTGAGCCAAGCGGCTGGCAGCTTCGCCTCGATCGTGTCCCATGACTCGACCGTCATGTCGACCTGGATGTTCGGGTGCGACTTGTTCCAGTCTGCGACGATCTGCTGGTAACCGGGGCGGTCGCCCCCGGTGAACCCGTTCCAGAACGTGAGCGTGACCTTCTGATCGCTCGACGACGAGCCGGTCGACGAGCTGCCGCTGGAGCAGCCGGCCAGGGCCAGCCCGATGGCGACGCCGGCCGCGGCAACCGCGGCAAGCTTGCTGTGCTTCATTGTGGTGTTCTCCTTGTTGGAAGTCCCGGAGCCGACGTCTGTGTCGGTCCGGCGTGGGGATGAGTCATTCGGACAGCGCGTCGCCGGCGCATCCGCACGACGTTCGCGCGATGAACTCGACGGGCAGCTCGACATGCGCAGGGCCGGTGCGCTCTCCGGCCAAGATGGCGAACAGCGTGTCGGATGCGGCGAGCGCCATCCGCTCGGCTGGAACGCGCATCGTCGTGATTCCGGGGGTGGTCGTGCGGGCGATCCCAAAATCGTCGAAGCCCACGAGCGCGATGTCGTCGCCTACCCGGCGCCCCAACCGCCGCAGCGTCTGCATACCGCCGAACGCCATGTCGTCGTTCGCGAAGACGACGCCGTCGACCTCGACGCCCATGTCGTGGGCCTGCCGAACCGCCTCGGCCCCGGACTCCTCGCTCATGTCGCCTTCGAGCACCAGGGCGTTCTCCCCCAGGGCGTGCGCGCGAACCGCTTGGAGGAATCCTTCACGCCGATCGATGCCGGTCTGGTGATCGAGCGGGCCGGAGACGTGCAGCAGCCGTGACCGGCCGTGCACCGTGATGAGGTGCTCGGTCACGAGCCGGCTCGCGGCCACGTCATCGGTGCCCACGCTCACGGCCTCGGGCAAGTACGGAAAATTGCCGATCAGGACAACGGGCAGCCCGGAGGCCACGAGAGCCTCCACGTTCGCGTCGTCAACAGCCGCGCTCGTCACGATCACACCATCGGCAGAGCCCGAGCGGATCACCCGCTCATAGGCGTTGACGCCTTCGGCTCCGTCAGTGTTGGTCGACACGATCACCTGCGCGTCGTGAGCATTCGAGGACGAGGAGACGCCCGTCAGCACATGCATGAAGTAGGCGTGACCGAACACGTGGTGCGAGGTGTTCGGCACGATCAAGGCGATCGCGCCCGCGCTCTGACGCCGCAGAGCACGCCCGGCTGAGCTCGGCACGTAGCCCAGTTCAGCCGCAGCCCTCTGCACTGCTCGCCGGGTCTTCTCGCTGATGCGCGGATTGCCGGCCAACGCCATCGACACCGCTGCCTGCGTCACACCGACACGCGCGGCGACATCCTTCAACGTGACGTTGCCACGGCCTTTGGCGTCCACGCTCATCGCAGCCCTCGCTTCCTTGCAACAGTGCTTCGTCTCAACGACGACGCGTGCTTGATCGTTTAAGCGCTTAAACGTTTAACCGCGCCGGTGAAACAAATTACGCCGCCCCTCGGTGGATGTCAACTGCCGCGCTAGCCCTTAACACGCGAGCGCGACGAAGCATTGTTCATCAGCGATCCGCCCACTGAACCGACCGATAGCCGGTGCAGCCTCACCTTCGACTAGGCCGAGCCGAGCGCGAAGATCGGATCCAGAAAAGATGCGACCAACGCGACCTGGCGGTCGAGGTTCTCCTCGCACACGGCCTCGAGCTTCTCCTTGCGACGCCAAGCGGCCCACTTGACCTGCCCGACCCCGCCGTACCCGGCAAGGTGCGGCGCGACCGGTTCGAGCGCGAGGCCGCGGTAGCTCGCCACCGCGCGGGCAGAGCGCAGCAGTTCATCCGCGTCGAAGCCTTGCTGGGCAAGCTGGACGATGTCGACATAGTCGCGCCAGCGAGTGCTCGCGATCCCGCGTTCGAGGATCGTCACTCCCTTCTCGGCGATGGTGGTCTCTGGCGCGTAGCCGACCAGGTCGATCGGTTCGCCGAGGACCCGGTCGATCCGCACCCGCCTCGGGGCGGGGATGATTGGGTCTCCAGTGGAAACATCCCACGCCGCGGTTCCCGTCCAAGGGCCGATACTGGCCCTCACACGCACCCGCAGACCCGGATAGTCGGCCTGCTCGCGGATCTCCTGAACGGTGATCGTCTCGGTGTCGAAGACGACACCATCTGGCGCGTCGACAGCGGCGATATCGCGGATGACGGCGGCGATGCTCCGGCCGGAAACATCAGCGCCGACGGCATTCGCGTCGGCGTCCTTGGTGGGCCGACGCACCCCGTACGCGCCTAGCAGAATGCCGCCTTTGAGCACGAAGTCGTCGGCATGCTCCGTGCGGGTCAAGCGATCCAGAAAGGATTCGAGAAGATGCCGAATAAGGTATTCCTGCGTCGGTGCACGGCTGCCGGCCTTATCCGCGACCGAGCGCGCGGCCGCCTGGATTCGACGGTAGGTCTCTTCACCGTCGCTCATGACAGTGCATCCAGCGCCTGCAGTACCGGTGCCTTGGAACGCGGCAATCGGCTGGCGATTTCCATCAGACGGCCAGGCTTGCCACCTCGTCGCAGCCATTCCCTCAGCGCATCGCGGGCGAGCTCGTAACCGAGTTCCCCGCGTAGCCGGAACGCATCGGCGATCGTCCGCTCCTGTGAGTACAGGCCGATGGTGAGGTCGCCACCGGGAATGGGGATCTCTTCCCGGCCGAGGAGGAAAGTGGCGCGATCGAAGGAGTGCCACGCGATCGCCGACCCACCCGCCGGAATCCGGACGCCGCGTGGGATTGCGATGTCCAACGCCGAAGGGATCACATCGGTCAAGTCGTATTGCGCTAGTGCCGAGGTGAGGCAGATCGTCGCTTCAGGGCGGCGCGTCGCCGCCTCCAGCCAGTCCCAGTCTGCTGCCGGAGCGTCTGCAGAGACATAGATCCCACGAGCGATCCGCTCATACCGACCCTGTCGAGTCGCACGATAGAAGCCACTGCGCGACAGCCCCTCCTGCCCCGCATTCCGCGGCGCCAACGCAGCCATCGCTCACTCGCCTAGCTTCCGTATGAATCGTATACAGATAACACTATCTGCCAGCGATTCGTTCCGTCAACGCCTGTGCCGCGACTGGAGCACGCGATGAGAGAGATCTCACATGCTGATGCAGCGGATGTGCTCGTCGGGCAACGTCCCCAGGCCCCGAACGCGTGATCAATGTCGCGACTCACGGCAATGTGCCCCTGGAGGGACTCGAACCCCCAACCCTTTCCTTAGGACGGAACTGCTCTTCCATTGAGCTACAGAGGCCGGCGCCCCAATGCTACCGGAGGCGCCTGCCTCCCTTGCCGCTCACAGCCAGAACCGCGAGCATCGACCCATGGCCATCACACAGGTACAGGTCGTCTCGGTTCCCGTCTCCGACCAGGACCGCGCCGTCGAGTTCTACGTCGGCGTCCTCGGTTTCACATTGCTCGCCGACAGTCAGTTCTCGCCGGAGATGCGCTGGGTCGCGGTCGCGCCCCCAGGCGGCCGCACCGCGCTCACTCTCGTCACCTGGTTCCCGACCATGCCGCCCGGCTCGTTGCAGGGCACCGTGCTCGAGACCGACGACCTCGACGGCGACATCGCCGCGCTGACCGAGAAGGGCGTGACGCTCAGCGAGCTGCAGGAGGCGCCGTGGGGCCGCTTCGTGACCCTCGCCGACCCCGACGGGAACGGTATCGTGCTGCAGGCATCCGCCCCCGACGCGATGAGCGCCTGACCCGCCTAGTGGAACTGCGGGATCAGCAGATACAGCCCGAACAGCACAACCGCGATGTCGATCGCGAAGCACAGGTAGGCAGCCGCTGACGCCCACGGCGGGCGCTGGTGGCTGACGGCGACTTCTCCGTCCGCGACCTGCTCGGTCGCGGCGGAGAGGCGCGCGTGCGGCGGCGCACCGACCGCGAGCATGCGAAGGCCGAGAGCGAAGATCGACACCGCGCCTGCGGCGGAGACGAGGCTTACAACGAACTCGATTCCGAGTGCGGCCCAGTTGATCATTTCGACTCCCCTGTGCTGACGGGCGTGCGACGGCTGGACAGGACGTCCTCGTCGTCGTTGACGGTCTCGTGGGTGACCGGATGCCTGCGCGACAGCAGCCAGAAGGCCACCATGCCAGCGACGGCGGCGACGACGACGATCACCGTGCCGACCGCGCCAGTGGTGACGACGAGGGTCGCGACCCCCGCGACGAGCGCGGCCGCAGGCACCGTGACCAGCCACCCGAGCGCCATGCGCCCGAACGTGCCCCAGTGGACCGACGCCAGCTTGCGGCCGAGCCCGGAGCCCACGACGCCGCCCGTGGTGACCTGAGTGGTCGACAGCGGGAAGCCGAGGTGGCTCGACACGAGAATGGTCGCGGCCGAGGCGGCCTCGGCCGAGAACCCCTGTGGTGGCGACACGTCCGTGATGCGCTTGCCGACGGTGCGCATGATGCGCCAGCCGCCCGAGTAGGTGCCAGCACCGATCGCGAGTCCGCACGCCAGGATCACCCACAACTGCGGCGTGGTCCCGCTGTGCTGGAAACCCGCGGCGACCAGCGTGAGGGTGATGACGCCCATCGTCTTCTGCGCATCGTTGGTGCCGTGCGCGAGCGACACGAGAGAGGCCGAGACGGTCTGACCGTACCGGAACCCGCGCTCTGCCCCGCTGGTCGTCGCGCGTCGGGTGATCATGTAGGCCGAGTACGTCGCCACCATCGCGACGATGCCCGACACGATCGGTGCGAAGAGCGCGGGCAGCGCGATCGTGGAGATCACATTCGGCCAGTTGACGGAGCCGATGCCGGTGCCGACGATCGCGGCGCCGATCAGGCCGCCGAGCAGCGCGTGCGTCGAGCTCGACGGCAGACCCAGATACCAGGTGGCGAGGTTCCACATGATCGCGCCGACCAGCGCGGCGAAGACCATGGCCGGCGAGATGTGCACGCCCCCTTGGCCCTCCTTCACGATGCCGCTCGAGATCGTCGCCGCGACCGTCGTCGACAGCAGTGCGCCGACGACATTGAGCACAGCGGAGATGAGGACCGCGATGCGCGGCTTCAGGGCGCCCGTCGCGACGGACGTGGCCATCGCGTTGGCGGTGTCGTGGAATCCGTTCGTGAAGTCGAACACCAGACCAAGGACGATGACGATGACGACGATCGGGAGGGCGTCCATGCGGCGCACGCTAAGCGTGCGCGTTGAATTCGGGGTGAACTCGCGATGGGGTTGACAATGAGCGGATTATTCCGGCCGCTCAGGCCGCCTGGGGCTGCAGATAGTCTTCCCACTCGGGCAGCAGGTGCTCGGAGCCCCGGACCATCCACGCCGGCTCGTGCGGCATGCGCGGCGTGAAGCGCAGCTGCCAGCCGATCTCGGAGAGCATCCGATCGCCCTTCACGTTGTTGCAGCGCAGGCAGCACGCGACCAGGTTCTCCCACGAGTCCTGACCGCCCCGTGACCGCGGGATCACGTGATCGATCGTCGCAGCCGGCTTGGCGCAGTAGGCGCACCGGTGCGCGTCTCGGCGCAGCACACCGCGGCGGGAGACCGGAACCTGACTGCCATGAGGCAGGCGGACGTATCGCGTCAGCAGGATCACGCTCGGCCTGTCCCACGGGCCGGAGATGCCGAAGACCGGGTGCCCCGTGTCGATCTGGACGATCGTCGCCTTGTGATTCATCACGAGGGCGAGGGCGCGCTTGAATGACACGACGGCAAGCGGCTCGTAGCCGGCATTCAGAACGAGAGTTCGCATGGGACCCCTTGCGCTGGCGCGACCTGGCTGGCCGCGACGACGGAAAGCTCCGGAATCGGAGGCATGGCTGAGAACACCGACTTCGCCCGCATTAACGACGAAGGCGCCGCCACAAGGGCGACGCCAAGAGAACTGCCGCGCGGGCAGAAGTGGTGCACGTGGTGCAGATGGTGACGGTGATGGGACCGGCACATGACCGCGCTGCGGCGCACGCGCAAGGCGTGCGCGTTGCTGATCGCGGGGGTGTTCACGGTCAAATCCCATCTACGGGTCGCCGCCGGCTGCGGCGCCCGACCCGCCCAGAGTAACTCGCAAAGCGTCACGCAACCATGCGAATTCAGGGCGAGACGCCCGTGTCGTCGGCAGAAATTCATCTGATCGAGTGGCGCAGAACGCAATCGGCGCACCGCTCGCTGTTGCGAGCAGTGCGCCGACAAGAGTGCGGCTGGCCGATGATCAACCGCCGAAATGCTGGATGTGATACGCCGTCGTCCACAGCTCACGGATGCTCACGTGGCCACCGGGCTTCGGAGCGTCGAGGATCAGCACGTTGCCGCTCGCGTCGCGGCCGGCGTAGAACCCGACGTGCGAGCCGTCGTTCAGCGCGATCACGTCACCCGGCTGCGCGTCGGCGAGCGACACGGTCTGGCCGATCTGCGCCTGCTGGCTCGACGAGTGCGGCAGCGAGACCCCGAACTGGGCGTACACGAACATCACGAAGCCGGAGCAGTCGAAGCCGGCCGGCGTCGAACCGCCGTAGACATAAGGAACGCCGATGTACTTCTTAGCCGTGGCGAGCACCGCGGACAGGCTGTAGCTGGTGCCGGACGGTGCGGCCTGGGCGAGGTACTGCGCCGCAGTCGGGCCGCTGTATGCAGCGCTGTAGCTGGCCGCCTTGGCCGCGGCGACCTTCGCCGCGGCGGTGCGCTGCGCCGCAAGCTTCGCCGCGGCCGCTGCCTGGGCGGCGGCCTCGCGCGAGGAGTTGATGTCGGTGATGCTCGTCGCCTGGTAGCTGTCGTGGTTGACGGCCGGCGCCTGCGCGGTGCTGCCGACCGCCGCGCTCTGAGCGTCGGCACGGGTCATCGTGGCAAGAGAGGCCGAGGCCGAGGCCGAGCCGGCGTGCCCCTGCGTGCTCGGGTTGAACGCGTAGGCGGGGATGGCGGCGGTGCCGACGACACCCACGGCGGCGACGAGGACGAACACGTTCGCGAATCGCTTGATCGGATTCTTCTTGGCAGCAGGTGCCCGCGTCGCCGGCGCAGTGGGCGATGCCACGGGACTGCGTCTCGCGAGGGCACCCGTGCGGGTCTGATACCGCTCGCGGGCCTCGCGGCGCGTCAACGCGCCTTCGGTGTTGCCGTTCGGTTCCTCTGTCAAGGTGTGCGTCTCCGGCGCTCCCCTGCGAAGGCACAGGCTGACGCGCGTGCAAACACAGTCCCGTCCAATGGTCTGGGCCCCTTGGGGGAGGGCTTCGGCTTCGCGGATCGAGCGACGGGGTAAAGAGCGTCTCGACTCGGGTCTAGCGGCCGGGTGCTGGCCTTTCGACTTGATCGACAATAGGCGAAGGTAACGAAAATGTCACACTGAATTCCGCTCGCGAAATCCTTTTCGGGCTTTTGCCCAGTCTCAGGCTGCGACGAAGATGTGCGCCGCGACTTCCGGGGGCAGTTCCAGACCGTCGGCATACCCGCTCACCTCGGCCAGCACGTAGCCGGCCGCGGGCGTCAGCGTCACGACGTTGCCGGGCACGATGCCCGCCTCGCGCAGCTGGCCGAGTAGCTCCGGGTCGAACTGCACGGGCTCCCCGAGTCTGCGGATCGGAGCGGTGACGGGCTCGCCCGACGCGATCGCGTCGACCGCGCGCACGACACCGTTGAGGAACACGGTCGAGAGCGTGCGCCCCTCGTCGTCCATGCGTGGGATCGGAGTGCCGTAGGGCGACTCGGTCGGATCACCGAGCATCCGCCGGATCTTCTCCTCGACGAGCTCGCTCATGACGTGTTCCCAGCGGCAGGCCTCGTCGTGCACGAACTCCCACTCGAGGCCGATCACGTCGGAGAGCAGTCGCTCGGCGAGGCGGTGCTTGCGCATGACATGGACCGCGCGGCGGCGGCCTTCTTCAGTCAGTTCGAGATGCCGGTCGCCCGAGACGACGACGAGACCGTCGCGCTCCATCCGGGCGATCGTCTGCGACACGGTCGGGCCCGAATGCCCGAGGCGCTCGGAGATGCGCGCCCGCAACGGCACGATCGCCTCTTCTTCGAGGTCGAGGATCGTGCGCAGGTACATCTCCGTCGTGTCGACCAGATCCGTCATCCAGACTCCCCTCGGGACCTTTTGCTCTATGAGCCACTAATAAGCTTGTCATATGCCGAGCATCCCCCTGCCTGATGAACTGCTCCCCGCTGATGGCCGCTTCGGTTGTGGCCCCTCCAAGATCCGGCAGGAGGCAGTGAACGCGCTCGCCACGCGCGGCGCCGATCTGCTCGGCACCTCGCACCGGCAGGCTCCGGTGAAGTCGCTCGTCGGCCGCGTGCGCGACGGTCTCGGCGAGCTGTTCCGCCTGCCGGAAGGCTACGAGATCATCCTCGCCAACGGGGGCTCGACCGCCTTCTGGGACGCCGCCGCGTTCGGGCTCATCGAGAAGCGTGCCCAGAACCTCACCTTCGGCGAATTCGGCTCGAAGTTCGCGAAGGCGGCCGGCGCGCCCTGGCTCGAGGCCCCGTCCGTCATCGACGCACCGGCGGGCCAGAGTGCGAAGGCGCAGCCGACCGAGGGGGTCGACGTCTACGCGTGGCCCCACAACGAGACCTCGACGGGCGTCATGACCCGAGTCGAGCGCGTCGCGGGGGACGCTGGTGCTTTGACCGTCATCGACGCGACGAGCGCGGCGGCCGGCGTCGACTTCGAGGTCGACCAGGCGGATGTCTACTATTTCGCGCCGCAGAAGAACCTCGCCTCCGACGGCGGTCTGTGGCTCGCGGCCATGTCGCCCGCCGCCATCGAGCGCATCGAGCGCATCGCGGCATCCGGTCGCTACATTCCTGACTTCCTCAGCCTCAAGCAGGCCGTCGACAACTCGCGCCTCAACCAGACGCTGAACACGCCGGCCGTCGCGACCCTCATCCTGCTCGACGAGCAGCTCAACTGGATCAACGACAACGGCGGCCTCGCATGGGCCTCCGCGCGTACGAAGCAGTCGAGCGACCAGCTCTACGAGTGGGCCGAGCGCACGTCATACACGACCCCGTTCGTCGCAGACCCCGCGGACCGCTCACAGGTCGTCGCGACGATCGACTTCGATGGCATCGACGCAGCAGCCGTGGCGAAAGCGCTGCGCGAGAACGGCATCGTCGACACCGAGCCGTATCGCAAGCTCGGCCGCAACCAGCTGCGCGTCGCGACCTTCGTCTCGATCGACCCGGCCGACGTCGCGAAGCTCATCTCGTCGATCGAGTACGTGGTCGAACACCTGGGCTGAGGCGAGGCTCCCGCCCCCGACGCGAGTCACTCCTCGTCGAGGGTGAGAGCGGCCGACTCTGCGCCCTGAAGCTCTGCCGCCTCGTCGAACTCGTCCGGTTCGGCGTTGTCGAGCCCGTCGTCCAGCTCCGACTCGTCGTCATCATCGTCGTCGTCGTCGGACTCGGGGTCGTCCACGTCGTCGAAGTCGTCATCGGATTCGTCGTCCTCGAGATCGCCGTCGTCGAGATCGCCGTCCTCGTCGTCATCGTCGTCGAAGTCGTCATCGGATTCCTCGACCTCGAGGCCCGAATCGTCGACGTCATCCACATCGACGTCGTCCACATCGACGTCGTCGGCGTCATCGTCCTCATCGCCCGACGGGAAGTCGTCGTCAGGCTCCGGTTCGCCGGCCGCGGCCGCAGCCTCACGCTCCGCACGCTTCTGCGCCTGGTACTCAGCGAGCCGGTCGGCCCACGGCACCCAGTCGGGCGCGGTCAGCGCCTGGTCGCCCGGCATGAGCTCGGCTTCGAGCACGTTCACTTCCGAGGAGTCCGCCTCCCGCGACAGCGAGACCGTCCAGTACCAGCCCGGATATCCGGGAAGCCGGTTCTCGAACAGCAGCGAGAGCACGCGCTCGCCCTCGACGACGTGCCCGGCCGGCGCACCGACGGTTGCCGGGGCTGTGATCTCGTGCAGCGCCGAGCGCGCGACATCCGCCGCGTTCAGCAGCACGTCGTCGGCGACGGCGACCGTCGTGGCCGCGGGGGTGGGTTCGGTGGCGGCAGCGATCGCGTCGTCGTCTGAGGTCACGGATTCATCGCTCATCTCTAGGCCTCGAGGTCGTCGGCGACGCGACGCAGGGCCTGGGCGACTTTAGCCCCGTGCGACTTCGACGGGTACCTGCCGTGCCGCAGGTCGTTGCCGATGCCGTCGAGCACCTGGATGAGGCTCTCGACCACGGCGGCCATGTCGTCAGGCTTCATGCGGCGCTGACGCGCGAGGCTGACGGGAGCCTCGACGACGCGCACGGACAGCGCCTGCGCACCGCGCTTGCCGTCGGCGATGCCGTACTCGAGCCGCGTTCCGGCCTTCACCTGGGCGCCGTCGGGCAGGGCGCTGGCGTGCAGGAAGACTTCCTGGCCGTCATCGCCCGCGATGAAACCGAAGCCTTTCTCCTCGTCGTAGAACTTCACCCGTCCGCTGGGCATCGAAACCTCTCTCATTGAATTGGCCGTGCGCAGCTGCGGGCCGGTTCATCTCACTGGCCCCGGTACGTAGCCGCCCCGAGGCCGAACTCAATTATCCTGTATCCCGTGCCCTCTGAATCCCGACCCAGCGCAGCCCGCGCCGACCGTGCCGGTCGTCTGCAACGCTCGCTGGCGTATTTCAGCCTCACGCTGATCGGTCTGTCCATCATCGCGATCGTCATCATCATGATCGTCGGCGGTGCAGGGGTGAAGCGGCCGGTGGCCGAGATGGCAGTCGTCTATCTCTTCCCCGCCATCGCCCTGCCGCTGGGTGCGCTCGGCATCATCGCGATCTTCGTCATCAACGCTATCGAGCGGCGCCGACTGAATCAGCGGCAGATCAAGTAGGCTGTGACAGCGACCGGGCGGGGGCAATCATGACGAGCACGTTGACGCTCGCGTCCCACCTCGCCGGGCTCGATGACGAGTCATTGCATCGTCTGATCTCGGCTCGCCTGCCGCTGCGACCGAAGATCGACGACTTCTTCGACCTGGCCGAAGCCCTGCTCGAGCATCCGTCGGTGCAGCACGCGCTGACGACGCTCGACCGGCCCGCGCTCGCGCTTCTGGCCGCACTGGTGAACGGCGACGAGGTCGATGAGACGGATGCGGCGAGCGCGGCCCGACTCGGGCTGCTCCGCGGCCGGGCTCTCATCGAGCGCTCCGACAACGGCTGGGCCGTCTACGACGCCGTCGCGGAACGGCTGCAGGCGTGGCCGCACGAGGGCCTGCCGAGCGTTCGCCAGCTGCTCACGGAGACGCCGCCGCCGGCTCTGGCCGCGGTGCCGAGCGACGACCGCGGGGCGACCGATCAGCTCGCGAGCGAGCGAGCGTTCCATTCGGTGACCGCCTTCGCCGAACTTCTGGGCGAGCTCGACCGCGAGCCGGCCAGAGAGTTGCAGAAGGGCGGCCTCAGCCTGCCTGACGGCCGGCGGCTCGCCGCCGTGATGGCCGTTGACGGTCCTGTCGTGCCGGTCGCGATGTGGCTCGCGGAGCTGGCCGGGCTCGTGGCGCGCGACGGGTCCGTGTGGCTCACCACCGACTCAGCGGAGCAGTGGCTCGCCGGCTCGACCGGTGACCGCTGGCGCGGGCTCGCGGCGACGTGGCTCGAGGCGGTTCCGCCGTCGATCCGCGATTTGCTGCAGCAGCGCACCCGCCAGCCGTGGGGGCGCACACTGCACGAGACGCTCGCGTGGTTCTACCCGGCATCCGGTGAGCCGTTGCAGCGCTCGGTCGAGCGCTTCGAGGCCTCCGCCGAGTTGCTCGGCATCACGGCGGGCGAGCTGCCCAGCCGGGCTGGAGCGGCGCTGCTCGAATCGGGGCCGGCGGCCGCGGCATCCGCAATGACCAGCCTTCTGCCGCCCGAGGTCGACAGGGTCTACCTGCAGCACGACCTGACGATCGTGAGCCCGGGCCCCCTCGCGCCGAGCCTCGATTCGCATCTGCGGCGCATCGCTGAGGTCGAGAGCCGCGCGCTGGCGTCGACGTACCGGGTCACGGCGGGCAGCCTCGAGCGGGCGATCGCGGGCGGCGAGACGGAGGCCTCGATCCGCGGCTTCCTCACCAGCATCTCCCTGAGCGGCATTCCGCAGCCGCTCAACTACCTGATCTCGGAGACGGTGAAGCGCTACGGCCTCGTGCGCGTTCGCGAGGCGCCGGACGACGGGCGTGCTCGTTCGCTCGTGCGCTCCGTCGATCCCGACCTCATCGGCGCGATCGAGGTCGACCAGGCGTTCTCGTCGCTCGTCCTGACCCGCGTTTCGCGCACCGAGCTCACCTCGCGATTCAGCCGCGACGTCGTCTACTGGGCACTCGCCGACGCACGGTATCCGGTCGCCGCCGAAGACCAGGACGGGCGCGTCGTGGGCGTCAGGAAGCGGCATGCGCCAGTGACGGATGCGGTGCCGACGGTCGATCGCGCGACGGTCCTCGTCGGCCGCCTGCGGGAGCACGCGGCGACCGAGGCGGCTCAGTCGCCGGAGGCGTGGCTCTCCCGCCAGCTCGAGACGGCGGTGAAGGCCCGGGTCCCGCTCATCGTCACGGTGGGCATGCCCGACGGCTCGGAGCTCAACTTCACCCTCGAGCCGACCGGCGTCGGCGGCGGCCGCCTGCGCGGTCGTGACCGCAAGGCCGACATCGAACGCACGTTGCCCCTCAAGAGCATCAAGGGCGTTCGCGCGCCGTGATCCTGACTCCGCGCCCCCGATCGGGGGCGCTCAGAGCGTGCGCGTAACTCTCGGGGGTAGGCTCGTTCGCTATGGCTGACGGACCTCTCATCGTCCAGAGCGACCGCACCGTGTTGCTTGAAGTGGCACACCCGCAGGCGGAGGACGCCCGGCACGATCTCGCGGTATTCGCAGAGCTCGAGCGCGCGCCGGAGCACATCCACACGTACCGCATCACACGTCTCGGCCTGTGGAACGCACGCGCGGCGGGCCACCGTGCCGAGGACATGCTGGCCACGCTCGAGCGGTACTCCAAGTTCCCGATCCCGCAGTCGGTCGCCGTAGACATGCGCGAGACGGTCGAGCGCTACGGCAAGCTCGTCATCGAGCGCGACGACGACGGTCAGCTGATCCTCAAGAGCAGTGACCGCGCGGTGCTCACCGAGGTGGCTTCGGCGAAGCGCATCGCGCCGCTGCTGCCGCGTCGCGTCGATGACGACACGTATGCCGTCGAGGCCTGGGCGCGCGGCGCCCTCAAACAGGAGCTCGTGAAACTCGGGTGGCCCGCCGAGGACCTGGCCGGCTACACCCCCGGCACGCCGCATCCGATCGACCTGGAAGAGAACGGCTGGCACCTGCGCGACTACCAGACCAAAGCCGTCGACAATTTCTTCGAGGGCGGCTCGGGCGTCATCGTGCTGCCGTGCGGCGCGGGCAAGACCCTCGTAGGCGCAGGCGCGATGGCGACCGCCAAGACGACCACGCTGATTCTCGTGACCAACACGGTGTCGGCGCGCCAGTGGCGCGACGAGCTGCTGCGCCGGACCTCGCTCACCGCCGAGGAGATCGGTGAGTACTCGGGCCAGAGCAAAGAGGTGAAGCCGGTCACCATCGCGACCTATCAGATCCTCACGGCGAAGCGGAAGGGGCAGTACGCCCACCTGGCCCTGCTCGATGCGCTCGACTGGGGTCTCGTCGTCTACGACGAAGTGCACCTGCTGCCCGCCCCGGTGTTCAAGCTCACCGCCGAACTGCAGGCTCGGCGCCGGCTCGGCCTCACGGCGACCCTCGTGCGCGAAGACGGCCGTGAAGGCGATGTGTTCTCGCTGATCGGCCCGAAGCGCTTCGATGCTCCGTGGAAGGAGATCGAGGCGCAGGGCTACATCTCACCGGCCGCCTGCTACGAGGTCCGGGTCGACCTGCCGCCCTCGGAGCGCCTGGAGTACGCGGCATCCGCCGACGACGAGCGCTACCGTCTCGCCGCGACGGCCGATGCGAAGCTCGACGTCGTGCGCTCGCTCGTGAAGAAGCACGAGGGTGAGCGCATCCTGATCATCGGGCAGTACCTCGATCAGATCGACACGCTGTCCGATGCGCTCGGCGCGCCGCAGCTGACGGGCTCGACGCCGGTCGACGAACGCGAGCGGCTGTTCCAGCAGTTCCGCACCGGCGAGTTGAAGGTGCTCGTCGTCTCGAAGGTCGCGAACTTCTCGGTCGACCTGCCCGAGGCCACGGTCGCGATCCAGGTCTCGGGGTCGTTCGGGTCCCGGCAGGAGGAGGCGCAGCGCCTCGGCCGCCTGCTGCGCCCCAAGGAATCGGGGCTGTCGGCCAACTTCTACACGCTCGTCGCCCGCGACACCGTCGACCAGGACTTCGCCCAGAATCGCCAGCGATTCCTGGCCGAGCAGGGCTACTCCTACACGATCCTCGACTCGGATTCCCTGGCCGAGGTCGCCGCGTAGACCCCCGAGCGAGTCGTGGGCGCTCAGTCCCGTACGTAGCGCAGGAGCAGCGTCGACTCGGAGCGTAGTGCGAGTGCGAGGCGCATCGCGTGGGGGTCGGCCGGCACCTCGCCCGTGATGCGGCCGGCGTCACCGCCCTCGAGCGTCGGCGAGAGCGTGAGGCAGAACTCGTCAACCGCACCATCGGCGAGCATCAGGCCGGCGAAGGTCGGACCGCCCTCGCAGTGCACGCGTAGGTGCCCGCGCCGCTGCAGCTCTTCGAGCAGGAACGTCGGCTCGACGAGGTCGACGCCGGCGACGACGACATCCGCCACCTCGTTCAGCTCGTGAAAACGGTCGTCCGGCGCGTCCGCGGTCGTGAAGATGATGGGCCGCACGGGAGCCGCGGCGAAGATCGGCGCAGCGGGCCCGAGACCGAGCTCGGCAGAGACCGTGGCGAACACCGGCTGCGCGCTGAAGCCGTGCGCGACGCGCCATGCGGCATCGGCGTCGGACAGCCGCATCGGCCCGTAGCCCTCCTTGCGCACTGTGCCCGCCGCGACCAGCACGACGTCGGCGAGCCGGCGCAGCAGTCCGAACACGCGGCGGTCAGCGTCGTCGCTGAGGCCGCCCGACACACCGTCACGCGTGACGGCGCCATCGATCGACGTGACGAAGTTGAGCCGCACCCAGGGGCGGCCGTCGGGCCGTGCGGCGCCTTCCGAGTACCATTCGAGCACCTGCTCGTCGTCCGCGTCGGCGATGGCGCTCGGAACGAGCCGGTCGAGGCGGCCGCGGGTCATGCGTTCGCCTCCTGCGTGTTGTGCACGAGTGGACCCATCGGGCCGCGCCAGCCGAAAATCGCCTCGGTCATGTGCACCGCGGCGACCGCCTCGCGGACGTTGTGCATGCGCACGATGCGCGCGCCCTGGGTGATCGCGACGATCGCCGCGGCCAGTGACCCCTCGACTCGCGCCTCGCGGGGGGCGCCGAGGGTCTCTCCGATGAAATCCTTGTTCGATACCGCGGCGAGCACGGGAAGCCCGAGCTCCGCGATCTCCGAGAGCCGGCGCGTGAGCTCGAGCGAGTGCTGCGTGGTCTTGTTGAGGTCGTGACCGGGGTCGATGATGAGGTTCTGCGGCGCGATGCCCTCCCCGATCGCGTAGGCGACCCGCTCCGCGAGGAAGTCGCGCACCTCTGTCACCACATCGCCGTAGTCGGGTCGTGCGAACTGGGTGCGCGGTCCCGCACCGCGCGACGCCGCGAGCGAGTGCGTGACGACGAGGGTCGCGCCCGCGGCCGCAACTACGCCGGCGAGCCCGGGGTCGTGGAGACCGGTCGTGTCGTTCACGACGTCGGCTCCTGCGGCGAGCGCGGCCCGCGCCACCGCTGCGTCGAACGTGTCCACCGAGATCACCACATCGCTCGCGGCGCGCACCGCCTCGACCACCGGCACGACCCGATCGATCTCATCGCTCACCGAGAGCGCGGGCCCCGGAGCGAATGGCGCGCCCCCGATGTCGACCCAGTCGGCTCCGGAATCCGCCGCCGCACGGCAGGCCGTGACCGCGGCGTCCAGGGCAAAGGTGCCGCCGCGGTCGTAGAACGAGTCGGGGGTGCGATTCACGACCGCCATCACGGCGACCTGCCGCGAGAAGTCGAAGGTGCGTGCGCCGATGCGGCGCACGGGCTCGATCAGCGGGGGCTCGTACATCACAGGCACCGCCGCCTCACACCTCGAGGATCGGCACGTTCGGGTCGGTGAGCCGGGAGACGTCGACTCTGCGCCCTTCGCGGATCACAGTCTGGATGTCGTCCGACACGTCCCACACGTTGACGTTCATGCCGGCCACGAGCTTCCCGCCCGAGACCCAGAACGCGATGAACTCGCGTCGGTCGACGTCGCCGCGGAACACCGGGCGCACGTCGGTCGCGAGCATCGAGTAGCCCGCGAACTCCATGCCGGCGTCGTATTGGTCGCTGAAGAAATAGGGCACGTCGTCGTACACGACGTCCTGGCCGATCATCGCCTTCGCGGCCGTGCGGCCGCCGCCGATGGCATTCGCCCAGTGCTCGCTGCGCAGGCGCCGGCCGAGTGCGGGGTGAATGGGGTTGGCGACATCTCCCGCGGCGAAGACGTGCGGGTGCGAGGTGAGCAGCGAAGCGGATGTCAGGATGCCGCCGCGCACGTCGAGCCCGGCGTCTTCGGCGATCTCGACGTTGGGCACGGCCCCGTGGCCGACGATGACGATGTCGGCGGAGATGACTTCGCCGTCCTCATCGGTCGCGACTCCCGTGACCGCGCCGTCCGCGTAACGGATCTCACGCACCTCGCGCTGCAGTCGGAACTGCACGCCGTGATCGCGATGCAGATCGCTGTAGATCGACCCCAGTTCCGGGCCGATCGCACTCGACAGAGGCACAGCGCCGCGCGCGACGATCGTCACGTCGTTGCCGTAATTGCGCGCCGTCGCCGCGGTCTCCATCGCGATCCACCCGGACCCGAGCACCACGACGTTCTTGCCGCCGCCTGCGATCGCCGCTCGAAGGTCCGCGCTGTCGTCGAGGGTGCGCAGGTGATGGACGCCGGAAGCGTCAGCACCCGGCACCGCGAGCCGTCGGGGCTTGGCGCCGGTGGCGATCAGTGCCTGGTCGAACGGAACCGACGACGTCTCGTCGAGAATCACGCGCTGGTCGACCAGATCGAGCTCGACCGCGAGCGTGCCGGTCAGCACATGGATGCCGTGCTCGGTGTACCACTCCCACGGGTGCACATACGTCTCGGCGGGCTCTTTGCTCGGGTCCGCGAGGTAGTCCTTGGAAAGCGGCGGTCGCAGGTACGGCAGGTGGCGCTCCGAACCGATCACCATGATGTCGCCGTCGTAGCCCTCATCGCGAAGCGTCTCGGCGGCAGTTGCCGCAGCCAACCCGCCCCCGATGATCACGAAGCGCCGTGTCGTCATGCATCGAGCCTATTCCGCCCGGGGCATACCTCGCGTTCAAATACCTCTCTGGTGGAATTCAGGAAACCATCAGAGAATGGCTCCATGAACGCTGGACCCCGCATTCTGATCGTCGACGACGAACCGAACATCCGCGATCTGCTGACCACCAGCCTCCGCTTCGCCGGTTTCGCCGTCCGCGCCGTCGCCAACGGCGCCCAGGCCATCTCCGCTGTGCTCGAGGAAGAGCCCGACCTCATCATCCTCGACGTCATGCTTCCGGACATGAACGGCTTCGGCGTCACCAAGCGCCTTCGCGGCGCGGGGTACACGGCTCCGATCCTGTTCCTCACCGCCAAGGACGACACGGAGGACAAGATCACCGGCCTCACGGTCGGTGGCGACGACTACGTGACGAAGCCCTTCAGCCTCGACGAGATCGTGGCCCGCATCAAGGCGATCCTGCGTCGCACGATGCAGGCCGACGATGACGCGATCATTCGCGCCGGCGAGCTGACGATGGACCAGGACACGCATGAGGTGTTCGTCGGCGACACTCCCATCGAGCTCTCCCCCACCGAGTTCAAGCTGCTGCGCTACCTGATGCTCAATCCCAACCGGGTGCTTTCGAAGGCGCAGATCCTCGACCACGTCTGGGAATACGACTTCAACGGCGACGCGGGCATCGTCGAGAGCTATATCTCGTACCTGCGCCGCAAGGTCGACGCGCACTCGAGCGAGCCGCTCATTCAGACCAAGCGCGGCTTCGGCTACATGCTCAAGGCCGGCAAGGCCTAGGTCGAGTTCCAGCGCCTGAGCAAGCACAGCTTGCTCAGCGGCGCGGACGCGGTGCCGACCCACCGGGTCCTCACCCTTAGCGGTCCACATCCAGCAACCCGGGGTACTTTTCGAGGTCTATGCACCGCTCACTGCTCGCCGCGTGGAACGCGATCTCGTTGCGTACCAAGATCACGGGCGTGACGGTGCTGGTGCTCACCTTCGGGCTGCTGCTCACCGGCATCGGCACCACGCTGCTGTTCAAGCCGGTGCTGATCTCTCAGCTCGATCAGCAGCTTCAGGCCGCGTCGACCGTAGCGAGCATCAATGCGATGGTCGCAGCCGAGTCGACCAGCAACGACACCGCAAAATCCGACGGCGACTCGAGCGCGTACTTCCTCGCCCTCTACGACTCGAACGGCAAGCTGCTGTCGTACAACTGGCGTGACAAATCGAGCACCGTGCGGCCGGCGATCGATACCTCGCTGCCCGCGTCGATGCAGTCGCTCTGCAAGGAGGGCGACGCGTTCGACCTGCAGAGCAACGACGGCACGGTGCAATACCGCGCACGGTGCGTGAACCTGCAGTACAGCTCCGACGGGTCGAACGGCTCGGCGATCGTCGCGACGTCGACCGGTTCCATCGACGTGCTCATGGCGGCGTACCTCACGATCTTCCTCGGTTTCGGCGTGATCGTCGTAGTCGTCGGCGCGGTGCTCACCCGCATGCTCGTGACGACGACGTTCGCTCCGCTGCGTCAGGTCGAGCGCACGGCCGCGGCGATCGCCGACGGCGACTACAGTCAGCGCCTCGGCGGAGCGGAGCCGAACACCGAGGTGGGGCGCCTCAATCGATCGCTCAACACGATGCTGTCGCGCATCGACCGGGCATTCAAAGACCGCGCCGGAACGATCGAGCAGATGCGTCGCTTCGTCGGCGATGCGAGCCACGAGCTCCGCACGCCGCTCGTGTCGGTGCGGGGCTACGCCGAGCTGTACCGCATGGGCGCCCTGCAGGACGAAGACGCCGTCGCGGGCGCGATGGAGCGCATTGAGAAAGAGGCGCTGCGCATGGGCGGCCTCGTCGAGGACCTGCTCGAACTGGCGCGCCTCGATGAGACCCGGCCGTTGCAGCTCGCCCACGTCGACCTGCTACCGCTCGCCTACGACGCCGCGATGGACGCCCGGGCGGCGCACCCCGCGCGTCAGTTCCGGGTGATCGCGGACCTGCCGCACGCGGAGCCCCCCGTTTCCGGTCTGTCGGCCGCTGTCGACCCGACGCCCACGGCGGTGCTGCCCATCGTCGGCGGCGAGCCCGCGCCGACCACGACCGGCCGCACGCGCGCGACCACCCGTAGCGGCATCCGCCTGCCGCAGCGCAGCACGAGCGGTGAGGGGGGCACCGGGCCCGTCGGCTTCACGGCATCCGCTCTCGCGCGCCTGCGCCGCCGCCCCCAGACGCGCCGCGTCGAGATCGCGCTCGCCGAGACCATCCCACTGCAGCTCGAGGACATTCCCGAGCCGCGCACCGTTCCTGCGCTGGTGATGGGCGAAGAGAACAAGCTGCGCCAGGTGCTCGGCAATCTCATCGGCAACGCCGTGCGATACACCCCGGGCGGCTCGCCCATCGAGATCCGCGTGTCGGCGGACCCGCGGGCGGGGCGCGCGAGCCTCGAGGTGGTCGATCACGGCGAAGGCGTGCCCCCGCAGATCCGCGAGAAGATCTTCGAGAGGTTCTGGCGCGCCGACACGTCGCGCACCCGCGAGACCGGGGGCAGCGGGCTCGGGCTCGCGATCGTGACGTCGATCATCGCCGCCCACAAGGGCGCCGTCGACGTTGTCGAGACACCGGGCGGGGGCGCGACCTTCCGCGTGCTGCTGCCGCTCGCCGTCGGCTGAGCCGACTTCTCGCCCACAGGCCGCGGCGCGGCCGACTTCTCCACAGCCGGCGGCTTCGGGCAGGCGACGGATGCTTCGCCGCAGGTAGCGTCGCGGCATCCGCTTTCGCTCAACCTTCGGAGGATGCCATGACCACGTTCCAGGTCGACAGCACTGCCGTGCTCGACGCCACCCGCACCGCTCAGGCGACGCTCGAGCAGCTGCGTGGTGACGCCACCCAACTGACGGCCACTCTGACCGCCCTGCAGGGCTCATGGTCGGGCCAGGCGGCGAACGCGTTCCAGCAGGTGCTCGCCAACTGGACGGCCACTCAGCGCACGATCGAGACCCAGATGGTTCAGCTGCAGCACGTGCTCGCGACGGCTGCCCAGCAGTACCAGGAGAGCGAGTTGCGCAACTACCAGATGTTCGCCGCCGGGCTGTAGCCGCGGGCGACGAGACGACGAAAGGGGCGCTCCCTTGCGGGAGCGCCCCTCTTCGCTGATTCGTCAGAGACGAGCTGTGGCCGACGGCCTGTGGACTTAGAAGTCCATGCCGCCGGTCGGGTCGGCCGGAGCCGCCGCAGCCTTCTCGGGCTTGTCGGCGACGACCGCCTCAGTGGTGAGGAACAGGCCGGCGATCGACGCCGCGTTCTGCAGCGCCGAGCGGGTGACCTTCGCCGGGTCGATGATGCCCTGCGCGAGCAGGTCACCGTATTCACCGGTGGCGGCGTTGAGACCGTGGCCGAAGGGCAGCTCGGCGACCTTCGCCGCGACGACACCCGGCTCGAGGCCCGCGTTCAGGGCGATCTGCTTGAGCGGGGCCGAGATGGCGACCTTGACGATGTTCGCGCCAGTGGCCTCGTCACCGACGAGCTCGAGCTTCTCGAAGGCGATCTTGCCGGCCTGGATCAGGGCGACACCACCACCCGCGACGACGCCCTCTTCGACGGCAGCCTTCGCGTTGCGAACGGCGTCCTCGATGCGGTGCTTGCGCTCCTTGAGCTCGACCTCGGTGGCCGCGCCCGCCTTGATGACGGCGACGCCGCCCGCGAGCTTGGCGAGACGCTCCTGGAGCTTCTCGCGGTCGTAGTCGCTGTCGGTGTTCTCGATCTCGTTGCGGATCTGCTGCACGCGGCCGGCGATCTGCTCGGCGTCGCCGGCACCCTCGACGATGGTGGTCTCGTCCTTGGTGATGACGACCTTGCGCGCCTGACCCAGCAGGTCGAGCGTGACGTTCTCGAGCTTGAGGCCGATCTCCTCGGAGATGACCTGGCCGCCGGTCAGGATCGCGATGTCCTGCAGCTGGGCCTTGCGGCGGTCACCGAAGCCGGGGGCCTTGACGGCGACCGACTTGAAGATGCCGCGGATCTTGTTCACGATCAGGGTCGCGAGCGCCTCACCGTCGACGTCCTCGGCGATGATCAGCAGCTGCTTGCCAGCCTGGATCACCTTGTCGACGACAGGCAGAAGGTCCTTGATGTTGGAGATCTTCTGGTTGGCGATGAGAACGTACGGCTCCTCGAACACGGCCTCCTGGCGGTCGGGGTCCGTCACGAAGTACTGCGACAGGAAGCCCTTGTCGAAGCGCATGCCCTCGGTCAGCTCGAGCTCGGTGCCGAAGGTGTTCGACTCCTCGACGGTGACGACGCCCTCCTTGCCGACCTTGTCGATCGCCTCGGCGATCAGCTCGCCGATCTCGGGGTCTGCGGCGGAGATAGAGGCGGTCGCAGCGATCTGCTCCTTCGTCTCGACCTCCTTGGCGCCGGCGATGAGCTCTTCGGTGACAGCCGCGACGGCCTTCTCGATGCCCTTCTTCAGGCTGATCGGGTCGGCGCCGGCGGCGACGTTGCGAAGGCCCTCGCGCACGAGCGCCTGGGCGAGCACGGTCGCGGTCGTGGTGCCATCACCCGCGACGTCGTCGGTCTTCTTGGCGACCTCCTTGACCAGCTCGGCGCCGATCTTCTCGTACGGGTCGTCGAGCTCGATCTCCTTAGCGATGGAGACACCGTCGTTCGTGATCGTGGGAGCGCCCCACTTCTTCTCGAGGACGACGTTGCGGCCGCGCGGGCCAAGGGTCACCTTGACGGCGTCAGCGAGCTGGTTGAGGCCGCGCTCGAGTCCACGACGCGCTTCCTCGTCGAAAGCAATGATCTTTGCCATGGTTGTTTCTCGTCCCTCCCGGACGTAGCAGCGAAAGAGGTCGTTAGCACTCCAATAGAACGAGTGCTAGTAGCGATTCTGGCACTCACCCCCCGAGAGTGCAAGAAAACGACGCGGCATCCGTCACATGTCTTAAATGGCGATGCCGCCCGGCGCCGGCCGGGCGGCATGCCGAAGTCCCCCGCGCTACGCGAGCCGAACGCCCTCGGCCTGCGGGCCCTTCGACCCGGTGCCGAGCTCGAACACGACCAGCTGGCCCTCTTCGAGCGTCTTGTAGCCGCTCATGTCGATCGCCGAGTAGTGGACGAACACGTCCTGCCCGCCGTCGGCCGTGATGAACCCGTAGCCCTTTTCAGCGTTGAACCACTTGACGGTCCCGTTCGCCATCGTCTCTCCATTGCGTAGTGCCAGCTTTTTCGCTGATCGTAGCGAGACGACGGGTACGCGAAGCAACCTCGACGGCCGAATCACGCGAATGGTTACGGTGGCGTCCGCAAGGCGTCACATCCGCGAAACGCGCCGGTCAGCCTTGGTAGTCGGAACCGAGGACCACGGCGACCTGCACGTTCGCTGCGTTCGACGGCAGGGCCGCCTGCGTGACCGACCCGATCCCGAGCGCCTGGGCGACGCCGAGAGCGATGCCGCGCAGCGACGGGTCGGCGTAGTAGACGGTCGACGTGGCGATGCCGCTCTGCGGCGCGTTGCCGGTCACGATCGAGTTCCAGCCCGCGGCGAGGAGCTTCGTCTTCGCGCCGGCGGCAAGACCTGCACGCCGCGAGCCGTTCAGCACCGCGAGCGGCGCCGTCGGCACCATCGTCGGCGTCGGGGTGGGGGTCGGCGTCGCTGTCGGAGTCGAGGTGGCCGTGGCGCTCGGCGTCGGTGACCCCGTCGGATTCGGCGTCCCCGTGGCTGCAGGATTCACGCCGTTGGTGCCGCCGAAGACTCTGTGATCGAGAACACGAAGATAGATCCAGCCGGCCGCGATGATCACGACGATCGCAACGGCGCACGAGATGATCCACGGGCTGCCCCTGAGGCGCTTCTTCGGCGTGCGGTGCGCACCGACACGCTGCAACTCGGCCGGTATGAGGTCGAAGCGATCCCTCGGGTATTGCTGGGGCATGCGCGCTCGGCTGTCCTTCCTGGCGTTCGGGCTCAGTCGATCGGCCGCACGCGCGCGGCTCGGAGCTCACGTCGCTCGTCCCGTTGCCTCAGCAGGCGCTTCACGAGTAGTGGGTCGTGAACGAGTGCGGCCGGGGTCTCGATCAGCCGACCGAGGATCTGATAGTAGCGGGCGGCCGAAAGGGAAAACTGAGTGCGGATCGCCTGCTCCTTCGCGGCCGGCCCTGCGAGCCAGTTCCTCTCGAAGTCGAGCACCGCGACCTCGAGGTCGCTCAATCCGGGCGGCATGGGGACAGGGTAGCGATCACATCGCCGCGAGCCGGGAACACATGCCGACATGAGGAACACCAGCGGGTGCCCCCGCGTTTAGGGTGATGTCGGGCTTCCGGATTCGTCCACATGAGGGAGCACGACGCCCAACTTCCCGTCTCTTGAGAGGAAACGAGCATGTCTGACGTCTCATCCGCCCGCACCACGGCCTCGAAGAGCGATGCCGAGTGGCGGGAAGAACTCAGCCCCGAGCAGTACGCGGTGCTGCGCCAGGCCGCGACCGAGCGCGCATGGACGGGTGAACTCCTCGACGAGGAGCGCGCCGGCATCTACACGTGCGGCGCGTGCGGCGCAGAGCTGTTCAAAAGCGGCACGAAGTTCGACTCGGGCTGTGGCTGGCCGTCGTTCTACGAGAGCGTCCGCCCCGAGGCGGTCAAGCTGATCGAGGACACTTCGCTCGGCATGGTCCGCACCGAGGTGCGCTGCGCGAACTGCGACTCCCACCTCGGCCACGTCTTCCCCGACGGCTTCGGCACGCCGACCGGCGACCGCTACTGCATGAACTCGATCGCGCTGAACTTCACGCCCGAGGCAGACTAGACGCACGTGCGGCGGTAGAGTCCGCAATGTGACGCAACTGCGGGTCTCAGACGCGGCGGCGCTGCTCGGAGTCAGTGACGACACCGTGCGGCGTCTCATCGAGCGAGGCGAGCTCGAGGCATCCGATGCGGTCGACGGCCCTCAGACCGTCGACGGCGCGAGCCTCGCGCGGGTCGCGATCGAGCGCGCCAAGACGGCTCCGGACCCCTCCCCGGTGAACAGCTCCGTGCGCAACCACTTCGTCGGAATCGTGACGCGCGTGCAGATCGACGGAGTGATGGCGCAGGTCGACATCCAGGCCGGCCCGCACCGCGTCGTGTCGCTGATCAGCGCGGAGGGTGCGCGGGAGCTCGGCCTCGAGGTCGGCTCGTTGGCGACGGCGGTCGTCAAGGCGACGAACGTCAGCGTCGAGACGATGGGAGACGGCAGATGAAGCGTGGGTTGGGACTGGCGGCGATCGCAGCGGCAGCGTTGCTCGCGGTGAGCGGATGCTCGAGCAGCGGCTCGGGGGCGAGCAATTCCACGGCGAGCAAGACGCCGGCGCCGCAGACGCTCACCGTGTTCGCCGCGGCGTCGCTGACCGCGACGTTCAACACCCTTGGCGCCGCGTTCGAGAAGGCGAACCCCGGCGTGACCGTCAAGTACGACTTCGACGGCTCCTCGACACTGGTCGAGCAGCTTGCACAGGGCGCACCCGCCGATGTCTTCGCCTCGGCCGACGAGGTGAACATGCAGAACGCGGTGAAGAAGTCGCTCATCGCGGGCACTCCCGCGGATTTCGCCACGAACATCCTCGAGATCGCCACACCCCCCGGCAATCCTGCGCACATCTCGTCGTTCGCCGACCTCGCCAAATCGGGTGTGAAGGTCGTCGTGTGCGCCGACGGCGTGCCGTGCGGCAACGCGCTCGAGCAGGTCGAGAAGAACACGGGCGTGAAGCTCAAGCCGGTGAGCCAGGAACAGAGCGTCACGAACGTGCTGGCCAAGGTCGAGAGCGGCGACGCCGACGCCGGCGTCGTGTATGTGACGGATGTGCAGGGCGCCGGCTCCAAGGTGACAGGGGTGAACTTCCCCGAGGCCAAGCAGGTCGTCAACACCTACCCGATCGCGGCGACGCAGGGCTCCAAGCATGCGGCCCTCGCCAAGCAGTTCGTGAGCTACGTCACCGGGGCGCCCGGGCAGGCGCTGCTCAAGGCGGCCGGGTTCGGCGCCCCGCCGCAATGAGTCCGGGCGGCCGCACGTATCCGGGCTGGCTCTGGGTGCCGGTCGGTGTCGGGGCCCTGTTCGTGCTGCTGCCGCTCGCGGCGATCGTGACGCACGTCGACTGGGCGCATTTCGTGAGGCTGATCACCTCGCAGGCATCCGTCGCCGCCCTCGTGCTCAGCCTCGAGACGGCCGCGATGTCGACGGTCATCTGCGTCGTGCTCGGCGTGCCGATGGCGATCGTGCTCGCCCGCGGCCACTTTCCGGGCCAGTCGATCGGCCGCGCGCTCGTGCTCGTGCCGCTCGTCCTTCCGCCGGTCGTGAGCGGTCTTGCGCTGCTGTACACGGTCGGGCGGCAGGGCCTGCTCGGCCCGCTGCTCGAGCAGCTCGGCTGGCAGGTCCCGTTCACGACGGCGGCGGTCGTGCTGGCGCAGTCGTTCGTCTCGCTGCCGTTCATCGTCATCAGCCTCGAGGGCGCGTTGCGCAGTGAGACCTCCAACCACGACGAGATCGCGCTCGCGTACGGCGCCAGCCGCACCCAGGTGCTGCAGAAGATCACGCTCCCGGCGCTCGGTCCGGCGCTGATCTCGGGTGCCGTGCTGAGCTTCGCCCGCTCGCTCGGGGAGTTCGGTGCGACGATCACCGTCGCCGGCTCGCTGCAGGGCGTGACGCGCACGCTCCCCCTCGAGATCTACCTGCGCAACAACACGGACCCCGACGCCGCCGTCGCTCTCTCCCTCGTGCTGATCGTGGTCGCGCTGGTCGTGGTCTTCGTCGCCGGGCGCCCCTGGCGCGCCGCCGCCGGCGCCGAGCTCGCGCTGCTGTTCGGCGGCCGCGGCGGGCGCGAAACGGCAGCGCGCGCCAGTATGGAGGCATGACCTCGGTCGACGAACACCGTGCCCGCGTCCGCGCGCTCATCTCGGACCATTGGCACCCCGCGCCCGAACGCGTGCTTCTCGGTGCCGCGCTCGGCCGCATCCTCGCCGCTGACGTCACGACGCCCATCGACCTGCCGCCGTTCGACAACTCGCAGATGGACGGCTACGCGGTGCGAGCGGATGCCTCATCAGGCGCGCTGCGGGTGACGGGGCACATCGCCGCCGGCGACGGCATCGCCGCATTCGAAGGCGGCGCGGTCGCGATCATGACGGGGGCGCCGCTGCCGCGGGGCGCCGACGCCGTCGTTCCCATCGAAGCGGTGTCCGACGCGGGCGAGTTCGCTCCGGTCGGCAGCGAGATCAGGCTCCGAGAGCCGGTCGCCGCCGGCACGTTCGTGCGGGCGCACGGCAGCGACCTGGTCGCCGGCACCGTGCTGCTCGCCTCGGGCACCCGGCTCGGGCCGCCGCAGCTCGGCGCGCTGGCCGCCGCCGGCGTCATCGAGGTGTCGGTGCTCACCCGGCCGCGCGTCCTCATCGTCTCCACCGGCGCCGAGCTCGCCGCCGCCGGCACGCCGCTCGCACCCGGCAAGATCTACGACGCGAACTCGACCTCGCTCGCGGCCGCCGTCACGGAGGCCGGCGCCGTCGCGCTCGCCGCGACCGTCGACAGCGACGATCCGGGCCACCTGCGATTCGCTCTCGACTCGGCGGGGCCGGTCGACCTCGTCATCACGAGCGGCGGCGTCAGCGTCGGCGCGCACGAGGTGGTGCGCGACGCGCTGGAGCCGCTCGGGCTGACGTTCGGTGCGGTCGCCATGCAGCCCGGAGGTCCGCAGGGCCTCGGCGTCGCCACGATCGCCGGCCGCCCGACACCGGTGCTCGCCTTCCCCGGGAACCCGGTCAGCGTGCTGGTGTCCTTCGAACTCTTCCTGCGGCCGTTGCTACGCGGGCCGCGGCCCGTGCAGTGGGCCCCGCTCGCGATCTCCGTCGACTCGCCGCCAGCCAAGCACCAGGTGCGTCGCGGGCGCCTGGACGCCGACGGCCGCGTCGAACTCGTGGGTGGCCCGAGCTCGCATCTGATCGCGGCATACGCAGGATCGCAGGCCCTCGTGCACCTGCCCGTCGGCGTCGCCCGCGCCGAGGCCGGTGACCTCGTCGAACTGTGGAGGATCGATGACTGACGACAACACGACCGGCCTGACGCACGTGCGCGCCGATGGCGCCGTGCACATGGTCGACGTGAGTGAGAAGGTGCCGACGAAGCGGCGAGCCGTGGCGCAGGCATCCGTCATCACCCGCCCCGATGTCATCGATCGCATCGCCGCCGGCCGCCTTCCGAAGGGCGAAGCCCTCGCCGTGGCGAGGATCGCCGGCATCATGGCCGCCAAGCGCACGCCGGATCTCGTGCCCCTCTGCCACCCGCTGCCGCTGACCGGCATCGAGGTCGATCTCGAGGTGCACGGCGACCGCGTCGAGATCCGCGCGAGTGTGAAGACGGTCGGCATCACGGGCGTCGAGATGGAGGCGCTGACCGCGGTGACGGTCGCCGCGCTCACCGTCTACGACATGATCAAGGCCGTCGACAAGGCCGCCGTCATCAGCGACGTGCGCGTGCTCGAGAAGGACGGCGGCAAGTCGGGCGAATGGCGGGCGGCATGACGGCGCTCGCCCTCTCCGTCTCGACGCGGGCTGCGGCCGGCGTCTACGACGACAAGACCGGGCCCCTGATCGTCGAATGGCTCACGAGCCGCGGCTTCGACGCGTCGCGACGCGTCGTGCCCGACGGGCCCGGCGTCGAAGCGGCGCTCCGGGGCGCCGTCGCGGCGCAGCTGCGCCTCGTCATCACGACCGGCGGCACCGGCGTGAGCCCCACCGACCGCACGCCCGAATACACGCGCGCCGTCATCGAGCTCGAACTGCCCGGCTTCGCCGAAGAGGTCAGGCGGCACGGTGCGCAGCACAGCCCCCACGCGCTGCTGACGCGAGGCATCGCGGGTGTCTCCGGCCGCACGCTCATCGTCAACCTGCCAGGCTCGACCGGCGGCGTTCGTGACGGCCTCGAGGTGCTCGACGGGTTCTACGCGCACGCTCTCGACCAGCTGCGCGGCGGCGACCACGTGCGCTGAGCGGCTGAGGCCTGTGGTGCGGCGCCCCCGTCATGCCGATGTAACTTACGACTATGGCTGTTGCGACCCCCTCGGCAGGCATCGTCCTCGCGGCGGCCGCGGGCACGCGCTTCGGCGTGCCGAAAGCGCTCGCTCGTGCCGCTGACGGCACGCCGTGGGTTCAGCTCGCCGCTGAGAAGCTGCTCACCGGCGGCTGCTCGCAGGTGACGGTCGTCCTGGGCGCGTCGGCGATCGAGGCGCGCGAGCTCGTGCCGACCGATCCCCGCATCTCGACCGTGACAGAGCCGCATTGGACCGACGGACTCGGCACGTCATTGCGCGCGGGGATGCGTCAACTCGAGGCATCCGCGCCGCCGTCGGTCTGCGCCGCCGTGATCACGCTCGTCGACTTCCCCGGTCTTCCGGTCGCGGTGGTGAGGCGCTTGCTGAACGCCGTCGCCAGCACCACGCTGCGGCAGGCGGCGTTTTCGGGCCGTTCGACCATGCCGGTCGTCGTCGGGCGGCAGCACTGGCCCGAGTTCACCGGAACACTGCACGGAGAGTCGGCCGGTCAGTCGTATCTCGGCGGCCACGAGGTGCAGCAGGTCGAGGTCGGCGACCTGTGGTCGGGCCACGACGTGCATGCCTACTGACTCGTGAGATCAGCGGATGCTGCGAGTACGCAGCCAGTCTGCGGGTCGGGCCGGACGTAGCCTGATGACGTGAACTGGCTCGACCGCATCTTCCCGAAAAGCCCAGTGCCCCGCGGCCCCGCGGTGGGGATCGGCATGCTCGTCGCGGTCGTGAACTCCGCACAGCAGACGGATGCCTTCGAAGACGACCCGGTCGGCGTGGTCATCGCGCCGGGCAACAAGGATCTTGCGCCGTACCCCGGCCTGCAGCGACCCCGGTACTGGACGGTGGCGTTCGATGAGGCGTCGTACACGGCAGACGGCCGGGGCCCGTTCGAGCAGGCGACGTTCCCCGAATGGAGACTTCGCGTGCTCGACCCTGACCCCGGCCGCGCCGGGTGAGAAGCCGCGTCTAGCGGGCTGAGAGCGCCTGCAGGACCTCGTCCGTCGTTCCGAGCTCACCGAGCTTCGGGAACTGATGCTCGATCGACGCGTCGTGCGCGGCCTCGCTCACGTCGGTCATCGCGTCGAGCACGAAGCCCACGTGGTAGCCGAGCTCGTAGGCCGAACGCGCGGTCGACTCGACGCCCGAGGTCGTCGAGATGCCGGTCAGCACGATCTGCGTGGCGCCGACGGCCTTGAGCTTCGCATCGAGGTCGGTCGACAGGAACGCGCCGAGCGTGCGCTTGGTGACCGTGATGTCGCTCGCCTGCTGATTCAGCTCGGGCACGAGCACCGTGGTGTGAGGGGGCAGGGTGTGCGCACCGCCTTCGGGGTTGCGTGCCGTGCGACCGGGAGCCGCGCCCTCGACGTTCACGAGCACGACCGGGAGACCCTGGGCGCGGAACGCGTCGGCAAGCTTCGCGGAGTTGGCGACGACCTCGTCGAAGGGGTGCACGGTCGGGTAACCGCGCAGCCCTTCTTGCAGATCGATCACGACGAGGGCGGGGGTCTGCTCGAGCTGAATGCTCATGCGTTCTCCTTTTCGAGGGTGGGGGTCTGCCCGGCGGTGCCGGGAAGCTGCTCTTCGCTGTCGACGGCGACGCCGGTGCCGCGCAGGGCCGACGCCACGGCGGAGATCAGCGAGATCGCGGCCGAGACGCTGAACACCACGATGAGGCCGTCGTGGAACGGTCCGGCCAGCAGGCTGGGGAAGAACGTGTGGCCGGTGAGGATGCTGCGGGCCTCGGCGGGCAGCTGGCCGAGCACGTGATAGGTCTGCAGCATGTACTGCACCGGGTTCGTGCCGAGCATCGCCGCGAACAGCGACGAGACCGGCGGCAGCGAACCGATCTTCTCGGCCACCGCCTGAGGCACGCTGTGCGTAGCCAGACCGCTCGTGAGCGTGTGCGGCAGCGACTGGGCGAGCCCCGCGACCATCAGCGAGAAGAACACGCCGATCGACAGTGACGTGCCGGAGTTCTGGAACGTGGCACGCATGCCGCTCGCGACACCGCGGTAGCGCGCCGGCACGGAACTCATGATGGCTGCCGAGTTCGGCGCCGAGTACATGCCCATGCCGATGCCGTTGAG
Source organism: Gryllotalpicola reticulitermitis (assembly GCF_042651345.1). Lineage (NCBI taxonomy): Bacteria > Bacillati > Actinomycetota > Actinomycetes > Micrococcales > Microbacteriaceae > Gryllotalpicola > Gryllotalpicola reticulitermitis. The sequence goes on from NZ_JBHSCN010000002.1 coordinate 472,471, forward strand.
GGCGAGAAGCGCCGCGAACGTCCAGTAGGAGAAGTCGACCGGCAGGAAGATCAGCCCGACGAAGGAGAGGCCGAACACGACCATGCCGCCGGTGGCGAAGAGCCGCGCACCGAAACGGTCGGAGAGCGCACCCGAGATCGGGCCGGCGATGAGGAATCCGCACGTCAGCGGAAGCATCAGGATGCCGGCCCACAGCGGCGTCGACTCATACGAGAAGCCGTGCAAGGGCAGCCAGATGCCCTGCAACCAGATGACGAGCATGAACTGCAGACCGCCCTGGGCCAGGCTGCCGCCGAAGCGCGTGACGTTGCCGAAGGCGAACGCCTTGATCTTGAACAGCCGCAGCTCGAACATCGGGTCGTGCACGGTGAGCTCGACCCAGACGAAGACGGCGAGCACCAGCACGCCTCCGATCAGGCCGCCGAGCACCCAGGGATTCGTCCACCCCATGGCATGACCGCCATACGGCTGCATGCCGAAGGTGATCGCGATGAGCACGGCCGAGAGGCCGGTCGCGAAGGTGAGGTTGCCCCACCAGTCCATGCGCCCCGGGTGGCGCTCGCCGTTGTCGCGCAGCATGAAGTACGCCCAGAAGGTCCCGACGATGCCGACCGGCACGTTCACCCAGAACACGCTGCGCCAATCCCACGCGGCCAGCAGGCCGCCCGCGGTCAAGCCGATGAACATGCCGGCGAGGCCCGCGACCTGGTTGATGCCGAGCGCGAAGCCGCGGCGTTCCCGCGGGAACGCGTCGGTCAGGATCGCCTGGGAGTTCGCGGTCAGCATCGAGCCGCCGAACGCCTGCACGAGCCGCCACGCGATCAGCCACAGCGCGGCGTGCGTGCCCCGCATCGGGTCGAAGGACAGCAGCACGCTCGAGATCGTGAAGACCAGGAATCCGCTGTTGTAGATGCGCACGCGCCCGAACATGTCGCCGAACTTGCCGACGGCGACCACGAACACGGATTGCACGAGGCGGTACCCCATGATCATCCACAGCAGGAAGACGATGTTCGACGGCGCGAGCGGGTCGAGGTGGATGCCACGGAAGATGGCCGGCATGGAGATGAGCACGATCGAGCCGTCGAGGCTCGACATGAAGACCGCCATCGTCGTGTTCGTGAGAGCGATCCAGCGGTAGCGGTCGCTCCTCTTGGCTGTCGTCGCCGATGCGGTTGTCACAGGCTCTCTGCCAATCTCTGCAGCAGCGGGGCTGCAGCACTGAGCGTCGCACGATCCGCGGCGCTGAAGTCTTCGGTGAGTACGCGCACGATCGCGTTCACGCGGGCGTCACGCCGCGCGTCGATGACCTCGGACCCGGCATCCGTCAGGCGCAGCAGGATGCGACGCCCGTCGTCCGCGTCTTTCTCGCGCTCGATGAGGCCGCGCGCCTCGAGGGCGGCGATGGTCGCGCCCATCGCCTGCGCACTGACGCCGGCCTTGCGGGCGAGCGCACCCGAGGTGGTCTCGGCCGCGCGCCGGATGTCGATGAGCGCGGCCATCTCGGACTGAGTCAGGCCGCCGTGCGGCCGCGCTTTGCGTGCGTCGCTGACGAGGAGACGGATGCTCGTCAGCAGCGCTGCTGCCAGTTCGTCAGCCCCGGATCCTTCGTGCATATCAATAAGTCTAGGTTTATCAATTCGCCTTTACAAATCGAGCCGCGCTCAGTTCGCCGTCAGCGCGGCGCCCCCTTCGGCGTAGCGTCGATTCCATGACGAAGATCTGGTTCATCACCGGCACCTCCAAGGGCTTCGGCCGTGAATGGGCGACCGCCGCGCTCGAGCGCGGCGACTCCGTCGCGGGCACCGCGCGCCGCCTCACCGACATCGACGACCTGGCCGAGCAGTACCCCGACACCTTTCTCCCGTTGCAGCTCGACGTCACCTCGCGCGATGCCGACCGCGCCGCCGTTGCAGCCGCGATCGGACGCTTCGGGCGCCTCGACGTCGTCATCAACAACGCCGGCTATGGGCACTTCGGCATGATCGAGGAGCTCAGCGAGCAGGACGTGCGCGACCAGCTCGAGACGAACTTCTTCGGCGCCCTGTGGGTGACACAGGCGGCGCTGCCCCAGCTGCGCGAGCAGCGCAGTGGCCACATCATCCAGGTGTCGAGCATCGGCGGAATCACCGCCTTCCCAGGGATCGGCGCCTACCACGCGTCGAAGTGGGCGCTCGAGGCGTTCTCGCAGTCGCTCGCGCAGGAGGTCGCCGACTTCGGCATTCACGTCACTCTGATCGAGCCGGGCGGATTCGAGACCGACTGGGCGGGGCCTTCATCTCGTCACAGCGCGGAGAATCCGGTCTACGACGAGATCCGTGCCCGGCGCGCGCAGCGCCCGACCACGAACCGCCGCGGCACCCCGGGTGCGACCCGTGGGCCGATCCTCGAAGTCGTCGACGCCGCCGAGCCCCCCTTGCGGATCTTCTTCGGCGAGCCGCCGCTCGCCATCGCCACAGCCGATTACGAGGCGCGACTCGCGACGTGGAACGAGTGGCAGCGCGTCTCGGTCGAGGCGCAGGGCTGAGTCAGTGTGGCGGATGCCCGAGCCGGGCGTCCGCCGCAGTTCCGCTAACCGGCTCGCGCGGCGTGCCAGTGATCAGCGCCGACCGAGCAGGTGCAGCCGACGCGAATCCAGTCCCCCGTCCGCTCGCTCATGAAGAGCTCGGCGTGGGTGCGCACCGTCGTGGGGCGGAACAGTCCCAGCGCACCGTGAGGCGCAGGCGCCACATCGACGACCGGCCCCGCCGCCGCGGGCTGCACCGCCTCGAGCGGTTCGGCGACGGTCGACCGCTGCGCCGCATCCAGGTGGGGTGCCGCGGCCGGATGTGCCGCCTCGACCACGCTGCGATCGAGGCCGATCAGACGCCGCAGGGTCGCCCACGGCGAGGACGCCCCCGAGGGGGCCGAGTCTGGAATGTCGAGAGAACCAGTCACGGCGATCTGCCTCCTGTCAGGAAAGGTGACACTGCCACTACGCGACAACTGTCAGATACGATATCGGACAGTTGTCGCGCTGTCTATAGGACACCTGTCGCGTATTTACCCCAGATGTGACATAGGGTGAACAGCGTATGGATGCCCGCACCCGCCGCTCCCGCAGCGCGCTCACCGATGCCGTCTACCGTCTTGCCGTGGAGAAAGGCATCGACGACCTGACAGTCACCGAGGTCGCCGCCGCCGCCGGGGTGAGCCGCGACACGTTCTACCGGCATTCCGCGGACCCGGTCGAGTTGCTCTGCATGGCCCTCGAGACCGAGCTCACCACCTCGGTGTCGGGCTACCTGGCGATGCCCGTCGCTCTCGGCAGCGCCGACAGCGTCTTCCTGGCGCCGGCGATGGCCGTGATGGAGCACATGCGCGACCACGCCGCCATCTACCGTCAGGCGCCCGGCAGCAAGAGCGGGGCACGGCTGACCGCACTCATCGACGCGGCAGCGCGCCAGGTCATCGAGACGCACCTCGACAATCATCCGGAGATCGTGCCGGCGGAACTGCGACCGATGACGGATGCCGTGCGCCGGATGTCACTGGCATACGCATCGTCCGGCGCGACCGCCTCGTTCTTCGCCTGGATCAACAGCGACGAGCTCGACGATGTGCGCCGGTACGCGCAGGTGGTCCTCGCGTCGGGGCCCGAATGGTGGCTCGGTCTGCCCGAGCCGATCGCGGCGCGGCGCGCGAACAGCTAGCACGCGGGGCGAACTGTCACTCCACGCGACTCATCACTCGCCCGCTCACGAGCCTGCCGGCTTAAGAAGATGCAGCCCTTAACGAGTGGAGCGCCCCGCACCAACCCGAATAGCGCGGGGCGCTCAAGACGGATCCTCCCCAGCCGGAGCGCCCTCTCAACAGCAAAGCTGCGGCACCGACTCGCGATGCTCTCTGACGTCAACCGGTCCCCCTGGGGCCGCCTCAACAACTAACAAGTTACGGGGCCCCCACGCCTTAAGAAATCCCCTTGACAGGCGCGCTCCCACGCGCTACCAGCATGGAGCCGGCTAGGGGTCTCGATCCCCTCACCTCCGATTTACAAGATCGGCGCTCTGCCTGATGAGCTAAGCCGGCGCAGCGGTGTCCCGCCGTGAGCAATCGTACGGGACCGCGTCAGGGCTTCCGGTTCGGGGTGAGCACGACCTGGCTCGCGTACGCGAACCCGCCGCCGAAGCCGAACAGCAGCGTCGGGGCGTTCGACGGGATGCGCCCCTCATGCCACCACTTGGACAGTCCGAGCGGAATCGACGCGGCCGAGGTGTTGCCCGAGACCTGCACGTCGGTGACCACCGTGCGATCGGTGAGCCCGAGCTGCTCGGCGAGCGGCTCGATGATGCGCAGGTTGGCCTGATGCGGAACGAAGACCTGCACGTCGTCCATGGTCAGGCCCGCGGCCTCGACGGCCGAGCGGCTGATTTCGGATGCCTTCGACATCGCCCAGCGCAGAATCATCCGCCCGTCCTGCGTGAACTTGTTGCCGCTCTCCTCCTCGACGATGACGGCCCGCGACATCGTGGGCTCGGAGCCCCACACGACCGGCCCGACGCCGGGGTCGTCGGTGGCCTCGAGCACGAACGCACCGGCGCCATCGGCGCACAGCACGCAGGTGGTGCGGTCCGTCCAGTCGGTGATCTGCGACAGCTTCTCGGAGCCGATGACGACGACCCGCTCGACCTGACCCGCGCGGATCGCGGCGTCGGCCACGGCCACGCCGTGCTCGAAGCCCGAGCAGGCCGTGTTGATGTCGATGATGACGGGGTTGTTCGTCATTCCGAGCGCGGCGGCGACGCGGCCGGCCATGTTCGGGCTGTGGTCCATGACGGAGGTCGAGGCGACGATGATCATGCCCACGCCGTCGACGTCGAGACCGGCATCGGCGATCGCCGCGCGCGCGGCCTCGGTCGCCATCTCGCCGACGCCCTCGCCGTCAGCGGCGATGTGGCGCTCGATGATGCCGGTGCGCGTACGAATCCACTCGTCGCTGGTGTCGACCATCGACGCGAGTTCGTCGTTCGTCAGCACACGTGCGGGCTGATAGTGCCCGAGGCCGATGATGCGGGAACCGGCGACGGCGCGTTGAGCCTTCAGCATGTGTGCCATCTTCTCAATCTACGGATGCCCGCGCGGGAATGTGCCGACCGTGCCGCCGCCCTAGGAGGCGGGGGTCACCGTGGCCGTGGGCGTCGGAGTCGGCGTCGTGTACTGCTCGGCCTGCGCCTGCTGAATGAAGGCACGGAAGTCGGAGGCATCCGTCACGGAGCCCGTGAACTGCTGCCCGTCGACCAGGACGAGCGGCAGGTTGTCGGCCGTCACCTTCTTCACGTTCGAGTTCGGCAGCGGGCCCGTGGACGCCCGGTTCAGTGCGCTCTGCGTCCAGTCGGCGTAGGTCCGGTCGTGGATGCACGAGCGGATACGACTCATGGAGGTGGCGCCGGCCTGCTCTGCATAGCCGGCGATCCGGCTGTCGGACAAGCCGGCGCTGGTCTGACTGGGTTCGTGCTGGAACATCAGCCGGTTGAAGTCGAAGAACTTGTCGGGCGCGTAGTTCGCCACGCACGCCGCCGCATTGGCAGCCCGCAACGAGTACTGGGTGCCCTGAGCGGAGCGGTTCGCATAGAACGGCAGCGGGTGGATCTCGAGCGTCGCCGCGCCCGACGAGACGAGCTTGCCGATCTGCTCGCCGTTGGTCCGATCGAACTCGCCGCAGTACTGACACAGATAGTCGACGTACGCGACGATGTTGACCACCTGGCCGGTCGTGTCGAGCGGGTGCGGGCTGGGTTTCGCGTCGGCCGCGCGGGCGGGCGATCGCTCCGCCTTGAGCCCCTGGCCGATCAGCACGCCGTCGCTCGCCATGTTGGCGGGGCCGGCGTGCGGGGGGCGAATCGAACTGACGATCACGAACGCGACGATCGCGACGACGGCGACGAGCACGACGACGAGGCTGGAACGGAAGAGCACGCGATTGCGGCGGTCCTTCCTGCGCTGCGACCGACGCAGGGCGCGCGCCTTGTCGCGGGCCGCTTTCCTGGCGTCGTTCGACGGGCGGATTCCGCTCGGCGACTCGTCAGTCATAGTCCTCGATTCTGTGGGTGACTGATCGATGCTAGCCGAGCGATGCATGGCGTAACATGAGAGCGCTGCCGATGTCGTCAGGCCCCGGTGGTTACAACATCCATTCACTACGGATCGTCCGGCACGTACCTGCCGGTGAAGGAGACATAACGCCATGTCAACTGTTACGTACGACAACGCGTCCCGGATCTACCCGGGTTCGAACATCGCGGCTGTCGACGCTCTGAGCCTCGACGTCGCAGACGGCGAGTTCCTGGTTCTCGTCGGGCCCTCGGGTTCCGGCAAGTCGACCGCCCTCCGCATGCTTGCTGGTCTTGAAGAGGTCAACAGCGGCAACATCCTCATCGGCGACCGGAATGTCACGGATGTTCCGCCGAAGGATCGTGACATTGCGATGGTGTTCCAGAACTATGCGCTGTACCCGCATATGACGGTCGCGGAGAACATGGGCTTCGCGCTGCGCATCGCGGGGGTGAACAAGGAGGAACGCAACCAGCGGGTGCGTGAGGCGGCGAAGATGCTGGACCTGGAGCCGTATCTGGACCGCAAGCCGAAGGCGCTCTCCGGTGGTCAGCGTCAGCGTGTGGCGATGGGCCGGGCGATCGTGCGCAGCCCGCAGGTGTTCCTCATGGACGAGCCGCTGTCGAACCTGGACGCGAAGCTGCGGGTGCAGACCCGCACGCAGATCGCGTCGTTGACGCGGCGTCTGGGGGTGACCACGGTGTATGTCACCCACGACCAGACCGAGGCGCTGACGATGGGGGACCGCATCGCGGTGCTGAAGGACGGGGTGCTGCAGCAGGTCGGTACGCCGCGTGAGCTGTACGCCCACCCGAACAACATCTTCGTGGCCGGGTTCATCGGCTCGCCCGCGATGAACCTGTTCGCCGCCGACGTCACCGAAGGCGGCGTCAAATTCGGCACCACCGTCGTCCCCGTCGACCGTGCCACGGTCGGCTCGGCCACCCAGGTCACGATCGGTGTGCGCCCCGAAGACGTCGTCGTGAACGTCGGCGAGTCGGCCGGTCTGCGAGTGACCGTCGACCTCGTCGAGGAGCTCGGCGCCGACGGCTACCTCTACGGCCACACCGAGGTCAACGAGAAGCGCATCGACATCGTCGGCCGCGTCGACGGCCGCCACCACCCGAACCTCGGCGACACCGTCTACATCACGCCGAAGGTCGGCCACGTGCACGTCTTCGACACCGAGTCGGGCGAGCGTCTCGGCGGCGCTGTCACCGACTAGCCGGCAACGGATGCCTGGAGGCCGCGGTTCCCTGTGGGGCCGCGGCCTTCGGCTTCTCTCGTTCGCGATTCCCCAGCTCGAAAGGACCACGTGGCCGGATCCGGATCCGTCAGCATCACGGCGGCGACAGTCGAACCCGCGCTGCTCGACCTGCCGTGGAGTCTGCCGCTCGACGAGTGGCCGTCGGAGTACATCGCCCAGCTGCCCAAAGGCATCAGCCGCCACCTCGTGCGCTTCGCCAATCTGAGCGGCTACGTCGTCGCCGTCAAGGAGACGACGACCGAGATGGCGCGGCACGAATACGAACTGCTGCGCACGCTGCAGCGGCTCGACGTACCGTCGGTCGAGCCGATCGCGATCATCTCCAATCGCACGGACACGTCGGGGAACGAACTGCCGACCGTGCTCGTGACGCGGCACCTCAAGTTCTCGCTGCCGTATCGCGCGCTGTTCTCTCAGACGCTCCGACCGGACACGGCCACGCGTCTCGTCGACGCGCTGGCGGTCCTGCTCGTGCGGCTGCATGTCATGGGCTTCTACTGGGGCGACGTCTCGCTCTCCAATACGCTGTTCCGTCGCGACGCCGGGGCCTTCGCGGCGTATCTCGTCGACGCCGAGACCGGTCAGCTCCACGAAGCCGGCCTGTCCAACGGCCAGCGTGAGAACGACCTCGAGATCGCGCGCGTCAACATCGCAGGCGAGCTGATGGACATCGAGGCCGGTGGCAAAGCTGCGCCCGAGCTCGACCCGGTCGCCATCGCGAACGGCATCATCGAGAAGTACCGCGAGCTCTGGCAGGAGCTGACCGGCGCCGAGTCCTTCGCCGCGTCCGACCGGTGGCGCATCGCGCAGCGGGTCGAGCGTCTCAACGACCTCGGCTTCGACATCGGCGAACTCACCATCAACACGAACGACGCCGGGACGACCGTGCGCATCCAGCCGAAGGTCGTCGACGCCGGCCACCACCAGCGTCGGCTGCTGCGGCTCACCGGCCTCGATGCCGGCGAGAATCAGGCACGCCGCCTGCTCAACGACCTCGACTCGTACGCCGCGACCCGCGGCAAGGCCGACCCAGACGACGAGGCGACCGCCCACCAGTGGCTGCGCCGTGTCTTCGAGCCGGTCGTCGCCGCGATCCCCGCCGAGCTCCGCGGGAAGCTCGAGCCCGCCGAGGTCTTCCACCAGCTGCTCGATCACCGCTGGTTCATCTCGCAGGAGCAGGGGCGTGATGTGCCTCTCGCCGAGGCGCTCACCAGCTACATCGACAATGTGCTGCGGCATCGGCGCGACGAGGCCACGGTCTTCGCGCCGCCGACGGAGACGATGTCCCTCTCGATGTCGCTGGCCGACGACCTCGATACAGAGAGGTAGTCGCCCGCATGCGCGGCACGCACGATAGACGTGCGTCTATCACCGCTCGGGATTACCTAGACTGAGCCGGGGCCCTGCTCGGTAATGCGCGCCCTGGACGGGGGCGACATGACTGAGAGCACGACGGACGCTGCCGAGAGACCGACCACGGCCTCTCCCCAGCGCAGCGCCGGGCGCTCCGCATGGGTGTTCGTGCGCGACATCATCGTCATCGTCGTCGTCGCCCTGCTGGTGTCGTTCCTCATCAAGACGTTCCTGATCAGGTCGTTCTACATTCCGTCGCCGTCGATGGAAGACACGCTGATGGTCAACGACCGGATCGTCGTCAACGAGCTCGAGCCGAAGCTGATCCCGGTGCATCGCGGCGACATCGTCGTCTTCACCGACCCGGGCGACTGGCTCGGGCCCGATGACACCGCCCCGGCTGCGACGGCCAAGAATCCGCTCGCCCGCGGGGTCGGCGATTTCCTCACCTTCATCGGTCTCGGAACCGCCGACAGCGATGACCACCTCGTGAAGCGCGTGATCGGCGTACCCGGCGACCACGTCGTGTGCTGCAACGCCCTGGGGCAGGTCTCGGTCAACGGCACGCCGCTCAAGGAGCCGTTCGTCGCGTCGCGCGTCGAGCCGGGCGACACGGACTCGCACGCGTTCGACGTGACGGTGCCGCCCGGCGACCTGTGGGTCCTGGGCGACAATCGCGGGAATTCCGCGGACTCCAGCATGCACACCGACCTTCCGAGCGGCGGCTTCGTGCCCGAGAAGGACGTGGTCGGGCGCGCGTTCGTGATCACCTGGCCGATCTCGCACTGGACCTGGCTGACGAACTACCCGAACGTCTTCCGCGGTATCAGCTCGAAGTGATCCGGCCCGGTGGCGCGGCCGCGGTGAGCGCGCCGCGCTCGGTCAGCGCTGGGCGCGGACCTTCGAGATCTCGTACAGGGCGACGGATGCCGCGACCGAGGCGTTGAGCGACTCGATGCCGTCGATCGGGATCGACACCACCGCGTCGCAGGTCTCGGTGACGATGCGGGACAGCCCCTTGCCTTCGGACCCGACCACCACGACGATCGGCCGGTCGGCGAGCTCGAGACCGTACAGTTCGGTGTCGCCGCCGCCGTCGAGGCCGATGACGAACACGCCGGCCTTCTTGAACTCCTTGAGCGTCGCCGTCAGGTTCGACGCCATGACGACCGGCGTACGGGCGAGCGCGCCCGCGGACGTCTTCCACGCCGCCGAGTTCACGCCAGCCGAGCGGCGCTGGGGCACGATGACGCCCTGACCGCCGAACGCCGCCGTCGATCGGATGATCGCGCCGAGGTTGCGCGGGTCGGTGACCCCGTCGAGGGCGACGAAGAGGGGGGTCAGGCCCTTGCGGATCGTCAGGTCGAGGAGCTCACCCGGGTGACCGTACTCATAGGGCGGCACCTTCAGCACGAGGCCCTGGTGCACCGCATCCCGCCCGGTCATGCGGTCGAGTTCGGGACGCATCACCTCGAGTACGGGGATGCCGCGATGCGTGGCGGTCGAGAGCGCCTCCTTCACGCGGTCGTCCATCTCAGTGCGCGCCGCGATGTACAGCGTCGTGGCCGGGATGCCGGCCCGCAGCGCCTCGACCACCGAATTGCGCCCGGTCACGAGTTCGGTGTCGTCGCTCTTCGCGCGGCGCTGCGTCGAGCCGCCGCCGGTGTTGGAGCGAGCGCCGGGCTGGCCGCCACGCTTCGCTGCGGCGCGTTCGGCGAGCACCTTCTTGCGGTAGGCGGGGTGGTACTCGCGCTCCTCGGCCTTGGGGGTCGGGCCCTTGCCTTCGAGCGCCTGGCGCCCCCGGCCGCCTGACCCCTTGCCGACCGAGCCCTTCTTCACCTTGCGGACCGCGCCCGCGCGCTGCTGCCTAGCCATGTGCGATTCCCCTTAGAAGCTCTCTAGTCTTCGATCGTCCACTGGGCCCCGGTCGGGGTGTCTTCGATCGTGATGCCGGCCGCGACGAGCTCGTCGCGGATCCGGTCGGCTGCGGCGTAGTCCTTCGCGCCGCGTGCGGCCTGACGGTCGTCAAGCAGGCGGGTGACGAGCGCATCGAGCGCCGCGCGTGCGGCGGTGTCATGCGAGCGCGTCCATTCGGGGGCGAGCGGGTCGAGCCCGAGCACCTGCGACATCGCAACAACTTTGCCACGAGCGGATGCTGCAGTCTGGAGATCCTCTGCATCGAGAGCAGTGTTTCCCTCGCGCACGGTCTCGTGCAGCACCCCGAGCGCCTGCGGCACCGAGAGATCGTCGTCCATCGCCTCGGCGAACTCGTCGGGGATGATGGGCAGCTCATCGGAGGTGAACCGCGTGCCCTCGAGGCGCCGGGCGCTGCGGGTGAGGAACCCCTCGATGCGGTCGAGTGCCGCCTCGGCCTCCGCGAGCGAGCGGTCGGTGTAGTCGATGGTCGACCGGTAGTGCGCCTGGCCGAGGGCGTAGCGCACGACGATCGGCGCGGCGGCCCCGAGCAGTTCAGCGGCGTAGAGCGAGTTGCCGAGCGACTTCGACATCTTCTGCCCGTTCACGTGGATCAGGCCGTTGTGCACCCAGTACCGCGCGAAGCCGTCACCGGCGCCCGTCGACTGCGCGAGCTCGTTCTCGTGGTGCGGGAAGCGGAGGTCGAGGCCGCCGCCATGAATGTCGAAGCTCGGGCCGAGGTAGCGCGCGGACATCGCCGAGCACTCGATGTGCCAGCCGGGCCGGCCCGGGCCCCACGGGCTCGCCCAGGCCGCCGACTCGGGCTCGCCCTCCTTGCGGCCCTTCCACAGCGCGAAGTCGCGCGGATCGCGCTTGCCGCGCGGGTCGGCGTCGGGCGCCTCCTGCATGTCGTCGATCGACTGGTGGCTGAGGGCGCCGTACTCGGGCCAGCTGCGCACATCGAAGTAGACGTCGCCGGAGCCATCGGCCGCCGTATACGCGCGCCCCGCGTCGATCAGGCGGGCGATCAGTTCCTGCATCTGCGGAATGTTCGCCGTCGCGCGCGGCTCGTACGTCGGCGGCAGCACCCCGATGGCCCGATAGGCGGCGGTGAACTCGAGCTCGACGCGATACGCGAGCGCCCACCACGCCTCTTTGCCGTCGGCCGCCGCGTTGAGCAGCACCTTGTCGTCGATGTCCGTCACGTTGCGAACGAGCGTCACGTTGAAGCCGCGGTAGTTGAGCCAGCGGCGCAGGATGTCGTAGACGAGAGCGCTGCGCACGTGACCGATGTGCGGCGACGACTGCACCGTCGGACCGCACACGTAGATTCCGACCTTCCCCTCGACGAGCGGGACGAAGTCACGCAGGGCCTGGGCTCGCGTGTCGTAGAGGCGAATGGTCACTCGACGAGTTTACGGAACCAGCGCAGGCGGTCACTGCGGCGGCGGCGCTAAGCGCCATCGGGGAAGCCGCCGCGATGGGTCACGGCGGCCTGGCGAGGCAGGCGCGCGGCGGGGTCATCGAGCAGCACCGCGGTCCGAGCCGCGTAGGGCGGCCGCGAGCGCCACGCGCCACGCGGCGGTTCGAGGGTCTGCCGCAGTGCGGCGGTGTCCGAGCGGATGTCTGCCACGACGGCGCTGAGTCGAGCGGCCGCGTCGGCGCCCAGGGTCGCGCCGAACACCGCGTCCGCGATGAGGGCGTGCTCGGAGTGCCGTGCGGCGGCTTCCGCGCCGCGCGCGGTCATCGTGAACGCGACCGCCCTCCCCGCACGGTGCTCGGCGAGGTATCCGCTGCGCACCAGGCCGCCGCCGAAGGCCGTGACCGCTTCAGTGGACAGCCCGCTGGCCGCGACGAGCTGCGAGCGGGTGAGCTCTCCCCCGGCCTCAGACACCGGCTCGATCAGATCGAAGCCGAGCACGGCGGACAGCTCGGCACCGCTCTCGTACGCGAGCGTCGAGGCGAGGACGCCGCGGGCCAGCAGCGTGCCGAGGTCGAGTTCGCCTGCGCTGACCGGCGGCGCCGGCTCGAGCCCCGCCGGCGTGCTCGCGCGACCGCCGTTCCCGAAGCCGAGCTGCGGCAGACCGCGTGGCGTGCGCATGGTCATCGACGCCGCGAACGGCTCGAGGCCCGCGCGGAGCGCAGCGATGCGCTCGGCGCCGAACCGCTCGAGCCACCTGCGCTCGATCGCCGGCTCGAGCTCCGACCAGATCCGGTGCGCCATCTTCCCGGCCCAGGTGAGTACGACCCGATCGTCCTCCTCGCGCACGTAGCCCCAGCGGCGCACGCCGGCGAGGTCGACGGAAGCGGCGCGAGCCGCGGCGGTCGGCAGGCCGCCGTCGCCGAGGAAACGCAGCAGGTTCTGCCATGTCGTCACCGACACGAGCCAGGGCCGGCGAAACGGATGCCCGCCCCGCGGTGCGGGCGACGGCGGCCCGCCCTCGCCGAAGGCACTCGTGCGATGCGGCAGCCAGCCCTCGACCGCGTTGTCGAATTCGATCAGGTAGGCGACGAGCAGCTGCGAGAGCGCGGGGTGCAACTGCTCGCCCACGGCGTCACCTCGCGACCAGTGCGGTGGCGATCGCCGCGACGCCTTCGCCGCGGCCGGTGAAGCCGAGGCCGTCGGTGGTGGTCGCCGAGATCGACACGGGCGCGCCGAGGAGCTCGGACACGGTCCGTTCCGCCTCCTCCTTCCGCGCCGAGAAGCGCGGACGATTGCCGATCAGCTGCACCGAGACGTTCTCGACGCGCCAGCCGGCGTGCTCCAGCATGCGCCGCACCTCCGCAAGGAAGACCGATCCGTGCGCACCGGCGAAGCGGGGATCGCTCGTGCCGAACACAGTGCCGATATCGCCGAGGCCCGCGGCCGACAGCAGCGCGTCGACGATGGCGTGCGCGACCGGGTCGCCGTCGCTGTGGCCCGCGAGACCACGTTCGCCGGGCCACTCGAGGCACGCGAGCCAGAGGGGCTCGACGGTGTTCTCGGCGAACGCATGCGTGTCGGTGCCGACGCCGATGCGCGTGAGGGCTGTCGTGCGCAGCAGGTCTTCGGCACGCCGCAGGTCCCACGCGGTCGTGATCTTGAATGCGAGCGGGTCGCCCTCGACGATCGCCACGGGGTGGCCGGCATCGGCGATGAGCTGAGCGTCGTCGGTGACCTCGCGCTCGGCGGCCGCGTACGCGGCGAGCAGCTGCCCGGCGGGAAAGCCTTGCGGCGTCTGAACGGCGGACAGCTCGGCACGGTCGACGGTCGCCACGATCGCGCCGCCGGCGCTCGTGCGCTTGATCGTGTCGGCGACCGGCACGCCGGGAACGGCGCCGTTCCCACTGGCGGCGACCGCGTCGGCGACGCGATCGAACAGCGCGGAGGGCGTGAGCGCCCGCGCCGCGTCGTGCACCAGCACGATGTCGGCGTCGCCGATCAGCCGCAAGCCGGCGGCGACGGATGCCTGGCGCGTCGGGCCGCCCGCGATGACTTCGCCCGTGCCGATGACGCGCTCGACGACGCGCTGCGTCTCCGCGCAACGGTCTGCCGGCACGACGACGATCACTCGAGGCGGCTGGGCCATTCCGGCGACGGCATGCAATGCGTGCTCGAGGATCGAGCTGCCGCCGAGCGGCACGAACGCCTTCGGCGCACCCGCGCCGAGGCGCACGCCGCTGCCCGCCGCGACGACGATGACGGCGAGACGGTGGGTGGTCACGTCAGGGACGCGGAGCTCGGACGCTGCGGCGTCTTAGGACGCCAGCACCTCGTCGAGCACGCTCGACGCCTTCTCTTCGTTCGTCTTCTCGGCGAGCGCCAGCTCGGAGATGAGGATCTGACGAGCCTTGGCGAGCATGCGCTTCTCACCGGCCGAGAGACCGCGGTCCTGGTCGCGGCGCCACAGGTCGCGCACGACCTCGGAGACCTTGATCACATCGCCGGAGGCGAGCTTCTCGAGGTTCGCCTTGTATCGACGGCTCCAGTTGGTCGGCTCTTCCGTGAAGGGAGCACGCAGCACCTCGAACACGCGATCGAGGCCCTCTTTGCCGATCACATCACGCACGCCGACCAGGTCGACGTTCTCGGCCGGAACCTCAATCGTGAGGTCGCCCTGAGTGACATTGAGCTTGAGGTAGACCTTCTCTTCGCCCTTGATGATCCGTTTCTTGACCTCGGTGATCGTAGCTGCACCATGGTGGGGGTAAACGACGGTCTCGCCAACCTCGAAAAGCATAAATGGTAGTCCCTTCAGCGTCTTCCAGTTTATCACGGCGAGCCTTGCTCACGATCCGCGCGGAGGGCGGCCCGGACGGGTCGCCGAGCGGGCATACGCTAGGCTCGAACCGCATCTGAGGGCGCACCAGGTCAGACCACGGCCCGCCCGCATGCGAAGAATTTTTCACGGAGGTTCTTGGTGAAGGCGCGCGTCGCAGCATCCGTCGTCCTGGCCATCGGCGTGGCCATCGGCACCGCCGGGTGCGGGTTCCTCGCCCCGCAGGAGACGACCAGAATCAGCCAGCCCACCGCGTTCGGCGTCCAGGGCGACGTCGGCAGCATTCACATCCGCAACGCGTACTTCGTTGCGCAGGGCAACCAGGTGGCGCTCATTGCGACGTTCGTGAACTCGGGCACCTCCGGCCAGACCGTGAGCATCCAGCCGAACGCCTCGGCGAGCGACACGCAGAGCCTGCACGTCGGCCAGGGCGACCCCACGGTCATCGGCCCGCAGCAGCAACTGCAGTGGAGCGACCTCAGCGCGACGCCGGGTTCGCTCCTCCCGGTGTTCTTCAGCTACGGCAGCGCGAGCGGCGTCACGTTGAAGCTGCCGGTGCTCACCGGCGACTTCGGGATCAACTCGACGCTCACGCCGACGCCGGCCCCGACGGACTCCACCGGGGTCGCCGGGTCGGCCGCCCCCACCGACAGCTCGACGCCGAGCGCCACGCCGGCGGGCTAGACCCCGACTCGAACGCAGAAGGGCGGGTGCCACCGGCATCCGCCCTTCTTTTTGCGCTTGTGCGCGGCTCGGCCGCGCCGGCTACTCGCTCTCGAAGCGATAGCCGAGCCCGCGCACGGTGACGAGCATGCGCGGCTCCGACGGGTTCGGCTCGATCCGGCTGCGGATGCGCTTGATGTGCACATCGAGGGTCTTCGTGTCGCCGAAGTAGTCGCTGCCCCAGACGCGGTCGATGAGCTGACCGCGGGTGAGCACACGGCCCGCGTTGCGCAGCAGGAGCTCGAGCAGCTCGAACTCCTTGAGCGGCATCGGGGTGTCGGCGCCCTTGACGGCGACCGTGTGACGGTCGACGTCCATCCGGACATCGCCGACTTCGAGCACGCCGTCGTCGACGAGCTCCGGCTCGACACGGCGTCGCAGCACGGCGCGGATCCGCGCGAGCAGCTCACGACTGGAGTACGGCTTGGTCACGTAGTCGTCGGCCCCGAGCTCGAGCCCCACCACGATGTCGACCTCCGAGTCCTTGGCGGTCAGCATGATGATCGGCACGTTCGAACGGCTGCGGATCTCACGGCAGACCTCGGTGCCGGGCATGCCCGGCAGCATCAGATCGAGCAGGATCAGGTCGGCACCGTCGCGCTCCCAGGAGGCGAGCGCTTCAGGGCCGGTCTCGGCGATGTCGACGTCATATCCCTCGCGGCGCAGCAGGAAGGCGAGCGGGGCGGACAGGGACGGCTCGTCCTCGACGAGAAGAAGGCGGGTCACGTGTTTTGATCTCCTTGAAGTCGGGCGGATGCCTGTGATGCCGACGACTGCAGCGCGGTGGCCGGCTGGTCGGCTTCGGGCAGGCGGATCGTGAACGTCGAGCCCATTCCGGGCTGCGACCAGACACGAACGTCTCCGCCGTGATTCTGCACGGCATGTTTGACAATGGAAAGCCCGAGGCCTGTTCCGCCGGTGGTACGGCTGCGGGCCTGGTCGACCCGGAAGAACCGCTCGAAGATGCGCGCCTGGTCCGCCTCGGGGATTCCCTCGCCCTGGTCGGTGACCGCGATCTCGACGACGCCGTCGGCGGCGCGCGAGCCGACGCCGATGCGCGAGCTGTCGGGCGAATAGCGGATCGCGTTCGAGATCAGGTTGTCGACAGCGGTGACGAGCAGCTTCGGATCCCCATAGACCACGGCGCCGGTCGGTGCGCCCGCGACGAGCTCGATCGCGTGGGCATCCGATTCGACCCGGTTCTGGTCGACCGCCGCCGCGATCACATGATCGATCTCGACGCGCTCCGCGTTCGCGATCGCGTCGACCGCCTGCAGGCGGGACAGCTCGATGATGTCCTGCGTGAGGCGCGCGATGCGGGTGGACTCGACGCTGAGCCGCTCGGCGAACATCCGCACCTGCTCGGGGTCGTCGGCCGCGGTGTGGAGCGCCTCCGATAGGAGGCCGATCGCGCCGATCGGCGTCTTCAGCTCATGGCTGATGTTCGCGACGAAGTCGCGGCGAACGGCCTCGAGACGATACGCCTCGGTGCGGTCCTCGATCAGAAGCAGCACGAAGCGGCTGCCGAGGAGCGAGGCGCGGACGTGTACGCGAAGCGACGCGTCCTTGAACCGGCCGCGCTGCAGGTCGAGCTCGACGTCGACGAGCGCGCCGGTACGACGGACCCGCTCCACGATGTCGATCAGCTCGGGGTACGTGAGCCGCGCGTTCGAGACGAGCGCGAGGGCGAAGGCCTTCGCAGTCGCCTTCACGACGTTGAGGGAGGCATCCGCCACGATGCCGGCGGAGTCCATCGCATCGAGAACCTGGTCGACCCCGTCGGGCACACCGCTGCTGCTCACTTGGACTGCCTGACGACTACGACGGAGGGCGAGGGACAGGATGGCGACGAAGCCGCCGCCGATGACGGCTCCCGCGAGTAACGCCACCAGCACCAACCAGGCTGGAGAGTGCACGGATCTAAGCGTATCCAGGCCGTGACCGGCCGGATTGCGCACGCGGCCTCGCCCGCTGGCCAGGCGGACGCTACTTTAGACACTGTTCAGAAATTGGGCACCGTTCGTTCACCGCACGCCGTGAGGATGGCTACGCAATTAGCGGCCTCCCTGTGCCGCTGTGACGTGTGCCCACCCACCTACCAGGAAGCACGGCCCGATGCGCGCAGTTTTCCAGCAGGAGCTCGCCGAGGTGCAGGACCGCCTCGTCGAGATCTCCGAGCTCGTCCTCGACTCGATCCGCGACGCCACCACCGCGTTCAACTCGGCTGATGTCGCACTCGCCGACAAGGTCATTGCAGCCGACCCGACCATCGACGAGCTCGCGGTCGAACTAGACGAGCTCTCGATCGAGATCCTCTATCGCCAGAACCCGGTCGCGCGTGACCTGCGCATCGTCGTGAGCGCGCTGCGCATGAGCGCGTCGCTCGAGCGCATGGGGGACCTCGCGCGCCACATCGCCCAGCTCACCCGGCGCCGGTACCCCGATCACGTGGCCCCCGAGAGCCTGCGCGACACCTTCACGCAGATGGCGGCCGAAGACATCCACATCGCGGAACTGCTCGACCAGCTGCTGCGCACGCAGGACGTCGAGCTCGCCGACAAGCTCATCCAGGGCGACGACGCCGTCGACGCTCTGCACGCCGGCGTCTTCGACGCGGTGCTCAGCCCCGACTGGCAGGGCGAGGCCGAGCAGACGGTCGACGTCACGCTCGCGTCGCGATTCTTCGAGCGCTTCGGCGACCACGCCGCATCGATCGCGAAGAAGGTGCAGTACCTCGCGACCGGCGACTGGGTGCCGGACGACAGCTCGGTCTAGCGAGCGCTGCCCCGCCGCGGGCAGCAATAACGCCGCTCACGCCATC
Organism: Gryllotalpicola reticulitermitis; assembly: GCF_042651345.1. Classification (NCBI taxonomy): domain Bacteria; kingdom Bacillati; phylum Actinomycetota; class Actinomycetes; order Micrococcales; family Microbacteriaceae; genus Gryllotalpicola; species Gryllotalpicola reticulitermitis. The sequence continues at coordinate 490,898 of NZ_JBHSCN010000002.1, forward strand.
GGCGCAGCGGCTGATCCCTACTTCTTGCCCTGGGCGGCGACTGCGGCAGCGCCCGCGGCAGCGGCTTCGGGGTCGAGGTACTCGCCCGGGCCGAGGGGCATGAAGTCGGCACCGAGCTCGTACACGAGCGGGATGCCGGTCGGGATGTTGAGCGCCGCGATGTCGGCGTCGCTGATGCCGTCGAGGTGCTTCACCAGCGCGCGCAGGGAGTTGCCGTGCGCCGTGACGAGAACGGTCTTGCCCTCGCCGAGTGACGCCGTGATGTCGCTGTGCCAATACGGCAGGAAGCGGTCGATCACATTGCTGAGCGCCTCGGTGCGGGGCACCTCGCCGTCGATGTCGGCGTAGCGCGGGTCGTCGACCTGCGAGTACTGGTCGTCATCGGCGAGCACGGGCGGCGGCACGTCGAAGCTGCGGCGCCAGGTCATGAACTGCTCTTCGCCGAACGCCTCGAGCGTCTGCGCCTTGTCCTTGCCCTGCAGCGCGCCGTAGTGACGCTCGTTGAGGCGCCAGCTGCGCTTCACCGGGATCCACAGTAGGTCGGCCGTGTCGAGCGCGAAGTCGGCGGTCTGGATCGCTCGAGACAGGAGCGAGGTGTAGAGGATGTCGGGGGCCAGGCCGGCCTGCTTGATGAGCTCACCGGCGTGCTTCGCCTCGGCGACGCCCTGCTCGGTGAGACGCACGTCGACCCAGCCCGTGAACTGGTTCGTGGCGTTCCATTCGCTCTGGCCGTGGCGCAACAGGATCAGGGTGTGGGGCGCGTCGCTCATGGCTCCAGCCTAGCGAGCGCGATGCCGCCGCTCGCGCTCTGGATACTTGTTTCATGCCCCGTTCAACCACCCCCGCGAAGCCGGTGGGCTCGGTCACTCGGGGCACGACCAACACGAATCGGCTCCGCCGCGTCGACCGCTGGATCGCAGCGCGGCCCGAGTTCACGAAGGCGCAGCGGCCGCTCGTCGTGGACCTCGGGTTCGGGGCGAGCGGCGTCACGAGCTTCGAACTGTGGTCGCGCCTTGCGGCGGTGCGATCGGATGTCCGAGTGCTCGGTCTCGAGATCGATCAGGCACGCGTCGCGGTCGCCGAGGCACAGCTCGCCGCGGTGCGCGCGTCGCAGACGTCGTTCCCACCGGACCTCGACGTGAGGTTCGCCCGTGGCGGCTTCGAAGTGCCGCTCCCCGCGGGCGAGGCGGCCACCGTCATCCGTGCGTTCAACGTGCTGCGGCAGTACGACGAGTCGCAGGTGGCCGACGCGTGGGCGCGCATGACCACCCGGCTCGCACCCGGCGGCCTGCTCGTCGAGGGCACGTGCGACGAGCTCGGCCGGGTGTGCTCCTGGGTCGACCTCTCCCCCGCCGGGCCTGAGCGGTTCACTGTCTCGCTGCGACTCGCCGGCCTCGACTCGCCGTCGATCGTCGCGGAACGCCTGCCGAAGGCTCTGATCCATCGCAATGTGCCGGGCGAGCCGGTGCACGCGTGGCTCTCGGCGCTCGACGGCGCGTGGCGGAAGGCATCCGTTCTGGCGCCGTACGGCGTGCAGCAGCGCTGGATCGGTGCGATCGAGTCGCTGCGCACCGACGGCTGGCCGGTGCTCGGCACGCGCACCCGGTGGCGCCTCGGCGAGGTGACGGTGCCGTGGGCGACGGTGGCAGCGCAGTGAGCTACAGGGCGGGGAGCAGTCGCTGCGCGTCCGACTGCGCCATGCCGGTCGCGCAGAGCAGATCGACCAGGAGCGGGTGCAGCGCCATCACGATGCCCTTGTCTCGGGCAGTACCCGTCGGCATCACGACCTCCGGATCGAGGCGGCGCACGAGAGCGACGAAGATCGCCCGCGCCGCGGGCCGCTGCTCGACGTCGGTGAAGCTGTCACTCAACAGCTGCGCGCCGGTCTCCAGCTGCGTGATGATGTCGGCCACCGCCGGGCGCGCGACGCCGTCCCGGAGCAGGTACTCGGCCCGGCGCGCGACGACGCGCAGATTGCGCCAGGCGAGGTCCATCGAGGCGTGCAGCGTGCGTTGCGTCTCGAGTTCGGGCAGGTAGCGCCGTAGGAACGGCGAGATGCGCGCGACCGACAGTGCGGAGTCGAGACTGGAAGCCCACGCGTCCGTCGGCGCCTGCGAGGTGCGCGCGAGGTCGAGGGCCTGCGCCGACTGGGCGATGTCTCCATCTCGCAGCGCCGTGCCGAGCATGCGCAACACCTCGACGAACGAGTCGAGCGAGTCCTTCGCGGCGCGTGTCGCTTCGCGGCGCGGGTCGCGCGGCAGCAGCACCGTGGCGAGCAGGGCGACCACGCCGCCGATCACGCCGTCCAGGGTGCGCACGAAGGGTCCGCCGACGGGGGCCGGGACGAGCACGACGAGCATCGCCTGCACGAGGACCGTCGCCGCGAACCCCGGCTCGGCCGAGAAGAAGCGTGCCGCCGCGAGCGTCACCGCTGTGATGAGCGCGAGCTGCCAGAAGCCGACGCCGAAGAGGTGTACGGCGATCTCGGACAGCAGGATGCCGATGGTCATGCCGACCGCGGTGCGCAGCACGCGGACGGGACGCGCGTCTCGTTTGAACCCGAGTGACGCCACCGCGACCGTGATCGAGAGCAGCGGCGTCGGTTCGCCGAGCACCCAGTGCGCGAACGCGTACCCCGCCATCGCGGCGACGACGATCTGGGCGATGGCGGGCGACGATTCGGCAAGCCGTCGCGTCGAGGCACGAAGCCACAACGCGACGGCCCCCCTCACCCCGCGCCGCCCTTACGCGTTCGGACGCGGGCGCGTCACCGCGCCGAGTCTGGGCAGGCGCGGCACGTCGGCTGAAGCACCGGCTGAGGGGGGAACGATGATCTCCTGGGCGGCGGCGATCTCGGTGCCGTCGCTGCGCACGCGGAGTTCGGTCGCAGGGTCGGTGGAGCGCTTCACCACGGCGAGCGCGACCGGGCCCAGCTCGTGGTGCATCGCGCTCGACGTCACCCGGCCGACGACCGCGTCACCCGCGACGACCTCGTCGCCCGCCGCGGGCAGCACCGCGTCGGAGCCGTCGAGATGCAGCAGGACGAGGCGGCGCGGCGGGTGCCCGAGATTGTGCACCTTGGCAATCGTCTCCTGCCCGCGGTAGCAGCCCTTGTTGAGGTGCACCGCGGAGCGAAGCCAGTCGAGTTCGTGCGGGATCGACCGCTCGTCGGCCTCGGTCGCGACTCGCGGCCGGCGCGCGGCGATGCGCAGCGCCTCGGCTGCGCCGGCGCCGGCGACGGAGAGGAGACCGGATGCCGCGCGGGCCGCGAGCCCCGCCGCGAAGTCACGTGTGACCACGGTCTCGTACCAGCTCCACGTCGAGTAGTCGTGGTCGTCGGGCGCGTACTGGTGGCCCCCGAGGGCGACGTGCGACCAGGGGTCGGTCCACACCACGGTGCGCACCGGCTCCTCGGCAACGTGTGGTGTCGCGCTCGCGCTGTCGCGATCCGCCTCGTGCTGCTCGGACGCGGACCGCCCGGGGCGGATCTGCGCAGCGGAACCGTCCGCGGGCTGCGGCACGGCGCGGGCCACCGCGTAGAGCGGTGCCGTCGAGCCGATGACCGTGAAGCGGTCGCTGACGTCTTCGGGTTCGACGCGCAGCATGAACCGCATCGAGTTCAGGAACGCGAGCAGCGACTCCGCCTCCGTGCGGTCGACGATGAGCCACAGCCGATCGCCGTCTTCGACGACCCGCACGGCGTGCTCGATCCGGCCGCTCGGGTCGAGCACAAGAGTCTCGCTGGAGTCGCCCTCGCGCAGACCGAGCAGGTTCTGGCTCGTGATGGAGTTCAGCCAGCTGAGCCGGTCGGAACCACCGACCGTGAGGACGGCGCGCTGCTCGAGGGCGACGACCGCACGCCCCGCTTCGAGCGTGCGCTGCTCGCCGACCGGATTGCCGTAGTGCCAGACCGCGCCGGCGTCCGGGCCGTCGAGCACGCGCACAGCACCCGGAAGCGCCGCGAACGGCGACGGGTCTGCATCGGGCAGTGAGGAATCAGGCATCCGCTAGTCCACCTTCGCGAGTCGCGCCGACGCGTGCGTGCGCAATTGCTGCCCGAGTGCGGCGATGTCCCACGCCCAGAGCAGGTGGCTCTCGACGAGACCGTAGAGGCGGGTGGCGGCCGCGTAGTCCTTGGAACCGGCGGTGCGCATGACAGCGTCGGTCGAGAGGTCGATGCGCGGCCCCTTCACCTGACCGAGGTAGACCTCTGAGACGCCGTCGGGGTGCACGAGGGCGACCTCGATGTCGAATCCGCCCGCATCGTTGCGCAGCGTCTCGACCGATTCGGCGTTCGTGAACGGACGCGCGCCCTCGCCGGGGAGCATGCCCGGCCCGGGGTCGCCGGGGGTCTGCGGGCGGAACAGGCGCCAGTACCCGGTCTCGGCCGCCAGTGGCGAATGCTCGTCGTCGAGCACCCAGCTGGAGGAGTTGTAGTTCAGGTAGGGCAGGCCGTCGTGACTGAAGCTGACGCGCTGCCCGAACTCGCGCTGCACGTGCTCGTCGCCGATCTTGTAGTCGAGCACGCCGGTGCCCTCCCACACGCCGATCAGCCAGGACAGTGGCACGAGCTCTGCCGGCACGCCGACGGGAAGCTCGATCATGGCAGGCCCGGGCGTCAGTGCTGGCCGCGGAACAGGTTGTAGACCACGAGCACCGCGGTGCCCGCGATCGCCAGCCCGGCCAAGCACAGAAGCGCGATGAACACGAGTTCCAGCGTGAGAAGCATGCCTCAAACCTAATCGATCATGTGCGAGCTGCCAGGTCACGCACCGCCTGAAGCGTCTCAATGGATCAGATAGATCACTCCGGTCGCGATGGCCAGGATGATGAGCGCGCCGCTGACCGACGACGCGAGGCGCGAGACGAACCCGCGCTTCTCCTGCGTCGCGATCTGAATGACGAGGGAGAGCACGACGGATGCTCCGAGCGCCAGCCCGAGCCACGCACCGTCATAGTGTTCGTTGGAGAAGACGGCGATCAGCACTGCGGCGACGAGCGCGAAGCCCCACACGGCCGACACTGTGCCCCTCGCTGCGACCCGGGGCAGCGCTTCCTCCGTCATGCGGCCATTCTGCCGCCAGCCGGCCATCGACTGCCCTCGGGAATTTCACTCAGGCACGTTCCGATAGGATTCCCAGCAAACCCGAACTCGTGGAGGTCGTATGGCGCAATTACTGATCCTGACATCCGCGCAGGATCAGGACGTGCTGCCTGCGCTCAGTCTGCTGAATCATCGCGGCCGCGTGATTCCTGCCGATGCGTCCTCGCTGGTCACGGCGCCGAGCAGCGACGTCGTGATCATCGACGCGCGCCGTGACCTGGCCGGCGCGAAGGCGCTGTGCAAGATCCTCACCACCACGGGTTCGGCTGCCCCGATTCTGCTCGTGGTGACCGAAGGCGGGCTGCCCGCCGTCAATGCCGACTGGGGCGTCGCCGACGTCGTCCTGACCGACGCGGGGCCGGCCGAGGTCGATGCCCGCATCCGCCTCGCGCTCGACCGGCGCACGACCGACTCGGCGTCGAGCAAGATCCAGGCCTCGGGCGTCACGATCGACGAGGCCTCGTATTCGGCGAAGGTGCACGGCCGTCCGCTCGACCTCACCTTCAAGGAGTTCGAGCTGCTGCGCTTCCTCGCCACGCACCCGAGCCGCGTCTTCACCCGCGAGCAGCTGCTCTCCGAGGTGTGGGGCTACGACTACTTCGGCGGCACCCGCACGGTCGACGTGCACGTGCGGCGACTGCGCGCGAAGCTCGGCGACAACGAATCCCTGATCGGAACCGTCCGCAACGTCGGCTACAGATTCAACGACGTCGAAGACGGCCAGTAGCCCGCATGGCGGCCCGGCTGATCGACGCGGATGCCTCATCGACGGAGTTGCTCGCGCCGTTCGACGAGCAGACGGGCTTCGACGTCGCGGCCGGCCGACGCCGCCTCTACGAACTGCGTGACGCCGCGAGCGGCGACGTCGTCGGAAGTGCGGTGCTCGGCGCGGAGTCCCTCGACCTCGACGTGACGCCCGAGTTCCGCGGCCGGGGGTTCGGCCGCAGCGCTGCTGAGCAGCTGCTCGCCCGGGCCGGTGACGGTCCTCTGACGGCGTGGTCGCACGAGAACCACCCCGCTGCGAGAGCCCTCGCCAATCGCTTCGGCTTCGCTGCGACCCGGACGCTGCTGCACCTCCGTCTCGACGAGCTGCGGGGGGTCGACCTGGCGGCCGCGGCCGGCCCGGCCACGATCGGCGCGTTCCGGCCCGGAACGGACGACGCGGAGTGGCTGGCGCTCAACGCGAGGGTGTTCGCAGCCCACCCCGAGCAGGGCGGTGTGAAGCAGAGCGATCTCGATGATCGGATGCGTGCGCCGTGGTTCCGCGCGGACGACTTCCTCGTCGCGCGGGACGACACCGGCCGCATGGTGGGCTACAACTGGCTCAAGGCCGATGGCTCTGCCGCCCGAATAGATAGCCCGGCAGGCGCGACCCCTCCGGGCGGCGGGGCCGCCCGAATAGATGAGACTGCGGAGATCTACGTGATCGGGGTGGCGCCCGAGGCATCCGCTCGTGGTCTCGGCCGTGCCCTGATGACGGCCGGTCTCGCGCACCTGCGTGAGCGCGGATTCCGCTCCGCCGAGCTCTACGTGGAGGGCGACAACTCACCCGCCGTGCACCTCTACCGCTCTCTCGGCTTCGTCGACGAATCCGTGCACGTGCAGTATTCCCGGTCGTTCACCCCGCGTTAGTGCGTCGTGTGAAGATAGGGCGCATGGACGGCGACACCATGGTCGACAGCGATCTCGGACCCGACACTCTCGATGACGACTTCGTGCCGTGGAACCCGGGTGATGACGCGACGCTGCCCCGCGACCGCTATATCGACCGAGAACTGAGCTGGCTCGCGTTCAACCAGCGGGTGCTCGAGCTCGCGGAGGACCCGAACCTGCCGCTCATCGAGCGCACGAACTTCCTCGCCATCTTCGCGAGCAATCTCGACGAGTTCTTCATGGTGCGCGTCGCGGGCCTCAAGCGGCGCATCATGACCGGGCTCGCCGTGCCGACCAACACCGGCAAGGCGCCGGCGGACGTGCTCGCCGACATCTCGGCGAAGGCCCACGAGCTGCAGATGCGGCACGCCCGCGCGTTCCAGGAGGTGCGCGCACTGCTGCGCGACCAGGGCATCACCCTCGCCTCATGGGACGAGCTCAGCGAGGACGAGCGCGTGCCCCTGCGCGAGCTGTACCAGAAGCAGATCTTCGCCGTGCTCATGCCGCTCGCCGTGGACCCGGCCCACCCCTTCCCCTATATCTCCGGGCTGTCGCTCAATCTCGCCGTGCGGGTGCGGAACTCGAAGACGAAGAAGGAGCAGTTCGCGCGCCTCAAGGTGCCGACGGTGCTTCCCCGCTTCATCCGCATCGACGGCGGCGGCTCGGACCGGGTGCGGTACATCCTGCTCGAGGACCTGATCGCGAATCAGCTCGACGAGCTGTTCGCCGGAATGGAGGTCGTCGAGCACCACGTCTTCCGCGTCACCCGCAACGAAGACGTCGAGATCGACGAGGACGAGACCGAGAACCTGATCCAGGCGCTCGAGAAGGAGCTGCTGCGCCGCCGCTTCGGGCCGCCGATCCGGCTCGAGGTCGCCGAGGACATGGACGAGGTCACGCTCGACCTCCTCGTGCGCGAGCTCGACATCACCGAGCAGGAGATCTACCGGCTGCCGGCGCCGCTCGACCTGCGCGGCCTGTTCGACCTCGGTCGCATCGACCGGCCCGAGCTCAAGTACACGCCGCACGTGCCCGTCACCGCCGCTCAGTTGCAGCCGCTCGAGCCGAACGGGAAGCCCGACATCTTCGCGTCGCTGCGCCGGCAGGACGTGATGGTCCACCACCCGTACGAGTCGTTCGCGACGAGCGTGCAGGCCTTCCTCGAGCAGGCCGCCCGCGACCCCGACGTGCTCGCGATCAAGCAGACCCTGTACCGCACCAGCGGCGACAGCCCGATCGTCGAGGCGCTCATCGACGCCGCGGAAGCCGGCAAGCAGGTTCTCGCCCTCGTCGAGATCAAGGCGCGCTTCGACGAGCAGAACAACATCGAATGGGCGCGCAAGCTCGAGAAGTCGGGCGTGCACGTCGTCTACGGGCTCGTCGGCCTCAAGACGCACTGCAAGCTCGCGCTCGTGATCCGCCAGGAGGGCGGCCAGCTCAAGCACTACAGCCACGTCGGCACCGGGAACTACAACCCGAAGACCAGCCGCATCTATGAGGACCTCGGTCTGTTCACCTCCGACGACCAGGTCGGCAAGGACCTGACGCGGCTGTTCAACGAGCTCTCGGGCTACGCGATCGAGAAGAAGTTCAAGCGACTCCTCGTCGCGCCGCTGCACCTGCGCAAGGGGCTGCTCAAGGCCATCGCCCAGGAGACGGCGAACGCCGAGGCGGGCAAGCCGTCAGGCATCCGCATCAAGGTCAACTCGATGGTCGACGAGGCGATCATCGACGCGCTCTACCGCGCGAGCCGCGCCGGCGTGCCGGTCGACGTGTGGGTGCGCGGCATCTGCGGGCTGAAGGCCGGCCAGGAGGGGTACAGCGAGAACATCCGCGTCCGGTCGGTGCTCGGTCGTTACCTCGAGCACTCGCGCATCTTCAGCTTCGTGAACGACGGGGACCCGCTGATCTACATCGGCAGCGCCGACATGATGCACCGCAACCTCGACCGCCGGATCGAAGCCCTGGTGCGGCTCACGCGCCCCGAGCACATCGAAGAGCTCAGCGCGCTGTTCGATCTCGCGATGAGCGATGAGACCTCGTCGTGGTCGCTCGGGGCCGACGGGTCGTGGACACGGCACTCGACGGATGCGTCGGGCGCCCCGCTCGTCGACATGCAGGACCGGCTGATGTACCAGATCTCGCACCGTCCGCGTGCGGCAGTGCGCCGGTGAGCGACGCCACGATACTGGCCGCGGGCGCGGTCTGCTGGCGGCTCATCGGCGATGAGGTGCGCGTGCTCGTCATCCATCGCCCCCGCTATGACGACCTGACGCTGCCCAAGGGCAAGGTCGATCCGGGCGAGACGCTGCCGCAGACCGCCGTCCGCGAAGTCCGCGAGGAGACCGGCCTGTCGGTCACGCTCGGCGTGCCGCTCTCGCAGACGCGCTACCAGGTCGCGCACGGCCGCGAGAAGGTCGTGCACTACTGGACGGCGGAGGTGACGGAGGCCGGCGTCAAGGCATCCCGCTTCCACCCCAACGCCGAGGTCGACGCCGTGCACTGGATGCCGCTCGCCAAGGCCAAGGTCGCGCTCAGCTACGAGCACGACAGCGCCCTGCTCGACGAGTTCGAGCGCATTCACGCCGAAGCCGGCGGCTCGACGTTCGGCGTGATCGTGCTGCGGCACGCCAAGGCTCTTGCGCGCAGCGACTGGAAGGGCTCGGACGCCGAGCGGCCCCTCGCCGCTCGTGGGCTGCAGCAGGCCCAGCGCATCGTCACGACGCTCAGAGCGTGGTCGCCGCGACGCGTCATCAGTTCGCCGGCGGTGCGCTGCGCGTCGACGGTCGCGCCGTTCGCTCGGGCCGCGGATCGCAAGGTGCGCTACGAGCCCGGCATCAGCCAGGACGCCTGGGACGACGGCGCCGGAGACATCGAGGCGGTCGTCGCCAAGCGCGTGTCATCAGCGAAGACGGCCATTCTGTGCAGCCACCGCCCCGTGCTGCCGGACATTCTGCGGGAGCTCGCCTACGCGGCGGGGAGCGAGATGGGCGATCGGATTCGTGCCGCCGCGAGCCTGGAACCGGCCGCGTTCTCGATCGTGCACCTGTCGGTCGAGCATCCGTCCGCCGGCATTCTCGCCATCGAGACGCACAACCCGCTCTAGAGCTTTGCGCTCTCTGACCGGCCGAGAAACCGCGCGGACACCCGGAATGCACCATTCCATTCGCATTCCGTTCACCTCCCGTTTACGTACGAGGAAGAACCGCGTCAGACGCCCCACCTAGCGTCACACGGGGGTCAGCACCGACCCATGCCTCGCGTGCACCCGAACTCTTCGCGCGTGAGGCGAGCCGATTCATTCCGAAGGGAACACAGTGAAGCTCAAGAACGTGGCGGCCGCCGGCGCAATCGCGCTGGTGTCCGCTCTCGCGCTCTCGGCCTGCTCAGGCAGCAACAGCGGGTCCGGCGGGTCCGGCGGCGGCAGCACCAACAGCAGCTCGCCGTCCTCTGCGCCGAGCGTCGACTACAGCTCGCTCTCGGGCACGATCACCGCGGGTGGTTCGTCCGCTCAGGCCAACGCCCAGGCCGCCTGGAGCGCTGCCTTCAAGGCTCAGGCCAGCGGCGTGACCATCAACTACGACAAGTCGCAGGGCTCCGGTGGCGGTGTCACCAACTGGCTGAGCGGCAGCTACGACTTCGCCGGCACCGACGCGGCGCTCACCCCGGCCCAGTTCACCCAGGCGCAGACCAGCTGCGGCACCGGTGGCGGCCTCAACATCCCCGTGTACCTCTCGGGCGTCGGCATCATCTACAAGCTCCCGGGTGACCCCAAGGTCAACCTGACCGGCCAGCTGCTCGCCCAGATCTTCTCGGGCAAGATCACCAACTGGAACGACGCCAAGATCAAGGCCGTCAACTCCGGCGTCACCCTGCCGAGCCTCAAGATCTCGGTCGTCCACCGTTCCGACGGCTCGGGCACGACCGCGAACTTCACCACCTACCTGTCGCAGATCGACCCGACCGACTGGACCAGCGCTCCCGGCACCGCATGGCCGAACAGCGTCGGCTCCGGCCAGCAGGGCGGCTCGGGCGTCGTGAACACCGTCGAGGCCGGTAGCGGCACCATCGGCTACGCGGACCAGAGCTCAGTCGGCAAGGCCACCATGGCCGCCATCCAGGTCGGCACCTCGGGCAGCAACTTCTCGTCCTACTCGGCCGCCGGCGCCACCGCGGCCTTCGAGGCCGCCGCGCAGGACGCGTCGCAGGGCGCGGACGACCTGACCAAGAAGCTCGACTACACGAAGATCACCGACTCGTCGGCGTACCCGATCCCGCTGCTCTCCTACGACGTCCTCTGCAAGACCTTCAAGGACTCGACCCAGGGCAAGCTGACCGCGGCCTACCTCGGCTTCATCGGCAGTGACACCGGCCAGAAGGTCGGCGCGCAGAACGCCGGTGCGGCTCCGCTGCCCGCGTCGATCATCGCCGAGATCACCAAGTCGCTGGCTGACGTCAAGTAAGTTCGGCACAAATCGCGACGGCCGGGCTATCAGTCGATAGCCCGGCCGTCGCACAATAAAGCGAGACCCCCCACTCCCCCTGACGAGGAACGAGAAGCATCCCGTGACTGAGTCCACTGCTGCCCTGGGTCAGCGTGCAGGCGCGCCGGGCTCTTCCGCTAAGAAGTCCGGCCCGACACCCGAGGCCCGCCGGATCAGCGCGAAGGCCAGGCCCAGCGATCAAATCTTCAAATTCCTGAGCACAGGCTCGGCCGTGCTCATCATGGTCATCCTGGCCGGCGTCGCCATCTTCCTGATCGTCAAGGCACTGCCGGCGATCACCGCCGACTGGAGCAAGGGCGCCCTGGCCGGCGGCACGACGGCGAACCACGCCGACTTCTGGACGTACACGCTCCCGTTGATCTGGGGCACCGTCTGGTCGGCCCTCATCGGCCTCGTGATGGGCGGCCCGGTCGCCATCGGCATCGCCCTCTTCATCTCGCACTACGCGCCCCGTCGCGTCGCCGGCGTGCTCGCCTACCTCGTCGATCTGCTCGCCGCGGTGCCGTCGATCATCTTCGGCCTCTGGGGCATCTTCACGATCCGCAAGTTCCTGTTGCCGTTCCAGACCTGGCTCAACCACCACATCGGGTGGTTCCCCCTGTTCGGCGGCACACCGAGCTCGACCGGTTCGACCATGTTCGCGGCATCCGTCGTGCTCGCCGTGATGATCCTGCCGATCATCACCTCGATCACTCGCGAGATCTTCCTGCAGACCCCGCGCCTGCACGAGGAGGCGGCGCTCGCGCTCGGCGCCACCAAGTGGGAGACCGTGCGCCTCGCCGTGTTCCCCTACGCCCGCAGCGGCATGCTCAGCGCCATCCTGCTCGGCCTCGGCCGTGCGCTCGGCGAGACGATGGCCATCGCGATGATCATGTCGCCGGCGCTGATCTTCTCCCTGCGGCTGTTCACCGACAATCAGAACTCGCAGACGATCGCGGCGAACATCGCACTGAACTTCCCGGAGTCGAACTCGCTGCAGCGCGACGCCCTCATCGGCACCGGCCTCATGCTGTTCGTCATCTCGCTCATCGTGAACTTCGCCGCTCGCTTCATCATCGGCCGCACCGGCAGGACGGGCGGCGGCCGCAAGGCGAAGAAGCTGCCCCCCGTGAACGCGACCTCGATCCTCGCCCTCGACGACTCGGCAGGCCCCCTCGAGGCCCTGCACCCCCACGCATCGTCGGCCCACCCTGAGGGGTTGCCGCCCACCCCGACGGAAGGACCTCGCGAATGACCGCGACCGCCATCCCGAACGCGCCTGCTCCGAAGCGCCGGGCCAACGCACTGACGAGCGGCCAGCTGCCGCGCCTGTTCGAGCTGTACTCGCTGCTCGGGGCCCTCATCGTCGCCGGCCTGGTGCTCGCGATCGTGGGCTTCAACGTCGTCGGCTGGGTCGTCCTCGCGGCGATCGTCTATCTGCTCTTCGTCGGGATCATCTCCTCCGTCGTCGAGAACAGGCGCAAGGCCGTCGACCGCATCGTGCGCGGTGTCGTGGTCATCGCGTTCCTGCTCGCCATCGCCCCGCTGATCTCGACCCTCCTCGAGGTGATCCTGCGCGGCGCGGCGGATGCCTTCGACCCGTCGTTCGTGTTCAAGACCGGCAGCACCGGCTTCAACGCGCAGACGCTCAAGGTGACGACCACGATCGGCGCCTGGCAGTCGGTCGTCGGAACGCTGATCATCACCGGCATCGCAACTGTCATCAGCGTGCCGATCGGCATTCTGACCGCGGTCTACCTCGTCGAGTACGGCCGGCCCAAGGCCTGGATGAACCGCACCGTGACCTTCCTCGTCGACGTGATGACAGGCATCCCCTCGATCGTCGCCGGTCTGTTCGCGTTCTCGCTGTTCACCCTGCTCCTCGGGCCGAAGGCGTTCAGCGGCTTCTCCGCCGCCATCGCCCTGTGCGTGCTGATGATCCCGATCGTCGTCCGCTCGAGCGAGGAGATGCTGAAGCTCGTCTCGATGGACCTGCGCGAGGCCTCCTACGCCCTCGGAACGACCAAGTTCGTGACGATCACCCGCATCGTGCTGCCGACCGCGATCAGCGGCCTCATCACCGGCGTGATGCTCGCCATCGCCCGCGTCATCGGCGAGACGGCGCCGATCTTCGTCGCCGCCTCGTTCACCAACAACTTCAACTCGAACCCGTTCGAGAACGCGATGTCGACGCTGCCGGTCATGGCGTACACGGGCTACAAGTTCCCGAGCACGGACATCCAGGGCTCGTACAACTCGGCGTGGGGCGCGGCGCTCCTGCTCGTGATCCTCGTCGTCATCCTCAACCTGATCGCCCGCCTCATCGCCCGCCTGTTCGCCCCCAAGGGCCTGCGCTAAGCCACCCGAAAACACGAAACGGATTCCTGTGTCCAAGCGAATCGAAGTCAACGACCTCAACGTCTACTACGACAAGTTCCTGGCCGTCGAAGGCGTCTCGATCAACATCGAGCCGCGCTCGGTCACGGCCTTCATCGGGCCGTCCGGCTGCGGTAAGTCCACGTTCCTGCGCACGCTCAACCGCATGCACGAGGTCATCCCCGGCGCGCACGTGAAGGGCGAGGTGCTGATCGACGGCAACGACCTGTACGGCCCCGGCGTCGACCCGGTGCTCGTGCGCCGCCAGGTCGGCATGGTGTTCCAGCGGGCCAACCCCTTCCCCACGATGTCGATCCGCGACAACGTGCTGGCCGGCGTGCGCCTCAACAACACGCGGATCTCCAGGTCGGACGCCGACGAGCTCGTCGAGTCGTCGCTGCGCGGCGCGAACCTGTGGAACGAGGTCAAGGACCGCCTCGGACTTCCGGGCTCGGGTCTCTCCGGCGGCCAGCAGCAGCGACTCTGCATCGCCCGTGCGATCGCGGTGAAGCCCGATGTGCTGCTGATGGACGAGCCCTGCTCGGCCCTCGACCCGATTTCGACGCTCGCCATCGAGGACCTCATCGAGGACCTCAAGACCGAGTACACGATCGTGATCGTCACGCACAACATGCAGCAGGCGACGCGCGTCAGCGACAAGACGGCGTTCTTCAACATCGCCGGCACCGGCAAGCCGGGCCACCTCATCGAGTACGACGACACCAACGTGATCTTCTCGACGCCGAAGGTGAAGGCGACCGAGGACTACGTGTCGGGCCGTTTCGGATAGGCCGTCTGCTCTCCGCTACACGCGAACGCTCCCGGGACCTGCCCGGGAGCGTTCTCTGTTAAGCTCGTTCACGCCGGGCCGCAGTAACCCCGGGCTCCAACTTTTGCCGCTACGAGCGGCCACGCGCCGAGAGGCGTTCTGCGGCCCGGTCTTTCTGTGCCTGCGCGACCGCGCCCCGGGCGCGCTACGCGTCGCCGTCGACCCGCACGTCCGCCTCGCTGCAATCGACGCACGGGTGGGTCGAGAGGTACTCGCCGACGTAGTCCTGCGCGACGACGCGCGATCGCTTCGTGCGCTCCATGACGATGGCGAGGTGCTTGGCTCGGTTATTCGCGTAATAGCGGCGTGCCTGGGCGCGATTACACTCGCGACACACGTTCTGGTGCCCGTCCGGGGAACTGACCTTCTTGTTGAACAGCGCCAGCTCGAACCTTCCGCCGCAGAGCGTGCATCGCTTCATACGCCGAAGGTAGCGGCGACGTGCGACATTCCCGGCTGGTGCCCCCGGCGAGACTCGAACTCGCGACCAACGGATTAACCTGCTGCACTGAGTCTCCCCAGCCACCGCCTGAGCGGCTTGCAGTCTGGACTATCTCACCACCTTCGGCCGAACCGGTCAGGTGCGTCGCGTGTAGTCTCTGAGGTTCCCTTGCGGTTACCTGCTGATTGCCCAATCCTCCGGATTTTCACTGCCTCGCGGCGAGTACCTTCGGCTCTCAGGGTGTCCCAGCATATAGCGACGTTCATCCGGCGCATTTCTGCGCCGGCGCTCCTATTTGTTTTCAGTTGAAGTCCGCAGCTCTACCGACTGAGCTACAGGGGCGTGGTTTCCAGCGTAACGTGTCCGCGCGACCGAGCCGACGTGGAACCGCCCGGCACCCTCTCGGGCACCGGGCGGGAATCCTGTTCGGTCAGACTCGGTTACGACCACCGATGGCACGTACGATCCACACGATGATGGCGAAGAGGGCAAGGACGATGCCGACCCACAACAGCCAGTGGGCAGCAGCCAGGAAGCCACCCGTCAAGAGCAGCACAATCGCGACGATTGCGATGATGATCAGCAAAATGTTCATGCCCGCAATGATCCAGGCGATCATGAACCGCCAGAACCCCCTTGACACATCACAGGAGACCGCACCGAATGTCCGATGAGTTCCACAAGCCCGTGAAGTTCCCGAGTCGAATTTTCGAGGGATTCCTGGGCGGCAAGGACCCCGCGGAATCACTCAGAGTGGCTCACGAGACCGCGCACGCACTGCTGTCCCGGGTCCGCGGCGATCCCGATCCCGACGTCGTCAAGCGGCTCGTGCACTACACCGACGAGCACGGCATCGACGCGATAGCGGAACTGTGGGCACCCGCTCTGCCCAAGACCCTGCCGGGCGCCCTGTGGCGCATCTACCTCGTGCGCGTGCTGATCCGGCAGAACCCCACCGAGACGAGTTTCCTCTTCCAGCGCGGCGTCGACGTGACCACCACGATCGACCCGGTCATCGCCGGCGCCCAGTTGCCGACCGGCCCCGCCGAGATCATCGAGCTGGCCGACCAGATCCTGCGCGGCGCATTCGAGGGCGATTTCGCGGACGCTCTGGAGCGCGCCGCCGCCTTCTGCCGCGTCGAGGCGGCCGGCTGCGCCAGCGTCGCGGACGACGTCGACCCCTCCGCCCCCGAGCGTGCGACCGAGCTCACGACGCGCGCGTCGCGGTTCGCGAAGACCGGTGACGAGCTGGGCGCAAGCGCGCGGCTGTGGCGATCGGATTCCCTGGACTAGGTCCCAGGTCGTGCCGCGTCCGGCCTACGCGGCGGGGGTGTAGCGCACGCCCCAGGTCGCCGACCAGGTCTCGTGCGGTGCGAGGCGCTGCACGCCGACGCCGGAGTTGAAGGCATCCGTCGGCGCCGTCATCGGCTCGAGCGCAAGCGCGACCCCGCCTTCCGGCAACGACGCGAAGGAGCGGTGGGTGTAGACCTGCACGAAGCGGTACGCCTCGTCGCCCCACAGCACGAGCGACGAGCCGTCGGGCGCGGTGAGCTGCGCGAGCTCGCCGGGCCCCGCGTCGGCGTAGCCCTCGTTCAGAGTCAGCGATCCGACGCGCTGCGGCGTGCGCAGGTCGAAGCGCGTGCCGTCGACGGGCGTCGATCCGACGGGGATCATCTTCTCGTCGAGCTCGTAGTGCGTCGTGGCGTGCACGGTGAGCAGAAGCTCGTTCGTGTCGACCTCGCCGAGGCGGAAGTACGGGTGCGCGCCGACGGCGACCGGAGCATCCGTCTCGCCGCCGTTCGCGAACGTGTGCGTCACCGTGAGGCCGTCGTCGGTGAGCTCGTAGCGCACGCGTGTGTCGACGAGGAACGGGTAGCCGTTCTGCGGGTAGATCGTCACCTGCAGCTCGACGAAGTCGGCGCCCTTGTCGGCGAGTTCGTAGCTCGTGAAGCGCAGCAGGCCGTGGCTCGCGTTCCCGTAGGCCGGCTCGGTGAGCGGCAGCTGCAGCTTCGTCTCGGTGCCATCAGCGCCGCGCCACGTCCACTTGCCGTCGCGCACGCGGTTCGGCCATGGTGACAGCACGATGCCCTGGGCCGACTGCGGTGACCCCGTGACCTCGAACGGCTCGACGAGGTCGACACCGCCGATCTGAAACTCGCGGATGCCCGCTGCGAGCTGAGTGATCACCGCTCGCGCAGGCCCCGCGGGGGTCGTGCGGATGAGTTCGTACTGTTCTCCCGTGGGTGCACGCACGGTCGTCAGCCTATGGCTAAGCCGGTCGCCTGAAAAGCGCGCCCCGGTTCGTGCCCGGTGATGGTCAGCGTGCCGCCGCCCACGCGCTCGCGACCATGTCGTCGAGCGTGTGCCGCATCGCCCAGTCGAGGTCGCGCGCGGCGAGCTGGCCGTCTGCGACGATCAGGGCCGGGTCGCCCCGGCGGCGAGGCGCGATCTCGGGCGTGAAGTCGACGCCGGTGCCACGCACCATGGCGTCCATGATCTGACGCACGGAGGAGCCTTCACCGCTGCCCAGGTTGTACACGGGCTCGAGAGGCTCGCCGGCACGCATCCGTCTCGCGGCCGCGACGTGCGAACGCGCAAGGTCGGCGACGTGCACGTAGTCGCGCACGGCGGTGCCGTCGGGGGTCGGGTAGTCGTCGCCGAAGATCTTCGGCGCGCGACCTTCCTTCAGCGCGCGGAAGACCAGCGGGAACAGGTTGTACGGGCTCGTGTCGGGCAGTTCGGGAACCTCCGAGCCGACCACGTTGAAGTATCTGAGCGAGGTGTGCACGAGCTCGGTCGCGCGCGCCTGATCAGCGAGCAGCCATTCGCCGATCAGCTTCGACTCGCCGTAGGGCGACTCGGGGGTGGTCGGCGTCGCCTCGGTGACGCGCTCGTCGCGCGGCGTGCCGTAGACGCCCGCCGATGACGAGAACACGATGCGGCTGACCTGCGCGCGCTCCATCGCGGCGAGCAGGACGGCGGTGCCGGTCACGTTCTGCGCGTAGGTGTGCAGCGGCCGCTTGACGGATTCGCCCGCGTACTTGTAGCCGGCGAGGTGGATGACGCCCTCGATGTCATGCTCCGCGAAGAGCTCGTCGAGCGTTGTGCCGTCGAGAACGGATGCCTCGACGAACGGCACCTCAGCGGGCACGAACTCGCGATGCCCACTGGAGAGATCGTCGATGACCACGACGCCGAGCTCGGCCTCCTGCAGGGCGCGCACGACGTGCGCACCGATGTAGCCGGCGCCACCGGTCACGAGCCAGGCCATGGGATTCCTTCCGTCGGGTCAGAGGGTCGAACGGCTCACACCGTCACGATGGGTCCGCAGCCGCCGTCGCGAAGCGCGGTGAGGGCGGCAGGAGCCGAGTCGTCGCCGGTGATGAGCAGATCGATCTGAGGTGCATCGGCCACCCGGCCGAGGTGCACTCTGCCGATCTTGGAGCTGTCCGCAACGATGACGTTACGGGAACTGGCCGCCATCATCGAGCGCTTCACGTCGGCTTCGGGCAGATTGATGTTGGTGACGCCGCCACGGCCGTCGACGCCGGTGCATCCGATGAACGCGATGTCGGCGTGCACGCGGCCGAGCACGGTGTCGGCGAGCGGCGCGACGAGCGAGTGCTGCAGCTGGCGCAGGCTGCCGCCGGTCACGACGACGTCGAGCCGGTCGAGCGCGGGTTCGAGGGCGAGCGCGATGGCCAGGCCGTTCGTGATGACCGTGAGACCGTGAGCGGATGCGTCGGCGACGAGCGCACGCGCGATCGCCGCGGTCGTGGTTCCGACGTCGAGGAGCACGCTCATGCCCGGCTCGAGCTCCCGCAGGGCGGCGGCCGCGATGCGCGCCTTCTGCTCGGCCGCGTCGACCTGGCTGAGTTCGAAGGGGCGCTCGGCCAGCTGCCCGGTCGGCATCGCCCCGCCGCGGATCCGCCGGATGCCGCCCTCGTTCTCGAGCGCCTCGAGGTCGCCGCGCACCGTGACGGCAGAGACCTCGAAGCGTTCGCTGAGTTCCGCGACGCGCACGAAGAACGATTCCTCGATGAGCGACCGCATGCCTGCGCGGCGCTCGGGTGCGCTCACGGCTCCTTCGGTCACAGCGCCATCCTGCACAGGCATCCGCATCTTGTCAAAGCGCAAGCCGTTTGCTTTCGCTACCGAAAGTTCGTATCGTGCCGATGTGCCGGAAATCACCAAGCGCGTGCACCGCCTCGCCGACGGCCGCGAACTGATCTATTTCGACGACGTCGACAGCACCCTGCCACCCGATCGAGCGCCCGACGAACGACTGCTCGACGAGCGGCCCCCGACCGCGACGATGCGCCAGGACCCGCTCACGGGCGAATGGATCTCCATCGCCGCGGCGCGCCAGAACCGCGTCGTGATGCCCCCCGCCGCGCTCGACCCGCTCGCACCGCAGTCGGCCACCAACCCGTCCGAGATCCCATCGAACTACGACGTCGCGGTGTTCGAGAACCGGTCTCCGTCTTTCGGTCCCGCACTGCCCGATGCCGGCGACCCGGCCGCGACGCTCGGCAGTCTCGACGGCATCGGTCTCGGTCGTGAATCGCCGTCGTACGGGCGGTGCGAGGTCGTGTGCTTCAGCCCCGCGCGTGAGGGCGCCTTCGGGTCGATCCATCGCTCGCGCGCGCGCACGGTGATCGAGGCCTGGGCCGATCGCACCGCAGCACTGTCGGCGCTTCCGGGCGTGCAGCAGGTGTTCCCCTTCGAGAATCGCGGTGCCGAGATCGGCGTCACGCTGCAGCATCCGCACGGCCAGATCTACTCCTACCCGTACGTCACGCCGCGAACCGAGCGGCTGATCGCGTCGATCGACGAGTACGGGCCGACGCTCTTCGCCGACATCCTCGACCACGAGCGCCGCGGCCCGCGCGTCGTGCTTTCGGGCGAGCACTGGACGGCATTCGTGCCGTTCGCCGCGCGCTGGCCCATCGAGGTGCACATGCTGCCGCACGAGCACGTCCCCGACTTCGCCGCGACGACGCCCGCGCAGCGCGACGAGCTCGCGGTCCTCTACCTGCGGCTGCTACGAGGCGTCGACGCGCTCTACGATGATCCGACGCCGTACATCGCGGCGTGGCATCAGGCGCCCGTCGCGACCCACCGCGACAGCATCCGTCTCAGCCTGCAGCTGACCAGCCCGCGACGCGGCGCTGACCGGCTCAAATACCTCGCCGGCAGCGAGGCGGCGATGGGTGCGTGGATCGGCGACGTGCCGCCCGAGGCCCAAGCGGAAGCGCTGCGCGCGGCCATCGCGCGAGCGGACGAGGAGAACCCGGTATGAGCGGCACTGGCGGCAACGATCTGGTCGACGAGACGCAGGCGGGCTTCGAAGCGCGCTTCGAGTATTCCCCGAGCGGCATATGGTCCGCGCCGGGGCGCGTCAACCTGATCGGCGAGCACACCGACTACAACGAGGGCTTCGTGCTGCCGTTCGCGATCGACCGGCGCACCTTCGGCGCCCTCGCGCTGCGGGACGATGACGTGATCCGGGTGTCGAGCGCGGCCGGCGACGACGTGGTCGAGGTGCGGGTGGCGGATGTCGCGAGCGGGCTCGATGGCGAGAAGAGGGCCGCGCTCGGCTGGGCCGCGTACCCGCTCGGCGTGGTCTGGGCGTTCGGGCGGCTCGGCGCCGACCTCGCCGGCCTGCCCGGGTTCGACGTGCACTTCGACTCGGACGTGCCGATCGGCGCGGGCCTGTCGTCTTCCGCCGCGATCGAGGGGGCGCTCGCGGTCGCACTCAACGAGGTCTGGCGACTCGACTTCGACGGCGCCCAGCTCGTCGACGTGTGCCATCGCGCCGAGAACGACTTCGTCGGGGCACCGACAGGGATTCTCGACCAGTCCGCCGCCCTGCTCGCCGAAGAGGGCGCGGCCCTGTTCATCGACTGCCGCAGCGGAGCGGCCGAGCCCGTCGAGCTGGGGCTCGAAGCATCCGATCTCGCGATCCTCGTGATCGACACGAAAGTCGCGCACGAGCACGCCTCGGGCGAGTACGCCGATCGGCGTGCCGCCTGTGAGCGCGCCGCCCGCGAACTCGGCGTGCGCTCGCTGCGCGACGTGACTCTCGAACAGCTCATCGCGGCGCGCGAGACCCTCGACGGCGTGACGTTCCGGCGTGCGCGGCACATCGTGACCGAGAACCAGCGGGTGCTCGACACGGTCGCCGTGCTGCGCGAGGCGGGCGCCACCGAAATCGGCGATCTCATGTTCGCGTCGCATCGCTCGATGCGCGACGACTTCGAGATCTCGACGCGCGAGCTCGACCTCGCCGTCGAGATCGCGCTCAACTACGGCGCGATCGGCGCGCGGATGACCGGCGGCGGCTTCGGCGGCTCGGTCATCGCGCTCACCCCGACCTGGCTGATCTCGCAGGTGCAGGTCTCGGTCGACGGCGCCTTCGCCGAGCACGGCTACACGGCGCCAGAGATGTTCGTGGTCTGGCCATCAAGGGGCGCAGCCCGAGAGCGTTAGCGCCCGGCGGCGGGTCCCCGCCGCCACATCAACACAGAGCGCGGCCCGCGAGCGCTAGCGCCCACCGGCTGCGCTACAGCTGCAGCATGGCGCGACTCGCGAGGCTGGGGCGCCATCCCGTAGCTGTAGCGCGCCCGTGAGCTGTAGCGCGCCCGTGGGGCCTATCGCGAGCGATAGGAGTGGTAGGAACGAGAGCATGAGCGAAGTGCGCGTGAGCCTGCCCATCGGAAGCCCTGACGAGAGCGCCGCGACGTATGTCGCGCCCGGCGTCGCGCTGATCGGCGCGGTCACCCTCGGGGAGGGTTCGAGCGTGTGGTTCAACGCGGTCCTCCGCGCAGACAACGAGCCGATCACGCTGGGCGCCGGCTCGAACCTGCAGGATCTGGTGGCGTGCCATGTCGATCACGGGAGTCCGCTGACGATCGGTTCGGGCGTCTCGGTCGGTCACACCGCCGTGTTGCACGGCTGCACGATCGAGGACGACGTGCTGGTCGGCATGCACGCCACGATCATGAACGGCGCGGTCATCGGCACGGGTTCGCTGGTCGCGGCGGGCGCGCTCGTGACGGAGGGCACGATCGTGCCGCCGCGCTCACTGGTTGCGGGCGTGCCGGCGAAGGTGCGGCGTGAGCTGACGGATGCCGAAGTGGAAGGCATCCGCGCCAATTCGCAGCACTACGCCGAGCGCGCACGCCTCTACGCGTCGCTCTAGCCGCCACCGGCCCAGATGCGCCAGACGGACTCGGGTGCGCCGGGTGCGCAACCACAGCGCGCATGTGAGTCCGTCCGGCGCACCTGCGGGTCAGTACTCGAGGCCGGGGTAGAGCGGGAACGCGTCGGTGAGGGTTCGCACCCGGGCGCGCAGCGACGCCGGGTCGTAGTCGGGCCGCAGCGCCTTCGCGATGATGTCGGCCACTTCGGCGAACTCGGTGTCGCCGAAGCCGCGGGTCGCGAGCGCAGGTGTGCCGATACGGATGCCTGAGGTGACCATCGGCGGACGCGGGTCGAACGGCACCGAGTTCTTGTTCACGGTGATGCCGACCTCGTGCAGACGGTTCTCGGCGTCCTGCCCGGAGAGCTCGCTCTCTCGAAGGTCGGCGAGCACGAGGTGCACGTCGGTGCCGCCGGTGAGCACGTTGATGCCGGCCGCGCGCGACTCGTCGGAGGTGAGCGCCTCGGCCAGCAGGCGCGCGCCTGAGATGGTGCGCACCTGGCGGTCGCGGAACTCGGGCGTCGCCGCGAGCTTGAACGCGGTCGCCTTCGCGGCGATCACGTGCATCAGCGGGCCGCCCTGCTGGCCGGGGAACACGTTCGAGTTGAGCGGCCTGGCGAGCTCGGTGTCGCGGCTCAGGATGAAGCCGGAGCGCGGGCCGCCGATCGTCTTGTGCACCGTCGACGAGACCACGTCGGCGTACGGCACGGGGCTCGGGTGCAGCCCGGCGGCCACGAGGCCCGCGAAGTGGGCCATGTCGACCCACAGCTTCGCGCCGACCTCGTCGGCGATCTCGCGGAACGCGGCGAAGTCGAGCTGGCGCGGGTAAGCCGACCAGCCGGCGATGATCACGGTCGGCTTGTGCTCGCGCGCCTTGTCGCGGACGACGTTCATGTCGACCCGGAAGGTCTCAGGGTCGACGCCGTAGCTCACGGCGTTGTACAGCTTGCCCGAGAAGTTGAGCTTCATGCCGTGCGTGAGGTGTCCGCCGTGGGCGAGCTCGAGGCCGAGGATCGTGTCGCCGGGCTTCGCGATGGCCGACAGCACGGCCGCGTTCGCGCTCGCGCCCGAGTGCGGCTGCACGTTGGCGTACTCGGCGCCGAACAGGGACTTCGCGCGGTCGATCGCGAGCTGCTCTGCGATGTCGACGAACTCGCAGCCGCCGTAGTAACGGCGGCCCGGGTAGCCTTCGGCGTACTTGTTCGTGAGCACCGACCCGGCCGACTCGAGCACGGCGCGCGGCACGAAGTTCTCGCTCGCGATCATCTCGAGATAGTCGCGCTGGCGACCGAGCTCGAGACGCAGCACTTCGGCGATCTCGGGGTCGACCTCAGTGAGAGGGGCGTTGAAGTTGTCCACCATGGCAGGCAGCCTTTCTGACAGACGGATGGCGTACGGGGGGCCGTATCGGCCCAGGCGTGCGGCCGAATCCGTGAGTCAGAGTCGCTCCCCGGTGGTGGCCCACCTCAACGCCAGTCGCGACCGGTTCAGAGTATCAGCCACCGCAGCGCCGGGTTCAGAATCCCGCCACCTCGCGCGGCAGGTACGGCTCCTCGAGCGACGCGATCTGCTCGTCCGACAGCTTCACGTCGAGCGATGCGACCGCGTCCTCGATGTGTCCAGGCTTCGTCGCACCGAAGATCGGCGCGGTGATGACCGGCTTGTGGTGCAGCCACGCGAGCGCGACCTGTGCGCGGGGCACGCCGAGCTCGGTCGCCACGGCGGCGACGCGCTCGACGATCTGCTTGTCGCCGTCGTGGTACATGTTGTTCTCGTTGAGCAGCCGGTCCGTCTCGGTGCGCTTGGTCGTCTCTTCCCAGTCGCGAGTGAGCTTCCCGCGGGCGAGCGGTGACCACGGGATCACGCCGGCGCCCTGGTCGGCGGCGAGCGGCAGCATCTCGCGCTCTTCCTCGCGGTAGAGCAGGTTGTAGTGGTCCTGCATCGACACGAACTTCGTCCAGCCGTTGCGCTCCGCGATGTACTGGGCCTTCGAGAACTGCCACGCCCACATCGAGGACGCACCGATGTAACGCGCCTTGCCGGCCTTCACGATGTCGTGCAGCGCCTCCATCGTCTCTTCGATGGGGACCGTCGGGTCCCAGCGGTGAATCTGGTACAGGTCGACGTAGTCGGTGCCGAGGCGGCGCAGCGAGTTGTCGATCTCGAGCATGAGCGCGGCGCGCGACAGGCCGGCGCCGTTGGGGCCGGGACGCATGCGGCCGTTCACCTTGGTCGCGAGCACGACCTGGTCGCGGCTCGTGAAGTCGCGCAGGGCACGGCCGACGATCTCCTCGCTCGTGCCGCCCGAGTACACGTTGGCGGTGTCGAGGAAGTTGATGCCGGCTTCCAGCGCCTGACGAAGGAGCGGGCGCGACGCCTCTTCGCCGATCGCCCACTGGTGGCCGCCCGCAGCGGGCTCGCCGAAACTCATGCAGCCGAGCGTGATGCGGCTGACCTCAAGACCTGTGTTTCCGAGCTTCACGTACTCCATATCGCCAGCCTAGGGTCGGGACGCCCACGGCGCTCCTGGGTGTCCCGCTCGTCAGGCCACCTCCGGATAGCCTTGTGCGCATGACTGCCGCGCCCACGCACTGGGTCCTCACGTTCGTCTGTGTCGACCGCCCGGGCATCGTCCACGCGGTGAGCGGTGCGATCGTGGCGGCGTCCGGCAACATCACCGAGAGCCAGCAGTTCGCGTCGGCCGACACGGGGCGCTTCTTCATGCGGCTGCAGGTCGAGGCATCCGTCACCCGAGACGAGTTCGAAGCCGCGCTCGCGCCCGTCATCGACCGATTCCAGCTCGACTGGAATCTCGACATCGTGGGGCGCCCGACGAAGACGCTCGTGCTCGCATCGACGGCGCCGCACGCGCTCAACGACCTGCTGTTCCGCCAGCGCACGGGGTATCTCGCCGTCGACGTCCCGCTCGTGCTCGCGAACCACCCCGACCTCGCAGATCTGGCCGGCTTCTATGGGGTGCCGTTCGAGAGCCTGGCGGTGACGGATGCTTCGAGCAAGGCGGCCTTCGAAGCCCGTGTCCTCGATGAGGTCGAGCGCCACGGCGTCGAGCTCGTGGTGCTGGCGCGGTACATGCAGATCATCTCGCCCGAGCTGTGCGAGGCGCTGGCGGGCCGGGCGATCAACATCCACCATTCGTTCCTGCCCGGCTTCAAGGGCGCCAACCCCTACCGCCAGGCGCACGCCCGTGGTGTGAAGCTGATCGGCGCGACCGCCCACTTCGTGACGAGCGATCTCGACGAAGGGCCGATCATCGAGCAGAACGTGGTGCGCGTCGACCACAGCCAGACCCCGCAGCAGCTCATGGCGATCGGCCAGGACGAGGAGTCGCGCACCCTGCGCCAGGCGGTGAAGTGGTTCAGCGAGCACCGCGTGCTGCGCGACGGCGACCGCACGATCATCTTCCGCTGACGCGAGACGGGCCGGCGCAGCCGCGCACGCGCGGAGCACTCAGGTGCGCGCAGCTAACCTTGAGCTTGTGACCGCACGACCCGCAGCAGATTCCCCGCAGTCGCAGATCGGCATCGTCGACGCCCTCCGGTTCCTGTGCGAGGTGTTCGCGATCATCACGCTCGGCATCTGGGGCTTCACGACTTTCCCGTTCTGGTTGAACATTGTCGTCGGCATCGGTGCGCCCGTGCTCGCGATCGTGCTCTGGGGGCTGTTCCGCGCGCCGAAGGCCGTGTTCGCCGTCGACCAGTTCGTGAAGGCGCTGGTCGAGATCGTCGTGATGGGCACCGCGGCCTACGCGTGGGCCGACCTGCACCAGTGGATCATCTTCGGCGTCTTCACGCTGATCGCACTGGCGACCGGCCTCATCATCGGCCGCCGCGAGATCTAGCGGCTACCGACTAGGGTCTGAGCATGGCCGATCTCGTCGTCCACTCCGCGCGCAAGATCGACGCGAACGGCGAAGTCGACGGATTCTGGTTCGCCGCCTCCGACGGGGTGGTCTCAGCCACGGGCGACGGCGAGGGCTGGCACGCGCACGCGGGGGTCGAAGCATCCGTCATCGACGCGCACGGCCTGCATCTCACGCCCGGCTTCATCGACCTGCACGGTCACGGCGGCGGGGGCTTCGCGTTCGACGACGGCGCGTACGCGATCGAGCAGGCGCTCGCGGTCCACCGCGCGCACGGCACGACGCGCTCGGTGATCAGCCTCGTGGCGAACCCGGTCGACGAGCTCCGAGCGTCGCTTGCGGTCGTCGCCGACCTGGTCGTCGAGGACCCGCTCGTTCTCGGCTCGCACCTCGAGGGGCCGTTCCTCGCCGAAGAGCGGAAGGGCGCGCACAACGCCGACTTCCTGATCGACCCGTCGCCGGCCGTCGTCGAGCAGCTCATCGCGGCGGCGCGGGGCACCCTGCACCAGATCACGCTCGCCGTCGAGCGGCCGAACGCGCTCGAGGCGATCGACGTGCTCGTCGAGGCCGGTGTGCTGGTCGCCGTCGGCCACACGACCGCCGGGTTCGATGCGGCGCGGCAGGCCTTCGACCGGGGAGCACGACTGCTCACCCATGCGTTCAACGCCATGCCGGGCATCGGCCATCGAGCGCCGGGGCCGATCGTCGCGGCGCTCGAAGACCCGCGGGTGACGCTGGAGCTCATCCTGGACGGCGTGCACGTGCATCCGTCCGTCGCGCGGCTCGCGTTCGACGAGGCGGCAGGCCGTGTCGCGCTGATCACGGATGCGATGGCCGCCGCCGGCTCGTCTGACGGCGTCTACGCCCTCGGATCGCTCGACGTGACCGTCGCAGACGGCATCGCACGCCTGCGGAACGCCGACGGGTCTCTCGGCTCGATCGCCGGCTCGACTCTGACCCTCGACGTCGCGGTGCGCAATGCGATCGAGCTCGTCGGCATCTCGCCCGTCGCGGCCATCGCGGCCGTCACGTCGGTGCCGGCGCGTGCACTCGGGCTCGACCACCGGCTCGGCCTGCTCGCGCCCGGACATGCCGCGGATGCGGTGCTGCTCGACCATGACTGGGCCGTTCGCGGCGTGTGGGGCGCCGGCGCGCGAATCGCCTGACGCTCGACGCCGGTTGCGCGGCCCGGATCCGCCGTGCGCTGCTCAGATCCGGGGCGCGGGCGGCGGATCCGGACAGCGCACGCGCGGGACGGGTCAGTCGACCGGGGCGCCGACTCGCGCGAGCAGGGCGTGCAGTGTCGCCAGGTCGGCGTTCGAAAGCTCGGCGAATGATCGGGCCGTGACTGCGGCCGCGACCACGGCCCCCTCGTCGAACAGGTGCTCGCCGGCATCCGTCAAGCGATGTTCAACGCGCCGCCCCCGCCCTGGCGAGCGCTCCACCAGCCCCTGAGCGATCAGCCGGCTCGCGAGGGTGCCGAAGGCCTGGTCGCTCTGGAAGGTGGCCGTGGCCAGCTCGTGCGCCGACGCGGCGGGCGCCTCGGCGATCGCACGCAGGGCGTCCCACTGGGCGAGCGTCGTTCCCACCGCGGCGAGCGCGCGATCGAGCGCACGATGGTTGCGGTACTGCGCGCGCTTCAGCAGACGGCCGACTTGCCCGGCATCGACGGTGGCCAGCTCGGCAGTGGCCAGCTCGGCGGTGGTGACGGTGTGCGCGGTCATGTCCACACTGTATCAGCTTGCGTATATAAAGATATTGATTTACAGTCATGGCCATGACCACCACACCCGCTGAACGCCCCACCGTCCTCCTGCTGCACGGCGGCGCAGGCCCCGCCACCATGCGCCCCCTCGCCGCCCACTTCGCCGACGCCGCCGACGTCATCGCACCGACGCACCCGGGCTGGAACGGCATACCGCGCCCCGACGACATCGACAGCGTGCGCGCACTGGCCGACCACTATCGACGGATGCTGGCAGACGCCGGCACCACGCACACCATCGTCATCGGCTCATCGCTCGGCGGCTGGATCGGCGCGGAACTCGCCCTCGCCGACCCCGAGCTGGTCAGCGCCCTCGTGCTCATCGACAGCGCGGGCATCGAGGTGCCCGGCGAGCCGGTGCGCAACCTGACCGGCCTCACACCGGCAGAGATCGCGCCGTTCAGCTTCCACGACCCCGCCAAGCTCGTCGTGCCCGAACCGACGCCGGAGAATCTCGCGATCGCACGCGGCAACCAGGCCACGCTCGACGCCCTCGCCGGCGACCCGTACATGCACGAGCCGACCCTGCGCGGCCGGCTCGGCTCGCTCACGACCCCGACGCTGGTGCTCTGGGGCGGCTCCGACCGGGTCATCACGCCGGCATACGGGCGTGCGCTCGCCGACAGCATCCCCGGCGCACGCTTCACTCAGATCGCGGAAGCCGGCCATCTGCCGTTCCTCGAGCAGCCGGCCGCGGTCTTCGCGGCTCTCGACGACTTCCTCGCCGCGGTCCCCGCAGCCTGACCGCGGCGCGGCAGCGACCGGCCGCCGGGCCGCTGCCGCGCGGCTGCCGCGCCAGAGCCTCGGCCGCTGCCGCGCCGGAGCGTTGGCTCTGCAGCGGCCGCGGGTCAGAGCCCGAGCTCGGTCCGCACGCGGCTCGCCGCACCGACGGCGACCGCGTCCTTGCCGAGCGTGCTGCGCTCGATGCGGATCGGCAGCCCGCTGACGGGCGGCTCGTCACTCAGATATCCGTCGATCGCAGGCGCAAGCAATCCCCAGGCGTTCGAGACGCCACCGCCGACCACCACCGTCGTCACGTCGACCAGTGCGGACACGGCCGAGATTGCCTGGCCGACCGCCCGGCCGGCGGTACGGAAGACAGCAGCGGCGCGGGGCTCGCCGGCCTCGGCGCGACGCGCGATCTCGGCACTGCGCAGCTCGTCTCCGCCTGCCTCCCGGTACCGCAGTGCGATCTGCCGGCCCGCCGCGACGGACTCGAGGTGCCCGTGCCGTCCGCAGCTGCACACCGCGTCGCCGAAGCCGGGCATGTGACCGATCTCGCCGGCTGCGCCGTGAGGTCCGGAGAAGAGCCGGCCGTCCACCCACAACGCGCCGCCGACGCCCGTGCCGATCATGATCGCCAAGGCATCCGTCGCACCCGTGATCGCACCCGCCGCGGTCTCGCCGGTCAGGAACGCGTTCACATCGTTCTCGAGGAAGGCGGGCACTCCGACGCGGCGGCGCAGCTCCGCAGCCACGCGATAGCCGGCCCAGTCGACGAAGGTGTCGCTCGCGACGAGCACTTCCCCCGCCACGGAATCGACCACGCCCGCGGCGCCGACCCCCACACCGAGCAGTTCGGTGTCGTGCTCTGCGACGAGGCCCGCGATCATGCCCACCGCCGCGTCGATCATGGCATCGCCCCCGCGGGGAGTCGGGGTGGTCGCCCGGCCGATGATCTCGAGCTGAGGCGTGCACAGCACGACCTGGGTGGCGGTGCCGCCGATGTCAACGCCCGCGATGACGTTGGTGGCGGGTGCGCTCACGCCGTGGCCCCCGTCGCCGCGCTGAGCCGCCGCGCACGCTGGACCATGGGGTCAGGCACCGGCACGGCCGCGAGCAGGCGACGCGTGTAGTCGGTCTCCGGGTGCGACAGCGTGACGGAGGTCGGGCCGGTCTCGACGACGCGGCCGTCGCGCATGACGACGACGCGCTGCGCGAACTCCTGCACCACCGCGAGATCGTGCGAGACGAAGATGCACGCGAAGCCCAGTTCATGCTGCAGCTCGGTGATCACCTCGAGCACGGTGCGCTGAACGCTGACGTCGAGAGCGCTGGTCGGCTCGTCCGCGACCAGCAGCCGCGGGTTGAGAACGAGCGCTCTGGCCAGACTGACGCGCTGACGCTGCCCGCCGGACAGCTCGCGAGGCGCACGGTCCATCAGTGCCGCGGGCAGTCGCACCGATTCGAGCGCTGCCGAGACGCGAGCTCGCCGTTCGGCACGGCCGATCCCCTTCGCGTGCACGAGCAGCGGCTCGGCGATGCAGTCGGCGACGCTGAGGCGGGCGTCGAGCGAGGCGACCGGGTCCTGCAGCACGGCGCCGATGCCGGCGCGCAGCCGATGCAGCGCGCGCCGGCGGGTCCGGCGCAGCGAGCTGCCGAAGACGCGCACCTCGCCCGCGTCGGGCTCGATGAGGCCGAGCACGACCCGCGCGATGGTCGACTTGCCGCTGCCGGATTCGCCGACGAGTCCCACGGTCTCCCCCGCGGCGACGTCGAGGCTCACGTCACGGAGCGCGTGCACGGCGCGGGGGCCGCGACCGAAGGTCACGTCGATCTTCGATGCGGCGACGTAGAGATCGGATGCTTGGCGCTCGACGATCGTGGAGGAGTCCGGCTCGGCGGACGCCGCTCGCACCTCGGCGACGGTGAGCCGCGGCACCGCGGCCAGGAGCGTACGGGTGTAGTCGTGCTGCGGGCGCAGCAGCACGTCGTCCACCGTGCCGTGCTCGACGATGAGACCCGAGTTCATGACGGCGACGCGGTCGGCGAAGTCCGCCACCACGCCCATGTTGTGCGTCACGAGCAGCACGGCCATGTCGTTCTCCGCCGCGAGCCTGCGCAGCAGCGCGAGGATCTCGGCCTGCACAGTGACGTCGAGCGCAGTGGTCGGCTCGTCCGCGACCAGCAGCTTCGGCCGGTTCGCGATGGCCATCGCGATCACGACGCGCTGCCGCTGGCCGCCCGAGAGCTGGAACGGGAAGGAGCGCACGCGGGTCTCGGGGTCGGGCAGCCCGACGTGGCCGAGCAGCTCGACCGCGCGTCGTCTGGCCTCGGCCGCGGGAACGTCGCCGTGGTTGCGGATGACCTCGGCGATCTGATCTCCGACGCGCATCAGCGGGTCGAGTGCGGTCGCCGGCTCCTGGAACACCATCGACGCGACCCTGCCGCGCAGGCCCATGAGGCTGCGTTCGCCGGCTCCGACCACGGCCGTGCCGTCGACGGTCACGGAGCCGCCCAGCACCGCGGTGCCCCCGAGCAGCCCGAGCGCGGCGAGCGCGACGGTGCTCTTGCCGGATCCCGACTCGCCCACGAGCGCCAGCGTCTCGCCGGCCTCGATGTCGAGGCTCACGCCGCGCACCGCCTCGACGAGACCGCCGTCGGTGCGGAATCCGACGGTCAGCCCGTCGATCGCAAGCACGCTGTCCTTCGACGCTGCCATCATCGCCCCCTCACCGCGAACGCGTCGCGAAGACCGTCACCGATCGCATTGAATGCGCACACCACGAGGATGATCGCCACCCCGGGCGGCACGATGAGCCACCAGCGCCCGGAATACGCGGCGTCGAGGCCCTGGCTGAGCATCCCGCCCCAGTCGGTCTGCGGCGACTGCACGCCGAGCCCGAGGTAGCTCACGTAGGCGACCAGCAGGATCGCGTCGGCGATCTGGAACGTGGCCGAGACGACGATCGTGCTCACGCTGTTGGGGAGGATGTGCCGGCCGATCGCGCGCGAGTGGCCGCCGCCGAACGCGCGCAGCGTGAGCACGTAGTCGCGGTTCTTCAGCGTCAGAGTCTCGGCCCGGATGAGGCGGGACGGCACGAGCCACGACACGAACCCCAGAATCACGATGAGTCCGAGGACATGCGGCGTCGAGATGGCGGAGATGACGAGCAGGATGAAGAGCGCCGGAATCGCGATGCCGGCGTCGACCACGCGCATCATCACCGTGTCGACCCAGCCGCCGAGATAGCCGGCGACCGCACCCCAGACCATGCCGATGATGATCGCGAGCAGGCCCGCGGCGATGCCGACCGTCAACGAGACCGTGCCGCCGTACATCAGGCGGCCGAGTTCGTCGTGACCGACGGCGTCCGTGCCGAGCGGATGCCGCAGGCTGGGCCCCAGATTGATCTGGCTCAGATTCGTGCCCGTCTGGTCCGTGTGGTACACGAGCGGGCCGACGAAGCAGAACAGGACGAAGAAGATCACGACCGCGAGACCGATGAGGGCGAGGCGGTTGCGGCGGAAGCGCCGCCAGGCGAGCGAGCCGCCGGCGGGTGCCGCGGCCGGTT
The DNA here is from genome assembly GCF_042651345.1 of Gryllotalpicola reticulitermitis. NCBI lineage: Bacteria > Bacillati > Actinomycetota > Actinomycetes > Micrococcales > Microbacteriaceae > Gryllotalpicola > Gryllotalpicola reticulitermitis. The sequence goes on from NZ_JBHSCN010000002.1 coordinate 522,930, forward strand.
GCAGATCGGCTGCCGACTGCAGAAGTGTGCTGGACATCGAGGGGTTCCTGCCTTACGAACGGGCGGTTTTCACGCGGGGGTCGATGATCGCCTGCAGCACATCGGCCAGCAGGGTCCCGCAGACCGTGGCGACGGCGATCACGAGCACGCAGCCGAGCAGCACGGGGAAGTCGGAGCTCTGGGCCGCATTCCAGAAGAGCAGGCCCATTCCGGGGTAGTTGAAGAGCTGCTCGACCACGAGCGAACCGCCGAAGAGCACCGGGACGTAGTACCCGAGCATCGCGACGACCGGGGTCAGCGAGTTGCGGAAGACGTGCCGCACCAGCAGCGAATTGGTCGAAGAGCCCCCCGCGCGGGCGGTGCGCACGAAGTCCTCATCAAGGTTCTCGAGGGTCGCCGACCGCATGAACCGGCTGAACACCGCGACCATGGCCGCCGCCCCGGTGATGATCGGCAGCACGAGACCGGCCGGGTCGCTGAACACCTCGGCCAGCGTGTCGCCGCTCGGCGCCTGCGAGGGAAAGAGCGGGATGACCTGGGTCAGCACCGCGATCAGGATCAGACCGAGGAAGAACACCGGAGTGGAGTACAGCACCAGGCTGACGGTGGTGACGATGTAGTCGCCGGGGCTGTTGCGGCGTCGCGCCTGCCACATGCCGAGCGGGATCGCGATGATGAGCGCGAGAACCGCCTGGGCGAGCGTGAGCACGAGCGTCTTCGGCAGCCGCTGCAGGATCAGCTGCGACACCGGCGCGTTCAGCGTGAACGATTCGCCGAGATCACCGCGCAGCAGCTGACCGAGGTAGATCACGTATTGCAGCGGCAGCGGCTTGTCGAGCCCCTGCTCGCGATTGAACTGGGCGATCTGCTGCGCCGTCGCGTGCACGCCGAGGACACCGCGCGCCGGGCCGCCGGGCAGCGAGTGCAGCAGGCAGAACACCACGATCGTGACGATGAAGATGACGACGACCGCCTGAAGCAGTCGTCGCAGGAGATAGAGGGTTGTGGTCATCGGCGATCCTTCGTCGCAGCAGGGGTGAGACACCTGACGGACCGGGGCGCCGCGAGGCGCCCCGGTCCGATTCCGGTGCTACTTCCAGGCCCAGCGGGCCGGGTGGAAGTTCGCCATCGGATCCTGGGGGGCCGTCAGCCCCTTCTTGATCACGGAGATCTGGTAGTCGGGCTCGGGCAGCCAGATCACGGGCAGCTGCTTGGCGAGCAGAGCGCTGTAGCTCTGAATGGCGCTCGAGTCGTTCGACTGGGTCGTCGACTTGATCAGGGCGTCGGACTGCGCGTCGCTGTAGTTGCCGAAGTTGGCGCCGCCGCCCGTCTGGAACAGCGAGTCACCCGTCGGGTAGGCGCTGAAGTACCAGCTGCCCGCCGTGCCGAAGTACGACAGCTGCCATTTGCAGATCGGCTGGTCAGCGGTGCACTGCGGAGTCTGCGAGAGCACGGTGTTCACCGGCGCCTGCTTGATCGTGAATCCGATGCCGCTGTCCTTGAACGACGACTGGAGCGCGCTCATCTCGTTGTCGGTCACCTGCGAGCCCGACTGAGCGAGCACCTGCATCGTGAACTTCGTGCCCGCCTTGACGCCGGTGCCGCACTGGTTCGCACCGCTGCCCGCGTCGTCGCAGACCATGACGCCGTCAGAGCCGGCCTTCCAGCCGTGGTCGGTGAGCAGCTTCTTGGCGGCCGAGTTGGAGAACGGGTACGGGTTGTTCGACTGGTCGGGCGACAGGAAGTCGGACTTGGTCGACTGCGGGATCGGACCGTAGCCGGCGGTCGCCGTGCCGCCGAAGATCGCCTTCACGAGGCTGTTCTGGTCGACGGACTGCTGAATCGCCTGCCGCGCGTACAGCTGCTTGAACACCGGCCCCATGGTCGGGTTGTTGAAGTTGTACGGGAAGTAGGTGATCGCCCAGCCGGTCCACGGATCGACGGAGTAGCCCTTCGCGGTGAACGACGCCTTCTGGTCGAGCGAGGTCGGCTGGATGTACCCGTAGTCGACCTGGCCGCTGCGCACGGCGTTCTCCTCGGCGTCGGCCGACGTGAACGGCAGCAGGTTCACCGTCGCGATCTGAGCCTTCTCGCCGCCGTCGTACTTCTTGTTGGCGCTGAGCGTGACGTTGCCGCTGGTGCTGAACTTGGTCACGGTGTACGGGCCGTCGACGACCTTCCACAGCGGGTTCGTCGCGTAGCTCGAGATGTCACCGGCGGCGGAGTTCAGGTAGTTCCAGACCTGCACCGCGCCGGCTGCCGTCTCGTCGTAGTTGCCCACGGCGCCGCTGTCGCTCGTCTTGTCCCACGCGTGCTGCGGCATCGGTGTGATGAGGCTGAGCTCGTTCGCCAGCATCCACTGCGTGTTGTAGGCCTTGTCGAAGGTGATGGTGAAGTGGGTGTCGTCGACGACGGTCAGCTTCGTCCAGTTGTCGGGCGCCTGGCCGGCGTTGTAGTTGCCCCAGTTCTTCTTGTTCGCCTTGACGAGGTTGTACCAGAACTCCACATCGCGCGACGTCACGGGCTTGCCGTCGCTCCAGTGCCGGTTGGCGAGCGTGATCGTCGCCGAGGTGCCGGCCGAATTGAACTGGACATCGCTTGCGATGCTCGCGTCCTTGTGCCAGCCGACGGTCCCCGTTGACCCGTCGTAGGCGACGAGCGGCTCCCACAGTGAGGCCGCGATCGAGCCGTTGTTGGTGTTGAGCTTGCCCGGGGCGCCGACGGGAAGAATCCAGTTCGGCGTGAAGTTGGCGGGCAGCGCGTAGTTGACGGTGTCCTTGCCGGAACTCGATCCGGATTGGGACGAGCCGCCGGACGTACAGCCGGCGAGCAGGAGGGCGGCGGCCGCCGCCGCGGCAGCCGCGACAAGAGCGCGGCGCGCCGCCGAGCGTGCAGGGAACATCTTTCTCCTTCAACAGGGGTGCGGCCGACACGTGTCGGCGAGCGACGGCAACGGATCGCCGTGCAATTAGTAAAGGGCACGTGAACGGAAAAAGTAATGCCGGGTTGTAAAAACTCTATTACGACAGTTTTGGCGAAACCACGCCGCTCGTCAGCATGACTAGTCTTTCAACAATCACGATCCCGAGCAGATGTCTGGAATTACTTTTCACATGCTTGAAAAAACCCGAGGGCGTGGCGACGCCGGTCACGAGACCCTGGCCGGGCGCGCACTCGCCCTGATCGCCGGCGGTCAGGCGACGACGCGCACCGAGCTCGGGCAGCAGCTCGGTGCGCCGGCGAGCAGCGTCTCGCTCGCCGTGCAGCAGCTGATCGGGCGCGGTCTCGTCGCGGAGGAAGGCGTCCAGTCCTCGACCGGAGGGCGTCCGAGGAAGGTGCTGCGCATCGGTCACACCGACGAGTACGCGGTCGCCGCAGACCTGGGCAGCAAACACGCGCGCATCGGGGTCGTTCGCAGCGGCGGCGTCCGCGAGAGCGTGACCACGATGCCGATCGACCTCTCGCTCGGTCCCGACGCGTGCCTCGACGTGCTCGTCGGCGCGTTCGATGAGCTGTTCCGCACGACGCCCGGCAAGCTGACCGCGGCCGGCCTCTCGCTTCCCGGCCCGGTGGACATCGCGCGCGGCTGGGTGGACAGCCCGTCACGGATGCCCGGCTGGCACCGTTACCCCATCCGTGCACAGCTCGCCGACCGCCTCGGCGTCGTGGCCGAGATCGGCAACGACGCGAACATGATGGCCTTCGGCGAGGACGCTGCCCACCACGGCGAGCGCCGCTATTCGATCACCGTGAAGGCGGGCACGGCGGTCGGTGCGGGGATCATGCTCGACGGCCACCTGCATCACGGGGCGAACGGTGCGGCAGGAGACATCACGCACGTTCGCGTGCTCGCGGCGGGAGACATCCCGTGCGCCTGCGGCAACCTGGGGTGCCTCGAGACGGTCGCATCCGGCGCCGCGCTGCAGCGCATCCTGAACGAGAGCGGCCGCCGGGTCGCGAGCACCGAGGACGTCGTCGAGCTGGTGGAGTCGGGGGATCCCGTCGCCAACCAGGCGGCACGGCAGGCCGGCGCGTACCTCGGTGAGGTGCTCAGCGCGAACGTGAACTTCTTCAACCCCGATTCCGTCTTCCTCGGCGGCATCCTCTCGACACTCGAGCCGTTCGTCGCCGCCGTCCGGGGTCAGCTCTACGGCAGCTGCCACCCCCTGCTGACCCGGAACCTGCGCATCGAACCCGTCAGTCTCGGCGCCGACGCCGGCGTCGTCGGCGCGGGACTGCAGGCGCTGCAGCGCTCCCTTGCAGAGACCCTCGAATCCATTCCCCGCGCCACCTCCGCACCCCTCCGGAAGGAAATCCATGTCTGACGCCGCCGCCCGAATCCCGCGCATCGCCATCGCCGGCCTGGGCATCGAAGCGAGCACGTTCTCCCCCGCCCGAACGGAGGCGCCGGCGTTCCACCCGATGCGGGGGGCCGAGATCCTTGACCGCTACCGCGCCTTCCTCGGTGCCGGGACGCCGCTGCACGATGCGGCGGAGTGGCATCCGGCCCTCGTCGGCAAGTCCCTGCCGGGCGGCACCGCGACGGCCCAGGCGTTCGCTGCCCTGTCCGACGAGATCATCGAGCGGCTCGCCGCGATGCCGCCGCTCGACGGCCTCTGGTACGACATCCACGGCGCGATGACCGTCGAGGGCCTTGACGATGCCGAGGCGGTTCTGCTGGCCCGGATCCGCGACACGGTCGGCCCCGACGTCCTGATCTCCACGACGATGGACCTGCACGGCAACGTGAGCCGCGAGCTCGCCCACCTGAGCGATCTGATCACCTGCTACCGCATGGCGCCGCACGAGGATGCCGAGGAGACCAAGGAGCGCGGGGTCCGCAACCTGGTCGACCGCCTCGTCTCCGGCGCGGGGCGCCCGCTCAAGGCGTGGGTGCCGGTCCCGGTCCTGCTCCCCGGCGAGAAGACCTCGACGCGCATCGACCCCGCGAAGAGCGTGTACGCGCAGGTCGCCGATGCGGCCGCCGCCCCCGGCGTTCTCGACGCGGCGATCTGGGTCGGCTACGCGTGGGCCGATGAGCCGCGGAACCGTGCCGTCACCGTCGTGACCGGCGACGACCGGCAGGCCATCACGGCGCAGGCCGAGCGCCTCGCCCGCGCGTTCTGGGAGGCGGGCCCCCACTTCGACTTCGTCGCACCCGTCGGCACCCTCGCCGAGACCCTCGACGCCGCGCTGGCGTCGGCACAGCGCCCGTTCTTCATCAGCGACAGCGGTGACAACCCCACCGCAGGCGGTGCCGGCGACGTGACCTGGACACTCGCGCGCCTCCTCGAGGACCCGCGCGTCACGGCGGGCGACCGCACGGTGATCTACGCCTCGATCCCCGGCCCGGCAGCCGTCGAGACGGCCATCGCGGCCGGCATCGGCGCGACCGTGACGGTATCGGTCGGCGCCGCGGTCGACGGCGTGCATGAAGGGCCCGTCACGCTCACCGGCGTGGTCGACGCCATCAAGCAGGGCGACCGCGACGCGGAGATCGAGGTCGTCATCAGGGTCGGCGGCCTGAGCGTGATCGTCACGCGCCTGCGCAAGCCCTATCACCACGAGCACGATTTCACCGATCTCGGGCTCGCGCCACGCGACGCCGACGTGGTCCTCGTCAAGATCGGCTACCTCGAGCCGGAGCTGTACGACATGGCGGCCGAGTGGATGATGGCGCTCACCCCGGGCGGCGTCGACCAGGATCTGGTCAGGCTCGGGCATCATCGCATCCGCCGCCCGATGGTTCCGTTCGATTCGCCCGAGTTCGAGCCCGATCTCTCCGCCCGCATCATCGCGCCGTCCGACGAGCCGCTGACCGGGCCCGACGAATGACGGCGCTGCTCGAGATCGCCGTCACCTCCGACCTCGCGGCGGCACTCGCCCAGGCGCACGGCGCCGATCGGGTCGAGCTGTGCACGGCTCTCGAGCTCGGCGGCGTCACGCCGTCACAGGCCGCGATCGAGGCGACGGTCGAGACGGGGGCGCAGACGCACGTGCTCGTCCGGTGCCGGGCCGGTGACTTCGTCTACGACGACGACGAGGTGCGGCTGATGTGCCGTGAGGCCGCCGACGTGGTGCGCGCTGGGGCGGCTGGTGTCGTGATCGGCGCGCTGGATGCCGCTGGCGAGCTCGATCTCGCCGCGATCGAGCGCATGGCCGATGCGGCGCGATCAGCGCGATCGGATGTCTCGGTCACCGTCCACCGTGCGATCGACGCGAGCGCCGACCCGGTTCGCTCCGCCGCGCGCGCCGCGGCCTCGGCCGTCCGAGCCACCCGCATTCTGACCTCGGGCGGGCGCCCTTCCGCCGGCGACGCGGTGGACGTGATCACGCGGATGGTCGCCGCCGCAGGGGCCGTCCAGGTGATGGCCGGCGGTGGTGTCACCGTTGACGCGATTCCTCGGCTCACCGCGGCCGGCGTCGCCGCGGTGCACCTGTCGGCGAAGCGTCGTGAGCGCGACCACTGGTCGCTCGATCCCGCGATCGTCGCGGCGGCACGGGCGGCACTCGACGCGACGCGCTAGCCGGCGCTACAGCTGCGGCACGGCGCCACAGCCGCAGAAGTGGCGCTGACCCGCAGCTGTAGCGCGACGAGGGTGTCGCGCACGCAGCTCAGTAGTGCTTCCAGCCGGGCTTGTTCTGCCAGACGTAGCGGTAGTAGTCGGCGTTGGTCAGCCGCGCGGCGGCGGCCTCGTCGACGACGACCGTCGCGAACTCGTGCAGCTGCAGCACCGACGCGGGGCACGAGGCCGAGACCGGCCCCTCGACGGCCGCCGCGACCGCATCGGCCTTTCCCGCGCCCTGAGCGACCAGAACGAGCCTGCGCGCCCGCAGGATCGTGCCCAGCCCCTGGGTCACGCAGTGGGTCGGCACCTGCTCGGGCGAATCGAAGAACCGGGCGTTGTCGGCGCGGGTCTTCGGCGTGAGCGTCTTGATCCGCGTACGGCTCGCGAGCGAGGACGTCGGTTCGTTGAACCCGATGTGGCCGTTCGCGCCGATGCCGAGCAATTGCACGTCGATGCCGCCCGCCGCGTCGATCGCGGCCTCGTAAGCCGCACAGGCCGCGGTGATATCGGATGCCATGCCGTCCGGCACGGCGACGAGCGCAGGGTCCATGCCCAGCGGCTTCGTCACGGTCCGATCGATGACCGCGTGATAGCTCTCGGGGTGCCCGTAGTCGAGGCCGACGTACTCGTCGAGCGCGAAGCCGCGCACGCGTGAGAAGTCGAGCTCGCCGGCATCCGCTCGCCTCGCCAGCTCGGCGTAGATCGCAAGCGGCGACGAACCCGTCGCGAACCCGATGACCGCCTCGGGCTCGCGCTCGACGACGTCGGCGACCACGGATGCCGCGACCCGCCCGACCTCACTCGCGTCGGGCAGGATGACGATCTCCATCTGGGTCTCCTCTGGCTAGGCGGCGGCAACGTGCGACGGGCGCTCGGCCGTCACTCGCTGATGTTGGCGGTCACCGCGTCGATGTAGGCGTTGCGCTCCTCACGGGAATGCGGGCGCCCCGGGATGCCAGGGCGACGCTGCCACGGCCGCGGGCCGTCGTCGTGACGGTACTCGACGCCGAGCGCGTCGAGACGCGCGAGGTGAGCGTCGAGGCGCCCGAGGAACGCGTCGAGGTCCTTGGGAGCGTCGGTCCAGAGCGCCTCGGCGACCGCGGCCAGTCGCGGGAACGCGAAGTAGTCGACGGTGCGCGGCGAGTCCATGTGCTCGGTCCAGATGTTCGCCTGGCCGCCCAGCACGTGGCGCTGCTGTTCCGGCGTGAGCCCCTCCGGGATCGGGTCGAACGCGTACACGTCGGCCACGGTCAGCACGATCGCCACCGGGATCGGCTCGTCGGGAAGCTCGGACTGCCGGTAGTCGAGGTAGACCACGTCGTCGGGGCAGAGCACCACGTCGTGGCCGCGGCGCGCCGCGGTGACGGCGCCGCGCGTGCCGCGCCATGAGGCGATCGTCGCGCCCGGCGCCAGCTCGCCCTCGAGGATCTCGTCCCAGCCGTAGAGCCGGCGGCCGCGTGAGGTGATGTGCTGGTCGAGCTCGCGGATGAACCAGGTCTGCAGTTCCTCGCCGCTCGAGAGGCCCCGTTCGGCCATCAGCTGCTGCGTGCGCGGGTCTGCTTCCCACTGCTCCTTGGGGCACTCGTCGCCGCCGACGCCGATGTACAGGCCCGGGAAGATGTCCATCACCTCGTCGAAGACGTCGCGGTAGAACTGCACCGTCGACTCCTCCATGTTGAGCACGTTGGGGTTGATGCCCCAGCGCGTGAACACCTCGAGCTGCTCGCCCTTCACCCCGAGCTCGGGGTAGGCCGCGATCGCCGCCTGCGAGTGGCCGGGCACGTCGATCTCGGGCACGACGTTCACGTGCCGTGCCGCGGCGTAGGCGACGATCTCGCGCAGGTCGTCCTGCGTGTAGTAGCCGCCGTGGGGCCGCGCATCGAAGACGGCGGTCTCCTCGTTCCCGGCGCCCACCTGCGACTCGACGCGCCAGGCGCCGATCTCGGTGAGGCGCGGGTACTTCTTGACCTCGATGCGCCAGCCCTGGTCCTCCGTCAGGTGCAGGTGGAGCACGTTCAGCCGGTGCGCGGCGAGCAGGTCGATGAAGCGCAGCACGTCGTGCTTCGGCATGAAGTGGCGCGCCACATCGAGCATCGCGCCGCGCCAGCCGAAGTGCGGCGCATCCGTGATCTCGACCGCCGGGACCACCCAGTCGATGCCAGGCACCGTGCTGCGGCGGTAGATCGCGGCCGGCAGCAGCTGCAGCAGCGTCTGCGCGGCGTAGAACGCGCCGGCCGCGTCGCCCGCGGAGATGCGAACGCCGTCTGCGCTCACGGTCAGGCGATACGCCTCGGCCCCGAGCTCGGCGTCGAGCGTGAAGACGATTCCGGCCGCACCGTCAGCGGTGACGGCTTCGCGGAACGGATGCCCCGTCGCGGGGCGCAGCGCACCCTGCAGCCACTCGGCCTCACCGCGCAGCTCGGCGGGCGCGGCGATCGTGGTCTCGGCATCGAGGCGGTAGGCGTCGGCATCGGTCTGCCGAACCGACGTGGGCAGCGGCACAAGAGCAGTGGTCATCTTCCGGAGGTCCTTCCCTTAGATTCTGATCGATTCGCCCGCTGGGCGCCCCGCGAGAGCGGCGCCGATCGCGGCGATCGGCTGGTCGAGAGGCACGAGTCGCACCCGTGAGGACAGCTCGAGCGACGCGAGGAACTGCGAATCGCGGGCCTGATCGTCGAGCGCGGTCGCGACCCTGTCGAGCAGCCGCGCGCCGAGATTGCTGAGACCGCCGCCGATGACCACGACGTCGACGTCGACGGTGAGGACGAGGATGCGCACGGCCGCCGCCGCTCCCCCCACGAGCTCGTCGCGCAACGCGATCGCACGCGCGTCGCCGTCGTCGGCACGGTCGAAGACGTCGAGCACGGGAAACGGCGCCGCGCTCCCCCATTTCCGCGCGAGCCAGCCGCCGGAGGCGACGGTCTCCAGGCATCCGCGCTGCCCGCACGCACAGATCTCACCCGCGGGGTCGACCGGGATGTGCCCGATCTCGCCCGCCGTTCCCCTCGCGCCGCGCCACAGCTCGCCGCCCAGCACGAAGCCGGCGGCGAGACCGGTGCCGAGATTGAGGTAGGCCGCCGAGGTGTCGAGGCCGAGCAGGTGGTAGGCGCCGAGGGATGCCGCATTCACGTCGTTCTCGACGAAGACGGGAAGACCGAGCCGCGAGGCGAGCTCGGGGCCGAGGTCGAGCTCGTCGACCCCGAGGTTGACGGCGTGGCGCACGAGGCCGCCCGTCGCGTCGACCAGGCCCGGAATGCCGATGCCGAGCGAGGCGAACGACGCCGGACCGACACCCGCGGCATCCGCCGCCTGAATCGCCGCCGACTGCGCGTTGCCGAGCACGGCCGCCGGGCCGAAACCCGTCGGAATCCGTACGCGCGCGAGCACCGCGTCGTCCGCATCGAGCGCAACGGCGTCGATCTTGGTGCCGCCGATGTCGAGCCCCAACCTCATATTTGTTAGTTAACCTTACGAATGCGCGACCGCGCAAGCCACAGCACGACAACGCCCGGTAAACAGTCACATGAATGAAACACAAGCGATATTCCGATGTGACCGACGAAAGCTTGACTTCTGTTTGTAAGGCAGCTGTACTAACAAAACCAGTCAGCAACGGCGCCGGACGGGAGGAGAGCGCATGCCGCCACAGACTCAGCAGCCCAAGGGCGGCGCGTCCAGCGCCCGCCCCCACCGTCTCGGCGCGAAGTCGCTGCCTGAGCACACGCGGCGGCACAATCGCGCACTGGTGCTGCAGCACCTCTTCCACACGGGGCCGATGAGCCGTGCCGACCTGGCCCGTGAGTCGAGCCTCACGCGCGTCACCGTCGGCGACCTGATCTCCGAGCTTCAGAGCGACGGGCTCGTGCACGAGCTCGGCCAGCGCCAGGGCTCCCGGCCCGGCAAGCCCGCCACCCTCGTCGACATCGACAGGGCGGCGTTTCGCATGATCGCCATCGACCTCTCCCCCGACGACCGCTTCACCGGGGTCGTCACCGACCTGCGCGGCGAGGTCACGCACCAGGTCGCGCAGTCGCTGTCCGGGGCTCGCGGCGAGGCGGCGATCGAGAAGGTGCTGGTCCTCGTCGCGACGCTCATCGGCGCGTCGCCCGAGCCGCTGCTCGGCATCGGCGTCGGCACTCCCGGCATCGTCGACGGCACGGGGGTCGTACGGCAGGCACCGAACCTCGGCTGGTACGACGTCGACCTCGGCGAGCGCATCCGTCGCGCCTTCGACTACCCCGTCTACGTCGCGAACGATGCGAACGCAGCCGCGCTGGGCGTGCGCACCTTCACGCTCGGCGGCGGCGAGCGTGAGAACAGCGGCGACAGTCTCATGGTGGTCCGCGTCGAGCACGGCGTCGGCGCAGGACTGGTCATCGACGGCGCGCTCATCCGCGGCGAGCAGTACGCGGCGGGCGAGATCGGCCACGTCGTCGTCGATGAAGACGGCGAAGAGTGCGCCTGCGGGCGAAACGGATGCCTCGAGCTCGCACTCGCAGTGCCTCACCTCCGACGCCGCATCGCCGCGACCGACGCTCACGGGCGTGATCAGGTGCTGAGCGACGCCGGCCGGGCGCTCGGCATCGCTCTCAGCCCTGTGCTCGGAGTCCTGAACCTGAACCTGGTCGTGCTGTCGGGACCCGCCGAGCTCATCGGCGGCCCTCTCATCGAGAGCGCCCGCGCGACCATCAGGGCGCGCACCATGTCGGCCGTGAGCAACGGCCTCGACCTGCGTGCCGCGTCCGGCGACGAAGACCTCGTGCTCATGGGCGCGATCGTCCTCGTGCTCTCCGGCGAGCTCGGGGTCTCGTGACCCGGGCCGCCATTCCCAACCCATCCCGCAATCACCTCAACACCTAGGAGCATCACATGCGAAAAACACGCATCATGGCGTTCGCCGCTCTCGGCGTCGCCACGGCTCTCGCACTCACAGCGTGCGGCGGCTCGAACAGCGCAGGAGGCTCGGATTCCTCCTTCAGCACCAGCGGAAAAGGCAAGACCCTCGTCGTCTGGAACATGACCGGCGACCTGACCGACGCCACGATGAAGGCCATCAACGACGAGTTCACCAAGGAGACCGGGGCGAAGGTGAAGGTCGAGACCCAGCAGTGGGACAACATCGCCACCAAGGTGACCACCGCGCTCGCGACCAGCACCCCGCCTGACGTGATCGAACTGGGCAACACCGACGTTCCGAGCTTTGCGGCGTCGGGCGGTCTGCTCGATCTGACGGCGGACAAGTCGAAGCTTCAGCAGGGTGGAACGTGGCTCGCGGGCCTCGAGGGCCCCGCCACGGTGGACGGCAAGCTGTACGGCGTTCCGGCATTCGCCGCGACCCGCGTCGTCATCTACAACAAGCAGATGTGGAACGAGGCGGGCGTCACCGCCGCCCCGACCACGTACGCCGACCTCACCGCGGACCTCGACAAGGTCAAGGCCAAGTTCGGCACCACCTCCGACTTCTCGCCCTTCTACCTTCCGGGCAAGTACTGGTACGCCGGGCTGCAGTGGGTGTGGGACGCCGGCGGCGACGTCGCGACCGGATCCGGCACGAGCTGGAAGGGCGGCCTCGAGTCCCCCCAGTCCATCACCGGTCTGACCGCGTTCAAGAACTTCCAGAACACCTACTCGACGAAGGCCTCTGCGACGGTCGACACCGACGGAACGGGAAACCCCGACCAGGACAAGGACATCTTCGCCCAGAACAAGACCTCGGCGATCCTCGGCAACTCGTGGGAGATCGGCGCGATCACGCAGGACAACCCGAAGATCACGGCGAGCGACCTCGGCACTTTCCCCTTCCCCGGTGTCTCCGGGAAGAACCAGCCGGTGATGCTGGCGGGGTCTGACTGGGGCATCGCGGCGAAGTCCAAGAACGCGGGCCTGGCCAAGACCTGGGTCAAGATCGCGGCGAGCACGTCGATTCAGCAGAACCAGATCGTCGGACAGGGCTGGATTCCCGTCACCACGCAGCTCGCAAGCGCGGCCGCATCGAGCGCCTCCGACATCAACAAGGCGTTCTTCACGGCCGCTCAGAACTCCAAGTCGACGCCGGCAGCCGCCAAGTGGTCGACCATCGAGGGCGACGGCGCGGTGCAGCAGTTCTTCTCCGACATCGCATCCGGTGCGAAGACACCCGCGCAATCGGCGAAGACCTTCGACGACCACCTCAACTCCGTGTTGAACGGCCAGTAGCCGCACCGGCACGAAGACATCGACACAATGAGTTCTTCAACTGCGCCCCCGTTCGCAGTCGACGAGCGCGTGACCGCCGCGGAACCCCCGCGGCGGTCACGCCCGCCTCGTCGGCGCCAGAGTCCGCGTGCTCGCGACACGCGCTTCATGCCCGTGTGGCTGCTCACCCCGGCAGGCATCGTCATCGTCGCGCTCACGGTCGTGCCGATCGTCTTCCTGGTGTTCACCTCGTTCACCGACTTCGACCAGCGGTCGCTGTTCACGGGGGAGTTCGACTTCGTCGGGCTCAAGCAGTACGAGCGCGTCTTCACCGACGGAATGTTCTGGGCGGCGTTCCTTCGCACGGTGTTCTTCACCGGCGCGATGGTCGCGGCATCCGTCGTCATCGGCATGGCCGTCTCTCAGCTGCTCGGCAAAGTGGGCGGCTGGCTGCGCTGGGTGCTCACCTTCGTGCTCATCTGCGCCTGGGCCATGCCCAACGTCGCCTCCTCGCTCGTGTGGGGCTGGATGATCCAGCCCGGCTACGGCGTCGTGAACTGGCTGCTGACGAAGTCGCACCTGTTCGGGGACGTGACCGCGATCAACTGGACGACCAACACCTGGCTCGCGCTCACGGCCATCTGGGCCCTCATCGTCTGGCAGGCGGTGCCGTTCATCGCCCTCACGCTGTACGCGGCGCAGACCCAGGTCGACCAGTCCTACTTCGAAGCGGCACGCCTCGACGGCGCATCCGAATGGCGGATCTACTGGACGATCACGCTCCAGTTCCTGCGCCCGACCCTGCTGCTCATGACGATCCTGTCGATCATCTGGGACTTCAACGTCTTCAACCAGATCTGGCTGATCTCGAAGGGCGGCCCGGACAACTCGACCTCCACGCTGGGCGTCTACGCCTACACGCAGGCGTTCGTCGGCTTCGACATCGGCAACGGCGCGGCCATCTCCATCGTGACGACCGCACTGCTCGTCGTCGTCACCGCCTTCTACATCCGCTCGCTCGTACGCTCCGGGGAGGAACTGTGACCACCACCACAACGATCCGACGGCACCGCCGCGTGCGGCCCGGCCGCGTCGTCGCGACGGTGATCGGCATCGCCTTCGCGCTCGTGTGGATCTTCCCGGTCTACTGGATGGTCAACACGGCGTTCAAGCCGCCCTACGAGGTGACGACCCCGACCCCGCAGTTCTGGCCGCACGTGTTCACGCTGCGCAACTTCCACGCGGCGATCTTCCAGTCGCACTTCTTCGGCGACCTCCGCAACAGCATCATCGTCGTGTTCGGCACGCTGATCATCTCGGTCATTTTCGGGATCTTCGCCTCGGCGGCGCTCTCGCGCTTCAAGTTCCGCGGACGCCGGACGATCCTCGTGTTCATCCTCGGCGTGCAGATGCTGCCGGGCACGGCGCTCCTCATCCCGACGTTCCTGGTGTTCAACCAGCTCGGGCTCATCGGCAGCTACCTCGGCCTGATCCTGGCGTATGTGGCATCCGTTCTGCCGTTCTCGATCTGGGTGATGCGCGGATTCTTCCTCGCGATCCCCTACGAGCTCGAGGAAGCGGCGATGATCGACGGTGCCAGCAGCTGGCAGATCCTGTTCCGGGTGCTGTTCCCGCTCGTCACGCCCGGCGTGATCTCAACCAGCATCTTCGCGTTCGTGTTCGCGTGGAACGACTACCTGACCGCCTACACGTTCATGAAGACGCAGACCATGTACACGCTGCCGGTGTGGCTCGCTTCGTTCTCGACGCCGACCACCGGCACCGACTACGGCGGGCAGATGGCCGCGTCGGTGATCTTCTCGATCCCGGTCGTGGTCTTCTTCCTCATCATTCAGCGCAACCTCGTCTCGGGCATGTCCGCGGGCGCGGTGAAGGGGTAGCGCAGCCGCGCGCCGCCTCGCGCCGCCTCGCGCGCCGGCGCTACAACTGCAGCACCCCGCGCCTCGTATCTGAGGCGCGGGGTGCTGTGCGTGTAGCGCGAGCGCTTAGAACGCGTCGATCGTGCGGTTGAACGTCGCCGAGGGGCGCATGACCGCGGATGCCTTGGCATCGTCGGGGCGGTAGTAGCCGCCCAGGTCGACGGCCGAACCCTGCACCGCGATCAGCTCGGCGACGATCGCCTCCTCGTCGCCGGCGAGCGTCTCGGCGAGCGGCGCGAACGCCGCGGCAAGCTCGGCGTCGTCGCTCTGCTTCGCGAGCTCCTGCGCCCAGTACAGGGCGAGGTAGAAGTGCGAGCCGCGGTTGTCGATCGTGCCGAGGCGGCGACCCGGCGAGCGGTCCTCGTTGAGGAACGTGCCGGTCGCGCGGTCGAGCGTGTCGGCGAGCACCTGGGCCTTGGCATTCCCCTCGTGCTGCGCGAGGTGCTCGAACGACGCGGCGAGCGCGAAGAACTCGCCGAGCGAGTCCCACCGCAGGTAGTCCTCGGCGGCCAGCTGCTGCACGTGCTTCGGCGCGGAACCGCCCGCACCCGTCTCGAACAGGCCGCCACCGGCCATCAGCGGCACGATCGACAGCATCTTCGCCGAGGTGCCCACCTCGAGGATCGGGAACAGGTCGGTCAGGTAGTCGCGCAGGACGTTGCCGGTGACCGAGATCGTGTCCTCGCCCTTGCGGATGCGGTCGAGAGACTTCTGGGTCGCCTCTGCCGGGGCGAGGATGCTGAGGTCGAGGCCCTCGGTGTCGAGCGTCGGAAGGTGAGCGTCGATCTTCTTGATCAACTCGGCGTCGTGAGCGCGGGTCTCGTCGAGCCAGAAGATCGCCGGCATGCCGGACAGGCGCGCGCGGCTCACCGCGAGCTCGATCCAGTTGATGATCGGCGCGTGCTTGGTCTGGCAGGCGCGCCAGATGTCGCCGGCCTCGACCTCGTGCTCGATGAGCGTCTCGCCCGCCGAGTTCAGCACGCGCACCGTGCCGGGCGCTGCGATCTCGAAGGTCTTGTTGTGCGAGCCGTACTCCTCAGCGGCCTGGGCCATCAGGCCCACGTTGGGGACGGTTCCCATGGTCGCGGGGTCGAGCTTGCCGTGCGCCTTGCAGTCGTCGATGGCCGTCTTGTAGACCGAGGCGTACGACGAGTCGGGGATGACTGCGAGCGTGTCCGCCTCGGCACCGTCGGGCCCCCACATGTGGCCGCCGATGCGGATCATGGCGGGCATGGACGCGTCGACGATGACATCGCTCGGCACGTGCAGGTTCGTGATGCCCTTGTCGGAGTTCACCATGGCGAGCTTCGGACCCGCGGCGATCGCCGCGTCGAACGCGGACCGGATCTCCGCGCCGTTCGGCAGCGCGTCAAGACCGGCGAGGATCGCAGCCAGGCCGTCGTTGGCCGACAGGCCGGCCGCGGCGAGGTCAGCGCCGTAGCTGTCGAACACCGGCTTGAAGAACGTCTTCACCACGTGGCCGAAGATGATCGGGTCGGAGACCTTCATCATGGTCGCCTTGAGGTGCACCGAGAACAGCACGCCCGACGCCTTGGCCGCCTCGATCTGGCTTGCAAGGAACTCTTCGAGCTTCGCCGCAGAGAGGAACGTCGCGTCGATGATCTCGCCCTCGAGGACCGGCAGCTTGTCCTTCAGCACGGTGACCGTGCCGTCGGCGGCGGTGTGCTCGATGCGCAGGACGTCGGCGGCGGGGATCGTCACCGACTTCTCGTTCGACCGGAAGTCGTCGTGACCCATGGTCGAGACATCCGTCTGGGAATCGGGATTCCACGTGCCCATCGAGTGCGGGTGAGCCTTGGCGTACGCCTTCACCGCACCCGGCGCGCGCCGATCGGAGTTGCCCTGGCGCAGCACGGGGTTCACAGCGGAGCCCTTGACGCGGTCGTAGCGCGCCGCGAAGTCCTTCTCTTCGTCGCTCGACGGCGACTCGGGGTAGTCGGGGATGTCGTAGCCGAGAGCCTGCAGCTCGACGATCGCCGCCTTGAGCTGCGGCACCGACGCCGAGATGTTGGGCAGCTTGATGATGTTCGCCGTGGGGGCCTCGGCGAGCTGACCGAGCTCGGTCAATGCATCCGCCCCGCGCTGCTCGTCGGTGAGGCGCTCGGGGAACTGCGCGATGATGCGGCCCGCGAGCGAGATGTCGCTCGTCTCCATCTCGACGCCCGCCTTCGCGGCGTAGGCGGAAATGATGGGGAGCAGCGAGTAGGTCGCCATCAGCGGCGCCTCGTCAGTGCGGGTATAGATGATCTTGCTCATGTGCGGGCGACTCCAGACGTCGGAATATGCCAAGTTTTTCAGCCACCGACAGCCTACTAGGCTCGCCGGAACTATCTCGACGTCGAGATATTTATCGCCCTACGAGCGGATGCTGGTCAAAGCCATCTATCCAGCATCCGTGAGCCCCGTTAGTGTGTGTGGCATGGCTGACCTGCGTCTGGAAGACCTCTCCGCGAGCAACATCGCCGCGGCCAACGCGCTCTCCCTCAAGCCCGGCCAGGAGCAGTACGTGACGCCGGTCTCCTACTCGGCCGCCGCCGCCATCATCAACCCGGCCACGTCGTGGCAGCGGGTCGTCATCGACGGCGACGACGTCGTCGCGTTCATTCAGGCAGACTTCGACCCCGAGGCGCCGAGCGAGGAGTTCCGCTCGATCCTCTGGCGTATCAACGTCGACGCTGAAGACCAGGGCCGCGGCGTCGGCCGCTTCGCCGTCGAGGCGCTCGCCGATGAGGCGCGCCGGCGCGGCCTCGACACGCTCTACGTGATCTGGGAACCCGGCGAAGACGGCCCTGAGGCGTTCTTCCTGCGCACCGGCTTCGAACGCAGCGGCACCACCGACTACGGCGACACGATCGGCAAGCGCGAGCTGTGACCGCGGCGCGGCCGCGCGCCTCTGACGACGATCGGCGCCCCCTGCGGGCGTACGACGCCGCCGGGCAGTTCGAAGCGGATGCTTTCGCCGAGGCCGTGCTCGACCTCGTCGCCCAGATCCCGCCGGGCCTCGTCATGAGCTACGGCGCAATCGCGGCCGAGCTCGGGTCGCGCGCCTCGCGCCAGGTCGGCAAGGTCATGGCGCACAGCGGCCACGAGGTGCCCTGGTGGCGCGTCGTGCACGCCGACGGCCGACCGGCCGACGGCCACGAGGCCGAGGCCCTGGAGCACTTCCGCTCCGAGGGCACTCCCCTGCGCCATCGGTCGGCCGACTACCGGGTGTCCATGCGCGAGGCCCTCTGGCGCCCCTAGCGCGCGCAGTGTGTCTGAGCGTCGCGACTGTGCCCGAATGGCGCAACTGTGCCCGATACAACGGCAACAGTTGCGCCATTCAGGCACACTTTGCGCGGCCGGGCGCGAGGGTGCGCCACCGCGCGCGACCGGCGGCTACACGAGGCTGTCGCGCCAGGCCGCGTGCAGCTGGGCGAAGCGACCCGTGCCGCCGATGAGGTCGACGGGGGCGCCGTCTTCGACGATGCGGCCGTGCTCCATCACGAGGACCCGGTCGGCGATCGCGACCGTCGAAAGGCGGTGCGCAATGATGACGGCCGTGCGGTCCGCGAGCAGGGTCTGCAGCGCCTGCTGCACGAGCCGCTCGCTCGGGATGTCGAGCGACGACGTCGCCTCGTCGAGGATGAGCACCGCCGGATCGGCGAGGAACGCCCGAGCGAAGGAGATCAGCTGCCGCTGCCCCGCCGACACGCGACCGCCGCGCTTGTTCACGTCGGTGTCGTAGCCGTCGGGCAGCGCCGAGATGAACTGGTGCGCACCGACCGCCTCCGCCGCCCGGACGATCTCGTCGATCGTCGCGTCGGGCTTGCCCAGTGCGATGTTGTCGGCGACCGAGCCGGAGAACAGGTACGCCTCTTGCGTGACCATGACGATCGCCCGGCGCAGATCTTCCGACGACAGCTGACGCAGATCGACGCCGTCGAGCGACACGCCGCCGGCCGACGGGTCGTAGAAGCGCGATACGAGCTTCGCGAGCGTGGACTTGCCCGCGCCCGTCGAGCCGACGAGCGCGATCGTCTGTCCGGCCGGCACATCGAGGTCGAAGCGCGGCAGGATGTCGCGCCCCGGCTTGTAGTGGAAGGACACGCCGGCGAACCGCACGTGACCGTGGGCCCCGTCGAGCCGCGTGGGATGCTCGGGCTCGGGCACGCTCGGCTGCTCTTCGAGAACTCCCGAGATCTTCTCGAGCGCCGCCGCCGCCGACTGATACGAGTTGTAGAACATCGCCATCTCTTCCATGGGGTCGAAGAAGCGACGCGCGTACAACAGCACCGACAGCAGCGAGCCGATCGCGAGCGAGCCGTCGGCGACCCGGAAGCCGCCGATGAGCAGCGCGATCGCGACGGTGATGTTGCCGATCATCACCAGGCCCGGATCGAAGATTCCGAACAACTGGATCGTCTTGGCGTTCACATCGCGGTAGTCCTCGACGAGCTCGCCGAACTCGCGCTCGTTGCGGCGCTCCTTCCGGAACGCCTTCACCGCACGGATGCCGGTCATCGTCTCGACGAAGTGCACGATGAGCTTCGCCGACGCAACGCGCTGGATGCGGAAGTACATCTGTGAGCGCTTCTGGAACCAGCGGATCAGGAAATACAGCGGCACGAGCGAGCACAGCAGCACGATTCCGGAGACCCAGTCGACCGTGAAGATCGCGATCGCGATGAACCCCGAGTAGAGCACGCCCTGCACGAGCTGGTTGATGCCCGAGTCGAGCAGATCGCGGATCGAGTCGAGATCGCTCGTCTGCCGCGAGATGATGCGGCCCGAGGTGTAGGACTCGTGGAACTCGAGGCTGAGGCGCTGGGTGTGCAGGAACGTGCGCGTGCGCAGGTCGATCAGGATCGCCTGGCTGATCTGAGCCGACGACACCGTGTACCAGCTGATCGACAGCGCACCGCCGACACCGGTCACGAGGTATGTCAGCGCAGTCCAGGCGAGCGGCGCCCAGTCATGCGAGCGCAGCGCGGCGAGGCCCTGGTCGATGCCGATACCGATCAGCGCGGGGCCGGCGACCTGCAGGATCGTCGAGATCACGACGACGATCAGCGTGACGATCACGCGCGTCTTCATCGGCGCGATGAGCGACCCGAGCAGGCGCATCGAACGCTGCCGGATAGCACGCGACTCGTCCTTCGACAGGTCGCTGCGATCTTCGCCGGCGACGCCGGTCAGTGTCACAGTAGTCATGCGTCCACCCCCTTGTTGTTCAGATCCGACGCTTGTGCTGCGCCGCCGGAGAGCTCCTCTTCCAGCGACGAGATCACGAAGCTGTAGTGCTCGTTGCGCGCGAGCAGCTCGCTGTGGGTGCCGACATCGGTCACACGCCCGTTCTCGAGCAGCGCCACGCGGTCGGCGAGCATCACCGTTGACGGGCGGTGGGCCACGATGAGGGCGGTCGTTCCGTCGAGCACCCGGTGCAGGCGCTCGGTGACGCGCGCTTCGGTGTCGACATCGAGCGCGGACAGCGGGTCGTCGAGCACCAGGATGCTCGGCTTCGCCGCGACCGCACGCGCGAGCGCGAGCCGCTGCCGCTGGCCGCCGGAGAGCGAGAGCCCCTCCTCGCCGACCTTCGTGTCGACGCCCTCGGGCAGGTCGTACGCGAACGATGCCTGCGCCACCTCGAGCGCCTCGGCGAGCTGCGCCTCGGCCGCCTTCACGGTCGCGGGGTCGTCGCCGAGCAGCTCGGGGCGGCCGAGCAGCACGTTGTCGCGCACCGAGGTCGAGAACAGCGTCGCGTCTTCGAATGCCATGGCGACCCGCGCCCGCAGCTCCTCGAGAGTGAGATCGCGGATGTCGACGCCGTCGATGCGGATCGCGCCGCCGGTCACGTCGTAGAGGCGCGGCACGAGCGACGTGAGGGTCGACTTGCCCGAGCCGGTCAGGCCCACGAGCGCCATGGTCTCGCCGGGGCGCACCGTGAGGTCGATGCCGTTGACGAGGTCGGGGAAGCGATCAGGCGCGTCTTCGTAGCGGAAGTGCACGTCGTCGAACACCAGCTCGCCGTGCGGCTCGGCGATGTGAGCCGGCTGCGCCGGGTCTTCGATGTCGTTCGGCGTCGACATGACGTCGAAGAACCGGTCGACCGCGGTACGCGTGTCGAAGGTCATCGACAACAGGAATCCGATCGACTCGATGGGGAAGCGCAGCACGGTGGCCGTCGCGAAGAACGCGAGCAGCTGGCCGACGGTCAGCTGACCCGACGACACCAGCCACACGCCGAGCGCGAGGCAAACGGCGAACGCGACATCGGGAACCATCAGCAGCCACAGCCACAGACCGGCGACCGCGCGCGCCTTCTCGAGCTCGGTGCCGCGCAGCTGCTCTGCCTGCGCACGGAACCCCGCGAGCGCATGCCGCCCGCGACCGAACGCCTTCAGCACGCGGATGCCGTGCACGGATTCCTCGACCGCCGTCGCCAGGTCGCCCTGCTGGTCTTGCGAGCGCCGCGCCACGACGTGGTACTTCCGCTCGAAGAAGAAGCCCGCCACCCACAGCGGGATCGAGAGCACGATCATGACGATCGCGAGCAGCCAGTGGTAGTAGAACAGCACCGCGAAGCCGACGACGATCGTGACGATGTTCACCACGAACAGAACGAGCCCGAACGAGAGCCAGCGACGGATCAGGTTCAGATCGCTCACCGCGCGGGACAGCAGCTGCCCGCTCGGCCACCGGTCGTGGAACGACACCGGCAGGTTCTGCAGCCTGGCGTAGAGGCTGTTGCGGAGCGTCGCCTCGACCCTGGTGCCGGGAGTCAGCACGAACCAGCGGCGCAGCGAGATGAGCACCGCCTCGGCGATGCCGAGCACGAGGATGCCGAGCGCTGCGTAGAGCACCCCGATGCGGTTGCCGCCCGGGTGCAGCAGCGTGCCGTCGACGAGGCGCTCGAGCACGAGCGGAATCGCGAGCGAGACGAGCGACGCGAGCAGAGCGGCGACCATGCCGAGCGTGACTCTGCGCATGGCCGGGCGCATGTAGGGGTACAGGCGCGAGATCGAGGCGAAGGTGCTGAGGTCGTCACCGCTCTCGTGCCGAGGGGTCGAATGGGACTGTTGCTGGGTTTGGGCAGACATGAATCAGGCAATTCTTTGTGGGAGTTGTCATCGATGCTTCCGCATGCCACCGACACTGGTGCCGTCAGTCGATGGGGCGGAAGATGACGCGCGAATGCGCGAGCAGGGAAGAAGCGAATGCCGCGAGCTGACGCGGCGACGTCGTCAGCCGGCGCGGCGGGCGGACTGCGGACCGGCGGCAGCGACCCCGGCGTGGAGGTGGCCGACAACACCGGCGACAACGTTCGTCGTGTCAAGCGCGGTGTTATACATTTCGGCCTCCTGAGCGAGCAGCACTACGTTCCGTAACGCTTCCCGGGCGACCCGTCGCACACGCGAAGCGAATTCTCAGGCTAGCGCGCTAGCGGCCGCGACGACAAGTGTTGCCGAAGAGAACGTCGGGGAAAATCACGACGCAACTCGGCCCGCGAGCCGGCGAGCATTCAGCTCGACACCGATCAGCTCAGCACCGGTCCCTCGGCACCGATCCCTCAGAGCCGGATCGACAGGCAGCCCGCAGAGCCCTCGATCTTCTCGAACTCCGACAGATCCACCTTCACCACCGTGTAGCCGAGGTCGGCGACGAGCTCGGCCGTGCCGGGGGACGACGCCGGAACCAGCACGGTCTTCTCGTCGAGCGCGACGATGTTCGCGCTGTTGCCGACCGGCACCCTGATCGAACGCCCGAACAGGCTCGGGTCGATCTCAGGACTCGAGTACAGCACGGTGCCATCGGGCAGCGCGGCGGCCGAGGTGCCGAGGTGCAGGCCGCCCTGCAACGGCACCGCGACGACCGCGAGGTCGAGCCCCGCCATGGCGATCACCTCGCGCAGCTGACGGATGCCGTCGGCATCCGTTCGCTCGCTGCGCCCGACGTACAGCGTGTCGCCGACCCGCACGACGTCGCCGCCGTCGAGTGTTCCGGGCGCCTCGAGCTCGTACAGCGTGAGCCCCTGCTCGCGCAGCTTGTCGCCAACGGCAGCCACCTCGGCGCGCCGCGACTCGGCGCCCGGGCGGGTCAGCACAGCGACCGAGCGCGACAGCACGACCGCGGTGTCCTCGACGAAGACCGAGTCCGCGAGCCTGTCGGCCGGCGCGACCTCGACCGTCTGCCAGCCCGAGCCGGCGAAGGCGGCGACGTAGTCGTCCCACTGCTTGTCGGCGAGGTCGCGATCGACCAGGGTGCGCGGAATGTGCGTGACGAGTCCCTCGGCGAGGTTCGACGCGGGCACCCGCACGAACACGACGCGGCCGCGAGAGGCAGGGCGCGCGATCCAGAGCTTCCACACCCGCCGGCCGAGGAGTGCGCCGGTCACGGTCGAGGCGACGATGAAGAACAGGTAGAAGCCGACGACCTGGTCGAGGTACTTCACCAGCTGCCCCTGTGCCGTCACGAGCCCGCCGACCGCCGCTCCGAGCAGGCCGCCCACGAGGCTCGCGAGCAGCGCGACCCACCAGCTCGAGAACGAGTCGATGAGGCCGGCCAAGAGCACCACGATGAGCAGCACGAGCGCCGGAATGCCGAAGTACAGGGCGTACGAGCTGATCGCCTGCAGGCTCAGCGAGTTGACCATGTACATCGCGAGCTCGGTGGTGCCGAACGCCACGAGCGCCGTCGCGAGCGCGGCCAGGAAGGAAGCGGTGAGCCGTCGGCTCCAGGGGATCGTCATAGTCGTTTCAGGTGTGTCTCTTTTAGTGGAAGAAGTGGCGCTCGCCGGTGACGTACATCGTGACGCCCGCGGCCTTGGCCGCGGCGACCACCTCGTCGTCACGGATCGAGCCGCCCGGCTGGACGATCGCCTTGACCCCGGCATCGATCAGGATCTGCGCGCCGTCGGCGAACGGGAAGAACGCGTCGGACGCGGCGACCGACCCACGGGCGCGTTCCGCGCCGTCGGCGAGAGTGTTGGCGCGCTCGACGGCCAGGCGGCACGAGTCGACGCGGTTGACCTGCCCCATGCCGACGCCGACGGATGCCTGATCGGCAGCCAGCAGGATCGCGTTCGACTTCGCCGCCCGGCACGCGCGCCACGCGAACTCGAGGTCGGCGAGCGTCGCAGCATCCGCCGCCTCACCGGCGACGAGCTGCCACTCGTCGGACAGGGCGCCGCTGGGGAAGACATCCGCCTGCTGCACGAGCACGCCGCCCGAGATCTGGCGGTATTCGTAGGGCGCCCGCGCGAAGTCGGCGGGGAGCTTCAGAATGCGCAGGTTCTTCTTCGTCTGCAGCAGCTCGAGCGCCGCCGGCTCGTAGTCGGGGGCAACGATGACCTCGGTGAAGATGCCCTTCACCGTCTGGGCCAGCGCGAGCGTCACCGTGCGGTTCGCTGCGATCACGCCGCCGTACGCGCTCACCGGATCGCAGGCGTGCGCCTTGCGGTGCGCCTCGGCGATGTCCGCGGCGCTCGCGATGCCGCACGGGTTCGCGTGCTTGATGATGGCGACGGCGGGCTCGGCGAAGTCGTACGCGGCGCGCAGGGCTGCATCGGCGTCCGTGTAGTTGTTGTAGGACATCTCCTTGCCGCCGAGCTGCTCGGCCTGCGCGATGCCCGTACCCGACTGCAGGTCGCCCTGAGCGCCGTCGAGGTAGATCGCGGCCGCCTGGTGCGCGTTCTCGCCATAGCGCAGCACGTTCTGCAGGGTGCCCGTGACGGTGACGGATGCGGAGAAGCCGGAGTCTGCAGCACTGGCGTTCGCCCCATCCGTCGCCGCGACGTGCTGGGTGAACCACGCCGCCACCGCCGCGTCGTAGTCGGCCGTGTGCTGGAACGCCTTCGTGGCGAGGTTCCCGCGCAGGGCGAGCGACGTGCCGCCCGAACGCACCGCGGCGATCACCTCGGGGTACGAGCCCGGCGAGACGACGACCGCGACATTGGCGAAGTTCTTGGCGCTCGCCCGCACCATCGCCGGGCCGCCGATGTCGATCTGCTCGACGGCGTCGTTGCCCTCGGCGCCGGCCGCGATGGTCTCTTTGAAGGGGTACAGGTTGACGACCACGAGCTCGAACGGCGCGATGCCGAGTTCGGCGAGCTGCTTCTCGTGGTCTTCGAGCCGCAGGTCGGCGAGCAGCCCCGCATGCACGGCCGGGTGCAGCGTCTTCACGCGGCCGCCGAGCGACTCGGGGAAGCCGGTGAGGTGCGCGACGTCGGTCACCTCGATGCCGAGCGAGCGGATGCTTGCCGCCGTCGACCCGGTCGAGACGAGCTCGACGCCCGCATCGGCGAGCGCTCGCGCGAGCACCTCGAGGTCGGTCTTGTCGGAGAGCGAGATGAGGGCGCGGCGCACGGGCACCACGTCGCGCTCGCGGTAGAGGCTCGGATCTGCGGCATGTGCACTCATGGTCTGGACTCCTCTGGTGTGATGGCGCGCCGCCCGGACAGGGCCGCGTCGGCGAGGTCGAGCGTTCCGTTCGCGATGTCGAGCACGGCCTGGATCAGCAGGCGCCGCTCGACGGGCTTGATGCGCGCGTGCAGGGTGGTCTCGTTGTCGCCGGGCACGACTGCGACGCGTTCCCGCGCGATGATGGGCCCGGTGTCGACACCGTTGTCGACGACGATGATGCTGGCGCCGCTCTCACTCGCCCCGGCTTCGAGCGCGTCGCGCACGGCGCGCGGCCCCGGGAACTCCGGCAGGAAGGCCGGGTGGGTGTTGATGAGATTCGGCGCGAGCGCGGCGACGACCGCCGGCGGCAGCAGGCGCATGAAGCCCGACAGAATCACGAGGTCAGGGCGCCACAGCTGAATCTGCTCCAGCAGCGCGTCGCCCCACGCCTCTCGGGACCCGAAACTCGACAGCGCGACCTCGAACGTCGGAACGCCGAACTCCTCGGCGTGCTCGAGCCCCTCGGCCTCGGGGCGGTCCGTGCCGACCGCGACCACCCGCGCGGGGAACTCGGCGTCGGCCGCGGCATCGAGCAGGGCACGCAGGTTCGACCCGCCGCCGGAGATGAGCACGACGACCGAGAGCACCCCGCTAGCCTACCGGCGGTCCGACGGGTTCCTTTTCCGGGGCGGGCGCCTCGCGCTGCGCAGCCCGCGCGAGCGGAGTCCACTCCATCGACTGATTGCGCAGATGGGCGGCCGTCAGGCCGATGGCCGTGCCGACGCCGAGTTCGATGCCGCCGAACAGCCCGACCGCCCACGGCACCGGCCCGAGGTGCGCGAGCATCCCTGGCGCGAGCGTGCCGCCCGACCACCAGCCGAGCAGTGCGATGATCGCGCCGCCGATGATCGCGACGCCGAGGGCGGTGAGCGCGAGCTCGAGCGGCCCGTCCGCGACGGCGCGCGAGCCGGACAGGGCGCGATGGGTCAGGAATCCGATCACCGCCGCCGCCAGCACCGGAACGGCGAGCGCGACGAACGCGACCGCCGACGTGTGCTGCGGCACGATCGCCATCAGCGGGATCCCGGGCAGACTGGTGGACAGCCCCGAGCCGGGCGCGACGGGCACCGCGCCGCCGAGCGCAAAGCCGGGGCCGATGAGCCACGACATCGCCCACAGGATCGCGTTCGGCAGGAACGCAGCCTGGGCGAGCGTCAGGGTGACCCCGCCGAGATAACCGGACTGCAACGCCTCGTACAGGCCGACCGCCTTGCCGAAGTGGGTGACGAGCAGAAGAGCGACAAGCACAGCAGATGCCGCGACGAGCAGCGCGACCGAGCCGACCGCACCGCGCACCGCGGCGCCCACCACCGCGCGCGCCGTCGGGCCGAGGCGTCGGGCGATCCAGCTCGGAACGTGCTCGCGCTCACGCGCCCAGTCGAGGCCGATGCCAAGCGCGACGCCCGCGGCGAAGGTGAGGCCGGCGATGAACGCGGCCTGCTTGGACGCAGGCGAGACGATCGTGGTCTGCGCGCTGAGCGCGACGAACCACGCGATGAGCGCGAACACGACGACGGATGCCACGCCGCCGGTCAGCACGAAGGGCGTCTCAGCGGCCCGCCTCCCCACTCGCGCACCCATGATGAAGGTGAACAGCGCGACGCCGAGCGCCGCGATCGTCACGGTGAACGGTGCGACGGCCCCCGGAAGGCCGAGGGACAGCGCGGTCGCTTGCCCGAGGTCGACGTGCAGGTCGACGCCGAGACCGAGCAGCCAGGCATCCGCCGCCGCACGCCAGAACGTGCCCCAGCTCGTCTCCATGTGGTACTGCAGCGCCCACACCACCGTCAGGGGCGCGAGGGCCACGCCGATGCCGATCGCCGCCGTGATCACCGCCTCGAATGCGGCAAGGAACACGACGAGAGGACGGGTCATGAGGCGAGGGTAACGGCGAGCTCCCCGCGGCCCCGGGTGCCTCGCCGGGTTGCCGTGTGGCGCTCAGGTGAGCCGCACGCACTCAAGTGCACTCCGCGTCGCAGCGCCCGGCGCAGCCGAGTCCATTCGGCGCATTCGGGGCCTCAGCCGTCGAATGCCGCCTGGAGCGCGCCGAGGTCCAGCTTGGCCATTCCGAGCATCGCCCGCACCGTCCGGT
Source organism: Gryllotalpicola reticulitermitis (assembly GCF_042651345.1). Taxonomy (NCBI): domain Bacteria; kingdom Bacillati; phylum Actinomycetota; class Actinomycetes; order Micrococcales; family Microbacteriaceae; genus Gryllotalpicola; species Gryllotalpicola reticulitermitis. The sequence continues at coordinate 550,165 of NZ_JBHSCN010000002.1, forward strand.
CCACGGCGGCGCGATCGTCCGATGCATAGAAGTCCCAGAGCTGCTTCGGCACGATCTGCCAGCTCTGGCCCCACCGGTCGAACAGCCAGCCGCACTGGCTCGGCGCACCGCCGTCGGCGATCAGCGCATCCCACAGCCGGTCGATCTCGGCCTGCGACTCGACCTCTACGAAGAAGGAGAACGCCGGGGTCGGCTTGATCGCGTCACCGCCGTTGATCGCGTAGTACTCGCGCCCTTGGAGCTCGAACGCCAGGGTATAGACGCCGCTCTGCATCGCGCCGTCCTGGGGGAATCCCTGCACCCAGAGCACACGCGCGTCGTCGAACAGCGAGACGTAGTACTCGGCGGCCTCTTTTGCGCCGTCGACGTACCAGAGGAACGGGGTCACCTTTGACATGGCTCGCAAGCTACTCGCGACGGCGGGCAGCCAAAAGGGCGAGGGGCACACGATTTCACCGAAACCGTGTGCCCCTCGGGCGAATGTGTGCCGCTCGCTACGCGTTTGCCCCCGCAAAGACCTCGCGAAGAAGCTGCGCGGTCTCGCTCGGGGTCTTGCCGACCTTGACGCCGGCGGCCTCGAGCGCTTCCTTCTTGGCCTGGGCGGTGCCCGCGGAGCCCGAGACGATCGCGCCGGCGTGGCCCATCGTCTTGCCCTCGGGCGCGGTGAAGCCCGCGACGTAGCCGACGACGGGCTTCGTCACGTTCTCCTTGATGAAGGCCGCGGCGCGCTCTTCGGCGTCGCCGCCGATCTCGCCGATCATGACGATCGCCTTCGTCTCAGGGTCGGCCTCGAACGCGGCGAGCGCGTCGATGTGCGTGGTGCCGATGATGGGGTCGCCGCCGATGCCGATCGCGGTCGAGAAGCCCAGGTCGCGCAGCTCGTACATCATCTGGTAGGTCAGGGTGCCCGACTTCGAAACGAGGCCGATCGGGCCCTTGCCGGTGATGTTCGCCGGCGTGATGCCGACGAGCGACTCGCCCGGCGTGATGATGCCGGGGCAGTTCGGGCCGATGATGCGGGTCTTGTTGCCCTTCGCCTTGGCGTGCGCCCATGCCTCGGCGCTGTCGCCGACCGGGATGCCCTCGGTGATGATCACGAGCAGCGGGATCTCGGCATCGATGGCCTCGATGATCGCGTCCTTCGAGAAGGCGGGCGGCACGAAGGCGATCGACACGTCGGCGCCGGTCTTCTCGATCGCCTCGGCGACGGTGGCGAAGACGGGCAATTCGACCGGCGACCCGTCGGCCGTGGTGTGCGAGACGGTGGTGCCTGCCTTGCGCGCGTTGACGCCGCCGACGACCTGGGTTCCGGCCTTCAGCATGAGAGCCGTGTGCTTGGTGCCCTCGCCGCCGGTGATGCCCTGGACGATGACCTTGGAGTCCTTGTTGAGGAAGATCGACATCGTTCTGTCCGTCCTTACTTCGACGCCAGTTCGGCGGCCTTGTCGGCGCCCGAGTCCATCGTGGTGGCCAGGGTCACGAGCGGGTGGTTTGCGGCGGTCAGGATGGCGCGGCCCTCCTCGACCTGGTTGCCGTCGAGCCGCACCACGAGCGGCTTGTTCGCCTCCGAGCCCAGGATCTCGAGGGCCTTCACGATGCCGTTGGCGACGGCGACGCAGGAGGTGATGCCGCCGAAGACGTTGACGAACACGCTCTTGACCTGTGGGTCGCCGAGGATGACGTCGAGGCCCGCGGCCATGATCTCGGCCGAGGCGCCGCCGCCGATGTCGAGGAAGTTGGCGGGCTTCACGCCGCCGTGCGCTTCGCCGGCGTAGGCGACGACGTCGAGCGTCGACATGACGAGGCCCGCGCCGTTGCCGATGATGCCGACCTCGCCGTCGAGCTTCACGTAGTTGAGGTCGTTCTGCTTGGCCTTCGCCTCGAGCGGGTCGGCGGCGGATGCGTCGACCAGAGCTTCGTGCTCGGGGTGGCGGAACGCGGCGTTGTCGTCGAGCGACACCTTGCCGTCGAGGGCCACGATGTCGCCCGCACCGGTCAAGACGAGCGGGTTGACCTCGACGAGCGTCGCGTCTTCGCCCTTGTAGACGTTGTAGAGCTTGACGAAGACCGGCGCGACCTTGTCGACGAGCTCGGCCGGGAACTTCGCGGCGACCGCGATCTCCTTCGCCTTCTCGAGCGGCAGGCCCTCGGCCGGGTTGACCTCGACGCGAGCGAGCGCCTCGGGGCGCTCGACGGCGAGCTCTTCGATCTCCATGCCGCCCTCGAAGGACGACAGCGAGAGGTAGGAGCGATTGGCCCGATCGAGCAGCACGGAGAAGTAGTACTCCTGCTTGATGTCGGCGCCCTCCGCGACCATGACGCGCTTGACGACGTGGCCCTTGATGTCGAGGCCGAGGATCGACTGCGCAGCCGTGTACGCATCGTCAGGGGTCTTCGCGACCTTGACGCCGCCCGCCTTGCCACGGCCGCCGGTCTTGACCTGCGCCTTCACGACGGTCACTCCGCCGAGTGTCTCGGACGCCGCCCGCACCTCATCGGGAGTGTCGGCGATGATGCCCTTCAGAACGGGCACCTCGTACTTCTCGAACAGGTCTCGGGCCTGGTACTCGTACAGATCCACTGTCATCCATTTCTCTCGACATCGAGACAATTCCGCACCCCAGCCTACCCCGGCACTGTGGCCGGCCGACCAATCAGTGCACTGTGCGGAACGCGGGCTTCGGCGGGTCCCGCGGCGCTATTCCTCGAGCGGAATCGGGTGCTTCGGCAGCTTCTTGACGCGTGGCCGGCGCTTCGGCCGCTCGGGGATCATCGACCGCATCTCCTCGACCCGGCCCCAGCACAGCAGCCGGTCCTCCGCCTCGAGTCGCTCGCGGAAGCTCGGGTTCGGGATGACCTGCGTGCCGCGGTGCACGGTGAGCACCGTGATGTCGCGTTCGCGCAGGCCGGAGTCGCCGATGGTCGAGCCGACCAGATCGGCGTCGCCGTGCACGACGAGTTCCGCGACGCCATAGCCGGTCGACACGGAGAGCCGCTCGCGCACGTCGATCTGCGGGAAGGCGACCTGGTTCGCGATGTAGTCGATGATCGCGCCGGCGACGTCGAGCTTGGTCGCGGTCTCGATGCCCTCGAGGCCGGGCGACGAGTTGACCTCCATCACGAGCGGTCCGAGCTCGCTCTCGAGCATGTCGACGCCCGCGACCTTGAGTCCCATGATCTGCGCGGCGCGCACGGCGGTGCGCGCGTACTCCTCGTCGAGCTCGACCCGCTCGACCGACCCGCCGCGGTGCACGTTCGAGCGGAACTCGCCGCCCTTCGCGGTGCGGCGCATCGCCGCGACGACGCGGTCGCCGACGACCAGGGCGCGCACATCGCTTCCCCGCGACTCACCGATGAAGCGCTGGATCAGCACGTTCTGCCTGGCCGACTGCAGCGTCTCGATGATCGCCTCGGCGACCTTCATCTCGGGGGCGAGGATCACCCCGATGCCCTGCGTGCCCTCGATCAGCTTGAGCACGACCGGTGCGCCACCGACGCGCTCGATGGCGGCGACGACGTCGGCCCGGTTGCGCACGAACGCCGTCGGCGGCATGGCGACACCGTGCCGGGACAGGATCTGGTTCGCGCGCAGCTTGTCGCGCGAGTTGCTGATGCCGTTCGCCGTGTTCGGCGTGTACACGTCCATCTGCTCGAACTGGCGCACGACCGCCGTGCCGTAATAGGTGATCGAGTTGCCGATACGCGGGATCACGGCGTCGTAGTCGGAGAGCTGGCGCCCGCGGTACAGCAGATCAGGGACTTCGGCTGACAGGTCGATCGCGAACCGCAGGGTGTTCAGCACCTTCGGGTCGTGACCACGTTCGACGGCGGCGGCGCGCAGGCGCTGGGTGCTGTAGCTGCGCGGCGCGCGCGACAAAATGGCGATCTTCACTCGTATTCCTGTTGGATAGACGGCATGGTCCCCCGTCATCCAACACCAGACGTGGTCGGATGGCGAGAATGGGTCGGGCTCCCCGGCCTCGGGGTGCCGTGGGTCAAGGCGAAGATCGACACCGGCGCGCAGACGTCTGCTCTGCACGCGTTCGGCCTGCGCGAGTTCACGCGCGACGATCGCCGCTGGGTGCGCTTCGAGGTGCATCCCTGGCAGCGCAGCTCGCGCGACGGCGCGAAGGTCGAGTTGCCCGTCCACGACCGGCGGCGGGTGCGCAGCTCGAGCGGCCACCTGCAGGAGCGCGTCGTGGTGCTGATCGAATTACGGATGCTCGACCGCACGTTCCCTGTCGAGGCGACGCTCACGCGGCGCGACTCGATGGGTTTCCGCATGCTGGTGGGGCGCGAGGCGCTGAGCAACGGATTCCTCGTCGACCCGGTCGCCTCGTACCTCGGCGGCGAGCCGCCGCGCCTCGTGCGCCGCGCCAATCGGCGCGCCGAGGTCTGAGCCGCGGAGCGCCGCGACGATCAGTTCTGCAGCTTCTCGATCGGGGCGATCTTGATCAGGAGCTTCTTGAAACCGGAGCCGTCGAATTGCACGTGGGCGATGCGCTTGGCGCCCTCACCCGTGACGTCCTGAACGCGGCCCTCGCCGAAGTCGACGTGACGGATCCGGTCGCCGGGCGCGAGCTCGAGCCCGCTGTTGTCGCGCACCTGCGCCGTCACCTTGTTGGCCCACTCGGTCTTGGGCTTTGAGAGCGCCGCCGCGGTGAGCGCCGCGCGGTCGCTGCCGAACCCCGGGCGGCGGGCGTTCAGCGCGCGCGACATGGTGTTGTCGCGGCCGTTGGCCGCCGACGGGGAGCGGCGCCAGTCGACGAGCTCGCCGGGGATCTCCTGCAGGTACCTGCTCGGCATCGCGACGTTGACGTCGCCGAATTGGGCGCGCGTCATCGCGAGCGACAGGTAGAGGCGCTTGCGTGCACGCGTGATGCCGACGTAGAACAGTCGCCGCTCTTCGGCGAGGCCGCCTGGCTCGTTGGCCGACATGCGGTGCGGAATCAGGTCTTCCTCAACGCCGGTGAGGAACACCGCGTCGAACTCGAGGCCCTTCGCCGTGTGCAGCGTCATGAGCGATACGGTGCCCGAGGAGTCGTCGAGCTCGTCGGCGGCCGCGACGAGCGAGACCTCGGTGAGGAAGTCGGTGAGGGTGCCGCCGGGGTTGTTCCGGGCGAACTCCTTCGTCACGGCGACCAGCTCGTCGACGTTCTCGGCGCGCGCCTCGTCTTGCGGATCGCGCGAGTTGCGCAGCGCATCGATCAGCCCCGAGCCGGCGAGCAGGTGCGTCAGGACCTCTGCGACCGGCTTCACCCCGCCGGGGTTGCCGGGGTCGATCATCGCGGCCGACTCGTCGAGCAGATCGGAGAGCCTCGTGATCGCCGCCGTGACCTTGGGCCCGAGACCGAGATCGGATGCCGCGCGCAGGGCGTCTCTGAAGGTGATGCCGTTGTCGGCGGCGAACGAGCCGAGCTGGGTGACCGTCGCGGGGCCGATTCCGCGCTTCGGCGTGTTCAGGATGCGCCGCACGGCGAGCTCGTCGGCAGGGTTCGCGACCGAGATGAGGTACGCCATGGCGTCTTTGATCTCGGCGCGCTCGTAGAACTTGGTGCCCCCCATGATGCGATAGGGCACCGCTGAGCGGATCAGGATCTCTTCGAGCGCACGCGTCTGCGAGTTGGTGCGATAGAACACGGCCATGTCGTTGTAGGCCATGCCCCCGCGGTGGAGTGCGTCGATCTCGTCGGCGACGAACTGCGCCTCGTCGTGCCCCGAGTACCCGGTGTAGCCGATGATCTTCTCGCCGTCGCCCGAGTCGGTCCACAGGTTCTTGGCCTTGCGGTCGAAGTTGTTGCTGATCACGGCGTTCGCCGCCGACAGGATGTTCTGGGTCGATCGGTAGTTCTGCTCGAGCAGCACGACCTTCGCGCCGGGGAAGTCGTGCTCGAACTCGGTGATGTTACGGATGTCGGCGCCGCGGAAGGCATAGATCGACTGATCGGAGTCGCCGACGACCGTGAGCGATGCCCCCGGAATCCCGCCGTCGGGGTCCGTCAGCTTCTCGACGTAGAGGCCCTCGGCCCTCAGCTCGGCGACGAGGTGCGGCGGCACGGGTTTCGTCAGTTCGCGGATGAGCGAGTACTGCGCGTGGTTCGTGTCTTGGTACTCGTCGACCAGCACGTGCCGGAATCGCCGCTGATAGTTCGCGGCGACCCGCGGAAAGGCGCGGAACAGATAGACCGTCTGTGCAATGAGGTCGTCGAAGTCGAACGCGTTCGCGCTCTTGAGCGCGCGCGAGTAGTCGCGGAAGATCTGCAGGAACACCTGCTCTGCGGGGTCGTCGCGGTTGGCGGAGCGCGCGTAGGACTCGTAGTCTTCGAGCTCGTTCTTGAGCTTCGAGATCTTCGCGCCCGCGCTGCCCGGCGTGAACCCGAAGGTGTCGGCCTCGAGCTCTTTGATGATGCGCTTGAGCAGGGCCCGCGTGTCGCCCGAGTCGTAGATGGTGAAGTTCTCGGTGAACCCGAACTGCTTCGCCTCGCGCCGCAGGATGCGCACGCAGGCGGAGTGGAACGTCGAGATCCACATGCCATCGGATGCCTGACCCACGAGCCCCGTGACACGCTCACGCATCTCGCTCGCCGCCTTGTTCGTGAACGTGATGGCGAGGATCTGACTGGGCCACGCCTCGCGGCTGCCGAGCAGCCCCGCGATGCGATGGGTGAGCACGCGCGTCTTGCCCGAGCCCGCGCCGGCGACGATGAGGAGCGCCTGCCCGCGGTAGGTCACCGCCTCACGCTGCTGCGGATTGAGGCCCGCCAGCAGCGCGTCTTCCCCGCCGAAACCGGCCCGCGGCCCGTCGAACCCCTCGACCAGCAGGGGAACGAAACCGTCGGATGCGCGCGCGTCTGTCATTGCCTCACCAGTCTAGGTTCGGCCGCCGACACCGTCTCGGCCCTCAGGCGAGTTCGTCGCGCACCGAGATCGCGAGGTCGGGGTGGTCCGCGAACACGCCGTCGACGCCCGTCGACATGATGGTGCGGAACTCGTGCTGCCAGTGCCCGAACGCCGCGTCGCCCTGGTCGCTCCGGAACGGCCCGGCGAGGAACGCGTTCTCCGGCCGAAGCGTCCACGTGAACAGTGCGAGCCCCACCGCGTGTGCGCGATCGACGAGGTCGCTGATGCCGCTCTCGGTCTCAGCGTCGAGAAGCATCGCCTTGTCGACGCTGATGCCGTCGATCGCGCTGCACCCCTGCTGGGTCGCGAGCCGGTAGAGGCCGCCCTCGTCGATCTCCTGCGCGTAGCTCATCGCGGCAGCGCCGCTCGCCGCGACGAGATCGAACGCGGCGCCCTCTGCGGCGACGAGATAGACCCGGCTGCCGCGGACCCCCCGCTCACGCACCTTGCGCAGCACTGTCTTCTCGAACGACTCGATGACGAGGCGCCCGGCCTCGTCGGCCCAGCCCACCTTGTGCACGGCATCCGCGAACAGCTCGTCGAGCGGCAGCCCGATCGACTCGAAGTAGCTGGCGTGCTTGATCTCGGCGACGATGCCGAGTTCCCGATCGGATTCCTCGGCCCACGCGTCGACGATGTCGAAGAGGTGCGCGAGCTTGAGAATCGGATGCTGGTCGTCGAAGCTCGCGCTCGCCTGACGCAGCGCGCCGAGGCGCTCGCGCGCACGCAGCGTCGCGAGCTGCTCCCAGGTGAAGTCCTCGGTGAACCACCCCGTGAGGACCTCCCCGTCGACCTCCTTGGTGGTGCGCAGCCGGGCGAACTCCGGGCGCTGCGCGACGTCGGTCGTGCCGGAGATCTCGTTCTCGTGCCTCAGCACGAGAACACCGTCCTTCGTGGCGACGATGTCGGGCTCGACGAAGTCGGCACCGAGCTGGAACGCGAGCTCATACGCCTGCCGGGTGTGCTCGGGGCGGTAGCCGCACGCGCCGCGGTGGCCGATGACGATGGGAGAGCTGTGCGCGCGCATGCCGCCGATCCTAATGACGGCGGGCGTCCGCTAGGTGATCACGACCGTCGCCCGGCGTGAAACATAAATGTTGACTTAACCCACAGCGGCTAAATACCGTTTTTCACGAGGTCCGGCACTGCTGTCGCCCTCAACCCGGTGATGCGGCGGTGCGACGCCGCCTCGACGGCGCTGGCCTGGTTTCGCCCCCAACCCCCAGGTCAGCGTCGTCGGGCATCACTGCCGAGCGAACCGGCACACCACGGTGCGATGCACCGGGTATCGAGCATCCGTCACGAAGCCCGCGGCGCGCAGCGTCGCCGCGTCCTTGCCCGAGTTGCAGGGGGTGTCGATGCCTGCGAAAACGACCCACACCGTGTTCAGCTCGCGCAGCTGCGGCTTCCGGTTCGCGAGCGGCACGACCTGGTCGTGGAACGTGGCGGTGTGCGGAAAGCGGACTTTCAGCGCGACGTCGTCGAGGCCGGCGAACTTCTGCGGGTAGGCATAGAGTGCGAGCCGCGGATTGAGCGTCCTGCGGATGGGTGACGGCTCGAATACGACTCCATCGTGGCGCTGCGCGTGCCGCCGCACCGTATCGGCGAGCTGGCGCAGGTCGCTGCCGCCGTTCTTGCCGTAGGGCCCGCGCTGCCCGACGTAGGTGGGCACGGCGACGGCGACCACGATAAGAACCGCGACCGCGGCCACGCGGCGAGAGCCGATCGCGACCGCCGCCGCAGCGAGCAGCAGCGCGAACCCGGGCGTCGCGAGGGTCAGGTAGCGCGGCGTGTACAGCGGGTTGCTGGTCAATGAGGTCGCGACCATCAGCACGAGCGGCACGACGACCCAGCTGCCGGCGAGCAGCAGGTACTCGGGGCAGGCACGAGCGACGGCCGCGCGCCAGCGTACGGCGCCCCAGATGAGCAGAACGGATGCCGCGATCCCAAAGCCCCACGAGGTCTCCGCCCACGGCTCCAGCAGCGCGGACCACGGGTTCAGCGCCGCGGAGGTGCCGAGCCACGCCACCTGTGATCTCTGATGCCATGCGAAGTAGATGACGGGGCTCGCGACGACGGCGGCAGCCGCCCAGGCGGCGAGCACGGGCAGGAGCGCGCGTCGCTGACGAACGGCCACGAAGACGAACTGCGCGACAGCGAGCGTCGCACTCAGCAGGAAGAAGCTGACCGAGAGCGCCGCGACGGTGCCGAGCGCCACCCACCACCAGCGGCCGCGTTTCATCGCGACGAGGAGCAGCAGCCACAGCCCGGCGGCGATGGCCGCCGTCCACGCGTACGACCTCGCCTCCTCCCCGGCCTCCGTGACGCGCGGCATCAGCGCGAACAGGACGGCCGCGACGAGGCCCAGTCGCGGCCGCTGCAGCGCGTCGGCAAGCAGCATGGTGAGCGCGGTGGCGACGCCGACGCCGAGTGCCGACAGGCCGCGGGTCGCGCCCTCCGAGGCGCCGAACACCGCGGTCCAGTAGTGCATCACCAGATAGAACAGGGCGTGCACGGCATCCGTGCGGGTCGTCGTGAAGTCGAGCAGCGCACCGGGTGACAGCGCGGAAGCGCGCAGCGTCGCGACCTCGTCGGCCCAGTACGACGGCACCCACGACGCCGCGAACGACAGGAGCGCCGCGATAGCGCCGGCGACCCACGCTCTACCGCTCGCAGACACCTCGCCAGGGTAGTGCGCGCGCCCGGGCGGACGGGAGCGGAAGTGGGCGGCGCGGTTCCCCGGTCGGCGCGCGCCGATCGGGGAACGACTCGGGGCGCATTGCCAGCCTCGCCGCGGAAGCTCCGCGCTAACTTGTATCTATGGCCCGATCGAACAACCCTGCACTGAACCGCGTCGCCGCCTTCCGCGCGGGTGGCGCGCCCCAGCCGGTCGACCCCGCAACCGCCGGCACCCCCGACCTCGAGGCTCTTTTCGCAGGGCCGAGCGCGAGCGCCGCAGACACCGGGCGCATGACCTACGAAGACACCGTGGTCAAGACGGTGATCCTCTTCGTCATTCTGCTCGCGACCGCCGCCGTCGGCTGGTTCGTGCCGACCCTTACGCTCGTCGGCGCCATCGTCGGCCTCGCGCTCGGCATGGTCAACGCGTTCAAGCGCAAGCCGAGCCCGGCCCTCATCGTCGTCTACGCCGCGGCGCAGGGTCTCTTCCTCGGCGGCATCTCCCGCCTCTTCGAGACATACTTCGGCAGCGTCGTGCTGCAGGCGGTCGTGGCGACGCTCGCGGTCTTCGGCGTCATGCTGGCGCTGTTCGCCAGCGGCAAGGTCCGCGCATCCGCTCGCCTCACCAAGGTGTTCCTCGGCGCGCTGATCGGCTACTTCGTCTACAGCCTCGTCAACGTCGGTCTGATGCTGTTCGGCGGCGTCTCGTCGTCGCTCGCGTTCGGCCTCAACTCGATGACCTTCATGGGCATCCCGATCGGCCTGATCGTCGGCATCCTCGCTGTGCTGATGGGCGCGTACTCGCTCGTGCTCGACTTCGAGTTCATCAAGAACGGCGTGCAGAACCGCGCCCCCCGCGTCTACGGGTGGCAGGGCGCCTTCGGCCTGATGGTCACCCTCATCTGGCTCTACATCGAGTTCCTGCGGCTGTTCGCGATCATGTCTCGCAACTAGTCCAGGCACCCGCCCTGCCCGGGCCGCCCCGTCGCGTCGCCGTTGCGCTGTCCGGATCCGCGTTGCGCTGCTCGGATCCGGGCGGCGGAACGCGGATCCGAGCAGCCCGACGCGATGGTGCAGCCGGAATGAAGAATGGCCGCCCTCGGGCGGCCATTCTTCATTCCCACTCGATGGTTCCCGGTGGCTTCGACGTCACGTCGAGCACGACCCGGTTCACCTCGCGCACCTCGTTGGTGATGCGGTTCGAGATGCGGGCGAGCACGTCGTACGGCACCCGCGTCCAGTCGGCGGTCATCGCGTCTTCGGAGGAAACCGGGCGCAGCACGATCGGGTGGCCGTAGGTACGGCCGTCACCCTGCACTCCCACCGAGCGGACGTCGGCGAGAAGCACGACGGGGCACTGCCAGATCTCCCCGTCGAGGCCCGCCGCCGTGAGCTCTTCGCGCGCGATCGCGTCGGCCGCGCGCAACGTCTCGAGGCGCTCGTGGTTGACGGCGCCGACGATACGGATGCCGAGGCCGGGCCCCGGGAACGGCTGGCGCGCCACGATCTCTTCCGGCAGCCCGAGCTCGCGGCCGATCGCGCGCACCTCGTCCTTGAACAGGGTGCGCAACGGCTCGACGAGCTCGAACTCGAGGTCTTCGGGCAGGCCGCCGACGTTGTGGTGGCTCTTGATGTTCGCGGTGCCGGTGCCGCCGCCCGACTCGACGACGTCGGGGTACAGCGTGCCCTGCACGAGGAACTTCACGGGCTCGGCACCCTCGGCCGCCGCCTCGGCGACGAGTTCGGCCTGGGTGCGCTCGAACGCCCGGATGAACTCGCGGCCGATGATCTTGCGCTTCTGCTCGGGGTCGGTGACACCGTCGAGCTCGCGCAGGAACACCTCCGCCGCGTCGACCGTGATGAGACGGATTCCGGTCGCGGCAACGTAGTCGCGCTCGACCTGCTCGCGCTCGCCCTGCCGCAGCAGTCCGTGATCGACGAACACGCAGGTGAGCTGATCGCCGACCGCGCGATGCACGATCGCTGCCGCCACCGCCGAGTCCACGCCGCCCGACAGGCCCGCGATGACGCGGGCCGAGCCGACCTGCTCGCGAATGCGGGCGACCTGCGTCTCGATGACGTTCTCGCTGTTCCAGTCGGCGGGGATGCCGGCGGCGCGATGCAGGAAGTTCTCGAGCACGGCCTGCCCGTACTGGGAATGCCTCACCTCGGGGTGCCACTGCACGCCGTACAGCTTCTTCTCATCGCTCGCGAACGCGGCGACGGGCGTCGACAGCGTCGACGCGAGCACCTCGAAGCCTTCGGGGGCGCGCGAGACCGAGTCGCCGTGGCTCATCCACGCGATCTGTTCGGTGGGCTGGTCGCCGAGCAGCGTGCCCGCGACACCGACCGAGACATCCGTTGCGCCGTATTCACTGCGACCCGTGTGAGCGACCTCACCGCCGAGCGCCTGCGCCATCACCTGGAAGCCGTAGCAGATTCCGAGCGTCGGGATGCCGAGCGCGAAGGCGCCCGCGTCGAACGACGGCGCCCCCTCCTCGTACACCGACGACGGGCCGCCGGAGAGGATGATGCCCGCCGGGTTCTTCGCGGCGATCTCGGCCGCGGTGATCGTGTGCGGCACGATCTCCGAGTAGACGGATGCCTCGCGCACACGCCGCGCGATCAGCTGCGCGTACTGCGCGCCGAAGTCGACGACGAGTACGGGCCGGGCCTGCTGCTCGTTCGCGCTAATTGCTTCCTCCTGCTGTGGGGGCCTTCGGGGCGTTCTCGTCGAGATACGTCCTGACCTGCTTGGTGATGATGCCCTCGACGATGAACGACATGAACGGGATGACGCCGCCCAGCGCGATCTGCACGAACTTCGTGAACGGCATGCGCATGAGGCTCCACAACCGGAAGTCCGCGAACAGGTAGACCACGTACAGCCAGCCGTGCACGATCAGCACGGCGATGGAGATGTTGACGCCCTTGAGGTACAGGTCGGTCGCCGGGTTCACGACCGGGAACGAGATGAGCCCGTGCCCGGGCTGGAACGCGTAGACCCAGTGGTGGAAGCCGTACTTGACGACCATCTCGGCGCACAGCAGCAGGAGCATGATGCCCGTGATCCACGCCGTCACCTGGTAGAGCTTCAACGCGGCAGGCACCCTCGGCAGGTCGGCGGGCCGCGGGCGGGCGCCCTTCACACTGCGCAGCTGCTCCCACAAGCGGGAGAGGTAGGTGCCCTCATCGGCGGAGGACGAGACCTGCGGCATGATTCTCAGTCTACTTTCTGCGTCTCGGCGACCTGACCGGAGGCCTCTTCCAACTCCTGGAGATCTTCGATCTCGCGCTCCCACGCGTCGCGCGCGAGCCGGTACCAGAGATAGACGGCGAAGCCCGCGAACACGACCCACTCGGCCGCGTAGAACGCGTTCAGCCAGTCGATCGATCGCTGCTGCACGGGCGGAGGGGCGTAGATCGCCACGAGGCCCGCGGGCACATGGTTCTTCGCGACGAGGTACGCCTCGAAGATCTGCGGATTGCTGCCGAGCTCCGTCCAGCGGTTGATGAGGATCGCGATCGCGAGGTCCTTCATCTGCGGCGGATTGCCCGACATGCTGTCTTCAGGCTGATCGGGCGGCTCGGTCGGCAGGATCCGGCCGCTGAGGTCGAGCTGCTCAGGGGCGGATGCCTCGAGCCGGTGCTGCACATCGATCGCCTTGGTCTTGTCGGGCGTGAAGCCCCGCGCGACGGCGAGGTGGGCGCCGGCATCCGCCCCGCTCGTCACGACCGCGTGCCCGACGATCCACCAGCCGCGCACACCGCCGCCGTTGTCGCGCCCCTGCACGAGCATGTAGTCGGCGGGCACCGTCTTGACGCTCGTGGTGACGAGCTGGCCGACGCGCTTGTCGGCGATCGCCTTGCCGGGCGTGAGCACGGCGTCGAGCGGATGCGTCGTCTCGGTGATCCGCGGGCCGACCTCTCGCGCCTGCAGTGCGCGATCGAGCTGCCAGCGGCCGAGGAACGCGAAGCCCCCCGCGACGATCAGGGCGATGAGCAGCACGCCGATCCAACGAGGACGGCGCATGACCCGGAAGAGGGTCAGATCGCCGGGATGGGAGCGGGCCTGGTCAGAGATCGTCGGATCGCTTTCGTGGATTCGGTTCGGGGTCGCGCATCGCGGCTTCGATCGCGGGGTCGAGAGGGTGTCGCTTCTTATTTGATCCTGTGGAGTCATCGACAAGCTGGGAGCGCGGTGAGTCTGTGCCCGTCACCTCGTCGACGAGCTGGCTGGGGAGCGATTCGGGCTCGCCCGTGGCGGCCTGAGCCGCCCTCCGTTCGCTGCGTCGCTTCGCCACCTGCCGGATGCGCGTGTTGAACCTTTCGGAGTTCGCCGCCATGAGCGGCCCGATCACCGCCATCACCAGCACGTACAGGCCGGCGAACGGCGTCAGCCGCTCGTCGAGGCCGGCGCCGACCGCAAGCGTCGCGAGGATCAGCGCGAACTCGCCGCGGTTCTGCAGGATGACGAAGGTGTTGACGCCCTCGGTCAGCCCGAAGCCGTTGAGCCGCGCGATCAGCTGGCTCGCGCCGAAGTTGAGAACCATCGTGAGCACGATCGCGAGCACGACGACGCCGGCGACCACGGGGAACTCGTTCACGTTCAGGCCGAGACCGAAGTTCAGGAAGAAGAAGGCCGCGAACACGTCGCGCAGCGGCACGGTGACCCGCTCGATACGGCCGTGGTAGCTCGTGGCCCCGAGCACGACGCCGATCAGGAAGGCGCCGATCGCGTCGGTCACGCCGATGTCTTCGCCGATTCCGGCGAATGCGACCGCGAGCCCGAAGAACAGCACCGTGAACAGCTCGTCGTCATTCGTGCGCAGCAGCCGCGACACGTACTTGCCGCCCCAGCGGGCGAGAGCGAACATCACGACGATGAAGAGGAAGTCGATCACGAGCCGCAGCGCGATCGGCCAGAACCCGGTCGCGTGGCTGAGCGCGGCCGAGATGATCGCGAGGTAGACGGCGATGAAGATGTCTTCGACGACGGTCACCCCGAGGATCATCGGCGTTTCGGTGTTCGCCAGGCGCCTCAGCTCGATCAGGAGCTTGGTGACGATGGCGCTCGACGACGTCGCGGTCATGCCCGCGATGATGAGGGCCTCACGGGTGCCCCACCCGACGAAGAAGCCGAAGGCGATGCCGACGCCCAGGTTGATCGCGACATAGCTGCCGCCCGAGATGATCAGCTTGCCGACGTTGCCGAAGAACTCGTCCTGGTCGAACTCGAGCCCGAGGCTGAAGAGCAGCAGGACCAGGCCGAAGACCGCGATGAGGTTGATGTTCGCCGGGTCGAAGTCGAGCGGGAAGATCTTCGTGTGCGGGCTCGCGAGCAGCCCGATCACCATGTACACCGGGATCGCCGGGAGACCCACCTTCCGGGCCAGGCGCCCCAGCACGTAGGCGAGGACGAACAGCACGCCCAGTGTGATCAGGTCGTCACCGAGAGAGGCATGGTCGCTCGCCTCTGCGGCGAGCACGGCGGCGACGCGCATCGTCAGCGGCCGGGTGACGGGTCGCCGACGCCCGCAGGCGTCGCCACGGCGCCGGTGCGGAAGTAGGTGAACGACTTGGCAACGCGCTCGGGGCTGCCGGCGACGACCAGGGTGTCGCCGGGGAACACGACGAAGTCGCGCCCGGGGCCCGGGTGGGCGGTTTCCCCGCGCACCACCGCGACCACCGTGACGCCCTGGAACCCATGGTCGGCGGGTGCGCCGAGCGGCTGCCCGGCGATGTGGTCGTCGTAGTCGACCGAGAACCAGTCGATGGTGAGCCCCGGGAGCCTGTCGAGGGCGGCGAGGTCTTCGATGATGTGCGTTCCGCCGAGCAGTTCGGCGAGGGTGTGCGCCTCGTCCTCGTTGAGGCGCAGGCTCACCTTGGCGGGCGCGTCATCGCCGTCGGCGTCGCTGAACGTGACGAGGTCGTTCGCGCCGCTGCGGTGAGCGATCACGCCGACCTTGCCGCCGTCTTCCGGGATGAAGGTGTGCAGCATGCCCACCCCGGGCAGCTTCACCCGTCGTACATTGACCATGAGGTCACACTCCTTGTTGGTTCAGTCACCAAGGTACGGCGCGACGACGACCTCCACGCGTTGGAATTCCTTGAGGTCGGAGTAGCCGGTCGTCGCCATCGAGCGGCGCAGCGCGCCGATGAGGTTGGCCGTTCCGTTCGCGACGGTCGCCGGGCCGTACAGCACTTCTTCGAGCGAGCCGACGGTGCCCACCTGCACCCGGTGGCCGCGCGGCAGTTCCGGCTGATGCGACTCGGCACCCCAGTGCCAGCCGCCACCCGGCGCTTCCTCCGACCGCGCGAGTGCGGTGCCGAGCATCACAGCATCCGCCCCGCAGGCGATCGCCTTCACGATGTCGCCCGAGGTGCCGAGGCCGCCGTCGGCGATCACGTGCACGTAGCGGCCGCCGGACTCGTCGAGGTAGTCGCGCCGCGCCCCCGCCACGTCGGCGACCGAGGTGGCCATCGGGGCATGGATTCCGGTCACGAGTCGCGTCGTCGAGGCCGCGCCACCGCCGAAGCCGACGAGGACGCCGGCGGCACCGGTGCGCATGAGGTGCAGCGCGGCCGTGTAGGTCGCCGCGCCGCCCACGATCACCGGAACGTCGAGCTCGTAGATGAACTTCTTGAGGTTGAGCGGCTCGCGCTGCTTCGCGACGTGCTCGGCGCTCACCGTCGTACCGCGGATCACGAACAGGTCGACGCCCGCCGCGAGCACCGTCTCGTAGAACTGCTGCGTGCGCTGCGGGCTGAGCGCACCGGCGACGGTGACACCACCGGCGCGGATCTCGGCGAGGCGGTCGCGGATCAGTTCCGGCTTCACCGGCTCCGAATAGATCTGCTGCATGCGCTGCGTCGCGCTCTCGGACGGCAGCGATCGGATTTCCGCGAGCACCGGCTCCGGGTCCTCGTACCGCGTCCACAGCCCCTCGAGGTCGAGCACGCCCAGGCCGCCGAGCTTGCCGATCGCAATGGCCGTGGCCGGCGAGACGACCGAGTCCATCGGCGCCGCGATGATGGGGGTGTCGAAGCTGTACGCGTCGATGGTCCACGTGACGTTCACGTTCTCGGGGTCGCGCGTGCGGCGACTCGGCACCACGGCCACGTCGTCGAACGCATAGACCCGACGCGCCCGCTTACTCGCCCCGATCTCGATCTCAGTCACGCGCTTCAGCCTATCGATCTCATTAGGCTCGGGGGCATGGACGTGACGAGCGCTGAATCACTCGATCGGCTGCGGCGCCGGACCAGCTCGAAGTGGCAGGCCTTCACCGACGACCATCTGCCCATGTTCGTCGCCGAGATGGACTACCCGCTCGCACCGGTCATCCGCGAGGCACTGCACGAGGCCGTCGACCTCGGCGACACCGGCTACGTCGATCCGCGCACCGGAGGCCGTGCCGCGGCCCGAGCCCTCGCCGGATTCGCCGAAGACCGCTGGGACTGGCAGCCGGACCCCGAGGGGATGGTGACCACGACCGACGTGAGCGTGGTCATCGTCGAGTCGCTGCGCAGGCTCACCACCGCCGGCGACGGCGTCATCATCACGCCGCCGGTGTACCCGCCGTTCTTCGCCCTCGTGCAGGAGGCGGGCGCCGAGGTCGTCGAGGTTCCCCTTGTCGACGACGGCGACACGTGGTCGCTCGACCTGGCCGGCATCGAGGCGGCCTTCGAGGGCGGCGCGCGCGGCATCCTGCTGTGCAATCCGCACAACCCGGTGGGGCTCGTGCACTCGCGCGAGCAGCTCGAGCAGCTGTCGGCGATCGTCGACCGGCACGATGGTTTCGTCGTGAGCGACGAGATCCACGCTCCGCTCGTGCACACGGATGCCTCGTTCACCCCGTATCTCGACGTATCGCCGGCGGCCCGCGAGCACGGCATCGCCGCGCACTCGGCGAGCAAGGCGTTCAACCTGGCCGGCCTCAAGTGCGCTCTCTTCGTCACCGCGGACGATCGCATGCGCGCCCTGGTGCGCGCGCTCCCCGAGGAGGTGACCTACCGCACGGGCCTGTTCGGCGTGATCGCGACCCGGGCCGGTTTCACCGAGGGCCGGGACTGGCTCGACGCCACGATCGCCGCCATCGAGAGGA
This sequence comes from Gryllotalpicola reticulitermitis, assembly GCF_042651345.1. NCBI lineage: Bacteria > Bacillati > Actinomycetota > Actinomycetes > Micrococcales > Microbacteriaceae > Gryllotalpicola > Gryllotalpicola reticulitermitis. Next base: position 567,852 of record NZ_JBHSCN010000002.1, read on the forward strand.
ACCGGCGCCTGCTCACCGAGCACCTCGCCGAGCTGCTGCCGAAGGCGCGTTACCGCGAGCCGAAGGCGAGCTACCTCGCCTGGATCGACCTCAGCGAATACGGCTGGGGCGAGGACCCGGCGCGGGTCCTGCGCCGCTCGGCCGGCGTCGTGCTCTCGAACGGCCCGAGCTTCGGCGAGCAGGGGCGCGGCTTCGCACGCATGAATCTCGCCTGCTCCCCTGAGCTGCTGCGCGAGGCGATCGAGCGGATCGCGGCCGCGGCCTAGCTCGAGGCATCCGCTCGCGCTACACATACGGACCCGCGCCCCTCCTGTTGGAAGAGCGCGGGTCCGTAACTGTAGCGCGGGGTCACGCGAGGTGCGGCAGCACCTCCGACTCGAACCGCTCGACCGCGTCGAGCGAGTACGCCGCGCTCGGGAAGTAGAAGATCGCGTACCCGAGCCCGGCGTCGGCCTGGGCCTTCAGCCGCTCGACGATCTGCTCCGGGGTCCCGACGGCGAGGGCGCCCCCGCTGCGGTACTCGGCGATGAAGCCGTCGGTCTTCTCACCGAGGAAGGGGCGCACGCGCTGCTCGAGCGCATCGAGCTGGGCGTCGATGTCGGCCTGGTCGTCGCCGATGATGACGTTGTAGTTGGCCGAGCGGGTGATCGCGTCGAAGTCCGTGCCGAGCTTGTCGCAGTGGCGCTTCAGGATCTCGCTCTTGCGCGCGAAGCCCTCGGGGTCGCCCGCGAAGTTCGTGTACTGCGCGTACTGCGCGGCGATCTTCAGGGTGACCTTCTCGCCGCCGCCCGAGATCCAGAACGGGATGCCCGGCTTCTGCAGCGGCTGCGGGTAGAACAGCGCGCCGTCGACCTTGTAGTACTCGCCGTCGAGGGTCGCGGTGCCGGTCGTCCAGGCCTGCTTCATGATCTCGACGCCCTCGCGGAGGCGCCCGAGGCGCTCGCCGATCTCCGGGAATCCGTAGCCGTAGGCGCGCCACTCGTGCTCGTACCAGCCGCCGCCGATGCCCATCTCGACGCGGCCGCCCGAGATGATGTCGGCCGTCGTCGCGACCTTCGCGAGGTAGGCGGGGTTGCGGTAGCTCATGCACGTGCACATCTGACCGAGGCGCACGCGCTTCGTGGCGGCGCCGAAGCCCGACATCAGCGACCACGCCTCGTGGGTGGCCTGGTCCGACGGGACCGGCACGGTGTGGAAGTGGTCGTAGACCCAGATCGACTCCCACAGCTCATTGCTGTCGGCGTGCTGGGCGATCCCGTTCATCACCTCCCAGTGCTGCGCGGGGTCGATGTTCAGGAGATCGTGGCGCCAGCCTTGGGGAACGAAGAGTCCGAATCGCATGATTCGAATCGTATCGATTCGATATGTCGATGGGAACAACTAAACAGTGAACGGATGCCTGAGGAGGCATCCGTTCACGTGAGTTCAGCTGCGATAGTTGGGCGCCTCGACGACCATCTGGATGTCGTGCGGGTGGCTCTCTTTGAGCCCCGCCGGAGTGATGCGCACGAACTTGCCCTTGGCCTTGAGCTCGGGAATGGTGCGCGCGCCCACGTAGAACATGGTCTGGCGCAGGCCGCCGAGCAGCTGGTAGACGACCGAGTTGACGGCGCCGCGGTAGGGCACCTTGCCCTCGATGCCCTCGGCGATCAGCTGGTCGTCGCTCGGCACGTCGGCCTGGAAGTAGCGGTCGCGCGAATAGGAGGTCTTCTTGCCGCGGGTCTGCAGCGCCCCGAGCGAACCCATGCCGCGATAGGTCTTGAACTGCTTGCCGTTCACGAAGATGAGCTCGCCCGGCGCCTCGTCGGTGCCCGCGAGCAGCGAGCCGACCATGACGGTGTCGGCCCCCGCGACGAGCGCCTTGCCGATGTCGCCCGAGTACTGCAGGCCACCGTCTGCGATGAGCGGCACGCCGGCGGCGCGGGCAGCGAGGGACGCCTCGTAGACCGCGGTCACCTGAGGCACACCGACGCCCGCGACGACGCGAGTGGTGCAGATGGAGCCCGGCCCGACCCCGACCTTGATCGCGTCGGCGCCGGCCTCGATCAGAGCCTGGGCGCCCGAGCGCGTCGCCACGTTGCCGCCGATCACGTCGACGTGCGCGAAGGCCGGGTCGTTCTTCATGCGCGCGATGATCTCGCACTCCAGCTTGCTCTCACCGTTGGCGGTGTCGACGACGATGACATCGACGCCTGCCTCCATCAGGGCGGTGGCGCGGTCCCACGCGTCGCCGAAGAATCCGATGGCCGCGCCGACGCGCAGACGGCCGGCATCGTCCTTCGTGGCGTTGGGGAACTTCTCGGACTTGTCGTAGTCCTTCACGGTGATGAGCCCCTTGAGCCGGCCGGCCTCGTCGATGAGGGGCAGCTTCTCGATCTTGTGCTGCGCGAGCAGCGCGAGGGCATGATCGGGGTTGGTGCCGACGGGCGCCGTGATCAGCGGCATCTTGGTCATCACGTCGGCGACGCGCGTCGTCTCGGCCTCGAACGGCGACACGAAGCGCATGTCGCGGTTCGTGATGATGCCGACGAGGATGCCGTCGGGGTCGACGACGGGAAGCCCGGAGACACGGAACGCGCGGCACTGCTCGTCGACCTCGGCGACCGTGGCCTCGGGCGTGGTCGTGACCGGGTTCGTGATCATGCCGGACTCTGAGCGCTTCACCTTGTCGACGATGGTCGCCTGGTCGGCGATCGACATGTTCCGGTGCACGATGCCGATGCCGCCGCCGCGCGCCATGGCGATGGCCATGCGCTCTTCCGTGACGGTGTCCATCGCGGCCGACAGCAGCGGCGCGTGCATCGTGATGCGCTTGGTGAGTCGCGAGGAGGTGTCGGCCTCGCTCGGAATGACGTCCGTCGCCCCCGGCAGGAGCATGACGTCGTCGTACGTCAGCCCAATGAAACCGAACGGATCTGCCTGGTCCATGACACCCCTTGACTCGCGCGCCGATACCGGAAAATCCCCGAGTTCGTCGCGCCGTCGGGGATTCACTGAATGGTAACGGATGCTGCTTCGAGTTCATTCCGAGCGCGGGCGGCCCGCACCAGGTCGACCGTGAGCAGGATCAGCGCGCACCAGATCACGATGAAGCCGGCCCAGCGCGCGGCATCCATCGTCTCGTGCTCGAAGGCCACGCCGACGACGAACTGCATGATCGGCGTGACGTACTGCACGAGCCCGAGATAGACGAGGGGCAGACGGCGGGCGGATGCCGCGAACAGCAGCAGCGGGACAGCGGTGACGATGCCCGCGGCGATGAGGAGCACCGTGTTGACGACGCTCACGTGCCCGAACGTGACGCCGCTCGTCACGCCCACGACGATCAGCTCGACGACGGCCACCGGCACCAGCCACGCGGACTCGATGGTGAGCCCCGACAGCGCGTCGACCACGCCGCCGACGCGCTTCTTGACGAAGCCGTAGAGGCCGAAGGAGAAGGCGAGAGTGAGGGAGATCCAGGGGAACGAGCCGTAGGCGAACGCGAGGACGATGACGGCGACGACGCTCACACCGACCGCCACCCATTGGAGCCGCCTCAGGTGCTCGCGCAGCACGAGGACACCGAGGAACACCGTCACGATCGGGTTGATGAAGTACCCGAGGGCGGCCTGGACGACCTCCCCCGACGTCGTCGCGAGCACGTAGGTCTGCCAGTTGATGAAGATCAGGACGCCGGCGCCGGCCATCGTGAGCATGATGCGCGGGCGCCGCACGATCGCGAAGAGCTGCCCCCACCCCCGCGTGATCGACAGCGCGATGACACAGAAGCCGAGCGACCAGATGATGCGCCACGCGACGATCTCGAAGGGGCCCGTGGGTGCGAGCAGCAGGAAGTACAGGGGCAGGAGACCCCAGAGGCCGTAGGCGATGACGCCGTAGATCAGGCCTGCGCGAAGCGGGGCGGGCTGTTCCATCGCTTAAAACACTAGGCCCGGGCGAGATGCCCGGGCCTAGTCGAGAAACGCCGCTTAGCGGACCACGACCGCCAGCACGTCGCGCGCCGAGAGAACGAGCAGCTCGTCGCCGCCGTACTTGACCTCGGTGCCGCCGTAGCGCGAGTAGATCACGCGGTCGCCGACTGCGACGTCGAGCGGAACGCGGTTGCCGTTGTCATCGATGCGGCCGGGGCCGACGGCGACGACCTCGCCCTCCTGCGGCTTCTCCTTCGCGGTGTCGGGGATCACGAGACCCGACGCGGTGGTCGTCTCTGCCTCGACCTGCTTGATCACGATGCGATCCTCGAGCGGCTTGATGGAGACCGACACGGTAGACCTCTTTCTTGTACGGTGTACTTCAAGACATGGGTTAGCACTCTCATGCCGAGGGTGCTAAGCCGAGTTTAGGGCCCCCGCTGGCACTCCTGCAAGGCGAGTGCCAAAAAGTGACGCGGTGCGTCAGGAGGAGACGGATGCTTCGCGACGAGCTCGTCGAACTCCTGAGCCCGGGCGGCCTCACCCTGCTCGATTCGCTGCCGCCGTACGACTCCGAGCGCGACATCGTGAAGCTCGTCGCCTCGCTGCGGTCGGCGGGGCATCCGCCGGCTCTCGTCGCCGCCGTTCTGACTCAGGCGAAGCTGCGCGCGAAAGCGGGCGGCGCGCAGGGCAAGTTCGGTGACTTCGCCGAGCGGATGCTGTTCACCGAGGCCGGCCTCGAGCAGGCCACGCGACTCAGGGTCGCGGCGCGACATGCCGCACGGTTCCGCGATGCAGGAATCCGCCACGTCGCCGACCTCGGCTGCGGAATCGGCGGCGACGCGATGGCGATCGCTGCACTCGGCCTGCGGGTGACCGCCGTCGATCGCGACGAGGTGACCGCCGCGATCGCCTCGTACAACCTCGCGCCGTTCCCCGACACCGTCGTGGAGCAGGGTGACGCCGAGGGGTTCGACATCACGCGCACCGAGGCGCTCTGGCTCGACCCCGCGCGACGCACGGCCGGTCACAGCGACACGCGCCGGCTCACCGACTCGGACGACTGGTCGCCGTCCATCGACTGGGTGTTCAACGCCGCGAGCCGCATGCCGGTAGGCGTCAAGCTTGGCCCCGGCTTCGACCGCGACCTCATTCCCGGGTCGGCCGAGGCGCAGTGGGTCTCGGTCGGCGGCCATGTCGTCGAGGTCGCCCTGTGGTTCGGCGCGCTCGCGCGGCCGGGAATCACGCGAGCGGCACTCGTGCTCGACGATGATGGCGCGCACGAGCTCACCGCCCCGGCGGACTCGCCCGACGAGGCGGTCGGCGAACTCGGTGCCTACCTGTACGAGCCCGACGGCGCCGTCATCCGTGCCCGCCTGATCGGCGATCTTGCCCGATCGCTCGACGCGCGCATGATCGGCGACGGCATCGCGTACCTCACTGCCGACGAGCCTCACCGGACTCCGTTCGCGCAGGGCTTCCGCATCGTCGAGCGGTTGCCCTACCCCGAGAAGGAGCTCCGGGCTGCACTGCGCGAGCGCGGCATCGGCGTGCTCGAGATCAAGAAGCGCGGCGTCGACGTGGACCCGGCACGGCTGCGCGGCCGCCTCGCCCTGATGGGCCCGAACTCGGCGACGTTGATCCTCACTCGGGCGGCCGGCAGGCACACGGCACTCCTCGCCGAGCGCCTCACTCCCTGACGGCCGTCACGGCCTGACGCGGGCTGAGCTGCGACGCCTGCCCTGAACTGCCGCCCCACGGTGGGTGTCTAGGACGACAGGGTGCCGCTGCCGTTCTGCGGCAGGTTGATGGCGATGATCGCGATCGCAACACCGATCAGGATGCCGAGCAGCACCGTCGCGAAGCCGATGATGATGCCCGCGATGGCGAAGCCGCGGCCGCGCTCACCCGTGCGCCTCAGCTGGCCGAGGCCGATGAAGCCCGTGATGATCGCGATGAGCCACGCGAAGGCGTTGACACCGGGGATGATGAAGCACACACCCGCGACGAACGAGACGATGGCGAGCGGATTCATCCGCGGCTGCGCGGGATACGGATTCGTGTAGCCCGGCTCGCCGAACGGCGCCGGCGGCGGCGGTACGGCCGGGTAGCCGCCCTGCTGCCCGTACTGCGGGGCGGCATACTGCGGTGCCGCCGGCTGCGGCGCGGCGAACTGCGGAGCTCCCGGCTGGTGAGCCGTGAACTGCGGTGCCGCCGGCTGGGGCGGCGCGAACTGCGGGGCCGCGTACTGCGGCGCCGGCGGAGCGCCCAGATCGGCCGGGGGCTGCTGGCCCGGCGTGTACGAGCCCGGGGTCGGCGCCCCGCCCCGCGCAGGCACGGGCGGCTCGTACGCCAGCGGGCCCGGCTCGGGCGCCGGCATCGGCGGCTCAGGCGGCACGATCGACGGCGCCTCGGGCCAGGACGGCGGCTGCGGCGCGCCGGGCTCGGACGGGCTCGGCCACGCCGGTTCGGCGGGCCCCGGCTCGGCGGGAGTCAGCGGCTCGGTCGGCTCGGCGGGCACCGTCGGCTCGGTCGGCTCGGCGGGGACTGTGGGTTCGTCGGGCTCGGCAGGCACCGTCGGCTCGCGCGGTTCTGCCGGAATGGTGGGCTCGTCGGGCTCTGCCGGGACGGACGGCTCGCGAGGCTCGGCCGGTGGGAACTGCGGATCGGACATGTCGCTCCTTCGGTGCGGGTTGAGAGCCCGCTGCACGCCCCATCGTTCCACAGCGGCGCTCAGCGGTGTCAAAGCCGTTGACGATTGCGCGGTGGCTGCTAGACGGCCTGGATCTCGGTGACCGGCAGCGTCGAATCCGCCCCGAAACCCTGGCTGGAGGGCTCGTGGCCGGCCATGATCAGCTGGGCGCCGAGGGCCGCGATCATGGCGCCGTTGTCGGTGCAGAGCGAGAGCGCAGGAATCCGCAGCTCAATGCCTGCCGCGGCACACCGCTCGGCCGCCACCTCACGCAGTCGCCGGTTCGCGACCACGCCGCCGCCGAGCAGCAGGCGCGGCACGTCGCGGTCGCGGCACGCGGCCACCGCCTTGGTGACCAGCACGTCGACGACGGCTTCGCGGAAGCTCGCGGCGACGTCGGCCGCCGGAAGCTCCTCGCCGGCATCGGTCCTGCGCTCGACCCAGCGCGCGACTGCGGTCTTGAGCCCGGAGAACGAGAAGTCGTAGCGATGCGCGGCCAGGTCCTTCGGCAGGCTGAGTCCGCGAGGGAAGCGGATCGCGGCCGGGTCACCGCCGACGGCCGCGCGATCGATCTGCGGGCCGCCGGGGTAGGGCAGGCCGAGAACGCGCGCGACCTTGTCGAAGGCCTCCCCCGCGGCGTCGTCGATCGTCTCGCCCAGCAGCTCGACATCGCCCGTGAGGTCGCGCACGTGCAGCAGACTCGTGTGGCCGCCCGACACGAGCAGCGCGATGGTCGGCAGCTCGATCGGATGCCCGGGCCCACCGGTCGCGTCGAGCACGTCGGCCCCGACGTGCCCGACGAGGTGGTTCACGGCGTACAGCGGCTTCCCGAGCGAGATTGCGAGCGCCTTCGCCGCACCGATCCCGACCATCAACGCGCCCGCGAGGCCGGGCCCACTCGTCACCGCGACCGCATCGAGGTCGGCGAGCTCGATCTGCGCCTCGGAGAGCGCAGCCTCGATCGCGGGGCCGATCGCCTCGAGGTGGGCGCGCGCCGCGACCTCGGGCACGACGCCGCCATAGCGGGCGTGCTCGTCCATCGAGCTCGCGATCGTGTTGCTGAGCAGCGTCGTGCCGCGCACGATGCCCACGCCGGTCTCGTCGCAACTGGTCTCGATGCCGAGCACGAGCGGCTCCCTGCGGTTCACAGCACTGCTTTCATGACGTAGGCGTCGACGTTGTCGGGCTGGTAGTAGCCCTTCCGCACGCCGATCTGCTCGTAGCCGAACGAGCGGTACAGCGCCTGCGCGACGGGGTTGTCGACACGCACGTCGAGGAACATCTCTCGAATCCCGCGCCGCCGGGCCTCGGCGTGCAGCTGACCCATGAGCGCGCGGCCGAGACCGTGGCCGCGGAGCTCGGCAGACAGCCCGATGGTCTGCACGTCGGCGTCGTGCGCGTGCGGCAGGGACAGCAGGCCGGCGTAGCCGAGCACCTCGGCCGGCGCATCCGCTCGCACGACGACCAGATACCACGTATGCGGGCTCTCGAGCTCGGAGCGCCACAGGCTGTGCGGCCACGCGTCGCTGCGGAAGATCTCGCTCTCGAGCGCGACGAGGCGGTCGAGGTCTGCGCCGGTGGCACGGCGCAGTGTCCACGCGCCGATCACGGGGAACGGCGTGATCTCGCCCGCGGTCACGCGGTCACCCGCTTCGGGCCGGCCGAGAGGGTGACGTCGGGCGAGCGGAGATAGAGGGCCTCGTTCGGCGCGAACGATCGGTGGTTCTTCCACAGGTGCTCGGCGAGCAGGCCCAGATCGGCGGCCGAGACGGATGCCGCATCGAGGCGCTCCACGTCGGCGTGCGGCACCTCGTCGGGCCTCGCGAGGCCCGGACCGTCGACGCGCTGCGGCAGGCCCGCGCCGTCGGCGCCGGTGTAGTGGCTCCAGTAGAGCTCACGGCGCCGAGCATCCGTCACCACGAGCAGCGGCCCCGCATGGCCCGTGCGGTACGCGCCGAACGCGACCGCGTCGTGACTGACCACGCTGACGAGCGGCTTCCCGGCGCCAATGGCGAACGCTCGCGCGGCAGCGATGCCGACCCGCAGGCCGGTGAACGGGCCGGGGCCGACGCCGGCGACGATCGCGCTCAGCTCGGCGACTGCCACGCCCGAGACGGCCAGCGCGTCGCTGATCAGCGGGCCGATGAGCTCAGCGTGGCGCCGCGTGTCGGCGACCGCGGATTCCGCGAGCACGCCGCGCTCGAAGTCGACGACCGCGACCGAGGTCCCGGCCGACGTGTCGATGGCGAGCAGCATGTCCCCAGATTATCGGCGCGCCGACGGCAGGGCGGTGAGGGCGTCCCAGGCGAAGGTCGCGAGCCAGTGGCTCGACATGAACTCCTCCGAGACGGATGCCTCGAGACCGGCCGGCAGAAGGCCCGGTGCTGCGCTCTCGAGCAGCTCGATGAGCTCGGCGACGCGACCCTTGTTGCCGTTGCCGCTCGTGCCGCCGATGCCGTTCGAGCGCAGGGTCGCCGCGACGCGCGAGCACGCGGCCGAGGTCGACAGCCCCAGACCGTACAGGTGCACCTGCTGCCCGTCGTGCTGGTCGAGCACGGTCGCGGGAGTGAGCACGCGCGCGCCCGGCGCGAGTTCGCTGAAGAACCCGACGGCCCAGGACGCGAAGCCGTCGGCGTCGAGCACCGCAGCCATGAGATCGGCCTCGGCGAATCCGGGCGACAGGAAATCCTGGCCGCTGCGCTCGTAGGCGAACGGCCACGCGCGGTCGGCCCCGAACCAGCGGATCGCCGAATCCACCACCGCCTTCTCGACATCGTCGCGGCCGAGCACGCGCGCCGCCTGCAGCACGAGCCTGAGCCCGAACGCCGAGTTGCCGTGCACCCCGTGACGCACCGGCTCCGGGGCGCGAGCGACCCAGTCGACAACGTGGTCGAAGAGGACTTCGGTGAGCGGCGCGAAGCCGGGTGCGAGCGCCGCGATCGCCGGCGCCGGCGACGTGGTGACGGATGCGGCGAGCGCGAGCGCCCACGCCCAGCCGTACGGGCGTTCGTACAGCGGATGCGCGCGGAGATAGGCGGCTTCGGCAGCGAGGTTGCCTGCGCTCAGATTCGCGGCGAGGGTGTCCTCGAGCGCGACCGCGAGGCCGCCGTCCGCGAGGCGCGCGGGCTCGGCGTCGAGCAGGCGCGTCGCCAGCCAGTGCATGTGGACGCTCGAATGCCAGTCATACGACGAGGCGAACGCGGGGTGGAGCTCGCTCGGCAACGCCACGTCGCCCGGCCCGCTCGTGGTGTGATGCGCCGCGTACGGGTAGTGCTGTGCGAAGTTCGCCAGCGCCACGCGCGCGAAGCGCTCGGCATAGTCCGCCGCGGTCATGTCGTCGCACCCCATCTCTCACCGTGTCCGGTGATCGTCACCTTGCGCGGCTCCTCCGGCGCATCGGAGGGGTCGAACTCCTCACCGGCGCCCTCGGGCCGCGCGATCTCGACCTCGAGCCAGGAATCCGTCTCGCTCTCGATCAGTCCGCGACCCCATTCGGCCACGACCACCGACGCCGCGAAGTCGATGTCGAGGTCGTCGAGCTCCATCGCGTTCGCGACCCGGTACGCGTCGACGTGCACGAGCTCGGGACCGCCGGAGAGCGAGGGATGCGTGCGCGCCAGGACGAACGTGGGCGACGTGATCGGCCCACGTACGCCGAGGGCGTCGCCGATGCCTCGGGTGAGCGTCGTCTTCCCCGCGCCGAGTGGGCCGGTGAGCACGACCAGGTCGCCCGCACGCAGCTGCCCGCCGATCTCGCGGCCAAGTGATTCCATCTCGGCCGTGCCCGCCACCACCCGCTCAGTCAACGGGGTTCCCTGTGACCCACACGCCGGTGGCGCGGCCGCCGATGCGCGTGACGATCTCCCAGTTGATGGTGCCGGCGGCGCGCGCCCACTCCTCGACGGCCGGGAAGCCGTCGCCCGCGTCGCCGAACAGCACGACGGGATCGCCGATGCTGACCGGGGAGTCGCCGACATCGACGAGGAACTGGTCCATCGCGACGCGGCCTGAGATCGTGTATACCTTCCCGCCGATCCACACCGGGGCGAGGTTCGACGCCGCCCGCGGCACGCCGTCGCCGTACCCGAACGGAATGAGCGCCAGCGTCGTCTCGCGCTCGGTGCGGTACGTGTAGTCGTACGAGACGCCCGAGCCGGCCGGCACCCGCTTCACATTCGCCACTCGCCCGCGCACGGTCATCGCCGGCCGCAAGCCGAGCGCACGGGCGCCGGCCGTGTCCTGGAACGGCGACAGCCCGTAGATCGCGAGGCCGATGCGCACCGTGTTGTAGCGCGCCTCGGGCTGGCGCAGCGCCGCGGCCGACGCCGCCGCGTGCACGAGGGCCGGGTCGAGACCGGCCGCGCGGGCAAGCGCCACGCCCTCGTCGAACAGCGTGAGCGCCGCGGTGTCGTCGGCGAGGGAGGCGTTCGACAGGTGCGTGAACACCCCGTCGACTCGAATGCGGCCCTCGTTCTCGAGCTCGGCGGCGACACGCAACGCCTCGGGCCACACATCGCGCGGCAGGCCGTTGCGCGACAGCCCGGTGTCGAGTTTCAGCTGAACGGATGCCTGCCGCCCCGCTCGCCCTGCGGCCGCCGCGATGGCGCTCAGCTGCGCGACCGTCGACACCCCGATCGACACGGCGGCCTCGATCGCCGGGCCGAAGTCCTCATCCGGTGCGTGCAGCCAGGCGAGCGTCGGCGCGTCGATGCCGTTCCCCCGCAGCTCGAGCGCCTCGGCGATGGTCGCGACGCCGAGCCAGTCCGCCCCGCCCGCGAGCGCGGCACGCGCCACCGGCAGTGCCCCGTGACCGTACGCGCGCGCCTTGACCACGGCGACGAAGTGCTCGGTGGCGGTGACCTCGCGCAGGGCGCGGACGTTCGACGTCACGGCGTCCAGATCGACGAGCACCTCACGGAAGCCCACGTCGCGCAGGGCCTCCCGGTCAGGCATCCGCCCGCCGAGTGGCTGCTGGTCAGGCAGCTGAGCGTCAGACATCCGTGCCCCCGCCCAGGAACTCGCCGCCGCCTTCCGCCACGACGAACGCCATCGCGACTCCCGCGTCGTGCGTCATCGAGAGGTGCAGGCGCCGCACCCCGTGGCTCGCCACGACCTCGCCGACACTGCCGTGCAGGCGGAAATCGGGGTCGCCGTGCTCGTTGGGCACGATCTCGATATCGGTCCAGACCAGCCCGTCGGAGCGGCCGAGCGCCTTGATCAATGCCTCTTTCGCGGCGAAACGCGCCGCCAGCGAGTGCACCGGCAGGTTGCGTTCGCTCTCGGCGAACAGCCGTTCGCGCAAGCGAGGAGTCTTCTCGAGCGTCTGCGCAAAACGTTCGAGCCCGACCACGTCGACACCGACCCCCGTGATCATCACCTGCGCCGCATTCGCCGCATCACCCTCGAGCCGCGTCTACTCGACCGTGACCGACTTGGCGAGATTGCGCGGCTGATCGACGTCGAGGCCCTTCGCCGCGGCCAGTTCCATCGCGAAGATCTGCAGCGGCACCACCGCGATCAGCGGCTCGAAGAACTTGCCGGCGAGCGGAAGCGGGATGACCTCGTCGGCGAACGGGAGCACGGCCGCATCGGCCTGCTCGGCGACCGCGATGACACGCGCCCCACGGGCACGGATCTCCTGGATGTTGGAGATCACCTTGCGGTGCATCTCCTCCGAGTGCCGTGGGCTCGGCACGATCACGAACACCGGCACGCCCGGCTCGATCAGCGCGATCGGCCCGTGCTTGAGCTCGCCGGCGGCGAAGCCCTCCGCGTGGATGTAGGCCAGTTCCTTGAGCTTGAGCGCACCCTCGAGAGCGATCGGGTAGCCGACGTGGCGACCGAGGAACAGCACCGAACGCGTGTCGGCCATCCAGTGCGCGAGCTGCGTGATGCGATCGTGAACGCCGAGGGCGAATCCGATCTTCGCCGGCACGGCCTGCAGCTCGGCGACCATGGCGCGACGCTCACCCGCGGGCAGGGTGTCCTTGACCCGCGCCAGGTGCAGCCCCAGCAGATAGAGCGCCGTGATCTGAGCGACGAACGCCTTGGTGGAGGCGACGGCCACCTCGGGCCCGGCGTGCGTGTAGATCGCGGCATCCGATTCGCGCGGGATCGTCGCGCCCTGCGTGTTGCAGATCGAGATCGTGCGCGCGCCCAGCTCGCGGGCGTGCTTGACCGCCATCAGCGTGTCCATCGTCTCGCCCGACTGGCTGATCGAGACCACCAGTGTCGTCGGCGTGATGATCGGGTCGCGGTACCGGAACTCGTGCGCGAGCTGCACGTCGACGGGCACTCGCGCCCACGACTCGATCGCGTAGGTGCTGACCTGCCCCGCGTACGACGCCGTGCCCGCCGCGACGATCGTGATGCGGTCGATGTCGCGCAGGAAATCGTCGCCGAGCTCTTCCAGTTCGGGAACGACCACGTCGCCCTCGTGGATGCGCTCACGCAGGGTGTCGCCGACGGCGTCGGGCTCCTCGGTGATCTCCTTCAGCATGAAGCTCGACCACCCGCCCTTGTCTGCGGCGGATGCGTCCCACTTCACCTCGAACGGCTCGACTTCGACCGGCTGCCCCTCGAAGTCGGTCACCGTCACCGAATCCGGCGTGATGACGACCATCTGGTCCTGCCCGATCGCGAGCGCGCTGCGCGTGAACTCGACGAACGCCGCCACATCGCTGCCGAGGAAGTTCTCGCCCTCGCCGAGCCCGATCACGAGCGGTGAGTTGCGGCGTGCACCGACGACGATGCCCGGCTCGTCCTGGTGGAGAGCCAGCAGCGTGAATGCGCCGGTCAGGCGGCCGACGACGGCGCGGAACGCCTCGCGGAGGTCATGCGTGCGGGCGTACTCGACGCCGAGAAGCTTGGCCGCGACCTCGGTGTCCGTCTCGGACTCGAACTCGAGGCCCTGCGCCAGCAGCTCGGCCTTGAGGTCGGCGAAGTTCTCGATGATGCCGTTGTGGATGAGGGCGAGCTTGCCGTCGTCGCCCAGGTGCGGGTGTGCGTTCGTGTCGGTCGGGCCGCCGTGCGTCGCCCAGCGCGTGTGCCCGATACCGGTCGCAGCGCCGGCGATCGGATGCTGGGCGAGCTCGGCCTGCAGCTTCCCGAGCTTTCCCGCCTTCTTCGCCGTACGAAGCGCGCCGCCCGGCGCGATCACGGCGACGCCGGCCGAGTCGTAGCCCCGGTATTCGAGGCGCTTGAGGCCGCCGAGGAGAACGCCGACTGCGTCTCGGGGCCCGACGTATCCGACGATTCCACACATGCGGGCCAGTCTAGGAGGAGGCCGCTGGAAGACCCGCCGCCACGCATCCGGGTCGTAAGCTTGAGCACCATGACCGACCGAGGCGCCGTCGCCACCGGTGCGCAGACGCCGTTCGTCGAGCTCGACCGTGCCGACTGGTCCGAACTGGCCCACAGCACCCCGCAGCCGCTCTCGGAGACCGAGGTCGTGCAGCTGCGCGGGCTCGGCGACTTCCTCGACATGCACGAGGTGGCTGCGGTCTATCTGCCGCTCTCCCGGCTGCTCAACCTCTACGCGACGGGCACGCAGCACCTGCACCGCGCGACGAGCGACTTCCTCGGCGAGCGCGCCGCACGCACTCCGTTCGTGATCGGCGTCGCCGGCTCCGTCGCGGTCGGCAAGTCGACCGTGTCGCGCCTGCTGCGCGAACTGCTGAGCCGCTGGGAAGACACACCGCGCGTCGAACTCGTCACGACCGACGGATTCCTGTACCCCAACGCCGAGCTCGAGCGGCGCGGGCTGATGGGCCGCAAGGGCTTCCCCGAGTCGTACGACCGCCGGGCCTTGATGCGGTTCGTCACCGAGGTGAAGTCCGGCGTTCCTGAAGTGCGCGCACCGTTCTATTCGCATTTGAGCTACGACATCGTCCCCGACGCCCAGATCAACGTGCGGCAGCCTGACATCCTGATCGTCGAAGGGCTGAACGTGCTGCAACCCGCCGGGGCGGGAGCTGGTGCGCTGGCGATCAGCGACCTGTTCGACTTTTCGATCTACGTCGACGCGGCGACGAGCTCGATCGAGACCTGGTTCATCGAGCGCTTCCTGAAGCTGCAGCGCGGCGCGTTCGCCAACCCGCAGTCCTACTTCCACCGCTATGCGGGTCTCAGCGAAGACCAGTCCCGCGCCATCGCGCACGACATCTGGAAGTCGATCAACGAGCCGAACCTCACCGAGAACGTCCGACCCACCCGCGGCCGGGCGAAGCTCGTGCTGCGCAAGGCTCCCGACCACAAGGTCTCGTCAGTCCTGCTGCGGAAGCTGTAGCCGCGCTCGCCCCGCGCGAGCGGCACCCATCCGGCCGAGCGGCACACGGATTCGGAACGACAGTGCGCCCGCGGGCGAAAGAGGTGCCCTACGGCGCTCCCGCCGGTAGGTCGACGGTCGCCGCGACCGTCGCCGTGCTGCCGTCGAGCTCGGCGAGCGCCACCGATGTCAGCCGGCGGTCGCGATGCCCCCGACGCAACACCCCCGGGCCGAGCGTCAGGTGCGGCCGGTAGCCCGCGCGCCAGTACGCCGGCTCATCACGGACGAAGCCGCCCATCGGCTCGAGGCGGTCAGCAAGCCGATGATGCAGAGCACGGACGGCGTCCGACTCGACGAGCCGCACGGGCACGTCGTGATCCGGCCCGAACATCGCCGTGCCGGCGAAGTGCAGGTCGAGCGGCCCGGAATCCGCGCACGCCGTGAGCATGGCGGCGACCACATCGCTGACGGATGCTGTGACCCGGAAGTTCGATGCAAGCGTCACATGCGCCGGCCACGCCTTCCGGCTTATCGAGTCGCCGGCTCTCAACGGCGCGAACAAGCCGACGACGACGAACCGGCCCGTGCCGCGAAGCTCGAACCAGTCCGCCGTGTCCGCGTCACGGACCCACCACTGCGATGTCCCCGCGGCGTGCGGCGCATCACGCAGCCAATACGTCTGATCGGGCGTCCAGCCTGCGATGACCGTCGCCGCGCCCGACCTCACCGGCAGGGCGCGACCGGCAGCCTCCAGATAGGCGGCAACCGTGAGGTGGACCGCGTCGTAGTCGCGCGCGACCCTCGGCCAATCGGGGATCACCCAGGCACCGTCACGCCCAGTCGCCCGGTACCAGTCGTGACGGCGCGCCGCGGTGGCATCGAGCGGGTAGCGCGCGCAGAGCGCCGCCCAGGCATCCGCATCGCTGATCTCATAGATTCGCGGGGAACCCGCGATCTCGCCACGCGACACCGCTGCCGCGGTCCAGCCGAGGTCGTCTTCGACGGCCCCTAGGCCCACGGGTGCAAGGTCGGCGACCCGTCTCGTCGACGCGAGCAGTCGCCTAGGCGGCGTCGACCACCACGCACCGCTGAAGTTCGCCGTGACGTCGCTGGGGCGCTCGCGCGCGGCGCGATCGCGCTCGTCCGCGAACGCGGCTGCCCACGAGCTCAGCACCTGCGCCGGCTCGATCGGCGCCGGCACCGCACGACCGTCGGTCTCGTGGAATGCGACGCGCCACTGCTCGCGCCCACTCGGCGCGGTCCACCAGCGAGTCGCCGGCGAGTCGGCGATGTGCTTCGCGACCCGGCCGAGCGCCGGAAGCAGCTCGGCGCGCTCGAGCACGAGGTCGGTCTCGTCGGCGCCCTGCCAATATCGTGCCCACACCACCGACTCGGCCAGCGCATGCATGAGGCCCACGTCGTCGACGACCGGCAGCGGAACTGCCGCGAGGGCCTCTCCGATGTCCGCGATGCTCGGATCCGGCTCGCCTTCGGCCGCACGCCCCTGGAATGCGCTGACGGCCGCGCCGTTACGGGGGCCGAGGCGGCGGCCGGCCCAGAACAGCAGGCGGCGCAGTTCCGCCACGCCCGCGGCTCCCTCATCCCGCTGGGCGAACTCCAGGCACAGGCGACGCCCCCGCGGGCCCGCAAGCAACGCCTCGACCAGTGACGGCATTCTCACACCGTAGCGACCCCGCGGGCCGTCACGGGCGTACCGAGCTTCCGCGACGCCTGCCCGCCTGCGCATACAGCGTTCCATCGCGCAGCGGTGCCAGGGTGGGAACGTGACGACATTGAGTCCCCTCCGTGAGCGCGTCGATGCGCCGCACCGGCTCGAGCTTCCCATTCACCCCGACATCGTCGTCTGGCGCCCGCTCACAGCGACCGATGCCCCCGCACTCGGCCGCCTTCACGCCGCGGCCGACGCGGTCGATCACCCCGACTGGGTGACCCCCGAGGCCGAGTTGCGCGACCGGCTGTCCCGCAGCTATGTCGACCTCGAGCACGACAGCATCGCGGGCATCTCCCGCACCGGCGATATCGTCGCCTACGGCTTGAATCTCGTCGATCAGAAGCCGTCGACGCTCGTCCGCGTCATTCTCAACGGTGCGATCGACCCCGCGGTCCGCGGGCGCGGCCTCGGCCGTCAGCTTCTGCAGTGGCAGCGTGGTCGCGGGCAGCAGCAGCTCGCGGCATCCGATCTCGCGCTGCCCGGCTGGATTCTCAGCTGGCAGCCGGCCCACAACGAGAGCGCCGTCGCGCTTGCCCGTCTGCTCGGTTTCCGTCCCGTTCGCTACTCCGACACCCTGACCCGCGACCTGACGAAGCCGATCACACCGCACGAACCCGACCCGGCGATTCGGATCGTCCCGTGGACGCCGTCCCTCTCGGCCGCGACGCTCGACGCGCACCGCGCCGCGTTCCGTGACCACTGGGGATCGCAGCCCACCGGCGAGGAGACCTGGAGCGGCCTGCTGGACGGCCCGTTCATCCGTCACGACCTGACGTTCCTCGCCGTCCCCGTCGACGACCCCGAGAACGTCGTCGGGTATGCCGTCACAAGTGTGTTCGAGCACGACTTCGAGAGTCAGGGGTACACGAGCTCGTACCTCGATCTGCTCGGCACCCGCAGCGCCTGGCGCGGCCGCGGCATCGCCTCCGCTCTGCTCTCACGCGTGCTCACCGCGACGAAGACCGCCGGGCTCGAGCGAGTCGTGCTCGACGTCGACAGCGAGAACCCGACCGGCGCCGTCGGCCTCTACGTCGCCCAGGGCTTCGAGCCGAACGACGACCGTCAGGTCGCACTCCTGCTCAACTACTGACTGCCGCGCCAGGCGAGGACCGCAACGCGCATCGCCGCCGCACCATAGCGGCGCGGCTACGTGCTCGCCGCGTCGCGTAGCGACCCGCGCCGGGCGAGGACCGCAACGCGCATCGCCGCCCGCACCATAGCGGCGCGGCTACTTGCTCGCCGCGTCGCGTAGCGACCCGCGCCGGGCGAGGACCGGCGCGGCAATAGGCTCAGAGCGCGAGTTCGGCCTGCACCACGTCGGCGAGGCGCTGAGCGTATGCCTGCGCGATCTCGTCGTGGGATGCCTCGACCATGACGCGGATCATCGGCTCGGTGCCGCTCGGGCGCAGCAGCACGCGCCCGGTCTCGCCGAGCTCGGCCTCGGCCTGCGCGACGGCGGCGGCGATCGCCTCGTTGCCGACGAGCGCGTTCTTGTCGACGCCGCGGACGTTCATGAGAACCTGCGGGAAGATCGTCATCACGGAGGCGAGCTCTTTGAGGCTCTTTCCCGTGCGTGCCATTTCGGACAGCAGCGACAGACCGGTGAGGGCGCCGTCGCCCGTCGTCGCGGCCTCGGACAGGATGACGTGGCCCGACTGCTCACCGCCGATCGAGTAGCCCTCTTCGTTGATCTCCTCGAGGACGTACCGGTCGCCGACCGCGGTCGTGACCACACTGATGCCGTGCTCGGCCATCGCGCGGTGCAGGCCGAGGTTGCTCATCACGGTCGCGACCAGCGTGTCGCGGTTGAGCTTGCCGCGGGCCTTGAGGGACAGCGCCAGGATCGCCATGATCTGGTCGCCGGAGACCTCGTTGCCCTCGGCGTCGACGGCGAGGCAGCGGTCGGCATCGCCGTCGTGCGCGATGCCGACGTCGGCACCCGCCTCGAGCACGGCGCGCTTGAGATTGTCGATGTGCGTCGAGCCGACGCCGTCGTTGATGTTGAGCCCGTCAGGGTCGGCACCGATGAGCGTCACCTTGGCACCGGCGAGGACGAACGCCTCGGGGGACGTGCCGGCGGCTGCGCCGTTCGCGGTGTCGAGAACGACGTGGATGCCGTCGAGCCGGTGCGGCAGCGCCTCGATCAGATGCACCACGTAGCGGTCTTCCGCGTCGGCGAAGCGGCGGATGCGACCGACGTCGCCACCCGTCGGCGTCCACTTCGGCTGCGAGATCGCAGCCTCGATGCGGTCCTCGACGACGTCGGGCAGCTTGGTGCCGCCGCGCGCGAAGATCTTGATTCCGTTGTCGGGCGCGGGATTGTGCGATGCCGAGATCATGACGCCGAAGTCGGCACCGATGTCGGCGATCAAGAAGGCCGTCGCGGGAGTCGGGATCACTCCGGCGTCGAGCACATCGACGCCGGAGGACGCGAGCCCGGCCGCGACGGCCGAGACGAGGAACTCGCCCGAGATGCGGGGGTCGCGCGCGACCACCGCGGTGGGCCGCTTGCCGGCGGCGCGCCGGGCATCGGCCGACCGGCCGGTGCCCAGCACGATAGCCGCGGCTTGAGCGACGTTCAGGGCCAACTCGGCCGTGAGCACCTCTCCGTTCGCAAGACCGCGAACACCGTCTGTTCCGAAAAGGCGCGGCATGCAGAGTCCCCCGAATTCCCGAAGCCCGGTTCTCGCGCGCTTAGCGCTTCGAGAACTGCGATGCCTTGCGGGCCTTCTTGAGACCGGCCTTCTTGCGCTCGGTCACGCGCGGGTCGCGCGTGAGGTAGCCGGCCTTCTTCAGCGCGGGACGGTTGTTCTCGCGGTCGATCTCGTTGAGCGCGCGGGCGATCGCGAGGCGCAGCGCGCCCGCCTGACCCGAGGGGCCGCCGCCGGTGATGCGCGCGATGACGTCGTACGAGCCGAGGAGCTCGAGCACCTTGAAGGGGTCGGTGATGAGCTGCTGGTGCAGCTTGTTGGGGAAGTAGTCCGCGAACTCGCGGCCGTTCACCGTGATGGTGCCGGCGCCGGGGATGAGGCGCACGCGGGCGATGGCCTCTTTACGGCGACCCACCGCCGCACCCGGAACGCTCAGCACGGGGCGCGGGGCGGCCGCGGCCTCGGCGGCCGGGGTCTCGGTCGTGAAGCTCTCGGGAGCCTCGTCGATCTGGTCAGCGATCTTTGCCACTTGATTCAGTCCTTAAAGTCTGTGAGGTCCGGCGCTTACTGGGCGACCTGCGGGAAGGTGTACGGCGTGGGCTGCTGGGCGGCGTGGGGGTGGTTGTCGCCCACGTAGACCTTCAGCTTGCCCAGCTGCTGACGACCGAGCGAGTTCTTCGGAAGCATGCCGCGCACAGCCTTCTCGACGGCGCGGATGGGGTTCTTCTCGAGGAGCTCGGCGTAGCCGACGGCCTTGAGGCCGCCCGGGTAGCCGGAGTGGCGGTACGCCTTCTTCTGCAGCGCCTTCTGGCCGGTCAGTGCGACCTTGTCGGCGTTGATGATGATCACGAAGTCGCCCGTGTCGAGGTGCGGGGCGAACGTCGGCTTGTTCTTGCCGCGAAGGATCGCGGCGGCGTGGCTGGCCAGGCGGCCGAGGACCACGTCGGTGGCGTCGATGACGACCCAGTCGCGCTGGATCTCGCCGGCCTTGGGGGTGTAGGTGCGCGTCACTGTAGTGGCTGCTTTCTATCGGAGTTGGATGGTCGTGAATCCCGCTCCCGTCGGCGTTGTGATCGGATCGAAACCAATCGCATCGAACACAACAGCACAGGTGGAGGGCTCAACTTCGGGTGCGTGCGGCAGGCGCAAGGCACCAAGGGTCTATGGTACCCGAGCGACTCCGGTGCGGCAAACCGAGACCGACCGGAGCGCTTGTCACGCAGCCATGCGGTTGTTATGAACCCATTAAGGCGTGTGCCGGCCGTTTGCCTTCCGCACCGGCGGAGCGCTTAGCTAAGGGGATGCATCGCCCTGAAAGCGGCGCTTCCGGGCGCGATCAGTCGGTCGTCGCGATCATTCCCGCACGCGCAGGCTCCAAAGGAGTCCCCGGGAAGAACCTGCGCGTCGTCGGCGGCCTCCCGCTCATCGCCCGCGCCGTCGCCGCCGCCCGCGCGGCCGAGCTCATCGACGTGGTCGCGGTGTCGACCGACGGCGACGACATCGCTGCCGCGGCGCAGGAGGCGGGTGCGCAGATCATCGAGCGTCCGGCGGAGCTCGCGACGGATGCCTCCAGCAGCGAGTCCGCGCTGCTGCACGCCCTCGACGAGCTCGAGGCCACAGGCATCCGCCCCACTGTTCTCGTCTTCATCCAGGCGACCAGCCCATTCATCTCACCGCGCGACCTGGACGACGCCGTGCAGCGCATTCTCGACGGCGAGAGCGACGTCGTGCTCTCGGTGGTCGAGTCGCACGGATTCCTGTGGCGCCTGACGGGCCACGGCGCCGTCGGCGTGAACCATGACAGCTCGTTCAGACCGCGTCGACAGGACCGTGAGGCAGAATACCTGGAGACGGGCGCCTTCTACGTGATGCGCGTCGACGGTTTCCGGGAGGCGGGGTTCCGCTTCTTCGGCCGCGTCGGCGTCGCACTGACCGATGAGCGCCATGCCCTCGAGATCGACACTCTTGCCGAACTCGACGTCGCCGAGGCCATCGCACGCAGCGAGGCCGCTGCCACCGAAGCTTCAACGTCCGCAATCACCAGCAGTTCGAAAGGCCATTCATGACCGTCCACATCGGGTCCCACGCCATCGGCGACGACCAGCCCGTCTACGTCATCGGCGAGATCGGCCTCAACCACAACGGCTCCGTCGAGATCGCGAAGCAGCTCATCGACGTCGCCGCCGACGCCGGCGCGCAGGCCGTCAAGTTCCAGAAGCGCACGCCCGAGATCTCGACGCCCGAGCACATGAAGAACACCCCGCGGTCGACGCCGTGGGGCGACATGACCTACCTTGAGTACCGGTACCGTGTCGAGTTCGACCGCGACCAGTACCTCGAGATCGGCGCGTACGCCAACTCGAAGGGCCTCGACTGGTTCGCCTCCCCGTGGGACGTGCCGTCGGTCGACTTCCTCGAAGACCTCGACGTCGTCGCCTTCAAGATCGCCTCGGCGTCGGTGACCGACATCGAGATGCTCGACGCCATCGCGAAGACCGGCAAGCCCGTCATCCTCTCCACCGGCATGTCGACGATCGACGAGATCGATGCCGCTGTAGCGCGTTTCGACCGCGAGAAGCTCATCCTGCTGCACGCCACGTCGACCTACCCGCTTCCGCCCGAAGAGGCGAACCTGCGCATGATCCGCACCCTCAAGGACCGCTACGCCGGCGTGCCCGTCGGCTACTCGGGCCACGAGCCGGGCCTGCAGATCTCGATCGCCGCGGTGGCGCTCGGCGCCGTCGCCGTCGAGCGCCACATCACGCTCGACCGCACCATGTGGGGCTCGGACCACGCCGCATCGCTCGAGCCGCACGGCCTGAGGAACCTCGTGCGCGACATCCGCGTCATCGAGAAGGCCATGGGCGACGGCGTCAAGCGCGTCTTCCCGGGCGAAGAGGCACCCAAGTCGAAGCTGCGCCGCGTCGGCGCCTGAGACCGTTTGGACCAGGTGAAACGCAAGCTGCTCGGAGTCATCGACTCGGACTCCTATGCCAAGTGGGGCGCGGCACTGCTCTCGCGCCTCGATCGTGACGCGTGGCAGGTCGATCTGACCGTCGTCGGGTCGCGGCCCGCCGCGAGTGCCGGGCAGCTCGCCTCCGCCCTCGTGGGCACGGCGTTCCAAGCGGATGCCGTGCCCCGGGCGACCCTGCCCGAGATCCTCGACCGGCTCGGCCGCGAGGCGTACGACGCCGTGTTCGTGTCGACGAGCGGCGCGGTCGCCGAGGCCGTGATCACGGAGATCACGATGAAGATCAGGCCGCGCCCGGTGCTCCTCACCGGCCTGCCTGGCATCTCCTCTCCCGCCAAGTACAAGGGCATCTTCCGCCGCGCCCAGGCGGATCTGTTCGTGCTGCACAGCCATCGCGAGATCCGTGAGCATCGCGAGCTTGTAGCCGCACGAGGCATGACGCACAACTTCGTGCTCGCGACGCTGCCGTTCCTCGAGCAGCTGCAGACCGCCGGTGCTGCCGCACCCGGACGACGCGACAGCATCGTGTTCGCCGCGCAGCCCGGCGTGCCGTGGCACCTCGAGGAACGCCAGGCGATGGCCGCGCGGCTCGTCGAGGCCGCGCGCGCGAATCCCGGCCTTCGGGTCGTCCTGAAGGTGCGGGCGCTGCCGGGTGAGCTGCAGACGCACCGCGAGAAGTATCCGTACCCCGATCTGCTGCCGGCGGGCCGCCCCGCCAACCTCGTCGTCGAGGCCGGCCCGATGTCCGAGCACCTCGCGCGCGCCGTCGGCTTCGTCACCGTGAGCTCGACCGCGGCGATCGAGGCGATCGCGGCGCACGTGCCCTCGATCGTGCTCACCGACTTCGGCGTCAGCGGCCCCATGATCAACACCGTGTTCATCGGCAGCAACCTGCTCGCGTCATCCGACGAACTGGTCGCTGCGCGCTTCCGCGAGGTCGATCCGGCGTGGCGGCAGGACAACTACTTCCACGACCCCGCAGAGAACAACTGGCAGCAGCAGCTCGACGCGCTGGCCGCCCTGCGCGACGTGGGCGCACTGCCTGACCGGCCGGCGCAGCGCACCAGCAGCGGCGGCGCGCTGCGGCGCGCGTGGGACCGCAAGCGCGCCTTCGGCGAGCACGACCACACCGCCCTGGGCTACCTCGCCGCCACGATCGGCTACCCCATGCTCTACGCACGCCGGCTCCTCACTTCGCTGCGTTCACCCGCCAGCGCCGCGCCGGTCATCGACGAGACCAACGACGAGGCGACCGAGGGCCAGGTCACAGCTCACGCCGGGCGCGAGTAGCTGCCGCGCGCGCCGCAAGCTCACCCGCAGCCGGGTACCCGACCTCGGTCAACGTCAGACCCTTCGCGGCCATCACCTTGAACGCGCTCGTGCGCTCGCCGACGTCGAGAATGAGGCCGAGATCGGATGCTTCGAGCCGGCCCTCCCCCACAGCGACGGCCGCCCCGACGAGTGCCCGCACCATGCTGTGGCAGAACGCGTCCGCCTGCAGCTCCGCGATCAGCACCCCGGCGTCGTCGCGGCGCCAGCGATAGCCCTGCAGGGTTCGGATCGTCGTCGCACCCGCACGCGGCTTGCAGTACGCGGCGAAGTCGTGCAACCCCAACAGCTGCTCGGCGCCTGCCTGCATCGCGGGTAGGTCGAGCGCGTCCGGCCACCACACCGTGCGGTGCCGCTGCGCGGGGTCACGCGTCTCGACACGGTCGCTGACGCGGTACTCGTAGCGCCGCCACACGGCCGAGAACCTCGCATCGAAGCCGGCCGGGGCGATGGCGCCGCGCTTGATCACGACGTCGCTGCTCTGGCCGAGGACACCGTTCAGCCGGTGTGCCAGGGCCGCTCCCGCCTCGGGCGCCGGCTCTGCGCCGACGCGGACTCTGCGCAGTGCGTCGAGCTGGTCTGCGGTGAGATCGAGGTGCACCACCTGGTCGGCGGCGTGCACACCGGCATCCGTTCGCCCTGCGACGACGAGTGTCGGCGATGGTGGCGTGCGCGTGAACAGCGTCGCGAGGGCGTCTTCGACCACGCCCTGCACCGTGCGCAGTCCCGGCTGCCGCGCCCACCCGTTGAACGCGGTGCCGTCATATGCGAGATCGAGCCGCACCCGTGTGCCAGGGTCTGACGACCCGCTCACGCCAGGATCTCGCCGTCGAGGTAGAGCCACTGAGCGCCCGCGCTCGTGCCACCGCGTACGAAGCGGCTGCGCTCGTGCAGCTCGCCGCGCTCGGCGCCCTGACGCCAGATCGCGCGGAACTCGACGGCGCCCTCGCGGTCGAACGGGCCGCCCGCCTCGGTGGCCACAATGTCGAGACGACGCCACACGAGCGGCGGCTCGCCGTCAGGCTCGACCGATGCGGGTCGGGTCGACGGATGCCACGACGACAGCACATAGGCGGAATCACCCAGCGCGTAGGCGCTGTAGCGGCCGCGCATGAGCTGCTCGGCCGTTGCCGCGCGCCGCACGCCATCGTGCAGCGGCCCGCAGCATTCGCCGTAGCTCAGGCCCGTTCCGCAGGGGCATCGGCTCGCACCGTCCGTCACGCGTCAATTCTCCCCTGTGGAACGAGAACGCCCCGCCACCCTCTCGGGCTACGGGGCGTTCTTCGTGAGCGGTGCGGTGCTTACTCTGCGTCCTCGGCGGACTCGGCCGCGGCGTCGCGCGCCTCGGTGTCGGCAGCCTCGGGCTCGGTCTCAGCAGCCTCGGGCTCAGCAGCCTCGGGCTCAACAGCCTCGGGCTCAACAGCCTCGGGCTCAACAGCCTCGGCGTCAGCAGCCTCGGTCTCAGCGACCTCGGCCTCGACGGCCTCCTCGGCGGCTTCGGTGTCGGCGACCTCGGGCTCGTCAGCCGGAGCCTCCGCGGCGGGTGCCGCAGTGGTCTTCGTCTTCTTCACCTTCGGCGTGACGGGCTCGAGAACCAGCTCGATGACGGCCATGGGGGCGTTGTCACCCTTGCGGTAACCGGTCTTGACGATGCGGGTGTAGCCACCCTCACGGTCGGCGACCAGCGGCGCGATCTGCGTGAACAGCTCGTGCACCACCGACTTGTCCTTGATGACGGCGAGCACACGACGGCGCGCGTGCAGGTCGCCGCGCTTCGCGAACGTGACGAGGCGCTCAGCGATCGGGCGCAGGCGCTTCGCCTTGGCCTCGGTCGTCTGGATCGACTTGTGGGTGAACAGGCTGGCGGCCAGGTTCGCGAGCAGCAGGCGCTCGTGGGCAGGACCGCCCCCGAGGCGGGGGCCCTTAGTGGGCTTGGGCATGGTGATTCTCCGTTATTGAAAAGGTGGGGTGGCCAGGAACCGGCAAGACCTAGTTGGCCTCGTCCTCGAAGCCGCTGTAGAAGTGGGCGCCGTCGAACCCGGGAACCGAGTCCTTGAGCGACAGGCCCATTTCCGTCAGCTTCTCCTTGACCTCATCCACCGACTTCTGACCGAAGTTGCGGATGTTCATGAGCTGCGTCTCGGAAAGGGAGACCAGCTCGCTGACGGTGTTGATGCCCTCGCGCTTGAGGCAGTTGTATGAGCGAACCGAGAGGTCGAGGTCCTCGATGGGCATCGACAGCTCGGAGCTGAGAACGGCGTCGACCGGCGCCGGGCCGATCTCGATGCCCTCAGCCTGGTTGTTCAGCTCACGAGCGAGACCGAACAGCTCGACCAGCGTGCGGCCGGCCGAGGCGATCGCGTCGCGCGGGGTGATCGCCGGCTTCGACTCGACGTCGACCACGAGGCGGTCGAAGTCGGTGCGTTCACCCGCACGGGTGGCCTCGACGCGGTACGTGACCTTGAGCACCGGCGAGTAGATCGAGTCGACCGGGATCTGGCCGGCCTCGCTGAACTCGCTGCGGTTCTGCTGCGCCGAGACGTAACCGCGGCCGCGCTCGATGGTGAGCTCGATCTCGAGCTTCGCCTTGTCGTTGAGCGTCGCGATGACGAGCTCAGGGTTGTGGATCTCGACACCGGCGGGAGCGGAGATGTCTGCAGCGGTGACCTCGCCCGCGCCCTGCTTGCGCAGGTAAGCGGTGATGGGCTCGTCGTGCTCGCTCGAGACGACCAGGCCCTTGATGTTCAGGATGACCTCGGTGACATCTTCCCTGACGCCAGGCACCGTGCTGAACTCGTGCAGAACACCATCGATACGGATGCTGGTGACCGCAGCCCCGGGGATCGACGACAGCAGCGTGCGGCGAAGCGAGTTGCCGAGGGTATACCCGAAGCCGGGCTCAAGCGGCTCGATGACGAACCGCGAGCGGAACTCCGAGATCGGCTCCTCGGTCAAAGTAGGACGCTGTGCAATGAGCACTGTTGATTCCTTTCGGCTAAGGGTCCGCTATATGACCCCTGCGTGAGTGGAGTTGTTGAGTTATGTGAAAGCGATTGGCGCGGGCCGCGCCAGCGGGGGCGCAGAGCGCCTCCGCCCGGCCCGCGCCGGGGCCTTTCGGCCCCGGTAGTCCTACCTACTGCTGTTAGACGCGACGGCGCTTCGGCGGGCGAGCGCCGTTGTGCGCCTGCGGCGTCACGTCGGTGATGCTTCCCACCTCGAGGCCGGCGGCCTGAAGCGAGCGGATCGCGGTCTCGCGACCCGAACCCGGGCCCTTGACGAAAACGTCGACCTTCTTCATGCCGTTCTCCTGCGCCTGACGCGCAGCCGACTCGGCGGCGAGCTGAGCGGCGAACGGGGTCGACTTGCGCGAGCCCTTGAAGCCGACGCCACCGGACGAGGCCCAGCTGATCACAGCACCGGTCGTGTCGGTGATCGACACGATCGTGTTGTTGAAGGTGCTCTTGATGTGGGCCTGGCCCACAGCGATGTTCTTCTTGTCCTTGCGGCGCGGCTTGCGCGCGGCAGCCTTGGGTGCAGCCATTAGTGTCTATCTCTCCTGAATCCGTGGGCCCGCGATTACTTGCGGCCGGCCTTCTTCTTGCCGGCGACGGTGCGCTTCGGACCCTTACGGGTACGCGCGTTCGTCTTGGTGCGCTGACCGCGCACCGGGAGGCCACGGCGGTGGCGCAGACCCTCGTAGGAGCCGATCTCGACCTTGCGGCGGATGTCGGCCTGCACCTCGCGGCGGAGGTCACCCTCGACCTTGAAGCTGCCCTCGATGTAGTCACGGAGGGCGACGAGCTGGTCGTCGGTCAGGTCCTTGACCCGGATGTCCCCCGAGATGCCGGTGGCGGCGAGGGTCTGAAGCGACCGGGTGCGACCGACACCGTAGATGTACGTCAGTGCGATCTCCACGCGCTTCTCGCGCGGGATGTCAACGCCTGCAAGACGTGCCATTTTGGCTTTCTCCTGTAAGTGAGTGGAGGTGTGGAGCAGCGTCTGTGCCCGGGCCTCCAACCCGAGGTGTCCCCGACGAATCGGTTCCGGCGCTGCCTAGCTGTATTCAGTTATGAAGCTTGAAAGGGATTAACCCTGGCGCTGCTTGTGACGCGGGTTCGACGAGCAGATGACCATGACCCGGCCATTGCGGCGGATGATCTTGCAGTGCTCGCACATGCGCTTGACTGAGGGCTTGACCTTCATGTGATGTATTCCTTCGCTGTCATCGTGCGCCTTCCTGGCGGGAAGGGCCGTTACTTGTGCAGCGAATTCCTACTTGTAGCGGTAGACGATGCGGCCGCGGGTCAGATCGTAGGGGCTGAGCTCGACGATCACGCGGTCCTCGGGGAGGATACGGATGTAGTGCTGTCGCATCTTGCCGCTGATGTGGGCAAGAACCTTGTGACCGTTGGTCAGCTCGACGCGGAACATCGCGTTGGGCAGAGCCTCGACCACAGATCCTTCGATCTCGATGACGCCGTCTTTTTTGGCCATAGCCTCACTGTCGCTAAAAAGTAAGAGTTCGCTGTTCGTGCGGGGGATGAGGATGCCTTAAACGTTGCACGACGCGCACCGCAAAACGGGTGCAAGACACCAAAGATCAATCGTACCGGAAGTATTCCAATAACGCGAGTTGAGGTCTAAGCTCGCTCATTCACTCGGCGTGTCTCGCCTGCGGACGGCGCCTGCAGGCCGGGCACTACTCCCTGCGCGAGATGAGTGCCGCGTTGAGCCTGCCGCTGAACTCATGATCGACGGCGATCGGCAACTCGTCGACGGCGGTGATCGGCGTCGCGAGCGCGACGCTCGACAGAATCCACACACCGTCAGAATCGTGCAGCTCACTTACGGGAACCAGCCGGTCGACGGTCTCCAGGCCCCATTCCTCGGCGACCGCGAACGCACTCATCTGCGTCGTTCCCGGCAGGATGCCGATGTCGATCTTCGGGGTGATGAGCGTGTTGCCCCGACGCAGCAGCACCGTCGATTGCGGCGCCTCCATCACGTACCCGTCGGACGACACGAAGATCGCATTCTGCGCACCCCGTCGTCGCGCCTCCCGCAGCGCCGCCATGTTGACGGCGTACGACAGCGTCTTGGCTCCGGGAAGCAGCCACGGCGCGCGCTCGGAGAGATCACTGCTGTACCCGCGGTCGAGCGTCGCAACGCGGATTCCACTCGTGCGCTCGGGGAAGTCGCCCTCGGCCTCCGTCGCGACGAGCCAGCCGCTCGGCTGCCCGGAGCCCTCGATCCCGCGCGACAGCGCGAGCTTCACACCGCCCTGCCGATCGCTCGGCAGCGCCGCCGCGGCCATGCGCATCGCCACGAGCCACTGCTCGAGGTTCGGTGCCGGCAGTTCGAGTAGCTCGGCCGAGCGCGCCAGGCGCCAGAAGTGCCCACTGATCGCCTGCGGGAGACCGCTCAGCACGCCGAGGGTCTCGAACACCCCGTCGCCTCGCGTCGCCCCGAGATCGGTGCCCTCGAGGATCGGCGTGCCGCGTTCCACGCGATGCACGGTCGAAGCCCAGCCCGCCGCCGGCTCCGCCGCGTCCGCGGGTGCGACGTCGAGTACGAAAACGATGGGGTCAGACATACCGCTCCGTCCGTGTGCTGACGAGCCCTGCCGAAGCCGGCTGCTGCTGAGGCATCCGCTCGTGCTCGCCTTCTGTTGTTCTGCGCGTGAGTTACGCGATGGGGGTCGGGGTGATTCCGAACTGCGCGAGGCCGGCAGCCCCGCCGTCCTCAGCGGTCAGTACCCAGATGCCGTCTTTGTGGACCGCGACACTGTGTTCCCAGTGGGCGGCCGCCGAGCCGTCTTCGGTCACGACCGTCCAGCCGTCGTCACGGACATAGGTGTCTGCACTGCCGAGCGTGACCATCGGCTCGATCGCGACGACGAGACCCGGGCGCACCTCGGGGCCGCGCTGGCGCACCGCGTAGTTGAACACCGGCGGGTCCTCGTGCATGGCACGACCGATGCCGTGGCCGATGTAGTCGGTGAGAATGCCGTAGTCGCCCTGCGACTCGATGTAGGACTCGATCGCCGCCCCCACCTCGTTGAGATGCTTCGCGGAGTACAGCTGGGCGATGCCGTGCCACAGCGACTGCTCGGTGACGCGGTTGAGCTCGCGCCGCGCCGCGACCTCACCGGATCGGCTCGGGTCGTCGACGACGAAGCTGCGCGCTGCGTCGCCGTTCCAGCCCTGCGGCGAGATCGCGCCGGAATCGATCGATACCAGCTCGCCCGCCTTGACGAGGCGCGAGCCCGGGATGCCGTGCACCACCTCGTCTTCGACCGAGGCGCAGATCGTGTGGAAGTAGCCGTGCTCGAGTTTGAAGTTCGACTTGTGGCCGCGCGCCTCGATCGCGGCCTCAGCAGCCGCGTCGAGCTCGAGGGTCGTCACGCCGGGGCGGATGATCGCGTCGACCGCATCGAGGCTCGCCGCGGTGGCGAGCCCCGGCTCGATCATCAGCCGAAGCTGCGCCGGGGACTTGTAGATCGACCTGTGGATCGCGCGCATGCGTTGCTCAGGCAGCAGCGGCGGGGCGGATGCCGCGGGCCGACAGTCCCGCGAGAATGCGTTGGGCGACCTCGTCGACCGTGCCGAGGCCGTCGACCGTGACGACGAGATCGCGCTCGCTGTACACGTCGATCAGCGGCGCGGTCTGCTCCTCGTAGATGGCGAGGCGCTGCCGGATGACCTCTTCGGTGTCGTCGGCGCGGCCCTGCTCGGCGGCGCGCTTGAGCAGCCGCTCGACCACGTGGTCGGTGTCGGCGACGAGCTGGATGACCGCGTCGAGCTGAGTGTCGTTCGAGGACAGCCAATCGTCGAGGAAGCCGACCTGACCAGTGGTGCGCGGGAACCCGTCGAGGAGGAATCCGCTCGCAGCATCAGCCTGGCTGAGCCGGTCGGCCACGATCTCGTTCGTCAGCTCGTCGGGGACGTACCCGCCGCTCGAGGTGATCTCTTTCACCTTGAGGCCGAGCGGCGTCTCGTTCTTGATGTTGTCGCGGAAGATGTCGCCAGTCGACACGGCTGGAATCGCGAACGATTCCGAGATGAACGCCGCCTGAGTTCCCTTTCCGGCCCCGGGAGGACCGACGATCAGGAGGCGGGCGCCGCCTCGCGTGTTCACAGTGACGGCTTCCGTCATCGAAGCAACCCTTCGTAGTGGCGCTGTTGCAGTTGCGAGTCGATCTGCTTCACCGTCTCAAGGCCGACGCCCACGATGATGAGGATCGAGGTGCCGCCGAAGGTGAAGTTGTTGCTGGCGCCGAGCGCAGCGAACGCGATCAACGGGATGAGTGCCACCACGGCCAGATAGATCGAGCCGGGCAGCGTGATTCGGGTGAGGACGTAATCGAGGTACTCGGCCGTCGGACGGCCGGCGCGGATGCCGGGGATGAAGCCGCCGTACTTCTTCATGTTGTCGGCGACCTCTTCAGGGTTGAAGGTGATCGCGACGTAGAAGTACGTGAACCCGACGATGAGCAGCGCATAGAGCACCATGTACAGCGGGTGACCGCCATTGGTCAGATTGTTCGTGACCCAGGTGACCCACGCCGCGGGCTGCTTGCCGGCGGCCGGCTGGTTGAACTGCGCGACGAGCGCGGGCAGGTACAGCAGCGACGACGCGAAGATCACGGGCACGACACCCGCCATGTTGACCTTGATCGGAATGTACGTGTTGCTGCCGCCGTAGGTGCGTCGCCCGATCATCCGCTTCGCGTATTGCACGGGGATGCGCCGCTGCGACTGCTCGACGAACACGACCGCGCCGACGACGATGATGCTGATCAGGATCACCAGCAGGAAGGTGCCGGTGCCGTTGCTCTGCTCGATCGACCAGAACGACGCCGGGAACTGCGCCGCGATCGACGTGAAGATGAGCAGCGACATGCCATTGCCGATGCCGCGCTCGGTCACGAGCTCGCCGAGCCACATGATCAGGCCCGTGCCCGCGGTCATCGTGATGACCATGAGCAGGATGGCGTACCAGCTGGTGTCGGTGAGGATGTTCGAGCACTCCGTTGCGCTCGTCGAACCGAACAGGGCACCGCTGCGCGCGACCGTGATCAGCGTCGTGGACTGCAGCACGCCCAGCGCGATCGTGAGGTAGCGCGTGTACTGCGTGAGGCGCGCCTGGCCGGCCTGGCCCTCTTTGTACAGCGTCTCGAAGTGCGGGATCACGACACGCAGCAGCTGCACGATGATCGACGACGTGATGTACGGCATGATGCCGAGCGCGAAGATCGACAGTTTGAGCAGCGCGCCGCCCGAGAACAGGTTGACCAGCTCGTAGAGGCCGGTGCTGCCCTGGTTCGCGTTCAGACACGCCTGGACGTTGCTGAAGTTGACGTACGGCGACGGGATGAAGGACCCGAGGCGGAAGATCGCGATGATCCCTAGGGTGAACAGGATCTTCTTACGAAGGTCGGGCGTGCGGAGAATCCGCACGATTGCGCTGAACAAGTGGGGGTCCTGCTTCCGTGACAAAGAGAGAGGGCCGGCGGCCTTCGCCACCGACCCTCTACTTTACGTCAGACCCGATGCTGGTCTGACCGGGCATTCTCAGTTGATCGAGCCGCCGGCCGCGACGATCTTCTGCTCGGCAGAGCCGGAGACCTTGTCGACGGTCACGTTCAGCTTCACTTCGATGTCGCCGGTGCCGAGCACCTTGACCTTCTCGTTCTTGCGAACGGCGCCCTTGGCCACGAGGTCCGCGACGGTCACGTCGCCGCCCTGCGGGTAGAGCTCAGCCAGCTTCTCGAGGTTCACGACCTGGTACTCGACCCGGAACGGGTTCTTGAAACCGCGCAGCTTCGGGGCACGCATGACCGAGTTGAGCTGGCCACCCTCGAAACCGGGACGCACCTGGTAGCGCGCCTTCGTACCCTTGGTACCGCGACCAGCCGTCTTACCCTTCGAGCCCTCACCACGGCCGACGCGGGTGCGGTCTTTCTTGGCACCGGCGGCGGGGCGCAGGTGGTGCACCTTCAGAACGCTCACGCGCTCTGCGGGGGCATCCGTCTTCGCAGCCTTGGCCGAGGCCTTCTTGGCTGCAGGCTTCGTGGCGGTGTCTTCCGCCTTGTTCTCGTCAGCCATTAGTCGATCTCCTCAACCTTCACCAGGTGAGCGACGGTACGCACATAACCGCGGTTCTGCGCGTTGTCCTCACGGACGACGACATCGCCGATGCGCTTGAGCCCAAGGCTGCGCAGCGTGTCGCGCTGGTTCTGCTTCTCACTAACCTTGCCCTTGGTCTGAGTGACCTTGAGTCGAGCCATTAGGCACCTGCCTTCGCTGCAGCGGCAGCCTCGGCCGCCTGAGCCTCGGCACGCAGGATGCGGGCCGGAGCGACCTCGTCGTAGTCGAGACCACGACGGGCGGCAACGGCGCGCGGCTCCTCGAGGGACTTCAGAGCCTCGACGGTCGCGTGCACGATGTTGATGGTGTTCGACGAGCCGAGCGACTTGCTCAGAACGTCGTGGATGCCGGCGCACTCGAGCACGGCGCGGGCGGGACCACCGGCGATGACACCGGTACCCGGGGCGGCGGGGCGCAGCAGCACCACACCGGCCGCAGCCTCACCCTGAACGGGGTGCGGAACCGTCGAACCGACGCGCGGGACGCGGAAGAAGTTCTTCTTCGCTTCCTCGACGCCCTTCGAGATCGCCAGCGGCACCTCACGAGCCTTGCCGTAGCCGACGCCGACCAGACCGTTGCCGTCACCGACGACAACCAGGGCGGTGAAGCTGAAGCGACGACCACCCTTCACGACCTTGGAGACGCGGTTGATGGTGACGACGCGCTCCAGGAACTGGCTGCGGTCATCGTTGCGCGAACCGCGCTCGTTGCGACCACCGCGGTCGCCGCGGCCCCCGCGACGGCTCTCGCGGGTGTCTCGCGTGAGCGTGTCGCTGCCGGCAGCGGTCTCGACCGGCTTCTCTACAGTCGCTGCGACGTCAGTCACGTCCTGCGGCTCCTTCTTGAGCTCGTTGTTGTTTACTGCCTCGTCGCTCACAGGTCCAGACCACCTTCACGTGCGCCGTCAGCGATAGCCGCGACGCGGCCCGCGTACTTGTTGCCGCCGCGGTCGAACACCGCGGCTTCGATACCGGCGGCCTTGGCGCGCTCGGCCACGAGCTCGCCCACACGGCGAGCCTTGGCGGTCTTGTCACCGTCGAACGTGCGCAGCTCGGCCTCGAGGGTCGACGCGGACGCGAGCGTGTGACCGACCGCGTCATCGACGACCTGCACGAAGACGTGACGGGCCGAACGGGTGACGACGAGACGGGGACGCGCCGACGTGCCGACGATCTTCTTGCGGAGACGGGCGTGGCGACGGCCACGAGCAGCAGTCTTGCTGTTGTTAGCCATGATTACTTACCAGCCTTTCCGGCCTTGCGACGCACGACCTCGCCGGCGTAGCGGATGCCCTTGCCCTTATACGGCTCGGGCTTCTTGATCTTGCGGACGTTCGCGGCGATCTCACCGACGAGCTGCTTGTCGATGCCGGTCACGATGACGCGGTTGTTGCCCTCGACGGCGAAGGTGATGCCCGAGGGCGCTTCGACCGTGACGGGGTGCGAGAAGCCGAGTGCGAACTCGATCGACGAACCCTTCTGGGCCACGCGGTAACCGGTACCGACGATTTCGAGCGCCTTCGAGTAGCCCTGCGTCACGCCGATGATGTTGTTGCTGATCAGGGTGCGGGTCAGGCCGTGGAGCGAACGCGACTCGCGCTCGTCGTCCGGGCGGGTGACGAGAACCTGGTTCTCTTCGATCTTGACCTCGATGGGGCTCGCGACACTCAGCGAGAGCTCACCCTTCGGGCCCTTGACGGTGACGGCAGCGCCGTCGATCTTCACATCGACCCCGGTGGGGATGTCGATGGGCAGTCTTCCAATTCGCGACATCTTCGATTACCACACGTAGGCGAGGACTTCCCCGCCGACGCCCTTCTTCTCAGCCTGACGGTCGGTGAGAAGACCGGAGGAGGTGGACAGGATGGCGACGCCGAGACCACCGAGGACGGTGGGGATCTCGGTCGACTTCGCGTAGACGCGAAGGCCGGGCTTCGAGACGCGCTTGATGCCGGCGATGGAGCGCTCGCGGTTCGGGCCGAACTTGAGGTCCAGCGTCAGCGTCTTGCCGACGCGGGCGTCGGCAACGGTCCAGCTGGCGATGTAACCCTCGGACTTGAGGATGTCGGCGATGTGGGCCTTGAGCTTCGAGTGCGGCATCGACACGGTGTCGTGGTACGCGTTGTTCGCGTTGCGCAGACGCGTGAGCATGTCTGCGACCGGGTCAGTCATGGTCATGACTAGTGATTCCTAACGCTCACCAGGTTTCGCCGGCCGTTACACGAGCGGCGACCTGTGGTGGAGAGGGCGAGACGGATGCCTCGCCCGGGGCCCTGTATGAAAAGGGCGAACCCGCGGATGACGGGGCCTGTGCTTGGCACAAACCCCGTCATCTTAGCGGGCGTTCCTGAGCATGACGCTCAGGAGGGCTTAAGCGGCCTGGTCGGTCGACTTGAACGGGAAGCCGAGAGCGCGCAGCAGGGCGCGACCCTCGTCGTCCGTCTTCGCCGTGGTGACCACGGTGATGTCGAAACCACGGACGCGGTCGATGCGGTCCTGGTTGATCTCGTGGAAGATCGACTGCTCCTGCACACCGAAGGTGTAGTTGCCGTGACCGTCAAACTGGCGATCCGAAAGACCGCGGAAGTCGCGGATGCGCGGGAGCGCGAGCGACAGCAGGCGGTCGAGGAACTCCCACGCGCGGTCGCCGCGGAGGGTGACGTGCGCGCCGATGGCCTGCCCCTCGCGCAGCTTGAACTGGGCGATGGACTTGCGCGACTTGGTGACCTGCGGCTTCTGACCGGTGATCAGCGTCAGGTCGTTGACCGCGCCATCGATGATCTTGCTGTCACGGGCCGCCTCGCCGACACCGGTGTTCACGACGACCTTGACGAGGCCGGGAACCTGATGCGGGTTGGTGAAACCGAACTGCTCCGTGAGGGCAGCCGCGATCTCGTTCTTGTACTTCTGCTTGAGGCGCGGCTGGATCTTGCCAGCCTGCGCAGCAGCGGTGTCAGTCATTACAGGTCCTTACCTGACTTCTTGGCGTAGCGCACGCGGACGTTCTTCGTGACGCCGTCCTTGGTGACCGACTCGATGCGGTGGCCGACGCGGGTCGGCTTCTTCGAGTCGGGGTCGACGAGTGCGACGTTGGAGATGTGGATCGGGGCCTCGACGGTCTCGATGCCACCGGTCTTCGAGCCGCGCTGGGTCTGGCCGACCTTCACGTGCTTGGTGACGAAGTTGATGCCCTCGACGACGACGCGGTTCTCTTCCGTGATGACACGCAGGACCTTGCCCTGCTTGCCGCGGTCGCCGCCACGCGCCTGCGAGGCGCCGGCGATGACCTGGACGAGATCGCCCTTCTTGATCTTGGCCATGGGGACTAAATCACCTCCGGGGCGAGCGAGACGATCTTCATGAACTTCTTGTCGCGAAGCTCACGGCCGACCGGCCCGAAGATACGGGTGCCGCGCGGCTCGCCGTTGTTGTTGAGCACAACCGCGGCGTTCTCATCGAACTTGATGTAGGAGCCGTCCGAACGACGGGTCTCCTTGACGGTGCGGACGATGACCGCCTTGACGACGTCGCCCTTCTTGACGTTGCCGCCGGGGATGGCGTCCTTGACGGTGGCGACGATGACGTCACCGAGACCCGCGTAGCGGCGGTTGGAACCACCGAGAACGCGAATCGTGAGGAGCTCCTTGGCGCCGGTGTTGTCGGCGACCTTGAGGCGCGATTCAGTCTGGATCATTACTTCGCCCTCTCCAGGATCTCGACCAGGCGCCAGCGCTTCGAAGCGCTCAGCGGTCGGGTCTCGTTGATGATGACGAGGTCGCCCACACCGGCAGAGTTCTGCTCGTCGTGCGCCTTGACCTTTTTAGTCGTGCGCAGGACCTTGCCGTACAGCGGGTGCTTCTTGCGGTCTTCGACCTCGACGACGATGGTCTTCTCCATCTTGTCGCTGACGACGTAACCGCGGACGGTCTTGCGATAGTTGCGAGTCTCGGCAGCCTTCTCGGCGACCTCGGCCTCAGCCTTCTTGTCAGCCATGAGTCTCAGGCCTCCTCAGTCTCGTCGGCGGATGCCTCAGCAGCATCGGCCTCGGGTGCGGTGGCCTCCGCGGAGGCCTTGCTCTTCTTCGCGGCCTTCTTGGCCGGAGCCGCCTCGACCGGAGCCGGGGTGGCGCGAATGCCGAGCTCGCGCTCACGGATGACCGTGTAGATACGAGCGATGTCGCGCTTCACGGCGCGCAGGCGGCCGTGGCTCTCGAGCTGGCCGGTGGCCGACTGGAAGCGCAGGTTGAACAGCTCTTCCTTGGCCTTCTTGAGCTCGTCGGTGAGACGAGCGTCGTCGAATGTGTCGAGCTCAGTGGGGGCGAGCTCCTTGGAACCGATCGCCATTACGCGTCTCCCTCCTCGCGCTTGATGATGCGTGCCTTGAGGGGCAGCTTGTGGATGGCACGGGTCAGGGCCTCACGAGCGAGTTCCTCGTTGACGCCGGCGACCTCGAAGAGGACGCGACCCGGCTTGACGTTCGCGACCCACCACTCGGGCGAGCCCTTACCGGAACCCATGCGGGTCTCGGCGGGCTTCTTGGTGAGCGGGCGGTCGGGGTAGATGTTGATCCACACCTTGCCACCACGCTTGATGTGACGGGTCATCGCGATACGAGCGGACTCGATCTGACGGTTGGTCACATAAGCCGGGGACAGGGCCTGGATGCCGAACTCGCCGAAGCTGACCTTCGTTCCGCCGGTCGCCTGGCCGGAACGGCCGGGGTGGTGCTGCTTGCGGTGTGCAACCTTACGGGGGATCAGCATTATGCCGTGGCTCCTTCCGCGACCGGGGCCTCAGCCTGAGCGCGCGGAGCGCGGCGGGGGCGGTCGCCTCGGTCGTTACGGTCGCGGCTCGGCCGGGAGGCCTGCTCGCGAGCGAGTTCCTTGTTGGTGATGTCGCCCTTGTAGATCCAGACCTTCACGCCGATACGGCCGAAGGTGGTCTTCGCCTCATAGAAGCCGTAGTCGATGTTCGCGCGAAGGGTGTGCAGCGGCACACGGCCCTCGCGGTAGAACTCGGAACGGCTCATCTCGGCGCCGCCGAGGCGGCCGGAGACCTGAATGCGGACGCCCTTGGCGCCGGCGCGCTGCGCGCCCTGCAGGCCCTTGCGCATCGCGCGGCGGAACGCCACGCGAGCGGAGAGCTGCTCGGCGATGCCCTGCGCGACGAGCTGAGCGTCGGCCTCGGGGTTCTTCACCTCGAGGATGTTCAGCTGGATCTGCTTGCCGGTGAGCTTCTCGAGGTCGGAGCGGATGCGCTCGGCCTCGGCGCCGCGGCGACCGATGACGATGCCCGGGCGGGCGGTGTGGATGTCCACGCGGACACGGTCACGGGTGCGCTCGATCTCGATGCGGGAGACGCCGGCGCGGTCAAGCGTCTTCGTCAGCAGCTGGCGGATCTTGATGTCCTCGCCGACATAGTCGGCGTAACGCTGACCCGGCTTCGTCGAGTCCGAGAACCATCGCGACACGTGGTCCGTGGTGATACCCAGACGGAAGCCGTAGGGGTTGACTTTCTGACCCATTACTTCGTCCCTTCGTCCGGAGTGGCCAGGACCACAGTGATGTGGCTGGTGCGCTTGTTGATGCGGAAGGCACGACCCTGAGCACGCGGCTGGAAACGCTTGAGGGTGGTGCCCTCGTCGACGAATGCGCGCGAGATGTAGAGGTCCTGCTCGTCCAGGTACTGGTTCGTGGCATCCGCCTTCACGCGAGCGTTGGCGATGGCCGAGGCGACCAGCTTGTAGATCGGCTCGCTCGCGGTCTGGGGCGCGAACTTCAGGATGGCGAGTGCCTCCTGCGCCTGCTTGCCGCGGATGAGGTTCACGACGCGACGAGCCTTCTGAGGCGTGATGCGGATGTGTCGCACGCGTGCGATCGACTCCACCATTTCTTCTCCTCCTAACGTCGCCGGGTTAGCGGCGACGACCCTTCTTGTCGTCCTTCTCGTGTCCACGGAAGGTGCGCGTCGGGGCGAACTCGCCGAGCTTGTGACCGACCATGCTCTCGGTGACGAACACCGGGATGTGCTTGCGACCGTCGTGCACCGCGATGGTGTGGCCGAGCATGGCCGGGACGATCATCGAACGGCGCGACCAGGTCTTGATCACGTTCTTCGAATTGGCCTCGTTCTGACGTGCCACCTTCTGAAGCAGGTGCTCGTCGACGAAGGGGCCCTTCTTGAGACTGCGGGGCATCTTCTCTTTCTCCTACTTCCGCTTCTTGCCGGTGGAACGGCGACGAACGATGAGCTTGTCGCTTTCCTTGTTCGCGTGCCGGGTACGACCCTCAGGCTGACCCCAGGGGCTGACCGGGTGACGACCACCGGAGGTCTTGCCCTCACCGCCACCGTGCGGGTGGTCGATCGGGTTCATCGCAACACCGCGGACGGTCGGGCGCACGCCCTTCCAGCGCAGACGGCCGGCCTTGCCCCAGTTGATGTTCGACTGCTCGGCGTTGCCGACCTCACCGATGGTGGCGCGGCAGCGGGCGTCGACGTTGCGGACCTCGCCCGAGGGCAGGCGCAGCTGGGCGTAGGGGCCGTCCTTCGCAACGAGACGAACCGACGAGCCGGCGGAGCGGGCCAGCTTGGCGCCGCCGCCCGGCTTCAGCTCGATCGCGTGCACGACGGTACCCGTGGGGATGTTGCGCAGCGGGAGGTTGTTGCCCGGCTTGATGTCGGCGCTCGCGCCCGACTCGATGACGTCGCCCTGCTTGAGGCCGGTCGGAGCCAGGATGTAGCGCTTGGTGCCGTCGACGAAGTGCAGCAGCGCGATGCGCGCAGTGCGGTTCGGGTCGTACTCGATGTGAGCGACCTTGGCGTTCACGCCGTCCTTGTCGTTACGACGGAAGTCGATGACGCGGTACTGGCGCTTGTGGCCACCGCCGATGTGACGGGTGGTGATGCGGCCCTGGTTGTTGCGACCGCCGGTCTTCGCCAGCGGGCGGAGCAGCGACTTCTCGGGCGTCGATCGGGTGATCTCAGCGAAGTCGGCAACGGATGAACCGCGACGACCGGGGGTCGTGGGCTTGTAGTTACGGATAGCCATAGTTCTTCCTCTGCTCCTAGCCGACAGCCGTGAAGATGTCGATGGAACCGGACTTGAGCGTGACGATGGCGCGCTTGGTGTCCTTGCGCTTGCCGGTGCCGAAACGGGTGCGGCGAGTCTTGCCCTGACGGTTCAGGGTGTTCACCGACGCGACCTCGACCTTAAAGATCGACTCGATCGCGAGCTTGATCTCGGCCTTGTTGGAGTGCGTGTCGACGACGAAGGTGTACTTGCCCTCGTCGATCAGGCCGTAGCTCTTCTCACTGACGACCGGAGCGATGATGACGTCGCGCGGATCTTTGTTGGTGGCCATTACGCGGTCACCTCCTCATTCTTCTTCGCGGCGAGTTCGGCGGTTGCCTTCTTGGTCTTGGCGGCGACGAAAGCGTCGTACGCGGCCTGCGTGAACACGATGTCGTCGCTGACGAGAACGTCGTAGGCGTTCAGCTGGTCAGCCGCGAGCACGTGCACGTTCTGCAGGTTGCGCACCGAGAGCCAGCCGGCCTCGTCGGAACCGTCGAGCACGACGAGCACGTTCTTGACAGCGCCGAGGCCAGCGAGCAGCGTCTTGGCGGTCTTGGTCGACGGGGTGTCGACCGCGATGGCCTGGACGAGGTGCAGTCGGCCCGCACGGGCGCGGTCGGAGATCGCACCGAGCAGAGCGGCGGCGATCATCTTCTTCGGGGTGCGCTGGTCGTACTTGCGCGGCACGGGACCGTGCACGACACCACCACCGGTGTGCTCAGGCGCACGGACCGAACCCTGACGGCTGCGGCCGGTGCCCTTCTGCTTGAACGGCTTGCGGCCTGCGCCGGAAACCTCTCCGCGGTTCTTGGTCTTGTGCGTGCCCTGGCGCGCGGCGGCGAGCTGGGCGACGACGACCTGGTGGATCAGCGGGACGTTGGTCTGAACGTCGAAGACCTCGGAAGGCAGCTCAACCGAGCCGGCCTTCTTTCCCTTCGCGTCGATGACGTCGAGAGCAGCCATGGTCTTAGGCTCCCTTCACAGCGTTGCGGACGAAGACGATGCGGCCGCGAGCACCGGGGACGGCGCCCTTGACGAGCAGCAGGCCCTTCTCAGCGTCGACGGAGTGCACCGTCAGGTTCAGCACGGTCACGCGCTCGCCACCCATACGGCCGGCCATGCGCATGCCCTTGAAGACACGGCTGGGGGTCGACGAGGCGCCGATCGAGCCGGGCTTGCGGTGGTTGCGGTGCGAACCGTGCGACGACGAGACGCCCTTGAAGTTGTGGCGCTTCATGACACCAGCGGTGCCCTTGCCCTTGCTCGTGCCGACGACGTCGACGAGCTGCCCCGCCTCGAAGGTCTCACCGACGGTGAGCTCCTGGCCGGCGCTGTACTCGGACGCGTCAGCGGTGCGCACCTCGGTGAGGTGGCGACGCGGGGTGACGCCGGCCTTCTCGAAGTGGCCGGCGGTCGGCTTGTTGACCTTGCGCGGGTCGATCTGGCCGTAGGCGATCTGAACCGCCTCGTAGCCGTCGACCTCGGGGGTACGGACCTGGGTGACCACGTTCGGAGTGATCTCAACGACGGTCACGGGGATGAGCTTGTTGTTCTCGTCCCAGACCTGGGTCATCCCAAGCTTCTTGCCCAGCAGGCCCTTGACGTTCTTGGTCTTGGTGGAAGACATGGTGCCGGGCCCCCTTACAGCTTGATCTCGATGTTGACGTCGGCCGGCAGGTCGAGACGCATGAGCGAGTCGACG
Organism: Gryllotalpicola reticulitermitis; assembly: GCF_042651345.1. Taxonomy (NCBI): domain Bacteria; kingdom Bacillati; phylum Actinomycetota; class Actinomycetes; order Micrococcales; family Microbacteriaceae; genus Gryllotalpicola; species Gryllotalpicola reticulitermitis. Next base: position 609,328 of record NZ_JBHSCN010000002.1, read on the forward strand.
GCCTTGGGCGTCGGGTCGATGATGTCGATGAGGCGCTTGTGCGTGCGCTTCTCGAAGTGCTCGCGGCTGTCCTTGTACTTGTGGGGCGAACGGATCACGACGACCACGTTCTTCTCGGTCGGAAGCGGCACCGGGCCGACAACGCTGGCACCCGCGCGGGTGACCGTGTCGACGATCTTTCGTGCCGAGGTGTCGATGACCTCGTGGTCATACGACTTCAGTCGAATGCGGATCTTCTGTCCCGCCATCACTGACTCGCTCTCGTGTAAGGCGTCGTACGAGCTTCCGGCTCGCATTGGACGCGACGTGCTCCGAACGGACTGCCGCTCGAAGCTCGTGGTGTGGCACCACTGTTCGGTTTTCAACGCGTGGCCCGACGCGAAAGGCACCCCAGGCACGCGAGTGCCCCGGGACTTCCGTTGTCGGGTTGTGGCGAGGTGTTCTGCCGCCTGCGGCCTAACCTGAACCGAACGAGTCGGCGGCTATGCACTGCCTGGCAGTGATTCGACCCGAGCGAAGTGCCGCGTAGCCGAAATGTTGAACCCTACAAGTTTGCCAGATGAAAGCGGATGCTGCAACCCGGGCGTGTCGCCTAAGAGCAGAGGCAATTTCTTGCCTCTGCGGCGACACGCCCCGCGGCCGTCCCGGCCGTGGACCTCGTGCCGCCAGACATCCGCTCACGCTCGGGGAGAGAACACACGCTCGGGGAGACGTAAGCCGCGCGTGAGTCTCCCCGAGCGCACATTCTCTCCCCCACGCGCGAGCGCGAGCGCGCCCTGGCATGGCGAAAGGGCCGAGCCCGAAGGCCCGGCCCTTTCGCGGGGACCGAAGTAAGACCTGCTTACTTGACGATCTTGGTGACGGTACCAGCGCCGACGGTGCGGCCACCCTCACGGATGGCGAAGCCGAGGCCCTCTTCCATAGCGATCGGCTGGATCAGCTCGACGTGGAGGTCGGTGGTGTCACCGGGCATGACCATCTCAGTGCCCTCGGGGAGGGTGATGACGCCGGTCACGTCGGTGGTGCGGAAGTAGAACTGCGGACGGTAGTTCGCGTAGAACGGGTTGTGACGGCCACCCTCGTCCTTCGACAGGATGTACGCGGTGCCCTCGAACTCGGTGTGCGGCGTGACCGAACCCGGCTTCACGACGACCTGGCCGCGCTCGACGTCTTCGCGCTTGGTGCCGCGGAGGAGCAGACCACAGTTCTCGCCGGCCCAGGCCTCGTCGAGCTGCTTGTGGAACATCTCGATACCGGTGACCGTGGTCTTCTGCGTCGGGCGGATGCCGACGATCTCGACCTCGGAGTTGATGGCCAGCGTGCCACGCTCGGCACGGCCGGTCACAACGGTGCCACGACCGGTGATCGTGAACACGTCCTCGATGGGCATGAGGAACGGCTTGTCACGGTCGCGCACCGGGTCGGGGATCGACTCGTCGACGGCGTCCATCAGGTCGAGAACGGACTGGGTCCACTTCTCGTCACCCTCGAGAGCCTTGAGGCCGGAGACGCGCACGACGGGGGCGTCGTCGCCCGGGAAGCCCTGCGAGGAGAGCAGCTCGCGAACCTCGAGCTCGACGAGCTCGAGGATCTCCTCGTCGTCGACCATGTCCGCCTTGTTCAGCGCGACGAGCAGGTACGGGACACCGACCTGCTTGGCGAGCAGAACGTGCTCGCGGGTCTGAGCCATCGGGCCGTCGGTGGCGGCCACGACCAGGATCGCGCCGTCCATCTGAGCAGCACCGGTGATCATGTTCTTGATGTAGTCGGCGTGACCCGGGGCGTCAACGTGAGCGTAGTGACGCTTCGGGGTCTCGTACTCGACGTGCGAGATGTTGATCGTGATGCCGCGCTGGCGCTCTTCCGGCGCCGAGTCGATCGACGCGAAGTCGCGCTTCACGTTGACGGCCGACGGATACTTGTCCGACAGAACCTTCGAGATCGCGGCGGTCAGAGTGGTCTTGCCGTGGTCGACGTGACCGATCGTACCGATGTTGACGTGCGGCTTGGTCCGCTCGAACTTGGCCTTAGCCACTGTGGGTCCTCCTCAGGACTCTCAGGTAGAAACTGCGGCCGACGCCTGCCGACCGGACATTCTACGGGGATCTTTTCTATGTTACGGGATAACTACCGGGCGTTTTGCGCACCCGGCACGGGCGCGCTTATTCGCCCTTGGCCTTCTGGACGATCTCGTCCGCGACGTTCCGCGGGACCTCGCCGTAGGTCTCGAACTGCATCGAGTACACCGCGCGGCCGGCGGTCTTCGAGCGCAGGTCGCCAATGTAGCCGAACATCTCCGAAAGGGGAACGATTGCGCGGATCACCTTCACACCGGAGGCGTCGTCCATCGACTGGATCTGGCCACGGCGGGAGTTCAGGTCGCCGATGACGTCGCCCATGTACTCCTCGGGGGTGCGGACCTCGACGGCCATCAGCGGCTCGAGCAGGACCGGGTTGGCCTTGCGCGCAGCCTCTTTGAAGCCCATCGAGCCGGCGATCTTGAACGCCATTTCGGACGAGTCGACCTCGTGGTAGCCACCGTCGGTCAGGATCGCCTTGACGCCCACCATCGGGAAGCCCGCGAGGATGCCGCCCTGCATGGCCTCCTGGAAGCCGGCGTCGATCGAGGGAATGTACTCGCGCGGGATGCGGCCACCGGTCACGGCGTTCTCGAACTCGTAGGTCGTCTCTGCGGTGACCTCGAGCGGCTCCAGCTTGAACTGGATCTTCGCGAACTGGCCGGAACCACCGGTCTGCTTCTTGTGCGTGTAGTCGTGACGCTCGACGGCCTTCTTGATCGTCTCGCGGTAGGCCACCTGCGGCTTGCCGACGTTGGCCTCGACCTTGAACTCGCGACGCATGCGGTCGACGAGGATGTCGAGGTGCAGCTCGCCCATGCCCTTGATGACGGTCTGGCCGGTCTCGGGGTTGAGCTCGGTGCGGAACGTCGGGTCCTCTTCGGCGAGCTTCTGGATCGCGGTGCCCAGCTTCTCCTGGTCGGCCTTGGTCTTCGGCTCGATCGCGACCTCGATCACCGGGTCGGGGAACGTCATCGACTCGAGGACGACCGGGTGCTGCGGGTCGGCGAGGGTGTCACCGGTCGTGGTGTCCTTCAGGCCGATGACCGCGTAGATGTTGCCGGCGGTGACCGAGTCGACCGGGTTCTCCTTGTTGGCGTGCATCTGGAAGATCTTCCCGATGCGCTCCTTCTTGTCTTTGGTCGAGTTGATGACCTGGGCGCCCGACTCGAGGTGACCCGAGTACGCGCGGATGTAGGTCAGGCGACCGAAGAACGGGTGCGCGACGACCTTGAACGCGAGAGCCGAGAACGGCTCGTTCGCGTCGGCGTGACGCTCGATGACCTTGTCGAAGTCACGCACGTCGTGACCGTCGATCGACGGAACGTCGAGCGGCGACGGCAGGTAGTCGACGACCGCGTCGAGCATCGGCTGAACGCCGCGGTTCTTGAACGCCGAGCCGCACAGCACGGGGTAGATCTCCGACGCGATGACGAGCTTGCGGATCGCACCCTTGATCTCGGCCTCGGTCAGCTCCTCGCCGCCGAAGTACTTCTCGAGCAGCGCGTCGTCGGTCTCGGCGACGGTCTCGAGGAGCCGCTGGCGGTACTCCGCCGCCTTGTCGGCGAGGTCGGCCGGAATCTCCTGCACCTCGTACTTGGCGCCCATGGTGACGTCACCCTTTGCGTCACCCGGCCACACGAGGGCCTTCATGGAGACGAGGTCGATGACGCCGATGAAGTCGTTCTCGGCGCCGATCGGCAGCTGCAGAACGAGCGGCTTCGCGCCCAGGCGGTTCACGATGGTGTCGACGGTGAAGTAGAAGTCGGCGCCCAGCTTGTCCATCTTGTTGACGAAGCAGATGCGGGGCACGTTGTACTTGTCGGCCTGACGCCACACGGTCTCGGACTGGGGCTCGACGCCCTCCTTGCCGTCGAAGACGGCGACCGCGCCGTCGAGGACGCGCAGGCTGCGCTCGACCTCGACCGTGAAGTCGACGTGACCGGGGGTGTCGATGATGTTGATCTGGTGCCGGTTGGCAGCCGCGTTCGCGGCGTACGTCGGCGCCCAGAAGCAGGTCACGGCGGCAGACGTGATCGTGATGCCGCGCTCTTTCTCCTGCTCCATCCAGTCGGTCGTCGAGGCGCCATCGTGCGTCTCGCCGATCTTGTGGTTCACACCCGTGTAGAACAGGATGCGCTCGGTGGTGGTGGTCTTACCGGCATCGATGTGCGCCATGATGCCGATGTTTCGAACCTTGTGCAGGTCCGAGAGCACGTCTTGTGCCACGGGGGTCCTCCGGATGGAATCTGAAACTTGTGGTTGGTTTCCGGCGCCGCGCTCCGAGACGGAGCGCGGGCTTTTGCCGGGGGGCCAGAAATGGCCCCCCGCTACCGCTGATTACCAGCGGTAGTGCGCAAAAGCCTTGTTGCTCTCGGCCATCTTGTGCGTGTCCTCGCGGCGCTTGACCGCGGCACCGAGGCCGTTCGACGCGTCGAGGATCTCGTTGGTGAGACGCTCGGTCATCGTCTTCTCGCGGCGGGCCTTGGCGTAGCTCGTGAGCCAGCGGAGGGCGAGGGTGTTGGCGCGGTGCGGCTTGACCTCGACCGGGACCTGGTAGGTCGAGCCACCGACGCGGCGGGACTTGACCTCGAGGGTCGGGCGGACATTGTCGAGCGCCTTCTTGAGGGTCGTGACCGGGTCGTTGCCGGTCTTCGACTCGACGTTGGACAGAGCGCCGTACACGATGTGCTCGGCGAGGCCCTTCTTGCCGTCGAGCAGGATCTTGTTGACCAGCTGCGAGACGACGGGCGAACCGTAAACCGGGTCTGCGACGACCGGGCGCTTAGGAGCGGGACCCTTGCGAGGCATTACTTCTTCTCCATCTTCGCGCCGTAGCGGCTGCGAGCCTGCTTGCGGTTCTTGACGGCCTGCGTGTCGAGCGCGCCACGGATGATCTTGTAGCGCACACCCGGGAGGTCCTTCACACGACCGCCGCGGACGAGCACCATCGAGTGCTCCTGCAGGTTGTGGCCCTCACCGGGGATGTAGGCCGTGACCTCGGTGCCGTTCGAGAGCTTGACACGGGCGACCTTCCGCAGAGCCGAGTTCGGCTTCTTCGGGGTGGTCGTGTAGACGCGGGTGCAGACACCACGCTGCTGGGGGTTGGCCTTAAGGGCGGGCGCCTTGGTCTTGACGACCTTGGGGCTGCGACCCTTGCGGACCAACTGCTGAATAGTTGGCACGAATGCTCCTCAATGAATGCTGCACGGTGACAGCGGATTGATGGTTGTGTTTTCCATCGGGACCCACCTCCGACATCGAATGACGTCGGACTTGCATGGTGGATATGCCGTGGGAGACGCTTGCGTGAGCAAGCCCGTCTCGGTGGAGCGAACTCGAGCAGCCGAAACTGCCCTCGGACACGCCGAGCGTGCACGACTGGGCGCACACCCTGTCAATGGTAGTAGATGGTGTGCACTTCGTGCTAATTACGCGAGAGAGCCAGCTGACGACGAGTAGCTCGGCGATGGCACGAAGGACGCCCCAGAATTCGTCGGCACGGCCGTGCCGAGGACCGAGAACAGTTGCGGGCCCGTCGAGGCCGTGCCGCTCGCGGCCCCGCTGCGAGCGCGTGCGATGAAGCTCACCTCACCGAGCGTCGTGCTCGTGACCTGCCAGCCGTCGGCCGTCGAGTTCCAGCCCCCGAACGCGAGCGTCGGCTGCGCGGCCATCGTCCATCGACCCTGCGAGTAGCTGACGCCCGCGGTTCCGACCGCACGGAACGGGCACCCGCTGGGGGCGAGCGCGGTCGAGGCCACGCACGTCGCGAGCCATGCCGACGCCGAGGCCTGCACCTCCGTCTTGCCCTGGGCCGTGAGCGTCATCGCTATGGTCGCCGACGCGCTCGGCCGCCCGAGCACGGCCGTCACCTTCTGCGGCGGTGCGCCGTAGCTCGGGCTCGAGGCCGGTTCCACCGCGTACGTGCCCGGCAGCACCGCCTGCGTCACCGTGTTGTTCCGAGTCGCGAGCTTCGTGCCCGCCACGTCGACCGACGCGCTGGTCGGGCCCACGACTGCCACCGCGAGCTGCGGCAGCTGCTGGGGAGCGAGGCTCCACGGCGTGAGGCCCGGCACACCCGCGCCGCGCGTCGCCGTGAACCGGGTGGTGTAGCTCGCGGTGCCCTGGTGGATGCGCGCGGCGATCGTGGCTGTGCTGCCCGACACCTGCGTGCTGGTGATGCTGAAGGAGGTGATGCGATCGGATGCCGTGGCGTAGGCATCCGTTGTCAGCAGCTTGTCCCCGGACACGGGAACGTGACCGGCCTTCAGTGCCGCCGGCACGTCGCCGCGGGCGAGCGCTCCGAGATATGCCTTGACCGGAATATCCGGAGTCGCGAGCCTCGCCGCAGGCGGCACCACGATCGCGAGAACGATGGCCACGACCACCGACAGGAGGAAGGCGATCGCGACAGAGAGCAGTTGCGCACCCGTCATCAACCGAGGGCGCTCACTCATCGTCGCGCTCCCACGGCCACTTCGGGCGGCCGCGGTCGGCGACCCGCGACGCGAGGACCACCATGTAGAGCAGGGCGATCACGAACCCGACGATGCCGAGGGTGATCGCGAACGGCCCGGTCATCAAGCCGCCGAAGAAGATCAGCGCGCCAACGGCGTCGTGGCCGAAAAAGTAGGCGATCGCGCCGAAGAACGCGTACGCCACGTATGCGCCCGCTCCGACGCCGAGCGCGGTGAGCGGCGCGATGCGCTGCCGGTCCTCCGGCACCCGCAGGGCGATGGAGAGCAGGCATCCGAACAGCAGCAGCGTCGCCGCGGCCACCGCGACCGGCCCGACCAGCTCACCCGCGTGCGGGTTGCCGATCACGGGCACGGCCGCCAGCAGCGAGATCATGCCGAACAGCGCGACGATCAGCGCGGCGAACAGGACCGCCGCGAACACTGCGACGGTTGCCGCGTACTTGCGGAAGCCCGGCACCGTACCTCAGCGATCGACGCTGTGCTCAGCGTCGTACGCCGCCTTCGCCTCGACGTAACGGCGCTTGGCATGCTGGCCGTGGAATGCGATCCAGCCGCCGAGCCAGGTCACGACCTCGAGCGCGATGAACGTGGCGGCGACCGCGACCCAGAGGTACGGGATGTTCGTCTCGAAGTACGAACCCGCGAAGGTTCGCGCCTGAGCGGGCGTGCGTTCCCAGACGCGGTTCGTCAGCAGCGCCGCGCCGAAGTATGCGATGAAGACGAGCGCCGCCACGAACATGCTGCCGAGAATGTAGCCCCACCAGCGGCCGCGGTTGACGATCGCCACCAGGGCGATGAACGCCCCGGCGAATACCGCGACCGGGACCCAGAACTCCCAGCCCTCGACGTAGCTCACGATGAACGACTGCGCGCGCGTGACGCTGTAGCGCAGCGTCAGGATGCCAAGGGTCGCCGCGAGGTTGGCCGCCGCGAAGATCAGCACGCCGAGGACGGCGATCAGGATGCCGAGGCCACGGTTCCCCTTCTTCTTCGGCGGGGTCGGAGTGCTGATGTAGGTCGCTCCGGCGTACGCGGTCGTCGCCGCGGGTGCGGGCGTCGGCACGGGCTCTGCCGCAGGCACGGGTTCTGCCACAGGCGCGGGCGCTGCGGCCGGCACGGGTTCTGCCACGGGCGCGGGTGCTGCGGCCGGCACGGGCTCTGCGGTGGTCGCCGGCTCCGCCGATGACTGCTCGGACGCGGTGGTTGCTGGCGCCTGCTGCGAGGCGGTGGGGTCGACGGGCGCGTCGACCAGCTGAGTCGCGGGTTCCTCGATCGGGGCGGCGCCGGCGACCGGAGCGGTGTCGGCAGCCGGGGCGGTTGACGCCGACGGGACCGCAGGCTGCGGCGCCACGTGGTCTGAGGCGGAGACCGGCCGGTAGTCCGGCGGGAGCGTCGGTGCTGCCGCGGTGTCGGTGTGGTCGGCGGGATCGGAACTCGTGTGCACGAGCTGCTCGCCGGTGCCGAGCTCGCGTGCCGTCTCATCCGCAAGCGGAGTTTCGTCCGCAAGCGGCGTGCCCTGCTCGCCTGCCGACCGGGTGGGTTCGTCGTCGCGCGCCGGAGGCGTCGTGTCGCTCATGGAGGTCAGGGTAGCAACGCGCCTCCCCCGACCTATGGATTGACTGGGCTAGTGATCAGGTGTTTTTCAGGGGCTCGGAAAGAACAAGGAGGTCCATGCGGCCCTGCTGCACGACCTCGCCGGTCTGCTTGGTGAGGGTCAGCTGGCGCTCGAGCACCCCGTATTCACCCGAGCTCGTCGGGCGCGCCGAGAGGATCTCGACGGTGCACGTGAGGGTGTCGCCGATGAACACCGGCGCGAGGAACTTCCACTGGTCGATGCCGAGGAGCGCGACCGCACTGCCCTCGAAGACCCCTGCGCGCGCGATCAGCCCGAGGCACAGCGACGCCCCGAACATGCCGTGCACGATTCGCTGCCCGTAGCGCGTGTTCTTCGCGAACTCGACGTTGGTGTGCACTTCATTGTTGTCGTTCGTCAGATTCGCGAACTGGTACACCTCACTCTCGGTGACGGTGTGGCCCGGCGTGACGAAGGTCTGACCCGGCTGGAAGTCGGCGAGATAGAGGGGCATGCGCCCACGCTAGCGGCCGAGAACCACGCTGCCGTCAGTTGCCGATGAGGACGTAGATGAAGCCCGCGATGGTGGCGGTCGGCGCGGTGCCCTGCTTCACGTCGATCGAGTCGACGAGGAAGAGGCGCGGGCCGAGCGTCTGCAACTCCTTCGTGAAGGCCAGCAGGTTCACCTCGCTGCCGCTCGCCGCGATCGACACCGGCAGCAGCACGAAGTTCGAAGCCGTGATCGACGGCGCCGTCTGAAGCGGCGGCGCGACCGCGACCGCCGTCGCGTTGGGCGTGGGGGCCGAAGAGGCCGCGTTCGGCTGCGGCGTCGAGCCCGTCGCGGGCGTCGTCGCCCCGGGCGCCGGCGTCGCCGTGGCGGTCGGGGCGGGTGTCGCCGCGGGCGATCCGCTCGAGGTCGGCGCGCCGGGCGCCGCCTGCGGAGCGTACGCGGTGGGCTCGCCCACCGAGATCGAGGTGATGGTCGACCCGGTCGCGGATGCCTGGCCCTGCACCTGGCGCACGAAGTCGGTCACGTTCGTCGTGCCCGGGACCGACTGCTGAAGCGCAGTGAGCTGGGCTGTGAGCTGATCGATCGAGGCGTATTGCTTCTTCAGCGTCGCGAGAGCGACCTCGGTCTGCTGCAGCTGCGTCTGGGCCTGCGCCTTCTGCTGCTCGGCGGTCTGGGCCTGCGCCAGCTGCGGCGCGATGCCGACGAAATACGCAAGCACGGCGATCGCCACTGCGACGACGGCACCGCCGAGCATCCAGAGCCTGTTCGCGTTCATCTTCTTCTCGTCCTCTTGGCTGGGTGCTCGTTGCTTACTTGGTCGCCGCGCCGTAGCGGCCCGAGAATGCGGCCTGCGTGAGCGAGATCGTGATGGACGCAGACCACGACGACGACGTGGCAGACCGCGCGCCGGCCGCCGACCCGCCCGGCGCCGATCCGCTGGTCGCGGAGCCACTCGTCGTAGCCCCGCCGCCAGGCGAGCCCCCACCCTGCGTCATCGCCCCAATGACGGCATCGGCGTAGCCGGGGAGCTTCTGGAAGGCATCCGTCGCATTCGCGATCGCTGTCGCGTTCGGCGCCGTGACCGTCAACGTGACGATGGCGGCGCGGCCGGCCGCGAGTGGCGCCGAGTCCTGAGTGACGGCGGTCGTGGGGCTCGCGGTCTGACCCGAGATGTCGGTGACCGTGACGCCGGCGGGGAGCAGTGCATAGACCTTCGCGAAGTAGTCGGTCCAGTCGATCTCGCTCGCGGCGCCCACCTGCTGCGCCGCCTTGGCCAGCTGCACCTTGCTCTGCTGGACGCGCACCGGCGCGTACTTGCTCTCCTGCGCGAGCACCGAGCTGTTCTGACCCTCGACGCCGGTCAGTTCGTTCTGGGCGCCGTGCGCGATGACGCGTGCGCCGTATGACGCGGTGAGCGCGAGCAGGAGGACGAGCGCGACGAGGACCATCATGAGAGTCCGCGTGGTGCGGACCTTGCCGTTCGCAATGACTTCGGGCGGCAGCAAGCGCGCGACCGGGTAGGCCGAGAGCTGAAGGTCGACGGCTGGTGCCGCCTGGGGGTCGGGGCGAGCGGCGCGGCGGGACGAGCCGCGAGAACGGCGCTGTGTCGGCTCGTCCGCCGGTGGGACGGACGGGGTTGCGCCGTCGGCGGCCGGGGCAGTCGGCGCGGTTCCCGGCGACAGGATCTCGCCGAAGGACGAGGGCAGTTCCGTGGTGCTCATGCGACGCTCCCGAGGGCGAGCCCGACCGCCACCGCGGCCACGCCGTGGGCGCCTGCGACGTGCTGCTCATCGATGCCGCGGCCGAGCGTGACGTTCGCGAACGGGTTGCCGAGCCCGACCGGCAGGCGCGTGACGTCGGCGAGCGCGTTCATCAGCCCCGGCAGCGCCGCGGCCCCGCCCGTGATGATGATGCCTTCGACCGGCATGTCGGGGTGCACGTTGGTGAAGTAGTTGACGGTGTTGCGCAGGCTGCCGAGGATCTCGTTGCTCTGGTCGTAGATGACCTGCACGGCTCGATGCTCGTCGGCGTCGGCGACCGAACGCGCGAGCCCCAGTTTCTGCTTGACCGCGTCCGCGGCATCCGTCGTGATCTCGAGCCGCTGCGCGAGCGCCTGAGTGAGGTCCGCGCTGCCGGACGGGATGATGCGCACGAACTGCGGCACTCCCCCGCGCGCGATGACGACAGTCGTGGAGCTCGCGCCGAGGTCGATGATCGCCGTCGTGCCACCGAGCGCCGCACGGTCGAGCAGCGCGCGCACCAGCGCGAACGGGATGAGGTCGACGTTCTGCAGATCGAGGCCGGCCGACTGAACGGCCTTCACATTGCCGAGCACGGCGTCCTTGACGGCGGCGAGCAGAAGCCCGTTGATCATGCGGCCCTCGTCGCCCTGCGATTCGCTGACGGGGTAGAAGTCGAGCAGCGCTTCCGCGGCGGGCACGGGCAGCAGGTCCTGAGCGTGGAACGGAAGCGTCTCGCGGATCTGCCTCAGCGGGGCGTGCGGGACTGAGAAGTCGCGCGCGATCACCTTCTGGTTGCTGACGCCGACGATCGCCTTCTTCGTCTTGAAACCGCCGCGAGCGCGCAACTGCTTGATCGCTGTCGTGACGGTGAGCGGCTCCTGCACCTCGCCGCGCACCACGGCGCCGGCCGGCAGGCTGACCTCGTGATAGCGGTGCAGCGTCGCGCGGCCGTGGCCGTCGGGCACGAGCTCGACGGCGCGCACGCTCTCACTGCCGATGTCGATGCCGAGAACGGGGGTGGTCATTGATCTTCTCCTTGACGCTCAGGCGTTCAAACCGAAGAGGGACAGGTAGCCGGCGGCGAGCGGCACGCCGAACCAGGCACCGAACCAGGCACCCACGAGCATCCACGGCCCGAACGGGATGCCCGACTTGCGGCCGGCCCGGCGTGCGATGACGAGCACGATGGCGAACAGGCCGCCGAACACGAAAGCGGAGAACGCGCCGACGACCAGCTGCGCGAGCCCGAGATGGGCGAGGTAGAGGCCGAGCACGCCGGCGAGCTTCACGTCGCCGAAGCCCATGCCGCGCGGCGAGATCATCGCCACGATGAAGTACAGCGCGAACAGCGCGGCGGCGCCCGCAAACATCGTCACGAGCCCTGACCAGTTGCGGGTGATGACGGATGCTGCGCCCAGCAGCACGCCGCCGACCAGGTAGCTCGGGCCGACGATCCGATTGGGCAGCGTGTGGGTGTCGAGGTCGATCAGAGCCAGCGCGACGGAGACCGCCGCGAGGTAGAGAAACGCGACGAGCTCGAGGACCGAGGCGGTGAGGTGCGCCGCATCGCCCGCCTGCCAGCGCGTCAGCGCGAACCAGAGCGCGACGGCCGCGAAAGCGAGCCCCGTGCCGAGTTCGACGAGGGGGTATCGGGCACTGATCGGCTCGGCGCAGTTCCGGCACTTCCCTCGCAGCATGAGCCACGACAGTAGCGGGATGTTGTCGTACCCCTTGATGAGTTGTCCACAGCGGGGGCACGCGCTCGGCGGCGACACGACCGAGAGGCGGCGCGGCACGCGGTAGACGACCACGTTGAGGAACGAGCCGATCAGGCTGCCGAAGATCCCGAGGGCGATGGCGGGCATGCTGGTCACCCCGCCGTCGACAGGTCGCGGACAGACAGCGTGGAGCCGATAAGGCTCGCGCTAGCGGCGCCACCGCCCGTCGACGTACCGGTGTCGAGGTTGGCCCCGGGCAGGCCGATCGGAATCCATGTCATGTTCGATCCGTTCGCGACGTTCACAGAACCGGAGAAGATCTGCCCCTGGATGGACACGCCACCGCCATTGCCGCCGATGTTGACCGGGCACGGCGTGTAGACCATGAGTGAGATGTTGTTGGCTGTCGACTTCTTGGCCGGAGTGAGCGTGAGGCCGTTCGCGAGCTCGGTCTGCTCGGTCGTCATGCCGGAACTCGAGTCGGCCGTCCAACCGGTGGCACTCGCCGTGCACGTGGGCGCCGTCGGGGATTCGACCGTGCTGTCCGGCGTGATGAGCCACACCTTCGGCGTGCCGGACGTGGAGGTGAACGCGCCGGACTCGACGTCGAACGCCGTGCCGATGATCGCGAGGTTGCCGTTCAGCGCGATGCCATCGTTGTTGCCGCTGGACAGCTTCACACCGTGTGGGCATGCGCGCGCGTCGATGACGACGCTGCCCGTGGCGTACGCCGTCGAGACTCCGGTCGTGCCCCAGCCGTTCGTGCACTGTGACGCGGTCAGCGTCTTCACCGTGTAACCGAGACCCGTCCAGTCGCTCGCGTTGAAGGCGAAGTTGTACCAGTTAGGAACGGTCGGCGGAGTGTCGTAAGTGCCGCCGCCTTTGGTCGCAGCCGAGATGCTCGCGCCGCCGTCCGTGCCCAGCGTGATCGCGTTGCCGGTCGCGTTCCCCTTCACGACACCACCGTTATGGAAGTTCATCGGCCCGGAACTCCACGCGCTGCCCGAGATGGTCGTGCCGAGCAGGTTCGCCGTGCCCCACACGTCGGCGTCGCCCGAGATGGCCTCGGTCCAACTCGTGTACAGCGAGCCGTTCTCGACCCACACGTTGCGCGCGACGGCGCAGTTCTGCAGGAGCAGGTCGCCGTTCTGCACGACGATGTTGCCCTGGATCTGCGACCCGTTCTCGCACGCGGTGATGTTGCTCTGGTTGGCGCCGGAGTAGATCGAGGGAAAGCTGCTGCCCGAGTACGGCGAGCCGTACTTGATCAGCACGGTCGGGTACACCGGCCCGGTGGCGATGAGATTGCCGGAACCGGTGAACAGCTTCGACGAGTACGCGAAGATGGCCGCGCCGGTCGGGTTGAGCGTGACCGAGTGGTCGATGTACGGGTAGACCGCCTCGACGTAGCGCGTCTGGCCGGTCGCCTGACCCGCCACGGCCTGGGTCGATGCGTAGCCTGTCGACACGGTACGGACGTAGGTGTCACCCGCGCCGGCGGTCGGGCAGCCCGCGACCCACGCCGACGGTGTCGCCGCCGTCGTGTAGTAGACGGCCACCGAGTAGTGCGGGGTCGCCGAGGCGGCCGTGGAGTAGGCCGGACTGCAGCTTCCGGCCGTGAACTGCGCCTGCTGATAGGAGACACCGGCTTCAGCCGACGCTTCCGCCTGCACCGACGCGCGCGTCGCTGCCGTGTAGCCGAGAGCGTGCACTGTCGTGCCGCCGATGACGAGCGAGACGATCATGACGACGCCGAGCAGACCGATGACTGCGACGAGCGCGCTCCCGCGCTGTCCCTGCGCGCGTAGGCGCCGGGCGATCAGCTTCAGAAGCATGGTGCACTCACAGGGGTCGTGATGCCGCGGATGTAGGCGACGGTCTGGATGGTGGCCGGGGCCGCCCCGGGGCGGGTGGACAGGCTGAGGTTCAACGTGACGGAGTTCGCGCTCGCGGTGATCGCCTGCTGGGTCGTGTCGCTCGGCGCGACGTAGTGGGCGAGCATCGTCCAGCTGCCGGACGGACCCCCGGTTGGGAAGGCGATCGCCGTGTCGCTCGTCTCCTGGTAGATGGCGTGGCCGACGCTGTCGTAGAACCAGGCGACGCACTCCCACTGGTCAGGGGCCGGAGCAGAGCGGGATTGCGTACGCGCCATGATCAGCACGTCTCCGCCGGGGTTGGCGCTGCTCGCGGTGGTCTGCGGAAAGGATTCGGAGAGGGCGGATGCGTTGCTCACCATGGTGCGGATCACCGTGGCGACCTGCTGAGCATCCGTGGTCTGCCCGTTAGTCGCCTCGATCTTGTCGCCGGCCTTCTGAACATTGGCCATCAGGCCGCCGACGATCATCAGGACCACGAGCAGCAGAGCACTGTAGATCATCAACTCGATCAGCGTGAAGCCGCCTTCCGCGACCGCGGCGTGCCGCAGTCGTGTGCGCAGAAGACGGAGCATGACACGGTGCCTAACCGGTGACGTAGACGCTCGTGCTGGCCGAAGCGAGCGTCTGGGTGGTCCCGGCCTGGGTGACCGAGACGGTGATGGGAACGAGATACCCGCCCGAGGCGAGGACGTTCGAGGTGCCGCACGCGCCCGCGAAGTGAAGCTGGAGCTGAACGCCCGACGGGGCACTCGCAGGTGCCTGCGGGACCGAGACGAGGCTGGCGATCGACGCGCAGCTCGGGATGCCGCCGTTGTAGTGCTGCGCGTCCTCGATGTTCCAGCTGACGAGCTGCGAGGCGCGGGCGACGAGCCGGTTCTGAGCAGACACCTTGTACCCGTTGACAAGGAGCGGTACGAGCGCGACCGTGATGATGGCGAGCAGAAACATCGAGATCACGATCTCGATGAGACCAATGCCGCGCTCATCGCCGCCGACCTGCGCCATGATCACGCCTCTCGCACCGTCTAGAGAACCGCGGTGCGGGGCGCGGGCTGAGCCGTGCCCCGCACTGGGTTCATTCATCGATTGATCAGGAGCACGGCGTCGTCGAGACACCGGACGACTGAGTGGCGTAGTACGTCTTTCCGCCCGCGCTGGTCCCAGTGATGCAGAAGTCGTTCCCGGTGACCGTGTACGTCAGCGAGTTCGTGTACTGGCTGACGGTGGCACCCGCGCTGGCCCAGTCGGCGGGGCTCGCAGAGGGCGACGCCGTCGGAACCGGCGCGGGGGTTGCCGCGCCGCTGCCGGCGAGCGTGCCGAGCGTCGTCGGGTCGGGAAGCGTTCCGGTGCTCGACTGGATGCTGACGATCGCCGTCTTGAGGTTGCTGACGTCGCTCTGCGTGTCGCTGTTCTTCGAGTTGTTCTGGACCGAGAGGTAAACGGGGATCGCGATCGCGGCGAGGATGCCGATGATGATCACGACGACGAGGAGCTCGATGAGGGTGAAGCCCTTTTCCTCTTCGGAGAGGAGGCCGTTACGGCGAGCGTTGAGCTTGCCCATGACGCGGAAATACATGGTCGGATGGTCCTTTGACTGAAGGTGACGAATGGTGTTGACGAATCCGTCCCTTGATCCGTCAAGAACGAGGCTAAGTTGCGTGCCGCAGCCCGGAAATCCCACGTGTGGGGGTAATCTTGCGCAATTCCTGAGCTACATATCCCCCGATCAGGGGCGGTTTCCACCCCACGATGGGGGGTAAAGCTCAAGATCCGGCGGAGTTCTGAACTGCGGTCGTGATCTGGAAGATCGGAAGGTAGAGAGCCACGATCATGCCGCCCACGACGACCCCCAAGAACGCGATCAGAAGGGGTTCGATGAGGCTCGTCAAAGCATCCGTCATCGCCTCGACTTCGCTGTCGTAGAACTCGGCGATCTTCTCGAGCATGATCTCCATCGAGCCCGCGTCTTCACCGACCGCGATCATCTGCGTGACCATCGGCGGGAACACGTCCTCGTCGGCGAGCGGCGCGGCGACGGACTTGCCCTGCCGCACCGATTTGGCGACGCGATCGAGGGCGTTCTCGATCACCCAGTTGCCGCTCGTCTCACCGACGATGCGCAGCCCGGTGAGGATCGGCACGCCGGCCGCCATCATGTTCGCGAAGTTGCGCGCGAAGCGAGCGATGGCGATCTTGCCGATCAGCATACCGAAGACCGGCAGCTTGAGCAGGATCGGGTCGACCTTCGATCGCACCATCGGCTCGTGCTTGTTGCGGTTCCACCACATGGTTCCGGCGATGATCGCCACGATCAGCACCGGCAGGATGTACGGCATCCAGTGCGAGATGTCGACCATGATCTGCGTCGGCAACGGCAGCTTGCTGCCGAGGCTCGCGAACATCTTCGCGAAGATCGGCA
The DNA here is from genome assembly GCF_042651345.1 of Gryllotalpicola reticulitermitis. Classification (NCBI taxonomy): domain Bacteria; kingdom Bacillati; phylum Actinomycetota; class Actinomycetes; order Micrococcales; family Microbacteriaceae; genus Gryllotalpicola; species Gryllotalpicola reticulitermitis. The sequence continues at coordinate 625,724 of NZ_JBHSCN010000002.1, forward strand.
CGATGAAGGTCAGCATGATGACGACCGCGATGAGCGAGATGCCGAGCACGACCATCGGGTAGGTCATCGCCGACTTGATGCTCGCACGAAGCTTCGCGTCCTTCTCGAACCCGTCGGCGACCGTCTCGAGGGCACTGTCGAGGAAGCCGCCGGTCTCGCCCGCGCGGACCATGCTGATCATCAGGGGCGGGAAGACCTTGGGGTGCCGCGCGAACGACTCGGAGAGCGATGACCCCGTCTCGACGTCCTTCACGACCTGCTGCAGCGTCTCGCGCAGCGTCGGGTTCTCGCACTGGTCCGCGAGCACCGTGAGCGTGCGCAGCAGCGAGAGGCCGGCGCCGGCCATCGTCGCCATCTGCCGGCTCATCACCGCGAGGTCTTTGAGCCCGACGCGTTTCTTCAGGAACGCCAGATTGATCTCGCGGTTGAGGCCGCTGCCCGTCTCGGTGACCGAGAGCGGCGTCAGGCCCATCTGCATGAGCCTGGCGGTCGCCATGCCCTCATTGGGCGCCTCGAGGCGCCCCTTGGTCACTTTGCCGTCCGCGCCGCGGCCCTTGTATAGGAAGGTCGTGGGGGTGATCGTCGTCATCGGCGCAGTCCTCCGCTGAAAGAATCGCCGAAATCGGGGCCGGCGGCCTGGAACGCCCGGCCCGCGGCATCCGCACCGGCGTCGCCGCGCTGGATCAGTCGGTCGAATCCGGCAGCATCGTGCGCCTTCTCGAGCGCCGCCTCTCGCGTGATCGTGCCGTCGAGGACGAGCTCGGCGAGATGCTGGTCCATGGTGTGCATGCCGAGATCGCGCCCCGCCTGCATGGCGGAGATGATCTGGTAGGTCTTGCCCTCACGGATCAGGTTGCCGACCGCGGGCGTCGTGATGAGCACCTCGGTCGCGACGGCGCGGCCTTCGCCGCTCGCGCGCCGGATCAGCGTCTGCGAGACGACACCCTGCAGCGTCGACGCGAGCTGCACGCGCACCTGCGCCTGCTGGTGCGGCGGGAACACGTCGATCATGCGGTCGATGGTCTGCGGAGCGTCCTGCGTGTGCAGGGTCGCGAACACGAGGTGACCGGTCTCGGCCGCGGTGAGCGCCACCGAGATGGTCTCGAGGTCGCGGAGCTCGCCGACGAGGATCACGTCGGGGTCCTGGCGCAGCACGTGCTTCAGCGCGTTCGCGAAGCTGTGGGTGTCGTGGCCCACCTCGCGCTGGTTGATGATCGACCTCTTGTGGTTGTGCAGGAACTCGATCGGGTCCTCGACGGTCACGATGTGATCGGATCGGGTCTCGTTCACGAGGTCGATGAGCGCCGCGAGCGTCGTCGACTTGCCCGAGCCCGTGGGGCCGGTGACGAGCACCAGCCCGCGCGGCAGGCCCGCGAAGCGCCCCACCGACTCCGGAACTCCGAGTGTCGAGAGCGTCTTGATGCCGGTCGGGATGAGACGGAAGGCCGCGCCGATCGCATCGCGCTGCTGGTAAAAGTTCACGCGGAAGCGGGCGTTCGCGTTCACCGTGTACGCGAAGTCGAGTTCGAGCTCTTCCTCGAACTGCACCCGCTGCGCGTCGGTCAGGAGGGTGTAGAGCGCGCTCTTGACGCGGTCACGGTCCCAGACGGTCGTGCCCGGCGCCGCGCGCAGGCCGCCGTCGACACGCAGCATCGGCGCCGCGTTCGCGGTGACGTGCAGATCGGATGCCTTGCTCGCCACGACCTCTTGCAGTGCTGCGATGAGCTGGGGGTCTGGGCGTCCCAGTGCCGCAGGCTGCCGGGCCGGCGCCGGCGCCGGGGCGGCGGTCGGTGCCTGCGGGTGCGCCGCGAGCCACTCGGCCACGGTGTCCGCGGGCACGGCGCTCACCAGCTGCTCGAGGGGCAGCGCCGCAGTGCTCGGCGAGACCGGAGCGACAGACGTGACCGTGGCGACAGGCGCGACCGAGGCGACAGACGCTGCATGCTCGTCCGCCGACTCGGCCTGCGCGCGCAGGGCGCGACGGCTGAGCGGAGCGCCCTCCGGCGCGGGTGCGGCGGCCACGGCGGCCACCCCCGTCTCTCGCACGATCGGCGCAGCGGGCGAGGCATCCGTCTCGGTCAGCGTCGCCTGCGCGTCGGGGGTGCCCATCGGCGGCCGCGGGGGCACGAGCGGGCGCGGGGACCACCCGAGCACCTCGCTGCCGGACATGTCCGGGATCTCGTAAACAGGCCTGTCCATGGTTCCTTCCCCTACGCCACCACGCGCAGGACCTCGTCGACCGAGGTCCAGCCTGCGAGGCACTTCGCCCAACCGTCTTCCCTGAGCGTGAGCATCCCCTGCTCCCTCGCGACCCGGCCGATGTCCGCGCTCGACGCGCGCGACACGGTGAGCCGCTCGATCTCCTCCGTGACCGGCATGATCTCGTGCAGGGCCATGCGGCCCCGGTAACCCGTGTGCGAGCACGCCTGGCAGCCCACGGGTGCGAACAGCTGCGCGCCCGGCCGGTCGAGCTCCGCGACGGAGAATCCGATGTTCTCGAGCCGCTCCGGATCGGGCGCGACGGGCGCCTTGCACCGCTCGCACAGCCGCCGCGCGAGTCGCTGCGCGACCACGCAGTCGAGGGCGGAGCCGACGAGGAACGGCTCGATGTTCATCTCGGTGAGGCGCGTGACGGCGCTCGGCGCATCGTTCGTGTGCAGGGTGCTGAGCACGAGGTGGCCCGTGAGCGCCGCCTCGATCGCGATCTGCGCGGTCTCGTGGTCGCGGATCTCGCCGAGCAGCACGACGTCGGGGTCGGAGCGCAGGATGCTTCGCAGCGCGCTCGCGAACGTGAGGCCCGCCTTCGGGTTCACCTGTACCTGGTTGATGCCTGGCATACGGTATTCGACCGGGTCCTCGACGGTGATCACGTTGATCTCAGGCTTGGAGACGGTGTTCAGCGTCGTGTACAGCGTCGTCGACTTGCCTGAGCCGGTCGGGCCGGTGACGAGGATCATGCCGTACGGCTTCGTGTACGACCGGCGGTAGACCTCGAAGTTGCGGGGCAGCAACGCGAGGCTGTCGAGCGTCATCTCCGTCGCGGTGTTGTCGAGGATTCGCATGACGACCTTCTCGCCCCACACCGTGGGGAGGGTCGCGACGCGCAGGTCGATCTGGCGCCCGGCGTGGCTCACCGACATGCGACCGTCCTGCGGTTTGCGCCGCTCGGCGATGTCGATGTCGCTCATGATCTTGAGACGGCTGATCACGCCGTTCTGAATCGCCTTCGGCGCGGACTGCATCTCGTGCAGCACGCCGTCGATGCGATAGCGGACGCGCACCTCGTGCTCGCCGGGCTCGATGTGGATGTCGCTCGCGTCGTCCTGGATGGCCTGGCTCACGATCAGGTTCACGAAGCGCACGATCGGGGCGTCATCGACGTCGATCTCGGTGTCGAAAGCGGCGAGATGCTCTTCCTTCGCCTGCTCCTCTTCCAGCGTCGCCGTGAGGTCGGACAGCTCACCGTCCGCGCGCAGATAGCGGTTGAACGCGGCCTCGAGATCGCCGCGCTCGACGACGGCCAGCGTGAGCGGACGGCCGGAGGCGGTACGGATGTCGTCGAGCGCCGGCAGGTTCTCGGGGTCGTCGGTCGCGACAACGAGGTGGTCGCGCTCGAAGCCGATCGGCAGCACGTGGTGGCGGCGCAGGACCGTCGGGTTCACGAGACCCACCGCCTGGCGGTCCACCGGGAAGTCGGCGAGCTCGAGGAAGTTCACGCCGGCTCGCGCCGCGCGGGCACGCGCCAGCTGCCCGGGCGTCAGCGTGCCGGAGCCGACGAGCCGCTCGAGTTCGGCGACCTCCGTCGACGGGGCCGCCATCAGATCGAGCTGCTCGATGGGAAGGGCGCCGTGGAGGATCAGGATCTCCGTGAGGGACGCCATAGACGTACCTCCTTAAGGCGGTTCGATGGCTGCGCGACCCGGGGGTCGGCCTGGCCACTCCGGAAGGTTATCCACACCGTTGCGCGAGGTAACAGTTCCCTCTATTGGGGTGACCCAAGTGCGGGGTGCCGTCACCCGGGCATCCGCACGCCGCGCGCTAGGGAAGGCGGGACAGCGCCCAGAGCCCGACGACGCCGACGGCGAGAGCCACGACCGCCACCACCGTGACCGTGACGATCATGCGGCGGCGCCAGGCGCGACGATCGTCGAACTCGTGCGCGATGACGTCGACCGGCGCGACCGCGCGCGGCGTGCGCTGACGCACCCGCCACGCCGCGTCGAAGTCGGGCAGCTCGCTCACCTCGGGGTTCGCGCGCGGCTTGTACCGCACGACCGAGCCGCTCGGGACCTCGGGCGCGCGGAACTCGAGCAGGTGGATGTCGGTCACCGGGGGCGCCTGCGGCGGCAGCGCACGAGCGCGGACGATGTTCGCCGAGGGGTCCGGGCGCCCCGGGCGCCTGATCGCCGCGGTGTCGTCGAGAGTGCCGTGCCCCTCGGTGAGCACGGTGTCGTCGTTGTCGTCTGCGAAGGGGTCAGGCATCGCGCGAGTCCTCGATCATGGCCGCGTCTTCGCTGAGCGGCTCTGGTTCGGTTCCGGCCGGCGGCACATCGTCCGCGACCGATGGTGCGTCTTCCGCCACCGGCGCGGTGTCGACTGCGACCGGCGCGGTGTCGTCTGCCACCGGCGCTCCGTCCTCCACGACCGGCTGCACGTCGACGATGACCGCCGTCACGTTGTCGTGGCCGCCGTGCGCGAGCGCCAGGTCGATCAGCTGAGTGACGGCGCCGCCCGCGTCGGAGTCACCGGCGAGCACGTCGTACAGCTCGCCCTCGGTCACCTCGCCGTGCAGGCCGTCGGAGCAGATCAGCAGCCGCTCCCCCGGCTCGACGGGGTGCACCCAGTAGTCGACGGGACTGTCGGGTGCGCCGACGGCCCGCGTGATCACGTTCCGATGCTCGAAGTTGTCTGCCTCCTCCTGCGTGATGAGGCCGGCGTCGAGCTGTTCCTGCACGTAGGAGTGGTCGATGGTCATCCGCTCGAATCGCCCGGCGCGCACGCGGTAGACGCGCGAGTCGCCCACGTTGACGACGAGCCAGAACGGGACGCCGTCGTGACGCACCTGCACGATGCCGGTGAGCGTGCTGCCCGCGCCGCGCCGGGTGCGGTCGCTGAGGGCGGCGACCGTCTGATGAGCGCGGCGCATCGCCGCGGCGACGTCGTCGGGCGAGACGTCGTCGCGCCCGACGAGCGAGCCGAACGCCCGCACCACGGATGCGCTCGCGACATCGCCCGCATCGTGGCCGCCCATGCCGTCGGCGACGATGAAGACGGGGAACTCGGCGAGGAGCGAGTCCTCGTTGGAACGCCGGTGGTGCCCGGCATCCGTCGCCGCCGCGATGCGCAGCCCCGGATCCGCACCGGGCACGTCGACCGCCACCACCGACTCACGCATTCCGCACCACCTGCACGCCGAGCTCGCCCAGCAGGAACCGCGGGGTGACGCGATGGCGATTGTGCGCGCCGATCTCGCGCTCGGCGCCCGTGGCCGGGTCGACGAGCCACACGCCGTTGGTCGAGCCGAGGTCGGTGACGTGCCACGCCTCTTCGACGTACTCGAGGACCGCGTGCGTCGCCGACACGGAGACCGCGTCGTCGGTCACCATGACGAGCTGCGCGCCCGGGTAGAGCGGGTGGGGCTTCGGCCTGCGCCCCAGGATCGCGGCCGTGCCGACGAGTTCGACACGGCTGCCCATCGCGGTGTGCACCCACCAGTGCGGGCGCCGGCGCGCCGAGATCACGGTCTGATCGGGCGTGCTTCTCGTGAGGATCGTCGCGTCGCCGTTGGTGAGGATCGTGGCGTCGTCTTCTGGTTCGAGCTCGGGCAGGTGCGGCAGCTCGGGCGCGGATGCTTCGGCCGGCGGCTCGGGAAGCGCGGGAAGCTCAGGCAGCTCGGGTTCCGGGGGGTCGAGCGGCGCGGCATGGAACGGCGCCTCCGCGGAGAGCGCCTCGAGACGCGCCGTGAGCCGGCGCTCCGGGGCGATCGGCCGGGATGCCGACGGGGTCGCGTCGTCGGAACCGGGCAACCGCAGGGATGCCTCGGGGCGCTGCACGGACCAGACCAGCGGCTCGGAAGCGGCGGCACGCGCACCGCGCTCGTGCTGCAGCCCGATGGCGAGGGTCCACGCCCACCACATGACGACGGCGAGCACCGTGAACCAGGCGCTGTGATCCAGCCGCCGCGCGATGCGGTGACTGGCGACGAAGAGCAGGACCAGACCGACCACGGTGGCGGGCGGGATGACGAGGACGATCAGCCAGTACTCGCTGAGTCCCCCGAGCCGGTACACGGTCGCGAGGTTCACGAACGGCACCCAGGCCCGCGTTCGCGACGCGCCGAGCGCGTCGAAGATGCCACGAAGGCCGAGCGGGATGACGACGAACCAGATGACGAGCAGGACGACAGCGCCGACGCCCCAGGCGAGCGACTGGTACTCGCTCACGCACTGCCTCCTCTTCGAGTTCGGAACGACCGTAGCGAGATCAGCGCCCGGAGGCGCTTCCACCTGGGGAAGCTGGCGGTGAGTCGGGCGCGCTGCTCGTCGAGCTGCGCCCAATACCGCTCGGCGTCGCCGGGTGTCGGGTCGAAGGCGCCGAAGACGGCCTCATCGGCGCCAGAGGCCAGTGTACGCATGTGTGCAGGATTGCCGGCGCGCGCCGCGGCGGCGTACACGGCGGCAGCTTCCGCGCGACTGCGAACGCCCGGCGGTGGCAGGCCGAGGTCGACGGCCGTGTCGACGAGCTCGTCCCAGCCGGCGGCGACGCGAGCCGCTGCATCCGTCATCCGCCTCCGCTCGCTGCGTCGCGCCCATTTCACGACCGCCAGTGACAGGAACGGCGCGAGCAGCACCAGCACGACGAGCAGGATCGAGCCGCCGACGCGGAAAACGGGCAGCCACACCGCGGGGCCGGCGGGCTGGTCGGGCGTGTGCGTCGTGTTCTGGTGGGTGCCGCCGGTCGGGTTCGCCTCGGGCGGCGGCTGCACCGTCGCGTCGCGCGGCTGCACCTGCGTCGGGAACTTGGGCTCGGTCTGCGTGCTGGTCTTCTTGGCGAGCGGCAGTTTGTCCTGCGGCGTGGTCGCGATCGGCACCCAGGCGCCGCCCGCGCCTTTGACCTCGATCCACGCGGTGAGGTTCTGCCCCTTGCACACGCCGCCGGAGCACGCCGGAATGGCCGAGGGGCCGGTCACGCTCGGGTTGAGCACGAAGCCGAGCACGACCCGCGCAGGGAAGCCGAGCGACTCGGCGATGAGAGCGGATGCGACGGCGAACTGCTCGTCATCGCCCACACCGGCCACGAGTGACTTGTCAGGTGCGGCGGGGCCCTCCAGCTGCTGCTGGCGCAGCAGCGCGCTGAAGAGGTCGCTGATACGGTCGGTCGACTCGCCGGCGAAGCTCGCCTGGAACGTGCCCGTGCCGGGCACGCCGAGGGCGCTCAGCCAGTTCTTGCTCTTCGGCGTCGTCGCCGGCGGCGCGACGAGCGCGTGGCTGAGATAGCCGCGGTCGCGCAGCCGCTGAATGAGCTCGGTGAGCGCCTGACCGCCGGACCCCACCTTCTGCGCCTGCACCCACTGAGTCAGGCTCGCCGGAATGTACGCGGTGTCCTGCACGGCGCCCGCGCTGGGGGTGAGCGACGACAGCGCTTCCGTCGCAGCGGGCGGGTCCACCGCCATCGTGTACGAGTCACCCGAGCCCAGGTCGTACAGCTCGGCGCCGCCCTGCAGCTCGCGGTTGAAGTAGAAGCCGTCGGTCAGCGCGTTCACGTCGCCGCCGTGGAACTCGATCGCACTGAGGTTCGCGGCCGTCGGCAGCCAGACGTCGGGCATGCCGAGTGAGCGGTAGTCGTTGATGGTCACCTTCAGCGTCGCCGCCGCCTTGGGCTGCCTGCCGGTGAGCTCGGGAATGTGGGCGAAGGCGTTCTGCTGATCCGAGTCGCCCGACAGGACCGTCATCTGCTGGCCGTTGTAGAAGCTCATCGTCGCGATGCGCAGGCGTCCGACCGCGGCGGCGTCGCCCGAATAGCTGAGCAGAGGGGTGTCGTACTGCGCCGGCTCGAACGCCTGCCGGTAGCTCGTCAGCGGACTGACGTAACGGGAGAGCTGCGGAACCGGGTTGACGGCCGTGCGCAGCACGTGCCGAGGCCCGGGCACGAGCATGGTCGATGCGACCGGCACCGCGACGATCAGCCCGACGAGCACCACGGCGACGGCGCCCGCGAGGCGGCGCAGCGACCCGGACGTGATGCCGCTCGCGCGACGGATGCCGGATGCCTGCGCCGCGGTCTCCAGAGCGAGGCGGCGCTCGTGCTGAGCGCGCCAGACGAGGAATCCGCCCGCCAGCACCAGCGCGAGCAGCCCGACGAGCACGTGCCGCGGCGCCGCCACGGTGATGGTCGCGAGCGTCAACGGCGAACCGTTCGCACTCGTGCCGAACACGATCGCGAAGGCGGTGGGCACCAGCATGATCGGCACGAGAGCGCCATAGCCGCGAACGCGTGCCCGCGTGAACACCAGGGCGAATGCCGCGGACGCGCAGACGAGCACCACGATCAGCATCGGCACGAGCAGCGTCTGGAAATGACCGACCGGCGTGCCGACGGTGATGAGCTTGCGCCAGCCCGTCACCGTCGCGACGACGAGCTCGTGATAGCCCTGCACCAGGTCGGGGCGCGAGACGAACGCACTCGGCACGGCCAGCGGCACGCCGAGCACGAGATAGGCGATCGCGAGCGTGACCGCCGTGAGCAGCCAGTTCCAGCGGCGCACGCGCCCGATCAGGGTCACGACGGCGGCGACCACGAGGGCTCCGCCGACGGTGATGAACAGGTACGGCGTCTCGTAGATCGGCCAGGCGGCGAACGTCGCGACCGCGGCGAGCGCGATCACGAACCCGGTATCGACGAGCAGCGCCCGGTCGACGCCGACGGGCGTGCGGTGGCGCCCGGCGCGAGCGTCAGCGACCGCAGTGCTCATGCCGTCGCTCGCAGCAGCATCCTGCGCAGGTCGTCCAGCACCGGGATCGTGAGCACGCCGATGTCGCCGAGCCGCCGGAAGGCGGGCCGGGCGGTCGGGTCGACGACGATCGCGACGACCTGCACGACGGATTCGAACCGCAGCGGCAGCTCGCGCAGACGCGTCCGATCGACGGATGACCCGCACACCACGAACACGATCGAGAGGTCGCTCATGGCCCGCGAACTCAACGCGCAGACCTCTTCGAACGGCATGGTGAGCGCCGAGCGCTCGACGGTCGACAGGTCGTCGAGCACCGCGGTCGGAGTCGTGACTGCGAGCGAGCGGATGGCGCGCACCGAGCGCTTCGCCACGTCGAGGATCTCGTCGCTCGCGATCACCGCGACCTGGCGGCCGTCGCGGATGGCGCGCACGCCGAGTGAGCCGACGACGCTGACGGCGAGCTCGTACTCGTCGTCGCTCGCGAACTCGTCCTCGTGCATTCCGAGCACGATGGCGAGCCGCGCACGCCGCGTCTCTTCGAACTGGCGCACCATCAGCCGGCCGGTCTTCGCCGTCGACTTCCAGTGCACGTGCCGCCTGCCGTCGCCGGGCTGGTACTCGCGGATCTGGTGGAACGAGATGTCATCGGTGACGACGTCGCCGCTCGGCGTGCCCTCGAGGTCGCGCACGAAACCCGAGCTCGTCGACGGCACCGTGACGGTCTTCGGGTGCACGAACAGGCGGTGCACGTCGGCCCAGGCGGCCTCGCGCTTGAGCGTGCCGAGGGGGTCGGTGCGCACCGTGGTCACCGGGCCGACATCGATGATGCCGCGGCGGTGGGCCGGGACGATGATGTCCTCGCCGTGGGTGTGCCCCGGCCGCAGGAGCGGGATCCAGACATCCGTCAGACCCCGCCCGACCGGCACGTCGACCCGGCTCGGCAGCTGGATGCGCCGCGATGCGTTCGTGATCGTCAGCGTTCCCGTCACTACGGAGCCCGCCACGACCCGCTCGACCGGAAGAGTGAAACCGACCTCGTAGGTGAGCGTGCCCACGAGGAACGGGATCGCGATGGCGAGCACGACGAGCGCGACGAGGCCCGCGACCACGAGCTCCATCCAGCCGAGGACGAACCCCAGCGGCAGCAGCACGACGGCGCAGACGATGAGCAGCCACCCCGCCGGCGTGACCGCCGCGGAGAGACGCTCGCGCGCCTTGTCGGCCGCCGCCTGGACCTCGCGCCACGAACGCACCGCCCATACCGCGGCGCGCGTGCGCGTCGTCCACCGCCCGGAGACGATGTGGGTCGTCCCCGTCGCGGTGGCGGTGCCGGTCGCCGAGCCGGTCGAGTCGACGGTCACGCCACAGTGCTCCTCACCGGCGGCACCACGTCGAGCAGGATCTGGCCGATGATCGCCTCGGGCGTCACGCCGTCGAACTCGGCCTCGGGGTCGAGCACGAGCCGGTGGGCGAGCGTCGGAACCGCGAGCGACTTCACGTCGTCGATCGTGATGTAGCCGCGGCCCTGCGCCGCGGCCCACGTCTTCGCAGCCTTCGTCAGTGCCCGGGCGCCGCGCACCGACGAGCCGACGCGCGTCTGCGACGCGGTGCGGGTCGCCTCGATGAGCCGCCCGATGTAATCGAACATCACCGGGTCCGCGTGCACGGCGCGCGCGATGCCGGCCATGCCGACGAGCGCCTGGGGCGTGATCACCGGGTTGACCTCGTGCACCAGCTCGCTCGTCGCCTCGAGGATGCGCACCGTCGCCGCGAGATCGGGGTAGCCGAGACTCGTCTTCATCATGAAGCGGTCGAGCTGCGCCTCGGGCAGCGGGTAGGTGCCCGCCTGCTCGATCGGATTCTGCGTCGCGATCACGAGGAACGGCGCGCCCGTCGAGCGCGTGACGCCGTCGACGGTGACGGATCCCTCTTCCATGGCCTCGAGCAGCGCCGACTGGGTCTTCGGGCTCGCCCGGTTGATCTCGTCGGCGAGCACCACGTTGGCGAAGATCGGCCCCGCGTGGAACTCGAACTCGCCGTTCTTCTGGTCGTAGACCGTGATGCCGGTGACGTCGCCGGGCAGCAGATCGGGGGTGAACTGGATGCGCGAGGTCGTGCCGTGAACCGTCTGCGACATGGCGCGAGCAAGGCTCGTCTTGCCCGTGCCCGGCAGGTCCTCGAGCAGTAGGTGGCCCTCGCTCACCATGGCGGTGAAGGCGAGCTCGATGACGTGCCGCTTGCCGAGCACCACCTGCTCGACGTTGTCGGCCAGCGCCTGGAAGGTCGCGTGAAACCAGGTCGCCTGTTCTGAGCTGATCGCCATGAAGTAATTCCTTTAGTTTCCGCCGCCGGCCGCGCCGGGCTGGGTCGGACCTGAAGCGGGAATGCCGCAGTTGCTGCTGTCGACCGGATAGGTCACGGCACCGCTGTCGTAGTTCGCGAACGAAGGCGACCCGCTGAAGGTGATCGTAAAGCGCGTCACCACGATGTTCGTCGCGCCGGGCGGTATCGGCTGCGAGGGGTCGCCGCGGCGCATCGGGAAGCCCACCGCGTTCGTGTACGTGTACTCCGTCGGAGTGATCACGGCACCCGCGTTGGAGTAGCCGTCGCCGCCGGTGATGTTCATGGTGAGCATGTCGGCGCTGCACACCGGGGCGACCGACGTGACGCGCATCTGATACGGGGCGTCGGGGTTCGAGAACGACTGCTGCGTCTGACCGCAGTATTGCGAGCCCGGGTAGCAGTACTGCGCGGTCAGCGCAGGGGGCGCGCCCCACACATCGGTGTTCCCGCTGATGTTGAGCGCGTACGGGCCCTTCTGCGCGCCAGAGCTGCAGCTCGGCGAACCGTTGTACTCGTAGTCGGGCAGGCCAGTGCCCTGCGAGGTGATGTCGTACGAGCATCCGCTCGGGGTCGGCGCGTTGCTCTGGTCCCAGACGGTCACCGCGCTGTTCAGCACCTTCTGCACCACCCCGTACTGATTGGTGTAGCAGGCGTAGACCGTGTACGTCTCGAACTGCTTGAGGCCGCTGATGGTCGTGGAGGTCGACACGGCGCCGTCGGAGGGGCTCGAGTACGACAGGCTCGAGCCACCACTGTTCCCGCAGTCGGGGGCATTGGTCGTGGAGGCGACGAACAGGTACGAGCCGCTCTTCGTGCTGCCGTTGGAGCCGCCCGCGACGCTGCCGGTGATCGTGATCGACGAGTCAGTGGTCGGGAAGCCGAGGTTGCTCGCGCTGAGCGACGGGGACCCCGCCGTCGTCACGGTGCTGCTGACCGGCTGTGCGCCGATCTGGTCACCGGGCGGCGGGCTGAACTGGCTGATCGGCGTCACCGTGACCGTCGTCGGCGTGGCCGCCGGCGCGTACAGCCGCACGACGACGCTCTTGCCCGACGTGGCCTGCACCGACTGAGAGTTCCCGCCCCAGTCGACGCGGTAGCCGCTCGCGCTCGAGTCCGAGTTCGGAATGGTGAGGTCGAACGCGCCGGTCCCCGCGCTCGTGATGTTCGCGTCGTAGACCGGGGTCGTCGTCACGCCGGAGATCACCGGCTGCGCGAACGCCCACCCGGTCGTCGACGGCCCCGACTTCGATTGCCCCACGGCGTTGACGGCGAACGCCTGGAAGGTGTGCTTCGCGCCGTTGCTGAGCCCCGTCACCGGCGGGCACGCGCCGTCGATACCGCACGTGACGGACTTCTTGCCATCGAGGTAGATCTGGTAACCCGTGACGGCCGGGTATGCGCTGCCGCTGTTGCCCGGCGTGACGGCGAGCGTCACGCTGTTGCCGGTGTACGCGACCTGGGCGACGGATGCCGGCGCCACCGGGTACCCCTTGAGCTGGAACGAGAGCTTGCCGGACCCTGCGCCCGCGGCGTTCTGCCGCCCCTGGGCATCACGCACGTCGAACGTCGTCGTGCAGGCGCCTCCGGGCGCGTTCGACGACCACGTGGCCCGCACCGCGCTCGAGCCCGAGCGGGTGAAGGTGACCCCGATGCACCCCGGCGCGCTCGGCGTGACGTCGACGAGCTGCAACGGCGTCTTGAACGCGTTGACCTCGTCGCTCAGGCCGATCACCGTGGTGCTGCAGCTCGTGCCGTTCGCCTCGGAGCACACGAGCGACGTCGAACCGCCGGCCGGCTGCTGGCTCGACGCCGGCCCGACCTTCAGGGTAATCGTCGCCGTGCCGGCGGAGGGGTATCCCGCGATCTGGACGTGCGCCTGCTCCTGCAGACCGGGCTGCGCGGCATCCGCCGCCGTGACCGAGACCGAGTCACCGCTCTGCGTGACGCGGAACAGCTTGCCGGTGTAGCTGACCAGGTAGCGCAGGCCCGCGGCGTCGTTCTGCCGGCCGAGCCACGTCACCATCTGCGTGAGATCGAACGTCACCGCCGGCTGCCCCGGGCTCGCCGTGAGCGACGCGGGGCGCAGCTGCGGCTGGGGCTGCTTCGGGATCACCTGCACGGGGATCGCGACGACCGTCGACTCCTGCTGCCCCCCGAGACGCACGGACACCATGCACGCGTCGGTCCACGGGGCGCCCGTGCCCGCGTCGTAGGTGAGGCGGGTGCCCGCTACGGTGCAGCGCGCGTCGCGGCGCGCGCCGGTCGTCGGAGCGCTGCCGTTCTGCGTGAGCAGCGTCTGTCCGGCCGGCACGCTGATGTAGTCGTCGAGGTTGACGGTCGCGCTGCCGCCCTCACGCACCTGGATCGGCTGCGCGGTGCTCTTGAGCGCGAGGATCACATTCGCCAGCGCGGGCACGCGCAGGAATCCGTACGTCTGCTCGACCTTCCCGTTGAAGTCGGGCCCCTTCAACTCGAACGGGACGATGAGACCGGATGCCGGCACCTTCGGCACCTTGATCGACGTGCCCGACACGCTCACCCCCGGGGGCGCCTGCGGCGGCAGCGACAGCGTGAGACCGCTCACGTCGCCCGCGCCCCACGAGACCTTGCCGCTCACCACGTCGATACCGGTTGCGAGCTGCCCGCGATTCTGGGCCTCGACGATGGTGTCGGACGCGATCGGATAGTCCGGCACGGCCCCGCTCACCACGTCGACCACGATGAGCCCCGCGCTCACGTCGCCGTTCGCGTTGCTCACCGAGTAGGTATAGGTGAGCGTGCGCGGGTTGGGCGTCGCCTTGATGATCACCTGGTCGGAGTTGTGCGACGCGATGCTCGACGCGAGCACGGTGTACAGCGAGCTGCCGGTCGGGGTGTCGGGCGTCACGGCGCCGAGCTTGAGCGTGCCGCCGCTCGGGTCGACGTCATTCGCCGTGGGGTGCACCACCACCTGGTTGTGCGCGCCGGCCTGCACCTGCACGTAGTCGCTGAAGGTGACCGGCGCCGGGTCGGTCTGGGCGTTGAGCACGCCCACCATGACCGTGCCGATCCCTGTCTCGCCTTCCGAGTCGCGCACTCGGTATGTGAACGACTGCTGACCCTCGCTTCCGGCGAGCGCGGTGAAGATGATCGACGTGCCATCGGCCGAGATCTGCGCCGAGCCCTGCTGCGGCTGGCTCATGATGCGGTCGAGGGTGACATCGTCGCCGTCGGGGTCGACCCCGTACGGGTTGAACGGGATCGTGACCGAGGACCCCGCCGTCACCCGCCCGGTCAGCGTCACCGGGCGCGGAGGTCTGTCGCCGCCCTGCTTGAGGATCGTGACGGTGACGCTCGCGCGCGACTCCTCCGTCGGGTCGCCCGCGGAATACGCGGAGTAGTAGAGCGTGATCGGCTTTGCGGGTGCCACGGTGGGCGCGAGGTAGCGCAGCACCTGACCCGACGCGAAGGCGAGACCCTGACCCGAAGGGTTCTGGACGCTCGACGGGTCGAGTTCGACCAGGTCGCCCTCCTGCCCGACATCGTTCTGCAGCACCGGGATGTCGACCTGCGCCCCCGCTCGCACGGTCACGGAGTCGTTGATCGCCACGGGCCGGCCAGGCAGGCTCTTGCTCGACAGCAGGTAGACGGTCGCGGTGCCCTCGACGCGCATGTTCGCGTCGCTCGTGCCGTCGCTCACGAGATAGTCGACGGTGCCGAGCAGTCCCTGGCCGTTCGTCGCCGTCGTGCCCCGCACCCGCAGCTGCGACGCGCCGACGACATCGACGTCGAGGGAGGCGCCTGGCGCCGGGTGCGGCTGCGGGGAGCTAAGGAGCAGCACGCGCCCCGTCGGATTCTGCACGGCCGAGAACACGTCGACCGAGGTATCGGTCTGCGGGCGCACGAACACCGTCACCGGTGCCGTCGACAGCAGCGGCTGACTGCTGGAGACGACCGTGATGCGCACCGTCGCGGTCGCGGTCGTCTTCGACGCGGGATCCATCACCGTCATCGTCACCGGATAGCTGCCGACCTGACCCGCGGAGAAGACGAACGTGGCGCCGGAGCTGTCGATCGTCACGTTCGCAGAACTGGACGCGGCGAGCGTCGCGCTCACGATCTGCGGAGTGCCCTTGGAGCCGCGGATGTGCGACGAAGGGTCGACGGTGAGCGGCACGTTCTGTGCCGTCATCAGGCCGAAGTTCTCGACCGTCAGGGTCGGATTGTTCTGGATCACGATGTGCAGCGGTTTCACCGTCGTCGCCCCGCGCACGTCGGAGACGGTGATGTCGATCGTCACCGTGCGCGGCTTGGCGTTCGGCGCCGCCTGGAACACGAGGGTGCCGTCGGGCGAGACGCTGACCGTGTAGTCATCGGAGCTCGATGACGGTGGCGCCGTCGCGAACATGGCATCGCCGTCGGGATCGACCCACCCGCGCAGCACGGGCACCTCGACCGAGCTGCCCGGGGCGACCTGCGAGTTGTCCGGCCAGGAGAACAGGCACGGCGAGGCGCCATTGCACCACAGTGGCGCCCCATTCTGCGCCGCCCCGTGCACGGCGAGCGAGACGGTCGCATCGCCCGACTTGAGGCCCCCGCCGCTCGCTGTGCCGTCGGTCACCTGGTACACGAACGTCGCCGTCGGCGGTGCGTTCGGCTGCACCTGCACCGTGATCGACTGGCCCGCGTTGGCGATCGACGCCGTGCCGAAGGCCGGGTTCAACCCCTTCACCGAGCCGGGAACGATCGAGATCACGTCGCCGTTCGCGTCGTAGTCGTTGTCCATCACCGGCAGCGTCACGAGCGCACCGGCGCGCACGCCGAAGCTGTCGTTGACCGCGACCGGCGGCGTCGGGTCGCTCTCGCGCGTCTGCGTCGTCTCGGACTGGTCCGTCGTGGTGTTGACCGTCTGGTTCAGCTGCCAGGTCTGCGAACCCTGCACGATGGTGCCCTGCGGCACCGACCACACCCACCCGCTCGTCGCGTCGTTCAGGATCTCCGCGGTGCCGCTGCTGCGGAAGACCGGCGTCACCGACGCCGACAGCGTGTGCGTCGCGCCGCCGTAGCTCAGCTGCTTCGCGCTGCCCACCGGGGCGCCGCCGATCGTCGCATGACCGGCCCACATGCGGCCCGGCCCCGCGCCCGAGACGAGCCATGCGGCGTACAGGCGGGAACCGTTCCACGCCGGCGCTGCCGGCACGCTCGCGCTCTCGCCGTCGGACAGCACGGTCTGCGCTCCACTCGTCAGGTTGACGGCCAGCAGCCTGCTCGAGCTCGCGGCGACGACCACGCTCTGCTTCCCCGACGGCTGCTGCAGCTTGGACCTGTCGTCGAGATTCGTACTCACCGCTGCGCTGCGCCCCCGGAACCACAGCGAACGACCGTCGCCGGAGAGCAGCACCCACGTGTCGCCGACCACGGTCATCGACACATTCGGTGACGTGGGACCGTCGCGCACAGCATCCGTACCGAGGGTTCTGCCCGTTTTGATGTCGAACCGCAGCACCGTCTTCGCCGTGTGCGAATACGCGTACAGGATGCCGTCGGTGCCGATGGCGACGGAATCGGCGCTGTAGCTGCGCTGGCCGCCGCCGGGCGCGGCGATCGGCTTGAGGCCGGACGCGTTCGCGCCGTCGGCGATGGTCGTCGCGCGTACCTCGCCCGTGTCCGAGCGGTACGCGATGTAGTCGCCCGTGCTGACGACAGAGGTCGTGCCGGCGGGCGTGCCCTTGAAGTTGGCCGAGTTGGCCGCGTAGCTCGCCGGCTGCGCAAGATCGACGGATGCCACGCGGGTGTCGCTCTGCGAGTAGAGCAGCACGTGCCCGGAGTTCTGCACCAGGTCGCTCGGGCTCGCCGCGCTCTTCACCGTGTCGAGCTGCCCGAGCGCGGTGTTCACGCGCGCATAGCGCTCACCGTTGCTCTGCAGCGCCCACACCGAGCTGTCGTCGACCTTCGTCTGCGCCGTGTTGTAGCCGCCCGCGAGGAAGGCGCCCGTGCCGAGCGCGGCCGCCGCGACCACCGCTGCGGTCGCCTTGAACCACGTGGTGCGCAACGCAGCGCCCCACCGCGACCGCCGCGCCTCAGGTACCGCCACCTATAAAACCCCCGCGTGGAACAGGATCGCGGCGGCCGCGCCCATCGCGACGACGATCGCCCCGCCGACGATACCCGCGATGCTCGCGGGGCTCAGCCGCGAACGCTCGTGCGCGATGTCGCCACGGGTCGCGATGATCGTGCTGCCGCCGGTCTCGGTGCGGCTGACCCGCGCCGGCGTCGAACGGCGCGGACCACCCGCCACCGGCACGGTCGACACCACCGCCCCGCGCACCTTCGTATTGCCGAAATCCTCGGGGCGTGACTCGGGCGCCCACTCGTCGACGGCCAGCTCGAGCGGCGTGATCGGCAGACCGAGATCGCCCTGCACCTGCTGCAGCTCGCGCGCGAACGCCAGCATGCTCTGAAACCGGAACTCGGGCGACTTCGACATCGACGTCAACAGCGCCTTCTGCACGTTCTCGGGCACATCGGAGGGGAGGGCGCGAGGCCGCTCCTTGATGATGCGCATGCGCTGCTTCTGACGCGAGTTCTCGCTCTTGTCGGGCTTCTCGAACGGCGCGTGGCCCGCGAGCAACGTGTAGATCGTCGCGCCCAGCGACCACACCTCGCTCGTCACCGTGCCGGTGGTCGACTCGTTCAGCACCTCGGGCGCGCTCCACGGCACGCTCATCGCGAAAACCTCTTCATGATGGCTCGACACGAGGCTCGTCGCGATGCCGAAGTCGCCCAGCACCGGCGCGCCGAACGCGGTGAGCAGGATGTTGGAGGGCTTGATGTCGCGATGCAGTACGCCGGCCCGATGCGCGGTCTCAAGCGCGCTCGCCATCTTGATCGCGACATGCAGGGCCCGGTCGACGGGCACTCGCTCGCTCACCCCGTTCTCATCGCGCCGAATGAGCGGCGACGGGCAGTACTCCATGACGAGATAGGGACGGCCGTCGGCCGAGATGCTCGCCGCGTGCACCGTGAGGATCGACGGATGCGGGCTGAGCTTGGCCATCACGTCGGCCTCTGCGTTGAACATGCGCAGAACGTCGGAATCGATGAGGCTCGCCAGCAGCACCTTGACGGCGACGGAACGCCGCGGCATGTCCTGCTCGTAGAGGAAGACGTCGGCGAAACCGCCGGTGCCGAGCGGAAACCGGTAGTCGTAGCCCGACAGCACAGGGGGCTGCGACGGCGGACGATGAGCCATGCGCACCCCTTCCCCACGAGTCCCCACGCGCGTGCCTCAACGATAACCGAGCCACGTTGCGCGAGCGCCGCGAGCGGCGCGGCCCAAGTGCGCCGAACAGACATCGGCGCGCGCTATGGCCGCTCTTACGGCGCATACGGGTCCGTTCGGCGCACTTGGGCCGGGGCCGGCGGCGGGCGCACGAAAGAGCGCCCGAAGCACGAGGCTTCGGGCGCTCTTTCGACTGCCGGGCGGTGACAGCTAGGGACTAGTTGTACGTGCCCGGGGTGTAGTCGTCACTCGAGAAGGAGTCGAAGTCCACGAAGGACAGCGAGTTCTCGTCGAACACCGAGTCGTCGGAGAAGATGCGGTTCGGGTAACGCTCCGCCTTCGCCTCCTCCGTCGCGTCGACGGACACGTTGCGGTACCTCGCGAGACCGGTACCGGCCGGGATCAGCTTTCCGATGATCACGTTCTCCTTGAGGCCGATCAGCGGGTCGCGCTTGCCCTCCATCGCAGCCTGCGTGAGCACGCGTGTGGTCTCCTGGAAGGAGGCCGCCGACAGCCACGACTCGGTCGCGAGCGAGGCCTTGGTGATACCCATGACCTCCTGGCGGGCCGCCGCGGGCTTCTTGCCCTCGGCGAGCGCAGCACGGTTGACCTCGACGAAACGCTGGCGGTCCACGAGCTCACCGGGGAGCAGATCGGTCTCGCCGTGCTCGACGACGGTGACCTTGCGCAGCATCTGGCGCACGATGACCTCGATGTGCTTGTCGTGGATCGGCACACCCTGCGAGCGGTAGACACCCTGCACGCCGCCGACGAGGTGCTCCTGCACGGCACGGACACCCATGACGCGCAGCACCTCCTTCGGGTCGACCGAGCCGATGATGATCTGCTCGCCGAGCTCGACGTGCTGACCGTCCTCGACGCGAAGCGTCGAACGCCTCAGCACCGGGTAGACGTGCTCCTCATCACCGTTGTCGGGGGTGAGGATCACCTTGCGGCTTCGGTCGGTCTCCTCGATCTTGATGACACCGGGCGCCTCGGCGATCGGCGACGAGCCCTTCGGGGTACGCGCCTCGAACAGCTCCTGCACACGCGGCAGACCCTGCGTGATGTCGTCAGCACCGGTCGTACCACCCTGGTGGAAGGTACGCATCGTCAGCTGCGTGCCGGGCTCACCGATCGACTGCGCCGCGATGATGCCGACGGCCTCACCGATGTCGACGAGCTTGCCGGTGGCCAGCGAACGGCCGTAGCACTTCGCGCAGACACCGACCGACGACTCGCAGGTCAGGACCGAACGCACCTTGATGCGCTCGACACCGGCCTCGACGAGCTTGTCGATGAGCACGTCGCCCACGTCGGAACCGGCCTCGGCGACGACGGTGCCGTCTGCCGCGACCGCGTCGGTCGCCAGCGTGCGGCCGAACACCGAGTTCTCGACGTTCGGGTCGCGGACGAGCTCGCCCGAGGCATCGAACGCCGCGATCACGAGGTCGAGGCCCTTCGTCGTACCGCAGTCGTCCTCACGGATGATGACGTCCTGCGAGACGTCGACCAGACGACGGGTCAGGTAACCCGAGTCGGCCGTGCGCAGTGCGGTGTCGGACAGACCCTTACGGGCGCCGTGGGTGTTGATGAAGTACTCGGCCACCGTCAGACCCTCGCGGTAGCTCGAGAGGATCGGGCGGGCGATCGTCTCACCCTTCGGGTTGGTCACCAGGCCGAGCAGACCCGCGATGTTACGGATCTGCAGCCAGTTACCACGAGCGCCCGAGCTCACCATGCGGTAGATGGTGTTGTCCTGCTCGAAGTTCGCGCGCATCGCCGCGGCGACCTCTTCGGTCGCCTTGGTCCAGATGTTCACGAGCTCGAGACGACGCTCGTTGTCGGTCGTGAGACCGCGGTCGTACTCGCTCTGGACCTTGGCGGCCTGCTTCTCGTACTTCGCGATGATCTCGGCCTTCTGCGGCGGGGTCGACACGTCGGACATGGCGACCGTGACGCCCGAGCGGGTAGCCCAGTGGAAGCCGGCGTCCTTCACGCGGTCGAGGGTCGCAGCGACCTCGACCTTGGGGTAGCGCTCGGCGAGATCGTTGACGATCCCGGAGATGCGGCCCTTGTCGGCGACGGCCTCGACGTACGGGTAGTCCGTCGGCAGCGCCTCGTTGAACAGCGCGCGCCCGAGAGTGGTCTCGCGGATCGCGGTGCTGCCCTGGACGAAGCCCTCAGGCGCCGACTCGTCGTCGAGGTAGAGGTTGTCGAGGCGGATCTTGACCTTCGCGTTGAGATCGAGCGAACCCTGGTCCTTCGCGAGCACGGCCTCGGCGACGCCGGAGAACGCGCGGCCTTCGCCGATCGCGCCTTCCTTGAGCGTGGTGAGGTGGTGCAGGCCGATGATCATGTCCTGCGCGGGCAGGGTCACCGGGCGGCCGTCGGACGGCTTCAGGATGTTGTTCGACGCGAGCATCAGGATGCGGGCCTCGGCCTGCGCCTCGACCGACAGCGGCAGGTGGACGGCCATCTGGTCACCGTCGAAGTCCGCGTTGAACGCGGCGCAGACGAGCGGGTGCAGCTGGATCGCCTTGCCCTCGACGAGCAGCGGCTCGAAGGCCTGGATGCCGAGGCGGTGCAGGGTCGGTGCGCGGTTCAGCAGAACCGGACGCTCGCGGATGATCTCCTCCAGCACGTCCCACACCTGGGGACGGCTGCGCTCGACCATGCGCTTCGCGGCCTTGATGTTCTGGGCGTGGCCCAGGTCGATCAGGCGCTTGATCACGAACGGCTTGAACAGCTCGAGCGCCATCTGCTTCGGCAGACCGCACTGGTGCAGCTTCAGCGTCGGGCCGACGATGATGACCGAACGGCCCGAGTAGTCGACGCGCTTGCCGAGCAGGTTCTGGCGGAAACGACCCTGCTTGCCCTTGAGCATGTCACTCAGGGACTTGAGGGCACGGTTGCCGGTGCCTGTGACCGGGCGGCCGCGGCGGCCGTTGTCGAACAGCGCGTCGACCGCCTCCTGAAGCATCCGCTTCTCGTTGTTCACGATGATCTCGGGAGCACCGAGGTCGAGCAGACGACGCAGGCGGTTATTGCGGTTGATCACGCGGCGGTACAGGTCGTTCAGGTCGCTCGTCGCGAACCGGCCACCGTCGAGCTGCACCATCGGGCGAAGCTCCGGCGGGATGACGGGCACCACGTCGAGCACCATGGCGGCCGGCGAGTTGCCGGTCTGCAGGAACGAG
Organism: Gryllotalpicola reticulitermitis; assembly: GCF_042651345.1. Taxonomy (NCBI): domain Bacteria; kingdom Bacillati; phylum Actinomycetota; class Actinomycetes; order Micrococcales; family Microbacteriaceae; genus Gryllotalpicola; species Gryllotalpicola reticulitermitis. The sequence continues at coordinate 647,481 of NZ_JBHSCN010000002.1, forward strand.
TTGACGACCCGCAGGCGCTTGATCGCGCGGATCTTCTTCTGGCCCTTGCCGGTGGCGATCTGCTCGCGCAGCGACTCGGCCTCGGAGTCGAGGTCGAAGTCGGTCAGGCGACGCTTGATCGCCTCGGCACCCATGTGGGCCTCGAAGTACAGGCCGTAGCGGTCGATGAGCTCGTTGAAGTCGGCGTCTTCCGGCTTGAGGTCGCCCACCTTGAGGGTACGGAACGACTCCCACACGCGCTCGAGACGAGCGATGTCCTCGTCGAAGGACTTGCGCAGCTGCGCCATCTCCTTCTCGGCGCCGTCCTTGACCTTCTTCTTCTGGTCGGCCTTCGCACCCTCGCTCTCGAGAGCGGCGAGGTCGGTCTCGAGACGGCCGAGACGGTCGGCGACGGCCGCGTCGCGCTGGTCGCCGAGGGTCTTGAGCTCGAGGCGAAGCTCGTTCTCAAGGCCGGGGAGGTCGGCGTGACGGCCGTCCTCGTCGACGAAGATCACCATGTAGGCGGCGAAGTAGATGACCTTCTCGAGGTCCTTCGGCGCCATGTCGAGCAGGTAGCCCAGGCGGCTGGGCACACCCTTGAAGTACCAGATGTGCGTCACCGGGGCGGCGAGCTCGATGTGGCCCATGCGCTCACGGCGCACCGACGACTTCGTGACCTCGACACCGCAGCGCTCGCAGACGATGCCCTTGAAGCGCACGCGCTTGTACTTGCCGCACGCGCACTCCCAGTCGCGCGAGGGGCCGAAGATCTGCTCACCGAACAGACCGTCCTTCTCGGGCTTCAGGGTGCGGTAGTTGATGGTCTCGGGCTTCTTGACCTCACCGTACGACCACTTGCGGATGTCCTCAGCGGTGGCCAGGCCGATACGAAGCTCGTCAAAAGTTGTTGCGTCGAGCAATTTCTCTCCTACTAAGAAAAAAGATCTCTGTTATCGGACCGGCTTCAGATCTCTTCAATCGAAGAGGACTCGAAGCGGGCGGAGATGTTGATGCCGAGCTCTTCCGCAGCGCGGAAGGCCTCGTCGTCGGTGTCGCGCAGGCTGACCGCGGTGCCGTCTGCCGAGAGCACCTCGACGTTCAGGCAGAGCGACTGCATCTCCTTGATGAGGACCTTGAAGGATTCCGGAATGCCCGGCTCCTGGATGTTCTCGCCCTTGACGATCGCCTCGTACACCTTGACGCGGCCGAGGATGTCGTCGGACTTGATCGTGAGCAGCTCCTGCAGGGCGTAGGCGGCACCGTATGCCTCGAGCGCCCACACCTCCATCTCACCGAAGCGCTGGCCACCGAACTGCGCCTTACCACCCAGCGGCTGCTGCGTGATCATCGAGTACGGACCGGTCGAACGGGCGTGGATCTTGTCGTCGACCAGGTGGTGCAGCTTGAGGATGTACATGTAGCCGACCGAGACCGGGGCCGGGAACGGCTCGCCGGAGCGGCCGTCGAACAGCGTGGTCTTGCCGGAGGAGCCGATCAGGCGGTCGCCGTCGCGGGTGACGAGGGTCGAGTCGAGCAGACCCTGGATCTCGTCTTCCGAAGCGCCGTCGAACACCGGGGTGGCGAGCTTCGTGTTCGGAGCGACATCACGCGCCTCGGCGGGCAGGTGCTTCGCCCACTCGGGGTCGCCCTCGATCTTCCAACCGGTCTTCGCAACCCAGCCGAGGTGCGTCTCGAGCACCTGGCCGAAGTTCATGCGACCGGGGATGCCGAGCGGGTTGAGCACGACGTCGACCGGGGTGCCGTCGGCGAGGAACGGCATGTCCTCGACGGGCAGGATCGTCGAGATGACGCCCTTGTTGCCGTGGCGGCCGGCGAGCTTGTCACCCGCGGTGATCTTGCGCTTCTGGGCGATGTAGACGACCACGCGCTGGTTGACGCCCGAGCCGAGCTCGTCGTCGCCGTCCTGCGAGTCGAACACCTTGACGCCGATGATGGTGCCCTCTTCACCGTGAGGAACCTTGAGCGACGTGTCACGCACCTCGCGGCTCTTCTCGTTGAAGATCGCGCGCAGCAGGCGCTCTTCCGCCGACAGCTCGGTCTCGCCCTTCGGCGTGACCTTGCCGACGAGGATGTCGCCGGGGCGCACCTCTGCACCGATGCGGACAATGCCGCGCTCGTCGAGGTCGGCCAGCAGGTCCTGGCTGACGTTCGGCAGGTCGCGGGTGATCTCTTCCTTACCGAGCTTCGTGTCGCGGGCGTCGACCTCGTACTCCTCGATGTGGATCGACGACAGCGTGTCGTCCTTCACGAGGTTCTGGCTGAGGATGATCGCGTCCTCGTAGTTGTAGCCCTCCCACGGCATGAACGCGACCAGCAGGTTCTTGCCGAGCGCGAGCTCGCCGTTCTCGGTCGCAGGGCCGTCGGCGATGACCTCGCCGACCTCGATGCGATCGCCGGCGTTCACGATGACGCGGTGGTTGTAGCTGGTGCCCTGGTTCGAGCGGTCGAACTTGCGCAGGTAGTAGTCCTGCGTGCCGCCCTCGTCGAGCTGGATGGTCACGACGTCGGCCGAGACCTCGGCGACGACACCGGCCTTCTCGGCGACGACCACGTCACCGGCGTCGATGGCTGCGAAGCCCTCCATACCGGTGCCGACCACCGGGCTCTCGCTGCGCAGCAGCGGAACCGCCTGGCGCTGCATGTTCGCACCCATCAGGGCGCGGTTGGCGGCGTCGTGCTCGAGGAACGGGATGAGGGAGGTCGCGACCGACACCATCTGGCGCGGCGAGACATCCATGTAGCCGACCTGCTCGACGGGGACGAGGTCGACCTCGCCGCCCTTCTCACGGGCGAGCACGCGCTCGTCGGCGAAGTGGCTGTCATCGGTCAGCGGCGCGTTGGCCTGCGCGATGATGAACTCGTCTTCCTCAGCGGCCGTGAGGTAGTCGATCTGGTCGGTGACCTTGCCATCGACGACCTTGCGGTACGGCGTCTCGATGAAACCGAACGAGTTGATGCGGGCGAACGACGCGAGCGAGCCGATCAGACCGATGTTCGGGCCTTCAGGCGTCTCGATCGGGCACATGCGGCCGTAGTGCGAGGGGTGCACGTCGCGGACCTCGACGCCGGCGCGCTCACGAGACAGACCACCCGGGCCGAGCGCCGACAGGCGACGCTTGTGGGTGAGACCCGCGAGCGGGTTGTTCTGGTCCATGAACTGCGAGAGCTGCGAGGTTCCGAAGAACTCCTTGATCGCGGCGACGACGGGTCGCACGTTGATCAGCGTCTGCGGCGTGATGGCCTCGATGTCCTGCGTGGTCATGCGCTCGCGAACGACGCGCTCCATACGGGACAGACCGGTGCGCACCTGGTTCTGGATCAGCTCGCCGACCGCACGGATGCGGCGGTTGCCGAAGTGGTCGATGTCGTCGACGTCGAGGCGGATGGTGACGGGCTTGCCGTCACGGATGCCGTCAAGCTCGGTCACACCGCTGTGCAGCGCGACGAGGTACTTGATGGTCGTGACGACGTCTTCGACAGTGAGCACCGAGTCGGTCAGCGGCTTGTCAAGACCGAGCTTGCGGTTGATCTTGTACCGGCCGACCTTCGCCAGGTCGTAGCGCTTCGGGTTGAAGTAGAAGTTGTCGAGCAGAGCACGGGCGGCCTCTGCGGCGACCTGCTCGCCCGGACGGAGCTTCCGGTAGATGTCCTTGAGCGCCTCTTCCTTCGTGAGGATGGCGTCCTTGTCGAGGGTCGCCGAGATCGAGTCGAAGCCCTTGAACTCTTCGAGGATCTCTTCGCTGGTCATGCCCAGCGCCTTGAGGAAGACCGTGACCGACTGCTTGCGCTTGCGGTCGATGCGAACGCCGACCTGGTCGCGCTTGTCGATCTCGAACTCGAGCCATGCACCGCGGCTCGGGATGATGCGAGCGCTGTAGATGTCCTTGTCGGAGGTCTTCTCGGGCGTGCGCTCGAAGTACACGCCAGGGGAACGGACCAGCTGCGAGACGACGACGCGCTCGGTGCCGTTGATGATGAAGGTGCCCTTGTCGGTCATGAGCGGGAAGTCGCCCATGAAGACCGTCTGGGTCTTGATCTCACCGGTCTGGTGGTTCATGAACTCGGCCTCGACGTAGAGCGGGGCCGAATACGTCTTGCCCTTCTCCTTGCACTCGTCGATCGAGTACTTCCGCTCCTCGAGGAACGGGTTGGTGAAGGAGAGCTGCATGGTCTCGCCCAGGTCTTCGATCGGCGAGATCTCCTCGAAGATCTCGTCGAGGCCGGTGCGAGTGGGCAGATCCTGGCGACCCTGCGCGAGGCCCTCGGCCACGCGCGCCTTCCATGCGTCGTTTCCGACCAGCCAGTCGAAGCTCTCGGTCTGGAGAGCTAGGAGGTCGGGAACGGTCAGGGTGTCAGTGATCTTGGCGAACGAAAGACGAGAGTGGCCTCGTCCGTTCTTCGGGTTGGTGGTCGATGCGTTGCGAGCAGCAGCCAAGGAAATAACCTCCGAAGGCCCATCGCGACTTGGGCCTCAGTTACTAACGGTCTGGACGAGGACTCCCGCGTGTGCCGTGCTCTATCTGACGAATCACCGGTGTACGGTGGTACCGCCCGGAGCACGCGTGTTTTGGTAAACACAGCCGACCGCAATATGAAGGCATGCGTAAGGGGAGCGCAAAGGTCAAGTATATGGCCTGAACGAGCGCGATGTCCAGCGCGATTCTTGACTCTCTTTGCCTCGGCGGGTATAAGCCCGTTCGGCGGTGGATTATTCCCGCACGGTCAGCGGCCCGGCTTCACCTGGAAGATCGAGCGCGCGGGCGGCGGCGAGGGGGTCGCCGTGGCGTCCGTCACGACCAGGCCACCTCGTGCGAACTCCTCGAATTCCTCGTCGAACACCGCGAGCGCCGGGTGCGGGCCGGCGGCCATCAGGCGCGGCAGCCACTGCGTCGGGAGCGGTGCGGGCGACCCGACGAGCACTAAGTTCCCGAAACGGCGCCCCTTGAGCACCTGCGCCTCGGCGAGCACGGCCGTGTGCGGCAGCACCTGCGCGAGAGTCGCAGCCTGCGACCGGGCGAAGCGCAGCGGCGGCCCGTCGGCGATGTTCACGAGCATGACGCCCGTCGGCGACAGCAGGCGCGCAGCCTCGCCGTAGAACTCCTTGCTCGTCACGTGCGCGGGCGTGCGCGCTCCGCTGAAGATGTCCACGACGACGAGATCGGCGGTGCCGACGAGACCTGACGGCAGCTTGCCGACCACTTCGCGGGCTTCCCCGTAGCGGACGCGGATGTCTGCGCCCCGCGGCAGCGGCAGCGCGCCGCGCACGAGCTCCACGAGCTCCTTCTCGAGCTCGATCACCTGCTGCCGGCTGCCCGGCCGCGTCACTGCGATGTACCGCGGCAGCGTCATGCCGCCGGCGCCCAGATGCACGGCGGTGATCGGCTCGCCCGGCTCGCCGATCAGGTCGATCACGTTGCCCATGCGCTGGATGTACTCGAAGAACAGCTGCTGCGGGTCCTCGAGGTTCACGTGCGACTGAGGCGTGCCGTCGACGACCAGCTCGTACGCCCCCGGAACGAAGCGGTCGGCCTCGATCACGGCGCGGTAGCCCGAGTGCTTCAAGACCACGGAGGGTTCGTCTGTCACAGATCCACGGTAGTCGTTGGCCGGGCCACCGGCCCCGGCGCGCTACTTGCTGAGAGCGAGATCGAGCGGCCGGGTGTCGCCATGGTGCCCGTCACCGCTGCTCGCGTCGGCCGCGCCACGATGCCGATGCAGGTAGCTCGTGCTGTACCGCAGCACGAGCGCGAAGCATCCGCTCGCGATCACTGCGCCGCCGACGAACATCACCGGGTAGCTCACCCACCCGCTCAGCACGCCGAGCAGCGTCGGAATGAAGAAGCCCACGTACGCACCCGCGTAGAGCAGCGCGGTCAGGCCGGCGAGGTCGTCGTCGCGCGCGATGCGCTGCACCTCGAGCATCGTCGACAGCAGCAGCAGGCCGTTCGCGATGCCGAGCACAAGCGCGGCGGCGATCGCGAGAAGCGGAGAGAGAGCGGATGCCGCGACCGCGGCCCCGAGCATGCCGACGACCGTCACCCCCAATGCGATGAGCACCCCGCGTGCCGAGCGATCGCTGTAGAAACGGCGCGCGAGCGGCTGCACGGCGAACGCCGCACCGAGCGTCACGGCGCACAGCAGCCCCGAGAACACAAGCCGGTCGTGGGTCACGCGACCCGTGAGAAGTGCGGGCAGCACGGCGTACGCGCTCGCGGCACTGCCGAAGATCCAGCTCACGGCGGGCAGCACCACGAAGAGGAACCGCCGGTGGCCGGCAGCGGGGACCGCCAGATCGCGAGCGAGTCGCCCCACGGAGGCGCGGCCGCGGCTGCGACGCGTCTCGGGGGCCGCGAAGGCGAGGCATCCGCCCGCAAGGCACAGCGCCGCGGAGATGAGATACGGCAGCGTCTGCGGCAGCGGCGCCCACTGCGCCAGCGGAGCCGCCACCGCCGCCCCGAGCAGGAAGCCCGCGGTGAGCGAGAGCGCGCCGCGTGCCGCGCCTCCGCCCGGCTTCGCCGCGGCGTCGTACGGCGCCTGCGACAACTCCTTCACCCAGCTCGTGCCCACCGCCATGGCAAGGCCGAGAGCCATGCCGGAAAGCACGCGCCCCACTCCGAGCAGCGGCGCGCCGCCGCCCGCGAAGGCCAGCACCAGGCTGCCCGCGGCGCCGATGAACGCGGCCGGCAGCATGACCGGCCGCCGGCCGAAGCGATCGGACAACGGCGCGCCGACGATCATCGCCGGCACGATGCCGAGCACGTACACCGCGAGCAGAACATCGACCGTCACCGGGCTGAGGCCGTCGGCCTCGCGGTACATGCCGAGAAGAGGAGTGAACTCGTTGCCGCCCCATGCGATCGCGAAGACCGCAGCGCACACGTACAGCCACGAACGACGATCTGAGGCGACCCGCCGCTCGCCCGTCACCGGATCAGCACCGCGTGCACATTGGCGAGATGCTCGCCGAGCAGCGCCTCGAAGCGATCGATATCGCGTGCTTCGATCGCGTCGAGCAGCGCGACATGCATCTCGACCACGTCCTCGGCGATCTCGTCTGTCGGAATCGATGAGCGGGCCATGCGAACCTGCCGGTCGTAGAGCGTCGCATAGAACTGGGTCAGCAGCGCGTTGTCGCCCGCGCGGATGATCGACGAGTGGAACGCAGCATCGGCCAGGGCATAGCCGCCCAGGTTCTGATCGGCGATCCGCTCTCTCTGCACCTGGATGTTCGCTCGCAGCTCCGCGACGAGATGCTTCGTGCGCTCGGCCGAGGTCATCGCCTGTCGGGCCGCGTGGGTCTCGAGCACATTGCGCGCGTCGATCACATCGCGCGCCTCGCTGCGCGCGATCGGCGTGATCATCGCACCGCGCTTCGGGTACAGCTTCATGAAGCCCTCCACCTGAAGGCGCAGGAACGCCTCGCGGACGGGCGTTCGGCTGACCCCCAGCAGATCGGCGACATCGCCTTCGCTGATCAGGTCGCCCCCCGCGAGCTCGCCGCTCAGGATGCGAGCTTTGACGTCGTCGTACGCGCGGTCGCCGGCGGGCAGCACAGGAGTTGCAGGCATACGTACATGATAGATACAAGTTGGCGCGGATCTCCAGCTGTACTCATGGCGCTCGCGCGCTGCGCGAGTCGCTGCGCGGATCTCCAGCTGCACTCATGGCGCTCGCGCCTTGCGCGAGCCGCTGCGCGGATCTCCAGCTGTACTCATGGCGCTCGCGCCTTGCGCGAGCCGCTGCGCGGATCTCCAGCTGTACTCATGGCGCTCGCGCCTTGCGCGAGCCGCTGCGCGGATCTCCACCCGCGATCCACCCCAGGGTGGTAGGCCGCGAGCGGCCCGCTCGCGACCATGGTCCTATGACCTCAAACACGCAGTACCTGTTCGACGCGGTGATCGGCATCGCCCTCATCGCCTGGATCTGCTACCGCCAGATGACCTGGCGCGTCGTCGACCCCGCCCGCATGTGGCGCGGGCCCATCATCTTCGCGATCATCGGCGCGGGCATCCTCTTCACCGGCTCCAAGAACATGACGTTCACGCCGCTCGACATCGCGCTCCTCGCGATCGAGCTCGTCATCGCTCTCGGCGCGGGCGCCGGCATGGGCGCGATCGCGCACTTCCGCCGCCTCAGCACCCAGCGCGCCGCGGCGTTCGAGGCGAACCGCCGACCGAGCCGCAACGGCAGCCCGCTCGCGCCCGTCGAATACGAGAGCCGCACCAGCTGGGTCGGTGTCGCCCTGTGGATCATCATGATCGCGGTGCGCGTCGGACTCGAGATTTTCGGCTCGCACCTCGGCGACGCCGTGGGCGCATCGACCGGCGTGATCCTGCTCGTGCTCGCCGCGAACCGCGTCGCTCGCACCGGCGTGCTCGCCTGGCGTCTCGAGCAGCACCGCCAGAACCTCGCCGCCGCCTGACCCGTCACCGTCCACCCGCCGCCGCGCGGCGGCCGACCCCGACCCCGACCCCGACCCCGACCCCGACCCGCCGAGACTCACAGCTCGCACACACGACAAGATTGGCAACGATGAACGGACGCGACCGCCGCATGCTGCCCCTGCTGCTCAACGGCATCGGCATGGCTGTGGTCGCCTACGCGTTCTTCGCCTCGAACTTCCAGCACAGGCATCCGTGGCTTGTCGTCGCCACCTTCGTGGCGCTCACCGCGTGGGGCGTCATCGAAGTGCTCCAGATCCGCATCGGCACCAGCGAGCCCTACCCCACGTGGGTGCGCTGGACGCGCCGCATCGTGGCCTTCGTCGGCGTGACGGTCACGGCGCTCAGCCAGGTTGCGAGCGGCGGGACGCACACCACCGCCCTCGCGATCATCCTCATCATCGTCATCTCCGACGAGCAGGAATCGATCTGGTTCGGTGCCGCGATCTCGGCCCTCGCGTTCGCGCTCACCCCGATCGGGTTCATCATCGCGGGGGCGACCACGCCCACTGCACTCGGCTTCCTCGCCGGCAACGCGGTGTGGGTCCTGATCGGCATCTCGCGCAGGCAGGCGCGGCAGGCGTCACGGCGCAACCGAGAGCTGCTCGAGCAGCAGCAGGCGGCGCACGAGCAGGAGACGCGGAGCACCGCACTCGCAGCGCGGCAGGCGGCGGCCCGCGACATCCACGATGTGCTGGCCCACAGCCTCGGAGGTCTCGTGATCCAGCTCGATGCGGCCGAGGCGCTGCTCGACTCCGGGCGCACGGCCGACGCGACGACGAAGGTCGCGCAAGCACGACAGCTGGCCGCGGAAGGCCTCGCGGATGCGCGGCGCGCCGTCGCGGCGCTGCGCTCCCCCGACGAAACGGATGCCTCGGAGCGGGTTCCCGCCGACCTCGCCGGCGCGGCCGAGCGGCTCTTCCGTGCTCACCGCGAACTGGGCGGCGAGATCGACGCGCACCTCGACCTCGCCTCGGCTCCGTCGCCGCTGCCCTCCCCCGTCGCCACCGCCTTCGAACGCGCCCTGCAGGAAGCGCTCAGCAACGCGCGCCGGCACGCGCCGGGTGCTCCCGTCGCCGCGGAGCTCGTCGCTTCGGGCGGCCAGATCGAACTGACCGTCTCGAACCCCACCCAGCCGGGCCGGCCCCGCAGCGACCTCGGCGGGGGCCACGGCCTCACCGGCATGGCCGAGCGCTTCGCCGCGCTCGACGGCGGGGCGGCCTCCGCCGCCGAGCACGATGGCCGCTTCGTGGTGTCGGCGAGCGCCCCGGTTGCGCAAAGCTAGGCGCATGGCAGACGGCACCTCCGAGAACGCCGAGACGACGCACGGGCGCGCGACCGGCCGCCCGAGCGGACCGTTGCCGATTCGCGTGCTCGTCGCCGACGACCAGGCGATCGTGCGCGATGGGCTCGTCACCGTGCTCGATCTGCTGCCCGACATCGAGGTCGTCGGGCAGGCGGCCGATGGCGCGGAGGCGGTCGCCCTCGCCGGCGAACTCGCGCCCGACGTCGTGCTGATGGACCTGCGCATGCCTGTGCTCGACGGCGCCGCCGCGACCGAACGCGTGCTGGCGAAGCATCCGTCTGCCGCCGTTCTCGTGCTCACGACCTTCGCGGACGACGCGTCGATCCTCTCGGCGCTCAAGGCAGGAGCCCGCGGATACCTGACCAAGGACGCCGGCCGCGCCGAGCTCGCCGCCGCCGTGCGCGCCGTCGCCAGCGGCCAGACGACGCTCGCTCCGGAAGTGGGCGCAAAGCTGATCGGCAGCTTCACCGGCGACGCGACGGCGGAGCCGAGCGAGGTCGGCGAGACGGACGCCCTGCTCACCCGCTTCCCGACGCTCACGCAGCGTGAGGCCGAGGTGCTCGCCGAGATCGCGCGCGGGCGCAGCAACCCCGAGATCGCCCAGGAGCTCTTCGTGAGCGTGGCGACGGTCAAGACGCACGTCAACTCACTGTTCGCGAAGCTCGGCGTGCAGTCGCGCCCGCAGGCGATCGCGCTGGCGGTCGGCCGAGCAGGCTGAGCCGGGGCAGCGCGGGGCGTCTCGGCCAGGCATCCGCTGTTGTGGCCGCCGCGCGGCGGCGTGGCATGCCGCACCGCGGCGCAGCGCGTGGTTAGCCTGCCTGGCGTGAGCAGCATCATCCTCGGCTACGACCCGGAAACCCTTCGCGAACGGGTCGACCTGGTGGAGGTGGGGCACCGGCTCGCCGAGCTCGGCGACCTGCGCAGCCGCGACGCGCTGTGCGAGAAGGCCTGGCTGCTCAAGGTCGGCGGCTCGCTCGACGATGCGATGGACGTCGCCAATGAGGCGTATCGACTCGCGCGGTTCACCGGCGATCGACGCTCGCTGCAGCGTCCGCGGATGATCCGCGCCCAGGTGCTGCAGTACCAGAGCCGCTACGACGAGGCGATCTACGAGCTGACGCGGTGCATCGAAGAAGCGCACACGCACGAGTGGCACGAGCTCGAAGCGTTCGGGCTGCAGCACCGCGGCCGAGTGCTGTTCGACCAGGGGGCCGACGAGGCCGCGGCAGTGGACTTCACCGAGGCGCTGCGCCTGCGCGAGGAGCACCACGCGGCAGCTGACCAGATCGAATCGTCGAAGTTCGCACTCGAGACGGTCAACCGCCGCCGCGAGTCGAATGTCGTACCCCTGTTCTAACCTCGCCGCATGGCTGAACTGTCGCGTGTAAAGGTCTGGGCACACGCTCTCATTGCGATGCATCTCGACCCGGCCGAGTGGTCGTTCGCCTTCGACAACGCGAAGAAGCGCGCGGGCTTATGCGATTACGGCCGCAAGCGGATTTCTGTTTCGCGGTACCTCGCAGCGCGCTGGTCCGACGACGACGTGCACCAGATCCTGCTGCACGAGGTCGCGCACGCCATGGCGGGGTCCGGCGCCGGGCACGGTTCGACGTGGCGCCGCGTCGCGCGCTCGATCGGCTACGTCGGCAAGGCGACCCACTCGGGCGAGACCGCCGTCGAACTCGCACCGTGGGTCGGCACCTGCCCGAACGGGCACCTGCACTACCGTCATCGCCGGCCGACGCGCGCGCTCTCCTGCGCCAAGTGCTCGAAGTCGTTCTCGCGCGCGTTCCTCATCTCATGGGTGCGCCGCGAGATCTCCCCGGCGACCCGCCGCCTCGCCGCGATGGACGGGTCGGCGTGACGAGCTCAGGCCGTCACTCGACGACGCGCACGTCCTTCCAGAACGCCACGTAGTTCGAGAAGTCCTTGCCGACACGGTCGAACGCGGTCGGGTACGGCGTCGGGTAGCTCCACGCGCGGTCGGGGTACGCCTGGCCGTCGACGTTGACGGTGAAGTACTGGCACTCGCCCTTCCAGGGGCACGTGTACGGCGTCGGGCTCGTGGTGAGGAACTGCTGGTCGACCGATGCCGGCGGGAAGTACCAGTTGCCTTCGATGCTGATGAGGTCCCCTTCCGGGGCCTCGGCGATGACGGTGTCTCCGAGTACTGCTCTCATGACGGAGCGAACCGGCCGGGCGCTCGCGCTATTCCGCCCGGAAGACACCGTCGCGCATCACCGGCACAACGGTCGAGACGTCGAGCTGCGCGGCGAGCTTCACGTCGGCGAGCTGGTCGACCGCGGCGAGTTCCCGAGCGCTGACGGATGCCGTGAGCAGGTGCCCGACGGCTCGCCGCAACGCGTCGAAGCCCCCTGCCGCGACCGCCGCCTCGGGCGAGCACGCATCGATGCCGAGCGCGGCCAGCGCTCCGACGACAGCACCAGCGCCGAGCTGGTCTTCGACGGCGGGGCGCAGGGTGTCATCGGCACGGCGTTCGCCCGCCGCCACGACTGCGACGTTGACGCGGTGCCCGATCTGCTGCTGATACGCGAGCACCCAGCGGGCCACCGCCGAGAAGTTCCGCAGGTTCGCGGCGACGACCGGCACACCGAACTCGGCGGCCGCGGCCGTGACCCGCGACCCGTTGAGCGAGTTGACGACCGCTCGGGGCGCCCCGAACTCGGCGACCTTCTCGGCGGTCATGCTCGACGGTGAGAGCGACAACCCCGGCTCGCCGCGACGGGCCGCGAGCTTCGCTCCGACCGACGCAGCGTACTCGGCCGCCGCCGCGCGGTCAGTGGTCGGGAACGGCTCGATCTCGAGCCCGAGCCCGGTCGCGAGCTCGACGGTCGTCGTGAAGGAGATGGTGTCGATCACGATGATGACGCCTGCGCCGTCCGCGATGCTCCGCAGTCCGTCGACACCCCAGTCGAAACGCACCTCGTAGCTCGTCTGGGTCTTCTCGGCCGGCTGCGGTTGGGGCATGCGTTTCAGCCTATTGGCCGCACAATCGGCGCGCGGCACGCAGACTTGAGGCATGACGGATGTCGCACCCACGGCCGTTGAGACCGCGGACTGGCGCCTGCGCACCTTTGCGCTTTATGACGAGGTGCGCACCATGACGGCGCGCAGCGGTGCGGCGGCCGCGCACGCACTCTGGGTCGCCGGCCGCGACGGCATGCTCGCCACGCACCCGGCCTCGGCGATCACGCCCGACGAGCGCGAGACGTTCCGTGGCGTGCCCGTCGCGCGGTACGACCCGGCCTGGCGCTTCGAGGCGACGATCGAGCCGGCGGTCGCGCCGCGGCGGTGGGACGTCGAGACCGGCACGGACGGAGTGGTCCCCTTCGAACTCGTCGGCACGGCATCCGTACCCGATCTCGGCTCGCTCGACGTCTGGCGACTGACGACCTACGGCGGCGGCCTCTTCGTTCCGGTGAAGGACGCGCTCGCGGGCAGATCCGCGGGCACCTACGGCGGCGGCCGATACCTGATCGACACGATCAAGGGAGCGTGGCTCGGCGGCGGCGCGGCCGACGGATCAGCGACGATCGTGCTCGACTTCAACTTCGCGTACAACCCGTCGTGCGCCTACGACGAGGCGTGGGCGTGCCCGCTCGCGCAGGCGGGCAACACGCTGCCCCTCGAGGTTCCGGTCGGCGAGCGGATGCCGTGAGCAGCGCGCAGGGGGCGACCACGGGCGCCCCGCAGTGGCGGAAGCTCGGTCTCAAGGAAGGGTCCCGCGTCGCGATCGTCGACGCGCCGGCGGGCTGGGCTCTCGCGGGAGGTGAGACAGCCCCCGAGGTCGAATACATCGAGTCGGGGGCGGCGGACCTGGTCCTCGGCTTCGCCCGGGATCAGGCATCCGTCATCGAACTGATCGAGACGCAGCGCGAGCGGATCCGGCCGGCGGGCGCCCTGTGGGTCGCGTGGCCGCGCCGGGCCGGAGGGCACGACAGCGACGTGAACGATGAGAGCGTGCGCGCCGTCGCGCTGGCCGTGGGCCTCGTGGACACGAAGGTCGCCGCGCTCGACAACGACTGGTCTGCGCTGAAGCTCGTCTGGCGGCGCGAGAACCGCTGACCGCGGGCGCGACGACCGCCGACCGGCGAACACCCAGCCGCGTGCCCTAGACTGAGTAAGTCGCGAGCGGGTTCTCTGCTCGCGCCGGCGTCGCGATTCGACCCATCGTCTCGGCAGGCGCACCGCGCTGGCATCCGCCCGCGTGCGATCCTCCTTCCCGCGCTGTGTTCTTCACAGGCACGCGCGGCTTCATGCCCCGAAAGGCATACATCCTCATGACTTCATTCGCCGAACTCGGCGTGCCCGCCCCCATCGTCGCCGCACTTGCCGCAGCCGACCGCACGGAGGCGTTCCCCATCCAGGTCGCCACCCTGCCCGACTCGCTGAAGGGCCGCGATGTGCTCGGCCGCGGCAAGACCGGCTCGGGCAAGACCATCGCCTTCGCCGTGCCGCTCGCGGCGCGACTGGGTCAGGCATCCGCTGGTCAGCGCCCCACCCGCGGCCGCCACGCCCGCGGCCTCGTGCTCGCGCCCACGCGCGAACTCGCAACCCAGATCGATCGCACCCTCGCCCCGCTCGCCGAGGCGATGGGGCTGAACACCACCGTCATCTTCGGCGGCGTCAACCAGAAGCGACAGGAAGAGGCGCTGCGCGCCGGCGTCGACATCATCGTCGCGACTCCCGGGCGTCTCGACGACCTGATGAAGCAGGGCGTGCTGTCGCTCGACTCGATCCAGATCACCGTGCTCGATGAGGCCGACCACATGGCCGACCTCGGCTTCCTGCCCGTCGTCACCCGCATCCTCGACAAGACGCCCAAGGTCGGGCAGCGCATGCTGTTCTCGGCCACGCTCGACAACGGTGTGGACCGGCTCGTGAAGCGCTACCTGCGCGACGAGATCCTGCACTCGGTCGACGACGAGACCTCGCACGTCGACGCGATGACCCACCACGTCTTCGCCGTCGAGTCGACCGAGGGCAAGGACTCGCTCGTGCGCATGCTCGCGCGCGGCTCCGGCCGCCGCATCCTGTTCCTGCGCACCAAGCACCAGGCCAAGAAGCTCGCGAAGAAGCTCACCGAGAGCGGCGTCCCGTCCGTCGACCTGCACGGCAACCTTTCGCAGAACGCACGCGACCGCAACCTCGCGGCGTTCCACGGCGGCGAGGTGCGCGTGCTCGTCGCGACCGACGTCGCGGCCCGCGGCGTGCACATCGACGACGTCGAGCTCGTCGTGCATGTCGACCCGCCCACCGAGCACAAGGCGTACCTGCACCGCTCGGGTCGCACCGCGCGTGCCGGCTCGGCCGGCGACGTCGTCACGATCACGCTGCCCGAGCAGCAGCGCGATGTGCGCGACATGCTGCGCAAGGCCGCGATCCGCGTCGACTTCGAACAGGTGACGGATGCCTCGCCGCAGGTGCTCTCGCTCGTCGGCGAGCCCGTCGCTCTCGTGCCGTACGTGAAGCCCGAGGTTCCCGTCCGCGGCCAGTCACAGGGCGGCAGCTCGACCGGTGCGAACGCGCAGCGCAAGCGTGCCCGGCGCGGCGGCGCCGGCAGTGCTGCGCAGCAGGGTGGCCAGAGCCGGGGCGGCAATGCTCGCGGCGGTTCCGCCCGCGGTGGCGACCAGGGCGGTTCCGTTCGCGGCGGTCAGGGTGGCCAGGGTGGTCAGGGTGGCAACTCGCGCGGCGGTCAGAGCGCACGCGCGGGTCAGAGCCGGGGCACCGGTGCGGCGCAGCCGCGTGGTGCCCGCGGTCAGGCATCCGCTCGCCGCAGTGACGGCGCCGCCCGCCCGACGTACTCGACTTCGACGCCCGGATCGTCGCCCGCGCCGCAGCGCGCTCGCACGCCGCGTCGCGCTTCGCGCCCGTAAGGGTCCGGCGCGGCGTTCGGCGGACGACGTCGCAAAGGCCCATGCCGCCGACCTCGCCACGCAGGGCGAGCACGGAGTGAACTACCTCAACCACTGGGTGGACGAGGCGAAAGGGCAGATCTTCTGCCTCGTCGACGCCGCGAACGCCGACGCCGCGAACACTGTGCATCGTGAGGCGCACGGACTCGTCGCGGACGAGATCCACGAGGTGTCGCAGGGCTGACCGGCGAGGGCGCCCGGGCGGCACGCCGCAGCTACCAGAGGCACCCGACCGAGGCGAGCGCCGCGCGCAGCAACGCACCGCGGCCGCCTTCGAGTTCCGAGCAGACAGCGTCGGACGCCGCCTCGGTGGGGGTCAGCCAGGTGAGTTCGAGCGCGTCCTGGCGGGGCTCCGTGGTGCCGGTGACCGGCACGACATAGGCGAGCGAGACGGCATGCTGCCGCTCGTCGATGAATGGCGTCTCCGTCGGTGTCGGGAAGTACTCGGCGACCATGAACGGCACCGGCGACGCGGGCAGCTGCGGGAACGCCATCGGCCCGAGGTCCTTCTCGAGGTGTCGGAACAGGGCATCGCGCAGCGTCTCGCCGTAGAGCACGCGACCCGAGACGATGGTGCGAGTGATCTCGCCGAGAGGCGTGCCGCGCAGCAGCAGGCCGATGTCGATCACGCGCCCGAGGCCATCGACACGCACCGGCACGGCCTCGACGTACAGGATCGGGATCCGATGCCGGATCTGCTCCAGTTCGATGTCGCTCAACCAGGACGGCCCGTACGCCGGCGGCTCCTCATCGTCAGGGCGGCCATCGGGGTACGGGTCCGGGGTGCGCACTGCCATAAGCAGACAATAGGCGTTCCCACCCGCCGGACGCGTCGATGTCGGAGGCATATGGTCGGATGAGTGCCGATGTCGGATCCCCTTGAGCGCTTCTCCGCCGCGACCCGCGCCTGGTTCGCGGGGGCGTTCAGCGAGCCCACGAACGCGCAGGCCGGTGCGTGGGAGGCGATCTCGTCGAGGCGGAACACCCTCGTGATCGCGCCGACCGGGTCGGGCAAGACCCTCGCGGCATTCCTGTGGGCGATCGACCGGCTCATGGGCGACTCGGGCGCCACGGCAGATGCCGTCAGGGCGGGAACGGCGAAGACCAGGGTCCTCTACATCTCACCGCTCAAGGCGCTCGGCGTCGACGTCGAGCGCAACCTGCGCAGCCCGCTGATCGGCATCGCGCAGACGGCGAAGCGCATGGGCGTCGAGCCGCCCGACGTGACGGTCGGCGTGCGCTCCGGCGACACTCCGTCGAGCGAGCGGCAACGGCTGCTCAGGCATCCGCCCGAGATCCTGATCACCACCCCCGAGTCGCTCTACCTCATGCTGACGAGCGGCGCCCGCGAAACGCTGCGCCAGGTCGAGACGGTCATCGTCGACGAAGTGCATGCGGTCGCGGCGACGAAGCGCGGTGCGCATCTCGCCGTGTCGCTCGAGCGGCTCGACGAGCTGCTTGCGCGGCCGGCCCAGCGCATCGGGCTGTCGGCCACGGTGCGTCCGGCGGAAGAGGTCGCGCGTTTCCTCTCCGGCCAGGCGCCCACCACGATCGTGTCGCCCGAGGCGCAGAAGCGCTTCGATCTACGGGTGATCGTGCCGGTCGACGACATGCGCGAACTCCAGCGAGCGCCCGGCGGCGGGTCCGACGGGCGAGGCGCTGACGGCAAGAGCGCTGTCGGCGGCACGATCTGGACGCACGTCGACGAGGCCGTGCTCGACGAGGTGCTGGCGCACCGCTCGACGATCGTGTTCGCGAACGGCCGGCGCACGACCGAGCGTCTGACGGCGCGGCTCAACGAGCTCTATGCAGAGCGGCTCGGCTACGAGGCCGAGCCGATGACGACCTTCCCCGCGCAGCTCGTCGGCGGGTCGGGCACGACGGGCGGCGTCGCAGCCGATGCGCCGGTGCTCGCTCGCGCGCACCACGGCTCGGTGTCGAAGGAACAGCGCGCCACGATCGAAGACGACCTCAAGACCGGGCGGCTGCGCTGCGTCGTCGCGACCAGCTCGCTCGAGCTCGGCATCGACATGGGCGAGGTCGACCTGGTCGTGCAGGTCGCCGCGCCGCCGTCGATCGCGAGCGGCCTGCAGCGCATCGGCCGTGCGGGGCACCAGGTCGGCGAGGTGTCGAGAGGCATCCTGTTCCCCAATCACCGTGCCGACCTCGTGCAGTCGGCACTCGCGACCGAGCGCATGCGCGCCGGTCTGATCGAGCAGATCGGGGTGCCGCAGAATCCGCTCGACATCCTGGCGCAGCAGACCGTCGCGGCGGTCTCGGTCGCGCCAGTCGACGTCGACGGGTGGTTCGACACCGTGCGCCGCTCGGCGCCGTTCGCAAGCCTGCCGCGTGGCGCCTATGAGGCGGTGCTCGACCTGCTCTCAGGTCGTTACCCCAGCGAGGAATTCGGCGAACTGCGCCCGCGCCTCGTGTGGGACCGCGAGCGCGGCATCCTCTCCTCCCGCCCGGGTGCGAGCCGACTCGCGGTGACGAGCGGAGGAACGATCCCCGATCGGGGCCTGTTCGGCGTGTTCATGGTCGCGGGCGACGACGAGCGGGCGCCGCGCCGCGTCGGCGAGCTCGACGAAGAGATGGTGTACGAGTCGCGGGTCGGCGACGTGTTCGCGCTCGGAACGACGAGCTGGCGCATCGCCGAGATCACGCACGACCGGGTCATGGTCACGCCGGCGTACGGCGAACCGGGGCGCGTGCCGTTCTGGCACGGCGACAACATCGGCCGGCCGGCCGAGCTGGGCGAGGCGCTCGGCGGCTTCGTGCGCGAGCTGGGATCGAGTGATCAGACGGATGCGTCGCGCCGCCTGCTCGACGACGGGCTCGATGAGCGCGCCGCATGGAATCTGCTGACGTATCTCGACGATCAGAAGACGGCGACGGGTCACCTGCCGACGGACAAGACACTCGTCGTCGAACGTTTCCGAGATGAGCTGGGCGACTGGCGCATCGTGCTGCACTCGCCGTACGGCCAGACGGTGCACGCGCCGTGGGCGCTCGCGGTCGGGTGGCGGGTGCGCGACCGTTTCGGGCTCGAGGGCTCGGTCATGGCGGCTGACGACGGCATCATCGTGCGGCTGCCCGATTCAGACGCCGAACCGCCCGGCGCCGAGCTGTTCGTCTTCGCGCCCGACGAGCTCGAACAGCTCGTGACGGAAGAGGTCGGCGGCTCGGCGCTCTTCGCCGCGCGCTTCCGCGAGGCAGCGCAGCGCGCGCTGCTCTTCCCGCGGTACAACCCCGGGAAGCGCATGCCGCTCTGGCAGCAGCGCATGCGCAGCGCGCAACTGCTCGAAGTGGCGCACAAGTACCCGCAGTTCCCGATCATCCTCGAGACGATGCGCGAGTGCCTGCAAGACGTCTACGACCTCGCCGCCCTGCGCGACGTGGCCAAGCGCATCGAGCAGCGCAAGATCCGCATCGTCGAGACGATGACCGAGCGTCCGAGCCCCTACGCCTCGACGCTGCTGTTCGGCTACATCGCGCAGTTCATGTACGAGGGCGATTCGCCGCTGGCCGAGCGCCGGGCCGCCGCGCTGACGGTCGACACCGAGCTGCTCGGGCAGCTGCTCGGGCGGTCCGAGCTGCGCGAGCTGCTCGACCCCGAGGTCATCGAGCGCATCGAGTCCGAGTTGCAGCGGCTGCCCGAAGAGCGGCGCGCTCGTGATCTGGAAGGCGTCGCGGACCTGTTGCGGGTGCTCGGGCCGCTCTCGTTCGGGGAAATCGATGCGCGGTTCGCCGGCTCCGTCGCCGAGCTCGAGACCGCGGTCGACGAGCTCGTCGCATCGAAGCGCGCATTGCGCGTCAACATCGCCGGTGAGTCGCGCGTCGCGGCCGTCGAAGACGCCGCGCGCCTGCGCGATGCGATCGGGGTGGCGCTGCCGATCGGTGTCCCGACGGCATTCATCGAGCCCGTCGCCGACCCGCTTGGAGACCTGATCGGCCGCTTCGCCCGCACGCACGGGCCGTTCTCGGCTGACGAGGCGGCGGCGCGCTTCGGGCTCGGCGCGGCCGTCGTGACCGACACCCTCCGCCGGCTCTCGCACGAGCGCCGGGTCACCGAGGGCGAGTTCCGGCCGCACGCGACAGGCACCGAGTGGTGCGACTCCGAGGTGCTGCGGCGGCTGCGGCGGCTGTCGCTCGCCGCTCTGCGCCACCAGGTCGAGCCGGTCGAACCGGCGGCGTTCGCCCGTTTTCTCGTGGAGTGGCAGCACGTCGGCTCAGGCTCGATGCGCGGGGTCGACGGGGTGGCGTCCGTCATCGAGCAGCTCGCCGGGGTGCGCGCGCCGGCATCCGCGTGGGAATCGCTGATCTTGCCCAGTCGTGTGTCGGATTACTCGCCGGTCATGCTCGACGAGCTCACAGCGAGTGGTGAGGTGATCTGGGCGGGTGCGGGCCCCATCCCCGGGCGCGACGGCTGGCTCAGCCTTCACCTCGCCGAGAACGCACCGCTGACGCTCGCCGTGCCGGTCGACTTCGAGACCGACGAGCTGCAGCGCGAGATCCTCACGACGCTCGGAGCGGGCGGCGGCTTCTTCTTCCGCCAGCTCTCCGACGCGGTCGGCTCGCAGGACGATGCCGTGCTCGAGACCGCGCTGTGGGACCTGGTCTGGGCCGGGCTCGTCACCAATGACACCCTCGCGCCCGTCCGTGCTCTCACCGGCAGCAGGGCCGCGCACAAGCGGCCGGCGCGCGCACCACGCTCACGCATGTTCCGCGGCGGCCGCATGCAGCTCGCCAGCAGCCTCGCGCGCCCGAGCGCGCCGACGCGCACGGGCCCACCGACCGTCGCCGGCCGCTGGTCGCTGCTTCCCCTCGGCACCGTCGACACGACACTGCGCGCGCACGCCGCGGCCGAGAACCTGCTCGACCGCTACGGCGTCGTCACCCGCGGCTCGGTACAGAACGAGGGGCTGCCTGGTGGCTTCGCGCTCGCGTACCGCGTGCTGGCCGAGTTCGAGCAGGGCGGTCACGTACGACGCGGCTACTTCATCGAGACCCTGGGCGCGGCTCAGTTCGCGAGCGCACCCACGGTCGACCGGCTGCGCGGCTTCGTGACGGATGCCTCAGCGGCGCTCGACCCGGCCGCGCCGCCGCCACCGGGCAGCGTCGTGACGCTCGCCGCGACGGACCCCGCGAACCCGTACGGGGCGGCCCTGCCCTGGCCGGACCCGCCGCTGACACCCGAGGGCGAAAGCTCGGGCCACCGCGCAGGGCGCAAGGCGGGCGCCCTCGTGACCCTCGTCGACGGAGCCCTCGTGCTCTATCTCGAGCGCGGCGGCAGGACCGTGCTGGCCTTCAGCGATGCGCCCGGCATCCTCGCTGCGGCCGCGGCATCCGTCGCTCAGCTCGTGCGTCGCGGCGGCACCGCCCGGCTTGCGATCGAATCCGCCAACGGCGCATTCGTGCTCGGCACCCCGCTCGGCGACGCGCTCGCGGCGGCCGGCTTCAACGAGACGCCGCGCGGCCTCCGCCTGCGCTTCTGAGCGCTGCGGTTCACTCGGGTGCGCGCGTCGGCGCCGAGGCACGCCGTCTCGGTGCCCCTGCGATGACACCGGCCCACAACCGCCCCGCCCCGCAGCGCCGCCGCGCCGCTCAGCCGTCAGCTCTACCCATCTCGCGCTTGACCTTGACGCAGCGTCAACGCTTAGCGTCGTGGACATGCACGAGGAACGGACCACCGAATGGCCGATCGGTGCGGTCGCCACGATGAGCGGCACGACGAACAGGACTCTGCGCCATTACGGCGAAATCGGCCTGCTCACTCCCTCGCGCGTCGGGGCGAACGGGCAGCGCTTCTACGACCGCGACGGCCTGGTCCGGTTGCAACGCATCCTCCTGTTGCGAGAGCTGGGGCTCGGCCTGTCAGCCGTCGCAGATGTGCTTGATCACGAAGACGACACCGCTGCAGCGCTCGAGGCCCACCTCGGCTGGCTGGAGGCTGAACGAGACCGGCTCGATCGCCAGCTCGCATCCGTGACCCGCACACTTCACGCACTTCGACAAGGAACGGAGCTCACCGTGACTGAGATCTTCGACGGGTTCGATCACACGGCACACAAGGACGAGGTCGAACACCGATGGGGCGCAGACGCCTATGCCGCCGGCAACCGGTGGTGGGAGAGCAAGTCCGCCGCGGACAAGGACGACTTCCGCGCGGCTCTCGCCGCCCGCACTCGAGCGTGGATCGAATTGGCAGCGACGGATGCCTCACCCGAGGCAGCCGCCGCACAGCTGCTCGCCCGAGCGCATGTCGAGTGGCTGCGGTCGATTCCGGGCACGCCCGCCGCCGACGGCGACGCCGCGCAGCTCAACGCATACATTCTCGGCCTCGCGCAGTGGTACGTCGACGACGAGCGTTTTGCGTCCAACTATGGCGGTCGCGACGGTGCCGCCTTCGTGAAGTCCGCGCTCGAGCACTTCGCAGGGGCGAACCTCTGATCCGGGGCAGCGCCGCGAACGGCACACAAATGCCGATCGGGCACACGAATCACGGGGTTCTGTGTGCCCGATCGGCGAGTGTGCGCCCCTGGTGAACACCGCTAGGCGGCCGGTGCGTCGAGGTCGGCCATGTCGAGTACGAAGCGGTAGCGCACGTCGCCGCGCTCGAGACGGTCGAGGGCGTCGTTCACGCGCGTCGAGGGCAGCACCTCGACGTCGGCGGCGATGCCGTGCTCGCCGGCGAATGCCAGCATCTCGGCGGTGCCGCGACGACCGCCCGTGCCAGAGGAGCTGAGCTTGCGCCGCCCCATGGTGAGGAGCATGAGCGGCACCTCCGTGGGCAGCGGCACGCCGAGCACGTAGAGCGTGCCGTCGAGCGCGAGCAGCTGGAGGAGCGGCGCAAGGTCGTGCGGCGCCGAGACCGTGTCGAGAATCACGTCGAAGCGGCCGGATGCCTCTGCCAGCTGTGCATCGTCGTTCGTGAGCAGCAGACCGGATGCGCCGAGCGCCCGCGCGTCGTCGGCCTTGTCGGCCGTGCGGCTGAGCACGGTGACGTCGGCGCCGAGCGCGGCGGCCAACTTCACGCCCATGTGGCCGACTCCCCCGAGGCCGACGACCGCGACCTTGCTGCCCGGTCCGACGCCTGCGGCGCGCAGCGGCTCCCACACGGTGATGCCGGCGCACATCAGCGGAGCGGCTGCGGCTGCGTCGATGCCCTCGGGCAGCGGGTATGCGAAGGTCGAGCGCACGATGTACTCGCGGCTGTAGCCGCCCTTGGTGACGTTGCCGTCGCGCGCGGTCTCATCGCGGGGGTCGGGGCCGCCGTAGGTGAGCACCCGGCTCACTGCGCAGTAGTTCTCCTGCCCGGCGCGACACATGTCGCACTCGCCGCAGGAGTCGATGATCGTGCCGACGGCGACCTTGTCGCCCACGGCGAAATCGGTGACGGCGCTGCCGACCTCGGTGACCGTGCCAGTGAACTCGTGGCCGGGGACCATGCCTGCAGCCGGCTTCCCGACGAGGCCGTGCAGCGCGTGCAGGTCGCTGTGGCACACGCCGCAGTAGTCGACGCGAACGGCGAGGTCGTCGTCGCGCAGCTCGCGGCGTTCGATGGTCGCCCGCTTCAGTTCGGTCGAATTGCCGGTGCCCTGCCAGGCGGTCGTGGTGCGCATGTGTGCTCCTCAGAAACAAACTATTCGGTCTGTCTGAGGTTAGCTCCAGGCATCCGTGAAAGCAACCACATGGTTTGTTAAAGTGAGGTGCATGCCCGAACTGCCCACGAGCAAGCGCGGTGCTGCGACGAGCCGCCGGATCCTCGACGCGGCAGCCGCCGAATTCGCGCGCCACGGAATCGCCGGTGCACGCGTCGACCGCATCACCGCCGCGGCCAAGACCAACAAGGCCCAGCTCTATGCCTACTTCGGCAGCAAGGAAGGGCTTTTCGAGGCGGTCATCGCCGATCACGTCACGAGCACGACCGACGCGATCCCGTTCGACGTCAAGGACATCGCCGAGTGGGCCGTGCAGGTCTACGACGAGCACCTCACCCGGCCGGACCTGACGCGGCTGATCTCCTGGATCCGTCTCGAGCGCCGCCCGACCGGCCGATGGTTCGAGGGCGGGGACTTCTCGCCGAAGGTCGACGCGATGACCGCGGCGCAGGCGGCGGGCAGACTGCGCGAGGGCGACCCCGTCGCACTGCTGACACTGGTCATCTCGATGGCGTCGGCGTGGTCCGCGACGAGCGGCGTCTACGCGGCGAGCGCCGACGAGCCGGAGGCCGAGCACGAGTCCCGCCGCACTCTATTGCGCGAGAGCGTCGTGCGCATCCTCGCCCCGTGACGCGGCCGTTCGGCCCGGTGCCGGCCCGCCTTGGGGAGAGAACGCACGATCGGGGATACGAATCAACAGATTCCGTATCCCCGATCGTGCGTCATGCACCCGAAGGGCGAGGCGAGCGGATGCTTAGGCCGCCGGCCCCGTGGTGAGGGTGAGGGTCGCGGTGTGCGACTGGCCCGAGGTGTCCGTCCAGGTGACGCTGACCTTGTCGCCCGGCTGGTAGCCCTTGATGGCCGTCTGCAGCGCGGTGGTCGACGAGACCGACGTGCCGCCCACGGCCGTGATCGTGTCGCCGGCCGCGAGACCGGCCTGCTCGGCCGGGCCGCCGGCGGTCACGCCGGCGATCTGAGCGCCCGAGACGGTGCTTCCGGCACTTCCCGTGCTGCTGCCCCCGTCGCTCGATCCGTCGCCGAACTGGCTGTCGCCGCCACCGAGCTGACCCTCCCCGGAGCCGCCGCCGAAACCGGAGCCGGACCCGTCACCGAAGCCGTATCCGCCGTTGAAGCCGGAGCCGTCGCCCGATCCGGACGAGGAGCTGCCGCTCGAGGCATCCGTCGGCAGTTCGACGCCGAGGAAGGCCGGGTAGCCGAGCTCGATCTTGCTGCTCGAGTCGCCCGATTCGATCTGCTTCGCGATCGACAGCGCCGAGGAGATCGGAATCGCGTAGCCGTCGGTCGGGCCGCCGCTCGCGGCCGCGGTGTCCATGCCGACGATCTTGCCCGCCGCGTTGTACAGGGGGCCGCCCGAGTCGCCGGGCTGGATGCCCGCGTCGGTCTCGATGAGGCCGTGCAGGGACTCCGAGGCGACGGTGTCCTCTGCCTCGGTCGTGATGCTCTTGTTGAGCCCGGTGACGCTCCCGGGCGCCGCGACGAGCTTCTCGCCGCCCTCGGCGTTGCCGACTCCGGTCACCTTGTCCGAGGTCTTGACGTTCGCGGAGGAGTCGACCTTGGCGGTGGTGAGACCGCTCGCGTTCTGCAGCTGCAGCACCGCGACGTCATCGGTGGGGTCGTCGCCGACGACCTTCGCGGTGTAGGTCTTGCCCGTCGAGACGACCTGCACCTGCACCGTCGTCGAGCCCTCGATCACGTGGTTGTTGGTGAGCACCTCGCCATTGGAGGTGAGGATCATGCCGGTGCCCGCGGCCTCTTCGTTCTCGTAGCTGAGCTCGGTATTGATGAGCACCACGCCGCGGGACTCCGCGCTCGTCGCATCCGTCTCGCTCGCGCCGCTCGCCGAGCTGCCGGACTGCGAGCCCGACTGCGAGCCGCCGTACTGGCTGCCGCCGAAGGGATCGGACGAGCCGCCGGCCGAGCCGCTGCCCGCCGAGCCGCCGCCGCCGTACCCGTACTGGCCGCCCTGCCCGAGCTGGCCACCGCCGTAGCCGTAGCCCGACCCCGAGCCGGCGCCTGCGCCGGTCTGCCCTGACCCGGCGGCCGGCTGGCCGAACGCGGCCGAGGTGACGCTGCGGGCGACGCCGAAGGCGTCCTGAGCCGCGAACACGCAGCCGACTCCGAGAGCCGCGGCCACGACCGTCGAGGCCGCGACCATCAGCGTCTGCCGCTTGGTGAAGTACTCTCGCCGCGGCTTCGCGTAGGCCGGCGCCGCGGGGCCGTTACCGTAGTTCTCGCTCATGTCAACCATGAGACGCCAGCCACCCGAGATGGGGCTAAGGCGTACTGATGTGAATCCTATGAGGCCTCCGTGGACATTCCCCATGCCGACTTGGCTGTCGATCAAGCCCTCGCCGAGCGGCTGGTCGCGCGCCACTTCCCCGCGCTGGCCGCACCTGTCGAGCTCGTGGCCGAGGGGTGGGACAACGCGCTGTTCCGGCTCGGCAGGCGTCACGCGATCCGGCTGCCGCGCCGCGAGGTCGCCGCGCGCCTCATCGAGCACGAGCAGCGCTGCCTGCCCCTGCTACAGCGGCTGACGCCTGTGCCGCTGCCGGTGCCGGTCGCCGTCGGGCGACCGGACGGCGAGTATCCGTTCGCCTGGAGCATCATCCCGTGGGTCGCGGGCGAGAGCGGGGCGCACGTGGCGCCGGGCGTGCGCGACGGGTACGCGCGCCGTCTCGCCGAGTTCATGGCGGCGCTGCACGTATCGGCCGGCACGGGGTATCCGCTCAACCCAGTGCGCGGGGTGCCCCTCGGAACACGGACCGGCGCGGTCCTGGCACGCCTCGCGGGCCTCGCCGACCGGGTGCCGGCCGACGAGCTCGCCGCGCTGACCGCCATCTGGGACGCCGGCGTCGCCGCCCCGCTCTGGCGCGACCCCGCGACGTGGCTGCACGGCGATCCGCACCCCGGCAACGTCGTCGTGGGGCGGTCGGGCGAGCTCGCGACCGTCGTCGACTTCGGCGATGTCACGGCCGGCGATCCCGCCACCGACCTCGCGGCCGCGT
Source organism: Gryllotalpicola reticulitermitis (assembly GCF_042651345.1). Taxonomy (NCBI): domain Bacteria; kingdom Bacillati; phylum Actinomycetota; class Actinomycetes; order Micrococcales; family Microbacteriaceae; genus Gryllotalpicola; species Gryllotalpicola reticulitermitis. The sequence goes on from NZ_JBHSCN010000002.1 coordinate 673,851, forward strand.
GGCTGCACTTCACCCCGGCCGGTCGCGCAGAGTTCCGTGCACGGCACGACGAGCTGCGCGAGACGGATGCTTCGACCTGGGTCCGCGCGCGAGCGTGGGCGGTGTCCATCGCCAGTGCCGCGTTCGCCGCGTCGGACGGCTCGGGCCCGATGGCGACGATGGGCCGTCAGGGCCTCGATCAGGTGCTGATCGGCTGAGCAACTGATCGCCTAAGAAACTGAGCCTGATCCGCGCAACTGTGCCTGATCCGCGCAACTGTGCCTGATCAGGCGGCCACAGTTGCGCCACTCGGGCACGGCAACGCGCCAAACGGGGACAATCAGGCCAGCACTGCCGCCGCCGCGGCCCGCGCATCGGCCGGGCTGGTCGCCGCGGCCGCCGCCTCGGCCGCGGCGACGCACTGCGCACGAGTCACCCCGGCGAGCGACGCGGCGACCGCGGCGAGGGCGTTCGGCATCATCGACAGGCTGGTCGCCCCGAGGCCGACGAGCACAGGCGCAAGGCTCGGGTTGGCGGCGGCCTCACCGCACACGCCGACGGGCTTCCCTGCAGCGGCACCCGCTGCCCCCACGATCCGGATGAGTCGAAGCAGCGCCGGCTGCCACGGGTCGTTGAGCTCGGCGAGCACCGCGAGCTCGCGATCGGCGGCCAGCGTGTACTGCGCGAGGTCGTTCGTGCCGATGCTGACGAAGTCGAGCACGTCGAGCAGTTCCGCCGCAGTCACGGCCGCCGCGGGCGTCTCGATCATGACCCCGACTCGCGCGACTCCGTGATCGCGAGCGACGGATGCGAACTTCCGCGCCTCCGTGACGGTTGCGATCATCGGCGCCATCACTGAGGCCTCCGCGTGCTCGGCCTGCGCCGCTCGCACGATCGCGGCGAGCTGCGTGTCGAGGACGGCCCGCGATGCACGCGCTGACCGGATTCCGCGCACCCCCAGCGCGGGGTTCGGCTCAGCGGCCTGCGGCAGGAAGGCGAGCGGCTTGTCCGATCCGGCGTCGAGCGTGCGCACGACGACGGTGCGCCCGGGGAAGGCCGCGAACACGGGCCGGTAGATCTCGACCTGCTCGTCGAGGCTCGGTGCCGTCGTGCGATCGAAGAAAGCGAGCTCGGTGCGGAAGAGGCCGACCCCCTCGGCGTGCAGTTCGGCGCCGTGGTGGGCGCCGTCCGCCGCGCCGACGTTGACGAGCAGGTCGATGTGATGGCCGTCGGCGGTGCGCCCCGTGCCGCGGAAGGGCGGGGCGACAGCGCGAGCGGATGCCTGGGCCACCCGCTCGCCGCTCGGCGACTCGACCAGCTCGCCCGTAGTGCCGTCGAGCAGCACGGTCACGCCGTCGGCGACCGCTCCCGCACCCGGTGCCACCACCGCGGGCAGGCCGAGGGATCGCACGATGATCGCCGCGTGCGACGTCGGACCTCCCGTGGCCATGACGACTCCGACGCAGGCGGTCGTGCCGAGCAGTGCCGCGTCGGCGGCCGCGAGTTCGTCGGCGACGAGCACGAACGGTTCGGTTCGATCGGGCAGGCCTGGCTCGGGAACGCCGGTCAGGCGCGCGATCACACGCCCGCGCAGATCGCGGACGTCGGCGGCGCGCTCGGCCAGCATGCCGCCCTGGGCGGCGAGCTTCGTCGCGTAGGCGTCGAGCGCTTCCCACACCGCGCGCGCCGGCGAGAGCCCGGCTTCGATCACACGACGACCGGCGTCCGTCGCGAGGGCGCGGTCGCCGGCGAGCGCGGCCGTCGCCTCGAGCACAGCGCGTGCGTCGGCCGAACGTGGCTCGGTGAGACGCACGGCGCGGCGTTCGAGCCCGTCGCGGACGGCTTCGAACGCGGCGTCGACGGACGCTGCACCCTCGGCGCGCGCGTCCTCCGGCAGTGGTGCGCCGGCCAGCGGTTCGGGGGCCGCCGGAGCCATGCGCACGACGACGCCGACCGCGACTCCCGGACTCACCCCCATGGCCCGCGGCTCGGCGCCGAGGCCGATGCCGCCCGGCTCACCCCCGCGCCCATTACGGACTACTTGCTGTTCAGCGGCCGCCGCGGCAGCAACTACTCCGGTTTCGGCGAGCGGCTCCGGCGCGTGGGCTGCCCCCTCGCCGAAACCGTCGGCCGCGAGGCGCTCGAGCTCCGCCACGGCGGCCTGAGCATCGGCCCCCGTCGCGGTCACATCGAGCTCGTCGCCCCGGCGGGCGTCGAGCGTCAGGAGCGCACTCATGCTCGTCGCGTCGACGACGACGTTGCCCGTGCGCAGGTTCCGGAGCGTCACCCGCGCGTCGAGCTTCCCGAGCACGGCGGCGAGCGACGCAGCGGGCCGCGCGTGCAGGCCCGCGGCGTTGACAAGCAGAACGCGAGCGGATGTCTGCGGCGCGCCCCCGACGCTCGAATCCGCCTCATCGGCGGCGATGCCCGAACCGGTCCGCGCGGTCGCCGCGGCCCCCGCCGAAGCCGCGGCCCCCGCCGACGGCGCAGCGCCGGCCCCGGGCGCGCTGACCTCGTGGCTCGGCGCGCTCTCCGTACCGCCGTCGAGGTGGCTGAGCTTGGGCGCGAGCGCCCCTTCCGCCTCGGCCGCGACGGCATCGAGCGACGCCCCCGCGCCCGCCGAGACGATGGCGGCGACGAGTCCCTCGACGAACGGCGCGCTCGTGAGCCGCACGGGCGTGTCCGACGAGCGCAGCTCGAGCGCCAGCTCGGTGCTGAGCACGGCCGAGCCGAGGTCCATGAAGACGAGCACCCCGTCAGCGCCGGCCGAGGCGACCGCGTCGATGGCGTCGGCGACCCGCATCGCGTCCGTGCCGAGTCCGCCGTCATCGGTGCCTGCGGCCAGCTCGACCGGTGCGCCGTCGCCGTGCATCATCTGCGAGGCGAGTTCGAGCGCGGCCTGCGCGAGCGCGGCGCTGTGCGAGACGACGACGATGCCGATCATGCGGCGGCCCTTTCCTGTTCCGATGACGATGACGTGCGCGCGCCGACGCGAGCCCGCTGAACTCTGACTACCGCACCGCTACTGCTACCGCCCCGCGAGCGTCTCGTCGAGCGCCTGGAACAGCAGGGCCGTCGAGGTCGCGCCCGGGTCGAGGTGCCCGGCGCTGCGGTCGCCGAGATAGCTCGCGCGACCCTTGCGGGCGACGAGGGGCTCGGTGTCGTCGCGGCCGGCCCGCGCCGCCTCGAAGGCCGCGTGCACAGCATCCGTCACCGAGTCCACGCCCGCAGCGTCGAACGCCTCGACGGCCGGAAGCAGCGCGTCGAGCATCGTCTTGTCGCCCGGCTCGGCCTTGCCGCGCTGCACGACCCCCTCGAGCCCGGCGCGCAGCCCCGCACCGAGTTCCGCGGCCCCGACCGAGGTCACCGCCCCGAGTCCGGTTCCGAGTCGTAGGAAGAACGTGCCGTAGAGCGGCCCGCTCGCCCCGCCGACGGTCGAGACGAGCGTCATGCCGGTGCGCTTGAACAGGTCTGCGGCGTCCGGCGACGGCGCTTCGTCGAGCTTCGCGACGACGGCGGTCATGCCGCGGTCGAGGTTCGCGCCGTGGTCGGCGTCGCCGATGGCCGAGTCGAGTTCGGTGAGGTAGCCGCGGTTGTCGGCGACGAGGTGCTGGAAGCGTCGCAGCCACGCGGCGAGCGCGTCGATCGAGATCTGATCGGATGCCACGGCTCAGGCCCCCCAGCGCAGGCCCGGGGTGACCACGGGCGCGTCCCACAGCGACAGGAGCTCGTCGTCGGCGCGCAGCAGCGTGAGCGACGACCCGGCCATGTCCAGCGAGGTGATGTAGTTGCCGACCAGACGTCGGGCAACGGTCACGCCCGCCGCCTCGAGCAGCTTCGCGACCTCGCCGTACATGAGGTACAGCTCAATGAGCGGCGTGCCCCCGAGCCCGTTGAGCAGTGCGATCACCGGCGCCCCGGTGAAGTCGAGGTCGTCGAGCACGGGCTCGACGAGCAGCTTCGCGATCTCAGACGCGGGCCCGACCTTCTCGCGATGCCGCCCCGGTTCGCCGTGGATGCCGACGCCGATCTCCATCTCGTCGTCCGGCAGCTCGAACGTCGGCTTGCCGGCGGCGGGCACGGTGCAGCTCGTCAGCGCCATGCCCATCGAACGGCCCGACTCGCTGACGCGGCGTCCGAGTGCGGCGAGGGATGCGAGGTCCCGCCCCTCCTCCGCAGCGGCCCCCACGATCTTCTCGACCAGCACCGTCGTACCGACGCCGCGGCGCCCCGCGGTGAAGAGCGAGTCCTCGACGGCGACGTCATCGGCCACCAGGACGGTCTCGACCTGCACCCCCGTCTCGGCCGCCGCGAGCTCGGCCGCCATGTCGAAGTTCATGACATCGCCGGTGTAGTTCTTCACGATCTGAAGCACCCCGGCGCCGCCGTCGACGCCCGCGATCGCGGCCGCGACCTGGTCGGGGGTCGGCGAGGTGAACACTTCGCCGGCGACCGCGGCGTCAAGCATCCCGCGGCCGACGTAGCCGCCATGCAGAGGCTCGTGGCCCGTGCCGCCGCCCGAGACCACGGCGACCTTCCCGCGCTCCTTGGGCTCCGTGCGGTACACGATGCGGCGCTCGTGGTCCACGCGCACCTCGGGGTGCGCCGACGCGTAGCCGACGAGCGAGTCGGCCAGTACGTCATCGGGGCGGTTGATGAGCTTCTTCATCGCTGACTTCTCTTCCCTGCGCGTGCTTCCCGATCGGCGACGGACTCGCGTGCGGCTACTCGACGTCCTCGTCGACCCAGTCGAAGGTCTTGGTCACGGCCTTCTTCCACAGTCGCAGCTGGCGTTCGCGCCCGGACGCGTCGAGCTGGGGCTCCCAGCGCTTGTCCTCCTGCCAGTTTGCACGCAACTCGTCGAGGTTCGACCAGAACCCCACCGCGAGCCCGGCCGCATACGCTGCGCCGAGTGCCGTCGTCTCGGCCACGACGGGTCGCACGACGGGCACCCCGAGGATGTCGGCCTGGAACTGCATCAGCAGGTCGTTGGCCGTCATTCCGCCATCGACCTTGAGCTCGCTGAGGTCGACGCCCGAGTCGGCGTTCACCGCGTCGAGCACCTCGCGGGTCTGGAAGGCGGTCGCCTCGAGCACGGCGCGCGCGATGTGCGCCTTGGTCACGAAGCGGGTCAGGCCGACCAGCGCGCCGCGGGCGTCAGAGCGCCAGTACGGCGCGAACAAGCCGGAGAAGGCGGGCACGAAGTACGCGCCGCCGTTGTCGTCGACGGATGCCGCGAGCTGCTCGATCTCGGGCGCCGAGCTGATGATGCCGAGGTTGTCGCGCAGCCACTGCACGAGCGAGCCGGTGACGGCGATCGCCCCCTCGAGCGCGTAGTGGGGCTTCGCGTCGCCGAGCCGGTAGCCGACCGTGGTCAGCAGTCCGTTCTTCGAGCGCACGATCTCTTCGCCGGTCTGGAAGATCAGGAAGTTACCGGTGCCGTAGGTGTTCTTCGACTCGCCCTTCGCGAACGCGGCCTGCCCGAACGTCGCCGCCTGCTGGTCGCCCAGGATGCCGGCGATCGGCACCTCGCGCAGTAGGCTCGACGACTCGACCTGGCCGTACACCTCGGACGAGCTCTTGATCTCGGGCAGCATCGAGCGCGGCACGCCGAACACCTCGAGGATGTCGTCGCGCCAGTCGAGCGTCTCGAGGTCCATGAACAGGGTGCGTGAGGCGTTGGTCACGTCGGTGACGTGCACTCCCCCGTCGGTGCCGCCGGTCAGGTTCCACAGCACCCAGGCATCCGTGTTGCCGAACAGCAGGTCGCCTGCTTCGGCCCGCTCGCGCGCACCGTCGACGTTGTCGAGGATCCACTTGATCTTCGTGCCCGAGAAGTAGGTCGTGAGCGGAAGGCCGACGACCTCTTTGAAGCGGTCGACACCGCCGTCTGCGGCGAGCGCGTCGACGATCGACTGCGTGCGCGTGTCCTGCCAGACGATCGCGTTGTAGACCGGTTCGCCGGTGTTCTTGTCCCACACGACGGTCGTCTCGCGCTGGTTGGTGATGCCGACCGCGGCAATGTTGTGGCGCGTGATGTCGGCGCGCGAGAGGGCCTGCCCGATCACCTCGCGGGTGTTCTTCCAGATCTCGGTCGCGTCATGCTCGACCCAGCCCGGCTTGGGGAGCCTCTGCGTGTGCTCGAGCTGGCCGGTCGAGACGACCGACCCCGCCTTGTCGAACACGATCGCGCGGGTGCTCGTCGTGCCCTGGTCGATCGCGATCACGTATTCGCTCATTGCGGGTGGCTCCTTCGCTGCACGTCCGTGCACGTTGCGTCAGGCGGCGCCGATGTCGACGCCGTGCTCGTCGCGCAGGCGAGTCGCAGCATCCGCGAGCTCACGCGCTCGCTGGTCCGCGTCCCAGCCAAGCTCCGCGCCGACCACATCGGCGAGCTCTTCGACTGCCGCGCGATTCGCCAGGCCGCGGAACGCGATGCTCGTGCGGCGCAGGATCACGTCGATCAGATGCACGACCTGCTCTTCACGCGCGATGTACGCGATCTCGCCCCGGCTGTAGCCGGGCACGGATGCGAGCAGCTCGTCCTCCTCGCCGACCGCGTCGATGATCGCGGCGGCCTTCGTGCCGTAGCGGTTGAGCAGCAGGCGGGCGCGAGCCGCGCCGACGCCGCCCGCGTGACGCTCGCCCCAGGCGAGCTTCCCGGCGCGGTCGGTGGGGTAGCCGACGCCGCCGCCGATGGCGATGCCCGCCGTAGACGAGCGGCGCGGACGTCCGAGACACTCCAGCGCCTCGTCGGCGAGCACCTGGCCGAGGGCACGGAACGTGGTCCACTTGCCGCCGACGAGGCTGAGCACGTCCGTGCCGTCGAGGCCGGCGATCGGGGAGTCCACGATGCGGTAGTCGCGGGAGACGAAGCCCGGCTGGGTGTCGTCGTGGCGCGGCAGGGGGCGCACGCCGACGAAGCGGAAGATGATCTGCGATCGGTCGACGCGTACTCCGGGGAACACGTCTCTCACGAGGTCGAAGAAGTAGTCGATCTCGGCATCCGTCACCTCGACCGGCTTGGTCATGTCCTGCTCGAGGTCGGTCGTGCCGATGATGACCTTGCCGTGGAGCGGGTAGACGAGCACGATCCGGCCGTCGCGGTGCTCGAAGAACAGCTCTCGGCCGGCGCACGCGGCGAACAGCTCGGGGTTGTCGACGACGACGTGCGAGCCCTTGGTACCGCCCATGAAGCGGGTGTGCGAGCCGAGCGCGCCGTTCGTCAGATCGGTCCAGGGGCCGGACGCGTTCACGACGACGTCGGCGGTGAAGTCGAACTCGTCGCCGGTGACCGCGTCGCGCAGGCGGACCTTGCCGTCGGCGGCGCCGACCGCCTCGACGTAGTTGGCGCCGCGCGCAGTGCGGCTGCCGGTCGCGCCGGTGGAACCGCCCGCGGCGAGCCCGTCGAGCAGCACGTCGAGCGCGAGCCGCTCGGGGTTCACGAGCGAGCCGTCGTAGTAGGTCGCCGTGTATTTGACATCGGGGTTGAGCTTCGGCAGTGCCCTGAGCGAGCGGCGCCGGCCGATGAAGCGGTGCTGCGGCACGACGCCCCCGCGGACGCCGGCGCCGCGGCCGCGGGAGAACACGTCGTAGATGGTCAGTCCGACCTTGATGAGCAGCGCGCCACGCTCCTTCGGCCTGCCCTGCCGGTGGGTGAGCATGCGCAGCGGGGCGGCGGTGATGCCGGAGAAGGTGGAGAAGATCGGGATGGTGGTCGGCAGCGGCTTCACGTAGTGCGGCGCGATGCGCAGCAGGCCGTTGCGCTCCTCGACGGATTCCTTGACCAGGCGGAACTCGCCGTTCTCGAGGTAGCGGATGCCGCCGTGGATCATGTGGGAGCTTGCGGCCGATGCGCCTGACGCCCAATCGGAGCGCTCGACGATGACGACGTCGACGCCCTGCATCGCAAGGTCGCGGAACGTGCCGATGCCGTTGATGCCGCCGCCGATCACGAGGACCTGCGCGTGCGGGCGCGCTTTCAGCTCGCCCACCTGAGGGCGCGTCGAAATAGCGGCGGGAGAGTCGATGTTCTCTGTCACGGAATTCACCTCACGTCCTACTCTGCTCGGAACTTGCGAACGTGGACAAAACGGGCGAGGCTATTTGCACAAACGTGCAGCCGGGGGTGCTTACGGACCGCAAGACGCAGGAGGCACTCACCGCCGCGAGCCTCTACTACATGCAGGATCTGACGATGGAGGCCATCGCCGACGAGATGCACACCTCACGGTCATCCGTCTCTCGTCTGCTCAGCTTCGCCCGGCAGTCCGGGCTCGTCACGATCACGATCCGCTCACCCGACGAGGCCGCGCCCTCCCTGCAGAACGAGATCAACGAGCGCTTCGGAATCGCGAGCCAGATCGTGCCCGTGCCGGGCAATGCGAGCGAGATCGACCGGCTCGAGCGCGTCGCTCTCGTCGCCGCGCGCACACTCGACCGCTTCATCGACTCGAGCATGACCGTCGGCATCGCGTGGGGCACGACCATGAGCGCCGTCTCGCGGCATCTGATCCCGCGGAAGCTGCACAGCGTCGAGATCGTGCAGCTCAACGGGGCGGGAAACCAGTACACGACCGGCGTCGTCTACGCGAGCGAGCTGCTGCGGCGATTCGGGGAGGCATTCTCGGCCGTCACTCACGAGTTCCCCGTGCCCGCCCTGTTCGACGAGCCGCACACCCGCGAGCTGATGTGGCGCGAGCGCAGCACCAAGCACATCCTCGAACTGCAGCGCCACGTCGACGTCGCGATCTTCGGCCTCGGCGCCCCCTTCGCCGACGTGCCGAGCCACGTCTACTCGGGCGGCTACCTGAGCGCTGCCGACTACGCGGCGATGGATTCCGAGAACGTGGTCGGCGATGTCGCGACGGTCTTCTTCCGCGAAGACGGGACGTGGCGGGACATTCCGCTCAACAAGCGCTCGAGCGGGCCCGACGTGAACCTGATCAAACGGATTCCTCGTCGGGTCTGCATCGTGGCCGGCCGCTCGAAACTGCACAGCCTCAACGGCGCCCTCAACGCGAGGCTCATCACCGACCTCGTCGTCGACGAGGCGACGGCATTCGCGCTGCTGAACGAGGTCGCCCCGCCGCCCCGCAGCACGCGCCGGGCCGCGCGCAGCGGTGTCACGGCGTGAATGTCCGAGCTTTGTGACCAGCCCTCTTTCGGGGGTCTGGCTTTGGCTCTAATCTGGTCGCAGTCGCGCTGGACGGCACCCCGACTCCATGTGGGGAGGCAGCGGCGGTGCGTTTCCCGGCCGGCTTCGTCATGGGGCCCGGTGGAGGTGTTCGGGTCACCTCCCCCGGGCCCTCCTCCTTTTTTGCGCCTGCGCGTTCTTGCGCCCGCGGCGCAGGCGCGTCGGCCCGCGGTGGCTTCTTATTGCGCCGGCGGCAGCGCGAACGCGTCGAACGCGCGCCGACCCGCGGGGTTCAGCAGCTGGTCGACCGCGCGACGCATGTGGGACGCCATATCGACACGCGGGTCGAACAGCCACTGCGCCTGCAGACCGTCCATCAGGGCGGTCAGGTCGAGCGCGGCCTCCGCCGGGTCGACGCCGGCGTTGAGGTAGCCGGCGCGTGCGGCGGTACGGAGGGCTCGTGCCGTTCCCGATCGGATGCGCTGGTATCGCTGGGTGAAATACGCGTGGGCCGGATGCTCGCTGCCGGACGCTTCCGAAGAGAGCCTCACGAACAGGTCGATGAGCCCCGGCACGAGCCGGTTGTGGCCGGCGAGGTCGACGATGCCGCGCAGGACCCCGATGCCGCCGGAGGGCGCCGCAACGTAGGGCAGGAAGCGCTCTTGATCCTCCCGGTCACGCTCCTCGAGGACCGCGGTCAGCAGCGCCTCCTTGTCTGCGAAATGGTGGAACAGACCGGCTCGCGAGATGCCGCACGCGGCGGCGATGTCGAGCATCGTGGCGCCGTCGAAGCCGTTCTGGGCGAACTGTGCGCTGGCTGTCCTGATGATGTTCTGGCGGCGCTCGCGGCCCTTCGAGTACCCCTCACCATGCGGGCTTCTCGTCGCCCGGCCAGCCGTCCCCAATGCCATGTCGCCACCGTAACCGACGCAGCTGCACCAAAAACCGGCAGAAGTGCCGGTTTTTGGTGGTACGGTTCCTTTCGGGCGAAACCCCTCCGCCCGCGTCGCACCACATCAACGAAGGAGTTGAAGCGTGACCACCCCCAACCAAGCGCCAGATGCCCCACTGGCGGCCGCCACCGTCGGGCTCTCGCCATTGCCCGATGACGCCCCGTCCGCGACCGCCGACCGCGAGCCGCGCGGTTTCGCGCCGCGCTACTTCCTCGCGTCGATCGGCATCTATCTCGCGGTCTTCGCGCCCGTCGTCGGCGGCCTCTCGGTCAAGGTGCAGTCGCTCGTGCCGCTCTCGCAGGCCGCGACTCAGCTGGGCCTCGTGACCGGCGTCGGCGCGTTCTTCGCACTCGTGTCGCAGCCGATCGTCGGGCGCCTGTCGGACAGGACGATGCGTCGCTCCGGAATGCGCAAGCCGTGGATCATCATGGGCGCCATCGGCACCTTCTTCGCTCTGCTCGGGGTCGGCCTCGCGCCGAACATCCCGGTGCTCATCGTCGCGTGGGCCGGTGCCCAGTTCTTCAGCAACTCGGCGCAGGCGGGCCTCACCGCGACGGTGGCCGACCAGGTGCCCGAGCACCGCCGCGGCCGTATCTCCGGGCTGCTCGGCTCCTCGTCGTCGATCGCCATCCTGATCGCGGCGGTGGGCCTCAGCTACCTGCCGTCGAACCTGCTCCGCATGGCCTTCCCCGCCGTCGTCGGCCTCGTGCTCGCGCTGCTGTTCGCCCTGACGCTGAAGGACCGCGTGCTGCGCGCCTCACCGGGGCCCTTCGACATCAAGGGCTTCCTCGCGTCGTTCGTCTTCAATCCCGCGAAGTACAGCAACCTCGGGTGGGCGTGGCTGACGAAAGCCCTGATCATGTTCGGCTACGGCGCACTGACGACGTACCTGACGCTGTATGTGGCCGTGGACTTCGGCATGACGAATCCGGTCGATCAGCTGCGCTACAACCTGTGGGCGACCGTCATCTCCGTCGTGTTCACCGTCGCGACCTCGATCATCGGCGGCCTGTGGAGCGACCGCGTGCGCCGCCGCCGCATCTTCGTCACCACCGGCGGCCTGCTGATCGGTGTCGGCATCCTGCTCGCGGGGGCCGCGCCGCTGTTCGGGCAGTCCGCCGGTCTCGCCGCCATCCTCTGCGCGGAGGCGATCGTGGGCATGGGAGCCGGCCTGTTCCTGTCGGTCGACACGGCTCTCGTGATCGCGATCCTTCCCGACAAGGAGAACACGGCGAAGGATCTCGGCGTGATGAATATCGCGAACACCCTGCCGCAGACCATCGCCCCCTTCGTCGCCGGTCTCGCCGTCATCCCCCTCGGCAACGCCCTGTTCGGCGCCGGGTACTCGGTCTGGTTCATCGTGTCGGCGGCGGTCGCGATCGCCGGCGCGCTTCTCGTCTACAAAGTCAAAGGAATCCGATGAGCATCGAAGACACCACCGCCACGTATCCCTACCAGGACTCGACGCTTCCGATCGAGCAGCGCGTCGACGACCTGCTCTCGCGCATGGAGCTCGCCGACAAAGTGGGCCTGCTCTTCCACACCATGGCGGTGTTCGGCGACCCGGCCACGGCCGACGATGGCTTCGGCATCCCCTCGCTCCAGTCGATGGTGCGAAAGCGCCGCATGAATCACTTCAATGTGCTCGGCACGCCGGGGACCGCGCGCGAGTTCGCGGCCTGGCAGAACGCGGCGCAGCGCATCGCGCTCGCGCAGCCGCTCGCGGTCCCGATCACCTTCTCGACCGACCCGCGCCACGCCTTCACCGACAATCCCGCGACGGCGATGCTCGCGGGCCCCTTCTCGCAGTGGCCGGAGACGCTCGGCCTGGCCGCGATCGGCTCGGCAGAATTGGTGGAGAGGTTCGCCGACGTGGTGCGTGACGAGTACACGGCCGTCGGGCTCCGGGTGGCTCTGCATCCGCAGATCGACCTCGCCACGGAACCCCGCTGGGCGCGGACGAGCGGCACCTTCGGCGAGGACGCGGGCCTCACCTCGACGCTCGTCACGGCCTACATCCGCGGCCTGCAGGGCGATGCGGTCGGTGCGGACTCCGTTGCGGCGATGACGAAGCACTTCCCGGGCGGCGGCCCGCAGAAGGACGGCGAGGATCCGCACTTCGCGTACGGGCGCGAGCAGATCTACCCGGGTGGCCGCTTCGACTACCACCTCGAGCCCTTCCGCGCCGCGATCGCGGCCGGGACCTCGCAGATGATGCCGTACTACGGCATGCCGGTCGGCACGGAATTCGATGAGGTCGCGTTCGGCTTCAACAGGTCGGTCATCACAGGGCTGCTGCGCGAGCAACTCGGCTTCGAGGGCATCGTCTGCACCGACTGGGGCCTGCTCACCGACGCGGTCATCCTCGGCACGCCGATGCCGGCGCGCGCGTGGGGCGTCGAGCACCTGTCGCGTCCTGAGCGCATGGCGCTCGCTCTCGACGCGGGCGTCGACCAGTTCGGCGGCGAGCTGTGCACCGACGTACTTCTCGAGCTCGTCACGGCCGGCACGGTCTCCGAGGCGAGGATCGACGTGTCGGCGCGCCGGCTCCTCACCGAGAAGTTCCGTCTCGGCCTGTTCGAGAATCCGTTCGTCGACGAGCAGCGCGCCGACGCCGTCGTCGGCAAGCCGGAACATCGCGATGCCGGCCTCGACGCGCAGAGCGCATCGCTCACCGTCCTCACGAACACCGTGACGGGTGGTGCGCCGACTCTGCCGCTGTCGACCGGGGTCCGCGTGTACGCCGAGGGCGTCGCTGACGACGTGCTTCGCGAGTTCGCCGTTCCGGTGGCGCGTCCCGACGAGGCGGACGTCGCGATCCTGCGCCGCAAGGCGCCGTTCGAGCAGCGGGATGCCGGTTTCGAGGCGTTCTTCCACGCCGGCTCGCTCGAGTTCCCGGCCGACGTGGTCGAAGGCATCCGTCGTGTGGCCGCCACGGTGCCGACCGTCGTCGACGTGTACCTCGACCGGCCGGCGATCCTCACGGAGTTCTCCGATGACGCGGCCGCTCTGGTGGCGGATTTCGGGGTGTCCGATCGGGCGCTGCTGCGAGGGCTGTTCGGTGAGCGGCGTCCCCAGGGGAAGTTGCCGTTCGACCTGCCGCGTTCGATGGAGGCCGTCGTCGCGAGCCGCTCCGACGTGCCCTTCGACACGGAGAGCCCGCTGTTCCGTTTCGGGCACGGTCTGACCATCTAGCGTCACCGTCACCGTCACCGTGACCGGCGAGCGATGCTGAACCGGCCGACTGGTCAGATCGTGGAGGTCCCGCCGTCGACGAACAGCAGCTGGCCGGTCACGTAGGACGACAGGGGGGCGGCGAGGAAGACCGCAGCGCCGACGATGTCGTCCGGGCGCCCGAAACGGCGCATCGGAATCTGGGCGAACCGCGCGGCGCGCTTCACCGGGTCGGCCATCAGGTCTGCGGTCATCGCCGTCTCGATGTAGCCGGGGGCGATCGCATTGGCGCGGATTCCGCGCGCGCTCCACTCGGTGCTGAGGCTGCGCACGAGCCCCATGACCCCGGACTTGGACGCGTTGTAGGCGACGGTGTCGCCCAGCCCCATCACACTCGCCAACGAGGCGATGAAGATGTGGTTCCCTTCGCGGCCGGCGTCGAGCTGCCGTCGCCCGAGCTCCTGGCTGAGCAGGAACGGAACGGTGAGGTTCACGCGGAGCAGGCGGTCCCACTGGCTCGGCGGGAACTCGGCGGCCGGCGCGCGGTGCTGGAGCCCCGCCGAGTGCACGATGTTGTCGACGGGGGCGCCGAGGCCGTCCTCGGCGAGATCGATGAGCTCGGCCCCGGTCCCGAGCTCCAGCAGGTCGTAGGGCAACTGCACCGCGCGGCCGCCATCGGCCTCAATGAGACGCCGCGTCTCCTCCAGCTCGGTGCCGCTGCGCGAGACGAGCGCCACCTGTGCGCCGAGCTGCGCGAACGCCACGGCGATCTCACGCCCGATTCCGCGCCCCGCGCCGGTCACGAGGGCGCGCTTGCCCTCGAGGGTGAAGCTGTCTCTGATCCCGCTCATTGCCTGTTCCCGTCGCCCGAAGCCGCTGAAATCGCGCCGCGCTCACCCGGAACGCCGCAGTCACCGGTGCTCCCATCATTGCGGAGCCGCGACTGCCCGCGACCGAATCCGGCCACGGGCTTGACTTGAAGCGCTTCAAGTTCCCGATACTCGAGGCATGTCGGAGGAACTGACGATCTCGACCGTCGCTGCGCGCGTCGGACTTCCCGAGAGCACGCTGCGGTACTGGGAGCGCATCGGTCTGCTCGCCCCGGTCGACCGTGACTACTCGAGCGGCCACCGCCGCTACACCGAGGGCGACGTCGCGCTGCTCGAGACCCTCGGCAACCTCCGCGCCGTCGGCATGTCCATCGGCGACATGCGCAGCTACCTCGACGAGAACGGGCCGGCGGTCGAGATCGCACGGCGGCAACGGATGCTCTTCGAGGCGCACGCCGCGCGGCTCGCCGACCAGATCGAGACACTCCGCATTCGGCTCAGCTACCTCGAGCTCAAGGCGGCCTACTGGGGCGCGCGCGAGCGCGGCGACTCCGACGAAGAACAGCGGCTGCGCGACGAGCTGAGCGCAGTCATCCACGACGTCAGCCGCACGCGGCGCGACGAGGCTTCACGACAAGGAACACAGGAATGACAACACGAACTGATCGCATCACATCGACATTCGACTGGGCGTCCACCGCCACCGACGTGATCGCCGGCATCGATCTCGCCGGCAAGCGCGCGCTCATCACGCGCGCCGCCGGCGGAATCGGACTCGAGACCGCACGCGCCATCGCTCTCGCGGGCGCCGAGGTCACGATCGCCGCGAGGAACCTGGGGGCCGCGGAACAGGCGGCCGCGGACATCCGTCGCACCGTATCCGCGCCCGTCCGTACGGCGTATCTCGACCTCGCCGACGCAGCCACCGTCGATGAGCTCGCCGCCGCCGTCAACGCCGCGGGGCCGCTTCACCTGCTGATCAACAACGCGGGCGTCATGGCGCTCCCCGAGCGGAGGCTCAGTCCCGAGGGCCACGAGCTGCAGTTCGCGACCAATCACCTCGGCCACTTCCGCCTGGCGGTGGGCCTGCTGCCGGCGCTGCGCGCCGAGGGCGCGCGGGTGGTCGCCGTCAGTTCGCGCGCCAGCCTCAACTCGCCCGTGGTCTTCGACGACATCGACTTCGAGCGGCGGTCGTACGATCCGGCGCTCGCCTACGCCCAGTCCAAGACGGCGAACGTCCTGTTCGCCGTCGGCGCGGCCACGCGATGGGCCGGTGACGGCGTGTTCGTGAACGCGCTGCACCCGGGCGCCGTGCTCGACTCGAACCTCTCGCGCTACTACGACCCGGCCGAGCTCGAGGCGATCCGGAACTCGGGCAAGTACACCTACAAGTCGACGGCTCAGGGCGCGGCGACCAGCACGTTCGTCGCGACGTCGCCGCTTCTCGACGGCATTGCCGGCCGCTATTTCGAGAACTGCCAGGAAGCGGACGTCGACGACCCGACGGCGTGCGGCATCGACGCGGCGGGCGTCGCGCCGCACGCTCTCGACCCCGAAGCGGCTGACCGTCTCTGGGCGGTGTCGGAGCAGATGACGGGTCTCACGGCCTGAGGCTCGCTCTGCGAGCTGCGCCGAGCGCGACGGCACCGAGCGCGACGGCTCCGGGCTCGCTAGGCGAACGCGGGGTACAGTGCCGCCGCGCCGCCCGCGAGACCGGCGCGCACGTTGCGGCTGAGGTCGTCCGCGAGGATCTCGACGTCGCCCGCTTCGATCCCGTCGAGCGCAAGCCGCGCGACCTCGGCGGGGTCGAGCTTGGCGTCGGTGACGTGCGCGGCGAGGTCGGTGTCCATGTAGCCGACGTGCAGGCCGCCGACGCGCGTGCCCTGACCCGCGAGCTCCTGGCGGATGCCGTTGGTCAGGGACCACTCGGCCGACTTCGACGCGCTGTAGCCGCCGAGCGACGGCGAGCTGAACCACGAGAGCACCGAGAGCACGTTCAGCACGTAGCTCTCGTCGTGCTCGGCCAGCTGGGGCGCGAATGCGCGCGTGACGGCGAGCGTGCCGAAGAAGTTGACCTCGAACTCCTGACGGATGCTGTCGAGCTCGCCGCCGATGAGTGCCGAGCCCGTGCCGATGCCGGCGTTGTTGACGAGGATCGACACACCCGAGGCCGTCGCGGCGGCGGCGCGCACCGACTCGGGGTCGGTGACGTCGAGCTGGATCGGCGTCACGCCGTCGAGGTCCACTGACGCGGGGTTGCGGGCACCGGCGAACACATGGGCGCCGCGATCGCGGAGCTGCGCGGCGAGGTGTCGGCCGAGGCCGCGGTTGGCCCCGGTGACGAGGGCGGTGGCGCCGTTGATCTGCATGGAAATGGTCCTCTCATCTGACTTGGTAAACACAAGCTAGATGAGCTGACTGGGAAATGGCAAGTCAGCTGAGGTAGAATTCAGGAATGGCGAAAGTCCCCGAGAACCCCTGCTCCGTCGCGCGCAGCCTGGGAGTTCTCGGCGAACGGTGGACCTTCCTGATCCTGCGCGACGCATTCGAGGGCGTCACCCGCTTCGACGAGTTCCGCGAAAGCCTCGGCATCGCGACCGACGTGCTGACCGCGCGCCTCGCCACCCTCGTCGAATACGGCGTGATGGAGAAAGCCGAGTACCACGAGCCCGGCGCGCGGCGCCGCTACTCGTACCTGCTCACCCCCGCGGGCCGCGAGCTGTTCGTGATCATCGCCGGGCTGCAGCAGTGGGGCGACCGGCACCTGCCCTGGCGCGGCGGCCCCAGCCTGCTGCGCGTCGACGCCACGACCGGCGAACCCGTGCACCTCGGCTTCATCGGCACCGACGGGCGAGAGGTCGCGGCCGATGACGTGGCCATGATTCCGACTGCCTCGTACCCCCGCGACCGGCTCGCTGCTCGGCAAAGCGCCGCGGCGCGCGGCAGCCGTTCACCTGCCCGTCACCTGCTTTCGCGCATAGAGTGATCGAGGCAGTCACGCAAGAGGATTAAGACGGGTGGGCGCATGCGGATTCTGGTTCTGGGCGGCGATGGGTTCTGCGGGTGGCCGACGGCACTGCACCTCTCTGAGGCCGGCCACGACGTCGTCATCGCCGACAACTTCTCGCGTCGCCGCATCGACGAAGAGCTCGGCGTTCAGTCGCTGACTCCGATCTCGCCGCTCGACGTGCGCATCGACGCGTGGCGCGAGGTGACCGGCAGGGAGATCGGATTCGTCGAGCTCGACATCGCCCAGGACTACGACGGCCTGCTCGCCACCCTTGAGGACTACCGGCCCGACGCCGTCGTGCACTTCGCCGAGCAGCGCGCCGCTCCGTATTCGATGAAGTCGTCGAAGCACAAGCGCTACACCGTCGACAACAACGTGAACGCCACGCACAACCTGCTCGCCGCTGTCGTCGAGTCGGGCGTCGAGGCGCACATCGTGCACCTCGGCACCATGGGCGTCTACGGCTATGGCACGGCCGGCGTGCAGATCCCCGAGGGCTACCTGACGGTTGGCATGCGCGGCTCGGACGGCGAGCTGATCGAGCAGGAGATCCTGTACCCCGCCAACCCCGGCAGCGTCTACCACATGACCAAGACGCTCGACCAGCTGCTCTTCGCCTATTACGTGAAGAACGACAAGCTGCGCGTCACGGACCTGCACCAGGGCATCGTCTGGGGCACGCAGACGACCGACACAGCCAAGGACATCCGCCTCATCAACCGCTTCGACTACGACGGCGACTACGGCACCGTCTTGAACCGCTTCCTGATGGAGTCGGCGGTCGGCCACCCGCTCACCGTGCACGGCACCGGCGGCCAGACCCGCGCGTTCATCCACATTCAGAACACCGTGCAGTGCATCCGCATGGCGATCGAGACCCCGCCCGAGAAGGGCGGCCGGGTCCGCATCTTCAACCAGATGACCGAGACGCACCGGGTTCGCGACCTCGCGAAGCTCGTGTCGTCGGTCACCGGCGCCGAGATCGCGTTCGTCGACAACCCGCGCAACGAAGCGCCCGAGAACGAGCTGCTCGTCGCCAACGACGGCCTGCTCAACCTCGGCCTGTCGCCGCTGACGCTCGAGCAGAACCTGCTCGACGAGGTGATCGAGATCGCGCACAAGTACGTCGACCGCTGCGACCTCGAGCGCATCCCGTCGCGCTCGCTCTGGCTCCAGCAGCGGGAGCACGCCGAAACGGCGTGAGCCGCGCTTCGCCGCAGCCCACGCACCGCACCCATCTCGCACATGCGCATCGCCTTCGTCACTGAAACCTGGAAGCCGTCGATCAACGGCGTCGTCACCCGCATCGCGTCGTCGATCGACGAGCTGCTCGCAGCCGGTCACGAGGTGCTCGTGGTCGCGCCACGGACGGGGGCGGCGGATGCCGGCGTGCCGGCGGTGCCCGGGCTGACGGTGGTGCGGGTCCCGTCGTTCCACATCTCGTGGGTCTACGGCGGCCAGCCCTGGGGCCTGCCGATGCCGCGCGTGCGGGCTGCGCTCGCGGCGTTCGCCCCCGATCTCGTGCACGTCGTCGGTCCGTTCGTGCTCGGCATCGCCGGCGTGCTCGGCGCGCGCCGGCTGCGCCTGCCGCTCGTGTGCTCGTTCCACACCGACATCGCGGCGTACTCGACCTCGTACCACCTGGGCTGGTCGCGGCCGATCATCTGGCGCATCCTGGCCGCTCTGCACAATGCGGCGGCGCTCAACCTGGTCACGTCTCGGCACTCCGAGGCGCTGCTCACAAAGCACGGGGTGCGCGGCATCCGGCTGTGGCAGCGCGGGGTGGATCTCGCTCGGTTCCGGCCGGCCGAGGCATCCGATCGGCCCGTCTCCGCGCACACTGCCGGCGCCGACGCCGCCCAGGCGCGCGATGACGCCGCGCCGCCGCGCGCGCTCTATGTGGGGCGGCTCGCCGACGAGAAGCGCATCTCCTCGCTGCTGCCGCTCGCGCGCTCCGGAGCCGTGCGGCTGACGCTCGTCGGCGACGGACCGGACCGCGCCCGGCTCGAGCAGGAGTTCGCGGGCACCCAGACCGAGTTCACCGGCTCGCTCACGGGCGATGCGCTGGCCGCGCGCTACGCGACGGCCGACGTGTTCGTGTTCACCTCGACGACCGAGACCCTCGGCCTCGTCCTCATCGAAGCGCTCGCGAGCGGGCTGCCGGTCGTCGCCGTCGAGTCCCCTGCGAGCACGGAACTGCTGGGGCGTCTGCCGATCGCGAGGCTCGTCGCCGGCTCGCGTCCGGCAGAGTTCATCGATGCGGTGACGGATGTCTTGAGCGCCGGCACTCGCGACGAACGCGCCGTCCTCGCCCGCCGCGAGGCAATCGGGTGGAGCTGGGCGAACGCGACCCAGCAGCTGCTCGGCTACTACGCCGAGGTCGTGGCGCCCGAGGCTCGTGCCCGTGCGCTGCCCGGATCCGCCGTGCGCGGCCCGGACGCGGACAGCGCACACCGCAGCTGAGCAGCGCGTGTCGCGCAGCGCCGGGCGAGTCCGCCGTGTATAAGGTGACGGAGCCTCAACTGTCAAGGGCTAGTTACGCGGCTGTGATATCAGCCAGTATCAAAGCTCGGGTGAAGTGAAGCGCATGGGGATGCGCTGGGGTGCTGAGGGAGAATCATGAGTCTGGTGGCGGAAGCGTCGAAATATTGGTCTCGGGCGGTCGGGCTCGCCCCGGCCCGCATCGATGTCGAGGTGGTGCGCGTCGGCGACGACGGGTGGCGGGTCAGCCTGCCGGACCCGGAGCAGAGCCCGTTCTCGCTCCTCGGGTTCATCACGCTCGCTGGTGGCCGGTACCGAGTGTGCTCGACCGAGCACCCGTGCAGTGAGACCGAGACCGAGACGCTTGCCGAGGCCATCGACGCTCTGCGCCCGATCGCGGACACGCGAGGCCTGCTCGTCGCCTAGCGGCCGACCTTGCCGAAGAGCGAGCCGATCTGCTGCATCACCATCGGCTTGAGCACGAACCAGGCGGCGATGATGGCTGCGATGCCGATCACGAACACCGTGAAGCCGGCCCAGCTGCCCGGGTCGTCGCTGCCCCAGAACATGTGGTTCAGGTTGCGCAGCGCGCCGGTCGACAGCACCAGCACGACATGCACGATGACGAACAGCACGAAGTACACCATCACCGGGAAGTGGATCTTCCGGGCGAGCTCGACCGGATAGGCCTTCGAGAGCCGGCGCCACTCGCGCCGCCACATGGGGCTCATCCGGAAACCGGTGGCCGCCGCGAGCGGCGCCGCGAGGAACACCGTGGCGAAGTACGTCAGCACCTGCAGGCTGTTGTAGTTCGTCCACCCGTCCTCGGTGGGCCACGACCACAGAGATGCGTACTGAAGCGCGGCGGAGATCGCGTTCGGAATGAAATCCCACGAGTACGGCACGATCCGGATCCACTGCCCGGTGACGAACAGCAGCACCCAGAACACCACGCCGTTCACGAGCCACACCACGTCGAGTGAGAGGTGGGTGAACAGCTCGACCGACATCTTCTTGCCGCCCTTGCGCGGCTGCCACATCGCGGATGCTTTCTTCTGCGTGCGCACCGTCCACCCGGTCTTGATGATCAGCACGATGAAGAACGCGTTCAGCCAGTGCTGCCATTGGGTCCACAGCGGCTGGCCGACCGGCGCCCACGACGGCAGCTCGGTCGTGCCGGGGAAGGCCTTGAGGAACGACGCGCCGGCGCTCGTATGGAACAGGAACCACCGGTCGACGGCCACGATCGCGGCGACGACGACGAGCACGCCGATCGTGGCGAGCGCGATCTTGCCGGGCGAGCGGCGGAAAGGCCTCGTCTCGCGCGCGACCGGCCGCTCGAACGCGGGCTGCGCCGCGACATCGGACGGCTGATTGACGGATGCCTGCGGCTCCGCGGGCGCGCGGGCCGGCTCGGCTTCCGCTCCGGCGGACGCTGCGGGCACGCGGGCCGGCTCGGCTTCCGCTCCGGCGGACGCTGCGGGCACGCGGGCCGGCTCGGCTTCCGCGAACGCCGCGGGCGCGGGTGCGGGGGCCGGTTCTGCTTCTGCCGCGGCCTCTCGAGCTGCGGCGGCGGCCTCCGCGATCGCCGCCAGCGCGGCGGGCGCCTCCGCGGGCGTTGCGCCGAGACCCACCCTGCGTCGGGCCGTCAGCGCAGCGGGATTGTGCGCCGGGGCCGTGGGCGCGGGCAGCGGGGCAGCGGCGGGCGCCGACGCCTCGACCGGCGCATCCGCATCCGCCCGCTCCGGCGCGAGGACGTCGACGCCCGAGGGCGCGGCGGCCGGAGCCGCCTCGCTGATCACCGGCGCGAAGCGCTCGGCCGGCGTGTGGCCGAGGCCCGTGCGGCGGCGCGCGGCGATCGGCGGCGCACTCTGCGCCGCCACGGGCACGGCCGACTCGGGGACGAGGGTTCCTGCGGGTGGCCACGGCTCGCCCCCGCGCGTGCGGGGCAGACCTCGGCGCTGCTCGACCACGCTCAGCCCCGCGCCTTGAGCGCTTCGACCGTCTGCGGGACGATCGCGAACAGGTCGCCGACGATGCCGAAGTCGGCGATCTGGAAGATCGGCGCGTCGGCGTCCTTGTTGATCGCGACGATCGTCTTGGCGGTCTGCATGCCGAAGCGATGCTGGATCGCGCCGGAGATCCCGACCGCGATGTACAGGTCGGGAGCCACCGAGACACCGGTCTGACCGACCTGGTGCTCGTACGCGATGTACCCGTTGTCGACGGCGGCGCGTGAGGCGCCGATAGCCGCGCCGAGCGCGTCGGCGAGCTGCTCGATGAGTGCGAACTGCTCCTTC
The DNA here is from genome assembly GCF_042651345.1 of Gryllotalpicola reticulitermitis. Lineage (NCBI taxonomy): Bacteria > Bacillati > Actinomycetota > Actinomycetes > Micrococcales > Microbacteriaceae > Gryllotalpicola > Gryllotalpicola reticulitermitis. The sequence goes on from NZ_JBHSCN010000002.1 coordinate 695,714, forward strand.
GAGCCGATGCCGCGACCGCCGGAGACGACCTTCTTCGCACGACGCAGATCGGGGCGCGAACCGCCCGACTCAGCCGGCGTGAACGAGAGAGCGGATGCCGCGGGGCCGCTCGCCGCCGCGGCGTCGAGCCTCGTCACCACCGGCGCGGCGACGGCCTCGGCGCGTTCTGCGACGGCGCCCTGGCGCAGGGTGATGACCGGGGCGTCGAACGTCGCCGCCGAGTCGATCAGGTACGCGCCGCCGAAGGCCGAGTGGTGGGCGATGACGCCCTCGTCGTCGACGCCGACGCCGACGGCGTCGACGAGCAGCGCACGCCGGGTCCTCGCGGCGAATCGCGCGGCGGCCTCGCGACCGTCGACGGAGTGCGCCGCCACCACGGCGCTCAGCTCGCGGCCCTCCGCGGCACGGCCGAGCGCGTCGACGAGGCCGACCACGACGCCGTCGACGTCCGGGACGAGCACCACCTCCGCAGCGCCCGCGGCGCCGGCGGCAGCGGCGAGCGCGGCGCCGTCCGATGACGGCGGAACGGCGATCACGGCGACCGGCGTGCCGAGCAGATCGGCAGCGCCGAGCAGCTCGGGGGCGGTCGAGGACAGGTCACCTGCCGCGGTGACCTCAGTGAGGGCGAGAACGGATGCGGTCATTGCGGTGCTCCTCACGCGAGGTTCTGCTTGATGAGGAACTCGGCCAGCTGGATGCCGCCGTCGCCCTCGTCGATGATCTTGACGCCGGCCGAGCGCGCCGGGCGCGCCGCAGCCGAGATGACGATCGCCCGCGCGGCGTGCGCACCCGCGAGGTCGGCATCGAGCTCGGTCGCGGACAGCACCGCGATCGGCTTCTTCTTCGCGTCCCGCAGGCCCTTGAACGATGGCAGGCGCGGATCCGGCAGTGCCTCGGTGATCGATGCGACGGCGGGAAGCGGCGCCTCGACGGCCACGGTGCCGCCCTCGGCGACGCGGTCTCCGCGCACCGACGTGCCGTCGGTCGTGATCGACGACAGGTTCGTCGCGTGCGGCAGGCCGAGGTGCTCGGCCAGCAGCGCGCCCAGCACGCCCCCGGCGCCGTCGGTCGAGACGTTGCCGGCGAGGACGAGGTCGGCGTTCAGGGTCTTCAGCGCCGCCGCGAGGACCTCGGCCGTGAGCGTGAGGTCGGCGCCCGCGAGGCCGTCGTCGACGATGTGCACGCCGTCATCCGCCCCCATCGCGAGCGCGCGCCGAACCGCCTCGATCGCGCTCTCGGGGCCCATCGTGACCGCCGTCACCGTCGTGGCCTCCGCGCCGCCTTTGATCGTCAATGCGGCCTCGACAGCGCGTTCGCCGATCTCATCGACCACGGTCTCGCTGGCAGCGCGGTCGACCAGGCCTGTCGCGAGGTCGATCTTCCGGTCCCCGTAGGTGTCGGGTACCTGCTTGACGAGTACGGCAATACGCACGCGTGACTCCTTTCGGCATTGCGTCTGGGTCTCTCGAGGCGGCGGTGCGCTCGATGACGGCGACTGCCCTCGACGGCGAGGACGGCCTGACGTGTGGTGACCATCGTAGGAGGCGCGGGCGGCACGGGAGGAACGCTGGCCGGCCAGGACGCGCCGCATAGCAGGTCGTTCTGCGCATGATCAAGCCCCTTGACGCCGTGGCGGTATGCGGCACGCCTCCGCGCGCGTACGGTAAAGAGATACGGACTGGTACGACATCCCGAGTCGTCCCAGCCGTGAGGAGCGGAGTGTTGCGTGGGGGTAATGACGTACGCCGGTAATCGATATGAGTTCGAGGACCGGCTGCTTGCACACTTGAAGGTCGCGATCGCGGCGAAGCTGCGGTTGCGCGAAGGATTCCTGCTCAACTGGCAGATTCCCGCGGGTGAGGGGGCGGGTCGGGTCAGCCTCTGGCTGTCCCCCGACGTGCCGATCAGTTTCCAGTTCGGCGGCTCGCGCTCTCCTGAGCTGAGCCGCATCTGGCTCGACGCGCTGTCGCGCTCGTCGCACGGCATCCGTGGCATGGTCGCCCTCGGCGAGCAGGAGGCCGCCGACTACCTGCAGAAGGCGGGCGGGTCCTCCGCACCGTGAGCGCGATGCGCGCCGGGCGCCGCGCGCCGATCGCAGGGACCGCTCAGACCGCGGCCACCAGCGTGCGCGCGGCCGCGACCGCGCCGAGCAGCCCGGAGTAGTCGCCGAGGGCCGGCCGGGTCAGGAATCCGTCGTCGTCGAGTGACGCGGCGTGCGCGACACCCGCGCCGCCGGTCACGAGCGGCAGCTGGCGCCGGATCTCCTCGAGCAGCCCGTCGGTCTTGAGCACTCCGCCGCCGACCACGAAGCGGTCGACGCCGACGAGGTAGCCGGTCGTCGCCGCGAGTTGGGCGATGTAGAACCCGAGGATCTCGCGCGCCTCGGCCAGGAGCTCTGCGCTGAGCTCGCTCGTCGGGGTACCCCAGCGCCCGATCACTGCGGGGCCCGCCGCGAGGCCCTCGATGCAGTCGCCGTGGAACGGGCAGTTGCCGGCGTAGTCGTCGCGCGGGTGACGGCGCACGAGGATGTGACCGAGCTCGGGGTAGCCGTTGCCGTGCAGCAGCGCCCCGTCGAGCGCGACGCCGACGCCGACGCCCGTGCCGATGGTGGCGTACGCGACGCGGCTGAGGCCGGCCCCCGCGCCCCAGGTCTGCTCGCCGAGCGCCGCGCCGCCGACGTCGCCCATCATGACCGTCGGAACCGTGCGGCTGATCTCGATGCGCCCGACGAGGTCGGTGTCGGCCCAGCCCGCTTTCGGCGTGCCGGTGACCCAGCCCCACCGCTCGCGCGACGGATCGACGTTGACAGGCCCGAAGGAGGCGACGCCGAGAGCGGTGATCGGATGCTCCGCGCCGGCTTCCGCGAAGAATGCGTTGATCGCGCCGATCGTCTCGTCCGGCGTCGTGGTCGGGATCCTGCGGGTGAGGAGAAGCTCTCGCGGCTCGTCCGCTGAGGCGATGCCGCAGAAGACCTTCGTGCCACCGGTCTCGACCGCAGCGATCACGTTCACCAGGCATGCCTCTTTTCTTTTCGTCGTGGCGCGGAGATCTCCGTCGTGGGCCCGGTGACTACGCTATCCGGCCGGCGGAGGCGGATAACGAACTGGGAACTTCCTAGACTATTCGCCGCGGCTGCGCTACGTTCCTCCTCAAGCCAATCCGGTGCCCCGAACGAGGTGGAATCCGTGGGAAGTCCCAGCGCGCTTCGCAAGCTGAACGACCGGGCCGCGCTCTACGCGCTGCTCGAGTCGGGCCCCTTGTCGCGGCACGACCTCGAAGAGGCGATCAGCGTGTCGCGCCCGGCAGCGGCCGAGCTGCTGCGCCGGCTCGAAGAATCCGATCTCGCTCGCCGCGCCGGCTACCGTCGCGGTGGCCCCGGGCCGCAAGCCCAGCTGTGGACGATCAACGAGCGGGCCGCGTTCGCCGCGGGGCTCGACGTCGACGACTCGGGGATCGACGCGGTGATCGCGGATCTGTCCGGCACACCGCTGGCGGAGGGCAAGGTGCCCGTAGGCCCCCGCCAGGACCCCATCGCTGTGGCGGTCGCGCTGCTCGCCAAGACCGCGGAGCGCGCGAGCATCCGCCCCGCCGATGTGCGCCAGGTCGCCGTCGGCATCAGCGGCTCAGTCGATCCCGAGACCGGCACGCTGAGCCACGCCGAGCACATCTCGGAGTGGACCGGATTCGACGTCGCCGAGCGCCTCTCGTCCGCGCTGGGCGTGCCCGTGACCGTCGAGAACGACGTGAAGCTCGTGCTCAGCGATGAGTCGATCCGCGGCCGGGCCGTCGGGTGCAAAGACGTCCTCCTGCTCTGGCTCGGGCACGGCATCTCGATCGCCGCGATCACCGAAGGCCGGCTGCAGCGCGGCTTCCACGGCAGCGCCGGCGAGCTCACCTTCGTGCCGGTGGGCCCGGGCGGCCCGTTCGCCGGCGACCTTCTCGCCACCGCGGGCGTCCTCGAACTCGCTCGCGCGCACGGTCTCGCGACAGACGACCCGGTCGACGTGCTCGAACAGGCCGAGCGCGCCGAGGGACCCCACGCGGGCCTCGACGGTTTCGTGTCAGGTTTCGCCGAGCGCATCGCGAGCGTGCTCGTGTCTCCCGTCGCGGTGGTCGACCCCGAGCTGGTGATTCTGGGCGGGGAGTTCGGCATCGCGGGCGGCGATCGCCTCGCCGACGAGGTGAAGCGCCGGCTGCACGACATGCTCGCCCTGCGACTCCGGGTCGTAGCCGGCACGGGCCACGCCAACTCGGTGCGCCAGGGCGCGCTCGACGACGCCTTGGCGCGGCTGCGAGAAACAGTCTTCGATAATACACGTGATAATTGGGGAATCTCCGCGTAACTTTGTAGAAACAATGTTCGACAAAGATGTCTAGCAACCCGTCTGCGAAAGGCACAGCAATGAACAGATCTCAGACATCCAGGTGGCGCCGACTCGGCGCCACGGCCGCGACTCTGGCCGCGACCGCCATGGTTATCGCCGGGTGCAGCTCAGGTGGTTCGTCGGGGTCCGGTTCCAATGCCGCGCTCGCGATCGCCAACGTGGGCGGCGCTACGTGGACCTGCGGGTTCAACCCCTTCAACCCCGCCGTCAGCCAAGAGGCGTTCGGCTTCACCTACGAGCCCCTGATCTACGTCGACACCCTGAAGAACGCCGCGCAGACGCCGATGCTCGCCAAGAGCGCAGCGTGGTCCAACGACTACAAGACACTGACCTTCACGATCCGCGACGGCGTCAAGTGGAGCGACGGCAAGCCCTTCTCGGCCGCCGACGTCGCGTTCACCTTCAACCTGCTGAAGAAGTACTCGGGTCTCGACCTCAACGCGATCTGGTCCTCCGGCCTCGAATCCGTCACACAGTCGGGCTCGGACCAGGTGGTGTTCCAGTTCAAGACGGCGGCTCAGCCCTACTTCTACTACATCGCCGACCAGACGCCGATCATCCCTCAGCACATCTGGTCGACGAGCGCGGTGGGCAGCAACCCGGTCAACTTCGCCAACTCGAAGCCCATCGGAACGGGCCCGTACAAGGTCGCAAGCTGCACGCCCCAGAACATCCAGTACACGGCGAACTCGTCCTACTGGCAGTCCGGCAAGCCAGCCATCAAGACCGTCAACTACCCGTCGTACACCGACAACTCCCCCGCCAACCAGGACCTCGCCAACGGCAAGGCGCAGTGGGGTGGCCAGTTCATCCCGAGCATCGACAAGTACTACGTCGCACGCGACAAGACGAACAACCACTACTGGTCGCCGCCCGTCGCCAACGTCGACCTGGCGTTCAACCTGAAGCACCCGGTGACCAGCAATGTCGACGTGCGCCAGGCGCTCGCCTATGCGCTCAACCGCGACGACATCTCCAAGGTCGGCGAAGACGGGCAGGAGCCGGCCGCGAACCAGACGGGCGTCGTCAGCCCGACGTTCAGCTCATGGCTCGACACCGCCCTCACCAAGCAGTACGACTACACGCAGAACGTCGCCAAGGCGCAGCAGCTGCTGTCCGACGCGGGGTACTCCGCCAGTCATCCGCTCAAGCTCACGGTGATCAGCGTCAGCGGCTACACCGACTGGGACGCCTCGCTCGGCGAGATCAAGCAGGAGCTCGCAAAGGTGAACGTCGACCTCACGGTGGAAGACCTCGCGGGCCAGACCTACGACTCGCGGATCTACCAGGGTGACTTCGACCTGGCGTACATCGCCGAGACCGGCGGCCCGACGCCGTACTACGAGCTGCGCCAGATGCTCTACAGCGGTAACACGGCACCGCTCGGCAAGAACGCCTCGACGAACTACATGCGGTTCTCCGACCCGAGCGTCGACGCGCTGATCGACCAGTACGCGAGCGCATCGACGTCCGAGCAGCACAACATCGTCGATCAGCTGCAGAAGGTGATGCTGACCCAGGTGCCCGTCATTCCCACGACGGAGCAGGTGAGCTGGTTCCAGTACAACACCAAGGACTTCACCGGCTGGCCGACGCCGTCCGACCCCTATGCACTGCCCGCGCCGTACAACACGCCCGACAACGAACAGCTGCTGCTGGGCCTGAAGTCCAAGTAGTCGAGGGCCCGGCATGAGATACGTTCTGAGACGACTTGTTCTCTTCGTCATCACACTGTGGGTGGCGTTGACGGTCAATTTCTTCATTCCACGCCTCATGCCGGGCAACCCGGCCGAAGCGATGATGGCGCGGTTCCGCGGCAGGGTGAACCCCGCTGCGCTGAAAGCGCTTGAGGCCGCCTTCGGCATCAACACGCAGAAGCCGCTGATCGTGCAGTACGTCGACTACCTCGGCAACACGCTCACCGGCCACTTCGGCACCTCGCTGACCTTCTTCCCCCAGTCGGTCGGCACGGTGCTCGCCCAGGCACTCCCCTGGACGCTCGGGCTCGTCGGCGTGACGACGATCATCGCCTTCGTCGCGGGCACGCTGATCGGCCTCGTGGCCGGATGGCGCCGCGGCGGCGTGCTCGACAGCCTGCTGCCGCCGGTCTTCGTCATCACCGGCGCGCTGCCGTTCTTCTGGGTCGGCCTGCTGCTCGTGCTCGGCTTCTCGGTCACGCTCAACCTGCTGCCCAACGACGGCGCGTTCGACGTGACGATGATCCCCGGGTTCAACGCCGGCTTCATCGGCAGCATCCTGAGCCATGCGATCCTGCCGGCGGTGACGATCCTGATCATCTCGATCGGCGGCTGGATCCTCACCATGCGCAACAACGTCGTCACGATCCTCGCTGACGACTACATCCGCATGGCACGCGCGAAGGGCCTGTCGAACACGAGCATCATGTACGGGTACGCCGCGCGTAACGCCGTGCTGCCGAACCTGGCCGGCTTCGCGATGTCACTCGGCTTCGTCGTCTCCGGGTCGATCCTCGTCGAGTACACCTTCAACTACCCCGGCATCGGCTACATGCTGCTGCAGGCGGTCGACAACGAGGACTACCCGCTGATGCAGGCGATGTTCGTCATGATCACCGTGACCGTGCTGGTGGCGATCCTGATCTGCGACTTCCTCACCGTTCTGCTCGATCCGCGCGCCCGGACGGAGGGCTAGGCCATGACCTCATTCAGTGCTGCCGACGCAGCCATCCAGCCGAAGGTCGAGCCGCGACCGCGCCGCAAGGGCGCAGGCATGGCGCTGTGGCGCGCGATCCGCGGCAACGGCAAGGCATTCGCCGGTGCCGTGCTGCTGCTGATCTTCCTGATCGCGGCGATCCTCCCGAACCTGTTCACACCGGTGAAGAACCCGAACGCGCGCGCCTTCGCCCTGAGCCTGCCGCCGAGCGGCGCCCACCTGCTCGGCACGACGTCGTACGGCCAGGACATCTGGGCGCAGCTCGTGTGGGGCACGAGGCAGACCCTGGTCGTCGCCGTCATCGCAGGTGCCCTCGCGAGCGTCCTGTCGGTCCTCATCGGGGTCGCGGCCGCCTACCTCGGCGGCCTCGCCGACGACCTGCTGTCGCTCCTCATCGACGTCTTCCTCGTGATCCCGGCCTTCCCGCTCATCATCGTCATCGCCGCGTACGCGAACGGCGGCAACCTGGCGGTCATCGTGGGGGTCCTCGTCATAACCGGCTGGTCATACGGAGCCCGCCAGCTGCGCGCCCAGGCGCTGTCACTGCGCAGACGCGACTTCCTCGAATCGGCGCGAGTCCGCGGCGAGGGGTGGTTCTACATCGTCAACTTCGAGATCCTGCCCACGATGATCTCGTTGATCGCCGCGAACTTCCTCGGTGCCGCGCTCTACGCGGTGCTCACGGCCGCCGGCCTGCAGTTCATCGGCCTCGGCAGCCCGAGCTCGGTCAGCTGGGGAACGATGCTGCACTGGGCTCAGTCGGCCGAGGCCCTGCAGACCGGGCAGTCCTGGTGGGTCGTCGCGCCGGGCCTGTGCATCGCGCTGCTCGGCGCGGCATTCGCACTGCTCAACTACGCGTTCGACGAGATCTCGAACCCGGCCCTGCGGCCGGTGCGTCGACAGAGGAGGAACCGTGGCGGTAACTAACGGCGCGCACGACACGATGACTGCGGCGGCGGATGCTTGGTCCGAAGCCCCCGGCACGGCGCCGCTTCTCGAAGTCCGCGGGCTCACCGTCGTCTACGACACCCCGTCGGGTTCGGTCGCCGCCGTCGACAATGTCGATCTGACGGTGAAGCGCGGCGAGTTCGTCGCCGTCGTCGGCGAATCCGGCTGCGGCAAGTCGACCATGCTGTTCGGCATCGCGCAGCTGCTCAGCTCGCCGGCGCGCATCGCGAGCGGCGATGTCATCTTCCGCGGCCAGAACCTGGTCGCCATGAACGACAAGCAGCTGGCACCCGTGCGGTGGCGGAACCTGTCGGTGGTGATGCAGTCGGCGATGAACGCGCTCAACCCGGTGAAGCGGATCGGCGCGCAGTACGCCGACACCATGAAGGCGCACGGCGTGCGCGACAAGCGCGAGATCCGCCGCCGCTCCGAGGAGGTGCTCGCGCTCGTCGGCATCGACAAGATCCACCTCGAGAGCTACCCGCATCAGCTGTCCGGCGGCATGCGCCAGCGCGCGATGATCGCGATGGCGCTGCTGTTCACCCCCGAGCTGATCATCATGGACGAACCGACCTCGGCGCTCGACGTCGTGGCGCAGCGCTCGCTGATGCTGCAGATCAAGGAACTGCAACGCAAGCTCGGCTTCGCCGTGCTCTTCGTCACCCACGACATGTCGCTCGTCAGCCACTTCTCCGACCGGCTGCTCGTCATGTACGCGGGTCGCGAAGTCGAGTTCGGCGAGACGCGCACCGTGTTCGACGCGCCCGCCCACCCGTACTCGAAGGGGCTGCTCGACGCCTTCCCGTCGATCCGCGGGCCGAAGGTGCCGTTGGTCGGCATTCCCGGGTCGCCCCCGGCGCTCTCGGCGATGCCGAAGGGCTGCCGTTATGAGCCCCGCTGCCCCGTCGCGTATGCGGACTGCAAGGAGCACGAGCCCGCGCTGTACGACGTCGACGGCGTGCTGGCGCGATGCTTGCTGTATTCGCCCGACCACCAGCCCCCGGCATCCGTCCCATCGAACGCCGATCAGCGGAAGGAGAGTGCGCTGTGAGCACGCCGATTCTCGAGACCAGAGACCTGACGCGCGTGTTCCGCGTCGGCGGATTCGCCAACCGGCACGACCTGCACGCCGTCGACGACGCGAACTTCGTGATCAACGAATCCGAGATCGTGGCGCTGGTCGGCGAGAGCGGGAGCGGGAAGTCGACGATCGCGCGTCTGCTCGCGCAGGTGTACAAACCGAGCTCGGGCGACATCCTCTTCGAGGGCACGCCGCTCTCACAGCTCAAGACCCGCGCGGACCAGATGCGCTACCGTGCCGCTGTGCCCATGGTCTTCCAGGACCCGTTCAGCTCGCTCAACCCGTCGTACCCCGTGTCGCACGGGATCCTGCGCGGCCTCAAGCTGCACCGCGGCGACCTCGACGCCGAGGGGCGCCGCGCCGAGGCGGAGCGCGTCACCGAGGTCGTCGGGCTGAACCCGGCGCGCGAGTCGCTCGAGAAGTATCCGTATGAGATGTCGGGTGGCCAGCGCCAGCGCGTCGGCTTCGCGCAGGCGCTCGCATACCGGCCGAAGGTGATCCTCGCCGACGAGCCCGTGTCCATGCTCGACATCTCCATCCGCATCGGCCTGCTCAACGTGATGGCGAAGCTGCGCGACGACGAGCACGTCTCCCTCCTCTACATCACCCACGACATCGCGAGCGCACGCTACGTCGCCGACCGGATGATGGTGATGTACGCCGGGCGCGTCGTCGAGTCGGGGCCGGTGGAAGAGGTGCTGCAGGCGCCGCAGCATCCGTACACCCAGCTGCTGGTGGCCGCCGTGCCGGACCCGCGCGCCAAGCTGACCGTCACGGCGGAACAGGCCGCGGGCGAGCCCCCGAAGGTCATCGACCCGAAGCCCGGCTGCCGGTTCGCGGCCCGCTGCCCGCTCGCGAAGGACGTCTGCCGTGTCGTCACGCCGCCCCTGCTCGAGCTGCAACCGGGGCACACCGTCGCGTGCCACGTCGCGGCCGAGAACGCGGGCCGCGGCGAGGAGTCCGAGACCCTGGGCGCGGCCGCGTGATCACCTTGGTCGAGGTGTCCGCGCGCCTGTCCGCCGCGGCTGAGGAGCGCGCCCTCCGGGCCCTCGGTTTCCATGACGACGACTGCGCCGACGTCGCGCTGGCGATCGCGGCGGCGCTCGACGACGACGAGAAGCTCGCCGACATCGCGCTGCTCGTCGAGCGTCTGCGCGAGTCGGTCGGCCGAATCGGCGAGGAGATCGACCCACTCGACCACCCGGCGGCAGACAGCGACTGGCGAGGCATCGGGGTGGTGGCGATGCTCGCCCTCATCGCGGCCGGTGATGACGTGCGCGCATTCCATCGTTCCCGCGGCATCAGCGCCGAGATCTCAGACCACTCGCTCGCCGATCTCGGCCAGCAGACCTGGGTGCACCGGCGCACCTACGGTGCGTTCGGCGTGCACACCTACCGGTGGCTCGCGACCGCGTTCACCGGAAACCTGTACTGGCTCGGCCGGCTGCAGTTCAACATCGTGCGACACGGGGACGAATGGATGCTGTCGACTCATATCCCCGAGTCGGGGCCGCTGACGCCCGCCGCGGTCGATGATGCGTTCCGGCAGGCCGCGGCCTTCTTCGCCGAGCACTTCCCCGACTACCCCACGCAGTCCTTCCACTGCGGTTCGTGGCTGCTCGACCCGCAACTGGCCGACGTGCTGAAGCCCGACTCCAACATGGTCCGGTTCCAGCAGCGCTGGACCCTCGACCGCGAACTCGGCTCCGGCGATGGCGACGCGATCTTCTTCGTCTTCCGCCGGCGCGGTGACGTCGACCACGCTGCGCTGCCCCGCAACACGTCCCTGCAGCGGGCGATCCTCGACAAGATCGACGCCGGCGGCCACTGGGCGCTGTGGAGCGGAACAACGCCACAGGCGCCGTTCCGGGACTCGGATGCGTCGGCGGCTCACGCCAAGGTCGGGGAACTCGAGTGAAGGCATCCGTCATCGGCCTGCTGGGTGCGGGCGGAATCGCCCAGCTGCACCTGCCGGGCTGGCTCTCGCTCGGCCACGAGGTGGTCGTCCACTCGCTCGACGGGCGCGCGCCGGCGCTGACCGAGCGCTTCGGCGGCCGCGTCGTCGACTCGCTCGACGAGCTGCTCGATGCGGCCGATCTCGTCGACGTGGCCACGCCGACCGAGGCGCACCGCGAGCTGACCGAGCGCGCCGCCGCGGCCGGCAAGCACGTCGTGAGCGAGAAGCCGCTCGCGCTCACGGTGGCCGACAGCGCGGCGATGGCGGCGGCGTGCGAACGCGCGGGAGTGCGCCTGTTCCCCGCCCATGTCGTGCGGTACTTCCCCGCATACAGCCGCCTGCACGACGCCGTGGCGAGCGGCCGCGTCGGCGACCCGGCGGTGCTGCGGTTCTTCCGCATCGGCGCCAAGCCGAGGAATCCCTGGTACCTCGACCGCGCGCGGTCGGGCGGAATCGCGATGGACCAGATGATCCACGACTTCGACCAGGCGCGCTGGATCGCGGGCGATGTCGCCGCCGTCTACGCCACGCAGGCGGGCGACGAGATGACGACCACGACGACGGTGCAGGCGATTCTGCAGCACCGCTCGGGCGCGATCTCGCACGTCAACGGAGTGTGGGGCGACAGCTCGCTGGAGTTCCACACGGGGTTCTCGGTCGCCGGGCCCGGGGGCCTCATCGAGCACGACTCGCTGCGCTACCCCGTCCTCGACTACCGCGGGCGCTCCGAGACGGCGGGTCCGAGCTATCTTCCGCCCGTCGACCCGGGCGCCACCGCAGCGAGCCCGTACACCGCCGAACTCGCGGACTTCGCCCGTGCGGTTCGCGAGGGCGGCCCGGCTCGCGTGTCCGCCCAGGACGGCGTCGAGGCCGTGCGCATCGCGGCGGCGGTGAACCGCTCGCTCACCGAGGGGTGCCAGATCGCTCTGGAGGACGTGCAGTGAAGATCGGCATCATCTCGTTCGCGCACACCCACGCCGCCGCGTACGCCGCGATCCTGCGCGATCGCCCCGACGTCGAATGCATCGCCACCGACCCCGGGCACACCACGCGGGCGGCCGGCGAGTCGGGCGGCCGCGAGCTCGCCGAGCAGATCGGCATCGGGTACGTCGACACGATCGACGAGCTGCTCGCGTGGCGCCCGGACGCGGTGGTCGTGACGTCCGAGAACGCACGCCATGCCGACGACGCCGTGCGCGCCGCGGCGGCCGGAGCGCACGTGCTCTGCGAGAAACCGCTCGCCACCACCCGAGCGGACGCGCTGCGCATCATCGACGCGTGCGAGAAGGCCGGCGTCTGGCTCATGACGGCGTTCCCCGTGCGCTTCACCCCGCAATACGCGCGGCTGGCCCATCGGGTGCAGGCCGGCGATCTCGGCGCGGTGCTCAGCATCAGCGGCGCCAACAACGGCCGCCTGCCGACCGCGCGCGCCTGGTTCACCGACCCAGCGCTGGCGGGCGGGGGCGCCGTCGCCGACCACACCGTGCACGTGGCCGATCTGATCTTCGGCTTGTTTCCGGAAGTCGACGCGAGCGAGGTCTTCGCCGTCGCGAATCGGATGCTTCACCCGCAGCGCGAGGCGGAGACGGCCGGCCTCGTCTCCATCCGCTACGCGAACGGCCTCACTGCGGTGATCGACTGCAGCTGGTCGGTTCCCGAGCACTACCCCACCTGGGGCGGCCTGACCATGCGTCTCATCACCGAGACGGGTACGGCCGAACTTGCGCCGTTCGCCGAGCACCTCGACGGCTTCGCCGAGGCCGACCGCTCGCCGATCTGGGTGCCGCACGGCACCGACCTCGACGCGGCGATGCTCGACGAGTTCATCTCCGCGATCGCGGCAGACCGGCAGCCGACCCCGAGCGGGCGCGACGGGCTGCGTGCGCTCGACGTGGTGCTCGCCGCGTACGAGTCCATCGCGACCGGGCAGCCCGTGACGGTCGGCGCGGCCGAATGATGCGGCTGGCGGAACTGGCGGACGAGCGCCTGTCGGCCCGCGACAAGGGGCTGCCCGAGCGCGCGATCGGGCTGACTGTGGCCGAATTCCTCGCGACCGGGCCGCGACTGTCGGAGTTCTGGACCCCGCTCGTCGTGCTCGACGACACGGCGCTGCGCCACAACGCACAGCTCATGGGCGCCTGGAGCGCCGCCCACGGCCTCGTGCTCATGCCCCACGGCAAGACGACGATGGCACCGGCCCTGTGGCAGCGGCAGCTCGACGCCGGCAGCATCGGCATCACGCTGGCGACGATGGGCCAGGTGCGCACCGCGCGCAGCTTCGGGCTCGACTCGATCATGCTCGCGAATGCCGCCGTCGACGAGCGGTCGCTGGGCTATCTCGCGCGCGAGCTCGCGGACCCCCGCTTCCGATTCGTGTGCTGGGCGGATTCCGTCGCCACGGTCGAGGCGATGGAGCACGGACTGCGCGCCGCAGGCACGCCGCGCCGGGTAGACGTGTGCGTCGAGCTCGGCGCCGCGGGCGGCCGCACGGGCGCCCGCTCCGTTGCCGACGCGCGCGCCGTCGCGCAGCGCATCGCCGCATCGGACGTCGTGCGGCTCGCCGGCGTCGCCGGGTACGAGGGCAGCCTCGGGCACGACCGATCGGGAGCGTCGCTCGACGCGATCCGCGGCTACCTCGAAGCGCAGCTCGAGCTGCACAGCGCAATCGCCGCCGACTACGACGACGAGGGCGATGTCTACGTGACGGCGGGCGGCAGCGCGTATTTCGACCTCGTCGCCGAGGTCTATCGCGATGCGATCGCCGCCGAGCCGGACACGCTCTGGACGCTCCGCTCGGGCGCCTATCTCGTGCACGACGACGGCTTCTACCGAGGCATCTCACCGCTCGACGAGGCTGCGGCCGCAGTCGCAGACGCGGTTGGAGGCGCCGAGGCCGGCGGCGAGGCATCCGATCGCCTGCATTCCGCCATGGTCGGAATCGGCCGCGTCGTCTCGCACCCGGAAGCGGGGCTCGCCCTGCTCGACGGCGGCAAGCGGGACTTCCCGTTCGACGAGGGGCTTCCGATTCCACGCCGCACCGCTGCCGACCTCGACGCGCCGTGGGAAGCACTCGATGACGCAACGATCCGGGCGATGAACGACCAGCACAGCTATCTCGCGCTCGGCTCCCGCGACGTCGCGCTCGGCGCGGTCGTCGCGCTCGGCCTCTCGCATCCGTGCACCACCTTCGACAAGTGGCACTATCTGCCCGTGATCGAGGGCGCGGGCTCCGATCTCGTGGTCGAGTTGGTTCGCACCTTCTTCTGACGCACAGCTTTTGACGCGCAGCTCGCGACGCCGCGAGTGGCGCAGACCGCAGGAAAGGAATCGGATGCGACTCGTGCTTCGCGGCGGGACCGTCGTCGACGGACAGCAGCACCGGCCGGCGGATGTCGCGATCACCGGCGACACGATCAGCGACGTCGGCACGATCGACGCCTCTCCTGACGATCGCGTGATCGACTGCCGCGGGCGCTTCGTCCTTCCCGGGTTGATCGACGCGCACTCGCACATCGATGGTCTCGTCGGCGACGCGTCCGTTCAGCGCGCGCTGCTGCGGCAGGGCGTGACGACCGCGATCGTCGGGCAGGACGGGGTCTCGTACGCCCCCGGCGACGGTCGCTACGCCAGCGAGTACTTCGCCGCGATCGACGGCCCCCACCCGAGCTATGCGGGGGGCGGTGTCGTGGAGCTGCTCGCCTCGGCCACTCGCGGCTCGCGCCTCAACACCGCCTACCTCGTGCCGGGCGGCACGCTGCGCTGGGAGGCCTGCGGGCGATCAGCGGCGCCCGCCGACGCGACGCGGCTCGCCGCCATGGTCGCCCTCGTGGAGCGCTCGCTCGACGAGGGCGCGATCGGGCTGTCGACCGGGCTCGACTACGTTCCGGGCATGTTCGCCGGCGCCGACGAGATCGCGGCACTCTGCGCGCCGGTCGCTGCAGCAGGAGGCGTGTACGTCACGCACATGCGCGGCGGGTACGAGGCCAACTCCAGCACCGGCGTCGACGAGATCGTGCGCATCGCGCAGGCGTCGGGGGTGCGGGTGCACATCTCGCACTTCCACGCGCCGGTGCACATCGTCGAGGAGCAGCTCGCCGTGCTCGAACGCGAGGGCGTCGACGCGACCTTCGACGCCTACCCCTATTCCCGTGGCTGCAGCCTGCTCACAATGCCGCTGCTGCCGCCCGAGCTGGCGGTGCTGCCGGTCGACACGATCGTCGACGTCATCAGCGACCGCGGCGAGCGCGCCCGACTGCGCGCCGACTGGTTCCCGCGGGTGTCGCAGAACCCGAGCCTGGGTCCCGAGTGGCCGACGATGCTCACCCTCGCGCACGTGGCCGCCCCGAGCTACGCGTGGGCGCACGGTCTCACCCTCGCGGATGCGGCCGCCAGCGCCGGCCTCGACTCGATCGACTTCGCGCTCGATCTGCTGGCGGAGTCGCGCCTCGAGGTGAACGTCGTGATGGCCGTGCAGCACGAGCGGTCGCGCGACGAGCTCGCCCGTGTCTTCTCGCACCTCGCGCACATGGGCGGTTCCGACGGCATCTTCATCGGCGTGCACCCGCACCCGCGGGCGCGTGGAGCATTCGCCCGCTACCTGCGCGAGTTCGTGCGCGAGACGCCCACGTGGAGCTGGTCGGATGCTGTGCGCCACCTGTCGGCCGCACCCGCGGAGCGCTTCGGCCTGGGGCGCCGGGGCCGCGTCGCGGCGGGCTGGGTCGCGGATCTCGCCGTCGTCGACCCCGAGCGCGTGGCCGACCGGGCGAGCTATGAGCGGCCGCTCGACGAGGCCGTCGGCGTCGACGACGTCATCGTCGCGGGCCACCAGGTGCTCGCGGGCGGTGAGCTCGCAGACGGCTCCCCGGGCCGCGCGCTCACGCGGGTCGGGTGAGTCAGACGCCCTGGGGCAGCACGGCCACGACGTCGATCTCCACAAGGATGTTCGCGAGCTGCGAGCCGACCGTCGTGCGCACGGGGTACGGCTCGGAGAAGAACTCGCGATAGGCGTCATTGAACTCGGCGAAGTCGGAAAGATCGGCGAGATGCACGGTCGTCTTGACGCAGTCGTCGAGCGTCAGGCCGCGCTCAGCGAGCACCGCACCGACGTTGCGCAGCACCTGACGCGTCTGCTCGGCGATCGTCTGCGGCACGACACCGGTTTCCGGGTCCTGGGGACCGAAGCCGGCCGTGTACAGGAATCCGTTCGCCTCGATCCCCTGGCTGTACGGGCCTGCGGGCTGCGGTGCGCGGGCGGTACGGACGGCGGTCTTCGCGGTGGCTTCCGAGCTCATGCCCCCATCGTAGGCTCGTACCGATCGAGGAACGCCTCGGCGCTGAGGGAGCGGAAGTCGTCGAGACGCTCGCGCAGCGTGTCGTGGTCCCAGTCCCACCAGGCGAGGCGCTCGAGACGCTCGACCACCTGCGGCGGCTGGCGGAAGCGGATGATTCGGGCCGGCACGCCCGCGACGATCGCGTACGGCGGCACGTCCTTCGTGACGATCGCCCCCGCGGCGATCACCGCGCCGTTCCCGACGACGACCTCGGGCTTGATCTGCGCGCCGTGCCCGATCCAGGTGTCATGCCCGATCGTCGCGCGACGCGATCGGCGCTTGTCGAACCACGCGCCGTCGTCTTCCGCGTCCTCCCAGTACTTGGCGGAGCGGTACATGAAGTGGTGCAGGCTCGCCCGGTCCAGCGGGTGGTCGGTCGCGCCGATGCGCACGAAGCTCGCGATATTCGCGAATTTACCGACGGTGACGTTCGCGAGATCGCAGAGCCGGTCGCAGTAGCTGTAGTCGCCGAGCTCGACGTTCGAGACCCGTGACCCCTCTCCGACTTCGGAGTACCGACCCAGCACACTGTCGACCACGGTCGCACCCTCATGCACGGTTCCCGTCGCGGCTAGCGTTCCCATCTCATCCCTTCGTTGCCTGCTGCATGAAAGCTAGGCGGGGCCGGTGTCTCGCGCGTGAACGAGCGCCGCACTCACGACCGAATTCGGGACTTAAGTCCCGGATCCCTCCGCCTCGCCCGCGCGCACTCTAAGACCATGAACGAGATACTCACTTCCGACCAGAACCCCGTCGATGGGGAATCCGTAATCCGCAAGGTCGTCGTCGGGGTCGACGGCTCGCCCGCCTCCGTCGCCGCGCTGCGCGAAGGGGCGCGCTTCGCCGCCGACCGGAATGCCGCCCTGCTCGCCGTGACGGCGTGGCACATGCCCGCGAGCTACGGCGGCTTCCCTGTCGGCTGGTACCCGGACCTCGATGCCAAGTCGACCCTCGACGCCGCGGCTGAGGCGGCCTTCGGCAACGAGCTGCCGCCGAGCTATTCGCAGCTCGTGGTCGAGGGGCTGCCGGCCCGAGTGCTGATCGATGAGAGCCGCGGCGCCGAGCTGCTCATCGTGGGAAGTCGCGGACACGGCGGCTTCGGCGGTCTGCTGCTCGGCTCCGTGAGCCAGGCGTGCGCCGAGTACGCGAAGTGCCCTGTGCTCATCCTGCACGGCGCGGCCGCCGCCGCCCCCGCGCCCCGAGCCGAGCATTCGCTCGCGCAGGCCGGTCAATCGTGAACCCCAGGAGGACCTCATGACCACCAAGCTCGCGGCCCCGATGGCCGCGCACATCGCCCGCCGCCCCGGCGAGCTCGTTGCGCTCACGGTGCGGATCCCGATCCACACCCTCGCCGCCGCCGACATCCTCGAGGTGCCGGTGCTCGTGCACGAGCTCGACGCCAACACGACAGAAGTCCTCATCGACGGCTCGACCGTCGGCTACATCCACTTCGACGGCCATCACTTCGTCGCGCTCTCGGGGCCGACGCTCGAGGCGGGCGTGCCCTGCGGCGCCGGCGACCTCTGGGATCAGGCCCTCGGCCGCCTCTACGAGGCCCATCGCCGCTAGCTGTACTGACCTCGACCGTTGTTGATTCGGTCGATGGGTGGTTTGCCTTCGATGCCGAGGTGGGCTCTGTCTAGGTTGTAATGGTCGATGAAGGCGGGCA
>NZ_JBHSCN010000003.1:0-431141 GCF_042651345.1 Gryllotalpicola reticulitermitis
ATCGTGCGCGATCGGGCCGTTCCTGCGGCTGTTCGACGAGCGGTTCACGCTCGAGGCGCTGCGAGCGGTCGAGGTGGAGCTGACGATCACCGGCGACGACGGCTTTGAACTACACGAGGTGAGCGCGGTCGCTCAGATGAGTCGCACTTTCGAGGAGTTGGTCGAGCACGCGATCGGCGCGCATCACCGGTACCCCGACGGGTTCGTGCTGTTCACCGGCACGATGTTCGCACCGACGCAGGATCGGGACGAGCCTGGCGGCGGCTTCACGCATCATCGAGGGGACCGGGTGACCATTGCGACGCCGAAGCTCGGGTCGCTCGTCAACGAGGTCACCACCGCGGAGGACGCGGAGGACTGGGATTTCGGCATCCGTGCCCTGATGTCNCCTTGCGACGGCACCGGACGGTCACCCAACGTTTTCTTGACTCGATCAAGATTGGCGGCCAGACTGACAACGTGGCAACTGCGGTAGACATCGAGCGGATGCTTCGCGATGCGGGCCTGCGCGTCACGCGCCCGCGTCTCGCCGTCTTCGGCGCCGTGTGCCGGAATCCGCATTCCGACACCGACACCCTCATCAGTGCAGCTCGCGCAGAACTGCCCGAGGTCTCACATCAGGCCGTCTACGACACGCTGCACGCCCTGACGCAGGCGCGTCTCGTCCGGAAGATCCAGCCGCAGGGCTCGCTCGCCCGCTACGAGGCGCGCGTCGGTGACAACCACCATCACGCCGTCTGCCGCTCCTGCGGCGCCGTCGAAGACGTCGACTGCGCAGTCGGCGAGGCGCCCTGTCTCGCGCCGTCCGACTCGCACGGCTTCCAGATCGAGACCGCCGAGGTCGTGTACTGGGGCCTGTGCCCTGCGTGCGCCGCCGCTGAACCGGCCGCCTGACCCTGTCCGTATTTCTCCGCCCATCCATCCCGGAAGGAACCTCATGTCCGACCCTGAACAGCACGGCGTATTCACCACCGACGACGCCGTCCAGCCGACCGGCCCGGCAGCCGAGCGCGAGCAGGCTGCGGCCGAATGCCCGGTGCCGCACGGCCAGCGCGCCCCGCACCCGACCAGCGGCGCGGCCAACCACGGCTGGTGGCCCGACCGGCTCAACCTCAAGATCCTGGCGAAGAACCAGCCGGTCCTGAACCCCTACGGCACCGAGTTCGACTACCGCGAGGCGTTCAAGACGATCGACCTCACCGCCGTCAAGCAGGACATCGCCGAGGCGCTCACCACCTCGCAGCCGTGGTGGCCGGCCGACTTCGGCAACTACGCCCCCCTGATCATCCGCATGGCATGGCACAGCGCCGGCACCTACCGCGTGCAGGACGGCCGCGGTGGCGGCGGCACGGGCCAGCAGCGCTTCGCGCCGCTCAACTCCTGGCCCGACAACGTGAGTCTCGACAAGGCCCGTCGCCTGCTCTGGCCGGTGAAGAAGAAGTACGGCAAGAACATCTCGTGGGGCGACCTGATGATCCTGTCGGGGAACGTCGCGCTCGAGATCATGGGCTTTAAGACCTTCGGCTTCGCCGGCGGCCGGATCGACGCGTGGGAGCCCGACGACGACATCTACTGGGGCCCCGAGACCACCTGGCTCGGTGACGAGCGGCACAACGGTCCGGACCGTGCACTCGACGACCCGCTCGCCGCGGTCGTGATGGGCCTGATCTACGTCGACCCGGAGGGCCCGCACGGCAGCGCGGACCCGCTCGCCTCCGCTCACGACATCCGTGAGACCTTCGGGCGGATGGCGATGAACGACGAAGAGACCGTCGCGCTGATCGCGGGCGGTCACACCTTCGGCAAGACCCACGGCAACGCGCCGGCCGACGCGCCGGGCCCGAACCCCGAGGCCGCGCCGTTCGAGCAGCAGGGTCTCGGCTGGAAGAGCGACTACAAGTCGGGCGTCGGCATCGACGCGATCACCTCGGGCCTCGAGGTCACGTGGACCTACCACCCCATCCGGTGGGACAACGAGTTCCTGCACATCCTGTTCGCGTACGAGTGGGAGCTGTTCGAGTCGCCCGCGGGCGCGAAGCAGTGGCGCCCCAAGGACAACGGCGGCGCCGACATGGTCCCCGAGTCGTTCGGCGACGGCCGGCGCGAGCCGCGCATGCTGACGAGCGACCTCGCGCTGCGTGCTGACCCTGCGTACGAGGCGATCGCGCGGCGCTTCAAGGACGACTTCGACGCCTTCGCGGATGCGTTCGCCCGTGCGTGGTTCAAGCTGACCCACCGCGACATGGGCCCGATCTCGCGCTACCTCGGCCCCGAGGTGCCGAGCGAGGAGCTCATCTGGCAGGACCCGGTCCCCGCGGCGCCCGGCACGCTGAGCGACGCGGACATCGCCTCTCTCAAGAGTGCGATCGAGGCATCCGGCCTCACGATCTCGCAGCTCGTCTCGACGGCGTGGGCCTCCGCGTCCAGCTTCCGAGGCAGCGACAAGCGCGGCGGCGCCAACGGCGCGCGCATCGCGCTCGAGCCGCAGCGCTCATGGGCGGTCAACAACCCCGAGCAGCTGTCGATCGTGCTGGCGAAGCTGCGGGAGATCACGAACGCGTCCAGCGCTCCGGTGTCGCTCGCCGACCTGATCGTGCTGGCCGGAAACGTCGGTGTCGAGCAGGCGGCCAAGGCGGCCGGTGTCGAGATCGAGGTCGGATTCAGCCAGGGCCGTGGCGACGCGACGCAGGAGCAGACGGACGTCGAGTCGTTCGGCTACCTCGAGCCCAAGCAGGACGGATTCCGGAACTACTACGGTGTCCAGTCGGTCCTGCCCGAAGAGCACGTCTTCATCGACCGCGCCAACCTGCTCACCCTCTCGGCGCCCGAGGCGACCGTGCTGGTCGGCGGCCTGCGCGCGCTCGGTGCCAACTGGGACGGCTCGAACCTCGGCGTGTTCGGCGAGGGCACGGGAGCGCTGACGAACGAGTTCTTCGTCACGCTGCTCGACCTCGGCACCACGTGGACACCGCTCGACGAAGGCGGCCACGCCTACCGAGGCACGACCGCCGAGGGCAAGACGATCATCGGCTCGCGCGTCGACCTGCTGTTCGGCGCCAACTCCGAGCTCCGCGCCGTCGCTGAGGTGTACGCGCAGGACGACGCGAAGGAGAAGTTCGTCGCGGACTTCGCCGCCGCGTGGCAGAAGGTCATGGAGCTCGACCGCTTCGACATCCGGTAGTCACGCAGTGAACACAGAAGAGGCCGCCCTACGGGGCGGCCTCTTCTGCTGTAGTGGAAGGCGACTCACACGTACGGGTCGCCGGGACGATCGGTGGTGCTGCGGCGCACGCGCTCGCCGCTCGCCGGGTCGACGTAGTCGTGCTGCACGACGGTCTGCCGACGACGCGTGGTGATCAGGACGATGCCGAGGATGATGCCGACGGCTCCCGCGACCATCAGGATGTAGCCGACGACGGTCAGGCTGACCCATGCGACCTGCACG
Source organism: Gryllotalpicola reticulitermitis (assembly GCF_042651345.1). NCBI lineage: Bacteria > Bacillati > Actinomycetota > Actinomycetes > Micrococcales > Microbacteriaceae > Gryllotalpicola > Gryllotalpicola reticulitermitis. The sequence continues at coordinate 3,446 of NZ_JBHSCN010000003.1, forward strand.
TGAACAGCGAATGCGAGGATCGCGCCGATCACGAAGAGGACGATTCCGGTACCGAGACTCATGACTATTCCTTTCCTTGACCGCCCGAACGTACCGATCAGAGCACGTGACGGTCAGGGGGTTGACACGAGTCCCGCATGGGGGCGGATGCGGGCGGGCGGCCTACCTACGCGTCGATGCCGACCGGCGCGCTGCCGTCGTACCGGCAGATCGCGTCGACCTTCGCCGCCGACCGCGAGCTCGAGTCGAAGACGTAGCCGAGCCATTCCGTGGCGAGGCGGCGGGCGAGCTCGACGCCGATGACGCGTTGGCCCATGCAGAGCACCTGAGCGTCGTTCGACAGCACCGAACGCTCGACCGAATACGAGTCGTGCGCGGTGGCCGCGCGGATGCCGGGCACCTTGTTCGCCGAGATCGCCATGCCGAGCCCCGTGCCGCAGATGAGGATCGCGCGATCGGCTTCGCCGGCGGCGACCTTGCGGGCGGCGTCGACGGCGATGTGCGGATAGTCGGTGTGGCCATCGGCGTCGACCCCGACATCCACGACACTCGCGACCCGGGGGTCGGCTTCGAGGTCCCTCTTGATGATCTCTTTGTATTCGTAGCCTGCGTCGTCGGACCCGACGACCAGGCGCCAGCTGAGTTCGGTCATGCGTTCGTCCCTTCTGTGGTGGCCGCGATGGATGCTTGATGCGCGGTCAGAGTGTCAGCGATGGTCGTGAGGATCATGCCCATGGATGTCGCGCCGGCGTCGGGAGTGCCCACGCTCTTCTCGGCGAGCGGCCGTGCCCGGCCGACCTTGGGCCGCAGCTCGGCGGTCGCCCGGGCTTCGCGCTCCGCGACCTGCGCTGCGGCGCCCCACGCGACGGCCAGGTCGTCGCCCGCGTCGACACGCTCTCGCAGTGCGTCGACGAAGGGCAGCAGAGCGTCCAGCAGCGTCTTGTCGCCGCGGGCGGCGCCGCCGAGGTGCTGAATCGACTCGGCGAAGGCCGCCGCCGCGTCCACGACGACCTGAGGGCTCACCTGCTCGGCGTCGTCGCCGATGGAGCGGCCGAAGGCCTCGAGTCCGGCGCCCCACAGCACGCCTGAGGTGCCGCCGGCGTACTCGGCCCACGCGGAGCCCGCCCGCCCGAGCAGGAAGGCGATCCCTGCGGCCTCGTCGGCGCGCCCGGCGGCCTTCGCCGCGGCGCCGACGCCCTTGACCATGCCGCGGCCGTGGTCGCCGTCGCCGGCGACCGCGTCGATGCGCCCGAGGGTGTCCTCTTCGCGGCGCAGCAGCTCGTCCATGGCCCGCAGCGCCGCGCGCACCGTGAGCGCGGCGCGCTGTGACGCGGGGGTCGCCGGCGGGGTGGCATCGTCGCGCTCGGCCGCGTCGGCGACGGATGCCGCGGGGACCAGCGCGCTGACCGGGGCGGCCATCTTGCGGTAGCCCGGGGTATAGGCATCCGCTCGCCACAGCCGTTCGAGCTCGTCGTCGAGCCACTGCAGCGTCAGCGAGCAGCCACCCATGTCGAGACTCGTGACGATCTCGCCGACCTCCGGTTCGACGAGGGTCAGCCCGCGCGCCTCCAGGAGCGGCGCGATGCGCCCCCAGAGCAGGAACAGCTCCTCGTACTTCGTGTCGCCGAGCCCGTTGAGCATGGGTGCGACGCGTTCGCCGGCCACGGGGGAGCGGTCGGCGAACAGCTTGTCGACGAGCAGATGGGCCAGCTCGGTGGCGCGCAGCATCGGCACGTCCTCGATGCCCGGCTCGCCGTGGATTCCGAGACCGAGACCGAGGTGGCCGGCGGGAACCGTGAACAGCGGTTCCTGGGCGCCGGGCATCGTGCAGCCGCTGAAGGCGACGCCGATCGTGCGGGTTGCGAGGTTCGAGGCGTTGCCGATGCGTTCGACCTCGTCCAGGTCGGACCCTTCCGCGGCCGCTGCGCCCATCGCCTTGAACACCGAGAAATCCCCGGCTATGCCGCGCCGGTCGGCGACGGCGGTGGCTGAGGCGATGTCGTCGGTGGCGACCACGATGCGCGTGTCGATGCCCTCGGCGCGCAGACGCTCGGCAGCAAGGCCGAAGTTCATGTTGTCGCCCGCGTAGTTGCCGAAGCTCAGCACGACCCCGCGGCCCTGATCGGCGGCCTTGGCGACGGAGTAGACCTGCGCCGCGGAGGGCGACGTGAAGATGTTCCCGACGACGGCCCCGGTCGCGAGGCCCGGGCCGACCGTGCCGCAGAACGCCGGGTAGTGGCCCGACCCGCCGCCGATCACGACGGCGACCTGCGGCGCCGCGCCGGCGGTCGGGAGCGCCACGACCCCGCCGTGCACCCCGCGCACACGGTCGGCGTAGAGGGCGAGCCAACCGGCCAGCTGGTCGTCGGCGAAGTCCTGCGGGTCGTCATAGATCGTGGTCACTCTGCGGACTCCTCGGTGTTCGCCCACGACGGGATGATCGAGACCTTGATGGAAGCGCCGGACGAGTCGCCGACGAGATCGAGAGCCTCCTGGAACTTCTCGAGCGGGAACTGGTGGGTGCAGATCTCCGCCATCGGCAGGGTCTCGGCTTCGAGCAGCTTGATCGCCGCCGGCCAGGTGTGGGGCCCGAGGTGGGCGCCGCGAACGTCGAGCTCCTTGTCGTCGGAGATGATCGACCAGTCGACCGACACCGGGTCCTTGAACACGGAGTATTCGACGAACGTGCCGAGCTTGCGGAGCAGGTTGAGCCCCTGCGGCACGGCCGACGGGTGGCCGGTCGCCTCGATGTAGACGTCGGCGCCGTAGCCGCCCGTGAGCTCCTTGACCCGCGCGACCGCGTCATCGTGGGCGATGTTGATGGCGATGTCGGCGCCGACGCGGCGGGCGAGTTCGAGCTTCGCGTCGACGACGTCGAGCGAGATGATGCGCAGCGGATTCTTCTGCCGGGTGCCCGCGATCGCGGACAGTCCGATCGGCCCGGCGCCCGCGATGACCACGGTGTCGCCGAATTTGATCTCTGCACGCTCCACGGCGTGGAACGCGCACGACAGCGGCTCCGCGAATGCGGCGACCTGGGGTTCGAGGGCGCGGCTCACGGGGTGCACCAGAGCCTGTGTCGGCACGAGCACGTACTCGGCCATCGCGCCGTCGTAGCCCTTGAAGCCGAACATGTCATGGACCTCGCACATCCAGTACGCGCCCTCGAGGCAGTACTTGCACTCCCAGCACGGCACGATCTGCTCGCAGGCGACGCGGTCGCCGAGGCCGATCCCGCGTTTGGCGAGCGCCGCGTCGTCGCCTGCGACGACGGTGCCGACGAACTCGTGGCCGGGAATCCGATCCCGCTCGGCCCAGGCCGGGCGGTTCTCGTCGCCCCAGAACTTCGCGGCGCCGTGGTAGCACTTGAGGTCGCTGGCGCAGATGCCGACGGCGTCGGTGCGCAGCAGCAGCTCGCCGGGCCCGGGCTGCGGCACCGGGCGCGTCTCGAGCCGGTAGTCGCCGGGGCCGTGCACGACTACAGCGCGCATGGTGGGTGGGATCTGGCGCGTAGCGGGCTCGGTGGTGGTGGTCGGCGATGACATGGCTGTCCTCCGTTGGCTCAGCGATTGGGCTACCGTTCGCAACCCTACACGACGGTGAACAGATGTCCAGCACATTATTTCTGCTACTCTCAGCCCATAGAATCAGCCACCACACCGCCGTGGAAGGAACACACATGACCGAGTCGGACTTCACCGATCGTTTGCGCCCCGGTCCGGAGCGCGTCGACCTCAGCCTGTCGCTCGAGGGGCGCATCGCGATCGTGACGGGCGGCGCATCCGGCATCGGCAACGCCATCGCCGTGGCCTTCGCCGAGCGCGGCGCGCGGGTCGTGATCGCCGACCTCCGTGCCGACGCCGTCGAGGCCGCAGCGGCTGCTCTTCCGGGCGGCGGCGAACGGCACCTCGGCGTCGTGTGCGACGTCACGGACGAAGCATCCGTCGAGTCCGCTGTCGCGCGCGTCGAGGCCTCGCTCGGCACGCCGCAGATCCTCGTCAACTGTGCGGGCATCGCTCTGCTCGCGCCCGCCGAGGAACTCTCGAGCCGCGACTGGTCGCGCACGCTCGACGTCAACCTGACCGGCACGTTCCGGGTCGCGCAGGCGGTCGGGCGACGGATGCTCGAGGCCGGCTACGGCCGCATCGTCAACATCGCGTCGCAAGCGGCCCACGTCGGGCTCGCCCAGCACGCCGCGTACTCCGCGTCGAAGGCCGCCGTCACGGGGCTCACCCGCGTGCTTGCGCTCGAGTGGGGCCCGCGCGGCGTGACGACGAACACCGTGTCGCCGACGGTCGTGCTCACGGACCTCGGCCGGGCCGCGTGGGCCAACGAAGCCGGCGTCGCGCACCAGGCGGAGATCCCGACGGGTCGCTTCGCGACGCCGGCCGAGATCGCGGCGGCCGTGCTCTATCTCGCGAGCGACGCCGCGGCGATGGTCAACGGCACCGACCTCAGGGTCGACGGCGGATTCACGATCCGCTGAGCGACGAGACGCTAGCATGGCCGCGGCCGGTGGCGGTGCACGGTCGCGGGGGAGGGACCGGACGATGACGGAGCCACGGGTGCAACCCCAAGCGGCGCCTGCCCACGACCGCAATCCGCTCGAGCTCGTCTACCAGGCTGCGCGCATGTACTACCTCGAGGACGCGACGCAGGCCGAGATCGCGGTCCGGCTCGGTGTCTCGCGCCCGACGGTGAGCAGGCTCGTCGCCGAGGCGCGTCGCGCCGGGCTCGTGCACATCGAGGTGACCGACCCGTTCGAGGAAGAGACCTCGGCGCTCGCGGCCCGGCTCGCCGCCGCGCTCGGTGTCCGCGCCGTGTATCTCGCGGCGGTGACGCATGCCGCAACCCTCGGCTCCGATCTCGCCGCGCCGCTCGCCGCGGCGGTCGAGGCGATGGCCCTCGCGCCCGGCGACGCCCTGCTGATCTCCTCGGGCCGCACGCTGTACGAGATCGCCCGGAACGGCATGCCGCCGCTCGCCGGCGTGCAGCTCGCGCCGACCGTCGGCGGCCAGGCCGACCCGCTGCCGTGGTTTCAGACGAACGAGATCACGCGCACGGCCGCCGAGCGCTCCGGCGCCTTCCCGGCGTTCCTCTTCGCCCAGGCGCTCCCGAGTGCCGCGATGCGCGCGTCGCTCGACGAAGACCCGGCGTTCCAGCACGTGATCGGGCTGTGGGGCCGTGCGAAGGGCGCCATCGTCGGCGTCGGCGCCCCCATCGCCACGCGCGACGCACTGACCAGGGGCATCCCGGTCGAGTCCGACGTGTTCGACACGGCGGCCGGCGACGTCTGTCTCAACTTCTTCGGGCCGACGGGCGACCCGATCGAGTTCCCCGGCAGTGACCGGATGGTGCGCACCCCGCGCGCACTGCTCGCCGCACTGCCGCACGCGGTCGGCGTCGCGGTCGGCGGCGCAAAGGTGCCGAGCATCGTGGGCGCCGCTCGCGGCCGGCTCATCAACGAGCTCGTGACGGATGCTGCGACGGCGCGCGCCCTGCTCGACGCCCTCGCGTGACTCGCCCGGGCTTGCTGAGGCTCCGGTAAGCAACTGGTTACGGCGGGTGCCGGATTGACACCCCCGGGGTTAGCCTGCAGAAATGACGGACTCCAGCGCGGATGCACCGACCACCACCCCCACCATCGCCACTCTCGGCGAACTGCGCGCGAGCGGCCATCAGCAGAAGCCGCTGCGGGCCGAACTGCGCGACAACCTGATCGCCAAGCTGCGCGCGAAGCAGAATCCGTGGCCCGGCTTGCACGGGTTCGAGTCGACGGTCATCCCGCAGCTCGAGCGCGCTCTCATCGCCGGCCACGACGTCGTGCTGCTGGGAGAGCGCGGTCAGGGCAAGACCCGCCTCCTGCGCACCATCGGCGGCCTGCTCGACGAGTGGACGCCGGTGATCGCCGGCAGCGAGCTCGCCGAGCATCCGTACGAGCCGATCACTCACGAGTCGCGCCGCCGCGCCGCGCAACTGGGCGACGAGCTGCCGGTCGAGTGGCGACACCGCTCCGAGCGCTACGTCGAGAAACTGGCCACGCCCGATACGAGCGTGGCCGACCTGATCGGCGACGTCGACCCGATGAAGGTCGCCGAAGGGCGCTCGCTCGGCGATCCGGAGACCATTCACTTCGGTCTGATCCCGCGCAGTCACCGCGGCATCGTGGCGATCAACGAGCTGCCGGACCTCGCCGAGCGCATCCAGGTGTCGATGCTCAACGTGATGGAGGAGCGCGACATCCAGATCCGCGGCTATGTGCTACGGCTGCCGCTCGACGTGCTCGTCGTCGCCTCGGCGAACCCCGAGGACTACACGAACCGCGGCCGCATCATCACGCCGCTGAAGGACCGCTTCGGGGCCGAGATCCGCACGCACTACCCGCGGCGGCTCGAGGCAGAGATGGCCGTCATCCGCCAGGAGGCCGAGTTGGTCGCCGACGTGCCCGACCACCTCATCGAGGTGCTCGCGCGCTTCACGCGGGCGCTGCGCGAGTCGCCGTCGATCGACCAGCGCAGCGGCGTCAGCGCGCGGTTCGCGATCGCCGGCGCCGAGACGATCGCGGCTTCGGCGCTGCATCGCGCCGCCGCGAACGGCGAGGCGGATGCCGTGGCCCGGGTCGTCGACCTGCAGACGGCGGTCGACGTGCTCGGCGGCAAACTCGAGTTCGAAACCGGTGAGGAGGGCCGCGAGGCCGAGGTCCTCACCCACCTGCTGCGCACCGCCACCGCCGACACCGTGCGCGAGCACTTCCGTGGGCTCGACTTCGGCGCACTCGTCGAGGCGATCGAGAACGGTGCGATGGTCGTCACCGGCGAGGACGTCGCCGCGCAGGAGTTCCTCGCGGGGCTCCCGGTGCTCGGGGAATCCGAACTCTACGACGAGACGGCCGCGCGACTCGGCGCCCGGACGGACGGCGAGCGCGCCGCCGCCATCGAGCTCGCCCTCGAGGGCCTCTACCTCGCGCGCAAGGTCGGCAAGGACACCGACGGGAGTGAGACGGTCTATGGCTGAGCGCGAACCCGGCGAGAGCGCGGCGGCGCGGCGCCTGGCGCAGGCGCACGCCGCGCGCTTCCGCCGCTACACCGGTGGCGACCCCCTCGCACCGCCCGTCGACCTCGCCGAGGCGCTCGACAAGATCGGCGAGCAGGTGATGGCCGGTTACTCGGCCGAGCGCGCGATGCGCGAGTACCTGCGCCGGGGCAGCGAGGGGCGGCGGGGTCTCGACGACCTCGGTCGGCGGGTGTCCGAGCGGCGGCGCGAGCTGCTCTCGCGGCACAAGCTCGACGGCACGCTGGAAGAGATCAAGCAGCTGCTCGAGCGGGCCGTGCTCGAGGAGCGCAAGCAGCTCGCTCGCGACGTCGACCTCGACGACATGGAGCGCTCGTTCGCCGAGACCCGGCTCGAGAACCTGCCCGCCTCGACCTCGGCAGCGGTCAACGAGCTGTCGGACTACCAGTGGCGGTCGAGTGAGGCGAAGGCCGACTACGACAAGATCAAAGACCTGCTCGGCCGTGAGCTGCTCGATCAGCGCTTCGGAGGCATGAAGCAGGCGCTCGAGAACGTGACGGATGCCGATCGGCAGGCCGTCAGCGAGATGCTCGCCGACCTCAACGAACTGCTCGAGAAGCACGCCGCCGGGCAGGACACCCCGGAGGACTTCGACGACTTCATGTCGAAGCACGGCGGATTCTTCCCCGAGAACCCGCAGAACGTCGACGAGCTCATCGACGCACTCGCGAAGCGTTCGGCGGCAGCCCAGCGCATGCTCAACTCGATGACGGCGGAACAGCGCGAAGAGCTGTTCAACCTGTCGGCGCAGGCGTTCGGCTCGCCGGAACTCATGCAGCAGCTCGCTCGGCTCGACCAGAGCCTGCAGGCGCTCAGACCGGGTGAGGACTGGGCCGGGTCGGAGCGCTTCGACGGCGACCAGCCCCTCGGCCTCGGTGAGGGTGCCGGCGTGCTTCAGGACCTCGCCGACCTCGATGAGCTCGCCGAGCAGCTGTCGCAGTCTTACGAGGGCGCGCGCATGGACGACGTCGACCTCGACAAGCTCGCGCGCCAGCTGGGGAACGAGGCCGCCGTCGACGCGCGCACTCTGCGCGAGCTCGAGCGCGCGCTGCGTCGCGACGGTACCCTGCGTCGCGACTCGGCGGGGCGGCTGCAGCTGTCGCCGAAGGCGATGCGGCAGCTGGGGAAGACCCTGCTGAAGGACATCGCCCAGCGGATGTCCCAGCGCCAGGGCGAGCGCGAGCTGCGGCAGGCAGGCGCCGCCGGCGACCTGTCCGGCTCGTCTCGGCAGTGGGCTTTCGGTGACACCGAGCCGTGGGATATCCCTCGGACCGTGCTCAACGGCATCCGTCGCCGTTCGGGCGATCCGGCCGGCAGGCTCATCGAGATCGACGACGTCGAGGTGGCCGAGACCGAGTCCCGCACGCAGGCCGCGGTCGCGCTCCTCGCCGACACCTCGTTCTCGATGGAGATCGACGGGCGCTGGGTGCCGATGAAGCGCACGGCCCTCGCCCTGCACACACTGATCTCGAGCCGCTTCCGCGGAGACGACCTGCAGCTGATCGGCTTCGGGCGGCACGCCGAGGTGATGCAGATCGAGGAACTGACGTCGCTCGAGGCCAGCTGGGCGAAGGGCACGAACCTGCACCACGCGCTGCTGCTCGCGAACCGGCATTTCCGCAAGCATCCGAACGCGCAGCCGGTACTGCTCATCGTGACCGACGGCGAGCCGACCTCGCACCTCGAGCCGGACGGCGACGTGCGGTTCTCCTACCCGCCGCACCCCGTGACGATCGCGTTCACGCTGCGCGAGCTCGAGAACTCCATGCGGCTCGGCGCGCAGATCACCTTCTTCCGGCTGGGCGACGACCCGAGCCTGGCGCGTTTCGTCGACAACATGGCGAAGCGGGTCGACGGCAAGGTCGTCGCGCCGGAACTCGACGACCTCGGGGCCGCCGTGGTCGGGTCCTACCTGGGCTCGCGCTCCTGGTCGTCGGACGGCGGCGCCGCGGGCGGCTTCAACGACTGGGGTGGCTGGGGCGGCCGCGGCTACTGGGCGAACGGCTGAGCGAGCCGCTGAGCGGTCGCCGAATACGCAGTAGATGCGCGCCGACGCAGATCGGCACGACAATGAGTGCGGATTCGGCGCGATAGCGTCGGACGCGTGACTCCGCTGCGCACCGCTCTCATCGGGGCGGTGCTGCTCGTGGCCGGCGGCATCGCGTTGGCGACCGGGGCGCTCCCCGTCGGCGACGCCGAAGCGCTGGGCATCCGTGTCTGGCCCGTCCTGCTGTTCGTCGTCGCGATCACGATCGTCGCCGAGCTTGCGACCGCGGCCGGGCTGTTCGATGTGATCGCGGGCCTCGCCGCCCGGTGGGGTCGCAACCGCGCGTGGCTGCTCTGGCTGCTGATCGCGCTCGTCGCGGTCGTGAGCACCGTGTTCCTGTCCCTCGACACGACGGCGGTGCTGCTCACGCCGATCGTCGTCATGCTCGCGCGCCGAATCGGCCTCAATCCGCTGCCGTTCGCACTCACCACGGTCTGGATCGCCAACACGGCGTCGCTCCTGCTACCTGTGTCCAACCTGACGAATCTGCTGGCCGAGCAGCACCTCGGCGGCATCGGTCCCGCCGCATTCGCCGCCGCCTCGTGGCCGGCGCAGCTCGTTGGCGTACTCGCGCCGCTCGCCCTTGTCGCGCTGATCTATCGACGTGAGCTCGCCAAGGGGTATGACGCCCCGGAGATCGAGCCGGTCGCCGACCGACGGCTGACCGTGGTCGCGGCCATCGTCATGCTCGCGCTCGTGATCGCGCTGGTCTCGGGCGCCCCCGTGTGGATCCCCGCCGTGGTCGCGGCCGCCGTGCTCGTCGTGGCCTTCGGGCTGCGGCGTCCGAGTGAGCTCCGCGTCGGGCTGCTGCCGTGGCCGACGATCGTGCTGTGCTGCGGCCTGTTCCTGGCCGTCGCGGCACTCGATGCGATCGGACTGAGACGGATGCTCGAGGCCGTCGTCCCGACCGGCGACAGCATGCTCGCGCTTCTCGGCGTCGCAGCGACCGGCGGGGTCGCGGCCAACCTCGTCAACAACCTGCCGGCGTATCTCGCGATCGAGCCGGCCGTGCGGGGCCTGCTGCCGGGGCTCGCGCTGCTCGTCGGCGTCAACGCGGGGCCCCTCATCACACCGTGGGCGTCCCTCGCGACGTTGCTCTGGCACGAGCGGCTGCAGCGCCTCGGCGTCAGCATCCGGTGGTCGCGCTACATGCTGCTGGGTGCGATTCTGGCGCCCGTGACCGTGGTGCTGGCGACGCTCGCGTTGCGTGTGTCGTCGTCGTGATCGTCCGCGCTACACCTACGGGACGGCGCGACAGCCGCGACAGTCGCGCCCTCCCGCACCTGTAGCGCGACCCGCGTGAGCCGGGAGCCCGGGGACCGGGAGCCAAGGGACCGGGAACCGATTGGCCCGGAGTCAGGGAGAGAGGGGCTACCAGGAACCGCGGTGCTCCGGCACGAGAAGCACGGTCGGCGTCACTGCGATGAGCGTGCCGGCGAGCACCAGGAAGGAGATGCCGAGTGACAGACCCGGATCGCTCGCCCTGGCGATCACGGCGGTGACGACCGAGACGGCCATGATCGAGCCGGCTTGGCGGAACATGCCTCGCAATCCGGAGACCCCCGCGATCTGGCCCTTCGCGAACTGCAGCGTGGCGTTGTTGGCCGCGGGCACCGACAGCCCCATGCCCAGACCGGTGATGGCGGCGGCGATCGACAGCCACAAGTAGGGACTCGCGCCCGGCGGTGTGAAGAACATCATGACGAGGCCGCCGGAGACGAGCAGGAAACCGACCACCATCGGCATGCGGTAGCCGGTGCGCCGCAGAGCGAACACCGCGAGGCCCGCGATGCAGATCATGCCGACGGCGCGGGCGGTGAGAAGCGTTCCGGATTCGAGCGGAGGAATGCCGAAGCGTTCCTGCGCGTACAGCGGTACGAGCGCGCTGAAGCCGATGGCCGCCGCGCCGTAGAGGAAGTTGATCAGGTTCATGATGCCGAAGCCCTTGCCGACGAGCAGCTGCATCGAGATGAACGGATGCGGGGCGCGCCGGGTGTGGCGCACGAAGAGCCACCCGAACGCGATCGCGACGAGCTCGGGCACGAGCACGCCGGGCGAGTACCACTTGGCCCCGTCGCCGAGGGTCGCGATGCCGAGCATCGCCGCGAGGATGGTCGCCGCCATGGTGAGGCTGCCGACGATGTCGAGGCGGCCGCCGCGGCGGCCTTCGGTGGTGGGGAAGAAGATCGAGCCGAGGATGATCAGCGCGACGCCGATCGGCACATTGACGAGGAAGATGCCGCGCCACGACCAGTAGGTGACGAAGATGCCGCCCAGGATCGGTCCGACCACGCCGCCGATGGGGAAGATGCTTGTGAACATGCCGAGGGCGCGGTCCCGGTTTCGTCCGAAGTGGTCGGAGACGATGCCGCTCGCCGCGGGCATGATCGAACCGCCGCCCAGGGCCTGGATCGCACGCAGCACGACGAGCATGTAGATGTTCTGCGACAGCCCGCACAGCAGCGACGTCACGGTGAACAGCACGATCGCCAGCACGAACACTCGCTTGCGGCCATAGATGTCGCTGATCTTGCCAGCGAGCGGCATGACCAGAACCTGGCCGAGCGAATAGATCGTGATCGTCCACGCGCCCCATTGCACGCCCGCGTGCAATTCTCGCTGGATCGAGGTCAGCGCCGTCGCGACGACCGTCTGGTCGACGGAGGCCATGAACAGGCCCATCGACACGATGACGAAGACGAGCTTGCGCCGGGGCAGCGGCTCATCGTCGGCGCGAGCTGCAACAGGAGTGTCGGCCTTCGCAGTCTGTGTCACGAGGCCAGAATACCTTTAGTTGTCGCGTGCTAACTAGTTTCGGCCGACGGCGTGCCTTCGAGGCGACGTCATGACGCGGCGACCGGGTCAGGATGCTACGGACACGCTGACGCTGTCCCAGCCGCTTGCACCGTTGGGGACAGGCTGCGCGTAGGTCGACGTCTGCAGCTCGCCGGTGGCACTCGTCGCGCGCACCGTGAGGTGATGGTTTCCGGCCGACGCTTCCCAGGGCCACCGCCACTGCACCCACGTGTCGGCCGCGAGTTCGCGCGCGAGCTCGGCCTCGTGCCACGGACCGTTGTCGACTTGCACCTCGACCTTCGAGATGCCGACGTGCTGGTCCCACGCGACGCCGGCGACCCAGACCCGGCCCGGCTTCACCCGGCGCCCGGCCCGCGGCACGTCGATGCGCGACTCGATCTTGACGGGGCCCTTCTCTGCCCAGCCCTGTTTCGTCCAGTACGAGGTGCGGTCCGCGAAGCGAGTGACCTCGAGGTCGGTGACCCATTTCGTCGCCGAGACGTAGCCGTACAGCCCCGGAACGACGAGGCGCGCCGGAAAACCGTGCACGAACGGCAGCGGCTCGCCGTTCATGCCGATCGCGAGCAGGGCCGCGCGGCCCGGGTCGTTGAGCGCCGACAGGGGAGTGGCCGCGGTCCACCCGTCGAAGCTCGACGAGAACACCATGTCGGCGTCGCCGGTGACGCCCGCGCGCTCGAGGAGCAGCCGAACGGGGTAGCCGAGCCACTTCGCCGTGCTGATCAGGTCGCCCCCGACCTCGTTCGACACGCAGGCGAGCGTGACGTAGTGCTCCTCCATCGGCAGCGCGGTGAGCTCGCTCCAGTCGAGGGTGAAGGGCCTCTCGACCATGCCGTGCACCTTGAGCGACCACTTCGCGGGGTCGAGCTGCGGGATCGTGAGCTCGGTGTCGGTGCGGTAGAAGTCGCCGTTGGCCGTGATGAGGGGCGTGATGCCGGGCACGTCGAGCGAGGCGGCGGCCGGCGGGGGCGCGATGGCTGTGCGGGGCCGGGGCAGCCGGAACGCCGCGCGCGCGTTCGCCGCTGCGGCCGCGGTGCGCGTGAGCAGCTCGCCGCCGAGCGTTGCGACAACGCCGATCGCGGCCGTGGCCGCGGCCCAGGTGAGAAAGCTGCGTCGCGTCGGCGCGATACCGACGCGCGGGTCGCGCTCGGGGGGCATACGCCGCACGAGGAACGCGAGCACCCACGCGCCCACGATGCCGGTGACGACGGAGGGCACGATCGCGAGGCTCGTCGCGTCGCCCCGCGTGATCGCTGCGGCCACCCCGATTGCGCCGCCGACGAGGATGATCGTGCGCCCGAGCCACGGCCGTCGTAGTTCGAGAACCCCCGCGAGCGCCGCGAGCACGACGACGAGCACGGTGATCAGCGTGAGCAGGAACGTCTTGTCATGCTCGCCGAACACGTGGATGACGGCCTCTTTGAGGCCGCCGGGAGTCAAGTCGATGATTGCCGCACCGACGACCGTCAGGGGGCTGAAGGCCCGCGCCAGAATCCCCGCGACGACGCCACCGGCGCCGAGGCCGAGAAGCACTGCCGCGATGCCGGCGGCTGCTGCGAGCCAGCTCCGAGTCATCCTCACGCGGCTGATCGTACGTCGCTCAGCTACTTGTGGTCTGTGGCTGCTCCTCGCCCGCGAGCTGCCGGTAGACGACGCGCTCGTGGTACGCGTAGCGCATCATGAACCCGGCGACGAGCAGGATGCCTTGGACCAGCACCGTGTGGTGGTGCAGGTGCAGGAAGTGCACGATGAGGAAGAGCACGAAGGTGCGCACCGCGGTCTCGAGCGCGTTGAAGCCGGCGGAGTGCGCGAACCGCCACCAGAGCCGCCGTGCTCCCGCCCGCAGGTCGTGATACAGCGTGAGTTCCTGCGCGGTGAAGTTGCCGAGGATCGTGACGGCGCCTGCGATGACGGCCGCCGACAGATAGTCCATTCCGCCGTGCTGCAGGCCGCCCATGATGAGCAGGTTTGCGATGGCGCCGCAGAATCCGATCAGCGCGAAGCCCGGCAGTCGCCCGATCCGCAGCTCGACGATCTGCGCCGTGAGCCGCCAGACCTGCTTCACGTCGGCCTTCGACTCGCCGCCGCCGCGCGGCGCGAGAGTCGCGGGTATTTCGGTCACCCTCATCTGCTTCCGGCAGAGGATCTCAAGCAGGATCTTGAACCCGCGCGGCTTCAGCAGCGAGAGGTCGAGCGCGTCGAGCCGTACGGCGAAGAAGCCGGACATGGGGTCGGATGCGCCGCGCAGCTTGCGCGGGAAGAGCAGCTTCGTGAGGCGCGTCGAGAAGCCGGTGAGAAACCGGCGCAGACCGTTGGAGAGGCCCTCCGCCGAGCCGCCCTTCAGGAATCGCGAGCCGGCGACCACCTCGGCGTCGCCGCCGAGGGCCTTGTCGATCAGCCCGGGGAGCATCTCGGGCGGGTGCTGGAGGTCGCCGTCCATCACGACGGCCCAGCGGGCGTCCGCCGCGCGGAAGCCTTCCATGACCGCGCCGCCGAGGCCGTCGGCCGGCACGTCGCGGTGGATCAGACGCACCGGAATGGAGTGCCGCGCCGCGGTCCGACGGATCACCGCAGGGGTATCGTCCGTCGAGTCGTCGACGAAGACGATCTCGACCGAACGGCCACCCACCGCCTTCTCGGTGCGGGTGACGAGTTCCTCGACGTTCAACGATTCGTTGAACGTGGGAACGATGACGGTGACATCCATTAGAAGACGACGTTATCCCGACTGCCGCTGAGAATGTGCCAAGGACGAGAATGGGCGTGATGACCACCAACGGAGCGCCGCTCGGCGCGCGCATCGGAACCCCAGGAACCCCTTCAGGCACCACCGCTCTGCTGCTCGGCAGCGGCGAGCTCGGTAAAGAGGTCGTGATCGAACTGCAGCGCCTCGGCATCGAGGTGGTGGCCGTCGATCGCTACCCGGCGGCGCCTGCGATGCAGGTCGCGCACCGTTCGCGCGTGATCGACATGCGCGACGCGGACGCACTGCGCGAGCTGCTGCTCGAGGAGCGCCCGGATGTCGTGATCCCCGAGATCGAGGCCATCGCCACGCAGGTGCTGGCTGAACTCGAGGCGAATGCGTCGCTGCGTGTCGCCCCGAGTGCGCACGCCACGGTCCTCACGATGAACCGCGAGGGCATCCGCCGACTGGCGGCGGAGCAGCTCGGGCTGCCGACGAGCCGGTACCGCTTCGTCGAGTCGCTCGCGGACTTCGAGTCCGCCGCCGCCGAGCTGGGCTGGCCCGCGGTCATCAAGCCCGTGATGTCCTCGTCGGGAAAGGGCCAGTCGGTGGTCCGCGACGCGTCCGAGCTCGAGGCCGCCTGGAAGTATGCGCAGACCGGCGGTCGCGGCAGCGCTGAGTCCTCTGGGGCGGTGCGCTGCATCGTCGAGGGCTTCATCGACTTCGATACCGAGATCACCCAGCTGACCGTGCAGCATGCCGGCGGCACGCTGTTCCTCGATCCGGTCTTCCACCGGCAGGTGGCCGGCGACTATGTCGAGAGCTGGCAGGAGCCGGAGGGCGCCCCGACGTTGCCCGCGGGAGTGCGGGACGAGGCGCAGGCCGTGGCGGGGCGGGTCACCGAGGCACTCGGAGGCTACGGAATCTTCGGCGTGGAGCTGTTCGTGCGCGGCTCGGAGGTCGTCTTCTCCGAGGTGTCACCGCGCCCGCACGACACAGGACTCGTGACCCTCGCGAGCCAGGACATCAGCGAGTTCCAGCTCCACGCGCGCGCCGTGCTGGGGCTCCCCGCTCCCGCCGTGACGCGTTTTCCGGGAGCGGCGGCGAGCGTGCCGATCAAGGTCGAAGGGTCCGGCGTGCCGGTGTTCAGCGGCGTGGGCGACGCGCTCGCGAGCGATTCGAGCGTGCAGGTGCGCCTGTTCGGCAAACCGCGCGTCGACGGCGAGCGGCGGGTCGCCGTCGTGCTCGCGCGGAGCGCGACGACGGAGTCTGCGCGGGCAGTTGCGCAGCGCGCGGCGGCCCTGATCCGGGTCGAGCTGGAGGAGTAGAGCGATGACGGATGCCGGGGCCACGCTGACGTTGCCCGATGGCCGCGAGGCGCACTGGTTCGACACCGGCGCCGTGCAAGCGCCCGTCGTCGTGTGGCACCACGGCACTCCGAGCGACGGGCGCATCTACGGCGTTCTGCGCGAGGCGGCCGTGGCGCGGGGCATCCGCGTCATCTCCGTCGCCCGGCCGGGCTACCCGGGCTCGACGCGCCGCATCGGCCGCACCGTCGCGGACAGTGCGCGCGACGTGCTCGCCGTCCTTGATGCAGCGGGGGTCGAACGCTTCGCGGCGGTCGGCTCGTCAGGGGGCGGCCCGCACGCACTCGCACTCGCGGCGGTCGCCGGCGAGCGGGCCACCGGTGTCGCGACGTTCGCGTCCCTCGCGCCCTACGACGATGATCCTGAGTGGTTCGAGGGCATGGCCGACCCGAGCGCGCTGGAGGCGGCAGTCCGCGGCCTCGAGGCGCGCACCCGCCACGACGACGAGGCCGAGTTCGACCCGGCGGTCTTCAGCGCGGCCGACTGGGCGGCTCTGCAGGGCGACTGGGCTGAGATGGGCGCCGACGCGCAGGCGACCGGGGAGGCCGGGAACGAAGGCGCCGTCGATGACGATCGTGCGTTCGTGACGGACTGGGGAGTCGATGTGCGGCAGATCACCGCATCCGTTCTCATCGTCCACGGCGACGAGGACCGCATGGTGCCCGCCGGGCATGCCACACGGCTGCTGTGCCTGCTGCCGGACGCGACGTCGTGGTGGTTCGCCGACGACGGCCACGTCTCCGGGCTCAGGGCGCTCGGAAGCGCTCTCGACTGGCTGCTCGAGCACGATCTGTCAAGCCCCTCCCGTGGCCCCGTAGCCGGCCCGTAACGTCCTCTGGATGTCCCACCACAGCAGCGCAGACGAAGAAGAGGTACTTTCGGCCGACGAATGCCCGG
Source organism: Gryllotalpicola reticulitermitis (assembly GCF_042651345.1). Taxonomy (NCBI): domain Bacteria; kingdom Bacillati; phylum Actinomycetota; class Actinomycetes; order Micrococcales; family Microbacteriaceae; genus Gryllotalpicola; species Gryllotalpicola reticulitermitis. The sequence goes on from NZ_JBHSCN010000003.1 coordinate 20,325, forward strand.
TGTGTCACGGCGTGTTGACCGAGAAGGACGGCGTTCCCTACTGCCCCTCCTGCGACCTCAAGTTCACGCCGTGAACTGACCGTCTGTGTCATGCTGACAACGTGGGGTATCTGATCTACGGTGCGGGCGCCGAGTACGAATTCGACGACCGGGTACTTGCGCACCTCAAAATCGCGATCGTCGCGAAACTGCGGCTGCAGGAGTCGTTCCTCATCAACTGGACGGTTCCGAGCGGCAGCGGCTCAGGTCGCATCAGCCTGTGGATCTCGGCCGGAATTCCGCTGCAGTTCCGCTTCGCCGGCAGCAAGCCGCCGGAGCTCAACCGCGTGTGGCTCGACGCGCTGGCGCGCTCGTCGCACGGAATCCGCGGCATGGTCGTCATGGGCGAGGAAGAAGCCGTCGAGTACCTGAAGGCCGCCGGGGCGCCGTCGGCTCTCTAGCGCTCGTCCCGCCGACCGCGATCAGTTCGCGGTCTTCAGCACGTCGCCCGTGAAATTGCGCACGCGCTGAAGCAACGCGGCGCCGCGTCGAGCGATCTGCTCGGGAGGGTTGAGGTGCGGCGGCTGACGGCGGATGAGCAGCGAGCACGCGAGGTCCTCGCAGATGTAGGTGCCGATCGTGTTGCCATTGCGGCCCGCCTCACCAGCCCGCGGGGTCGAGAACATGCGCACCTGCGTGGCCGGCTGCGGTGAGTGGCAGAACGAGCACATCGCGGCGATGCCGGCACGCAACGAGCCGCCGGCGGCCCGGACCACGATGCCGACCGGAGTGCTCTCGGCATCGTCCCAGTGCACGAGGTAGCCGAGATGAGAGGCCTGCGCGTCGCGCCAGCCGAGGAACTCGCGCTCGTCCCAGATCGTCTCGTGGAGGCCGGGGAGCGGAAGTCGCTCGAGCTGTTCCGGTGTGGCGTTGACGAATGCGGCGCGAATGTCGTCCTCGGTCAGGGCCCTCATGATGAGCCAGCTTAACCCCGGGGCGTCCGCGTATTCCGGGGCGCATTGAGCCACGGCTTGAGCCAGCCGGTCACGAGCGGCAGCACGAACGGCACCATGATCGGGCAGAGCACGGCCGTCGAGATGAGGCTGCGCAGCCACAGCGGCAGCAGCCCGTAATCGGGCCACAGCCACGCGATCGCGTAGTTGAACGCGGCGTTGACGGGGAAGAAGCCGCACCAGATGGCGATGGTCTGCTTCCACGGCGGCGGGGCGACGGGCGCGGTTTCCGTCGCACTGCGGCCGTCGTCCTGCGGAGCGTCGAACCAGCCCTCGATGCCGGTGCGGCGCTCGGTGCGCTGGTGGGTGACGAGCTCGCGTCCGCGGTCGAGCCAGGCGGCACGTTCGTCGGAGTTCTCCCACGCATCCAGCCGCTCGCGGTCGGCGAAGCGGTAGAGCATGTGCCATTCCTCGCCGTCGGCGGTGCCGCGGACCCAGCCGGAGCCCAAGAATCCGTCGTAGCGGTTCGCGAGGTTCACACCGGCCTGCACCCAGCGCGTCGCCTCGGGGATCTTCTCGGGCTTGACGAGTCGGGTGATGCTGACGGTGATCGGCACGGTGCTTGTCGCGGTGTGCGTGATGGTGTGCGTAGTGGTGTCGCTGAAGCGCTCTTGTGGAGGCATGCCACGAGAGTAGGCGGCGCAGATTTCGAGCATGCAACACCGCCCTAGGCTCGAGACGTGGACTTCCGCATTTTCATCGAGCCCCAGCAGGGCGCCACCTATCAGACCCAGCTCACCGTCGCACAGAAAGCAGAGGCCCTCGGCTTCGACGCGTTCTTCCGCAGCGACCACTTCCTCGCGATGAGCGGGGACGGACTGCCCGGCCCGACCGACTCCTGGGTCACGCTCGGTGCGATCGGGCGAGAGACCTCATCCATCCGCCTCGGCACGCTCGTGACCTCGGCGACGTTCCGCCACCCGGCGCTGACCGCGATCCAGGTCGCCCAGGTCGACGAGATGTCGGGCGGTCGCGTCGAGCTCGGCCTCGGCGCAGGCTGGTTCCAGCGCGAGCACGAGGCCTACGGCATTCCGTTCCCCGCGCGCCGGTTCGGGCCGTTCGAAGAGCAGCTCGCGGTCATCACCGGCCTGTGGAGCACGCCCGCGGGGGAGACCTTCTCCTTCTCGGGCGAGCACTACACCGTCGTCGAGTCGCCGGCGCTGCCGAAGCCTGTGCAGACTCCGGTGCCGCTGATCATCGGCGGCAGCGGCGCGAAGCGCACGCCCGAGCTCGCCGTGAAATACGCCGCCGAGTACAACACCAACTTCACCGGCGACGCCGCTCTCAAGACGAATGTCGACCGGGTGCGGTCCACTGCCGAGGCCGCGGGGCGCGACCCACAGTCGCTCGTGTACTCCGTGGCGCGCACCATCGCACTCGGCGCGACCGAGGCCGAGGCGACCCGACGCGCGGCGACGATCGAGCGCGACCCGCACCAGCTCACCGCCGACGGCTTCTACGGCACCCCGCAGCAGGTCGTCGACCGGATCGGCGCGCTCACCGAGTTCGGCATCAGCCGGGTGTACTTCCAGGTGCTCGACTTGAGCGACCTCGACCACCTCGAGCTCATCGCGCGGGAGGTCATGCCGCACTTCGCGTGAGGCAGCCGGCGTCAGTCGGGGTCGCTCGGGTCGATCGGCGCGTGGTGGTCGAGGCCGGCCGCCCCGTACCGCCAGTACCCGCTCGCCTGCACCTGCTCAGGCGGCAGTTCGAGTTCGCGGCGCAGGTAGCGTCGCAGCGGCGCGAGGGTCGTCGCCTCGCCTGCGAGGAAGAAGAACGTCTGGTCATCGAACGGCGCGAGCGCGCGCAGCGCCGTCATCAGCTCGCTCGGCGCATACGGGGTGACCGCGGCACGCTCGGGCACTCGGGTGCCGAAGTATTCCTCAGGGGCGGAGTCGAGGGGCCACGCGAGCACGTCGACGGGCAGTTGGTCGCCGGCGGCCTCGAGCCAGCGGGCGGCTGCCGGGAACGCCGTCTCGTCGACGACGATGACGAGGCGGTTGACCCCCTGCGGCGCGAGCTGCGAACCGCGGGGTCCGGCGACGACGAGCTCGTCGCCGGGCTGCGCGCCGGTCGCCCACACCGTCGCCGGGCCCTCGTCGCCGTGCAGGACGAAGTCGAGGTCGAGCTCGTCGGGGTGCTCGTCGTTCGCCGGGTGGAACGCAGCCGGGGTGTAATCGCGGGAGTCGCCGTTCGGGAAGAACAGCTTGACGTGATCCGCGGGCCCGGGGGCTGTGAAGCCGTCGAGTTCGGGGCCGGTCAGCGTGATGCGGGTGATCCTTGCGGTGAGCGGTGTCGTTCGCACGACGGTCAGGGTGCGGCGGGTGAGGTCGTGGCGGATGCGTTCGCGCGTGAAGGCCATGACACCACGCTATGCCGACGGGCCGCTTCAGCGGGCCGCGGGGGAGACATCCGTCTGCAGCTCATCGCTGGACGCCGCATCTCGCTGGCCGCGCAGTTCCTCGACCAGCTCGGGACGCGCGCGCATGTAGTTCGTGCCCGACTGCGTGCCCCAGATGTAGAGCCCGGCGGCGAGGACGGCGAGGACGACCGAATCCCACGGGCTCGGAATGAGGCCGAGGCCGCCGAAGCCGCCGATCGCCGACATGCCGTAGACGACCGCGAGGTAGACGACGAGCCAGATCCCGCCGACGACCTCACCGACGCCGTGGTGCTGGATCACGTAGGTGACCGCGTACCAGATCAGACCGACGGCGATGATCGGGATGGTGAGCACCAGCTCTGACCATGGCACCCAATAGATCACCAGGGCGCTCACGATGAAGGCGAACGGCGCGATGAGCGTCATTCCGGGCAGGCGATCGGCGGGGTCGGAGAGGTTCGCGCGGCGGAAGGCGACGAGCGAGACCGAGCCGATCGAGAACGTGAACGCGATCAACGTGCCGGTGACGCCGATGATCGCGTGCCAGCTCGGCAGGGGCAGCAGAAAGAGGATGCCGACGATGAAGTTCGTGAGCAGGGCGCGACGCGGCACGCCCGAGCGCGGGTTCACGCGGGCGAGCCAGGCGGGGAAGAACCGGTTCTTCGCGAGGCCGAACATGTTGCGCGCGTTCGACGCCGTGAACACGATGCCCGAGCCGGAGGGCGAGATCATCGAGTCGGCGATGAGGATCCAGTACAGCCACGTGAAGCCGAGCAGCATCGCGAGCTGGGCGAAGGGCGAGTCGAAGTTGATGCCGCTCCAGCCGTGGCCGAGCAGATGCTGGGGCACGCCGAAGATGAACGCGGTCTGAAGCAGCAGGTACAGCACGATCGCGAGCAGGATCGTCGTCACGAGCGAGGCCGGGATGTTGCGGCGGGGATTGCGCACCTCACCCGACAGCTCGACGATGTTGCGGAAGCCGGTGTAGGCGAACACCATGCCCGCCGTCGCGATAGTGCCGAGCGCCGCGCCCATGCCGTAGGGCGCGAAGCCCCCGCCGGCGCTGAAGTTGCTCGGACCGCCGGCGTGGCCCGTGTGCGTGAAGCCGCTGAGCAGCAGCATGACGATCGTGAGGGTCGGGATGCAGATCTTCACCGCGGTCACGATGTTGTTGCTGCGTGCGAAGAACTGCACGCCGAAGTAGTTCACGACGACGAATACCGCCATCAGCGCGACGGCGATGACGATGCCGAAGCCGGTCAGCTGGCTGTGGCTGAAGAGCCCCGGGATGTACGAGCTCGCGTACTGCACCACGCCCGAGGCCTCGGTGGGCGGGTTGGCGACGTAGGTCACCCACATGCTCCAGCCGACGATGCTCGCCGCGAAGCGCCCGTTCGAGTACAGCGGGTAGCGCACGAGACCGCCCGATTCGGGGTGGACCATGCCGAGCTCGGCGAAGACGAGCGCAACGGCGAGCATCACGGCGCCGCCGATCACCCACGCGACGAGCGAAGCGGGTCCCGCGGTCTGCGCCGCGTACATGGCGGAGAACAGCCAGCCCGAGCCGATCACGCTGCCGATGCCGGTGGCCACGAGCGACCAGTAGCCGAGTCGCTGCTTGAGGTGGCTGTCCTCGCTCGCGGGTGTGGAGGCTCCAGAGGTGCTGTCCATAGTTCTTTCGTACCCCAAATGGGGCACATGAATCTACGGAGCCTGGTCAGCGCTCAATTCTGCTGAGGAGCTCGTCGTGGAGCACCCCGTTGCTCGCAAGCGCGCTGCCGTGCCACGGGCCGGTCTCGCCCGTGGCCGCCGTGAACCGGCCGCCGGCCTCCTCGACGAGGAGTGCGAGCGGAGCGACGTCGTACGCCTTCACGTCGAACTCGCCGACCGCGTCGATGAGGCCTTCGGCGAGCAGCGTGTACGCCCACAGGTCGCCGTAGGCGCGATCGCGCCACACGTCGTCGACCAGCGCGAGCAGCTTGTCGAGGTAGCCGGCGTCACGCCACTGATGGATCGACTGAAAACTGACGGATGCCTCGTCGAGGCGTGCCGTGCTCGACACGTGCAGCCGCTCGGGCTCAGCGCCCGGGGCGCTGCGCTTCCACGCCCCTGCGCCTTTCGCCGCCCACCAGCGCTGACCGCCGAGTGCGGGCATGCTCGCGACGCCTGCGACGACCTCGCCGTCGACGGCGAGAGCGATCAGCGTGCCCCACAGCGGGACCCCGCGAAGATAGTTGGCCGTGCCGTCGATCGGGTCGATGATCCACTGTCGGTTCGAGTCACCCTCGACCCCGAACTCCTCGCCGAAGATCGCGTCACCCGGGTGCTCGGCAGCGATCAGCTCGCGGATCGTGCGCTCGACGGCCTGGTCGGCGTCGGTCACATGTGTGCGGTCGGCCTTCGTTGCAACACGCAAATCGTTGGCACGGAATCGGTCGGTTGAGATGAGGTCGGCCGCATCGGCCAAGTGGTGTGCGAAATCGAGGTCGGCGGTCACCTGGCCAGCGTATCGGCCAGCGCGATCGCGTCGTGCGGGGCTCGGCCGTCGGCGTCATTGTCGAAGTAGATATATGCGTCGCGAGCCGTCTTGCGCTCGCCGCGGGTCGCGAGATCACGAATGACGGATGCCCACTGCCGCAGCTCCTTCGGCGTGTACCCGCCGCGGTAGAGCTCGTGGGCGCCATGGAGGCGCACGTAGACGATGTCGGACGGAGCATCCGCTTTCTCGGCACTGCTCCCGCCGACGAAGACCGGCCACTCGCCAGCGCCGTCCGACGCGACGAGCGCGATGTTGTGCTTGTGCAACAGCCGGGTCGCGAGCGGGTCGGCGAAGCTCTCGTGTCTCGGCTCGATCGCGTGATGCAGACGATGGCCGTCGTGCGTGCGGGGGAGCGCGGCGCAGAACCTCTCGAACAGCTCCGCGTCGAAGGCGCGCGTCTTGGGGAACTGCCACAGCAGAGGGCCGAGGCGGTCTTCGAGCCGGAAGACGCCGGAGTCGAAGAAGCGGTCGACGGCGCTCTGCAGTCGATCGGAACCGATCAGCTGCGTGATGAGTCGGCTGCCCTTGACCGCGAAGCGGAAGCCCGGCGGGGTGGCGTCGCGCCAGCGCTCGTACGATTCGGGGCGCTGCAGCGAGTAGAAGGACCCGTTGAGCTCGACCGAGTTCATGCTGCTCGCGAGGTACTCGAGTTCGCGCCGCTGCACCAGGCCCCTCGGGTAGAAGTCGCCGCGCCAACGGGTGTAGCGCCAGCCGGAGGTGCCGATGAAGAGCCGGCCGCCGGTCTCTCGGTCGCGCAGTGGACCCTCGATTTTGGCGCTCCTTTCGGGTTTGCTAAAGTGTTCTCTTGTGCGGTTCCCGGTTCGGGCTCCCCGCACTACGCGCCTCTAGCTCAATCGGCAGAGCAACTGACTCTTAATCAGTGGGTTCAGGGTTCAAGTCCCTGGGGGCGCACTTCATTTCGACCTCGCGTTGGCGCTGAGGAATCCCCGGCACATCGTTGCGGCGTTCGTTGAGCGCCTACCGGCTGTGCGTGGTGCGCATGGTGAGGAAGCTCCAGCTCGCCCCATCGGCGCGGCCGGTGAAGTCAGAGGCTGGTCGTCGCCACGAGCACAAGGATGAATGCGGCGAGAATGAGGCCCACGCGCACGTGGTTGACGCGGTTCCAGCGCTGCGACTGCTCGCGCCAGTCGGCGGGGTGCTCGGCGGCGGTCCAGCGCATCGCGCGCCGATTGATCGGCACCAGCACGGCGAGCGACATCACGAGGTTGATCAGAAACAGGATCACCGCGATGACGGATGCCTGCGCAGCGGTCGTCCCCCACGTGACGGTCGCGAGCGCCACCGTCAGCACGAGCGACACGATGTACCACGGTGGCATCGCGCGCCCGAGGACGCGCGCCCCGTCGGCCTGCGCCTCGAGGGAAGGGCCGGCCGGCAGGCGCAGGACGATCGGATTGAGGAAGAACGAGACGCAGGACTCGACGCCGACCATCGTTCCGATGATCGCGGCCGTGACGATGGCGAGAGCAGTCTCCATTGCAGGATTCCCTTGAACTTAGCAACGCTAGTATTTCTAGCGGTGCTAACGTAGGCCGCACAGCCGAAATGCGCAACAGGAGGAGCCATGGCGGATTCCACCGCGAGACAGCAGCGTGCCGACGAGCGTCGGCGGCGCATCCTCGACGAGGCACGCGCCCGCGCTGACGCCGATGGCTGGTCGGCGGTCACGACCCGGCACCTCGCGGACGCGATCGGCTACACCCAGCCTGTGCTGTACGGGCACTTCCCCGGCGGCAAGACCGAGATCATGCGCACGGTGGCGCTCGAGGGCTTCGCTGAGCTCACGCAGCTCTTTCACGATGCCATCGGCCGCAAGACCGGGCGGCGCGCCGTCGAGGCGGTTGCTGTCGCGTATCTCGAGTTCGCGGCGGCGCATCCCTCGCTCTACGAGGCGATGTTTCAGCTCCCGATCGACGCCACGTTTGCGAGCGAGGACAGCGAGACCGAACTGCGCGCGGGCTTCGATGCCATTGCCGCGGTCCTCCAGGACGAGCGCGGCGCCACGACCGAGACCTTCTGGGGCGCCTTGCACGGCATCAGCTTGCTGGAGCGCGCGGGCCGCATGCGACCGGAGCACCGCGCTGCTCGGATCGCCGAGATCACCGCGCGCTTCGCGACGCAGCCCAGCAATCCCACGATCCAGCAATAGCGCAGTGCAACGCGGAGCCCACTCATCGCGAGGAGCATGACCGCACACGGAGCGGTGGTGCGATGATCGCTGTCATGACGCCCGACGAGGAGCGTGAGCTGGACCGGTTGCGCGAGCGCGCGTACGGCCCCGGTGGCGACATCCGGCGTGACGTGGTGGCGCTCGGCAGGTTGCGAGAGCTGGAAGACCGCCGTTCTGGGGCGGAACACGAGACTCTGAGCCGACGTGCAACGGGTGAGACCCTGGCACGCCCCGGGAACGCGATAACGACTACCGCGGCGTCGCTCGAGCCGCCCCGGACACCGGGGACGGCAGAAGGCAGGTTTCGGGCCTTGTCTGGCCGACGCCGCGTCCTGTTCGCACTCACGATTCTGGTCGCAATTGCCCTCGGTATCGCTGGGGGTATCGCGCTCGGGTCGCGCCATGGACGCAGCAGCCCGGGCGCCCCTGCCTCCCAAGAGGTCGCGCAGCTCAGCGTAGACGCGAGCTACAAGATTCCAGCCGCATTTCGCGGAGGTGCGGCCGGAAGCGCAACCCGAACCCCCAGCGCTGAGGGCTTTGCCGAGTTCCATGGGCTGCGCGTCGTTCTTATCCCGGCTAACGGATTCTCGCCAGACGGTGGCGACTGCCTGCTCGTCTACCCGAGCGAGTACCTCACGAGCACGAGCGCGACGAAGTACACCGGCCCCCAGTGGAACGGGTGCGCCGCCGGGCCCTTTCCCGCGACGGCTCAGCTCGTCGTGACCGACGCTCTGTCCGCCGAGACGAGATCGGCATTCCCCGGGGAGTCCCTGCGATTCGTGTATGACAAACCCGGCCACAAGGTCGACGTCTTCGCCGCGAAATGAAGCGCACCGATCGCGGCTACCCGCGGTTCCGCGTGGGGCGCAGCGCACCCCACTGACCGTCAGTTCGGCGTGGCGGCGAGGATCGCGTCGATCTCGGCGAGGGCGCTGTGCGGCAGCGGGCCCCGCTCGAGCACCCCTGCATTCTCCTCCGCCTGTGCGACGGTGCGGATGCCGGGAATCGGAACGAACGCGTCGCTGCGCGCGAGCAGCCAGCCGAGCGCACCCTGGGCGAGCGAGCGACCGTCGGCTGTGAGTATCGAGCGGATGTCTGCGAGCCGGTCGAGCTGCTCACCCTGCCGGCCGCTAAAGTCCCAGCCGGAGCGCACGTCCGTCTCGGCGAAGCTCGTCTGCTTCGACATCTTGCCGGTGAGCAGGCCCATGCCGAGCGGGCTGCGCACGATCGACGCGAGGCCGCTGCGCTCTGCGACCTCGAGCGTCGCAACGTCGCCATCGAACAGGTTGAACCGCTGCTGCACCGACGCGCAGTTCGGGCTTTCGGCGAAGAAGGCGGCGCGCTCGGCGTCGTCGGTGCTCCACCCGAAGGCGCGGATCTTGCCCTCGGCGACGAGGGCGTCCAGGGTGTCGCGAACCTCGCCCGCGCGATCGAGCGGGTACTGGTTCAGGTGGAACTGGTACAGGTCGATGACATCCGTCTCGAGCCGCCTGAGGCTCGCCTCGCATGCTTGCCGGATGTACGCGGGCGACGCGTCGGAGCCGGGCGACTCCTTCGTCTGCTCGTCGTAGGTGAAACCGAACTTCGTGGAGACGACGACCCCGTCTCGGTGACCCCGCAGAGCGCGCGCGATCACCCTCTCACTGTGACCGCAGCCGTAGACATCCGCCGTGTCGATATAGGTGATGCCCGCGCCCAGCGCGGCATGGATCGCGCGGACCGACTCGTCGTCGTCGACCTCGCCCCAGCCGATCGGCTTGCCGTCACGGCTGTGCGGGCCGCCGATCGCCCAGGCACCGAGACCGATGGCACTGACAGCGGGGCCGTTTCGGCCGAGAGTTCGAGTGAGTGCAGGCATGTCTGCCACTCTGCCAGTGCGGGCGGTGCGATGGCCAGCGCTGGCGCGCGCCGAGCTGCCTTAGCCTTCTACGGCCAGTCGATCTTGAAGGGCCCGGATCGCTGAACCTAGGACGCCGCGTGCTAACAACCCGCCGGCTGCGAGGGGTCCCGCGGAGTCTTCTCCGAGGACCGGGAGCAGGCGACGGGCATCGCGAACCACGGCAGCGGACGCGGTCGAGGCAGCGGCTCGGCCGGCGATAAAGCGCCGCCGAATCTCGCCCGCAGTATCCAGCTCGCCGCGAGCATAGGCGCGCGCCCTGGCGATAGCGTCTCGCGGGCGATCGTCGTCGGGGGCCTCCGCCTCGAACAGCGGCAATACGCGTTCGGCGCAATCGGCGGCCCCCGCTGAGACGAGGCGACGCTCGCGTTCGCTGAGCGATTGAGGCGAGGCCATAAGTGATGCTTTCATGTGCGTCGTGCCCGACGCGATTTTCGATGATCCGCGTCTCGCCCGAATCTACGACGTGTTCGACGGGCCGCGCGATGATCTCGACGCCTACCTGAGCGCAGTGCGCGAGTGTGGCGCGCGGTCGGTGCTCGATGTGGGGTGCGGGACCGGATCGTTCGCGCTCAGGGCTGCTGCGCTCGGCATCCGCGTGACCGCGGTGGACCCGGCGCAGGCATCCCTCGATGTGGCTCGCGCCAAGCCGGGGAGCACGAAGGTGACCTGGGTGCACGGCGACGCGACGAACCTGCCGGAATTGCGCGTAGACGCGGCCGTGATGACCGGAAACGTGGCCCAGGTATTCCTCACCGATGACTCGTGGAGCGCGACGCTGGACGGTATTCGCGGTGCGCTGAAGCCAGGCGGTTACCTCTTCTTCGAATCGCGGAATCCTGCCGCACGGGTGTGGGAGGAGTGGGCCTCCGACCCAGCCGCGGCGAGCATGCAGGTTCCGTCCATCGGTGTCGTGAACCAGCGGAGAGAACTTCGGGCCGTGGAGACCCCATATGTGTCGTTCCGATGGATTTACAGCTTCCCCGACGGCACCGCGATTCATTCGGATTCCACCTTGCGATTCCGCACGCCAGGCGAAATCGAAGCGACTCTCACCGTCGCGGAGCTGACCCTGCTTGAGATCCGTGACGCGCCCGATCGCCCGGGCCGAGAACACGTCTACATCGCCCAGCGCTCGTGACGTCGGGCTGTTGGGAACTAATTGCCTCGGCATTGTCGCCGACCGCGGCGCCTCGTGGCGAGAGTGCGATACTTGTATCGCGGGGGTGATGGTCATGGCTATCTCGATCAGGTTGTCGCCTGAGGACGAGTCCAGGCTCGAAGAGCTGGCGAGTCGAACAGGGCGGTCGAAGACGTTCTACGTGCGCGAAGCGCTGCATGAGCACCTCGACGACCTGGAGGAGCGCTACTGGGCGAATGAGGTCGTGCGTGAGTGGGAGTCCACCGGCAAGGAGAGCCGTCCGGCATCCGAGCTGTGGGATGAGTTGGGCGTTTGAGTCGCTGGCGCCTTGAGACCGCACAGCAGTTCGAGAAGACAGCTCGGCGCCTAGACAAGGCGGTGCTTCGGCGCATCAAGACGTACCTCGACGAGGTATGCGAGCTCGACGATCCGCGGCAGCGGGGCAAGGCTTTGACCGCCGATCTTGCGGGCTACTGGCGCTATCGCGTTGGCGACTGGCGAGTCATCGTCGAGATTCGCGATTTCGCTCTGGTGATCGTGGCCATCGGGCTGGGCCATCGTTCGGACGTTTATCGGGGGCGTTGACTAAGTCCACACGGTGTGGTCGTGTCGAGAATCGTGGGCACGCGTTCGGCTTACGGCGCCCGTCCCGTTTGCGTCGTCGTCGTGTGCGGTGCAACTCGAGCGGATTCAGGAGTAAAGCTGAGGGCTGCGGCCAGGGGGATTCACCGGCCACAGCCCTCAGGGCTTATCGAGCGTGAGCGTTACTGGGCCTTGCCGTAGGCGCCCAGGTCTTGCCAGGCGCTTCCGGCAGTGCCGGGCGTCTGGTTCCGGCTGTACCACTGGGCCTTGTACAGGTGGCCGTTGTAGGCAACCGTCTCGCCGCCGTTGTAGATCCACGACGCGGTCCAGGCGGCGAAGGTGCCCTGGTCGGTGGCCACGGGGGCTCCGATCTGCTCCCACGCCCCGTCGGGGTCGCCCGGCTTGCTGTCGCGCGTGTACCAGGCCGCTTTGTAGAGCGCCCCGTTGTATGCCACGGTCTCGCCGCCGTTGTAGATCCACGAGGCCGTCCACGCGGCGGCGTTGCCCTGCGTCGTCAGGGTGAGCTCACCCTGCTGCTCCCAGGCGCCGTTGACGTTCGACCCTGGGGTCTCACCCTTGGTGCTCCACGCCGCCTGGTACACGGCGCCCTTGTAGGTGACGGTGGCGCCGGCCTGGTAGGTGGTGCCGGCAGCCCACGGGTTCGGGTTGTCGACGGTGATCTTCTCGGTCACCGTGGTCTTCCCGCCGAGACTGTCCGTCGCGGTTGCCAGGAGGGTGTGGGTGCCGTTGCTCAGCGTGGTCGTGTCCAGCTGGAACGACTGCGCGCCCGATGTGACGGGGTTGGCGTAGGCCAGGCCGCTCGAGTCGACGCGCAGGTTGTACGCGGCGAGGTCCTGGCCGGTCACCTGTACGACCACGGGGATCGTGCCGGACACCCTGGCTCCGTCCGCGGGCGTCGTGAACGTCACCGCCGGCGGGTTGTCGACGGTGATCTTCTCAGTGATCGTCGTCTTGTCGCCGGCGGAGTCCGTCGCCGTTGCGAGCAGCGTATGGATGCCGTTGCTCAGGGTCGTGGTGTCGAGCTGGAAGCTCTGGGCACCGGCCGTGGGCTGGTAGGCGTACTGCAGGCCGCTCGAGTCGATGCGCAGGTTGTACGCCTCGAGCTCGGCTCCGGTGAGGGACACGGTGACGGGCACGGTGCCCGACACCGTTGCGTTGGCAGCCGGTGTCGTGAAGGCGAGCACCGGCGCGTTGAGTGTCCAGTTGGCGGCGAAGCTCAGGTCCCCGGTGGTGCCGGTGGGGATCGTCACCGCCGTGGCGGGGTCCGAGTAGCCGGGCCCGGTCCAGCCGGCGAAGGTGTAGCCGTCGCGGGTCGGGTTGGTCAGCGTGATCGGAGCGGACTCGATGGTGTACGTGCTCGGGTTGCTGCTGCTCCCCGTGCCGCCGTTCAACTGGTAGCTGATCGTGTACGTGATCGGCTTCCACTGTGCGTACAGGGTCACGTTGCCGCCGGCATCCGCTGTCAGGTTCGACACCGTCGCCCCGTCCGCGTAACTCGTACCGCTGCCGTCCTGCGCGGTGTTCCAACCGGCGAAGGTGTAGCCGGTGCGGGTGAAGCCATTGGCCGTGAGCGTGGCGTCCTTGTCGTACGTCGCCGGCGAGTCAGCCGTCGTGCCGGTGCCACCGCCGGCGTCGTAGTGGATCGTGTACGTGTTGGGCGCGAACTGTGCGTACAGCGTTGTGTCGGCGGTCACGCGGTCGTTGTCGAAGTCCCACTGCGTGCCACCGGTGGCCGCGCTGTACCAGCCCTGGAAGGTGTAGCCGGTACGGGTCGGCGGGGCGGGCTCGATGAGCTTGACGCCGTCGAAGACGGTCTGCGGCGCGGGCGCCGGGTCAGAGGTGCCTCCGTTCAGGTCGAACGTCGTCGTGTGCGTCGCCGGCCGGCTCTCGAAGTTGTTCATCAGCGACTGGATCTGCGACTGCGAGTACACGGTGCCCTGAAGCACGAGGTCCTGCGCATCGAAGTCGATCTGCTCACGCGCGTCGGTTCCGGAACCGTTGTAGCCGCCCTCGAAGGTGTAGCTCCACGGGCTCGAACCGAGGAACGTCGAGTTGTTGCCCGTGCCGTCACCGCCGCTGACGCCGATGCCGCCCGACAGGTCGTCGGTCTGCTGGCCGACCTGGTTGCCGTTGACGTACTCGGTCACCAGGTTGTTGGCGGTGTCGAAGGTCGCGGCGACATGCATCCAGTTCGTCGTGCCTGCCGGCGCGTCGAGCCAGTACGCAGACGGGAATGCCTGCGGGTAGGTCGGGTCCGCGACCTGAGTCCAACTGCTGTTGGTGATCGGGGCGAGGTCGACCTGCTTCTCTGTTCCGTTCGGTGGCGTGAAGTCGAACTCCAGCCAGACGGTCCCGTCGCTGTGCTTGTTGGTCCGGAACGCGTATCCGGGCTGGCTGTAGTCGTCTGCGGTCTGATCGGAGAGGATGCCGGGCTGGCCGTCACCGCGCACCGCGGTCACGTTCATCCAGAAGGCCACGGAGAAGCTCTGCGTGTAGTCGATGTTGTCGTTCTGGTCGATCTCGACAAAGTGGTTGTCGTCGAACGCCATCGCCTGGCCCTGGCCGTCCTTGCCGGTCACGTACTGCTGCTGCCCGGTGTCCTGCGGCGCGTTGGTACGGGTGTACATGACGGGGTCGGGCGAGCCGCCCTCGTTGGTGAGGCTCCCGTTGAGCGGCACCGCGTAGTCCATCAGCTTGTGCGGGTTGACCTCTTTCGGCGTCGTCGTGAACGTCGTCGAGATGGTCGACGTGCCGGTGAGGCCGTAGTGGTCCTCGCCCGCGACGGTGATCGTGTACTCGGTCGACTTCGTCAGGCCGCTCAGATCCTCGTCGATGGTCGATGGCATCGGGTTGATCCAGTAGTCCGACCAGTCTCGGAATTGCTGAACGACTTTCCCGGTCGCATCATCGGTCAGCGTGAACAGGTAGTCGTGGATGCCGTCCTGCGCGACGCTGTCGACTGCCGCCTGTGGCTCGGTGGCCTGGTCGAAGTTGATGTGAGCCGTGGTGGCGTCGAGGTCGGATGCCCGAACCTGCTGCCCGCTGTCGAAGACCGGCGCCTGCGCCTGCGGCGTGCGGTTGGCCGAGGTGTACGGCAGCGTCTGGTTGACGTTGAACTTCCAGTCCTGAACCCAGGTGTCCGAAATGAGGTCGCGCGTCTTGATCTCGACGTTGCCGGATGCGTCTGCCGAGACCTCGATGCCCTGCGAACCGTCCTGCGTCGAGGCGGGCTCGCCGCCGGAGCGCGTCAGGCCGTCCTCGAGGTCGAACGAACAGGTCGCCGCGTCGTTGACCTCGGTGTAGCCGCCGTCCTGCCAGATGCTCGTCGGGTCGTTGTTCGGGGAGTGGATGTGGCCGGAGATGTCGACGACGCGGGGGTGTCCGGTGAACCACCCTGACATGTCGGGGACGCCCTGCTGGTCGGAGACATAGACCGTGTTGGAGATCGGGTGGTGCTGGAAGACGAAGATCGGCTTGTCCGGGGACGCGGCTTCCGCGATCGCCACCTGTTGCATGACCCAGTCGTGGAGATAGCTGTACCCGGCGTTGTTCGTGGCGGACGGCACTCCGTTCGCGCCGAGCGTGCCGGCGCCGGGGCTCAGCATGATGAAGTAGTAGCCGTCGATGACCTGCACGTAGTTGGGCTCGTCGCCGGTGGCTCGGGTGAAGTCGGCGTAGTCGCTGTACTCGTGGTTTCCGAGGTTCGCCAGCAGGGGGATGTGCAGGTTGGCGGCCAGTGATGTGCGCACGGCGTCGAACTCGCTCCAGGTGGCGTCGCTCGTCAGGTCGCCGTCCAGGACGAGGGCGTCGTTGTTGAGCGACGGGTCGCTGAAGTAGGAGAACGCCTTGTTCGCGCGGGCGATGTTCTCCGGGCTCGCCTCGTGGACGTCGGAGATCGAGGCGAAGTTGATGTCCCCGTCGGTGCGGGCCGAGTCGACCGTGACGGTCGCGGAGTCGGTGGCCGAGGAGTTGTAATCGGATGCCGCTGTCACGGTGAGCGTCGAGCCGACCGCCTGCGCCGGGTCGACGCTGAGGACGCCGGCCGAGTTGATCGCGGTGCTGCCGGTGCCGCCGGTGACCGACCAGGTGACGTCCTGCTTCGGGGTGCCGGTGCCGGTCGCCTCCGCGGTGAACGGCTGCGTCTCGCCCTGCTCGATTCGCAGGGTCTTCGGGGAGACGTTGAGCGCGGTCACCGTGAACGGGGCCTGGTCGTGGACGTTGTCGTACGAGGTCTTGACGTCGCCGGCGGAGAGCAGCGAGGGCGTCATGACGAAGTCGTCGAGGGAGAGGTTGTTGTCGTTGGTGGCCGAGTTGTACGTGGCCGAGCCGTCATTGGCGTTGTACGCGTTGCCGAGCAGGAAGGGCCCTGCACCGGCGAGGTCGCTCAGCGAGCGGGCGAGGCTGACCGCGTTGCCGCTGGTGTCGGTGGTTACGGGCTGACCGTCGAAGTACAGGTTGATGGTGCCGGAGCTGAAGTCGAACGTCGCCGCGATCTGGTCCCACTGGCCGGTTGTGATCTTGGCGATCGACACATCCGCGCGGCTCGACGACGGGTCCTTGGCGTGGAAGTTGTAGTTGCCGCCAGACGTGTGGAACACGATGCCGGGGTTGTTGCCGCTGCCCCAGTTCTCGTTTCCGAGGAGAGCCGCGTCACTCGTGCCGGTCTTGGAGTTCATCTTCACCCAGAACCACATCGAGAAGCTGTTCTGATAGTCGAACGGCGCCGCGGTGCTGTCGACCTGCACGTAGTCATTGCGGTCCAGCGTGATGGCCTGGCCGTCCGCTCCCGTGGTGTAGCTCGCGGTTCCCGCCCCCATGGTGACCGCAGGCGGGTTGCCCGTCGTGTTGGTCAAGCTCCCGTCGAACGGCAGATTGAAGTCCGGGGAGGCGGCGGCTGCGGCGGGCACGGCCGAGGCGGCCGCAAGTCCGCTGACCGCACCTGTCGCGATCAGTGTCGCGGCGACGGCGGTGGATGCGATCCACCGTCGTACGCGACCACCCGTGCGTGATGTCGGGATCATGGGGGTGTGCTCCTGTTGTCCTGTGTGTCGGTGGTGGGTGCGCACGGGTCGATTCCGGCCGTAAGGGGTACCCAGGTTCGACGATGGCCGGGCCAGGTCAAACATCACGATCGGCTCCGGTGAACGGTTGGCGACGGGAATGAAGCGCGGACCGATCTGGCGGCGTTCCGTTCACACGACGCGATCGAACGATCGCAAACGATCAGTCAGCTCGCGCACCAGTCGGGCTTGTCGCCCGCGAGCGTGCTGACTCTCGCGCCGGTGCGCGCGTCGATGACGACGGTGGTCGGCGCCGCGTTCGCGCGCGTGCCGAGGAGCACGAAAGCGACGTCGTGTCCGTTCGGTGAGGCGCACGCCGTGGTCAGCTGAGTCCCGGCGCCCGGTTTCAGGAGCGTGCGTACGGATGTCCCGTCGATCAGCTCGGCGCGTGGCGCGGTCGTCGTGTGTCCGTCCACGCTGGTGCTCGCATAGACGACCTGCACGCGCTCGCTCGGCCCGAGGATCGTGAGCGGGCCGAGCGCCTCGCCTGGGGTGAGCGCCAGTCGGTTCGACTCGGCGACCGTGGTCTTCGCCCCAGTGCCGAGATCCGTGAGGATGAGCTTGAGGGTGGTCGTGCTCGGACTCAAAGCCGGCTGACTCACCAGGATCGCCCGGCCGGGCACGGCGCCGATGAGCTGCCCCAGCTGGCCGTACGGCATCGGCGCAGTCTTCGCCGCCGGATCGATGATGTAGGTGATGCCGCTGGAATCCATCGCGGCGATCTTGTCGGTGCCGCTGAGGAACGTCCACAGGCTCCAGAGGATCGGCGTGCCGCTGCGCATCCCGACCTGCACGGGCTTCAGGTTCGACGCGCTGGCGAGATACAGCACGTATCGGTCCGAGCTGTCGCCCTGCGCCGGCCGGGTCATGGCGAGGTAGCCGAAGCGCTTGCCGTCGGGGGAGACGCGCAGGTCGCCGTATCCGGCGTTCGCCGGGCCGGGAAGGGCGACGCTCTTCCCGGCCGCGTCGACGACGCGCAACCGGACCCCGTCGCCCTGGTCGGAGATGACGAGCAGACGGTTGCCGAGCCGCGCGAACTCGCCGATCCACTTCGCGCTGTAGACCGTCTTGGCCGGACGATTCGAACCGAGCTGAGTGCGCACGATGCGATCCGGTCGCGCCGGTGTCTTCGTCGACCCTGAGACGAGCGTCAGCAGCGCTCCCGACGATGCGTTCGCCTGCCTCACGTTGGTTACGGCGAAGGCGATCGTGGCCGCGAGCAGAACGGCGAGAACGGATGCCAGCACGATCGTGAACCGGCGACGTCCGCGTGCGCGGCCCGGCGGAGTCGCGTCGTGTTCGACCGGGGCGCCTGCCGGGCTCACCCGGGCCGGGGCCTCAGTGGACATACGGATCCTTCGGCTGGGCGATCTTCTTGACCGACGTCGGGTCGACGACCCAGGCGGCCGTAGACGACGAATCCGTGTTGTGGGCGAACGTGCCGCTCACCTGGACCCACTGCCCGGACTTGAGCTTGGCGCCCCAGTTCGTCATCTGCACTGTCAGGCCGACGGGCTGAGCGTCCACCGCGCAGCACGTGATCACGTAGCGCGTGACCGCGAACGCGTCGGGGCCCTGTGAGACCACGAATCCGTCGACCGATGGCCGGGCATCCTCGATGTATTTGTCCGGCATGCCTCCGGAGATGATGATCGCCCAGTCACGCACGGTGAACGATGCCGGGTCGCCGCCCGGCTGGCCCGAGCCGTCCTGCGAGAGCGCCGCGGCCCCGTTCAGGCTCTGGCCGCCCGCGAGCGATGCCGACAGGGCTTTCGGCGGCAGCGCCAGCAGGGCGATCGCGGCGACGACGATCAGGGTGGCGGCGCCGATGGCAGCGAGCGTCTCGCGGCGTCGCCACCACGGGCGGGAGACTCCTACGGCAACGGAGTGAAGCTCGACTCCATGGTCATCGTGCTCGTGCTCGTGCTCGTGCTCGTCGTGGTCGTGGTCGTGGTCGTGGTCGTGATCGTCGTGCGCGTGGTCATGCTGCCTCGGCAGCACGAGCGCCGAGGCGACGAAGACGGCGGCCACCCCGGCCATGATGGCGGCGAAGACGAAGTACCGCGGGTGAATGTACAGGCCCAGCTGGCCGGTCGCCGCGAGCCAGGCGGTGGTGGCGATGCCGACGGCGGCGAGCACCACGCCGCTCCAATAGTGGGTGAACGCCTCGCGCAGCCGTTCACCCAAGGAAGTTCACCGCGAATCCGAGAAGCAGTACCGCGACGGCCGCGAGTGCGACGATCTGCACGATCGTCATGGCGCGGTAGGTCGTGCGCATGAGCGAGACCATCTTCACGTCGACCATCGCGCCGAACGTGAGAAAGGCTGCGATGGCCCCCGGCAGGAATGTGGAGCCGAACGCGAGCATGAAGAACGCATCCACGTTCGAGCACATCGACAGCACGAATGCGAGCGCCATCAGAGCCAGAACCGACCACAGGGGGTCGGACCCGAGCGCCGCGAGAAGTTCCCGGGGCACGCCGACCTGGATGCCGCCGGCGATCGCACTGCCGACGATGAGCGCGGGCATGAGCGTGCTCATCTCCTGCGCGAATCGGCCGACGGACCGCCCCCACCGGTGTCCGTTCTCGCCGGCGTGCACTGCGCAGCTCGCTGCGAACGCGGGCGTGAGCAGGGCATCCTGCTCCGGATGCATCGAGAACACGGTTCCGATCAGGTTGGCGATGACGAAGCCGCCGACGATCCTGGCCAGCAGAATGCCCTCGTGCCAGCCGAACGCCTGATACGTGGTGATGATCGTCACCGGATTGAGGATCGGCGCGGCGAGCAGGAACGTGATCGAGTCGGAGGGTGTGAGGCCGCGCTCGACCAGCCCGCGTGCCAGCGGCACGTTGCCGCACTGGCACACCGGAAGGAAGACGCCGAGCACGGAGAGCGCCAGGCGGCGAGCCCACGGGATGCGCGGCAGCGCCCGCTCGATCCAGTGCTCGGGCATCCAGATCTGCACCGCGATCGACAGCAGCACACCGAGGACGACGAACGGGAACGACTCCAGGAAGACGCTGATGGCGAGGGTGATGCCGTCCTGCAGAGCGTGCGGCATGGCGGGTGCGCCCTGCACCGCCAGCCTCGCCAGCGCAGCGCAGACGAGCACAGCGACCGTCAGGACCGCCCACGGCCTGCGCCGCGGGCGGCGCCGGAAGCCCGACGCGGTGGGCGTCGGGGCGGTCAGGACAGCGATGGACTCAGGCATCCGCTCCTCGCGTTGAAACGTGGCGGCCGCCACATGCGGCTGAGCGCGAGTTCAGCAACACCGGATGCCGTCATGGTGGTCACGAGATGACGGGCTGGTGACTCCCGGGTGACGGACGCCCCGATTGCGGTCGAGTGCGATCGCTTCGATCACGCTGACGATCGAAGCGATCGCTCCGCGGCCGCTATCGGACCGGTTCGCCAACTATTCACTGACGGCCGATATGAAAGGGACTATGCCCGCACCCCTCAGGTCCTCACGGCCGTGGCCGCCGACCACTCGCCGCGCCCCGCATCGCGCGGAGCGCGTGGCGCTCCTCTTGGAGTTGCTCAACGGGCAGCCGACCGCCTCGCTCGAAGAGATGCAGACCGTGACAGGTGCGAGCCCGGTGACGATTCGCCGGGATCTCACCGAGCTGGAATCCCAGGGGCTCATTCAGCGCACGCACGGCGGGGCCAGCCTGCGCGCGACGGCAAGTCCGATCGACGAGACCTTCGCCTTGCGCCGACGCCGGAACGCGAACGCGAAGAGCGCGATCGCGAGCGCCGCCGCCGATCTGGTGCGTGACCACACCGTGGTGCTGCTCGGCGACGGGACGACGCCCTACGCGCTCGCCGAAGAGCTCTGCAGGCGTGCCCAGCCGCTGATGATCGCCACGCCCGCGATCAATATTGCGGCGCTGCTTGCAGAGGTCAGCCGGTTTGAGGTGATCGTGCTCGGCGGCCAATTGCGCGGCGCATCATTCGGCACCGTCGGCCCGCTGACCTCCGTCGCGCTCAATACCGTCCGGGCCGACATCGCCTTCATCTCACCCGACCGGATCGACGTGCACGGGCCGGTCTTCAACTCCTTCGCCGATGCCGAGGTGGCCCGCGCGATGGCCGATCGTGCTGCCCGTCTCGTCACGCTCGCCGACTCGAGCAAGTTCTCCTCAGGCGGCTCGGCGATGATGGTCGGCTGGGATCGCGTCGACAACCTCATCACCGACGCCGTGGACCCGGTTCTTCTCGAGTACCTTCACGCGGCGGAGGTGCGCGTCGGGGTCGCGGCTCCTCGTCTGTAAGGGCCGCCACAGACCGTCCTTCCCGCTTGTTTCCTGTCGCCGCGAGCGGGTGACGCCCGGGTGATCCGCCGGGTGAAATCGGGCCCCGCGCGATGTCTCGCCCGCCATGCTGAGGCCACACCGGGAGGGCAGCATGACGAGTCCATTCGCCTTGACGCACGCAACAGTCGTGACCGGGGACCGCGACGGTACCGTGCTCCACGATCAGACCGTGACAGTCGGTCGCGATGGTCTGATCGAGGCCGTCGCACCGACTGAGCAGAGCCGTCCGCCCGCCGCGTATCGTGAGCGCGACCTGACGGGCCGCTTCGTCGTCCCCGGTCTGATCAATGCGCACGCCCACCTCTTCTCCGACGGGAAGCCGCTGCCGAGCGTCCTCACCTCGAAGTCCCTCGAGAGCCCGGTGACGCTGTTCTTCCACAGCCCCGCCGGGAAGGCGCTGTTGCGGCGCCGGGCGCGGACCAACGCGCTGACGCAGTTGTACAGCGGCGTCACGACCCTGCGCACCGTCGGCGACGTCCGCTACGAGGTCGTGGCCCTGCGCGACCAGATCGAGGCCGGCCGGCTCATCGGGCCGCGCATCCAGGCATCCGGCCCTCTGCTTGCCGTGAGCGGCGGTCACGGTGCACCGCTGATCGCACTCGTCGGCGACGACCCGTGGACCGCGCGCCGCAACGTGCGGATCAACGTGCGCAAGGGCGTCAACTCCATCAAGATCTCTGCGACGGGCGGAGTGACGGATGCCCGCGCCGTCGGCGAGGCCGGCCGTCCGCAGATGACCTGGGAGGAGCTCGTCGCGATCTGCGAGGAGGCGCACAGCGCCGGCATCGTCGTCGCCGCCCACGCGCAGAGCCGGGAAGGCGTCATGCGCGCGCTGTCGGCGGGTGTCGACACGATCGAGCACGGCTCGGACCTCGACGACGCCATCATCGCCCTGTTCAAGGACAACCCGCGTTCGCTCCGCGGGTGGTCGGCGCTGATTCCGACGTTCCAGGCGGCGATACCTCTTGCCAATCTGAGCCAGGGCGTCACCGGCGTGAACGATATCGTGCGGGCCAACGCGAAGATGGTCGTCGATCGCATGGTGCGCGGGGCGAAGGAAGCGATCGACAACGGCGTCGCGGTCGGTATGGGCTCCGACTCGGCCCTCACCTTCGCCACGCACTACAACGCATGGCGCGAACTCGACTTCGCCGTGCGCCACGCCGGGCTGACACCCGCGCAGGCTCTCCACGCCGCGACCCAGGCGAACGCCGAGATTCTCGGGCTGGCCGACCAGACCGGGTCGATCGCTGCGGGCAAGGCCGCGGACCTGGTGGTGTTGTCGGCCAATCCTCTCGACGGCTTCCGCGCGTTCATGGGCGTCGAACTGGTCGTCGCTCGAGGCGACGTCATCGAGAGGCCCGAGATCAGCCGGTTCCCGGAGATCGAGCAGCATCTCGATCGGCTCTAGTCACTCACCCGACGGCTGCGCGACCGCGTCGCAGCACGACGAACAAGAAAGGAACGCACATGTCCACGACGGCAGCACGTGATCTCTCACGAGGCAATCCCATTCGAGTCGGCTTCGCCATCAGCGGGGCCGTGTCCGCCATCATCGGCATTCTCATTCTCGTGTGGCCCGGTCACACGGCCGTGGTCGTCACCGCTGTGATCGCGGCCTGGGCGATCATCGGCGGCCTCGTCTACATCGCCCTCGGCATCTTCGCGCACCTCGGCGGCTGGAGCCGAATCGGGCACATCATCCTCGGCGCGTTCTTCGTCATCGGCGGCATTCTCGCGTTCACGCGACTCGGAGCGACCACCGCCGCCCTGTTCCTGTTCGTCGGAATCCTCGTCGGCATCCTCTGGATCGTCGAGGGCGTCGCTGCGCTCGGCACCCTCGGGGGCGCCCGGTTCAAGGTGCCGACGCTGATCTTCGCCCTGCTCAGCATCATCGCCGGCATCGTGCTGCTGTTCTCGCCGCTGTATTCGGTCGTGCTCTGGCTGTGGCTCGGCGTCGCGCTGCTGGTGCTCGGCATCGTCCAGCTCTTCCGGGCGATCACCTGGGGCCGCGGCGCTGCCCGGGGCACGGATGCCTGATCCCACCGCACCTCGTGGGTGAGTGACATGCTCGACACGCACACCGCCGCCGTCGAGCAGCGTGTCTCGACCGGCTCGCTTCCCGGCTGGCAGGACGTCGACGCGCTCGTGCGCGATGCCTACGAACGTGAGCGCGACGATCGTGCCGGCGATGTGGCGAGGTACATTCCCTCGCTCGCCACGGCCGTGCCGGACCAGTTCGGCGTCGCGGTCGTCGACGTGATGGGCGGCGCGCACGACGTAGGGGATGCCTGGACGCTGTTCTCCATCCAGTCGATCTCGAAGGCGTTCGTCTACGCCCTGGTAGCGGACGAGGTCGGCCATGACGCGATCGGCGAACGGATCGGGGTGAACAACACCGGGCTCGGATTCAACTCCGTGATGGCGATCGAGCTGAACGAGGGACATCCGATGAACCCGATGGTGAATGCGGGTGCGATCGCGACGACCGCGCTGATCCCCGGCGCCACCGCCGAGGAGAAGTGGAGCCGGCTGGCCGCCGCGCTCTCCGCCTTCGCCGGGCGCCATCTCGCGATCGACGAAGCGGTATATGCGTCGGAGTCGCAGAGCAACGACCGGAATCGGGCCATCGCGCGGCTGCTGCTCAGCTATGGCCGACTCGACGACGACCCCGCTGAGGCTGTCGACCTGTACACCCGGCAGTGCTCACTCCTGGTCAGCGCGCACGACCTGGCGGTCATGGGCGCGACTCTCGCCGACGGCGGGGTGAACCCGGTGAGCGGCGAGCAGGTCGTCTCGGGCCAGGTGAGCCGCGACACCCTCGCGGTGCTCGCGGCCTCCGGCCTTTATGAGCACAGCGGCGAGTGGCTGTTCGAGATCGGCGTTCCGGGCAAGTCCGGCGTCTCGGGCGGCCTGGTGGCGATCGCCCCGGGCAAAGGCGCGATCGGCACCTTCTCACCGCGTCTCGACGCGGCGGGCAACAGCGTGCGCGGCCAGCGCACCGCGGCTCACCTGTCGCGAGTTCTCGGCCTCAACATCTTCGCGTCCCGCAGCGCGGGCGACGCAGCGGTCGAGGATGTCTGACGTCGCGGTGCCGGCAGCCCGGTGGCGAAGCGCGCTGAGCGTGGTGCTGCTCGTGGTCGTCGTCGTGCTGGTGCCCCTCTCGCTCACGGCGCGCTGGGCCCACGCCACCGTTACCAACACCGCCGGGTACCTCGCCGCGGTTCAGCCCGTGGCCTCCGATCCTGAAGTGCAGGCCGCGATCTCCGATCGGATCACCGACACGATCGTCGGCAGGCTCGACGTGCCGGGAGTGCGCGCCCTCGTCCAGGGTCCGGTGGAGCGCTTCGTTCGGAGCGACGCGTTCGCATCGCTCTGGACCGCAGCCAATCGTGAAGCCCACCACCAGTTCGTCGGCGTCGTGACCGGCGAGGGGACGAGCGCGCTCTCGGTTCGCGATGACACCGTCAGCGTCGACGTCGGCGGCGTCGTCGCCAGCATCCGTCAATCGCTCGTCGACCAAGGCGTCACGATCGCTGAGCGCATACCCGACATCGAGATCCAGTTCCCGATCTTCGAGTCCGATCACCTCGTGACGGCGCAGCGGATCTTCGGTGCCCTCGACCGCGGACGCTGGTTGTTCCCGGCAGCGGCGATCGTCTGCGTTGCCGGCGCGATCACCGTGGCTCGCGTGCGGCTGTGCGCCGGCGCGGTCGCGGCCCTCTGCGTCGCCCTTGGCACAGGCCTCCTCGCCCTCGTCATCGTCATCGGACGTGCCCTCTATCTGCGAGCCCTGCCGGCCGCCGTGCCCGCCACCGCGGCGCGTGTGGTGTTCGACTCGCTCGTCGCACCGCTCTGGCACGCGATCGGCGACGTCGTAGCCGTTGCCGTTGCGGTCGCCATCGTCCTCGGATTGACTCGCCTGATCGCGGGCCGTGCCAGATCAGTAGTCGGGCAAGCTGCCCGCTCGCCTAAGTTATGAACTGGTTCACATGAGCAGCACTGGGCGGGCAGGAGGACTCGTGGCTGCACAGAACGGGACGGGCGCCGACGCAGCGCTCGCCGAGGCCGTAGCGTGCAGGGCGCCCGAGCGCGTCGCCGAGATCCTGATGCACAACATGTGGCACTTCTACAACGGGGATTTCGCCGCGGCTCAGGCGGCGATCGCGTCGCTGCCCGGCCCGCTGCTGGACCGCTTTCCCGTGCTGCGGCTCGCGCATCCGATCGGGGTCGTCGAGGCACGCACCGATCGCCCCTTCGCCTCAGCGGACTTCGATGATCTGCTGGCCGCCTCCGACCCGGCGGCCGCGGGGCTGCTCATCATGGCCCAGGTCACGGCGACTCGGGTCAGCGGCGACGTGGCGGGTGCGCTCAGCGCGGCACGGCGGCTCCGCGCGTGGATTCAGCAGAACGATTTCGCCGCGATGTCGCGCGACGACGGGCCGCTCTGGCTGTTCCATCACCAGATCGCTTCGACGTTCCTCCTTGCCGGTGACACGGTGGAAGCTCTGCGCCAGTTCGGGATCGCGCGCCAGATCGGGATCGCGTCGGGGTCCCAGAACGCGGCGCGCAGCGCGACCGGTCGCATCGCGATCGTCCAGGCGATCCGCGGAGCACTGACGGAGGCCGAGTTGGCCCTGCACGAGGCGGCGGCACAGCCCGCACCGAGCGGAGCATATGCCAGCTCCTCGTACGGCAGCGAACGCGCCGCCGCCGCGCTGATCAGTGTGGAGCGACTCGCGGACGACGTGGATGAGCGGATAGCCGGCCTCGCCACCTTCGACAACTCCGAGACGGTGTGGCCGCTTGAGGTGCTCGCCAAAGCGAGACTGGCCATCGCCCGGCACGAACCCGCCGAGGCGATCGAGCAATCGAGCATCGCGGCAGCGACGCATCCGATACAGGCGGGAGCGTTCTCGGCGGACGTCATCGACTCGACAACGATCACCGCGCTTCTCGCGCTCGGCGACCTCGCTGCCGCTGACCGCGCGATCCAATCCGCGCGGTCCCGCGGCCCCATGACGCGGCTCGCTGCGGTCGAGGCGGCCATTCATCACGGCGACTACATGCAGGCTCGAGAAGACCTGCGCTACATCAGCACGCGCGCGGCCCTCCCGCTGATCCAGCGCGCCGAAGTGGACATGCTCACGGCACGGGTCGAAGCTCTCAAGACCGGCCAGATCCCGTCCCGACTCGCTGAGCAGATCGCCGACGCCGTCGCCCGTCGGGGCTATCGCCGTCTGGCCACCACGCTGCCGGCGCCTCTCATCCCGTTGATCCGCGGCCATCTGGCTCCGGCATCGGCGCACGACTTCGACAGCGCGACAGCCGGTCTGCGGTTCGCAAGCTCCGGCAACGGACTTTCGCGGGCGCTCACCGACGGGGAGCGTCGGGTGCTCGACGCCCTGACAGCGCATGAGACGGTCGCCGACATCGCGCGCGCTCTGCACGTCTCGCCGAACACGATCAAGACCCAGCTCAGATCGCTGTACCGCAAGATGGGCGTGAGCAGCCGCGCCGACGCGATCGCGGCCAGCGGCCGGGTGAAACCGACGGATGCCGCGGCGCGCGCGCCCGGTCGCCTCGGCGACTGGTAGCCGGCCCGGTGCCGCGCGTCTCGGGGCGATTCAGCCGTCGCTGGGCTCGGACACTGCCTGTGCCGTCGTGCTCGGTTACTGTCGTGTGGTGAGTGCGACGCTGGATGATGGTCCGTTCTTCCATGGCAGCATTGCGGACCTTCGAGTCGGTGAGCTCCTGACCGCGGGGCGGCGGTCGAACTACCGCCCCGAGGTCGTCATGAACCACATCTACTTCACGGCATTGCCCGACGGGGCGGGGCTGGCCGCCGAGATCGCCGCAGAGCTCGCTGGGGGAGATGCGACGCCGCGGGTGTATCTCGTCGAACCGGTCGGCGAGTTCGAAGACGACCCGAACGTGACCGACAAGAAGTTTCCCGGCAACCCCACCCGGTCGTACCGCAGCCGCGACCCCCTCCGCGTCCTCGGCGAGGTCACCGAGTGGACCCGTCAGACGCCGGAGTCGCTTCGCGCCTGGAAGGAGCGGATCACAGCACTTCGCTCCGATGAGCGGGGACAGATCATCAACTGACCACGCGTCACCGCGGCAGGGCTGGCACGTCCCCGAGGCGGCCGGCGCGCTCTCGGATCGCCTTGAAAGCTGTCGTCGCGTAGCGCGAGAATGGCGCGCCGTCGGCCGCCGCGTCGACCCATTCGCGCAGTCCGACGCTGAATGCCATGATCAGCATCTCGGCCGCGAGACGGGCGGTGAGGTCCTCGATTCCGCGCTCGGTGAGCGCTTCGGTCACGGCCGCGTTTGTCCGGGCTATTTTCAGCAGCCCGCGCTCACGTACCTCGGGGTTCTCGTCGGCGATTCTGCGCCGCAGCACCACCATGGGGCGCTCCGTCGTCGTGAGCCTCTGGTCCGCAGCCTCCAACGCTGTCGTCACGCAGGCCGGAACGTCGGCATCCGGTGCCGCAGCTCGGATCGCCTGCGAGAACAGCGGGGCGAGCTCGTCCTCTCGGCCGAAGAGGATCTCGCGTTTGTCGGCGAAGTGCCGGAAGAAGGTCGCCCGGTTCAGCCCGGCGTGCTCCGCGATCTGCGCCACCGTCGTCGCCTCGTATCCCTGCGTGGAGAACAGCTCGCGCGCGGCATCCTCAAGTCGCCCCCGCGCGTCCGGCGCCCATCTGCTCATCGTCACACGATAAACGACGCGACTCCGTCGCACTCGCTTGACGCGACTGTGTCGCATCACTTACGTTTGATGCAACGCAGTCGCATCATCGTGGGGAGCATCACATGCGTATTTTCGTCACCGGCGCGTCCGGGTGGATCGGGTCCTCCGTCGTTCCAGAACTCATCACCGCGGGCCATGACGTGGTCGGGCTCGCCCGGTCGGACACCGCGGCCGCTGCCATCGAGAGCGCGGGCGCCGAGGCGAGGCGCGGCAGCCTCGAGGACCTCGATGTGCTGCGGCGCGCCGCGCACGAGAGCGATGGCGTCATCCACCTCGCCTACGCCCACGAGCTCGGCCAGATCGGCGGCGCACCGGCGGACGCCGCCGCAATCGATGTCTTCACCAGCGCGCTGGAGGGCACGGACAAGCCGCTGCTCGTCACCGGCGCGACGATCACTGTGCCGGGGCGCCCGGCCACCGAGCGGGACGAACTCGTGGCGGAAGGCCCTATCGCGGCGCGGATCCGGAACATGCAGACGGTCCTTGCGGCTGCCGATCGCGGAGTTCGAGCGGCCCTCGTCATGATCCCGCGATCCGTGCACGGGGAAGGTGAGCATCACGGGTTCATCCCACAGCTCATCTCGCGCGCGAGGGCGAGCGGCGTGTCGGCCTATGTCGGCGACGGCATGAATCGTTGGCCGGCTGTGCACGTGAAGGACGCGGCGAGCCTGTACCGGATCGCTGTCGAGCGGGCTCCCGGCGGCTCGGTGCTGCACGCGGTGGGGGACGAGGGCGTTGCGTTCCGTGACATCGCCGAAGTGATCGGACGCGGTGTCGGAGTGCCCGTGCAGTCACGCTCAGCCGACGAGTTCGGGATGCCTCTTGGAGCCCTTCTCGCCACTGACATGCCCGCCTCGAGCACGCTGACCCAGGAACTCCTCGGGTGGGCGCCGACGCACGTCAGCCTCCTCGACGACATCGAAGCGGGCCACTACTTCGTCTGAGCCGCGGAGTCGGTCGAGCTCGACAGCTCGTGCCATTGCGCGGCGCTGTCCTGCAGTTGGGCCGCGCGCCCCTGGAAGGATGCGAGCGCGTCGCTGCCCGCTGCCCAGCGGACGGGCGGCTGCTCGAGGGATGCGAGTGTCAGGATCGCGGCGGCGAACTTCTGCGGGTCGCCCGGCTGGTCGTGATTTCGGCCGCTGACGAAATCGCGACGCTCAGCATCAAGTGAACGGTAGTCATCGATGCGCAAGTCCGTCATTCCGAGCGAGCTCGGGTCGAGGAAGTCGGTGCTGAACTGGCCGGGGTGCACTGAGGTTACGCGGATGCCGAAGGAGCCCAGTTCCTTGCTGAGCGCTTCGGACCAGCCGGCGACGGCGAACTTGGTCGCGCAGTACACCGACCACCAATCGGTTCCGACGACTCCGAGCAGCGACGAGATGTTGAGGATGTGGCCGGATCGTTGGGCGCGCATCGCGGGAAGCACCGCGCGTGTCACGTTGAACGTGCCGAATACGTTCGTCTGGAACTGCCGGTCGATGAGCTGCGGCGTGAGCTCCTCGAATGCACCGGCCTGACCGTAGCCGGCATTGTTCACGAGCACATCGATCCGACCGAAGCGCTCGAGTCCGGCCTGAGCGGCGTCTGCGGCGGAGACGCTGTCGGTGACATCCAATCGCACGGCAAGCAGGTGATCCTCGTGCCCCGGCAGTGCCGCCTCGATCTGCTCCGGGTTTCGGGCTGTCGCGATCACCTGATCGCCGGCCTCGAGGGCCGCCCGCGCGATCTCGTGGCCGAAGCCCCGTCCCGCACCCGTGATAAGCCACGTCTTCGCTGTCATCTTGTCCTCTTCTCGCAACGCACCCCTTCGCGGGTGCGTTATCAACAGTGCGGGGAAGGCAGCGGAAGTCTGTGGGACAGTTTGTCCTACCCAGACGTCACCGGGGCGCCACGGCCGGCCGGGCGCCGCGCGCCACGCCCCACCCGACGAGCAGGGCCGACAGCACGGTCAACGCGAGGCCGGCATAGGTGACACCGTTACGGAACTCGATCGTCTGGTGCGCCGTCCAGTCGCCGGCAGTGATGGTCCCGCTGAACATCAGCGCGAGGATCGTGCCGGCGATGGCGACGCCGACGCCGGTCGTGACTTCGCTGGCGGTGTCGACGAGGGCGGCTCCGACGGTCGTGCGGTCGGCGGGCAGCCCGCGCATCACGTTGGTCCCTGCGGCCACGCCGACGACGCGCATTCCGGCCGCGACGAGGGCGAGTGCGAGTGCGATCCAGACGTAACCGAACTCGCTGAGGGCCGTGTAGACGGCGAGGCCGCTGACGACGGCAATGGCGCTGAGCCATGCGGCGGTGGTGAGTCCGAGCCTCGTGATGAGCGGACTCACGAGCGACCCTCCCGCGAGCAGGACGACGACCTGAGGCAGCATGCCGAGTGCCGCTTCCACGGGAGTCCACCCGAGATCGAACTGCAGGTGCAGGGTGACGAGATAGCTGAGTCCGGCCGTCGCCAGGCCCGTGGCGGCCTTCAGTGCCAGACCGCTCGATACGAGTGGCCGGGCGATGAGCGGCAGGTCGAGCAGCGGATGCCTGGCGCTCCGCTCTCGCAGGACGAAGCCCGCACCCGCCGCAACCGCCGCCGCGGCGGCGATCCATGGCAGTGCAGCAGGCGCATCGGCATCGACGAAGAGGGTCGGGGAGAGCAGCGCGAGCACGATGGCGGCGGTGCCGAGGAAGGCGCCCGCGAGGTCGATCGGGTCGCGGTGCAGCCCGGCGCGATCGTCGGCCGGCACACCCATGCGGATGCCGATGAACGCCAGTGCGGCGATCGGCACGTTGATGAGCAGCAGCGTCTGCCACGGAGCGAACGAGAGCACGAATCCGCCGACGGTCGGGCCGATCGCGAGCCCCACGACCCCGACCGTGGAAATGAGCGTCATCGCGCGCACGCGCAGCTGATCGCCGGGAAAGAGCCGGAACGCGAGCGCGTTGGAGCCCGGCGTGGTCATCGCGGCGGCAGTGCCCATGAGCGCGCGCACCGCGATCAGTTCCCACACGTTCTGGACGAGCAGCGTCGCGAGGCTCGCGATGCCGAGGAACACGAGCCCCACGAGCATGACTCTGCGCCGCCCCACCCGGTCGGCCAGCGCCGCGAAAGCGAGCATGAGGCCGCCGAACAGCACCGAGTACGCACCGCTGACCCACTGCAGCGAGATCGTGGAGGCGGAGAGATCGCGGCCGATCGTCGGCAGCGCGACGTTCAGTATCGAGTTGTCGAGCATCTCGAACAGGAACACGGCCGACAGCCCGGCGAGCGCAGGCCACGCCTCGCTCAGGGTCTGGGGCGAATCGGATGCTCCGAGCAGGGCGCGTGAGCCCGGGCGCGGGCGAATACGGGATTGCATGGCCACTCCTTCGACGTGAAGAAGTGGCGGATCACTTGATGCCGCGTGTACTCGCGCCTACGACCCGGACCGGGCCGCCGAGGGCGTTTCTACTCCGATGCAGCAATTCTACCTCTGCCCCGATTTCAACCTCCGGCGCGAACATCAGATGGTGGGTTTTCGCGACCTTGGGCTGGCAGCTGCCGATCAGCGCACGGGGAATCTGACTACACGGCCGTTTCGGTGTCCTGCGACAGGTCTACCCAGCCGGCGGCGCCGGTCAGCGACTCGAGCTCGGTGATGTCGACGCCGATCGCAGAGCTGCGGCTGCCGGCCGCCGGGTACACGCGAGCGAAACGACGCAACGATTCGTCGAGCCAGACCGCGGTGCCCTCGGGCACCCCGAACGGGCATACTCCGCCCACGGGGTGGCTGGTCAGTGGTTCGACATCATCGGCCGCCAGGAAGCGCGGCTTGTGCCCGAATCGGCGCTTGAACTTTCCGCTCGAGAGCTTCGCGTCGCCTGCGACGACGATCAGGACCGCGGAGCCGCCGTCGGCCGAGTAGACCGACAGGGTCTTCGCGATCTCCTCCGGCGGAACGCCGATCGCCGCGGCGGCCTCGTCGACGGTCGCGCTCGAGGTCGCGAATTCGAGGATGTCGCCGTCTCGGCCGAACGCTTTCAAGTGCTGTCTGACGCTCTCAAGAGACATGTGTTCAACGCTACGAGACGCGCCCGGCGGTCGTGCGCAATTCGAGCACTGGAACGGCGATCGCGCGCCTCACGCATGCGGATGCCGGCACCGATCAGGTCACAGGCGCAGGCGCACGGTCCCGTCGGCGTCGAGGCCGACGCTGATCGCGCTGAAGTCGCGAACCCGGTCGAGCGGGCGGGTGGCTTCGGAATGCACATCGCCGACGACGATCGTCTGCGCGCCTGAGGCGAGTGCGGCACGGATGCCTGCGTCCGCGTCCTCGAAGACGATGCACCGGTCGGCGGTCACCCCGAGGGCCGAGGCGGCGAGCAGATAACCCGCCGGGTCCGGCTTGCCCGCTGTGACGTCTTCGGCGCAGACGAGCACGTCGGGCACGTCGATGCCGGCTGCCCGCAGTCGGAGCACCGCGAGATCTCGGGGCGCCGAGGTCACGACCGCGACGCGGGCACCTCGGAGCGCACGCACGAGTGCCGCGGCCCCGTGCACTTCGATGATTCCCTCGGTGTGCACGAGTTCCCACTCGTGCAGGTCGGCCGCGGCTTCATCGGGATCGGCGCCCTCGGGGGCGAACGCGCACGCGGTATCCAGGGTCTGGCGGCCATGCGAATAGGCGAGGATCGTTTCGACATTCAGGCCGAACCGGTCAGCGAAGCGGCCCCAGGCGGCCTCGACGATCGCGGTGGAGTCGACGAGCGTGCCATCCATGTCGAAGAGCACGGCGTCTGCCACGTATTCGCCGCGGCCGCCGGCGACGCGTCCGGGCGCCTCGCCGCGCGGGACCGCCTCCGTCAACTCCGCCCGCCGCGCGGCGCGACACGGAAGACGGGGAAGCTTGAGGCGACCGCCGCGATCTCGGCGTCGCTCGACTTCACGCTGAGGCCTTCAAAGAAGGCCCCGACCTCCCACGCCCACGCCTTCAGGTAGGCGCGGATGATCGGGATCTTGTGCTCGTCGGGCACCTCGACCACGTCGATCGCTTGCCGTCCGCCCCTCGTGATCAACGCGGCCTGCCCCGAGACGCGGACGTTGCGGACCCACTCCGTCACACCGCGCGGCGAAAGCAAGTACTGCTCTCCGTTCAGAGGCAGCGGATTGACGGGCGTGGTTCGGGGCTCGCCGGACTTGCGGCCGGTCACTTCGAGGATCACGGCGCCCTTGAGCGGGAGGCCGCGCCGCACCAGCCAGCCCATGAAGGGGTTGAACACGCGATTCGTGAACGCGCCGGGGCGGACGTAACGCGTCGACTGCTCAGCCACGGTGAGCCCCGAACCAGACGATCATGCTCCCGTAGTACCACGGCCCGGTGTGCCGCCGGGAGAGGCAACGCGACGATCCGGCGTGCCGCCGGGAGTGCCGGGCGCCGTCAGTCAGGCCTGGTCGCCCGAATCGTCGGGCGCGCCGCCCGAGGCCGTGTCGGCTTCCTCGGAGTTCGCCTCACCGCTCGGCACGCCCTGAGTGTTCTGCTTCGTCTCGTCGTTGCTCGAGGTGTTGTCGTCGTGCTGCTTGTCGGTCATGATCGTGCGGTACCCGCGATCAGGCATCCGCTCACGCCCGACCCCACCGCATGACTCGCGCCGCCGCCGCAGCCGCCGCTCAGCTGTGACGCGGCGCGCGCGCCTTGCGCCCGCGATCGGGCTTCAGCTCGATCAGCTGGCCGCTGATGCGCGTGCCCCCGAGCCGGTTGAGCGTGTCGCTGCCGAGCTCAGCCGGCAACTCGACGATCGAGAAGTCGGGGAAGATCTTGATGGCACCGAAGTCGTCGCGGCTCAGGCCGCCTTCGTTGGCGAGCGCGCCGACGATCTGGCGCGGCTCGACGTGCTGGCGGCGGCCGACCTCGATGCGGTAGGGCGCCAGGGGGCCGCTGCGGGAGCGCTCGCCGCGCGCACTGCGGCCGCCGGCACCGCCCCGGTCACGCTCGCCTGCGCCGCCGCGCTCCCGCCGGTCGCCCGCCCCGCCGCGGTCGCCGCGACGGTCCTCGCGCTCGCGCGGCAACGCCAGCACGTCGTCAGCGGAGAGCAGGAGCGGCTCGTCGCCCTGAGCGACGAGGGCCAGGGCGGCCGCGACGTCGACCTCGGGCACGTCGTGATGCTCGACGTAGTGCGCGACGATGTCGCGGAAGTCGGAGAGGCGGTCCTGCTGCTCGAGCGCCGCCGTGATGGCGTCGTCGAAGCGGGTGAGGCGCGTCGAGTTGATGTCTTCGACGGTGGGCAGCTGCATCTGCGTGACGGGCTGGCGCGTCGCCTTCTCGATGGCGGAGAGCATCCGTCGCTCGCGCGGGGTGACGAAGCTGATCGCCGCGCCGCTGCGGCCGGCGCGGCCCGTGCGGCCGATGCGGTGCACGTACGACTCGGTGTCGATCGGCAGGTCGTAGTTGACCACGTGGCTGATGCGCTCGACGTCGAGGCCGCGGGCAGCGACATCGGTCGCCACCAGGATGTCGAGCTTCCCCGACTTGAGCTGCTCGACAGTGCGCTCGCGCTGGGCCTGCTGCACGTCGCCGTTGATCGCCGCCGCCGTGTAGCCGCGAGCGCGCAGCTTCTCGGCAAGGGTCTCGGTCTCGTTCTTCGTGCGGACGAACACGATCATGCCCTCGAAGTTCTCGACCTCGAGAATGCGAGTGAGCGCGTCGACCTTCTGCGGGTAGGACACGACGAGGTACCGCTGCGTGGTGTTGGCCGAGGTCGTGGTCTTGGTCTTGACCGTGATCTCTTGCGGGTCGCGCAGGTACTGCTTCGAGATGCGGCGGATGCTTGCCGGCATGGTCGCCGAGAACAGGGCGACCTGCTTCTCGTCGGGCGTCTCGGCGAGGATCGTCTCGACATCTTCGGCGAAGCCCATCTTGAGCATCTCGTCGGCCTCGTCGAGCACGAGGTACTTGAGCTCGGACAGGTCGAGGGTGCCCTTGTCGAGGTGGTCCATGATGCGACCGGGGGTGCCGACGACGACGTGCACGCCCCGGCGCAGCGCCGACAGCTGCACGCCGTAGCCCTGGCCGCCGTAGACGGGCAGCACGTGGACGCCGCGCAGATGCGACGCGTAGCTCTCGAATGCCTCGCAGACCTGCAGGGCGAGCTCGCGTGTGGGGGAGAGCACGAGGGCCTGGGGATTCTTCTGCGAGACGTCGAGGCGGGAGAGCACCGGCAGTGCGAACGCGGCCGTCTTGCCCGTGCCGGTCTGCGCGAGGCCGACGACATCGCGCCCTTCCAGCAGCAGCGGGATCGTCGCCGCCTGAATCGCCGACGGGGTCTCGTAGCCGACGTCTTTCAGCCCCTTGAGCACGGCGTCGCTGAGCCCGAGGTCGCCGAACGTCAGTGTCGCTTCCCGGGTCTCGTGGGCCTCGGTCTGCGGTTCTTCCTCACCAGTCACCCCCTAAAGGTAGCTTTCCCTGAGCGAAAGCGTCTCCGCGGGCGGCGGGCGCGGGCGAGAACCGGCACGGGTTCGTCCTGCAGCGTCCAGAATTCGGCGGCGGCGAAGGCGGCTGCAAGAGCCGCCTGGGTGACGGCGGGGCGACGCAGCCGCTTCGAGGTGAGCGCCACGCCGAGCATGGAGACGGCGTGGAGCCCGTCGACGAGGAATCCGACCACGCGCAGTTCGGGCGCGGCGAGAGTGACCGCTGCCTGCACGACATGGCGCGCGCCGGCGATGCGCAGGCCGCGGCGGGCGATCGGCCGTCGTTCCGGCTGGAAGAGGTTGACGAGGCCCGTCATGGTGCGGGCGAGTTCGAGGGATGTGGGCTCGATGCGAACGCGGCTCATGGGAACTCCTTGCGGTGGGGACTGACTTAGGTGGTTTCCGTCGTCGCCGAAGTTCATTCGGCAACCAGAAGAGGAGAACGAGTTGGCTGCTGCATACGGTTCGAAGGGTGTCGCCGTCGTGACGGGCGGCTCGGCGGGTCTCGGCCGCGCCATTGTGGTCGAACTCGCGAGGCGCGGGTGGGACGTCGCGGTTCTGGCGCGCGGCGAGGACGGCCTGGCGGGTGCGGTGGCCGAGGTGACGGCACTCGGCAGACGAGGGAT
Organism: Gryllotalpicola reticulitermitis; assembly: GCF_042651345.1. NCBI lineage: Bacteria > Bacillati > Actinomycetota > Actinomycetes > Micrococcales > Microbacteriaceae > Gryllotalpicola > Gryllotalpicola reticulitermitis. The sequence goes on from NZ_JBHSCN010000003.1 coordinate 56,265, forward strand.
GTCTGTTCCCACCGACGTGAGCGACCATCGGGCCGTGGAAGCCGCGGCCGACCGCGTCGAGGAGGAGCTCGGCCCGATCGAGCTGTGGGTGAACGACGCGATGACCGGTGTCTTCGGCGAGTTCCTCACTACCGATCCCGACGATTTCGAGCGTGCCACGCGGGTTGACTACCTGGGCTTCGTCAACGGCACCCGCGCGGCGCTGCGCCGCATGGTCCCGCGGGATCGCGGGCACGTGATCCAGGTCGGCTCGGCGCTCGCCCACCGGGGCATCCCGCTGCAGGCCGCGTATTGTGCCTCCAAACACGCGATCAAGGGCTTCACCGAGTCGGTCCTGACGGAGCTCCTTCACAACCACAGCCGGGTTCTGCTCTCCGAGGTCGACATGCCCGCCCTCAACACCATCCAGTTCAACTGGGTCAAGAGCGCGCTGCAGCATCACCCGCAGCCGGTACCGCCCATCTACCAGCCCGAGGTCGGCGCGCGCGCCGTGGCGCACGTCGCCGAGCATCCGCGCCGCCGCACCTGGGTCGGCGAGATGACCGTTGTGACGATCGTCGGGAACCGGCTGTCGACGCGCGTCGCGGACTGGTACCTGGCGAAGACCGGCTATTCGGGTCAGCAGGCCGCCGACAAGCACGAACGGATGCTTCCCGCAAACCTCTACGAGCCCGTCCCTGGCGACCACGGGGCGCACGGCATCTTCGACGACAGGGCGCACGGGACATCGCCTCAGACGTGGGCGATCACGCACCGTGCCACGGCCGCCGCGATCGGGCTGGGACTCGGCGCCGCGGCGATCACCCTGCTCGGCGCGGGAGCCGGAGCGGTGCGCGGGCGGCGATGAGACCGGTCGTCGCGTCGTGTCCCGTCCGGCCGTGGCTGGCCGGGGCGCCCGGCGGCCCGCATGCCGGACTTTCCGACGCCGAATCAAGGGGGTGTCGGCCCTCGTTCCGACAGGGAATGCTGAAGAGGGTTCACGGGGTACTGCGAAACGCGCGGGAAGAACGTGGACAGACCAACGAAGGGAAAGCAGATGGCTACCGCTACGTCGTCGAAGAGCACGGAGTCGAAGGCAAGCAGCACGCGAGCCGCGTCGAGCGTAGGCCCGCACAGTGTGCGTGAGGAGAACGCCGAGAAGGGCTTTCAGGCGTCCGCCCAGCTGATCGGTGACCTGCAGCGCGTTCTGATCGACCTGATCGAGTTGCACCTGCAGGGCAAGCAGGCGCACTGGAACGTGGTGGGGAAGAACTTCCGCGACCTGCACCTGCAGCTCGATGAGATCATCGACGCCGCCCGTGAGTTCAGCGACGATGTCGCCGAGCGCCTGCGGGCCCTGCATGCCTCGCCGGACGGCCGCACTGCGACCGTCGTCAAGGAGACGTCGCTGCCGCCGTACCCGAACGGCGAGATCGACACGGCCGAGACCGTCGACCTCATCACCGCCCGCCTCGACGCCGCCGTCGCCACGGTCCGCGAGGTGCACGACGAAGTCGATGATGAGGACCCGACCAGCGCCGACCTGCTGCACGCGATCATCGCGGGGCTCGAGAAGTTCTCGTGGATGGTCAGCGCCGAGAACCGGACCCCGTCGGCGTGAGCGCTGGCGTTCTCGAGTCCGGCGAGGGCCTGTCGCGCGATGCGCAGCAGGCCCTCGCCCGGCTCTCGGCGGTGCGCGGCGCAGTACGGCCTGCGCTTGAGTGGGCGACGGATGTCGGGCGCTGGGCCCCTGCGCCGGGAACCGGCAGCTCGCTGCAGCTGTGGGAGTTCTTCGTGGAGGCGGCGGCGATCGACGTCGCCGCGGCGCGCGTGATGGAGCCTCATCTCGACGCGCTCGCGATCCTGAGTCAGCTGCCCGCGCCGCTCGACCTCGGTGCGATCGGCGCAGACGCCGACAGCACGTGGGGGGTCTTCGCCGCAGAGGGGAAGGGCTTCGCCCTCGACGCGACCGAGGACGCCGCAGAGAACTGGTGGCTGAACGGAACCAAGCCATGGTGCTCGCTCGCGGGTGAGCTCACCCACGCTCTTGTCACGGCATCCGTGCCCGGCGGCGACCGGCGCCTCTTCGCCGTCGCCCTGCGGGATCCGGGCGTGACCGCCGAGGCGGGCCCCTGGGCGCCGCGCGGCCTCACCCAGGTGGTCAGCGCGCCCGTGCGGTTCGAGGGGGTGCGCGCCGTTCCGGTCGGCGGTGCCGGCTGGTACCTCGCGCGGCCCGGGTTCTTCTGGGGCGGCATCGGAGTGGCCGCGTGCTGGCTCGGGGGCGCCATCGGTGTCGCGCGCGCCTTGATCCGCGCTGCCCGCACCCGTGAGCCCGACCAGCTCGGGCTTGCGCACCTCGGGGCGGTCGACGGCGCGCTGTCCTCGGCGCGGGCGGCGCTCACGACCGCCGCAGAGCTGATCGACCGTCGCGGCCAGGGCACCGAGCCCGACTGGGCGGTGCTGATGCTGCGCACCCGGAACACCGTGGCGTCCGCCGTCGAGCTGGTGCTCGAGCGGGTCGGGCACGCACTCGGCCCCGCGCCCCTCGCGCTCGACGCGGATCATGCGGCCCGCGTGGCCGACCTTCAGCTCTACGTTCGCCAGCATCACGCCGAGCGGGACGAGGCGGCGCTCGGCCGCGCCATCCTCGAGTCAGGGGCTCAGCCGTGGTGACCTTCACCCATCTCGACGACAGCACCTCGGAAGAGGCGTGGCTCGCCGCGCCCGGCTGGGCGGCACTGCCCGAGCTGGAACTCCCCGGCGCGGGGCGCTTGCTTGTTGTCGCAGCGCACCCCGACGACGAGAGTCTCGGTGCCGGGGCGCTGATTGCGCTCGCCGGGCGGCGCGGGTGGTCGATCGACGTCGTGATCGCGACCGACGGCGAGGGCTCGCACCCGCAGTCGCCGACGCACACTCCCGAGCAGCTGCGCGCCCGGCGCCGGGTCGAGGTGCGCGACGCGGTTGCGGCGCTGGCGCCGACGGCACGTTTGCACACGCTGGGGCTCCCCGATGCAGGTCTGGCCGGGGCACGACGCGAGCTGCGAGCACGCCTCGAGGAGATCATCGCCGGCGGCGTGCCCCCGATCCTGGTCACTCCGTGGTGCGCCGACGGCCATGGCGACCACGACGCGGCCGGGGCACTCGGTCACGAGCTCGCCCGCGAGCACGGCCTGCGCCTCATCGAATACCCGATCTGGCTGTGGCACTGGGCGACGCCAGAGTCGCCCGAGGTTCCGTGGTCGCGGTTCAGCGCCCTGCACGCTGACGACGCCCTGCTCGCCCAGAAGCAGGCGGCGATGGACGCGTACCCGAGCCAGACGCAGCCGCTCTCGGAGGCGCCGGGAGACGAAGTGATGCTCGGCCCGGCGATTCAGCAGCACTTCCAACGCAGAGAAGAGGTCTACGTGGAGCACAGCGGCCCGATGTCGGCGGAGTTCTTCGAGGACTTCTACGACGGCAACACGGACCCTTGGGGGTTCGAGACCCGCTGGTACGAAGAGCGCAAGCGCGCGATCACTCTTGCCGCGTTGCCGCGTCTCGCGTTCCGCAGCACGCTCGAGGTCGGGTGCGCGACAGGCATCCTCACCGCCGCGCTCGCGGCCCGCACCGACAGCCTGCTCGCCATCGACATCGCCGAGACGCCGCTCGAGCGGGCCCGCCAGCGCGTGACCGAGCCGAACGTCACGTTCGGCCGGTACGCGACGCCGCGCGCGTGGCCGCCCGGTGAATTCGACCTGATCGTGCTGTCGGAGGTCGGCTACTACTGGGGGGACGAGCTGAATGCGGGCATCGAGCGGATGCTTTCCGCACTCGCTCCCGACGGGGCGCTGCTCGCCTGCCACTGGCGTCATGCGGTCGCCGAGTACCCGCTCTCGGGCGACGAGGTGCACGAGGCGTTGCGGGCACGATCCGAGCTGGTGCGCACTGTGCTGCATGACGAGAAGGACTTCCTGCTGGAGGTGTTCACGCGCACGGGCACCTCCGTCGCCGAGGACACGGGTCTGGCGTGATGCGGAGCTCCCGCTCCGCGGTCATCGAGGCGGTCGCCGTCGTCGTTCCGGTGCGCGATGAGGAGGATCGCCTCGATCGCAGTCTCGCCGCGATCGTCCGCGCGTTGGGCGCGCTGCCGGGCACCATCGAGTCCCACGTCGTCATCGCGTTGGACGGGTGCACGGACGGTTCGGCGCGGATCGCGGCGCGCTGGCCCGTCGGGGTCCTGACGCTGGACTCCGTCGGGGTCGGGCGGGCGCGGGCAAGCGGCGTTGATGCGGCACTGGGGGTGCTCGGCCGCGCGCGGAGCGAGCGTGTGTGGCTTGCGAACACGGACGGCGACTCCGAGGTGCCCGAGAACTGGCTCACCGCGCAGCTGGAGTTCGCGGACGACGGCTGGGACGTCGTGCTCGGAACCGTCGCGCCCGATGAGAGAGACCTTCCCGCGCAGCTGCGGGGCACGCCGCTCGCACACGCAGCGACGAGCGGCGCACCCGTGTACGGCGCGAACATCGGTGTGCGAGCCAGCCGCTACCTGGCCGTCGGCGGCTTCCCGGCGGTGCGGGAGCACGAGGACGCGCGTCTCGTCGAGGCGTTGCGCAGCGACGGTGCGCGGGTGACGAGCGCCTACGACATCCCGGTGCTGACCTCAGGGCGACCGATCGGACGGTCGCCGGGCGGGTACGCCGGATTCCTGCGGGATGCTGCCCAGCGGGCGTCTTTGCCAATTCTTAGCTGAAACTCATAGCGGAGTGGCGCACCATTGTTGATATGCCGCACAAGCCGTCGAAGCTCATGCAGCTGGTTGGCGACGCCGTGCGCTTCGGCATGGTCGGCGGCGTCTGCTACGTGCTCGACGTTGCACTGTTCAACGTGCTGCGGGTCTCGCCCGCCGGATTCTTCAGCGAGCCGCTCGTCGCCAAGACGCTCGGCGTGGCACTCGCGACGGTCGCCGCGTGGCTCGGCACGCGGTACTGGACGTTCCGGCGCAACCTCCGTGCCGACGCCGGCCGTGAGTTCGTCGAGTTCGTGCTGGTCGCGGGCGCCGGGTATGCGGCGAACCTGATCATCCTGTTCGTCTCCCACTACGTGCTCGGCTTCCGCTCACTGCTCGCCGACAACATCTCGGGCAACCTCATCGGCGCTGCGGTAGGCGCCGTGGTGCGCTTCCTGCTGTACCGCGCCTGGGTCTACCACCCGGATCGAGCGCGCGCTGTCGGCGAGGGGACTGCCGCTGAAGGCGCTGGCGGGGAGACATCCGATAGCGCAGACGCTGCCGGCGACCGAACCGCCAACGACGGCGCTAGTTCGTATCCCGAGTCAGATGCCACACGAGGAACTTCGCCCCGGGGTGCTCAACGGTGATCTCGTGGTCGAGGTCGCGGTAGTCGAAGTCGTCGTTGTGGCTCGCCATCTCGACCGAGATGTGGCCGTTCGTCGTCGTGATGCGGTCGATCACCTGCACGTGGTCAGGCCCTGAGTCGTAGCTGCCGTCGGCGTTCTTCCACCAGAACATCACCACATCGCCGACGGCGTACTTCGTGCGGTCGTCCATGCCGAGCTGCTGGAGCCCGAGAGCCGCCTGGTTCGCCTGGAAGTAGTCGAGCATCGCCGGCACGTACGCCCACGCCGGGCTCATCGCGCCCTGTCCGTGGTTGTACCAGGTCGCATTCATCTTCCAGCCGCGCTGGATCAGCGTCTGGCTCACGAAGTTCGCGCAGTCGCCGCCGTTCGGGTTGTCGTTGCCGTAGACCGAGGAGTTGTAGTTCTTCCAGTACGTGAGGGCGTATGTCACCTGGCGCTGCTGGGCTGCCGAGACCGGCGCCGAGGTTGTGGTCGGGGTCGGTGTCGGCGTCGCGGTTGGCGGGGTGGTTGACGGGTTGGGCGACGTCGGAGCGGAAGTCGACGCAGCGGCGGATGCCACAGGTGCCGCGTGTGCCAGCGGCTTCGCCGAACCGGAGCACCCCGCGAGCACGGCCACGCCGAGCGGCACGAGCAGGGCGGCGGCAGCGCGGGCGCCGCGGGATCGGGACCTGGTCACGCAGGGAACTTTACGTGCCCCGCCGGGGGAAAACACTGGGACGCGCGCGAGACGGCCGCCCGGGCGGCCTAGGCTGACCGCGTGTCTGAACGACCTTCTTCGAACCGCCGGGGCCTGCGCGGCGACAGCGTCGATCTGAATCCGCTCTTCGCACGGCCGGGGGAGTCCGCCGAGGTGCCGCTGTTCAGCCTTCCTGACGACGAGATGCTGCCGGAGACGGCGTATCAGATCGTCCACGACGAGGCGATGCTCGACGGCAACGCGCGCCTCAATCTCGCGACGTTCGTCGGCACCTGGATGGAGCCCGAGGCGAACCGGCTGTACGCCGAGACCGTCGACAAGAACATGATCGACAAGGACGAGTACCCGCAGACCGCCGCGATCGAAGAGCGGTGCTGGCGGATGCTCGCCGAGCTGTGGCACGAACCTGACCCGGCACACGCGATCGGCACCTCGACCATCGGGTCGTCGGAGGCGTGCATGCTCGCCGGCCTCGCCTTCAAGCGGCGCTGGCAGCAGGCGCGACGCGCGGCGGGGAAGTCGACCGAGAAGCCGAACCTCGTGATGAGCTCCGCCGTGCAGGTGTGCTGGGAGAAGTTCTGCAATTACTTCGAGGTCGAGGCGCGCTACGTGCCGGTCACGAACGAGCACCGCGTTCTCGACGGGCACCGGCTCGAGGACTACGTCGATGAGAACACGATCGGCGTGGTCGCCATCATGGGAGTGACCTACACCGGCGCCTACGAGCCGGTCGCGCAGATCGCGGCCGCGCTTGACGCGATCGAGGCGAGCACCGGGCTCGACGTGCGGATCCACGTCGACGGCGCATCCGGCGGCATGATCGCCCCGTTCCTGCAGCCCGAGCTGGAGTGGGATTTCCGGCTGCCTCGCGTCTCGTCGATCAACACGTCGGCTCACAAGTACGGGCTCGTGTACCCGGGGCTCGGCTGGGTGCTGTGGCGCACCGCGGCCGAATTGCCCGAGGAACTGGTGTTCCGGGTCAGCTACCTCGGCGGTGACATGCCGACCTTCGCGTTGAACTTCTCGCGGCCCGGCGCCCAAGTGCTGTTGCAGTACTACACGTTCCTCAGGCTCGGGCGCGCCGGCTACACCGCCGTGCAGTCCGCGACGCGCGACGTGGCGATGTACCTTTCCGGCGAGATCGCCAAGATGGGCCCGTTCGAGCTGTGGAGCGACGGCAGCGACATTCCCGTCTTCGCCTGGGCGCTGCGCCCCGATCCGGAGCGCAAGTGGGACCTCGATGACCTTTCCGACCGCTTGCGCGCGCACGGATGGCTCGTGCCGGCCTACCCGATGCCCGCCGATCTCGACACCGTGACGGTCCAGCGCATCGTCGTGCGCAACGGGCTCGGGCGCAACCTCGCGAGGGATCTGCTCGCAGACATCCGCAAGGCGGTCGACTATCTCGACAGTCTCGATGCGCCGCCGCCCGCGCCCGTCGCCAAGGCGGGGTTCCACCACTAAGTGGCGGAGCTTCCACCGCTATGCGGCCGAGCTTCCACCACTAAGTGGCGGAAGGGCCCGGGCTAGCGGGAGAACGCGAGCATGGCGACGAGCCCCAGAATGTACAGCGTCACGAGCCCCGCACCCGCCCAGAGGACGATGCGCAGCTGACGCCGCTTCTGATCCGTGCGCTTCTCGCCCCAGAGCTCGGCGCTCAGGTGCACCCGCCTGGCCTCGTCGACGAGCTCTTGCGTTCCGGGCAGGCTCATGTCGAGGGTGCCCCGGGCGAGCTGCTGCTCGATCTGCAGCGCCTCGTCGAGGGTCATCGGCGTGCGGCGCACGCGCCTGTGCTCGGAATTGCTCTTCATGACGTGGCTTACGCTACGTGCCCGCAAGACCTGTCGCACGGACGGCTCCCGCTGACATGATTCTGGTGTGACGGACCCGGTGCTCGCGCAGCTTGCCGCCGCCTACGGCGTGGCGACCGAATACACGAACTGGCAGGGCAAGCACGTCGACGTGCCCGACGCGACGCTGAGCGCGATCCTCAGCGCGATGGGGGCGGATGCATCGGACCCGGCCGCTGCGATCGAAGACCGCCGACTCGCCCCGTGGCGTCGCATGCTGCCGCCGGTGCGCGTGGTCATCGCGGGGCACAGTGCCCGCATCGACGTTCACGTGCCCGACGGCGCGCCCCTCGAGGCGTGGGTGGAGCTGGAGACCGGCGGCCCCGCGCGCCGGCTCACACAGGTCGACAACTGGAATCCTGCGCAGGAGATCGACGGAGAGCTCGTCGGCGAGGCATCCGTCGAGATCCCCGCCGATCTGCCCCTCGGCTATCACCTCGTGCGCGCCAGCTCGGGTGACCGCGACGCCGACATGCGGCTCGTCGTCACGCCCGCGCAGCTCGAACTGCCCGGCCATCTGCGCGAGACGCCGGGGTGGGGCTTCGCGGTGCAGCTCTACTCGGTGCAGTCGGAAGGGTCGTGGGCGGTCGGTGACCTGAGCGATCTCGCCGATCTCGCCGTCTGGTCCGCCACGGAGCACGGCGCGGACTTCGTGCTCGCGAACCCCATGCACGCCGTCGCGCCGACCGAGCCGATGACACCCTCGCCGTATCTGCCGACCACCCGGCGGTTCACGAATCCGATGTACCTGCGGCCCGAGCGCGTGCCGGAGTTCATCCGCCTCAAGCGCCGCGTGCGCAAGGAGATCGACCAGTGGCACGAGGAGCTCGCCGACGAGGTCGCGGCCGTCGACTCGGTCGAGCGCGACGCGGGGTGGCGCGCCAAGCGCGCCGCGCTCGAGAAGATCTACGCCGTACCGCGGACGCCGGCGCGCAAGGCGTCGTACCGGTGGTTCCAGCGTACCAACGGGCGCAGCCTCGACGATTTCGCGCGCTGGTGCGCGCTCGCCGAGGTGCACGGGCCCGACTGGCGTGAGTGGCCTGCGGAGCTGCGAGACCCGCGCTCGCTCGAGGTCGCCCATTTCGCGCGGGCGAACCGGCGTCGAGTCGACTTCCATCGCTGGCTGCAGTGGCTCGCGAGCGAGCAGCTTGACGAGGCGCAGGCAGCGGCGCGGCGGCATGGCATGGCGCTGGGGGTGCTGAACGACCTCGCGGTGGGTGTGGATCCGGGCGGCGTCGACGCCTGGCGCCTGCAGAGCGTGTACGCGCGCGGCGTCACGGTCGGTGCGCCGCCGGACGCCTACAGCCAGACCGGGCAGAACTGGTCCCAGCCGCCGTGGAACCCCGACGCGCTCGCCGACGCCGCCTACGAGCCGTTCCGCGAGATCGTCGCCGGCGTGCTCGCGCACTCGGGCGGCGTGCGGATCGATCACGTGGCCGGCCTGTTCCGGCTGTGGTGGGTGCCGGCGGGCGGGTCAGCTGCCGACGGCACGTACGTGCGCTACGACCATGAGGCGCTCGTCGGCATCCTGTGCCTCGAGGCCGTGCGAGCGGGTGCGGTGATCGTCGGTGAGGACGTCGGCGTGGTGCAGCAGTCGACGCGGGACTATCTGGCGAGCAGGGGAGTGCTCGGCACCTCGATCCTGTGGTTCGAGCGTGATTACAGCGGCGACGGCGCCCCGCTCCCGGCCGAGGCGTGGCGCACGGGGTGCCTCGGCTCGGTGACGACGCATGACCTGCCGCCGACCCTGAGCTACCTCGCGGGCGATCACGTGGAGCTGCGCGAGCGCCTCGGACTGCTCACCCGCCCCGTCTCCGAAGAACTCGCGGCCGCGCGCGCTGAGCGACAGTCGTGGCTCGACGTGCTCCGTTCCCGCGGCATGCTGGGCGCCGTCGCGTCGGACGACGACATCGTCGACGCGCTGCACCGCTTCCTCGCGCAGACCCCGGCGCGGCTGCGCTGCGTGTCGCTGCCCGATGCCACGGGCGACCGGCGCACCCAGAATCAGCCGGGTTCGGTCGACGAGTATCCCAACTGGCGGGTGCCGCTGACGGATGCGTCGGGCGCCCGCGTCTCGCTCGAGGACGTGTTCTCGTCCGACCACGTCGCCCGAGTCATCGAGGCCGCTCGCGGCGCGTGAGTCTCGTCGTCGAGCAGGTGTGCGATCTGCTCGCGGCTGCGTCGACCGACAGCGGATGTCGAAAGCCACGCCAGGAAGAAGATGACGGCCATCAGGCCGAGCATCGCCCACCACATCCGGTGCGTGTGCTGCGTGAACGCGGAGGTCACCTCCGACTTCGCGCCGATGCCCGTGAGGGTGCCCGCCAGTGCGACGCCGAGGGAGGTTCCGACCTGGCGGGCGGTCGACGTGATGCCTGCCGCCGACCCCGATTGGGAACGCGGCATGCCCGACACCGCGGTCGTCGTGATCGGTGCGTTGAGCAGACCCTGGCCGACGCCGTAGATGAGGAAGACGGCGAGGACGACGAGGACGGGGGTCACGGGTGACAGGCCGGTGAGGATCAGGGCGGCGCCGCCGAGCGCGGTGGAGCTCAGCATCAATGGCAGGCGGGTGCCGCGAGACCCCACCAGGCGGCCCGAGACGTTCGACATGATCACCTGCGCGACGGCCATCGGCAGGGTGTGCAGGCCCGCCTGGAACGCGCTCAGGCCCCGCACGTCCTGCAGGTAGAGCGTGATGAGGAACAGGAACGCGCCGTTGGACGCGTAGCCCGCGAGAGCCGTGAGCACAGCCGACGAGAAGGGAATGCTGCGGAAGAACCGCAGGTCGATCAACGGTTCCGTGCGGCGGGTCTCCCACACGATGAAGCCGACGAGTGAGGCCACGAACAGCGCGAACAGCCCGATGGTGATCGGGTTCGTCCAACCGAGCCCCGGTCCCTCGATGAGAGCGGCGACGAGACCCGCGAGGATCCCGACGATGAGGAACTGGCCGAGCGGGTCGAAGCGGCGCCTGCGCCCCGAGCGCGACTCGGGCACAAACAGGAACGTGAGGACGATCGCGGCGATGCCGATGGGGATGTTGATCCAGAAGATGCCTCGCCACCCGACCGAGTCGGTCAGCGCCCCGCCGACGAGCGGCCCGATCGCCATCGAGACGCCGACGACCGCCGACCACACGCCGACCGCACGGGCGCGCTCGCGAGGGTCGCCGAACGTGGACGTGATGATCGACATCGCGACCGGGTTCAACATGGAGCCGCCGAGCGCCTGCAGAATGCGGAATGCCACCAGCCAGCCCACCCCGGGTGCCACACTGCAGAGCAGTGAGCCGAGGGTGAAGATCGCGAGGCCGAGCTGGAAGGTGCTGCGCCGCCCGATGCGGTCGGCCGTCGAGCCGGACAGGATCAGGAAGCTCGCGAGAACCAGGGTGTACGCGTCGATGGTCCACTGCAGCCCGGACACGGAAGACCCGAAGTCCCGGCGAATCGAAGGCAGCGCCACGTTGACGGCCATCGAGTCCATCGAGACGACGAGCAGGCTCATGCAGCAGATGCCGAGAATCAGGTAGCGGTGGGTATAGCGCGGGTGGAGCGCGCCGACTGATGTGGAAGTCATCTCGCTGTCGATTCTGGGCGTCAATGGGTAAGGAACAGCTCCTGGTAGCGGCGCACGGCCGCGATCGTCGCAGCACGCTCGTCGGCGGTCGGGTTCGCCGGGTCGGCGGCGATCGGCAGCGAGCCGAGCTTCATGAGGCTCGCCATCAGCAGCAGTCGCGCCTTGATCGACGTGAGGTTGGAGCCGGCGATCGTGAACGGCGTCGGGTCGGCGAAACCCTCCGGCGCGCCGCGGCCCACACGGGCGACGGGGATGCCGCTGAACACGGCGCGCTGCAGCAGGGCCTCCGACGCCTTGGAGGGGAGCCGGCCATAGGGTACGAGGCCCTCGATGACGATGCCCGCGAGGCGGCCGAGCCCGAGCTTCTGCTCGATGGTCGCGGTGAGGATCGGCAGGTCGTCGGGCCCGACCCCGTAGTCCTCGTCGAAGTAACCGCCCTCTTTGACGATCGACACCGAGGGGATCGCGTCCTCGGTGATCTTCCCGTCGAAGTCCTTGATCGCCACCTCGACCAGTTCGATGCCGTTCGGGGTGCGCGTCGCGGCTGACACGGCCGCCGGCAGCTTCGACGTGTTGACCTCGGACAGGTAGGTGTGCTTGTAGGCGGGCAGGTACGTCAGCGAGACGGCGCCGGCATGGCTGGTCTGGCCGATGATGCCGCCGTGGCCGCCCGTGGCGCGGTAGTTGCCGGGGCGCGCATCGCTCTTGTAGACCTCGCGCGCCGCGAAGTACTGCTGCTCTTCGATGACGACGACGCCGCAGCGGTTGCGGCCGTCCGCGTCCTCCCACTTCCGCGACTGGATGAACGCGATCGAGTCGACGATGTTCTTGGGCCCGTCGTTGCTGATCATGCCCTGCGGGCGCTGTGCAGCATTGCCGCAGATCGGGTGCGTCGTGTCGATCAGCAGGCTGAACCAATACGCGGTCTCCTCGACCTGGGGGCTGCCCTGAGTCCAGATGAAGCCGTCGTAGTCGCCGCTGTCGGCGATCGCCTGCACGTCGTTCGTGATCTTCGCGAGCGCCGGGCGTGCCGGCACGGTCGACAGGTGCACCGGCTTGTAGCCGTTGAAGTGCACACCGCGCGCCTCGGGCGCGATGTCGCCCTCGCCGACGTCGGTGCGCTCCTGGGCTGAGAGCCCCTTGGTGTACCCGGCCGGCGGTGCGACGCGGTAGAAGTCGACGTCGGCACGCGAGGAGATCGGGCTGGCGGTGCCGCCCTCCTCGATTCCGAGCCGGTCGATCTCCTCGAAGCTGCGCGAGCCGTCGGGGAAGAACCCCTGGCGGGCGGCGCTGGCCGGCCCGAGTGCGACCGCCATCTCCTCCTCCCACGCCGATCCGTCGGCCTGTACCGCCATGTACGGCAGCGGGTACAGGCCGTCTTCCGGTGCGAGCTCGATGGCATAGACCGGCTTGTCGGCCTCAGACGCCGGTGCCGCGCGAAATACGCCATCGGCGCCGACATAGCCGTCGGGCTCCCCGTACAGCTCCGCCGCGTCCTTCTCGAGCGGGTGAGCCGAGAACTGCTCGACGTACACCGTGGCCGGAGCCGCGAGGCGCTGTGCGCGAAGCGCGTCGAACTTCAGCGGGGCGCCCGCGTCGTCGGTGAGCGCGGGCAGGCCGTGCTTCTCGCGCGCCTTGTTCGACGTGACGAGCGGCGGAGTGTTCTGGATGGTCGCCGTGGGGCCGCTCAGATGGGCGATTCGGACGCGCTTCGACTCGGACACGCTGTGCTCCTTCTGCTGGGAGGGGGGTGAGCACCACGGTGGTCGCAGGGGGTTTCACCGGAATCTCGGCAGGGTTGCCCCCGCGTAACTTGTGTCAGCGGCTTAGACAGTTACAGAGCGGATGCCTGGCGCGAGGCATCCGCTCACCTCGACTGCGCGATCGCCTGCCGCAGCCGATACGCGCGCACCTTGTCCCGGTTCTGGCAGCGCGGGGTGCAGAACCGCCGGGTGCCGCTGCGGGTGTCGTCGAAGAAGACACGGTCGCACCGCTCGGCCTGGCACCGCGAGATGTATTGGGTCGCACCGGATGAGATCCACGAGGCGAGGGCGGCGCAGCATCCGATCTGCCAGCCCTCGACGGCGGTCACCGCGTGGTCTTGGTAGTGCAGGGACCACGGCGGCTCGCTGGAGAGGTGCAGGCGGGCCGGGTACTCGGAGAGCAGCTCGTTGATCTTCGGCACGGCGGTGGGCAGGTCGCGACGTGCGAGGTCGAGGAAGACGCCATGCAGGCGGGTCGCGAGAACCGCGAGCCGCTCGACCTCGGTCGGAACGAACTGGACCTGTTTCTGGTAGAAGCGGTCGCACAGCTCGTTGGCGATCGCCACGGCCTCGTCGGGGTCGTCGGGCGGCGCGTACCGCACGCCGTTCGAGAACCCGGGGGCGAGCTGGTTGCTCAGAGCGATCGCCGCCATCACGAGATGATCGCGATGCGACCCGCTCGGCCTCGTCATCATGCCCTTCAGCACCATGGGCACACCTTAGCCGTGATGTAACTGTCTAAGGCCCATGAACAAGTTACCGGTGGGCAATCGAGCCGAGATTCGGGTGAAACGGCTCACCGCGACGGTAGTACCTATCGTCCCGCGCACCATCGGAGGCTCCAATGACCATCGCCCCGCAAGCCCCAGCCCGCACCGGACGCGCCGAACTGACTATCGACGGCGTTTCACGCGAGTTCCCGTCGACCTCAGGCGCTGCCACGGTCGCGCTCGACCGCGCGTCGTTCACGGTGCAGCCGGGGGAGTTCCTGTCGATCATCGGTCCGAGCGGCTGCGGCAAGAGCACCCTGTTCAACATCATCGCCGGCCTCGACCTGCCGAGCTCCGGCTCGGTCAGGATCAACGGCGAGAACATCGTCGGCCAGCAAGGCCACGTCGGCTACCTGCTCCAGAAAGACCTGCTGCTGCCGTGGCGCAGCATCCTGAACAACGTCATCATCGGCATGGAGATCTCCGGTGTGCCGAAGAAGAAGGCGCGCGAGATCGCGATGCCGTTCCTCGAGGCATACGGGCTCAAGGACTTCGCGGGCCACCGCCCCGATCAGCTGTCCGGCGGCATGCGTCAGCGCGCGGCGCTCCTGCGCACGGTGCTGTTCAACCGCGACCTGATCCTGCTCGACGAGCCGTTCGGAAAGCTCGACGCCCAGACCAGGGCGACGATGCAGGAGTGGCTGCTCGATCTCTGGGACGACTTCCAGAAGACCGTCGTCTTCGTCACGCACGACATCGACGAGGCCGTGTACCTGTCCGATCGCGTCATCGTCATGTCGGCCCGGCCGGGCCGGATCATCGCCGACATCCCGATCACGCTCAGCCGGCCGCGCAAGTCGGCCGTCGTCACCAGCGACGAGTTCGTCGCATACAAGACCCGCATCCTGTCGTTGCTGCATGGCGACGGCGGGGCCGAGACCTCCAAGGGCGCTCTCTCATGACCACGATTCCCGGTACCCCTGTCGTCACCTCCACGCCGCGCTCGAAGGCGCTGGACTCGCTCGTCGGACTGCCGCGGCGCACCGCACGCCGGCGCCGCGGTGCCCTCTTCCCGAGCGAGCCGGCGAACTGGAAGATCGCCGTGACGGTCGTCGCGATCGTCGTGGGCATCGTGATCGCCTGGGAGCTGCTCGCCGACGCGGGCATCGTCAAGGTGTTCTTCTGGTCGAAGCCCAGCATGATCTGGCGGTCGTTCGTGACCAACATCACGAAGGGCACGATGATCGCCGACATCCGCTTCACCTTCACATCGACGATCCTCGGGTTCGTGATCGGTGTGGCGGGCGGCGCCGCCATCGGCCTGTCGTTCTGGTGGTCGCGCTTCTACGCGAAGGTCGCCGAGCCGCTGCTCATCGCCCTCGAGGCGATGCCGAAGCTGGCGCTCGCGCCGATGATCGTGCTGGCGCTCGGCATCGGCCTCTCGTCGAAGGTCGCGATGGCGACGGCGATCGTCATCATCATCCAGATCCTCAACGCCCACAGCGCCGTACGGCGCGTCGACCGCGACGAGCAGACGCTGCTGTACTCGCTCGGCGCGAGCCGGTGGCAGGTGTTCGCGAAGGTCGTCGTCCCGGCGACGCTTCCCGCGATCATCGCGAGCTTCTGCGTCTCGATCGGACTCGCCCTGACCGGCGCGATCGTCGGCGAGTACATCGGGTCGCAGAGCGGCCTCGGCCGGATGATCCAGCTCGCCGCCTCCACCTTCGACATGTCGCTCATCTGGGTCGGCGTCTTCACCCTCGCGGTCATGGCCTTGCTGCTCTACGTGGTGGTCGGCATCGTCGAGCGGGTGCTCATCCGCCTGATTCAGGGCTGAGCGCACCGCATCCCTATCCGCACCGCACAAACACCCCTGCACCGCACCAAAACCCCTGCACCGCACTCTTAAGGAGAACCCTGTGAAAAAACAGCTTGTCGCGACCGCCGCACTGCTCGCGGCGGCGGCCGTCGCCCTCTCCGGATGCTCCGGCTCGGCATCCGCATCGTCCTCCGGCGGCACCAAGAAGATCGTCATCGCCGAGCCGGTGCACGGCATCGGGTACCTGCCGCTCTACGCCGCCATCGACGAGGGCTACTTCAAGAAGCAGGGTCTCGACGTGCAGACCACAACGCTGACCGGCGGGGCACACGTGAACGCTGTGCTCAGCGGCAACGCGTGGGGCTTCATCGGCGGCATCGAGTCCGCCGCGATCGCCAACGCCAAGGGCGCGCAGCTCGAGGCCATCGGCGGTGTCGTCGATCGCGCCAATGTGTACTGGGTCGCCCGCAAGGGCGTGAAGATCGACCCGAACAACCTTGCAGCCTCCCTCAAGGGCTTGCGCATCGCGGCGAGCCGGCACGGCGGGTCAGTCGAGATCGACACCCTCTACGAGCTGCAGAAGCTCGGCATGGACCCGAGCAAAGACGTCAAGATCATCAACAACGACGTCAGCGGCTCGGAGCTCTCGCTGCTCAAGTCCGACCAGGCCGACATCGCCGCGACGAGCGACCCGGTGCTGAGCGAGGGCATCTCAGAGGGCATCTGGGGCCAGCCGATCATGAGCCTGCCGGCCACGCTTGGCAAGTTCGCCTACTCCGACATCGTCACCTCCAAGGCGAACGTCAAGAAGGACCCGGCGACGGTCAAGAAGTTCGACGCGGCCCTCGCACAGGGCATGAGCTACGTGCTCGACAACCATGCGGGTGCTCAGAAGATCGCGGAGAAGGAGTTCCCGACCATGTCGCCATCGCTGATCCAGTCGACGCTCACCCGCACTTACGCCGACAAGGACTGGGACGGCATCGGCATCACCGATGCCGCGCTCAAGGTCGACCTGACGGTCGCGCGCCAGTCCGGCCTGCTGCAGGACTCGTCGAACCCGGCCACCGCGGCGAACATCCTCGATCTGTCCTACCTGCCGAAGAACTCGAACTGACCTCCCACCCAACGAAGCATTGAAAGCGAGGAACTTGCGATGACTGACCTTCCCTTCCGCTACGACCCGGCTCACGCGGCCCTGATCGTGGTCGACGTGCAGAACGACTTCTGCAGCCCCGACGGCTCGCTCGGCAAGATCGGCAACGACGTCAGCGCTGCGGTGACCATGGTTCCCCGGCTGCAGGGCCTCATCGACGCGGCGCACGGCGCCGGCCTGCCGGTGATCTTCATCCAAACGCTGCACGACGAGACCAACGACAGCCCGCAGTGGCTCAACCGCCACGGCGAGCCCGGCAAGAACCGCTCGAGCATCACCTGCCGGACCGGCACGTGGGGCGCCGACTTCTATGAGGTCGGCCCGGTCGCCGGCGACCTCGTGGTCAACAAGTACCGCTATTCGGCCTTCGTGGGCACGAACCTCCAGATCGTGCTCACGACGCTCGGCGTCGAGTCGCTCCTGTTCACCGGCGTCGCCACCGAAGTGTGCGTCGAGTCCAGCCTGCGCGACGGCCTCTTCGCCGAGTACTACGTGACGCTGGTCGACGACTGCGCCGCCAGCTACGACCAGGCGGCACACGACGCCTCGGTGCGCGGGGTCGCGAAGAACTTCGGCACCGTGGTCTCGAGCGGCTACCTCGAAGGGCTCTGGGCAGAGGCACCCGCCGAGGCGGCGGAGCAGGTTCTCGCGGCGGCCGTCGCCTAGCGGCGACCGGCACGGAGGCGGCTTACCCGCGCACCGCGAACTCGAGGATGCGGGCCCAGTACGTCACGATCGACAGTGGTCCGGCCTCGATGACCGTCTCCACTTCTGCTCGATCGAGCCGGCGCCGGAACCACCTGGCGTCGGCTGGCCCGATTCGCGGGTCGCGTTCGCCGTGCACCACCAAGGTGCGCGCGCGAACGCGACCCGCGATGTCGTTCCAGTCGCCGCGTCGCTGCGCGCGACGGTCGAACGCGACGCCGGTGAGGCCGCCGCGAGCCGCGTCGGAAAGCATCCGCCCGAGCCGCTCGGGAACACCGGGTTGGCGTAGATCAGGGTCCGCTCGACGCACGCCAAGGACCGACAGCGCCTCGATGTGCGTGCCCCCGTGCAGCGCGGCGAGCGCCATAGTCGGGTCGTTGTGCTGCAGCATCCACGCGCGCGAGCGGCGCGCGACCAGCCCGTTCAGCTTGCTGCGCGGGCGCGGCGCCTGCACGACGGCCACCCGCCGCACGTGCTCGGGGCGCGCCGCGGCGACCCGCAGCGCGATAAGGCCGCCGAAGCCCCAGCCCACCACCCCCGCGATATGGGCGCCGGCCTGCACCGCCTCGTCGAGCGCCGCGAGCTCGGCTGCCTCGGGCACGCCCGCCTCGGCGATCGCCGCGCTCGTCGAGCCGTACCCCGGCCGGTCCGCGCCGACGAGCCGCACATCGCCGGCCCCGGTGACGACGGGGTCAGGGTCGAAGTCAGATGCGCCTGGCGTCGGATGGCACAGCAGCACGACACGTCGTGCGGCGGGGTCTCCGTGTGCGGTGACCCCGACCACCCCGCGTTCCAACTCGATCAACCGCGCAGTCATCGGTTGGTTCGTACCCGGTTCGGGCGATGCTCAGTGCCGCATCGCCTTGCGCGACAGGTAGTTGCCGAAGAACTGTCCCAGCTGCACGAGCACGATGATGACCGCCACGGTGATGTAGATCGCCGGGTAGTTGTACCGCTGCACACCGTACGTCAGCGCGAAGTTGCCGAGGCCGCCGCCGCCGATCGCACCGGCCTGCGCAGACATGTCGACGAGCCCCACGAACACGAAGGTGTAGCCGAGGATGAGCGGGCCGAGGCCTTCGGGGATCAGCACGGTGAAGATGATCCGCATCGGCCCCGCGCCCATTGCGCGCGCCGCCTCGATCACGCCTGGATCGACGCCGACGAGGTTCTGCTCGACGATGCGCGCGACGGCAAAGGCGGCGCCGAGCGAGATCGCGAAGACGGCTCCTCTGACGCCGATGAATGTGCCCATGACCCTGATGGTCAGCGGCACGATGGCCGACACGAAGATGATGAACGGCACCGGGCGCACGATGTTGACGACGACATTGGTGATCGCGTACGCGACGCGGTTCTCGATCAGGTTTCCCGGCCGCGTGCCGTAGAGCACGATGCCGATCAGCAGACCGAGGACGCCCGAGAAGATGAGCGACACGAAGACGATGACGAGCGTCTGCCAGATCGATTGATAGAACGTCGGCAGGTCGCTGATGAACTCGTTCATGCGTTGTCCTCCACTCGCTCTTCGGCGTAGTCGATGCCTTGCGCGGTGAGGGCGGCGAGGGCGCCGTCGACGGATGCCTGAGGCCCCGTGAGCTCATAGGTGAGGGCGCCGATGGACCGCTCCTGGAGTTCGCTGATACCGCCGTACACGATCTGGTTCTCGACGTGGTGCTCGGCGAAGACGCGCGAGAGCAGGCCGGTGAAGCCCTTCTGGTCGAGCACCTTCACCGTGACGAGCCGCCCGGGGTGAGCCGCGCGCAGCCGGCTCAGGGTTTCGGGCGACGGCCGGTCGTGCAGCACGGTCGCGACGAAGCGGGCCACCGTCGGCGTCGAGGGAGCCGAGAACACGTCGTAGACGGAACCGAGCTCGACGATGCGGCCGTTGTCCATGACCGCGACCCGGTCGGCGATCGTACGGATCACGTCCATCTCGTGCGTGATGACGACGATCGTGATGCCGAGTTCCCGGTTGACCCGTTTGAGAAGGGCGAGCACGTCGGCTGTCGTCTCCGGGTCGAGGGCACTGGTCGCCTCGTCCGCGAGCAGCAGCTTCGGATCGGTCGCGAGCGCACGGGCGATGCCGACCCGCTGCTTCTGACCGCCCGAGAGCTGGTCGGGGAAGCTGTGCGCCTTCTCGAGCAGTCCGACGAAGTCGAGCAGCCTGGCGACGCGCTGGTCGCGCTCGGGCTGCCCGACCCCGGCGAGCTTCAGCGGGTACGCGACGTTACCGGCGACGGTGCGGGAGTTGAACAGGTTGAACTGCTGGAAGATCATGCCGATCTCGCGCCTCACCGCCCGAACGCGCCGCTCCGGCAGTGCGGTGAGCTCGTCGTTGCCGACGTGCACCGTGCCATCCGTCGGCTTCTCCAGCGCGTTGATCAAGCGCACCAGAGTGCTCTTGCCGGCACCCGAGTAGCCGATGACGCCGAGGATCTCCCCCTGTTCGACGTCGAGGTCGACGGCGTCGACCGCGGTCACCGTGCCGTTCGGGGTGCGGTATTGCTTCGTGACGTTCTGCAGCCGGACGAGGGCGGCCACTACTTGCCGATTCCCGCCGCTCGAGCATCCGCCTCGGTCTTCTTCAGCTGCGCCTGCAGCTGCGCCGGCGTCAGCTTGCTGAACACCGCGGTGCCGCCGGACTCCTTGAGCGCCGCGGCCTCGACGGCCGGGTTGTGGTACAGCGCGGCGAGCTCCAGGTAGAGCTTGTTGTGGATGTCGGCCTTGCGGGCGGCGAAGAAGTTGACGTAGTTCTGAGCGGCCTCGCTGCTCGGGTCGTCCTTGGCGATCACGTCGCTCGTCGGCAGCTTGGCGAGCACCGCGTAGTTGTTGTTGATGATCGACGCGTCGACCGCGCCGTTCTTCAGCGCGGGGGCCGTCTGTGCGGCGTCGAGGGTCTCGATCGTGACTTTCTTCGAGGTGATGTCGTTCACGGTCGAGAAGGCGGTGCCGCCGTTCTTCAGGGTGACGAGTCCGGCCGACTGCAGCACGAGCAAGCCGCGGGCCTGGTTCACCTGGTCGTTCGGAATCGCGACCTTGGCGCCCGCGGGCAGGTCGGCGACGCTCTTGTACTTGAGTGAGTAGAGCGGCAGCGGCACGGTGACGGTCGCGCCGATGGGCTGGATGTCCTGGTGGTTCGTCACGTTGTAGACGGCGAGGAACTCGATGTGCTGGAACTCGTTCAGGTCGATCTGGTTCTGCGCGAGCGCCGGGTTCGGCTGGCTGTAGTCGCTGAAGTTCACCAGCTTGATGTCGACGTTGTACTTCTCTTTGGCGAGCTTCTTGTAGATCGTCCAGGTCGGGTCGGAGGCGTCGCTCGTGCCGATCGACACCGTCTTGGCACCGCTTGCGCCCGCACCCTTCGACCCGTTCGCGACGACGAGCACCACGACGACGACGATCACGACGATCGCCGCGATGATGCCCCAGATCAGCCCGGTGCGGCGGCGCCTGCGGGCGGGAAGCTGGGGAGGAAGTTGAGGGGCGGCGGTTTCAGACATCGCGAGGCTCCTTGGGTTGGAAACGTGATTGGGGCAGAACCTCACTCTGGGGGCTGCGCGACGCTGACGAAAACGGTGTGTCGCAACGTTGAGAAGTGTGTCGTCACATTCCGGCCGGGCTTGCGGCGCGGGATTCCCCTGTGCTCCAGAAGCCGGCGAGCCCAGTGCTGTTGAGCAGGGCATCGCCCAGAGCGCGGGCTTTGTAGCGGGCCGGGTTGTGCGAGGCGATCGTGCGGGCGTTGCGCCAGTGCCGGTCGAGGCCGCGGGCGGTGTCGGTGGCGGAGGCGCCGCCCACCTCGAACAGCAGAGTCGCGGCGCGCAGCACCGCGGGGAAGACCACGAGCTGGGCGGCGGTCGTCGCCTCGTTCGCGGCTTCGGAGAGCGCCGCAGACGGATGCCCGGCCGCACCGGCCTCGCTCGCGGCCGCGATCGCACCGGCCGCGGTCCGCACCGCCGCCGCAGCCTGATACGACAGGCCCGACAGTTCGCCGATCGTCTCCTGCACGATCGGGTCCTGGCGTGCCGTCTCGCCGCTGCCGTGGCTGTACACCCGCGTGCGGCGCTGCACGAAGTCGACCGCGTCGCGCACGATGGCACGGCCGATGCCGTCAGCGGATGCGAGGAGCACGAGCTGCAGGAACGACGAGTCGTGAGTCTCCTCGGTCACGCCGGTGCCACGACGCTGTACGTCCTCGTCGGCGATCTCGACCTCGTCGAACACCGTTGTGCCGCTTCCGGTGAGGCGCTGGCCGAAGCCCGTCCAGTCGTCGATGCGCCGCGTGCCTGCGGCATCCGTCGGGGCGATCACGCCGAACCGCTCGCCGTCTTCGCCCTGCGCCGACACCGCTACCCAGTCGGCGAACAGTGTTCCCGTGCTGTAGTACTTGGTTCCGGTGAGACGCCAGCCGCCGTCATCACGTGTGAGCCGGGTCGACAGGGAACCGATCTCGGCGGAGCTGCGTTCGTGCGAGGCGTTGCCGAAGATCGCGCCGCCGCCGATGAGGCGCAGCACGCGCTCCCGGCGCGGGTCGGCGGGGGTCGAGACGAGCCGGTCGACGAGCGCGAAGTGGGAGCGGAAGATCTGCGCGACGTTCGAGTCCTCGGTGGCGAGCCGCGCGAGCAGTTCGAACACTTCGGCCGCACTCGCCCCGAGGCCGCCGAACTCGGTGGGAACGGAGACTCGGGTGAGGCCGCTCGCGCGCAGGGTCTCGACGGCGTCGTAGGGCAGCGTCCGGGTGCGCTCGCGTTCCACGGCACCGGCACCGACCTCGGCGAAGCTTGACGTGAAGCGGTCCTCGAACCGTCCGGCCCACCCGTGAGCCCACCCCGCCGTCATCCGGCGGCCCTCGTGCTGCCAGGCTCGGTCGAGGCATCCGCCGTCGTGGGTGTGGCTCGCGCCCGCTGTGGTGCCCGTCCGTTCAACACGTAGTCGCCGATCGCCCGCCTGCGCTGGATCGCCGGGTTGTGGGAGGCGATGGTGCGCACGTTGCGCCAGTGCCGGTCGAGTGCGGCCGAGCGCGAGACGGCTGATGCCCCACCGACCTCGAACAGCTCGCTGGCTTCGGCGACGACGGTGCGCAGCACGACCTGCTGCGCCTTGTAGACGCCGAGCTGCACGTCGACGATCCGCTGCTCGACGTCGTCGCCGGCAGCGCGCGCGGCGAGCACCGCATCGATTTCCGCGGCGCTCGCCAGCACCAGGACGCGAGCCGTGTGGGCGGACGCCGCGAGATCGCCCACGACGGACTGCACGAGCGCGTCGTCGCGGGGGAAGGTCTCACCGGCGTACCCGAAGATGCGTCGGCGCGGGACCACGAAGGCGACGGTGTCGCGCACGATCGCCTGTGCGATGCCCGCCACGACGGCGAGCAGGTAGAGCTGGAAGAGGCTCGACAGGAAGCGGCTGCGGAATCCGTCCTCCGCGCCGAGCACGACGATGTCCTCATCGCCGAGCGGGACGTCGGTGAACACGGTCGTGCCGCTGCCGGTAAGCTGCTGGCCGACCCCGTCCCAGTCATCGATGGACCGCACACCGGGTGCTGTCGCCGAGACCGTGACACCCGAGTGGCCGTCGCCGTCGGCGGCGACGAGGTAGATCCAGTCGGCATAGATGCTGCCGGTCGTGTAGTACTTCGTGCCGTTGAGGCGGGTTCCACCCTCGTCGCGGCTGATCTGCGTCGAGATGTCGGCGGTCGCACCTCGCTCGGCCTGGGCGTTCCCGACAAGCTCGCCGGCGAGGAAGCGCGGTGCCCAGCGGGCGAGCTCGGCGCCGCCGTCTTGAAGCAGTGTCTCGACGTGGGCCACGTGGCCGCGGAAGACGTGCGCGAGGTTCGAATCGGCTTCGGCGAGCTCGATGACGGTCTCGATCACCTGGGTGAACGTGGCGCCCGCGCCGCCGAGTTCGCGCGGCAACCGGAGGGCGCCGAATCCGTATGAGAGCACCTGGCGCACGCGATCGTGCAGCAGCCGGTGATCGCGTTCGCTCGCGACGGCGTCGTCGCGGATGTCTGCGAGCACCTCTCGCAGCCGAGCGCGGAAGTCGTCGAAATCGAGCGGCACAGCGTTTTCGAGGGGCACGGCGTTTTCGAGCGGCACAGCGTTTTCGAGGGGCACGGCGTTCATCACGATCACCCTCGCCGCCGGGCCGTGCGGCGCCAACCGAATCGGTCACAGTGTTGCGTTGTGTTGCTCCGTGTGACGTGGCTGGACCGTGTGATGCGCGCCCTCAGCTGCCATTCCGCCAGTCGTCGCTGGTCAGGTGCGAGCCGGCCTGCGGGCCCATCTGCAGCATGCCGCCGTCGACGGCCCACGACGCGCCGGTGACGTAGCTCGCGTGCGGTGATGCGAGGAACGCGATGACGTCGGCGACCTCGCGCGGGTCACCTGGTCGCCCGAGCGGGATGCCGGGACGGTGCGTGTCGTGCGCATCCTCGGCATCGGCATCATTCATCGGCGTCGCGATCTCACCCGGCGCGACGGCATTGGCTGTGATGCCGAAGGGCGCGAGCTCGAGTGCGATCGTCTTGATGAGGCCGCCGAGGCCGTGCTTGGCGGCGTCGTAGGCAGCGAATCCGACGCGGGGCTGGTGCTCGTGCACGCTCGTCACGGCGATGATGCGGCCGCCACGACCCTGGTCGACCATGTGCCGTGCGGCGCGTTGAATGCACACGAACGCTCCGTCGAGGTCAGCGAGGAGTGTCCTGCGCCAGGTGTCCCAGTCGGTGTCGAAGAAGGCGGGGCCGCCGTTGATGCCGGCGTTGTTGACGAACACGTCGATGCCGCCGAGGCGCCCGACGAGCTCATCGATCACGCCGCCGCAGTCCGGGGCATCCGTCGTATCGAGTCTCGTCACCTCTGCCGTCACGCCGTGCTCGCGCACGAGGCGCGCGGTCTCGTTCGCGCCGTCCTCGTCGCTGTGCCAGCTGATGCCGACGTCAAGCCCGGCTTCGGCCAGCGCGACGGCCGTCTGCCGTCCTATCCCTGAGTCGGAGCCGGTGACGATCGCGGTGCGCTTTGTCGGTGCGGCTGGGGTTGCGGAGTCGCTCATGCCGGTCAGGTGCCCGCGGC
Source organism: Gryllotalpicola reticulitermitis (assembly GCF_042651345.1). NCBI lineage: Bacteria > Bacillati > Actinomycetota > Actinomycetes > Micrococcales > Microbacteriaceae > Gryllotalpicola > Gryllotalpicola reticulitermitis. The sequence goes on from NZ_JBHSCN010000003.1 coordinate 80,948, forward strand.
CGTGCGATTGCATGCGAGCGGTGTTCGCCTCAGCCGCGCAGCCCTCGGCCCGGCAGCCGCTCAGGCGCGCGGCCCTCGGCCCGGCAGCCGCTCAGGCGCGCGGCCATTCGATGGCGTCGTCGCCCCAGCTGTCCGGCTTCCCGATGCGGCGGATCTCGGGCACGAGTGTCATCGCGACGACACCCGCGGCGAGCCCGATGGCGAAACACCACAGCGTCCCCGCGATCCCGAGGCCGGCGAGGGCGATGCTCGCGACCACGGGAGCGATCGGGGCGACGGCCAGATAGCCGAGCGAGTTGACGGAGCCGACGCGACCCTGCAGAGCGTCCGGCACGATCGCCGTGATGTACCCGCCGATGCCCGAGTTGACCACGGGGATGAGCACGCACGCGACGGCCATGAAGCCGACGTAGCCGCCGTAGCTGTGCGCGACGGCCATGCCGAGGAAGCCCGCGGCGATGGCTCCAAGTCCGACGATGGCGAGCCGGCCTGCGGGGTATCGCTTCATGAGCGCCGGGGCGGCGACCGCGCCGAGCAGCATCACCCCGCCTGCGACGGTGTCGAGCAGCCCGATCAGCAGGGGAGCGGTGTGGGTCTGCACGAGCTCCAGATTGACCGCGACGAGCGCGCCGTTGACCGTCAGGTTGATCAGCATCACGAGCCAGAGCGAGGTGCGCAGCACGGGCACCGCAGTGAAGAAGCGGATGCCCTCGGCGAGCTGCGTGATCGGGTGACCGCGGCGCGCCTCGCTCAGTTCGCCGTTGAGCGGCGCCCGCACGAGCCAGGTGCACGCGACGACCGCCGCGTGCCCGACGGCGGCCGCTGCGAACGGCGCCGCGCGTGCGACGGCGTAGAGCAGGCCGCCGATCGGGCCGGACATCAGCTGCGCGACCGCGCTGCGCCCCTGGATGGCCGCCATTGCCGACGCGAGCTGCTCGGGCCGAGTGACGGCGCGGATGGCGCCGGTCTCGGTCGCGTTGAAGACAGCGGTCACGACGGAGACCCCGAACAGCGCGATCGCGAGCTGCCAGCCCGTCAGCCGTCCGGCAATGGCGAGCGCACCGGTCGACGCCCACAGCAGCGTTCCGAAGACCGAAGCCGCGATGAGCAGGCGGCGCCGGTCCACGCGGTCGGCGATGACCCCCGCTGGAAGCGTTGCGAGCAGACTGCCGCCCTCGCCGACGGCGGCGATGAGGCCCGCCAGCACGACCGAATGGGTGAGCGAATAGGCGACCAGCGGCGCGGCGAACGCGCCCATGCCCTCACCGACGAGCTGGGTCGTCTTGCCGGACATGAGCAGGAGGTAGGGCCGGTTTCGCCACAGGGCGGGTGCGGGCTGCGTGCTGGTCATGGCGACAGCGTAGTTACGCAACAAAGATTGCGCAATTAAGCGTGCGCAATGCGTCGTGCGCGTCGCTGTAGGCTCGGCGCATGGCCGAGGACGACGCCTGGAATCAGCCGGCCCTGCTGGTAAGCGATCCCGAGATGCTGCGAGCATTCGCGCACCCGCTACGGCAGCGCATCATCGTGGAGCTGTCCGTGCGCAATCATGCGCGGGCGGCGGACCTCGCGAAGTGGCTGGGGGAGCCGGCGAACTCAGTGAGCTTCCATCTGCGAGTTCTCGCGAAGGCGGGCCTCATTCGCGAGGTGCCGGAGAAGGCGCGTGACAAGCGCGATCGCGTCTGGGAGGCGGTGACGCATGGCGGCCTGTTCATCGAGGACCTCAGCGCCGACCCCGGGATCGCCGGCTTCGTCGCGGCGCGGCTCGACTGGCTGCGCCGATTGGCCGCGGGCGAGTTCGACGCGGACGATTCGATGCACTCGGCAGCTCACTTCGGCGGTGCGCTGCTCACCAAGGACGAGGCCGTGCAGTTCGAGGCCGAGCTCGACGAGGTGCAGTCGAAGTGGCGAAGGATCGGCGCCGCGAATGCCGAGCGCGAGCCGGATAACGGAGACCGGATTGCGTACTCGACGGTCGTCGCACTCGGCCCGGTGACTCCACCCCGCTGAGGCGGGATTCCTGTGCTGACCCGGGATTCCTGTGCTGAGGCCGGATTCCTGTGCTGAGGCCGGGTGCCGGCGCCGCGCCTGCCTGACGCACCGGCCCGCGCGGCGCCGCCTCGGCTACTCGATGTCGATGAGCACCTTGCCGACAGCGCCCTGCTCGACCGCCTCGTGGGCAGCGGCCGTCTGCTCGAGCGAGAAGTGGTGCAGCGGCAGCCCGGCGTCGTCGCCGACCAGCAGAGCGCCGTCGGCGATGGCCGCGCTCAAGTCCGCGGCGGCGGCCCGCAGGTGCTCGGCCGCCAGCGTGTAGAGCAGCAGACCCTGGTAGCGCAGGTTGAGCGAGAACGTCGGGCGCAGGTCGATGGATACCGTGCCACCACCGTTGTCCGCGTAGAACGCGATCGTCCCGCCGTTCGCGATCACGGACTGGTCGAGCTCATTGTTCGTCGCAAGCGCCACCTCGACGATCTGGTCGACGCCGTCGGGTGCGAGCTCGCGGATCGCGGCCGAGGCATCCGTCTCGCGATAGTTGACGACGTGATGCGCGCCGGCCGCGCGGGCGAGTGCTGCCTTGTCGGCGCTGCTGACGGTGGTGATGACGGATGCTCCGGCCCACCGCGCGAGCTGGATGGCAGCGTTGCCCACGGCGCCCGCGCCACCCTGCACGAGAACGTGACGCCCGGCGAACGCGCCGGGGGACAGCCGTGCGACATCACCCGAGGTGAGCGCCCGATGCGCCGTGACGGCGGGGACGCCGAGCGACGCGCCGAGGTCGAACGAGGCGGAGTCCGCCAGCCGCACGGCCCGTTCGGCCGGCACGACGACGTATTCGGCCGCGGTGCCGTACGCCTGCTGATGCTGCGCGAGGTAGAGCCAGACGCGGTCACCGGCCGACAGGCCATCAACGCCGAGGCCCACGGCGTCGATCGTGCCCGCGCCGTCCTGCCCGGGCGTGATCTCGGCGAAGTCGCCGCGAGCGGTGCCCCCCGAGCGGGCCTTCCAGTCGGTCGGATTCACGCCCGCGCGAGCCAGCTTCACCCGCACCTCGCCGATACGCGGTTCAGGTACTGGCCGCTCGACCGATCGCAGAACGCTCGCAGGGCCTTTTTCCGAGTACACGACAGCACGCATATTTCGACCCTATGCCGGGCGTGCGACACGTCGAGGGTGCGGCGGCCTGGGAGGCTTGCCTGAAACTCGTGTGCCCGGGCGCCGTGTGCTTAGGCGGTCGTCGGACTCAGGCGGACACGTCGGTGTAGCGCACCAGAACCCGGGCGCTCGTGATGTCACCGAGCTCGTTCGCGCCCTCGGGAGTGCTACGGAAAGCACGGTAGGCGTCGTCCGCCGCGAGTGACTCCCACCGCTCGACGATGACGTAGTGCGTCGGGTTCTCGGTGTCGACGGCGACGGTGCAACCGAGGTTTCCGGCGAAGCCGCGGGTCGCGACGAGCGTCTCATCGATGATGCGCTCCGCATCGTTGAGGCGCTCGGGCTTGATGGTCAGTTCCAGCAGGGAGGTGACAGTCACACCGTAAACGTACGCTGCCGATCGCGCCGCGGCCAAGAACGCTAGGCGGCCGGTTCGCGTGAAGCTAGCTTGGCCGCATGGACTTCGCGCCGCGCACTGATCCCGCCCTCATCGAAGACCTGCGCGCACGCCTGCGCGCGACGCGGTGGACGCCGACCGTCGATGACAGCGGGTGGGAGCTGGGAACCGACCATGCGTATCTGCGCGAGCTGCTGGCCTACTGGGCGGACGGGTTCGACTGGACGGCGCAGGAGGAGGAGCTGAACCGGCTGCCGCGCTCCTTCGTCGAGGTCGGCGGTCAAGGCATCCACGTCATTCATGCTGTCGCCGACGGTGACGGCGACGGCGACGGCGACGGCGACCGGGCTGGCAATGGCAACGCCGCCGGCGAGCACGCTGCGCCCGCACTGCTGCTCACCCACGGCTGGCCGGATTCCTTCTGGCGCTACCTCAAGGTCATCCCACTGCTGGCCCGGGATTTCACCGTGGTGGTCCCCGACATCCCCGGTTTCGGGTACTCCGATGCGCCCGTCGGCGCACCGCTCAACTCCCGCGAGGTCGCGGCCCTGTGGGCCGAGCTGATGACGCGCCTCGGCTATCAGCGCTTCTTCGCAGCCGGCGGTGACCTCGGGTCGCACGTGAGCCGCTACCTCGCCCTCGACTTCCCCGAGCGGGTGATCGCAGTGCATCGAACGGATGCCGGGCTGCCGGCACCGGGCGTCGACGTCAGCGCGCTCACCACTGAGGAACGCGACTGGATCGAGGGCGCGCGGGCGTGGAGCGCCGCTGAGGGGGCCTACGCCGCGATCCACCGCACCAAGCCGAATACGGCCGCGGCCGGGCTGAACGACTCGCCCGCCGGCCTCGCCGCATGGATCGTCGAGAAGCTGCACTCGTGGAGCGACCGCGGGCTCGAGCACTACAGCCGCGACGAGATCCTGACGAACCTCTCGATCTACTGGTTCACGGGCACGATCGGCTCGTCGATGCGGATGTATCACGCCAACTCCCTGATCGCGCCGGAGCAGCTCGCGCGCCACGTCGACGTGCCGTCGGGCTTCTCGATCTTCCAGGGCGACGTCGTGCGGCCGCCGCGTGCCTGGCTCGAACGCACCACAAACCTCGCCTACTTCACCGAGCCGGAAGCGGGCGGCCATTTCGCGGCGTTCGAGGTGCCGGAGCTCTACGCGCAGGAGCTGCGGGACTTCTTCACCCCGTTCCGGGACCGCTGATGCGCGTCATCCGCATCATGCCCGACCTTCACGTCGCCGACATTGACGCGGCGAAAGGGTTCTACACCGAGTTCCTCGGGTTGAGCGTCGAGGAGTTCAACCTCGGCTGGGTCGCGCGATACACCTCGCCGGACGTGGACGCCCGCGTGCAGCTCGTGACGACGGATGCTTCGGCCCCGGTCAATCCGGCGATCTCGGTCCACACGCCCGACGTCGACGGCGCCTACGCGGAAGCTCAGGAGCGCGGCTACGAGATCATCGTGCCGCTGCGCACGGAGTCGTGGGGTGTGCGCCGCTTCTACGTGCGCACCCCGGACGGCACGATCGTCAACATCGTCCAGCACGGCTCGTAGCTGCGCACGATTCGTAACCGCGCGACTCGTAGGCTCGCGCGACACGTAACCACGCACGGGCCGTGATTGCGGGGGCCGACATGCTCGGCTGGCGTGCTGGCTAAGCCGGGTCTGGGGCCGGGTCTGGGTCTGGGTCTGGGTGATCGTCTGCATCCGCGGCGACGTCTGCGTGCACCGTCACCCGTGCGTCCGCATCGTCGTCTTCGTCGAGGTCGAATGGCGACCATTCGGGCTCGCCTTCGGGCGGCGCCCATGAGTCGGTCCGCTCCCGCGGTGGGGCAGGCACGTTGACGTCGGGGTGGGTGCGGTACGCCCGGCCCGAGGGTGCGCGCCACTCCAGAACTCCGTCGAGGTAGTGCGTGAGCGACCACCCGGCCTCGTGTTTCAGATGGTGGTGATTCGCACAGAGATGCGCGAGGTTGCCGAGCGCGGTCGTGCCGCCCCGCGCGTATGCGTTCGAATGGTCGATCTCGCAGTTCGACAGCGGAGCCGAGCACCCCGGCGCGCGGCAATGGCCGTCTCGCAAGCGGATGACTCGTTTGAGCTGCGCCGGGACGCGGTAGCTCTTCCGGTCGAAATCGAGAATCGCGCCGTTGATCGGGTCGGTGAGGATGCGCCGCAGGCTCGGCGCCGTCGCGACGAGTTCGCGTGCCCTGCTCGGGTCGATCACCCCGAAGCTCGGAATCAGTGCGGGCTCGCCATCGTGCCCGGCCAGCGTCGATGCGGGAATGAGCACGTCGACCGTCACAGGCGCGCGCTCTTTGACAGTGACGGGGCTCGGCGCCGCCTCTGCGTCGGCGACCTTGCCGATGGTGATCTGGCCGTTGAGCAGCAACTCGACCGCGAAGTCGGCCTCGAGCTGCGCTACGGTCCGCACGTCGCCGGCGGCGCGGGCCTCGCGTGCCGCGTTCTCGAACCCGGTCTGCAGACGGGCGGCGTCGGCCGCGCCGATGTAGGCATCGAGGTGTGCCATTCCATCGCGCCCAGCGCTGAACGTCAGCCGGCGCTTCGCCAGCGCGCGCTCGTGCCTCTTCCGCAACGACTCGGTTTCGAGCGTCTCGAGCACCTGCTTCGCCTTGCGTCGGAATGGCGACACGGCCAGTTCCTTCGCCCACGGCAGCAGCTCGCCCTCGGCCACGCGACGGCCGCTGCTGAGATGCGCCGTCTCAGCGACGATCTCGTGCGCGTGCGCTCGGGAGATCTCGCCGGCCTCGAGCGCGCTGAGCGTGTCGAAGAGTTCGTTCACGAGAGTCCAGGCCTCGCCGAGCCGCTGTTCGGCTGCCCGCAACGAACACGTCAGCGACGCTGCGAGCTCGGTCGCGATCGACCTGACCTTGAGGTCATGCAGTCGCGTCACCTCGGCGGGATCACCCGCGTCGACGCAGTCTTCCGCGGCTGAGCCCTCGGCCTCGAGCAGCAGCCCCGCAAGCATCCGTACCTCTTGGGCTTCGAGCCGCGCGATCTCACGCCGACCCGCGCAGATTCGCTCGAGTTCATCGGCCTGCCAGCCTGCACCGAGCGCCGCCGCCGACATGTCGGCGTCGACCTCGAACGTGATCGCGGGTGGCATGGGAACACTCAATCAGTGACCACCGACATTGGATCGGGTCGCCGGCGTCGACGGCAAAGCTGCGCCGGCCTTGCAGCCAGAGCACCGCGGTCAGAGAACCGCCGCCAGACAACCGCCGCCAGTGCACCGCCGGCAAAGCTGCGCCAGCGCTGCGCACTCAGCTGCAGGCGCGCAGTGAGGTGACGCCCGAGGTCAGAACGGTGGTGCCTCCCAGCGCCTTCGCGGTCGTCGTCTTCCACTTCGTGAACGAATTGAGTGCGGCGCGCGGAACGCATGTGCTCTGGACCATGAACAGTGGCGCGTCGGCCTTGCCTGCCGCGGCGGCGCCTGTGAGTGCGTCCGGGAAGTTCGCGCCGGTTGCGAGATACGCCGTCGGCGCGTTGCCGAACTGGTTGTCGATCAGCTGGCTGGTCGCGTATCGGTCCGTGCCGCCGAAGCGCTCGACGGTGTGCCGCGTAGCCGCGGTGAGTGCTGATTGGATCCCCGGCGAGACCGCGGTGGTGCCGCCGGCGATGCTCACCGAAGTCGTGTGGGCGCTCTTCAGCCACGCCGTGAGGCTTGATGGAACGGTCCTGCTCGTCCCGTTCACGAGAACGACCGGCATGCCCTTCGACCCGGCGTAGGCGCTCGCCGACAGGGCGTCGGGAAAGGCCTGGCCCGTGGCGACGAATGCGGACGGCACCGCACGGCTGCCGAAGGCGTACTTCGCGATGGCGAGCGAGGTGGCGTACCGATCGGCGCCGAAGACGCGGGTGACGGGCGCGAGACGGCCGAGAGAGGCGGCGACGCCGCTGCTGACCGCGCTCGGGCCGCCGACGATGATGATCTGCTGCGGCTTCAGTCGCTTGATCTCTCCGCTGATGACCGACGGCAGTGACGTCGGCTGGGTCAGCAGCAGCGGGCCGCCGAGCTTCACAGCCGCGGGCGCGGCGCCGAGCGCGTCAGGGAAGTTCGCCCCCGACGCGATGACGACGACCTTCGCGTCGCCCTTCGGGTAGGAGTTCTTCGACACGGCGACCGCCGTGGCATAACGGTCGGCGCCGGAAAGCCGGGTGGTTGCCGGCCCCGCGTAGGTCGGAACGGTGACGCTCGCGGACTTGGACGCTGTCGTGTACCCGACGAGCGTGCCCGTGACGGTCAGCGTGACCTTCTGGCCGTACGCGGTGGCGGGCACGGCGAACGTCTTGCCCGACCCGGTCGTGCTGCCGGTCTTCCAGGCGTAGGTGAGGGCGGCTCCCGCGGTCCAGGTTCCGGGCTTCGCCGTCAGGGTCTGCCCGACCTTCGCGGTTCCGGAGATCGCAACCGCGCCCGTGGTCAACGACCCTGCGGCGACAGGTGCCGTTGCCGCGCCGGTCACCGTGGCATCGATGTACCCGGCTGCGGTCGCAGTGACCGATACGGAGATCACGTCGCCCTGCTCGGGCGCGGTGAGCGTGATGGTGCCGTTCGTAGCGCCGTCGACCGGGGCGCCATTCGCGCTCCACTGATACGCGAGCGCCGCGCCCGCCGGGGCATCGATCGGGGACGCCGTCAGCACTCGGCCGACCGCGGGGATCCCGGTGACGCTCACACCGGCGACGGCGGGCTCGGTGCTGATAGCGGCGGTCGGCGCGCTGGTCGCCGTGACGGTGGCGCCGAGCTCGGTCGCGATCACCTCGACCGCGAGCTCATGACCGACGAGCGCGACGGCCGGCGTATACGTCGCCTTGGTCGCACCGCTGATCGGCGCATCGGCCGTGCCGGAGGTACCGAGATCGACCCACTGGTACGCGAGGGTCGCGTGGGCGGAAGCGCCTGGCGCGGTGGCCGTCAGGGTGCGGTTGGCGCCCGCCGTGCCGGTGACGACCGGCGCCCCGGCGCTGAGGGGCGCGTCGAAGGTCCCCGTCGAGCTCGTCGCGGACGGACCAGTGCCGACCGTCACCGTGTAGTTGTGCGCGCCATTCGCGAGTCCGGATAGCGCGAACTGCCAGGTCTGGTTCCCCTCGGTGTCGGCCGAGCTCGTCGTGCTGCCGACGGCGACGCCGTCGATCGACAGGGAAACCGGGGTCCCGGCTGCGCCGGGCGTGCCGTCGGCGAAGGTCAGCACGCCTGACATCCCGGTCGGATTCCCCGACCCGTCGACGAGGAGCGTGCGGCTCGTGGCCGGCTCGGGAACGCCCAGCACGAAGTTCGGCTGCTGCGTCGCAACGGACTTCTCGCCCGGCTGCGAGCCGACCATCGGGTACGGGCTCGTCGTGGCGACGCCGGCGCACGTGTTGGAAGCGGCTCCGCTGTCGCCGGCGGGCGTGTCATCGCCGGAACTCTCGATTCCGACGGCGTAGTCACCTGCCACGAAGGCACCGCCCGAGTCGCCGGGCAGGTCGCAGACATCCGTGTCGATCGTGTCGACGGCCTGGAAATAGCCGCTCGGGCAGTCGCTGTCGGCGTACGCGGTCGTGCTGTGAGGGACCGGCGTGTCGGTGCAGGTGTACGAGACGTCGTACGGGGCCTGCACGGTGCCGCACTGCCACCCGGTGCGGGCGCCGGAGTGACAGATGTCCTCGCCCGCGATGGCTGCGGCGGCGCCCACGACCGGAACGGCGAGGCCCGCCGACTGCGAGCCCTGGCTGGCGACGCTCGCGTCAGTCGCGCCCCAGGTCGTCACTGTGCCCGGCGTGGTCGCGTGGCTGTCGGTGATGGACACCAGGCCGGAGTCATAGCCGCCGCCGGCCTTGAAGCTCGACTGCTGGAGTGTGCCGAGCTGACCCTGCAGTTCGAGCGGTTCGTCGTACCCGACGGGGGTGTTGTCCTCAGCGGCGTACACCTTGCCGTCGATCGACGGGTCGCCGCCCATGTCGACGGTGTCGGCACAGTGCCCGGCGGTCACGAACTCACGCGCATGGCTGATCTTGTCGAAGCCCGTGAAGCCGACGGAGCACTCGGTGCCCGAATCCGCCGATGTCTCGGTGAACCACAGGTCGCCGCCCTGCAGCGGGCTCGACCCGTCGGCCGGGCCGGTCATCGGCTTCGTAAGGACCGTCTTGATCGGCTGCGGCGCGGCGATCGTGGCGTTCGCTCCCGCCGCCGTGACGGCGGCCTCATCCGCGGCGTCCTTGACGGAGACCGTGAGCGCCGTCCCGTGCATCATCGAGCCGGTGACGCCGACGCCCTCGGAGCGGAGGTCAGCCACCACCTTGGCGGCGTCGGCGGCGGCTTGCCCGTCGGCGAGGAACTCGGCCGGTGTGATTCCGAGCTTTGCGCGCAGCTGCGCATCGAGCGATGCGGGCAGCTTGGCTGCTTGGGCCTGGAAGCGAGCGGGTGCGTACGACCCCATCCGAGCGGAGTGGCGGATGCCCGTGACAGTCGGATGCTCGTGACCGGAGCCTGCCGCCTTCGCCGTCTGCGGTGCGGGCGCGGCGGCGATCGCGGGCACAGCGGTGAGCAGTGACGCCGCGATGCCGGCAGCGGCGAGGACGGCGAGGACGCGGTGGCGCACGGGTTCCTTTCGCGGGCCGGTTCATCGTCCGGCTCATCCGACCGCGTGCCCGATTCAAGTGTGGGTGTGCTGGAGTGATGACCCCACCCCCCGAAGTTGGCACAGCCACCGCTCGCGACGCAGAATCCGGATTTATATTGCACGCAATCTAATTGCGTGCAATGATCAAGTCATGCCCACCGCAGCCGAAGCGCTCGATCCGATGCTCTGCTTCGCCGTGTACTCGGTCGAGCGGCAGTTCGGCCAGGTCTACCGTGACCTTCTCGCGCCATGGCAGCTGAGCTACACCCAGTACCTCGCCCTGACCGCGCTGTGGAATGACGAGCACCTGACGGTCGGGCGGCTCGGCGAGCTCCTCGGCCTCGACTCCGGCACGCTCTCACCGCTGCTCAAGCGGCTCGAGGGGCGTGGTCTCGTCACCCGTACGCGTGCGGCCAGTGACGAGCGCGTCGTCGAGTTGACGCTGACAGATGCGGGCAGCGCCCTGCGCGACGAGCTCGCCGACGTGCCCCGCTGCTTCGGCGAACGCACCGGGCTCGACCACGACGAATACGTGCAGCTGCTCGCGCTCGCGAAGAAGCTGAGCGAGCGCATGAGCCGCTCGAACCAAGCCTGACCTCCGACAACCAAGCCTTACGAGACGAAACAAGACGAAGGACGAATCATGGAAACGCTATATACCGCAGAAGCGCTCTCGACCGGCGAGGGCCGCAATGGCCACGTCACCACGATCGACGGCCGACTCGACCTCGACATGGCGATTCCGACCGAGATGGGCGGCTCGGGCAACGGCGCGAACCCCGAGCAGCTGTTCGCCGCCGGCTATGCCGCGTGCTACCACTCGGCACTTCTCGGCGTCGCCCGCGCGCAGAAGGTGAAGCTCGAGGACGAGACGGTCGGATCGCGCGTCCACATCGGCCCGAACGGTCAGGGCGGCTTCCAGCTGGCTGTCGAGCTCGAGATCACGATCCCGAATCTGCCGCACGATGAGGCGCAGGCGCTGGCCGACGCCGCACATCAGGTCTGCCCGTATTCGAACGCCACCCGCGGCAACATCGACGTGACGATCACCGTCACGGACGACTGAGCAGGCTAGCCCCCGAATCGCTGAGTGCCCACCACGCCGAGCAGCTGCAGCTTCTCCCAGCCGTCGCTGCGCGGGGGAGCGGTGAGCACGAGCAGGGCTTGAGACTGGTCCTCGGTGAACAGCACCGTGCAGTCGAGCTCGATCGGCCTCAGCTCGGGGTGGACCAGCACTTTGTGGTCCTCGAAGCGCCGCGCGACCTCGTGCTTCGCCCACAGTGCCGCGAACTCATCGCTCGCGGACTGCAGGGCGCGCAGGAGGTCACCGGCGCGTGACCGCGGGCCCATCGCGCCGTACGCGGCGCGCAGGTTGGCGACGAGCGCGCTGCTCTGTCGGCCGCGATCGGATTCCGGGTAGAGGAGCCGCGCATCCGGCTCCATGAACCAGCGCCACACATCGCTGCGCGCAAAGCCGGTCCGGTTCGTGAAGTCGCCGAAGAGCGCGACCGCCAGGCGGTTCGCGACCAGCGCCTCGCTCAGGTTCGAGAGGATCAGCGCGGGCGAGTCCTCGAGACGATCAAGCACCCGCAGCAGCGCGGGGGCGACATGCGGCAGCGCGCTCGACCGGTCCGGAGCCGAGTGACCGGCGACACGGAACAGATAGTCTCGCTCGTCGTCGCTGAGCCGCAGCGCGCGTGCCAGCGCTGACAGCATCTGCTCGCTGGGCTGGGGCCCGCGCGACTGCTCGAGTCGCGTGTAGTAGTCGACCGACATTCCCGTCAGCGCGGCGACCTCCTCGCGGCGCAGCCCGGGTGCCCGTCGCCGGGCGCCCGCGGTCAGGCCGACGTCGCCCGGCTGCAGCTCGCCTCGGCGGCGGCGCAGGAAGTCGGCGAGAGCGGTGCGGTCCATGAACCCATGATCGCGTCCGCGCGCGCCGGCAACCAGGGATCCGCGATCCCCCGATGACCGAGTCTCTTTTGGCCGGTGACGGATGCCTGCAAGCTGGCCCCATGAACGCACAACCCATCACAAACGGCGGCAACACGATCTTCATCCCGGGCGCCACGAGCGGCATCGGGCTCGCTCTCGCGCTGCGATTGCAGGCGAAGGGCAACACCGTCATCATCGGCGGCCGCCGCGCCGAGCTGCTCGAGGAGCTTGCACGCGAGCACGGCTTCGCCACTGTGGCGATCGACACGACCGATGCGGCAAGCATCCGCTCTGCCGCCACTGAGGTGATCGCACGGCACCCTGACCTGAACGTGCTCGTCGCGATGGCCGGCATCATGCGCATCGAGGACTGGCAGTCGGCCGACGGATTCCTTGCCGATGCAGAGGCCGTCGTCACCACCAACGTGCTCGGTCCGATCCGCCTCATCGCCGCACTCATCGAGCAGCTGCGCAGCCGCCCCGACGCCGCGATCGTCACCGTGTCGAGCGGACTCGCCCACACGCCTCTGCGGCCGACGCCGAGCTACAACGCGTCGAAGGCGGCGATCCACATGCTGTCCGAGTCGATCAGACTTCAGCTCGCCGACACGAGCGTGCGTGTGCTGGAGCTCGTGCCGCCCGCCGTCGCGACCGACCTGCTGCCCGGTCAGGCGCAGAGCCCGTTCGCGATGCCGCTCGACGCATTCGCCGACGAGGTCATCTCCCTCCTCGAGACGCAGCCTGAGGCGCACGAGATCCTCGTAGAGAACGTCAAGTTCCTGCGCTTCGCCGAGGTCCGTGGCGACTACGACCAGGTGGTGGGCACGCTGAACACAAGCGATCCGCACGCGGGCGCGTAAGCGGTTCGCCGGGCGCCGCCCGGCGCGGATAGGCACAGCCCGCACGCTGCCGCGTAAGCGGCTCGCCCTCGGGGCGCGCCTGACTTGAGTGCCGCCTGGGTACCCTGTGGCCCATGGACCTATTCCACAAGAGGCAGGGGCCCAGCGGCGCCGAAGTCACAGCGGCGAGATCAGAGACCGCGGTGCGCTGGGGCGACGGCTTCGGTCGTTTCGCGACGCGCTGCGTGCAGATTATCGCGGTACTGATCGTCGCCGGCGTCGCCATCTTCGCGATCACGCAGGTGAGCCTCGTGTTCATCCCGGTGACGCTTGCGCTGATCCTCTCCAGCGCCATCAGCCCGTTCATGGCGTTCATGCGTCGTCACGGCATCCCCTCGCTGCTTGCGGCGTGGATCGCGCTGTTCTCGATCATCATCGTGATCGGCGCGATCGTGCTGTTCGTCGTTTGGGCGGTGGAGCGCCAGTGGCAGGACCTCGTGGACTCGGCGACGCAGGGCATCACGTCGCTCGAGGGATACCTGAACAATCTGCCCGCCAACTTCATCAGCGCGAAGAACCTGCATGATGCGCAGAACGCGATCATCTCGTTCCTCACCTCGGCGCAGTTCGGACGTGGCGCGCTCGCGGGCGTCGGCGCCGCGGCCGAGGGGGTCACCGGCTTCTTCCTGACGGTGCTCACGCTGTTCTTCTTCATGAAGGACGGTCCGCAGATCTGGCACTTCCTGACGCGGCCGTTCCAGGGTCCGACCTACGAGCGCGCTCAGCGCATCGGCGAAAAGACGGTGCAGGTGCTGGGCGGGTACCTGCGCGGCACCGTGATGGTCGCGGCAGCGGATGCCATCGGCATCGGGGTCGGGCTCGCGATCTGCGGGGTGCCGCTGGCGTTCCCGCTCGCCGTGATCGTGTTCCTCACGGCGTTCATCCCCATCGTCGGGGCGACGGCGGCAGGCGTGCTCGCCGCGCTCGTTGCCCTGGTCACGAACGGCCCGGTCATCGCGATCATCGTCATCGCGATCGTGGTGTTCGTGAACCAGCTCGAGAGCCATCTGCTGCAACCGCAGATCATGGGGCACTCGCTCAAGCTGCACCCGCTGACGATCCTGCTCGCGCTGGCCGCGGGAACGATCATCGATGGCATCGTCGGCGCGATCTTCGCGGTGCCGATCGCCGCGACGGCGTGGGGAATCATCTCGGTGTGGAACGAGGAGACCCCGTCTTCACCGCCGATCGTGAAGGAACGCGCGCCGAACAAGCCCTAGGCGACACTGTGGCACCGCGTCGCGCTACACCTACGGCTCCGGGCGCCACGTGTCCGAGTGGCGCGGCCCCGTAGGTGTAGCGCGCTGCGTCAGCGACGCGAAGGTGAGACGAACCGGCCGCCGGAGGCGTCTTCGAGGGCTTGGTTCTTGAGGATGTAGTGCTGCTTCTTCCCGGTCGCGGTGTAGGGCAGATCATCGACGAACGCGTAACGACGTGGCCTCTTGAAGTCGGCGAGCCCCGGGTGGGCCTTGCAGTGCGCGTCGAGGTCGTTGGCGGCCTGCTGCTCGTCGGCCAGCGCGCCGGGCTTGCGTCGCACGTAGGCGACGACGAGTTCGCCCCATTCCTCGTCGGCGAGGCCGGTCACGATCGAATCGGCGACCCCGGGATGCTCGGCCAGCGCTTCCTCGACCTGCACGGGGTGCACGTTCTCACCGCCGGAGATCAGCATGTCGTCCTTGCGGCCGACGATGGTGACGATCTCGTTCTCGTCCCACGTGGCGAGGTCCCCGGGATACATCCAGCCGTCGCGGAACTTCTCGGCCGTGCGCTCGGCATCCGAATAGGCGTAGCCCGCCTTGATCGTGCGCATGATCACCTCGCCGACCGTGTGGCCGTCCTTGGGTACCGTGTCGCCGGGCTCCGCGAACCGGTCTTCGTAGACGTGCACGACGGCGACGTCGTCGTCGATGCATGCGCGACCGGCGCTGCCCGCGAACTCGGGAAGGTCCTCCGGGCGCAGGAACGTGTTCCAGAATGCCTCGGTCGTGCCGTAGCCGTTCATGAGCCGCGGGTGCAGCGTCTTCTGATAGCGGATCGCGGCGGCCTTCTCGAGTGGTGCGCCCATCGTGACGATGCCGCGCAGCGATGAGATGTCGCGAGGATTCGTCTCCTGCTCGTCTGCGAGCCGCTCGAGATTCGTGGGAGCACCGATGACGTACGTCAGCTTCGAGCCCTCGATGGCGTCGAGCACGACGGCCTCGTCGAAGCGGCGCAGGCAGACGACCTCGGCGCCGACGAACAGCGCGGGGTTCGGCCCTGCGCAGTAGTTGCCGCCCCGGTGGAACCACGGCGACATGTTCATCGTCTTGTCGGTGCTCGCGAGCGGGAACGCCATGATCACGTCGTGCGCCGACAGCGTCTCGTTGAGGCTCGTGAGGGGAACAGCCTTTGGCATACCGGTCGTGCCGCTGGTGAAGAGCCGGCTCGACTCGTCCCACACGCTGCCGTCCTGCGGTGCCCTGAAGCTCGGAGCATCCGTCGCAAGCAGTTCCTCGAAGGCGACCGTGCCGTCGAGCAGCGGGCCGTCACCGACGCCGGCGACGACCGCGGGCGTGTGCGTGGCCAGTTCGAGCGCTTGCGCGACGACGGATGCCTGTTCCCGCTCGTAGACGAACACCACGGGCTTCGTCTCGTCGAGGATGAACGCGGTCTCGCCAGGTGACAGGCGGAAGTTCATCGGCGAACTGACCGCGCGCACACCCTGGGCCGCCACATACAGAAAGGCGAACTCGGGGCGATTCATGAGCTGGTAGGACACCATGTCGCCCACGCCGACGCCGGCCCGCCTCAGGCCCTCGACGAGCTGCCCGGTGACCACGCCGAGTTCGGCGTAGGTCCACGAGCGGCCGGTCTCCGGGTCGCTGATCGCGGCCCGGCGTGCGTAGCGATGGACGTTCCGCTCGAAGGCGGTCGTCCAGGTGAAGTGGTTCTCGAAGACCCCGCGCAACTGACCGATGTCGTAACCGGTGCCGTTGGCCGCCAAGTTCTCGAGTGATGGGGACTGCGTCGATCCCGACTGCACCGTTGCCATACGGGGCAGTCTATGGGCGACCTTTAGTCCTTATCGGCAACCTTGTGGAACGCGTCCTTCAGCGAGTCGCCGGCCTTCTTGACCTTCGCGCCCGCCTGGTCTGCCTGGCCTTCGTGTTCGAGCTTCTCGTCGCCCGTCACCTTGCCGGCGGCCTCCTTGCCCTTGCCGAAAGCCTCTTCCGTGTTGTGGCGTGCCTTGTCAGACATCGACATGATCCGACCTCCCTTTTCCTGCCCGGTAGGTACCCGTGGACGGGGAGAGGGAAACTGGCGGGACCGGCGATTCGGCCCGGACTCAGAAGCGGGGGCGCTCCGCCTGCTCTGCGGCGACCGTCGCGACCACAGCCGCGGCAGCCATGAGGGCTACGACCACGGCCTGCACGGCGACCTGCACGATCGGCAGGAGCGGAAGCCCGGAGAGGATGCACCATGCCGCGGCCAGCACCAGAAGCGCGAGCCAGGACAGCGTGCGCCGCGCGTAGAACGCGACGCCGACGACGAGCATTGCGGCGACCGTGGTCTGGAACAGCGGCGTGCCGAGCGAGGCGTGGCCGATCCAGGTCACGACGAGGCAGTACGCCCAGTACAGGAACGCGAGAACGGCGAGCACTGTGACCAGCAGGCCGCCGAGCGCCGACGGGATCCGTCGCGCCAGACCATTGACGAAGGGGCGATTCTGGATGCCGTCGTCATGGGTGACGGCCGGAGTTGCGTTCACGGTCACTCGACGATCTTATCGGGTCATTCGGGAGTCGGAGAGAGCGTCGACGGCGCGCACGAGCGCCAGATGCGACAGTGCCTGCGGGGTGTTCCCGGCCTGGCGTCGCGCCTGCTCGTCGTACTCCTCCGAGAGCATGCCGACGTCGTTCGCGATGGACAGCACTCGGTCGATGAGCGCGGAAGCGTCGTCGCGCCGCCCTGATCGTGCATACTGCTCCGCGAGCCAGAGGGAGCACGCGAGGAACGGATTCTCGCCCGGCGGCAGGCCGTCGAGCCCGGAATCCGTCACGTATCGATCGATGAAACCGTTGTGCATCAGCTCGGCCTCGATGCGCGAGACCGTCGCGAGCATGCGCGGGTCGTCCGGTGCGCAGAATCCGACCTGCGGCAGCTGCAGCAATGCGGCATCGACGTGCGCCGCCCCTGAGTACTGCACGAACGCGCCGGATGCCTTGTCGACGTGGTTCTCGTCGATCTCGCGCCGGATCTCGTCGCGCAGCTCTCGCCAGCGCCGCGCCGGCCCGTGCAGTCCGTGTTTCTCGACCGCTTCGATGCCGCGATCGAAGGCGGCCCACGACATCGCGCGGGAGTGCGTGAACGGGCGCGGGTCGCCGCGGATCTCCCAGATGCCCTGGTCGGGCAGGCGCCACACCTTCTCCAGGTGGCCGAGAAGTGCGCGCTGCAGCCCCCAGGACACACTGGTCTCGGGAATCCCCGCATCCCGCGCGGCGGAGAAGGCGAGCATGACCTCGCCGATGACATCGGATTGGAACTGTTCGGACGCCGCGTTGCCGACCCGCACGGGCGAGGCGCCCTGGTAGCCGGGCAGGGTGGTCAGCTCGTATTCCTCGAGCCGACGCTCCCCGGCGAGCCCGTACATGATCTGCACGTCAGCGGGGTC
Source organism: Gryllotalpicola reticulitermitis (assembly GCF_042651345.1). Taxonomy (NCBI): domain Bacteria; kingdom Bacillati; phylum Actinomycetota; class Actinomycetes; order Micrococcales; family Microbacteriaceae; genus Gryllotalpicola; species Gryllotalpicola reticulitermitis. The sequence goes on from NZ_JBHSCN010000003.1 coordinate 98,613, forward strand.
GCCCGCGATGGCCCGCAGCACCCACTGACGCCATTTGTCGACCTCGTCGGCGAAGCCGTGACGAGCCACGACGTCGATGGTCAGTGACGCGTCCCGCAGCCAGACGAAGCGATAGTCCCAGTTGCGGTTGCCGCCGAACTGCTCCGGCAATGATGTGGTGGCCGCGGCAGCGATGCCGCCTGTCGACTCGTGGGTGAGCGCCCGAAGCACGAGCAGCGACCGAAGCACGGCGTCCTCATAGCGCGCGTCACCGGAGGGCCGATAGGACTCGAGCCACTTCTTCCACCAGTCGCGAGTTCCGCGCAGCGCGTCGTCGACGTCGAGGGGCGCGGGGGTCGTGCGGTGGCCCGGGAACCAGGTCAGCACGATGTCGACGGTCTCGCCCTCACGCACGGTGAAGCGCCCGACGTGCCGGTGATCGCTGCCGCGGAGTGCCGGACCCCGCAGAACGACGGCGTTCGGCCCGGCGATGGCCACGAGCTCGGGCGGGTCGACCTCGCGGTGCTGGGTGACCCAGGGAATCACCGCGCCGTAATCGAACCGCAGGCGCAACTCATGTTCGAGCTCCACGGAGCCGCGCACGCCGCGGATGCGCCGCACGACGTCGACCCGACCGCGGCCGAGGGGCATGACGTCCTCGACCTCGACCTCACCGCTGGGCGTGGTCCAGTGCGTGATCAGGTCGAAGCCGACGCCGTCGTAGCGGCGGGTGTTCGAGGCGCCTTCTTCTGTCGGCGCGAGCTTCCACCGGCCGGATTCCTCGCTGCCGAGCAACGAGGCGAACACGCTGGGGGAGTCGAAGCGAGGCAGGCACAGCCAATCGATGCTGCCGTCACGGCCGACCAGCGCCGCGGTGAACAAATCGCCAATGAGGGCATAGTCCTCGATCGCAAGCGCCATGAGGCTGAGCCTATGCGGCCTTCTCCTCCGCAGCCGCGGGGTTGACGGTCGCCACCGGGCCCGTCACGGGCCGCTTGAGGTCGGCCCAGCGGGTGATGGGGGCGGGCTCCCAGCTGAGTGCGGCCGGCTCGACCTCGAGCGCGGCGATCTCGCCATCAGCGGGCGCCTGCTGCAGCCACGGGTTCGTGCGGGGCGCCCTCAGCAGCCCGAGAGGGCCGCCGGCGAGCGCGTCGTCCGCGGGCACCGCCGAGACGCCGTCGAGAACGACCCGCGCCGCCGAGACACTCGCCGTGACGGCGGTCGCAAGTGAGTGCACGAGCACCTCGTGGAAGATCTGGTCGGTCTGCTCGTCACTGCGACGCGCGACGGTCCACTCGCCGTCGTCGCCGAAGACGTCGTGAAGGGTGCGCTGCACCGCGGCGAAGATCAGCTCGTCGGTGAGCTCGGGGGTGGCCGGCGCAGGCGCGACCGGTGCGGGGGCGGCGTGCTTGCGACGACCGAAGAACATGCCTTGATTTTCGCGGCTGATCAGCGGCGAGACGTGGAGACACGCCGGGCGGAGTCCTCCCGTACCGTGAGCAGGCTGATCAGGAATCCGATCGCCCAGAGCAGCCACAGCACCCAGGTGCGCTGCCCGAGCCGCGGTTTGCGGCTCTGCCTCGCGACGGGCAGCACCGCGAGCGCCGAGCCGACCACACGGGGCGAGAGCACGTACTTGCGCAGCGTCATACCCTCACGCTATCCGGCGCGTCGGCCGATTGCTCCGTGTGCAGGCGAGCGAATTCGAGCGTTTCGGCGAGCATGGCGAACCGCTCCTCGTCGCTGCGAGCCTTGCGAGTGTTGACCTCGGCGACGATCTGGCCGTCCCACCTCTGCTCGGCGAGCAGCTGCAGCACCTCGGCGACAGGCTGGGTGCCGTGGCCGGGCAGCGCGTGCTCGTCGAAGATGCGGCCCTCGTCGCTCGACGAGCTGCCGTCGCACAGGTGCACGTGCTTCAGCCGGGGCCCGAGCGCGCGAGCGAGTTCGAGGCTGCTCTGGCCGGAGAGCGACGCGTGGGAGAAGTCGAGCGTCACCGCATCGCAGTCGAAGCCGCGCGGATCCCAGCCGGGCATGTACGCCTTCATCGATCGGCCGGCGGCCTTCCAGGGGAACATGTTCTCAACGGCGATCTCGACGCCGGACGTCGTCGCCGTCTCGCGCACGATGTCGAGGAAATCGACGGCGTACTCGGCCTGCCAGCGGAACGGGGGATGCACGACGACGGTCTTCGCGCCGACGGACGCCGCAAGCTCCGCGCTCTTCTCGAGCTTCACCTTCGGGTCGCGGCCCCACACGAAGTGCGTGAGCAGAAGCACCGGGGCATGGATCGAGAGGATCGGCTGCTCGTAGCGCTCGGACATCGTGAGCAGAGCGTCCGCGCTCTGCGTCTTCTCATCGCGCGTCACCATCACCTCGACACCGTCGTACCCGGCTTCGCGGGCAAGCCGGAATCCGTGCTCGGTCGACAGGGGATACACGCAGGACGTGCTCATTCCGATGCGCATCGTGCGTTAACGGTACGCCGCTCACATGAACGCCGCATGACCGCGACCTGGCGCTTCGTGGCTGCCTGATAGCCTCGAAACAGCCGAGCGGAGGTGCCTCATTTCCACGGGAAACGAGCAATACGAACTGGTGATCGTCTCGAATCGCCTGCCTGTCGACCATGTTTCGGGCGAGGGGGGCACGGCGGAATGGCGCACGTCGCCCGGCGGTCTCGTGGCTGCGCTCGAGCCGGTGATGCGCCAGCGCGACGGCGTGTGGATCGGTTGGCCGGGTCTCGCCGACCAGGAGTTCGAGCCGTTCGAGGCCGACGGCATCGATCTGATTCCCGTTCCTCTCTCCGCGGCGGAGGTCGAGGACTATTACGAGGGCTTCAGCAACGACACGCTCTGGCCGCTGTATCACGATGTCATCTCGCCGCCGAGCTTCCACCGCGAGTGGTGGGAGGCCTATCAGCGGGTGAATCGCCGCTTCGCCGACGCCGCGCTCGCGGTCGCCGCACCGAACGCGATCGTGTGGGTGCACGACTATCAGCTGCAACTCGTGCCGAAGATGCTGCGCGACGCGCGCCCCGACCTGATCATCGGCTTCTTCAATCACATTCCGTTCCCGGCATACGGCATCTACTCGCAGCTCCCGTGGCGGCGTCAGATCGTCGACGGGCTCCTCGGCGCCGACGTGGTCGGCTTCCAGCGCGTCGCTGACGGCGGCAATTTCGCGCGCGCCGTGCGTCGCCTGCGCGGCTACGAGACGCGGGGCAACATCATCTCGGTTCCTATCGACGACGCGGCGGCCGCTATTGACGGCGCGGCGGCCGATGCCGACGAGCCGACGGCAGAGGCGCCGATGCGGCACCGCTCGGTCGGTCGCCGCGGGCACGCGATCCGCACCGTGCTCGCGCGGCCCTTCCCGATCTCCATCGACGCGCAGGAATACCAGCGACTCGCCGCCGACCCGAGTATCAGGGCACGCGCCGCCGAGATCCGCGAGGAACTCGGCAACCCGCGCGTCGTGATGCTCGGAGTCGACCGGCTCGACTACACCAAGGGCATCCGCCACCGCATGAAGGCGTTCGGCGAGCTTCTCCACGACGGCGCCGTGAGCGCCGAAGACGTCGTGCTCGTGCAGGTCGCGAGCCCGAGCCGTGAGCGAGTCGACGCCTATGCGCAGCTGCGCGACGAGGTCGAGGTGATGGTGAGCCGCATCAACGGCGACTTCTCGGAACTCGGTCACCCCGCGATCCACTACCTGCACCAGGGGTATCCGCGCGAGGAGATGGTCGCGCTCTACCTCGCGGCGGACATCATGCTCGTGACGGCTCTGCGCGACGGCATGAACCTGGTCGCGAAGGAATACGTCGCGAGTCGCACGGACCAGGACGGAGTGCTGATCCTCTCGGAGTTCGCCGGCGCCTCCGACGAGCTGCGCCAGGCCCTGCTCGTGAACCCGCACGACATCGACGGCTTGAAGGCTGCGATCGTGCAGGCGATGGAGATGCCGCGGCGCGAGCGGATGCGGCGCATGCGGACCCTTCGCAAGCGTGTGCTCACGCATGACGTGCAGCGCTGGAGCGCCACGTTCCTCGACGCGCTGACCCGCGAGGACCATCACGACCCGGCGAACCGCCTCGACATTCCGAAGCGCACCGTCGCGGCGGCGGACTACGGCGAGTGAGCGATATGCCAGCGGGCGAGGTGGCCGTGAGCGAGGGCGTCGACGCGCTCGCTCGGGTTCCGCGACTGCTCGTCGCGCTCGACTTCGACGGCACGGTCGCGCCGCTCGTCGACGACCCGTCGATGTCGCGAGTCGCCCCGGGCGCGCAGGCGGCGATCGACCGGTTGCGCGGGATCGCGGGCACGTGGGTGGCGTTTGTCTCGGGCCGCCCGCTTGCGTCACTCGCCCGCTTGACCGAGTCGGGCACCGACGCCCTGCTCGTCGGCTCGCACGGGGTCGAGGTGTCGATCCGCGGTGAGATCGCCGAGCTTGCGCTCAGCGCGGAAGAGAACGATCGGATGACTCGACTCGAGGCCGCCCTGACCGGGCTTGTGGCATCCGTGCCGCTCGCCCACCTCGAGCACAAGCCCGTCGGGTACGGCGTGCACACGCGCCGTGTCGTCGACCAGTCGCTCGTGCCGCCCCTCCAGGCGGCCGCACGACACGCCGCCGACGGGGTCGGCGGGTTCACGACCCGTGTCGGCAAGGACATCGTCGAGTTCAGCGTGCGCGACGTGAACAAAGGCGACGGGGTGCGAATGCTTCGCGCCCTCCTCGCCGGCGAAGAGGGCGGTCCCGTCGCCGTCCTCTACGCGGGTGACGACGTCACCGACGAAGATGCGTTCGCCGTGCTCGAGCCGGGTGATCTGGGCGTGAAGGTGGGGGAGGGCGCCACGCAGGCCCGCGCGCGCGTCGCCGACATCCCGGCGTTCACGCAGCTGCTCGCCGACCTCGCCGCACGGCGCGAGGCATCCGTCCAGCTTCACTAGTGTTGGATGCATGTCCGAAATCGACGTGAAACCTCGCAGCCGAGTCGTCACCGACGGCATCGAAGCCACCACCAGCCGCGGCATGCTCCGCGCCGTCGGCATGGGTGACGCGGACTGGGACAAGCCGCAGATCGGCATTGCGAGCTCGTGGAACGAGATCACGCCGTGCAATCTCTCGCTCGACCGTCTCGCTCAGGCCGCCAAGGAAGGCGTGCACGGGGGCGGCGGCTACCCGCTGCAGTTCGGTACCGTCTCGGTCTCCGACGGAGTCTCGATGGGCCACGAGGGCATGCACTTCTCGCTCGTGTCGCGCGAGGTCATCGCCGACAGCGTCGAGACCGTCATGATGGCCGAGCGCCTCGACGGGTCGGTGCTGCTGGCCGGGTGCGACAAGTCGATCCCGGGCATGCTGATGGCGGCCGCCCGCCTCGACCTGGCCTCGGTATTCCTCTACGCGGGCTCGATCGCGCCCGGCTGGGTGAAGCTCGAGGACGGCACCGAGAAGAACATCACGATCATCGACTCGTTCGAGGCGGTCGGCGGCGTCAAGGCGGGCACCATGAGCCTCGAGGACGCGCACCGCATCGAGTGCGCCTTCGCGCCGGGCGAGGGCGCCTGTGGCGGCATGTACACCGCTAACACCATGGCGTCGGTCGCTGAGGCCCTCGGCCTGTCGATCCCGGGGTCGGCTGCGCCGCCCTCGGCCGACCGTCGCCGCGACTATTACGCCCACCGTTCGGGTGAGGCCGTCGTCGAGCTGCTGCGCCGCGGCATCACGGCACGCCAGATCCTCACCCGCGAGGCGTTCGAGAATGCCGTCACGGTCGCCATGGCACTCGGCGGCTCGACCAATGTGGTCCTGCACCTGCTGGCGATCGCGCACGAGGCGGAGGTTCCGCTCACGATCGACGACTTCAACCGCATCGGCGACCGCGTTCCGCACCTCGCCGACATGAAGCCGTTCGGCAAGTACGTGATGAACGACGTCGACCGCATGGGCGGCATCCCCGTGCTGATGAAGGCCCTGCTCGACGCGGGTCTGCTGCACGGCGACGCCCTCACCGTCACGGGCAAGACGCTCGCCGAGAACCTCGCCGACATCAACCCGCCGGCGCTCGACGGCGAGGTGATCCACACGCTCGACAACCCGATCCACCCGACCGGCGGCCTCACGATCCTCAAGGGATCGCTGGCGCCCGAGGGCGCCGTCGTCAAGACCGCGGGGTTCGACGCCGCCGAGTTCACCGGCCCTGCTCGCGTGTTCGAGCGTGAGCGGGCGGCGATGGATGCGCTGACCAACGGCGAGATCAACCACGGCGACGTCGTGATCATCCGGTACGAGGGCCCGAAGGGCGGCCCCGGGATGCGCGAGATGCTCGCCATCACCGCCGCCATCAAGGGCGGGGGCCTCGGAAAAGATGTACTACTCTTGACAGACGGGCGATTCTCAGGCGGCACAACCGGCCTGTGCATCGGCCACATTGCACCCGAGGCAGTCGACGCAGGTCCGATCGCCTTTGTGCGCGATGGTGATCTGATTCGGGTCGATATCGCAGCTCGTTCTCTCGACCTACTCGTCGACGAAGCAGAGCTGCAGGGCCGCCGTGAAGGCTGGGCCCCGCTTCCGCCGCGTTACACCCGCGGCGTTCTCGCGAAGTACTCCAAGCTCGTGCACTCTGCCGCGCAGGGCGCCGTCACGGGGTAACGCGACCTTCTGATCATCTTTCGCAGCAAAGGGACGTTCTCTTATGCCCACGGACTCGAGACCCGTGCCCACCCCACCACGTGCCGCTGCGCAGAACGGCCCGGAGACCATCACCGGCTCCGCGGCGATCCTGCGCACCCTTGAGAAGCTCGGCGTCACCGAGGTCTTCGGACTGCCGGGGGGCGCGGTACTTCCGCTTTACGACGAGCTCATGGCTCAGACCGCCGTCCGCCACATCCTGGTCCGCCACGAGCAGGGCGCCGGCCACGCGGCCGAGGGCTACGCCTCGGCGAGCGGAAAGGTCGGCGTGGCGATCGCGACGTCGGGCCCCGGCGCGACGAACCTCGTCACCGCGATCGCGGACGCGTACATGGACTCGGTGCCGCTGCTCGCGATCACCGGCCAGGTGTTCTCCACCCTCATGGGTACGGATGCCTTCCAGGAGGCAGACATCGTCGGCATCACGATGCCGGTGACGAAGCACTCGTTCCTGGTGAAGACGCCCGCGGAGATCCCGGCGGCCATCGCTGCCGCGTACCACATCGCCAGCACGGGACGCCCCGGTCCCGTGCTCGTCGACATCACCAAAGACGCGCAGCAGGATCTGATGGAGTTCAGCTGGCCGCCCAAGGTCGAGTTGCCGGGCTACCGCCCTGTCACCAAGGCGCACGGCCGGCAGATCCAGGCCGCGGCGCAGCTCATCGCCGAAGCGAAGCGGCCCGTGCTGTACGTCGGCGGCGGAGTGATCCGCGCCAAGGCGTCGGCCCAGCTTCGAGAGCTCGTTGAGGCGACCGGTGCCCCCGTCGTGACGACGCTGATGGCGCGGGGCGCGTTCCCCGATTCTCATGAGCAGCACCTCGGCATGCCGGGCATGCACGGCACCGTTCCCGCGGTGCTGGCGCTTCAGGAATCCGATCTCATCGTCGCGCTCGGCGCGCGCTTCGACGACCGCGTGACCGGCAAGGTGAGCGACTTCGCGCCGCACGCCAAGGTGGTGCACGTCGACGTCGACCCGGCCGAGATCTCGAAGATCCGCGTCGCCGACGTGCCGATCGTGGGCGACCTCGCCGAGGTGCTGCCCGACCTCACCATCGCGTTCCGCCAGACGACGAGCGCCGGAGCGCCCGATCTGAGCTCGTGGTGGGCGCGGCTCAACGAGCTCCGCGAGGAGTTCCCCCTCGGCTTCACGCCGCCGACCGACGGCCTGCTCTCGCCGCAGAAGGTGATCTCGCGCATCGGCGAGCTCACCGGCCCGGAAGGCGTGTACGTCGCCGGGGTGGGCCAGCATCAGATGTGGGCGGCGCAGTTCATCGCCTACGAGCGGCCGAACGCCTGGCTCAACTCGGGCGGAGCGGGCACGATGGGCTACTCGGTGCCGGCCGCGATGGGCGCGAAGGTGTCGCAGCCCGATCGCGTGGTGTGGGCGATCGACGGCGACGGGTGCTTCCAGATGACCAACCAGGAGCTCGTCACCTGCGCGATCAACAACATCCCGATCAAGGTGGCGATCATCAACAACTCGTCGCTCGGCATGATCAAGCAGTGGCAGGCGCTGTTCTACGACGGCCGCTTCTCGCAGAGCGAGCTGCATACCGGCCACGGCTCGCGGCACATTCCCGACTTCGTGAAGCTCGCCGACGCGTATGGCGCACTCGGCATCCGCGTCGAGAAAGAGGACGAGGTCGACGCCGCGATCAAGCTCGCGCTCGAGACCAACGACCGGCCGGTCGTCATCGACTTCGTGGTCTCGGCCGACGCGATGGTGTGGCCGATGGTGCCGCAGGGCGTCAGCAACAGCTACGTGCAATACGCCAAAGACCACAGCCCGTCGTGGGAAGAGGGGGAGTAGCAACAGTGAGTACCCATGTGCTTTCCCTCCTCGTCGAGGACAAGCCGGGCCTGCTGACCCGAGTCGCTGGGCTGTTCGCGCGTCGTGGCTTCAACATCAACTCGCTCGCGGTCGGCACGACCGAGGTCGACGGCCTCTCGCGCATCACGGTCGTCGTCGACGTCGAAGAGCTGCCGCTCGAGCAGGTCACGAAGCAGCTCAACAAGCTCATCAACGTGATCAAGATCGTCGAGCTCGACACCGACGCGTCGGTGCAGCGCGAGCACCTGCTCGCCAAGGTGCGCGTCGACAATCAGACCCGCTCGCAGGTGCTCGAGGCGGTGAACCTGTTCCGTGCCCGTGTGGTCGACGTGTCTCCCGATGCGCTGGTCATCGAGGCGACGGGCGACAGCGGCAAGATCCAGGCGCTGCTGCGGGTGCTCGAGCCCTACGGCATCAAAGAGCTCGCACAGTCGGGCCTGCTCGCCATCGGCCGCGGGTCCAAGTCGATCACCGATCGCGTCTTCAAGTCTTAACAACCAAAGGGAAACGAAAGAACATGGCAGAGATCTACTACGACAACGACGCCGACCTCAGCATCATCCAGGGCAAGAAGGTCGCCGTCATCGGCTACGGCTCGCAGGGCCACGCCCACGCGCAGAACCTGCGCGACTCGGGCGTCGAGGTCGTCATCGGCCTGAAGGAGGGCTCGAAGTCGATCCAGAAGGCGAGCGAGGCCGGCTTCGAGGTGAAGAGCAACGCCGAGGCGGCCGAGTGGGCCGACGTGATCGTCATCCTCGCGCCGGACCAGGTGCAGCGACACCTCTACGCCGACGACATCGAGCCGCACCTCGCCGCGGGCAAGGTGCTGCTGTTCGGCCACGGCTTCAACATCCGCTACGGCTACATCAAGGCTCCCGAGAACGTGGACGTCATCATGGTCGCGCCGAAGGGCCCGGGCCACACCGTGCGCCGCGAGTTCGTCGCAGGCCGCGGCATTCCCGACATCATCGCCGTCGAGCAGGACGCGTCGGGCCAGGCGTGGGACATCGCCAAGTCGTACGCCAAGGCGATCGGGGGCACCCGTGCCGGCGTGATCAAGACGACCTTCACGGAAGAGACCGAGACCGACCTGTTCGGTGAGCAGACCGTTCTCTGCGGCGGTGTCTCGCACCTCGTGCAGTACGGTTTCGAAACCCTCAAGGAGGCCGGCTACCAGCCGGAGATCGCCTACTTCGAGGTGCTTCACGAGCTGAAGCTCATCGTCGACCTGATGTGGGAGGGCGGCATCGCCAAGCAGCGCTGGTCGGTCTCCGACACCGCCGAGTACGGCGACTACGTCTCGGGCCCCCGCGTCATCGACCCCTCCGTGAAGGAGCACATGAAGGAGGTCCTCTCGGACATCCAGGACGGCACCTTCGCCAAGCGCTTCATCGCCGACCAGGACGCGGGCGCGCCCGAGTTCCTGCGCCTGCGCGCCGAGGGCGAGCAGCATCCGATCGAGAAGACCGGTCACGAGCTGCGCTCGCTCTTCGCCTGGAACTCGAACACCGACGACGACTACGTCGACGGATCGGTCGCTCGCTAGCCGCAAGCGGCACGGCAGAGCTACTGAGGGGGCCGGGGCAGCACGAGCGAGAACGTCGTGCCCCGGCCCTCTGTGCTGTCCACCTCGAGGCGCCCGCCGTGCGCTGTCGCGATCTGCCGCACGACCGTGAGCCCGAGGCCGACGCCGGGGATCGCCTGCGCGGTCGAGGCGCGGAAGAACCGCTCTGACAGGTGCCCGACCTCGTCGGCGGGAATGCCGACGCCGGTGTCGCTCACGGTGAGCACAGCATCCGTACCGCCCGATGCCGACTGGCGCAGCGCGGTCGTCACGGTCACCGTGCCTCCGGCGGGCGTGAACTTGAGCGCATTCGAGATCAGGTTGTCGGTCGCCTGACCGAGACGGTCGGGGTCGCCGTCGATGACGACGGATGCCGCGAGCTCGGCCGTGAGCGTGACCTCCGCGCTCTCCGCCGCCGGCCGCGCCGACGCGACGGACTGCTCGACGACGTCATTCAGCTCGACGCGGGCGGTCTGCAGGGCGAACGCACCCGCTCCCGCCTGCGCCGTCGCGAGCAGATCGCCGACGAGGTGCTGCAGGCGCTTCGCGTTGCCCTCGGCGATGTCGACGTAGCCGAGCTGCGTCTCCGAGAGCGGCTCGGGCGCGAGCCTCAGCAGCTGCAGGTAGCCGAGCACGCTCGTCAGCGGGTTCCGCAGCTCGTGCGAGACGAGCCCCAGGAACTCGTCCTTCACGCGGTCGCGCTCGTCGGCGGCCTCACGCAGGCGGCGCGACACCTCGTTGATGATGATCGCGGCGACGAGATAGACGAACGGCGTGAGGAAGTCGCGTGCGACGTCGCCGAGGCTGACCGGCTTCTCATCGAGGTACGCGGGAAGGAGCAGGGCGACGCAGGTGCCGAGGCCGGCGATGAGCGGATTCCACGCGCCCGACTCGCTCGCCACCCAGATGGTCGGGATGATCAGAAGCACACCGAACGGGGAATCCGACGCGCCTGTGGCGAGCCGCAGCAGGGCGATCGCGACGAACGACGCGCACGGTATCAGCACGTTCCACGCAGTATCGATGCCGCGCTTCTCGGCGCGCGAGCCGATGCGCCGCCAGGGGAGCGCGAACGAGGCGAGTGTCGCGAGCGCCTCCAGGGCGACGGATGCCAGAAGCAGGCGCCACGAGCTCACAGGCATGCGCGTCGCCAGCAGCACGACGAGCGCCGCCCCGAAGGTGACGACCGTCGGGATCTGCTTCACCCACGGTGTCAGGCGCCCCTCCGTCAGACGGCGGAAGAGCGCTCGGACCAAGTCCATGAGCGTCACTCTGGCAGATTCGGCACCGCTAAAGTTGGAGCAACGCCCACCTGCCCCCGTGAGGAAACTGCGCCTTGACGAAACCGGTCGTGCTGATCGCCGAAGAACTGTCCCCTGCCACCGTCGAGGCGCTCGGCCCCGACTTCGACGTGCGCAACGTCGACGGAACCGACCGATCCGCGCTGTTCGCGGCCCTCGCCGAAGCGAATGCGGTGCTGATCCGCTCGGCGACGAAGATGGACGCCGAGGCGATCGCCGCGGCGCCGAAGCTGCAGGTCATCGCCCGCGCCGGCGTCGGGCTCGACAACGTCGACATCAAGTCGGCGACCTCGGCCGGCGTGATGGTCGTGAACGCTCCGACCTCCAACATCATCTCGGCGGCCGAGCTGACGGTGGGCCACATTCTGAGCCTCGCTCGTCACATCCCGGCCGCACACGCGTCGCTCAACGCCGGCGAGTGGAAGCGCTCGAAGTACACCGGCACCGAGCTGTTCGAGAAGACCGTCGGCATCATCGGCCTCGGCCGCATCGGCACCCTCATCACCCAGCGCCTGCAGGCGTTCGGCGTCAAGGTCGTCGCGTACGACCCGTACGTCACCGCGGCCCGCGCTCAGCAGCTCGGGGTCGAACTGCTCGATCTCGACGAACTGCTGAAGTCATCCGACTTCATCACCATCCACATGCCGAAGACGCCCGAGACGACGGGCATGATCGGCGCGGCGCAGCTCCAGCTCATGAAGCCGACCGCCTACATCGTGAACGTCGCGCGCGGCGGCCTCATCGACGAGGCCGACCTGGCCGAAGCGCTGCGGAACAACGTGATCGCGGGGGCCGGCCTCGACGTCTTCACGAGCGAGCCGCCGAAGGACGACGCGCTCACGTCGCTGCCGAACGTCGTCGTGACGCCGCACCTCGGCGCCTCGACCGACGAGGCGCAGGAGAAGGCGGGCGTGTCGGTCGCCCGCTCGGTGAAGCTCGCGCTCGAGGGCAACCTCGTGCCCGACGCGGTCAACGTCGCCGGCGGCGTCATCGATCCGTTCGTGCGCCCCGGCATCGCGCTCGTCGAGAAGCTCGCGCAGGTCTTCGCCGCTCTCGCCGGCAAAGAGGCGCTGACGAGCCTCGAGGTCGACGTGCGCGGCGAGCTCGCCGCGTACGACGTGAGCGTCTACAAGCTCGCGGCGCTCAAGGGCTACTTCACGAACATCGTGAGCGACAACGTGTCGTACGTGAACGCGCCGCTGCTCGCCGAACAGCGGGGCATCGAGGTGTCGCTCACGACCGGCGCCGAGTCGAAGGACTATCGCAACACGACGACGCTGAAGGGCATCCTCGCCGACGGTGCCGTCGTGACGGTGGCGGGCACGCTCTCGGGCACCAAGATGGTCGAGAAGATCATCGGCCTGAACGGCTACGAGATCGAGGTGCCGATCGACCAGCACCACGTCGTCATGGTCTATCGCGACCGCCCCGGCATCGTCGCGGTCTACGGGCAGGCGTTCGGCGAAGCCGGAATCAACATCGCGAACATGCAAATTGCTCGCGCCGAGCAGGGCGGCTCCGCGCTGTCGGTGCTGACGGTCGATTCGCCGGTTCCGCCTGAGATCCTCTCGTCGGTCGCCGAGGCGATCAAGGCAGACGAGCTCGTCGAGATCGACATCACCGAGTAGCGGCGGCAGAACGGATGCCTGAGAGCCGCCGTTACGCGGAAGTCGACGTCTTCGGCCGCGGGCCGCTCTCGGGCAATCCGGTGGCGGTCGTCATCGACTCCGCGGGGCTCGACGACCTCACGATGCAGCAGTTCGCGACGTGGACGAACCTGTCGGAGACGACGTTCCTGCTCCCGCCGTCGGGCGGCGCACGCGAGCAGGGCGCCGATTACCGCGTGCGCATCTTCACTCCGGGTGGCGAACTGCCTTTCGCGGGTCACCCGACGCTCGGCACGGCGCACGCCTGGCTCGAAGCGGGCGGCGTTCCCGCGCGAGAGGGTGTCGTCGTGCAGGAGTGCGGCATCGGGCTCGTCGAGCTGAGGCGAGACGATCACGGACTGTCGTTCGAGGCGCCGGCGTTCCTGCGCGGCGGCGCCGTCGATGAGGCGACGCTGATCGAGGCATCCGCTGCTCTCGGTATCGACCGCACCGCGATCGTCTCTTCGCAGTGGGTCGACAACGGGCCCGGCTGGTTCGCGGTGGAGCTCGCGAGCGTGGACGAGCTGCTCGCGCTCGAGCCGAATCTCGCCGGGTTCGGTGAGCACGGCATCGGCGCGTTCGCGTTCTATCTGGACCGTGATCCGCGACTCATCGAGGTGCGCGCGTTCATTCCGCAACTCGGCGTCACGGAAGACCCGGTGACCGGGTCGCTCAACGCGGGGATCGCGCGATGGCTGATCGAGTCGGGCCGCGTGCGCGACTCATATCTCGCCGGCCAGGGGCACGCGCTGGGCCGCGACGGACTGGTGCGGGTCACCCTCGCCCGTGACGAGCGGCCCGGCGAACGCATCTGGGTCGGCGGCCAGACGCTCACCGTAGTGCGCGGCAACGTGGAGCTGTAGGCCTGCGCCAGTGCCCCCGATTCCACGCTGCGCCGGAACCGTGCGCCGGCGATTCCGTGGGGTCGGGCGACGCCGCGTGCGTTGTCGGAGCCTCGTGCTTCGATAGCCTGAGATCATGCCCCGTACCGTCTCGCTCGCAGTCATCCCCGGTGACGGCATCGGCCCCGAGGTCGTTGCCGAAGCACTCAAAGTCCTCGACGCGGCGGTCGGCGCCGCCGCCCCCGACGTCGTGTTCGACAAGGTCGAGTACCGCCTCGGCGCCGGGCGCTATCTCGACGACGGCGAGGTTCTTCCCGCAGCGGAGTTCGAGCAGATCAAGTCGGCCGACGCGATTCTGCTCGGCGCGGTCGGCGGCACGCCGAACGACCCGCGGCTGGCCGGCGCCAACATCGAGCGCGGTCTGCTGCTCAAGCTCCGCTTCGAGCTCGACCACTACGTGAACCTGCGCCCGACCGTCGTCTACCCGACCGTCGAGAGCCCGCTGCGCGACCCCGGTGACGTCGACTTCGTCGTCGTGCGCGAGGGCACCGAGGGGCCGTACGTCGGCAATGGCGGGAACATTCGCAGCGGCACGCCCCACGAGATCGCCAACGAGGTCAGCGTCAACACCGCCTACGGGGTCGAGCGCATCGTGCGCTTCGCGTTCGGGCAGGCATCCGCTCGTCGCGGCAAGCTGACCCTCGTGCACAAGACCAACGTGCTCACTTTCGCCGGCGGGCTTTGGAAGCGCACCGTCGACCGCGTGGCCGCCGACTTCCCCGACGTCGCCGTCGACTACCTGCACGTCGACGCGGCGACGATCTTCTTCGTCACGGACCCTGCTAGATTCGACGTGATCGTCACCGACAACCTGTTCGGCGACATCCTGACCGATCTGGCCGGCGCTATCAGCGGCGGCATCGGGCTGGCTGCCTCGGGCAACATCAACCCCGACGGCACGTTCCCCAGCATGTTCGAGCCGGTCCACGGCTCGGCCCCCGACATCGCCGGTCAGCAGAAGGCCGACCCGACGGCGGCCATCCTGTCCGTCGCGTTGCTGCTCGAGCACCTCGGTCTCACGGATGCGTCCGCCAAGGTGTCCGCGGCGGTACGCGACGACATCGCGACCCGCACCGGCGCTCGCCCCACGGCAGAGATCGGCGACGCCATCTCGCGCTTGGTTCTCAACAGTTAAGGTTTCACCATGTCCCTGTCCCTCAATCTCACCGACGTGTCGCCGCTGCAGTTCGCGGTGACGCCGAATCCGGCGCCGAAGTCCGACACCGAACGCGCCGAGATCCTCGCGGCTCCCGGCTTCGGCCAGTTCTTCACGGACCACATGGTTCAGATCCACTGGAGCGAACGGGGCGGCTGGCACCGGGCCGCGGTCGAGCCCTACGGCAAGATCTCGCTCGACCCGGCGGCCGCAGTTCTGCACTACGCGCAGGAGATCTTCGAGGGGCTGAAGGCGTACCGTCACGCGGACGGATCCATCTGGAGCTTCCGTCCCGACCAGAATGCGCTGCGCTTCCAGCGGTCGGCCCGGCGCCTCGCGCTGCCCGAGCTGCCGACGCAGGTGTTCCTCGACTCGCTGACGAAGCTGGTGACGCAGGACGCCGCGTGGGTGCACGAGGGCGGCGAGACGAGCCTGTACCTGCGGCCGTTCATGTTTGCCTCGGAGGCGTTCCTCGGCGTGCGCGCGGCGCGCAAGGTGTACTTCTTCGTGATCGCGAGCCCCGCGGGCTCGTACTTCAAGGGCGGCGTGCAGCCGGTGTCGATCTGGCTGTCGACCGACTACGCGCGTGCCGCGCATGGCGGCACGGGTGCCGCGAAGACCGGCGGCAACTACGCCGCGAGCCTGCTGCCCCAGCAGGAGGCATATGAGCACGGCTGCGACCAGGTGCTCTTCCTGCAGGACGGCCAGCTCGAAGAGCTCGGTGGCATGAACCTCGTGCTCGTGACGAAGGACGGCACGCTCGTGACGCCCGAGTCCGACAGCATCCTCGAGGGCATCACCCGCGACTCGCTGATGCAGCTCGCGGCTGACCGGGGCCACGCGGTCGAACGTCGCGCCGTGTCGCTGGCCGAGTGGCGCGACGGCGCAGCGAGCGGCGACATCGTCGAGGCGTTCGCCTGCGGCACGGCAGCCGTCGTGAACCCGATCGCCCGTTTCAAGTCGAAGGACTTCACGATCGAGCTTCCCGAGATCCCGGCCGAGCAGTCGCTCGCGATGTCGTTGCGTCGCGAGCTCACCGACATTCAGTACGGCCGCGCGGAAGACGCGCACAACTGGCTCTATCGAGTCGACGGGGGAGCACGATGAAGATCGGTCGGTTCAGCCACGAGGGCGTGCTCAGCTACGGCGTGCTCGACCCCGAGGAGCAGGAGTGGGTGCTGCTCAAGGGCGATCCGATGTTCGCCGGGTACGAGCCGACCGGTGAGCGGGTGAAGATCGGGGAGGTCACGCTCGTCGCCCCCGTGATCCCGCGCTCGAAGGTCGTCGGCGTCGGCAAGAACTACCACGATCACGTCGCCGAGATGAAGTCGGTCACCGGCGGCGATGTGCCGGCGGAGCCGCTGCTGTTCCTCAAGCCGAACACGGCCGTCATCGGCCCGAACGAGCCCATCGTGCTGCCCGCGATCTCGAACCGCGTCGAGCACGAGGGCGAGCTCGTGGTCGTGATCGGCAAGGTGGCGAAGAACGTGCCGGCCGAGAAGGCGCTCGAGTACGTGTTCGGCTACACGATCGGCAACGACGTGTCCGCACGCGATCTGCAGGTCAAGGACGGCCAGTGGGCACGGGCGAAGGGGTTCGACACCTTTGCGCCGATCGGCCCGGTCATCGAGACCGAGTTCGAGCTGGCGGATGCCGCGCTCCAGGTGCGCGTGAACGGCGAGATCCGGCAGGACGGGAACGTCAGCGACTTGATCTTCGGGATTCCCGAGATCATCGCGCACGCATCCGGCGCGTTCACCCTTCTGCCCGGTGACGTGATCATGACGGGCACGCCCGCGGGCGTCGGGCCGATCGTGGACGGCGACAGGGTCGAGGTCGAGATCGAGGGCCTCGGGATTCTGCGCAACCCGGTGAAGGCCGGCTGACCTCCTAAAATCGTAGGGATGCCTAGCACCGGATACCCCTTTTCGTCCGCGACCGGCGCCGATCTGCGCGTCCGGTTCTGCCCGTCGCCGACCGGTACGCCGCACGTCGGTCTGATCCGCACCGCGCTGTTCAACTGGGCATATGCCCGGCACAACGGCGGCAAGCTGATCTTCCGCATCGAAGACACCGATGCGGCGCGCGACAGCCAGGAGAGCCTCGACCAGATCGTCGACGGCCTCACGTGGCTCGGCGTCAACTGGGACGAGGGCTACGGCGTCGGCGGTCCCTACGAGCCGTACCGCCAATCGCTGCGCTACGACCTCTACCGCGACGTCGTCGCACGGCTCATCGAGTCGGGGCACGCCTACGAGTCGTTCTCGAACAACGACGAGATCGACGCACGCAACGTCGCGAACGGACGCCCGAAGGAGCAGGGCTACGACAACTACGACCGGAATCTCACCGACGAGCAGAAGGCCGTGTTCCGCGCAGAGGGCCGCGAGCCCGCGATCCGCCTGCGGGTGCCCGACGAGGACATCTCGTTCGACGACCTGATCCGTGGCGAGATCAACTTCCCGGCCGGGTCCTTCGGAGACTTCGTCATCGTGCGCCCGAACGGGCATCCGCTCTACACGCTCGTCAACCCGGTCGACGACGCGACGATGCAGATCACCCACGTGCTGCGCGGCGAGGACCTGCTGCCGTCGACGGGCCGTCAGATCGTGCTCTATCGCGCGTTGATCGACCTCGGGCTCACGACCTTCGTGCCGCGGTTCGGCCACATGCCCTCGGTGCTCGGCAACGGCAACAAGAAGCTCTCGAAGCGCGATCCCGAGTCGAACCTGTTCCTGCACCGCGAGCGCGGCTTCATTCCGGAAGGTCTCGACAACTACCTGGCGCTGCTCGGCTGGGGCTACTCGGCCGACCGCGACGTGTTCTCGCTCGATGAGCTGGTCGAGAAGTTCGACATCGTCGACGTGAACCCGAACCCCGCGCGCTTCGACCAGAAGAAGGCGGAGTCGATCAACGGCGACCACATCCGCCTGCTCGACGTCGAGGACTTCGCCGAGCGGACCATTCCCTACCTGCAGGCGGCCGGCGTGGTCACCGACCCGATCACGGTCGGCGAGCATCAGACGCTGCTCACCGCGGCGCCCCTTGTTCAGGAGCGAGTGCAGCTGCTGGGCGAGACGCCGGGCATGCTCGGCTTCCTCTTCACGACCGCCGAGTCGCTCGCGTATGACGATGACGCACTCGGCACGCTGACGGATGCCTCGGGCGACGTGCTGAAGGCGGCGATCGCGGCGCTCGAGCCCCTCGACGACTGGTCGGCGGCCGCCATCCAGGCCGCTCTCGCCGGCGCTCTGGTGGAGGGGCTCGGGCTCAAGCCGCGCATCGCGTACGGGCCGCTGCGGGTCGCCGCATCCGGGCGCCGGGTTTCGCCGCCTCTGTTCGAGTCGTTCGAGATCCTTGGCAAAGACGAGTCGCTCACTCGCCTGCGGAACCTCGATGAGCGACTCGCGTCCTGACGCCGCCGACGCGGGCGACCCCGACGTCGTCATCGTGGGAGCGGGGCCGGCCGGCCTGAGCGCGGGGCTCAACCTCGTACGCGCCCGGCACTCGGTGCTGCTCGTCGACACGAACCGGCCGCGTCACGCGCCGACGCTGCACTCGCACGGCATGCTCGGCCTCGACGGCATCCCGCCGCTCGAGCTGCGCCGGCTGGGGCGCGAGCAGTTCCTCGCCTACCCGGGGGCGGCGCACCTGACCGGACGTGTCGCATCCGTCTCGGCCGACCTCACCGTGTCGATCACGGGCGTGCGCGGCGGTCCCGACCGTGAACTGCGGCCGCGTGCGGTCCTGGTCGCAACAGGTCTCAGCGAGCGACTGCCGCAGGTCCAGAATCTGCGCGCCTATTACGGCACCGCGCTGCACTCGTGCATCGAATGCGACGGCTACGAGAAGGCCGGGCTGCCGCTCGCACTCATCGGGCAGACGTCGGATCTCGCGGCGCGGGCGCTCGAGATCGCGCACTGGTCGCCCGATCTCGTCGTGTTCACGAACGGCGCGCCGGTCGTCACGGCGGCGGAGGAGCGGATGCTCGCAGATGCGGGCATCCGGATCGAGCGCGATGACATCGACGAGATCGCGGGGGAGCGCGCCGTCATGACGGGGGTGCGGCTGTCGTCCGGGCGCATCGTCACGCGCTCCGCCGGATTCGTGCGACCCGACTGGCTTCCTCAGGTGGATTTTCTTGTCACGACGGATGCTTCGCGAGACAGCACCGGTCGTATCGTCGTCGACCGCGGCTTCCGCACTGACGTGCGCGGGCTCTACGCCGCGGGGGACGTGACGGCTCGTGAACCCATGCAAATCGCGGTCGCCGCGGGGGAGGGCGCGGTCGTTGCGCGGTCGATCCATCTCGACCTGCTCGGTGCCTCGGTGGGTGGCCAACTCGCCGGTCCGCCCGATTTCAGAGACGGCAGTCTCATCGGGTAAAGTGGTCTCTTGTGCCCAGGGCTTCGGTTCGGGCCATTGGGGTATGGTGTAATTGGCAACACGGCTGATTCTGGTTCAGTTGTTCTTGGTTCGAGTCCAGGTACCCCAGCACGCGGCCCCCATTTGGGGGCCTTTTTTCTTGCTCCAACGGGCCCAAAATCCTTGATTCTCCGCGGATTATTGGCCTCGTCGAGAATCGCTCAGGTTGAATGTCACCGCTTGTCATGGCTCTGTCACGGGTTGAATCCCTGCACTAAATCCGCGGTGCAGGGATTGGGGTGATCTGGTGTGCTCTACAACAGAAGCCCCCGGGGATATCCCCGGGGGCTTCTGAATGAGCTGTCTTAGATCAGCGCTTAGTGCGCAGCCGGCTCAGAGAGGTCCTCATGTCGGGAGCCTCGTCCTCGCGCTCGATGTAATGCGCGACTGTAGTCGCGGTGCTCGCGTGGCCGAGCGTGTCTGCCGCGGCCGCGATTCCGAACTCCCGGGCGATGTGTGTGCCGGCAGTACGCCGCAGCGTGTGCGGCGTGAAGAATGCCTCGAACTCGGTGCCCCCGACGACAGCGCGCAGCGTGCGGCGGATGTTGTTGAGGTTGAGAGGGCGCCCGTCGCCTCCCGACCCCTCGACTCGGAGCAGGAGTCCATTGCTGTTTTCGGAGACCAGGCGTCTGAGAGTCTCGGTCGAGACCTCGTCAGCCCAGATCCAGCGGCGTGAGTGGGGCTTGGTGTGGCCCTCGACGAAGAAGAACCCCGGACTGTCGTAGACCGCCTTCTTGCGCCCGTCGGGGATGCGGCGATCTCCGGTCGGCTCCTGGTATTTGACGCCGCGGTTGACGAACACGCGGAGGCCCTTCTCGCCGTGGTCCTCGATGTCCTCAGCGAAGATCGCCGCCGCCTCATCGATTCGGAGGCCACCGAGCCCGAACGCGATGTCGCAAACGTCCCTCGCTTGCTGTACCTGACGCGATGACTTCGGGCCCGGTTTCTGGCGAGCGACGTAGTCGTCGAACGCCTGGAAAAAGACGCCGATCTTGTCCTCGGCGATCGCTTTTGGCCGTTCCTTCGGAGTCGGGTCGCGCAGCTGAATCTCGAACATCGAGTAGTCGGTTGCAGTGATCTCCTCCATGAATGCCCATTTGAAAATGTGCTTGGTGACAACGCGGAGGTTGCGGGCGGAGGAGTGGTGGCGCGAGTTCAGCGCGCTCAACATTTTCATCAGGTCGCCGGGCCCGATCTCGTCGAGGCGCTTGTCGCCGCGGAGCGCCACCAGCACCTTGGCGGACGCGCGATACCGCGGCACGGTCTGCACCGCGAAGTTGTTCTGCTGCGGGTTGTCCAGAATCTGTTCGGTCCACGCGTCGACGAGCATGCGAACGCTGCTCGATTTGTCGAGCTGGACGTCCACGCGGCGCCCGATGAGCTCTTCGATGTGGAGTTCGATCTGTCGGGTTGCTGCTGGCGCGTAGTCCGTGTCGACGTGCTTGCGGGCGATGCTGACCTTGCCCGTGTCGGGGTGCCGCCAGCTGGTCGTCGCGAGCCAGAGGCCGGTCTGACCGGTCGGGTTGATCTTGACATTGCCGTGGCCGCCGAACGGGATGCGAGCCTTCGCCATCACGACACCTTCTCGTTCTTCGCGACGAGGTCGCCGAGCACCTGGACGCCCGCGTGCCGGCGCACCGTGTTCGGGTCGAAGCGCTTCGTCTTTCCGAGGCCGGGCAGCGGACGGGGGAGCTTTCCCTGTGATGCCCAGTTGCGCACCGTGCCGTAGGTGACTTGGTAGAAGTGCGCGATGTCGTCGTAGGTCCAGGTCTGGTCAACCTGCTCGATGGCGATGATTTGCGGGGTGCCTTTCTCGGCTGCGCGGCGCTGCTCGCGTGCGGTGTTCATTGCTGCTGTGGTCTCCGCCCCGGGGATTCCCTGTGGCGCGACGGGGCTGCGTGACAGGCGATGACGCTTTTTTGCCATCGGTAGTCCTGTGCATGCAGGAATGAGGTCGGCTGCGCTGGGTCAACTTCCTTGAGATTGCTGGGATGTGCATCGTCAAAATAACTGAAATCTGATCTCGGTTCGTATTCCGGCGGTGAAACCGGGGCGGACGACCCTCGAACTAGGGTGGGGGAGGAGCTGTCGGGCCGGTGAGCTCACCAAGGTTCCTGCTGGGGTTCTTCCGCGCTTCGAGGGGACAGCGAAGCTGCGCACGGCTCGATGGTGAGGCTTACCGCCTGAGCCGTGTGGTGCCGCATCCGTCCTCACGACGGGGGCTGCCACCGTCATTCACCGAGCGATACCGTCACAGCGTGATGATCGGCCACTTCGGGCTGCGGCTACGCGACAACACGGCGCTCGGACTCCGCCTATCCCGAGACACCTACGCAACGATCAACAAGCGGTCCTCGCTCGTGATCCCACGCGAGTCGCAGTCGCCAACGACGTGGGAGCGCATGAGCCGGTTCTACGCCGACGATGCACACACGATCTACACCGACGCGTGGTGTGAAGAGCATCGCTCCGCTGCATTGCGGAACTTCGATCGCAACATGGCTTTCTTTGACGCCCTCGACGAGGGAGAGTTCAACGTGGCGGTCGACGACCTCGTGGCCACCGAGCGCGGGCTTGTCGAGGTTCATGACCTGAACGACTTCGGCTCAGCGTCCGGCTTCTACATGATGGTGCTTGACGGCTACAAGCAGGCGTATTTCGGGGTGACCGGCAGCGAGCTCGCGAAGCGGATGCGCCAGCACTGGACTCGCAACTTCCCGTTCGACAGGCTGCTCTGGGGGAACGAGTTCACCTCGATCATTGCCGTCGACAGCTTTCGCGCGCTCGACACCACGCGACTGTTCGCCACGCGGTCCGCGGACCCGTTCGCGATCGAGGAGCGCGTCGTCGAGAAGTTCCCCAGCATCTTCCGCCTCAACCGACTCACGGGCGGACGGGTGCCCAACAACGTCTCGTTGCGGCAGGTCGTGTCGATGATGAAGATTCGCGATCTCAGCAACGCCATCGCCGAGGAGTGAGCGCAGCCGCGCATAGTGCGTGGGTGACCAAGCTGTTCCTCGATGGCGAACTGCGTGACGAACCGCAGCGCGACGCGCGAGGCCGGCTGTTCCGTTCGAGCTGCGCGACGTCGAGCGCGAGCGCGTCTACTACGGGACCAGCGAGTCCGATCTTCTCGCCACACAGATCCGCGGATACCCGGCGACCGACTGTCCACTGATTGCGGACCTCGCCGCCCAGCTCGCCGACCGTCGCGCGTTCGCGGTCAACCTCGCGACCACCATGCAGCAGCGTGAGATCTCACGGTTCGAGGACGACCACGGCAGTGGAGCCGCGGACCGGATGCCGGCGTGCGTTGCCCGAATCCTCAACGGCGACAAGCGCCGGCCCGTCAGCGTCCGAGTCTGGCGTCACCCGATTCCGCTGATAGCCGTCAAATCCAGCGCTCTCTTCTCAGCCCGCCCCGCGCTCCCCGCCGGCAACGTCATCGTCATCCGCGACCTCGACGAGCGTTCCCTCCTCGAAACGATCGCCGCCGCCCACGGCCTCGCCCTCGTCGAGCGGGACGAGGCCGCATGACGCGCCGCACCCGCGCCGTAAGCGGCGGCGTCATCGTCGCGCTGGCGATCGTCGTCACGCGCATGCAGGGCCTGCCGCCGCTGGTCGCTGTGGGCGCCGCCGCGGGCGCCGTCGGGGTCTTCCTGCTGCTCTCGCGACGGTCAGCGTGACGCGTCGAGCATCTCCGCAGGCCACTCTGCGATGAGCTGGATGTCTGTGTAGTTGAGCAGCTCCTCGAAACCGCCGAGACCTTCGAGATCGTGAGCGAGCCGGGCGACTCTCACCTCCCACTCGCTGACGAGCAGCTCAACGTGCGCAGGGAGGGGGAGAGGGAGCAGCGCTCGGCCGCCGACGCGGGCCAGGATCACCCGGTCGATGGGGGCACCGCGCCACCACACGTCACAGACCTCCGTGACGATCCGCTCACGCGCCCACGGCACCCACCATCCGGTCTCATCGTGCGGCTCCTCCTGCCGGCCCCACTCGACCGCGATGTCGATTTCGTGGCGGAGGGCAGCGCGGTGGCGCTGCGCGGGGTCTTGGAATGCGGAACGGTCGGTGGTGAGCGCCCAGTGCTCTGGGGACACCAGCGGCAGGAGGCGGAGGCGGACCTGCCTGAGGTCTGGCACTTGCATCGCCCCGGCAGCTCAGCTGCGCGGTTGGAGTCGCGGGAGAAGGTTGTCAGCCTCGTTGGCGCCGGCAGGACCCAACGCGAGCAGCTGCCGCGCCTGCGTCAGGAGCTCCACGGCATCGACATCCTCGGCCCGCTTCGCGGCCACGAACAGGTCGGAGAGGCGCGCGTCGGCATCCTCGCGCTCCTCCGGTCGGCCGGAAGCGGCGTAGCCGCGCAGGCTCCGGCTCGTACGCGATAAGGCGGCTGGATCAACGGTCACATCATCAGAGTAGGCCGCGCATAAGAGTCGCAGCGCAACAGGGCGGCCATAGTCGGCAGAGCGCCCGTGCGGCAGGCGCATAGCGCTCGCTGACGACGCCGCTCATCGGCCCGACGCCGTGCCGCACCCGCGAAGCGTCGCCGGCGCGCACCGCTTCGTCAACGCGGCCGCGCCAGCAATGCCGTCGGCGGTGATGCCACACTGGCGTGGTGGATGACGCGCGGCTCGCAGGGCTCATCAACGCGGCCGGATACGCGGAGTCTGGGCCGGGCGTCGCAGTGGTCATCTCGGCCGGAG
The DNA here is from genome assembly GCF_042651345.1 of Gryllotalpicola reticulitermitis. Lineage (NCBI taxonomy): Bacteria > Bacillati > Actinomycetota > Actinomycetes > Micrococcales > Microbacteriaceae > Gryllotalpicola > Gryllotalpicola reticulitermitis. The sequence goes on from NZ_JBHSCN010000003.1 coordinate 122,813, forward strand.
AAGGGCTTGTGGCCTCGAAGGCCTCGGGCTGGGCGCGGCCCGGCATCCGATTCTCGACTCGGACAACCACGTACCTCGCGTCGCTCTCGAAACAGATCATCGGCGCATGCGCCGCGACGCTCGTGATGCGCGGTGTCCTCGACGTCAGCGCCCCCGTGAGTGAATGGCTGCCGCAGTTGCCCTCGTGGGCGAAGGGTGTTCGCGTGCGTCACCTGATCCATCACACGAGTGGGCTCCCGACCGACGCGGAACTGTCCGCGCGGTTTGATCGGCTGGATGAGAGCCGGTGGGATAGCGGGTCAGTTCTGGATGCTCTTCGGCGGTCGCCGGAGCTGCGGTTCACACCTGGCACGCGGTTCGAGTATTGCAACGCGGGATACATCGCGTTGGCGGAGATCATCGATCGCGCAGCTGGTGTGCCGGCTGCCGAGTTCGCGCGCACGACCCTCTTTGAGCCGATCGGGATGAGGCGCAGCGCTTTCCACAGCTCGGCGTCGAGCATCCCCTCGGATGCGGCCGATGGTCACCCGACCCCAGCTGTCACCGAACATTGGCCGCTTCCCCTGAGCATCGGCGATGGCGGACTCTGGTCCACTGCACAAGACCTGGATGCATGGAACCGAGCCGTGCTCCCCGGCGGACAGATGGGCGATCCCGTCCGATCACTGATCAGCGTGAGGGGGCAGCTTGATGACCGGACCCCGCTCGACTATGCCTGGGGCATTCGCGTCGCCCGCGAACACGGCGTGCTCGTGCACAGTCACGGAGGCAACTGGCCCGGAGGTTGGACCGCGAGGTCCATCCGGCTACCTGACCTTGACATCGGAATCGCCGCCGTCTCCAATGACGGCGAGGTGGATCGGATGGTCCGGCTCACCGACGAGATCCGACTGTACCTCACGCGGACGCGCGCATGAGCATCGCCGACCTGCTGAATCACTCGGGGCACCTGTGGCTCGCGGCGAACCGACCCGACGGCGCCCCACACGTCACCCCGATGTGGTTCGTCTACATCGACGGGACCGTGTGGTGCTCGATCACGAAGCGGTCCCGGAAAGCGCGACTGCTCGCAGCCGATCCGAGGGTCAGCTTCTCTGCCGAGGGGACTGCTGAGGCCGGAGGTTTGGTCGGCGAAAGCGTCGCGACGCTCGTCGAAGTGGGAGAGCGGCCTGGGGTGATCGCTGCGTTCGGAACAAAGTACGGGTGGGATGCGGCTGACGCGGCTCCTGAGGGTGAGCGAGCCCTCGTGCGCGTCGAGGTCGCCCGATGGTTGCAGGTACCACGAGAGTGAGCCGCCTCGGTTACTTGACAGCGGATGCCGCGCTGGCCGCGGCGGCGGGAATGATTCGCGGGCTCCACGCTCTCGCGTTGTCGACGACGATTGAGGCTCGTTCCCACGGGCGCGCGGTGCGGAAGTAAATCCGCTGACCTTCGACATAACGGCGCATCGACTCGTGCCCTGGGTCGGTGTGCGATCCGTCGCGCACGGCCATGCGTCGCGCTGTTTCAGCGAACGGCACATCAAGGAAGATCGAGAAGTCCCATCGGCCGGCGAGCTCATCACGGTGTAAGAACATGCCCTCGACCAGAACGAGCGATCTCTCGGGCGCGAGCCGCATTTCAGGGCTGATGACGGCATCAGCGTCTGGGTCGAACGATGCTGGCCGATACCAGCCATCTCCTCGCGACCCAAGCGGGGCGAGAGTGTGCTCGATGAGGGCGTCGTAGTTGTAGGAGTCGAGCCAGAAGCCATCCGGTGACTGGCGCCCGCGAGCATGGCGCACCGCGGAAGGGTTCAAGAAATCGTCCGCATGGATGACGATGACGGGGCGCGGGGCGAGTTCATCCACCAACGCCGTCGCGAATGTCGTCTTGCCGCTCCCGTCCGCGCCATCGATCCCGATGAGTGCTCGTCGCGAGTCCGGCACGCTGGCGGCAACGCCGGCGGCGATCTGCGCGATATGAGTGCTCACGAATCGGCGCTCGGGAAGACGAGCCGACCGTGTTTGATCACAGCGTGGATGTCTGCGAAGTCTTCCGGTCCGGGCATGCCGCGCGTCCTTAGGATCGTGAGGTCGGCGCGGTTACCGACGCGGATCGTCCCGCCGTCGCGGCGTCCGAAGAAGCGCTCAGGCGCGGATGTCAACGACCGCAGGATGTCGGCCGCATCCATGCCGCTCGCGTGCATCGCCGCGTACTCACCGCGAGTCTCCGTGTCAGGCATGTAGCCGACGTCCGTCCCGAACAGGACGTGGCCGCCCGCATCGATGAACCCGCGCAGCGCACCGCGGATCGGCGCGAGGTAGCTCTCATCGGTTGTCACGGTCGAGGCGAACATGTGCAGAGTCGGAATGACGTGGATGTCACGACGGGCAGCTTCGCGGAGCAACCCCTCCGTCCCCTCGGTTTCGTCCGGAACGTGGGCCAGCGCATCGACTCCGGCGTTGACTGCGACCGCGGTACCTTCGCGGTTTGAGGGGTGGGCGAAGACTCGCATACCGCGTCTGTGCGCCGCATCGACGGCGGCCTGCGCCACACGCAAGCGCATCGGCTTCACTCGCGTTGGCTCGACGTATGAGCCGCTGAACAGCTTGGTGATCGTCGCCCCGCTGCGCGCTTGCAAGGCGACGACGGCACGAGCGCCCGCTGCGGTAGCGGGGCCCGGCATCAGCCAGCGTAGGAACCAGGGCACATCGTCCCTGACGTAGAACGGGATGCCGCGCCAGGGCCGGATGCCGGAACCGGCGGTCATGATGCCGGGCCCGCGAAGCTCCCCGCTCTCGATGCGACGGATGAGGGGCATGGTCGTCGTCGGATTGGAGGACAGGTCGAGCACAGACGTGAACCCTCGGCTGAGGAACGTGTCGTCGAGCGCCGCCTGCAAGACGGCAGCTGGCCCTCGCCGCGCGGCCTGCCACTTCCCGCCGGTCAAGTGGACGTGGCAGTTCCAGAACCCTGAGCACACGACACGCCCGTCGACGGCCACGACGTTGGCCGGCGCCGGTGCGAGCGCCTGTTCGCCAATGTGCGCGACCACACCGTCGCGGATCAGCACCGTTGTCGGCTCACTTACCGGCTCGGCCGGGCTGGCCCACACGCGCGCATCCGACAACAGGAGGTCCACGCGCCAGAGCGTACCGGCAGTCGCAACGTTCGGCCCTTCAGGCGCTTCATAGCCGCGCGCAGGGTCCTCAGCGCCACCGCGGCGCCCACGACCCCAAGGAGCGCCATGCCCGAGAACAAGCCCGCTAAGCGCACCCGCAGCGAAGTCATCCGTACGATCGTGTGGGTCGCAGCTCTTGTGGCCGCCGGACTCGTCATCATCCTGGTCGCAGGGCGCTGATGCGCGACGGGATCGACCAACTCATCCGCATCCTCGACGACGCGGTGGAGCGCATCGAACGGCTGGCCGAGCAGGCTGTGGCCGAGTCACCCGTCAAGCCGGATTTCGACTCGATGTTCGCGCGAACACCCGAGGCTCGCGCCGGGCAGCAGATCACTCGGCTGCGCAGCGCAGCGCACGACGTCGCGCATGCGATCCGGTCGCTTGAAGATGCTCGACAGCGCGGCATGTAGCTGCCCGGCAGCTATATGTGGCAGCCACGCGTTAGGCCGCACATAGGGCAGGTATGACTGCCTCTGACGCGCCGATCTGCCTCGTCGATCTCGACAACACCGTCGTCGATTTCTTCGGCCACTTGGACGCAGGCCTCGCGCGGCTCCACCCGGACCAGCCGCTTCACGACCGGTCCCGCTTCGTCATCTGGGGCGACGACGTGGACCGTAACGCCGCGATCCGCGACGTGATCACCGAGCAGGATTTTTTCGCCACGATGCCCGTCTACGACGGTGCGCGTGACGCCCTGATCCAGATGCAGCGAGCCGGGATCTCCGTTGTCGTGTGCACGAGTCCGATGACCTCCAACCCGATGTCGTGGAGTGCGAAAGCGGCGTGGGTGCGACGACACCTCGGCCAGCGCTTCGTTGAGGCACTCGCGATCGCCGGAGACAAAACCCTGGTCCGCGGCGACGTCCTCGTCGACGACCGCGTCGGCTTGACCGGGCGGCGCGAGCCGGAGTGGCAGCAGGTGTTCTTCACCCAGCCGTACAACGCGGACATCGACGGGCCGCACCTTGACCGCTGGGCGAACTGGGAGGAAGTCATCTCGCCGCTCATCGGTGGCGGTGATTTCCGATGACCGACGACGACCTGGCCGAGCAGCGCGTCCAGATCGAGCGCCTCCACCCGGGCAGAGGACTGCCTGAGCTCACGGCGGACGAGCTGCGCATCATCCTGATGGCCGCACGCCACGACGCGAGGAAAGGCCGACCTCTCACACGGATCGTCATCGAGCCGTATGACGACCAGTATCTCGGGCGGGTTGGGCGGAGCGTCCGCTTCGAGCGCGAGGACCGTAACCGTGGCTGAGACCCTCGCCAGCGTTCTCCGCGCGGCCGGTGTTTCCGCCGCGTGGCTCGTCGAGGACGGTCTGCTGTCGCTCGACGAGCCGGTGAGCTGCCCGCAACCTGATCTCCTCGCCGTCCGCTGGTGGCCCGGGTCCCATCCGACGCTCGATGAGCTCGGCAGGCTGGTCGACGGCTTCCTACCTCGCGAGACGACCATCATCGATGACTGGGACATCGGCCTCGACCGGGTGATGGTCGGCATCGGGCGCCTCTTCGACGACCGGCTCTGCGACCGATTCCAGCAAGCCTTCGACGAGGTCGACCGGATCGTCCCGCGGCGAACACAGGACACGTGGGTGCCGCGGGAAAGCCGCGACATGCTGAAATCGGTGCGCGCGATCTGCAACCGGCTGGCGGGGGCGATGGATGCGATTCCGGAGCCGCCGAGCGACTGGGGCGACGAGTTCCGGCAGACGCGGCAACAGCTCGCTGCGGTGTGGGCGCGGCTGTGGCCGGAGATCGAGCGGATCGAAGTCGAGGACTGGGCCTGTCGCGTCTTGCGCGTAGGTCGCGGGGTTAGCGCACGTTACGGCTTTAGGTCCGGCAATATCGCAGAACGAAGGTGAACACGGGGTATGCGATATGGCCGTCGTGCACGATCTCGGGGTGACGCTCAAGCACCTCGTGCAGGTATGCGACTCTCGCTCGTTGTTCTTCTTCTCTTGCCACGAGGAACGCACTGACGCTGCACTCGTATGCGATGAACTCTTCGCGGGTCAGTCGCCTGACCCACTCAAAGCCAGCCGCCTCACCTGCGTGGAACCCTTCGATCGGCTCCGCATCGCCATCAGCGGCTGGACGGACACGTGGGGTTTCTTCCGCATCCACGCCGCCGAGTTCGCGTACCCACGGGACACGATCGTCGTCGTTGTTCCACACCAGCGAGAGGATTCCGCCGGGTCTGAGCACTCTGGCGATCTCCGCGGCCGCGCGGGCGCGATCCATCCAGTGCCAGGCCTGCGCGACCGTCACGGCGTCCACCGACATGTCCGGTAGTGGGATATCTTCCCCGCCGCCGACCCGGGCCTCCACGGTCGGCAGCTTCGAGGCGAGCACGCGGAGCATCTCGCTGCTCGGATCGACGGCGAATACCTGACGTCCCGGTGCGACCAACGACTCTGTGAGCTTGCCCGTCCCGGCCCCGAGATCGAGGATGCTGCGCGCCTCGTCCGGAACCATCCACGAGAGCGCAGCCGCGGGATATCCGGGCCGCGCCGCGTCGTAAGCATCCGCCGCACTGTGAAAGCTCGCGGCCCGGCGCGCGTGATGTTGAAGATCGGTCACACGGTCATATTGCCGTGCGAACACCACGGTTGAGCACCTCACGCGCGCCGATCGCGGAAGTATTCGCGGGCCGGCAGACGAGTCGCATTCACGATTCGGGAGCGTGGCGAACGGCGGAAGAGCCGCGGTGCAGCTTGTCACCCTTGGCCCTGGTCATAGAGTCGCCAGCCGTGCGCAGTTCTTGTCCAGCACCAGCCCCACTGGAATGTGGCGGCCATGCCGGGGCCTTGGAAGTGCGGTGCTCGGACGGTGGACTGGACGCATTCTTCGTTCGCGCCGCCCACCGATTTCGGGACGAGCTGCGCGTTGCTGGTCACCCGATATGACTCCAGACGAGGCAGCCCGACGGCGTATGCCAGGAGATCGTTGCACCACGGGTTGGTATGCGCGAGGGTCAGGGCCAGAGTTGCCGGACAGTTGCCCCACCGCGCGTCGCGCAGATAGGTGGTCGTCATCTGCCGCGGTGTGGCGCGCTCGGACTCGTGCACGGCGACGGCGGCATCAGCACCCCAAAACGCAACGCTTCCACCGAGGACGCACACGAGGATTATCGCGGCGATAGCCAGGCGACGATGCTTCTTCCACACCGCGCAAGTCTGTCAGTACGAGTGCTGGCGACAGCGGCGCACGCACTGCGCGACTCACCGCGTGCTCAGAAACCGGCGGCTGATGTGTACGTCTTGGTGGAGTGGTCATTGACGGTGCTCATCCGCCATGCGACCGCGGAGGAAGGGTCTACGAGGGAGATCTTCTGGACGTCGGTCTTGCCGTCCGTGAAACGGATGATGACAAGCGCGTCAGCGCTCACCCCGGTCTGCTGGATGTCGACGTGGGCGAGTCCGGACCGCGCGTCTTTGGAGAACCGGAACGCGGCCCGCGTGGGCTGCTCGGTGGCGTCGGGCATGCCGTAGTTCGAGCGCACGACCGTCTTCATCTGCGGCATGCTGTCGCCGGCGAGCGCTTTCAGGTAGCAGCGGACGGGCCCGGCTTGCCCGGTGATCGCACCACTGATCTTCGCCGGATAGGAGCATGAGAGGCCTTCGGTCCCCGGCTCGATGAACGCCCACGCGTAGACGCCGCCGACGAAGAGCAGGACCGCCGCGAACACGGACAGGATGACGATCAAGGGCGCAAACCGACGACGGGAGCGCGCGGCCGGATTCACGGATGTCATCCTCACACGTCGCGTCGACTCGTCGCGCTCGTGCCCGGCAGGCGCGCCTTAGTGGCGCGCCGCCGCTTCGGCGCTGCGGCTGCCGCCTAAGCCCTTGTGGACCTTGGAGCCGGCGAACCGGCCGCGCGGCGCCGGCGGCCCGGCACGTCGAACGTCGGGGCGCGCGCGGCTACTCGAGCGGCAAGTCTGTAGCTCCCGTGCGGGCCCACTGGACCATTGCAGCGCGCAGATGATCGGGCGTGAGCATGAGCTTAGGCTCGAGCTCCTCCCAGCCACGCTCCTTGACACGGTTGCTGTACTCGACGTGGAGGGCATCGATGGGGATCGACTCGTCGTTGCCGCCGCCGTCCACGCCCATGAGACTGAGGTGGTAAATCCAGGTGGAGCCGTCAGCCTCAGTGGAGCGGAACGTTGCCTCGAATACTTGCCGCTCAGCGGGCAGCCCTTCCTGCATCTCGGGATACCGGTCATTGAGCGTCTTCATCCACTCCTCGAACTCGTCCGCCTTGCCGTCGACGACCCGGGCACGGCTCAGCTCGAGTCGCAGACCCTCAGGAACGGACGACGGCATCGGAAATCCCTCCCAGTCGCGTGGACGCGGGTTGAACGGGATCGTCGGAAAATCCTCAGTGCTCACGGACGTATCCTCCCCCAGCGCCCGATTGACACGCTCTCGCGTCACCGTCGCGCCTTTCGTGGCGGGCGCCGCCTCTATCCGTCCAGGCCCAGACCGACGCGCAGTCTCTCGGCGATCAGCTCGGTCTCGTCGAGCGACAACCTCGGGAGCTCGCCCCAGTGGGTGCCCCCCTCATCGAGCGTTCCGACCACATGGAAGTGCGCGTGTGGGACATGCTGGCTGGCAGGGACGCCATTGTTCTGCCACACCGCGATGCCCGGCCGCGCCCATTCGGCATCGAATGCCCGGGCGGCAGCGCGGACCATCCGAATCACCGCGTCGAGCTCCTCATCGGCAAGATCGAGTACCGTCTCGCGGTGTGCGATCGGGATCACGAGAGCATGCGGGGTCCCGCGCTGTTCGCGCGTCACGAGCATCGCTGCGCGGTCGTCCCGCCTGACGATCGTGTACGGCCGTCGGTCCGCCAGATATTCGCAGAACACGCAGGTCTCGCGCTGAGGAACCTCGATCGACAGCGCCATGGCATGACGGTAGCTGCTGCGAATCGTGATCGGCGTCGGCGCGGGCGAATGTGTTGTCGCTTGGCCTGGCCGCCGCGCATAGTGACGAAGATGCCCGAGATCAGCGACGAGGAGCGTGAACGCCGTGCCCGGTCCGTCCGCGAGGCCGCGCACTCCGGCGCCCTCGAAGGCGCGCCGGCCATTACCCCAGAGGTCCGCGTGCTCTTCGGCCGCTACGTCACCGGCGAGCTGACGAGCAGTCAGCTCGTCGAGGCCGTCGACCGGTGGTGGCAGGTGAGGCAGGCGATCGCCTCCTCGCAGATGGAGAGGGCGGAGCCGGACGAGGAGACGATGGACGACGTCGTGCGCTTCGCTCGCGGCGAGCTGAGCTCGGAGCAGGTGATCGCGCGGACGCGGGCGCGGTACGGGCTGCCCTCGAAGACTGCGTGCGATGATCGACAGAACGGGAGGGCGACGTGAGCGGCACCACAGACGACGAGGCGCGCGGGCGGTTGATCGCGCGGCTTCATCCGGCCGGCGTGGGAATCAGCGGGGTGCCGCCCATCAACGCGGGTTTTCTCTTCCCTCGGCGTTCTGACATCTACGAGCGCGGCCTCGTCGTAAGCGCTCTCGGCTCCGAGCAGTTCATCGCGCGAACCGCCATCACCGGAATCACGCGTACCTGGCCTTTCAACATCACGATCTCGTGGTTTGACGGGGACGCGGTGGTGTCGGCATTCAGACGCAAACGCCTGATCGCGACGCTGGCCAGCGCCGGATACGAAGTCAGGTGACGGCAGCCAGACGACCTTCCGGTCGTCCGCGGCGCTATCGTCGAGGCACCACCACGTCGCGTGAGCGTACCGCCGCGCATCGGGGCGGCCGGCAAAGCCGGCCGTGCGCGGCGTTCGCCGGCTCGCAGCCGCGCCGGCAACGCCCCGCAACGGGCGCGCGACAGCGCGCGTGAGCAGACGCGGACGCGGCTGCGAGAGGGCCGAGACCGCGAAGCGCGGGAGGCCCGGCTCGGCTTGCCCCTCGCTCTGGGGTGTTTGTGAGCTGGCTTCGTGGACCCTGTGACTGCCACAGTCGAGTTGTGAGCGACAACGAAGCACCGCACAATCTGCCGTCTCCCGGCTGGATGGTCGCGCCGGAAGACCCGAGCCTTCAAGCGTGGTGGGATGGGCGTGCGATGACGTCGCTGCGCCGCTCAGCAACTGCGGAAGCGGCGCAGCCGACGCCCACCGCGCCGGTTACAGCTGCGTTGGCGCCGCAACCACCCGCGATGCGCTCCGTCGCCCCGATGCGCGACGCTCCGAAGCGCCGGATGCCGACGTGGGCCAAGGTGACCATCCCTGTCGGCTCGGTCGTTGTCGCGGCGGCCATCGTCTTGGCAGCTCTCACACCAACGATCCAGAAGTCTGAGCACAAGAGTGCAGCTATCGCGGCGTGTGAGAAGTCGGCAGAGGATCAGCTCGACAACCGCAGCGCGCACTTCTCACACCTTTCCATGACGCTGATGGATGCGAAAGCTCTCAACTCGGTGTTCTCGGACGACGGGGAACCGGCCACAGCTCGCAACCCGAAGGACGGCAGCCAGTTCTTCATGGGGAACGGGGCTGTGACGAGCGACGGCGACACTCAGTCACTCGAATGCCTGGTCACGATCGAGAAGAACGGGAAGGTCAAGGGGAGTCTCGACGACGTCGCGCTCCTCGTTCCCGGCAGCTGATCCTCACAGCCCGAGGTCCGCGCTCGTCGTGCGCTCCATTACCCGCAGTTCATCCGCATAGAGCATGAGACTGGACAGCGATTTGTGCCGCGTGGTTTTCGCGACGACGGCCAAGTCACTCCCTGCGAGGATCGCCGTCGACACGTGGCCACGGCGCCCGGAGTGTCCGGTGATCGGAGCGTCGAGGCCGGCAGCCTTGGCACGGCTCTTGATGATCTCCCCGATCGCGTGTCCTGTCATGTGCGACGAGCACAGCGCGCCGGTCCGCGTCACTTTCACGAAGACCGGCTCGGTAGGTCCGACCTTCCCGCGTCCGGCGAGCCAACGGGTGACGAGGCGCACCGGGTCCGTGGCCGCGTGCTTCCCTCGCGCGATGCCCACGGTCTCGCCCACGGCCAGCTGGTCACGCTTCGACCGCCGGACCAGGATGCGGATGCCGTCGGCGCCGACCGTGAACTCACTGCGGTTGAACGCGGCCACCTCGGATCGGCGGAATGCGCCGGCATAGAGAAGTGCCGTGATCGCGGCATCCCGCCTGCCGACGACGGTCTCCTGATCTATGGCGGCGAGGATTCGTGCGAGTTCGGGTGTGGTCATGGGGTGGGCGCGCCTGACGACGTGGTGCTCGGCGACTCGGCGCCGGCTCCCTTCGACAACCTGACGGAGAACAGGGTCCTGTGTCGGATCGGGCGCGCCTGTCTCGAACGCTTCGCGAGCGACTGCCGCGAGCACCTGACCGATCGCGGACGCGCTGCGCCCCGTCTCCGCGAGTTCGGTCACGTATGCCGCGAGGCACGCCGGCGACATCGGTTCGACGAAGCGCTCGCGGCGCGCCCACCGCGCGAGGCGATCGAGGGCTCCCCGGTAGGCGGCTCGCGTCGACGGGGCGAGGGCAGAGTCGAGCGCGTCGGCGATCCTCGCGGCGTGCAACTCGGGCCGGGCGATCCACGGGGTGAGAGAAGTGGCCGCAAGGCGTTCGATGGTCATGCCTCGACTATGCGCGGTGGCTCCGACACGGAGATCTGCTATTCGACACGAATATAAACGGCTACCTACCGCGCGCGTCACCCCACATAAGGATGTGCAGTCGCGGGGACAAGTTGTATCCCGCCCGAGCGACTGGTTCGCTGAGTCGTTGTAGCCCACGTAATACGGAGTCGGGAGTGGTGCCCTCCGGCATGATCCACGTCCGATTAGGCGGTAGACCCGTGATCGCACGCACGGCAGCCACTTCTTCCAGTTCGCGCGGGTCTGTGACGACGAACTTCAGGGCAGATCGGTCGGGTGGGAATGACGCGAGTGCTCGGTGTCTTAGCCTGCGTTTCTCGGGTACGGAGGAGTTGGCGAGTTTTGGGCTGACGACGAACAGGTCGATCGCCTCCGCGAATTGCGGTGTGGGTGGAATCGTCCCATTCGTCTCGATCTCGACCCGCAGATTCGGCGAGTTCACCCGCAAGGCCGTGATGAGTTCCAGGATGCTGGATTGCTGGAGTTGTGGCTCGCCGCCAGTGATGACGAGCAGATTGATTCCATGCAGTTCGGCGATGATCTCAGATGCGAGCTCTGTGGTTCGCGTTTCATGTCGTTCTTTTGCGGGATCGAACAGTGTCCAGTCCCAGCTGAATCGCGTGTCGCACCAGACGCAGGCAAGATTGCAGTTCGCAAGCCGGAGGAAGACCGCTGGCTGCCCTGAGCTGGGTCCTTCGCCCTGGACGGAGCGGAAGACTTCGTTGACGAGGAGAGTCATTCCTGCGCTCTACGGCGGACGGCAGCGAGAGACTTAGCCGTTTCCCAAACTCGAACCGCACTCAGGTTTATTCCAGATGCTTCCGCTTTGCGAAGGATATAAATCGCTAGTCGTTCGGCGGTCGGGTTGTCGAGGTGATCGTTGAGGAGCGTGTGGTCCAGTGGTTCGATGACCTCGCCCCACACCATCGCGGCTAGTTCGTCGAAGTCGACGACGATGCCACGTTCGTCAAGCGCACCTTCGACGTCGACCTGGACGCGATAGGAATGCCCGTGCAGGTTCGCGCATTTCCCGGGATGCCACGGCAGTAAATGGGCTGCGTGGAACTCAAATTCCTGACTGACCGTCACTAGAAGATCGTCGTCTTCACTCATGACGTTGTTCCCCACTCGTAGCCCTCGACGCCGTGCGACGCGAGGACTTGCACTCGCTTCCAGCAGCCGGGGCATTGTCCGCAGGGGAGGTTTGAACGGTGACAGGACGCCGTCCACCCGAGCGTTTCCTCATCAAGCGCCGATTCCTGGAGGAGGGTCTCTGTGGAGCGACCTACCGCGGGCGCGACTACCTTGATTGCGCCCTCCTGGTAGCGGACGAGAGCATCGAGTCGTTCGTAGAACTCGGGTGTGCCATCGAGGTGGCGCTCGCCGTCGGGCGCGACCGAGCCGACTAGTACGGTCGTGAGTTCGTGTTGAAGTGCGACTGCTGCACCGGCGGTTGCGAGGAATTGGTTTCGGTACGGCCACCATTCCGGGCTCGGTGCAGCGCTGGGCTGAGCCCCGCCGTCTTCTCGCAATAGGCCCGAGCCGAAAGCGCGGATTCCCAGTTCCACCTCGGCCAGCGTTAGACCCAGGACACTAGCCACCTGACGCGAAGCGCGTCGTTCGAGGTCGGCCGGACGCTGACCATAGTCGATGAACAACAGAAGGGCCGGACGATAGATCGCAGCGAGCGCCGTACTGTCGAGCCCCCCAGAGAACAAAAGGAGAGAGTCTTCAGGAACGACCGTGTGCTCATGCCCGTCCGACACCGAGCCCCCTCCAGATTGCGCGATACATCGCCGTTGTGTAATCCGCGTGTTGCTCAGCGCCGGTGCCGAGCAACATCGTTGCTCCTTCCGGGTGCCCGATGCCACCGGCGGCGACGACAGGGATGTCGCGCGCAGTCGCCCAACCTGTTTCAAACAGAGTGCCCGGATCCCAGCCGTCGAGGATTGCGAACACAGCATCGCATTTCGCCAAACCGGCGAGATCGGCCCCGGCAACCTCGGGGCCTCCGAGACCAATCTCGTGAATCGGGCTGAACACCTCTGCACCGGCGCCTTCGAGGAAACTCTTGCACTGATCGATGAGCCATCGTTGCTCGATGGTGAAGAACGGCCCAGCAAGATAGATCAGCGGTGAGCGCCCCTCGTTATCCAGCTCTTCGGCGCCGGCATCTGGTAACTCGCCGGCGAGGGCAGCGGGGGAGAGCCGCAGACCATTGCCGTCGCACCACCACGCGGTCGCGGCGCTCGCGAATCTGGCTGCCTCGATTGGCTCAGCGCCTCCGTGCCAGGCTTGGGCGAATGCGGCTGAGAACACATCTCCGCTGCCAAGTTTGTTGACCGTGGCGGTGGCGTGCACGCCTATCCATGTCTGGTTCTTATTAGCTGACTCGGTGACTAAGCAGCCGCGGCCGCCGACCTTAGTGATGACGACGTCCGCCTTCAACTTGTCAGCCACCATCCGGGCTGCGGCGTCGAGATCAGTAACGTCCGCGAATGCGCGAGTCTCGGCGGCGTTGGCGGAGATGGCTAGGCGTTCTGGCGTCCGCCAGGGCGGCGTCTCTTCGGTGAGAAGGATGTCGTCAGTGGACTGCGGGTCATACACGAGTGACGTCGCCGTGATTTGTCGCTCGCCACGTTCAACGATCCCAAATACGAGGGCGTGTTCCCCCTCAATCTCGAACGTTGTTGAGAGCCTGGCCGAGTGGCCGTGAACGATGGGTTCGACGAATGGAGCCCGGTAGTGGAAGCCCACCGAGCGATCTCTGCCGACGTTGCGGCAAGTGATCCCCAGCAAACTACAGGCGCCTTCTAAGAGCGGGGAGAGCTCGTCTTCCACGGCGGACACGAACTGGACACTAGTTCCAGACAGCAGCGAGGCGGCGCGAAATCCACTTCCACCGATGTCTTCGGTGTATTGCGTCGAATCGACCCGTTCGCGGTACGTCCCGCCGCCTATGATCATGCCGCTGCGATCTTGAGCATCACGTGCCCACCGCGGACCGAGACGATTGTTGCCGAATATGCCACGCCTTGCTGGAGGCAGGAGATCAGCAACTCTTCTGGCATAACTGCTCCCGCTTCGCGGCCATCGGTGGTGACCACTGCGATCACAGGAGTGGGATTCTCCTGCAACACGAGGTGGAGGATGTCGCCGACGCTGAGCGTTGGAACGACATCTTCGTTGGGAGCCTGCAGCGGCTTGTCTCGACGGTAGCCGGCGCAATCTGCGACTCCAGAGTCGCCCCCAAATTGTGTGTAGTCGGGACCGCTCGATCCGCTCATGGTCGCGCCCTTCGTCGATGCGTGGTAGCGCCATGTTATTGGGTGCGTGCCGACGGTATTCGGCGGCGCGCGCGAGCGGCGCGCTCCGCCCAGATCGTGGCATCTAGAACGGCTGCGCTCACGCCTCCGTGGCGTGCCCACTCGACAAACACAGCCTCCATTTCCCAATAGTTCCGCGAAGGGTTCCATTCGGCGGCGAACACTCCGCACGCGGTCGCGGCTCGCCACACGTGGATGTCAACTATGGCGACCTCGGTGTCCGGCCAGCGATTCCGCACGATCCAACTTGCGGTCTTCGGGCCGATGCCATCGAAGGAGAGAAGCCATTCTCTGGCCAAGAAAGGATCAGTCGGGGGCGTCTCGCTCTTCAAACGCGAGAGCGCGCCGGCGATCCTCGCCGATTTCTGATTTGGAAATCGGTACCGTGCGGTTCGTCCTGACGTGAGCGTTAAGGGCCGCTGAAGCTAGTCAAGAACCTCGGTGGGATCTGGGCTGACCTCAGCTGAGATGAGGCCGGCGCCCCGGACAGCGTGGAACGCGGCAACGTTCAACTCATATGTGACGCCAAACCCGCCCAGCAGACACGCAACGACCTCCTCGGCTAAGGAATCCCCGAGGCAGTACAGATCGTCTCGTTGCTCGGCAAAAGCCATGTCTTTGGCTCGAGCGATCCAGTACGCGGGGCTCTCGTACATCCACGGCTCGCCCCACTCGACGCTGCGGGAGTCGTAGTTGGCAGGCGTGAGAACAACTTCCGCATGCCGCGTAGCCAGCAGCGAGGCCAAGTAGCCGCCTTCGGTGCTGTGCCCCGCGTCTGGGGCGTGTGCCCACGACTGTGGTGGCGTCACTGTAATTGTGCTCATACGTTCCCACCACCAAACTCCGGCTCGCCCCGGCCGCGAACCGATCGTTGCGATTCAAGCAGTGAATGGCACGGCAACGTGACATTGTGACCAAGGTGGGGCCGTGGACCGGAAGGTCCAGAACCTCGTTTCAGTGCGGCCGGATTCTTAGCGGAACAGCTTTCTCTGCGCTGCCCTGGTCGTTGACAAACGTCTCTCGGTTGTCGGTGCATGCGCCTACGCTTGTCAGTCGAGGGATGCGAGGAAGAGACCATGGACCAAGAGACGTCCGAGGACAAAGTTGACGCTGCGTCCATCGACCCTGACGATGAGCCAAGGGGCAGGCCTGCGGCCCAGGGCGGGCGAGCTCAGTACCCGTTCCCGCGGAAGACTGTGGAGGATGCCCTGCGGATCCCTACCGCGATCCGTACTAACAACGGCGGCGAGCCCTTCGCCCCCCAGGAGATTGCTAAGGCGCTTAACGTTGGCGGCAGGACGGGCAATTTCTTTTACCTCACCACGGCGTCCCGCGACTATGGCTTCACCGAGGGTACGCGGGACTCCTCCGAAATTTCGCTGACCGCGCTGGGCAAGCAGGCCGTGTATCCCTCGTCTGACAACGACGCGTATGCGGCGAAACTGAGGGCGTTCCTGAATGTCGACAAGTTCAGGGGCGTCCTTGAGCACTACAAAGGCAGCAAACTCCCCGCCGACCAGTTCGTGCGCAACGTCCTGGAGACAAAATTCGGGCTGGACCCGCGGACGCACGACACTTTTCTCGACGTTTTCCAGAAGAACTGCCGCCACCTCGGTATCGGGGCCGAGTGGGCGCCCAGCCAGCAGGCTACTGTGCCCGCAACTTCGTCTGCGCCCAACGAGACGCTACAGCCCGCTGTGACTGTCACGCCGCCCGCTTCGCCTGCAGAGTCCTCGGGCGGACCGGCCAACGGCGAGCTGGTCTGCTTTGTCGCGATGCCTTTCGCGGAGAAGACCGAGGAGTACGCGCCGGGCTTCTTCGCTGAGGTCTATGCCTCGCTGTTTGAGCCAGCGATCACGGCGGCAGGTTTCAAGGCCAGAACGGCTCGCGGCCAAGGATCCGACCTCATTCATTCCACGATCGTCAATGGCCTGCTCGACGCTGATCTCGCGCTCGTGGACCTGACCGAGCACAATCCAAACGTCTTGTTTGAACTTGGCCTCCGTATCGCGGAGAAGAAGCCGACTGTCCTCGTGAAGGCGATCGGCACGAACCCGATCTTCGACGTAGACAACCTCATGCGTGTGGTGTCGTACAACCCGAACCTCTGGCCAAGCACGGTGAAGGACGACCTGCCAAAACTGATCGAGTTCATCAAAGGCGCGTGGGCGATGAAGGATACCGAGCGTCCCTACATGGAGATTTTGCGCCAGCACGCGGTGGCTGCAGGCTGAGCTACCGAGCGCGGGCTTCGGACGCTCATGCTCGATCGTCTCTTACTTGGCTTCGAGTGCTACACGGCCGCCATCGGAAACTCACCCCAATCGTCTCCAATGTACCGTGCCTAACCGGGTACACTCGGATCAAGCGAACCGCCCGGTTCCCTGTAAACACAAGGGAATCCGCGAGTTCCTGAGACGATCGGCGGAGACCGGAAATCGACCGGAGCCTCCAAGGGGTCGCAGGTTCAAGGGTCTGCACTGGCTGATTGTTACGAGTCCGCCGGAGGTGACGAGATTGTTGCCGAAAAACCTCCGTCCGACCCCAGACTGGCCGCTTCCGACCGGTGGACTTAAGGCCATGAAAACCGCATTTACCTGCGGTTTCTTGCCAGGTCGTCAGCATGGCGTTACGGACTCCGGAGCCCTCAGTTGTTCTTGGTTCGAGTCCAGGTACCCCAGCCATAAAGTCGGAGAGATTCTGGTGCGCAAGAGCCCGTTTGCGAACCGGCTGGTGCGCATTCCGGCATGTACCCCATTGAGGACTGACGCGTGACCCGTTTCGGGTTGGTGCGATGGGTTCTGATGGGGCGGCGTTAGGCGAAGGTCCGGGCGCCAGCCGCGGGTCCGACGTCAGTCGAAGGTGATGACGTCGCACCACCAGCCCAGAGCGATGCGGGCCTCGGGGGTCACCGTGTGGAGCGCGAGGACGAGGATGCTGTCCACGTGGAGCCTGTGGCGCAGGGTGTGGAGCACGACGGCGCTGGTCTCGGCGTCCAGGCCCGCCGTGGGCTCGTCCACGAGCAGGACGCCGGGGCGCGCGGCGAGCGCGCGGGCGAGGCGGATGCGAGTCTGTTCGCCGCCAGAGAGAGGCCGACCGCCGACGCCGACGGGAGTGCTGAGGGTGATGCCGGCCCTGTCGAGCAAAAGTTCGGACAGGAGCGAAGCGAGCTCGTCATCGGTGGCCGCAGGGCGCCCGAGGCGGAGATTGTCGGCAATGGTGCCGGTGAAGAGGTGGTCGTCGATGCGGCTCGAGATCACGCCGTGGCCGGGCAATGCGGCGCTGAGCGCGTCGAGGAAAGTGGTCTTGCCGCTACCGGATACGCCGGTGACGACCAGCGTCTCGCCGGGGCCGAGCGCGGCGCTGATGGTGCGGTCGGTGGAGCGCAGACTGTCGGCCGGCAACCGGTAGCCCGTGAGCGCCAGCCCTTCGGGACCGACTTCCACCTGGATGGCCGGTAGCGGCGCATCCTCACTCCCCATAGTCGCGGCGAGGCGCTTCTCGGCGCGATGGGCATCCGCGCGCGCATCCAGAGCGGCCGCGAGCCGACCCGGTAGCGCAAGGGTTCCGATGCCGAGGAGGAGCACCAAGGTGAGGTTCGCTGCCCCCGCATGGTCGACGAGTGCTCCTGCGGCTGCGATCACCGCAAGGGTCACGGCAGAGAACAGGGTCAAGGCGAGCGAGCGGCGTTCGTCGTATCGGCTAGTGCGCCGTTCTCGGGACTCAAGCCTGTCGAGGAGGACCGTGGCGCGCTTGGCGAGGTGATCTGCGGCGCCGAGAGAGGCCAGTTCCGGCCAGGCATCCAGGGCGGTGACCAGCTCTCCGGTGATCTGTGCCCTGACGGTGGAATCCGCCACCACGCGGGAGACTCTGGCGCGGGCGAGAAGCGGGGACACCGCCCAGGCGATCCCCAAGACGACCCCGGCGGCGGGACTCGCGATGACCGCGATTGCGGTCGCTGCGGCACCTGTGACGAGGAACACGACGATCGGCGAAGTGACGGTGATGAGCGTTCGGCTGAGTGCCTCGGTGTCGCTCATGGCCCGATCGAGCAGCTCGCCGTCGCGCAGAGGCCGGATACGGCCGGCGGGCCGGCTTGCGGCGTCGGTGAAGAAGCGCAGCCGGAGCGCTCCGAGGCGTTGCAGGACCACGGAGTGCTCGGTGAGCCGTTCGCCGTATCCGGCAGCGATGCGCAGCAGCGCGAAGCTGCGGACGCCGCCACTGGGAGCGATGTACGAGAAGGCGCTGAAGGTTGCGCCTCCGGCGATGGCGCACGAGGAGATGAACCAGCCAGACAGGCCGAGCAGTCCGATCGAGCCGGCTTCCGCAAGGACCGCGAGGCCGAGGCCCGCGAAGGCGAGCAGGGAGGGGCGCACGGTGCGCGCCCCCCGCGTCGCGGTGCGCGTGGCCGGCGCGCTGCGAGTGGTGCCGGTGTCGGTCACGAGAGCATCGCCGTCCCCGACGTCGACGCGACGTAGCCGCCCTCGATCCGCCACGTGGCGGCGCAGTGGTCGACCACGGCTCGGGAGTGCGTGGCGACCAGCACCGTGCACCCCGCCGTCGCCGCCTTCAGATGCGTGAGGACATCACGCTCGGTGCCGGGGTCGAGGTGTGCCGTAGGTTCGTCGAGGATCCAGAGGCGGGAGCGGGAAAGGACGGCGCGGGCGATGGCGACGCGGCGGGCCTGCCCCGCGGAGAGACCGAAGCCGCCGTCGCCGAGCTGTCCGTCCAGGCCGATCCGGTCGAGCACGGACCCGAGGCCGGCGGCCTCCGCCGCCTCGCGCAGTTCCGCATCATCGGCGTCGCGCCGCCCGAGGCGGATGTTCTCGGCGAGCGTCCCGTCGATGATCACCGTGGCCTGACCGATCCAGGCGGTCGTTCCGGCGCGAGGCGGGGTCTGGAATCCGTCGTGTCCGGCCAGTTCGTCGCGCACCCACGCGACTGTGCCCTCGGCCTGGCGGAGACCTGCGATAACGGACAGCAGGGTGGTCTTGCCCGCCCCGGATGCTCCGGTGATGGCGGTCCACACGCCGGGTTCGGCGTGCAGGGTGTCGATGTCCAGCAGCACGTGTTGGTCGGTGCGCACGGTCAGCCCTTCTATGGCGATGCCGACCGGCGCCTCCACCACCGGAGCAGAGATTGGCGCCCGCTCCCAGACCACGAGCTCCGGCATGAGGGCGGAGAGCGCGCGTGCCGCGGTCAGGGCGCGCTCGCGATCGTGGAAGGCGGCGGCAGCCCTGCGCAGAGGCGTGAAGAACATGGGCACGACCAGCAGGATCAGAAGGCCCGCGAACAGGCTCAGCCGCGGGGCATGCGGCACCTGGACGTAATGGAGCAGGGTGAGGCCGATGTAGGTGGCATCCACCGCTACGGAGAAGGTCACGACGGTGTCCATGACCGCGCCCGAGAGGAAGGCGCGCTTGAGGACGTCCACGTTCGCATGCCGCAGGTGCTCGGAGGCGGCCGCGATGTTGTTGCGCCGGTCGGCGATCGCACCGTAGGTGGCTAGCGTGCGTAAGCCGCGGAAGCTGTCCAGCACCACGGCACCCATCCGATTCAGTGCGGACAGGTGCCGGTCGTTGCCGTCTTGGGCGAAGACCCCCGCGAGTCTCATGTTCAGCGGGATGATCGCGCTTGAGACCGCCAGAACGAGTGCGGCGGGCCAGTGCAGTACGGCGATCGCGGCGGCGATGACGATCATGACGACCGGCGCCTGACCGCGGAGGGGCAGTACGGTGGCGTGGTAGTCGGCGACCTGCTCCGGTAGCTCCATGAGCGCGTGCGCGGCCGCCGCGGGTTCCGGCGTGACTGAGCGGGAACCGTCTGGGAGCAGCGTGCGCAGCAGTCGGCGTCGAATCCCGTCGGCGACCCGGGTTCGTCCCGTGCGCGCCCGCCGCCGGGCGGCATGCCCGACCAACCCGGCGGCGATCCCACCGCACAACAACAGAGCAGCCCCGCATATCGTTGGGGCGAGCCGATGGTTGAGCGCGCTTTGGGCGATCAGGGCGAGCCCCGCCCACTGAACGACCTGCAGTACGCTCTCGCCGGCAAGAAGTGCCGCTGCAGCGCGGAACGAGGCCAGACCCGGCCGTGCTACCGCCTTCAGCCACTTCTCAGCGGAGGGCGCCTGGTCAGTCTTCGTCATCGCGGTGACGGCGCTCATCGATGATCCAGACAACCGCGCCGAAGAGGCTCGTCACGATCATCGCAACCCAGCTCCAGAACATCGTGTGGTACTTCGGGAATCCGCCGAACAGGCTGTCGACGACCCAGTAGAGAACAAAGCCGACGATGCCGATTCCGATGCCGCTGAGCACCTTGCCGATTGCGCGCAGCGGATGATGTCCGCCGTGCTCTTCGGTGACGCGACGTGTCATTTCTGGCCTCCGATCAGAGGAACGGTGCGCGGCGGTCGCCCCGAGCCGGTCGAGTCCGCCGGGGGCGTGAACTTTCCGCCGAAGGTGCGATGCGCGAACCAGTGATAGAAGACGACCAGCGGCATGTTGGCCCCGATGCCGATCAGCAGGAAGGTCAGGGAACCGTCGGGCCCGACGGCATTCGTGACGGTGAGCTCGGGCGGTACGAGCACGGGGTAGTGAGCGGCGGTGAACGCCAGCAGCACCGCGATGGCGGTGACCGACAGGCCGCCGAACGGCATCCAATCCGACACGGAGCCCGTCCGGCCGCGCCGGGGGAATGTCACGGCGGCGGCGATCGCGCCGGCGGCGGCGAAGATCAGGAACGCCCAGAACGCCCCCGCGTGCAGCGGGGTGGAGAGATTGAGCGGCGCCGCTGTGCCCTGGATCGACAGAAGGCTCGCGACGCCGAGCGCGACCGCGATGACCGCGAAGACCGTGCCCCGGACCGCCGCGTCGGAACGCATCCGCCCCTCGCTCTTGTGCTTGAGGTAGGCGTACCCGAGGGCGGTGTAGGCGACGACGACGGTGGCGCCCATGATCGCCCCGTACCAGGGGAACCCGCCGGTGGTCATGGCGGTGCCGTCGACGATGCGAGTCGGCGCGGTGAGGCCCCCGAGGGCGAAGCCCTGGAAGAACGCCGCGACCAGGGAGCCGAGACCGAACATCCACCGCCAGATCGCTGCCGGGTTCTCGGTCTGCGAGATCATCTCGATGCTGAAGCCGCGGACGATCAGGCCGAACAGTGCCGCGATCAGTGGCAGATAGAGGTGGGGCAGGATGACGGCGAACGCGAGCGGGAAGCCGCCCCAGAGCGCGACACCGAGGAGGATCAGCCACGTCTCGTTGCCGTCCCAGCCCGTGGCCACGAGCTCGATCATGTGGCGGGCGCGGTGTCGGTCGCCTTCGATGAGGTTTGCGACGCCGATGCCCAGGTCGTAGCCGTCGAAGACGATGTACATGCTCAGACTGAGCAGGACGAGCAGGAACCAGAGAAGCGTCACGAGCGGGCCGCTCCTTCCGTCGGTGCGATTGCCGAGATCTGCGCACTCGAAGCGGTGGTGACGGCCGCTGCGTAGTCCGAACTCGGTGTCAGGTCCGGCGTGTAATCCGGATGGTCTCGTTCCGGTCCGCGCATGACGCTGCGAATGATGAAGACGATGTAAGAGGCCAGCAGCACGGCGTAGATCGTCGAGAATCCGATGACGGAGAACAGCACGCTTCCCGGTGCCAGCTTCGATACTGCCTGGGAGGTGCGCAGCAGCCCGAAGACGACCCAGGGCTGGCGGCCGGTCTCGGAGAGGATCCAGCCGCCGAGGATGGCGACGATCCCGACCGGAGTGGTCCACAGCACCCATTTGTGGAAGCGTCTGGCGGTCCACAGCTTGTTCCGCAGTCGCAGCACGACGCTGAGGAACGCGGTCGCCCACAGGATCCAGGAGGAATAGAACATGGCGCGGAAGCCCCAGAACGGTCCCGCCATCTCAGGGCGGTCCTTTGCCGGGGTCATGTCCAGGCCCGGCAGCGGCGTCTTCCCGGTGAGGTCCCTCTGCAGTGCACTGCCGAGCCAGGGGACACTCACCTGCAGGTAGTTCTTCTGCGCTTTCTGATCCGGAATGGCGAAGACGATCCAGCCGGTGTTGTTCGTCTCCCAGTTGCCCTGCTCGGCCTCGAGCTTGGAGAGCTGGTGCGGGCCGTCGACATGGCTGTCGACGCCGTCGCCGACGATGAGCTGTGCCGGCATCAGCAGCGCCACGATGGCGATCCCGATCGAGAACGAGCGCCGCGCGAATCCCTTCTCGCGACCGGTGATGAGGTAGTAGGCGGAGATGCCGGCGATGAACATCCCGGCCGAGATGAAGACGGCGAGGAGCATGTGCGGCCACCGCCACACGAACGCCGGGTTGAAGATCGCCTTCATCCAGTCGGTCGGGTCGTACTGTCCGTTCTTCGTCGTGTAGCCGGCGGGAGTCTGCATCCACGAGTTGGCGGCCAGGATCCACGTGGACGAGAGCACGGTTCCGATCGAGACCATGACGGTGGACGCGAACATGGTGAAGTGACGCACTCGCCCGTCGCCGTAGAGGAGGATGCCGATGAAGCCGGCCTCGACGAAGAAGGCGGTGACGACCTCCATGCCGATGATCGGCCCGATGATCGGCCCGGTCTTGGCGCCGAAGACGCCCCAGTTCAGGCCCATCTGGAAGGTGATGACGGCCCCGGCGACGACGCCGAGCGCGAAGCCGACGGCGAAGAGCCGTCTCCAGAAGCGGAACATCTGGAGATAGACCGGCTTCGCCGTGCGCCAGTAGACGGCGTAGACGATGCAGAGGAAGACAGAGAGTCCGACGGTGATCGCGGGGAACGTCATGTGGAAGCAGACGGTCAGCGCGAATTGCCAGCGGGACAGAGCGAGAAGACTCAACGATTGCTCCAGGAAGGTGGCGTGCAGGGTGCTGATGATGAGTCGTCGGCGCTCAGGCGGCCTCTCCGCCCTCGATGGCCTCGGCCGCGATGGCGGTGCGCCGGTGCTGGCGCGTGGCGACGGCGATGACCGGTAGGGCGACGAGGGGCGCGATCAGGAAGATGGCGAAGAGCAGCCGGGCGGCGTTGTGTGCGCCGCTGATTCCGCCTGGCGTGGTCAGGCCGCCCAGGTTCGTGATGAGCCCGGCGATGGCGGATCCGGCCGCGGTGGCTACGAGCTGGATCGTACTGATCGAGGAGCCGGCGATCTCTTCGCTGCGCTCGGAGGCGGAGGTCAGGACACCGTTGACGAGGTGGGGCCACACCATTCCGACGCCCCACCCGAGCAGCACCAGGCCGAGAATGACGGCCACGATGATCACGGCCGACTCGGAGTGCTGCGCGGCGAAGATCACGAGCAGGATGAGGCCGACGGCGCTGATCACCGGGCCGAGCTGCATGACGAGTCCGCGGCGAGCCTGGGCGCCGTTGAGGAGCATCGACCCGGCGCTCCAGCCGGCGGCCATCGCAGCGCCGAAGTAGCCGGCCGCGAGCGCACCGAGCATCTGGAGGTGCTGGGCGAAGTAGGGCACGAAGACCTCGACGGTGCTCGCGATGACGAGCAGGACCATGGTCACGTAATACGCGCCCAGCGGGCTGCGCCGCGAGAAGGTCTCGACGGGCAGGATTCGACCTCCCGACAGGCGCTCGTAGACGAGCCAGCCGGCGAAGATGACGATCGCCGCGATGATGCCGGCGACGTTGATCCCGGCCGTGGCGGAGACACTCGCACCGGCGATCACGAACACGCCGACGGCGAGCAGCACGATGCTGATGACCGGGACGCGGCTCGTCGAACTGACTGCCGCCCGGCGGGGGAGGCGGCGGGCGCCGATGGTCAGGAAGTAGAGGGCGACCGGCACCAGCACCCAGAAGGCGATGCGCCAGAGCCCGAACTGCGCGGCGAGGCCGCCGATGGCAGGCCCGACGATGGTCGCGATGCCGTACATCGCGGACAGCATGCCGGATGCCCGAGGCCACAGCGTCGGCGGCAACGTCTCGCGGATGAGTGCGAAGGCCAATGCGTAGACGAGCCCGCTTCCGAAGCCCTGGACGAGCCTCCCGATGAGGAACACGCTCATCGTGGGCGCGACGGCGCAGAGGATCGTGCCGACGATGATCGCGATCATGCCGCTGCGATACGCCCACCGCGGTCCCGCTGCCGACAGCATGACCGCCGCGCAGGTCGAGCCGATCAGTGCCGTGAATACGAAGACCGTGGTCGTCCAGGCGTACAGGGCGACGCCACCGATGTCCGAGACGAGCGACGGTGCGATCGTCGTCGTCAGGTAGACGTTGACGGCGAACAGGAAAGCACCCGCCGCGAGCGCCACCACGACCGACCTGTGACTGGGAGCGAACAGGTCACTCCAGCGGGCGGTTTGTGCTTCCGACACGTCCTTCTCCTCAGGCATCCGCTGCGCTTTCGCTTTGCAATTACGTTACGATGAGTAACGTAATTGTCACGCGAAATGGCATGACGTCGTTCCGCGTGAGCGGCGACGGTTTCAATTACGATCTGGATTGGAACGTAACGCTGTAGTCTGGAGCGTGTCAAGCCGAGCGAGCCGAATGGCCGCGTTGAGAACCGAGGGATGATGACCAGCACAGGGCCCGCAGAACGCCGCGCCGGACGCCCGCGCGACCCGGGGATCGACGCCGCGGTCCTGCGTGCGACGGTGAAGGAGCTGGAGTCGACCGGCTATCAGCACCTCAGTCTGGCCGTCGTCGCCGAGCAGGCTGGAACGACCAAGCCGGCGCTGTACCGGCGCTGGCCGTCGAAGCAGCAGCTCGTTCTCGACGCGCTCTCCGCCAACCTCGGCGAATTGGTCACGCCGCTGACGGAGTGCACGCTCTGCGACTTCGTCGATGGCATCCTCATCTTCCTGGATGCATTCCACCGCATGCCGCCGAACGTGCTCGCGCCGCTGCTTGCGGATTGCGACGGCGACCCCGAGCTCCGCGCGGCCTTCATGCGCACACTCTTCGACCCGCCGAGGGCCGCGGTCGACCGGGTGATCACCCACGCGCTGGCGCAGGGTGATCTGCGCCCCGACGTCGACCGGAGCCTCGTGCTCGACTTCCTCGCCTCGTTCGTCTACTACCGGGTGCTGTTCCAGCACGAGTCGGCGACGATGGACGAGATCGAGAGCGCCGTGTCGGTACTGCTGCGGGGTATGGCGACGGACTTCCAGCGACTGCTGGAGATCGCCGACGTGCGTCGCGGCAACCCTGCGGTTCACGAGCATCACATGCACCTGGCGACCGCGGGAGCCTGAATCGAGCGCTTGAATCGTGCGCTTGAGCCGGGCGCCTGAGCCGGGCGCCTGCCGACTACGCCGGGGCGCCGCCGCCGCCGCCGGCCGACCGCGCGACGAGGGCGCCGATGCCGAGCAGGAGCACATCGAGGTCGAAGGCGAACTGCTCGTCCGGATCCAGCCGCAGATGTGCGGCCGCAGCGCGGCGGAGCGCGGGGAGCCGCTCGTCGCGCTGCGCGAGGATGTCGCGCTCGATCGACGCCGTCGCTTCCCGGCCGCCACTCTCGGCGTTGATGGCGTTCCGGCCGGCTCCGATCGCGAGCTCGAGCAGTGTGTTGACGGCGGCGACAGCCGTGCGCTCGTCGAGGCCGGCGTCGAAGAAGGCCGCCATCACGTTCTCGGCGGGGAGGAACAGCTCAGGGGCTTCGACGGCATTCGGGCGTAGGTGCAACGACAGCATTCCCGTCGCGATCGCCGCAGCCCGCACGCCGGCGGCGAAGGCGCGCGAGGATGCCCGCCAGTCCCGATCGGGCGGCTCCTCGATCAGCGTTCGGGCGCGATCCACTAGCTCGCTCGCGGCGACCAGTCCGAGTAGTTCGTCGCGATCGCGGACGTGGTAGCTGAGGCTCTGCCGTTCGACCCCGAGGACCTGGGCGACGGCCTGCATCGTGATCGCGTCTGCGCTGAGGCCGCGCGCGGCGTCGACGATGCGCTTCCGCGAGATGCGTGCCGGGCGCCCTCTGCGCGGTCGCGTCGATGAGTCATCCACCCTGGCCTCACTCGCCTTTCATTTTTCTGCAATCGCAGAATAGTCTCTTTCCGGGATCCTGCGACGGTGCGGGACCGCATGATGTGGAGGACTCAATGGCAGCAACCGCCCCGCTCACCGCCAGCAGCTCGATCGGCGCTTGGCTGGAGCACCCGGCAGGAGGGCCGCTGATCCGCGGTCTCCTGGCCCAGTCGGGGACCGACGAAGGGACCCTGGCCCCGCTGAGGGCTCTGCCGCTCCAGCAGCTCGTGGCCTTGAGTCAGGGGCAGCTGCCTCAGGCCGTGATCGACGACCTCGTCCTGCAGGCCAACGGCGGCGTCGCCCCCGTGGATGCCGGGGCCGAGGAGGGCGTTTGGGTGGAGCACCCCGTACCGGGCCGCTTCGAGGGGCGCACGGTGATCGTGACGGGAGCCGCGTCCGGCATCGGGCGCGCCACCGCCTCGCGCATCGCGCGGGAGGGCGGTCGCGTCGTGGCGGTGGATGTCTCGGCCGACCGGCTTGCCGAGCTCGCCTCCGCGCTTCCCGAGGCGGGGATCGTGACCGTCACCGGTGACATCACCCGCCAGGAAGACGTCGACGCGATCGTGGCCGCTGCCGGCGAGCGCATCGACGGGCTGGCCAACGTCGCCGGCATCAACGACGACTTCTCGCCGCTGCACGAGACCTCCGACGCGATGTGGGATCGCGTCATCGGCGTGAACCTGACCGGCGCGTTCAAGCTGAGCCGTGCCGTCATCCCGGTCATGCTCGCCGTCGGTCGCGGCTCGATCGTGAACATCGCCTCCGAGGCGGGACTGCGCGGCAACGCCTCCGGCAACGCGTACACCGTGTCCAAGCACGGGGTCATCGGGCTCACGCGCAGCGCTGCGTTCATGTACGGCCCCGGCGGCATCCGCGTCAACGCGGTCGCGCCGGGCGGAGTGGCGACCGGCATCCCCTTCCCGCCGCACGTCTCCGAGGCCGGCCGCGAGCGGCTCACCCCATTCCAGGCGCAGATCCCCACGCTCGCCACCGCCGAGCAGTTGGCCGCGTCGATCACCTTCCTGCTGAGCGACGACGGGGTCAACATCAACGGCGCCGTACTGCCCTCCGATGGCGGCTGGGACGTTCAGTGACGCGGGAGGGTCGACGTGCGCGTCTCGCGTGCACGCGTCGGCCCTCGTTCAGATGTCGTAGTCGAGATCGCGCCAGTCGTTCAGATCGGAGTCACCCGGCACGGGCGTGTCGTCGACGTCGTACTCGTGGAGCACGACCAGCGCATCGTGCGGAACGAGTAGACGAATGCGGCCCCCGGTCACGTCGTGGAAGTCGAGCCAGTCGCCTCGTTCTCGTGCCTCCCTCGCGGCGGCGGCCACCTCATCGGCGTGCTCAGGGGTGAGGTAGAACCGTCGGTCCTCGATCGCGAGGTAGGCGTTCTTCATGGTGGTCCCAACTGGTCGATGCTTCGCAGGTCGCGGAGATGGGGGAGTCGTTCGCGCGTTCAGTCCGGTCTGCTAGGGCGGCGGAGCCTAGAGGACATCGACCGGCGGCAGCGGCTGCACATCGCCCTCGGGCGTGATCTGAAGGCCGTAGTTGGTCGCCGCGGATGCCGCGAGCGCGTCGATCCAGTCGCGGTTGATCGATGGGATGCCCGCAGCTTCGTACTCGCAGAAGATGGGGATGCCGTTGTCGATCCAGACCACGAATCGGCCGCCGTCGGTGTCGGGCTTATCGGTCCAGGCGAGGAAGAAGCTCTCGCTGCGCCGCAGCTTGAGGGCGATCACAACTTGTAAGTGCGCGAGCAGCCGGTCGTCGAGAGTGAAGTCGCGCGTGCCGTAGTGGAGGACTCCCATGGGCCAAAACTATGTGCGCCATTCGACCGTGGCACGACGTTGACCCGTGAGGTCGATGGTGATAATCGACCGCGGCGTCAGGTGTCTGTCGAGCGCGTGTGGTCCGGCCGGAAGCCGTGCTCGATTCCCCAGAGGATGGCACGCGAGCGGTTGCTGACGCCGATCCGCCGGTAGCACGTGCGGATGTAGGACTTGATCGAGTTGAGCGAGAGGTGGGTGCGTTCGGCGATCTGCACGTTGGTCAGCCCCTGGGTGATGAGCGCAAGCATCTCGGACTCGCGCTGAGTGAGGCCCTCATGCCTGCCGGGCCAGTCCCCGACGACGGCCGCAGGAGACCCTGACGGAATGGGGTGCACGCGGCGTTCGCCGTTGTGCACGGCGAGCAGCGCGGCGACGAGCTCGTGCGCCGCCAAGCCCTTGGAGATGTAGCCGTCGGCGCCGTTCGCCAGCGCCTTCTCGATCAGCGGCTCGCCCATGTCCCACGAATAGACGACGACCTTGGACGCGCGCGGCTCTCGCGTCAGCGTCCGCACCTCGTCGCCGTCGCCGGCGGTTGCGGCGAAGGTGTCGTAGAGCGCGATGTCCACCGGCCGCGCGACCGTTGTTCCGGCATCCAGCTCGACAATGTCGAACGTGTCCCGATAGCCGCTCAGCATCGCGGCGAGCCCCTGGACGACGACCTCGTAGTCGTTGATCAGCGCGATGCGAATGAGGGCCATGCAGTCGATCTTACGGGCGCGGGATACACCCTTTGGGGTGAGCCGCCCCGCCCCGTCGCGCCGTATGTTCGTGACTGGGTGACAGCCACTGATCAACGATCGCGCGCGGTGGAGCCGAACCGGATCGGTCTCTGCACGCCGCTCCGGCGCTCACCATGCGCCGCAGCCGCGGGCGCCTCATGGCGACGAGCTGTCAGAGCCGCTCGATCTCCGTGCACGTCATAAAGGGAGAACTTCATGGGCACGCTGACATATGCCGGTACCGACTACCAATTGGACGACCGCCTGCTGGCGCACCTGAAGATCGCGATCGTCGCGAAGCTGAGGGTCGGCGAGTGCTTCCTCATCAACTGGCAGATTCCGGCCGGCGACGGCGCCGGCCGAGTGAGCCTGTGGATCTCGCCAGGCATTCCGCTGAGCTTCCGGTTCGGCGGCTCGAAGGTCCCGGAGCTGAACCGGAGCTGGCTCGATGCCCTGACGCGGTCGTCACACGGCATTCGCGGAATGGTCGTGATGAACGAAGCCGAGGCGGCCGAGTACATCTCCCGCGCAGGCTCCCCGGCAGCGCCGTAGGCGCCCTGGGCCGGAGCTCGGTGCGTCGGACGAGCCAGTCATCGAGGTGCGGAATGGCGAAGGCGTCCCACGCGCAGCCGCCCCACCACAGCACCGAGTCGCTCTTGACCGGGAAGCCGAAATCGCGCGTGCCGAAGGGGTGCGCGAGCTCGATGGCGCCCTGAGCGTCGAGGACGAGCTGGCGGTCGTCATGCAGTGCTCGGAAAGCATCCGCCGCCTCGTCGGGGGTGACGCCGAGCTCGGCCGCGATCTGCGCGCTGCCGGCGACGCGGCCCTCGTCGGCGAGTTGGCGGTACGGGCGCACGCGCAGCGCCTCGACGTCGATCATCGACGCTCCTGCGCCTTTGCGGCGACACGCGCGTTGTGGGTGCGCAGGCGGACGGCGGCAGCGCGCAGCAGTGGCACCTGCAGCTGCCCACGCTCGGCGACGGCGACCAGGTCGCCGAGGATCGGCTCGGACTCCGCCGCCCGGCCCGCGCGGAAATCGCGGTAGAGCGAGGTCGTGAACGGCGAACCCGCCGTGGTGAGCGTCGCCGTGACGCGGTTCACGGCCTCTGGCCTGATCGCGTGACCGGCGGAGGCGGCGGTCGCGGCTGCCTCCGCGATGATGTCGAGCACGACGGATGCTCCGCCCGAGGCATCCGCTATCTCGCCCACGTCGCCGCCGAGCAGCACCGTCGACGCGCCGCCGGTGGCCATGAAGAACCATTTCTCCCACATGTCCTGCTCGATCGTGGTCGAGATCGCGCTGTCGAATGCCGCCGGGGCGAACAGCCGCGCAATCGTCTCGACCCGCGCGGAACGGGTGCCGTCCAGCTCGCCGAAGGTGATGCTCGCAGCAGGGGCCAGCTGCAGGATCGAGCCGTCATCGAGCAGTTCCGTCGCGACGATGCCCACTCCGCCGAGCACGCGGGGGGCTCCGACGAGGCGGGTGAGAGTCGCGAGGTGAGCGATGCCGTTGAGAAGCGGCAGGATCGCGGTGTCAGGGCCGAGGTGAGAGCGGATGTCTGCGATCGCCGGTTCGACGGCCGTGCCCTTCACCGCGAGGATCACGAGGTCGTACGGTCCCTCGAGCTCGGCTGCCGGCACCGCATTCACCGGGGTGGCCGTGCGAGAGGCATCCGTCTGCACGATCTCGACGCCGCTCGCGCGCAGCTGCTCGAGCCGCCGCCCCCTGGCCAGGAACGTCACGTCGGCGCCTGCCTGCGCGAGCGCCGCTCCGAAGAAACCGCCGACCGCGCCGACACCGACTATCAGGACGCGCATCAGTGGGCGGCCGTCGTAGCTGCTGACTTCATGATGTTCAAGTTAGCAGGCTAGGACGGCCTTGGACGGCCGCGAGCACATCGGTCGCGGGGCCGCGTGCCGAGCGCGTCTGACTTCGCCTAGGTGAAGCTCGCCCTCGTAGAGTCAACGCATGGCTGACACTGCTCTGCGGATGACGGGAACGCTCGACCCGCGGTCGGATTGGGACGCGTCGCGGTGTCCGATCGCGGGGACGCTCGACATCGTGGGAAACCGCTCGTCATTCCTGGTGATGCGGGAGGCGTTCTACGGCACGACACGCTTCGACGACTTCGTCGAGCGGGCAGGAATCAGTGAGGCGATCGCCGCCGCGCGCCTCAAATCGTTGGTCGAAGAGGGTCTTCTGGAACGTATCCGGTATCAGGAACCCGGCAGGCGCGGCCGGTTCGAGTACCACCTGACCGAAGCGGGCGTCGACTTCTTCCCCGTTCTCGCGTCGATGATGGTCTGGATGAAGCGCTGGCGCGGTGGCGCGAATGTAGACATTCAGCACCGCGACTGCGGCGCCCCGGTCGAGGCCCAATTGCGCTGCACTGACGGACACGACGTGACCGTCTCCGACATCGACTTGGTCGCGAACGGGTCCATCCCACGGGCGAAGTCGGCGGCCACGGCGCACTGACTGCGGCTTCAGTTCCCAGCGCCCGAGCGGTTCGTAGCGGTTCGGCTTTCTGTGTCGCTTGCGGCTCGGTCACCACGTGATCGGGCCGAAGCGGTCGATGAAGCGGCCGGTGCCGGCCTCGGGTGCCTCGGTGGCGAGGGTGACGATGGCGTCGGTGCCCTCGGTGACGGTCTGCGTGCCGCGGTGTCCGTTGAGGTCGGTGGCGGTGTAGCCAGGGTCCGCGGCGTTGAAGCGGACAACCGGGATCGCTTTGGCGTACTGCGTGGTCAGCATCGTGACCGCGGCCTTCGAGGCCGTGTAGAGCGGCGAGACGATCTTCGACTCCACCCGTTCCGGGTCGTGAGTGAGAGCGAGCGACCCCATGCCGGAGCTCACGTTGACGACCGCCGGCTCCGCGGACTTGCGCAGCAGGGGAAGGAACGCGTTGGTCACGCGCACGACGCTCGCGACGTTGGTGTCGAAGACGAGCTGGGCGTCGGCACCCGTGAGCTGATCGGTCGGCGCGGTCGAGCCGATGATCCCTGCGTTGTTGATCAGCACGTCGACGTGACCCTCGTGCGCTTCCACGTCTGCGACGGCGCCGGCGACGGAGGCGTCACTGGTCACGTCGATCGGGACGTAGCGGATGCCGAGCTTCGCGGCGGCGTCCTCGCCCTGTTGGCGTCCTCGGGCTCCGAGGATGACGGTGTGGCCGAGCTCGGTAAGGCGTCGCGCGGTCTCGAAGCCGAGGCCCTTGTTCGCCCCGGTGATGAAGATGATGTCGTTGCTCATGAATCCAGGTTCATCCGGAGCGGATGAATCAGCCAGGCCGGGCACGACAGTAGGAAACCGCGTACCACCCTCGGCGCGCTGGGGGCGGTCAGAATGACGGGTATGAAGTTGGAGACGAGCCTCGGGGCCACGATCCGCGCCTGGCGGGATCGACTGCCACCCGAGGCGGTCGGCCTCCCGGCGGTACGAGGTCGGCGCGCGACGGGACTGCGGCGAGAAGAGCTGGCCGAGATCGCGCAGATCTCCGTGGACTACGTCGTCAAGCTCGAGCAGGGCAGAGTCGGGACGCCTTCGGCGCAGATCCTGAGCTCACTCGCCCGGGCGCTGCAGCTCACGCGCGAAGAGCGTGATCACCTGTACCTGCTCGCGGGCTTGCAGCCGCCGGCGGACGGTATGCTCACCGAGCACATCCCGCCGGGGATGCAGCGCGTCATCAGCCGCCTCGGCGAGACTCCGGCCGCGGTCTTCGCCGCCGACTGGCGCCTGGTCTGGTGGAACAGGCCATGGGCTGCCGTTCTTGGAGACCCCCGGACTGTCGAGCCCGCGGACCGCAACCTCGTGAAGTCCCGGTTTCCGACTGCGGAGGACCGCGGGCGCATTGCCATCTGGCCCGTGGCGGCGGAGAACGCAGAAGGTTCCGATCGTGCGATCGTCTCCGACCTGCGTCGTGCCTCGGGCCGCTACCCGGCCGACGAGCGGCTTGCCGGCCTGATCGCGCGAACGATCGAGGGAAACCCGCGCTTCGCGCAGCTCTGGGCCGAAGGCGCGGTCGGCGGCCACGCAGAGGACCGCAAGACCGTGACGCGCCCCGGGGTCGGCGAGATCACCCTCGACTGCGACGTACTGAACGACAGCGACACGGACCTGAAGGTCGTGATCTACACGGCGCGACCGGGAAGCGACGACGAGACCAAGCTGCGCCTCGCTCTCGTCGACGGAGCTGCCGCGCTGCAGGAGAGGTGACGGGGTACCTGGGCGACTGCACGCCTCGTGCCTGCTCACGTTCAGTTCAGCCGGTCACCGGTACGATATACGTGTGAGTCAGGAAAGCGAACGGACGAATCTGGGTGCGCCGCGAGTATGTTCGATCGCCGACGCGCTCGACGTGGTCGGGGAGCGCTGGTCGCTGCTGGTGCTTCGCGAGCTGGACTTCGGCGTGGGCCGATTCACCGACATTCAGGTGAACACCGGCGCCCCGCGCGAGACACTCGCGCTGCGTCTGCGGAAGCTGGAGGACCTGGGCGTCATCGACAAGCGTCGCTACAGCGAGCATCCGCCACGAGACGAGTACTTCCTCACCGAGGCGGGTCATGACATCAGCCCTGTGCTGCGCGCCTTGCGCACGTGGGGCGAGCGCCATGTGACGCCGCGGGTGCACGCGGCCGGCTGACGGTCGAGCGACGGGCCGCCGAGCGAGACGGATGCGTGGCCGCTGCGGGCTTACGCGGCGAACCGCACGCCGACCAGTCGCTCGGATTCCTGCCAGAGTCGGTGCGCGTCATCGAGGCTGCGCATCGGGGCCCACAGCTGGCCCAACACGACGGGCGGCCCTGCCATCGTGCGCTTCGGGCCGTAGAACTGATCGCCATGGGCCGCGGGATCGGTTGCGGCCATCACGGCGGGGAGGGCAGCGGACGCCACGCTGCCCGCGATGCCGAGGCGCGAGAGGACCCGGATCAGGCGACGGCCGCCCGTGTCCCTCTGCCGGCCCATTCCGGGCTGCGCGGCGAGCAGATTGGTCGGTGAGACGCCGGGATGGGACAGATTGCTGGAGATGCCCCACCCGCCGGCTCGGCTGCGGTCGTCGAGTTCGCGGGCGAAGAGGGCCACGGCGATCTTCGACTGGCTGTAGGCCTTCATCGCGGTGTAGCTGTCCCGCCAGTTCAGGTCGGCCCAGTTGATCTCGCCGCTGCGCGCCGCGATGCTCGTCTGATGCGTGACCCGCGCTCGGGCCGCCTTGAGCAGAGGTAGCAGACCCAGCGTCAGAGCGAAGTGTCCGAGATGGTTGGTGCCGAACTGGAGCTCGAATCCGTCCTTCGTCTCCTGCCGGCTCGGCGGTGTCATGACGCCCGCGTTGTTGATCAGGATGTCGATCGGACGGCCTTCCGCGTTCAGCTGATCGACCAGCGCGGCCACGGAGTCGAGCGAGGACAGGTCGAGGCCGGCAGTCGTGACCTTCGCCTTCGGCGCCTGAGCGCGGATGCGCGCTGCTGCGCTCTCGCCCTTCGCAGCCGAGCGCACGGGCATGACCACGTCGGCGCCCGCCTGGGCGAGTCGCGTGGCGATCACCTGCCCGATGCCGTCGCTGGCGCCCGTGACGACCGCGAGCTTGCCGGTCAGGTCGGGGATGGAGATGTCGGTGGGTGATGGCATGGGGTGTCCTTCGTGATGTGGCGCCCAACAAGGAGCCGGGGTGTCAGAACCACCTTGCGACAGCATCCGTCGCCGTTCCAGGGCCGGCCAGTCCACTGATCGACGATCAGCGCGCGGAGACGAAGGGTGGATCGGCAAGGCGTGGTTGTCACGCTGCCGCGAAGGTAGAAAGGACGAACCGGCGCGGCCGGGACGAGGAGCGGGACATGGAGATCGATCGGCCGGGGCTCGCAGCGTTCCTCCGGCGACGGCGTGAGTCGCTTCAACCCGAGGACGTCGGGTTGCAGCGAGGCCCACGGCGACGAACCACAGGGCTGCGCCGCGAGGAGGTCGCAGCGCTCTGCCATATGTCGACCGACTACTACGCGCGTCTGGAGCGGGGGAGTGGCCCCACGCCCTCGGAGCAGATGGTCGCCTCGATCGCGCAGGGCCTTCACCTGTCCCTGGACGAACGGGATCACGTGTTCCGGCTGGCGGGCCATAACCCGCCGGCGCGCGGTTCGAGCAGTGACCACATCAGTCCGGGTCTGCTGCGCATCCTCGACCGGCTGCAGGACACGCCGGCCGAGATCGTCAACGAACTCGGCGAGACGCTCCGGCAGAGTCCGATGGGGATCGCCGTCACGGGTGACGCCACGCGGTTCACAGGGCTGGAGCGCTGCCTGCCGTATCGGTGGTTCACCGATCCGGCAGCCCGGGAAGTGTATCCGCCCTCGGACCGCGCGCGCCTCTCGCGGGTCTACGCGGCGGGTCTTCGGGAGATCGCCACGGTGCGCGGCGCAGGATCACGAGCCCAGCAGCTCGCCGACATCATTCGCGAGCGCAGCGCGGAGTTCCGCGAGCTATGGGATGCCCACGAGGTCGGCATCCGGCCGACGGAGGTCAAGCGGTTCACGCACCCGGAAGTCGGGGCGCTGGAGCTCCACTGCCAGACGCTCCTCGACCCGGAACAGTCCCACCGTCTGCTCGTCTACACGGCGGAGCCCGGCAGCGAGAGTTACGAGAAGCTGCAACTGCTGTCGGTCATCGGCGCACAGACGCTGCCCTGACGGCATCCGTGACGCGGGAAGAGGCACGTGCTCCAACGCGGCTCGCCGAAGTCACCTATCGGGGGATGCCGTCGCCGTTGATGTCGCCGGGCACGCCGCTCGGGCCGGTGAACGGGGGCACCGCCGGGGCGCCCTGCTGACTGAGGAGTTGTTGCTGCTGCATCAGCAGCAGCTGGTTCTGCAGCAGCTGCGCTCGCTGCGTGTCCCCGGCCCTGGTCGCCTTGAGGATCTCGCCGGGCAGCTCATACATCGCCTCACGGTACGACGCGATCTTCTTCCTGTCCCTGATGAGCCGGTAGATCACGGTGGCGAAGACAGCGACGACGCCGAGTGCCACGATCACCCCGACGACGGGAAAGAGAAGTGACAACATGCCGTCGCCGGGTCCGTTCAGGTCAGTGCCGTCAGGCATCGCAGGGCCCTTCGCTCCAGGGTGGTGCGGGCCACAGCGGCGTCGCACCTGCGACGAGCATAAGGCCCCACTAGACGACCGTCGAGGGCCACGGTTCATCAACGGTTGGCATATTCCACCGGATGTAATACTCTCGCGGCATGGCAGCGAAAGAACTGCGCGATCCCGCGCTCTCGATCCTCGCGGTGTTGGCCGGCGGCCGGCGTCACGGCTACGCGATCCTCAAGGAGGCCGAGCAGCTCAGCGGCGGCCGCGTGGTCCTGAAAGTGAGTTCTCTGTATGCCGCGCTCGATCGGCTCGAGAAAGACGGTCTTGTAGAGCGTGCCGGCGATGAGATCGCTGACGGGCGCCTGCGTCGCTTCTTCACACTGACCGACGTCGGCGCGGATGCGCTACGCCGCGAGGCGGAGCACATGGAGGCGCAGGCGAAGGTCACGCGGGAGCGCCTGGCGTTGCGTCGCACGGCAGCGCTCGCGGGAGGCGCGGCGTGAGCCGGCGGCTGAGCGCTCAGTTCAGGCGCTGGGCCCGGTGGTACCCGGCGAGCTGGCGCGCCGACAGCGGAGCGGCGATGCTCGGCACCTATCTTGACGTGGCGGAGGAGGAGGGGCGTGACCGGTTGACCGTTCCGGAGAAGGCCGCGCTCGTGACGGGCGGTCTCGCCGCCCGTCTCGACACGGTCATCCCCAGCCGGGTGCGCGAGGCCGTCGCGCTGATCATGGTTCCGCTCCTCGGGGTCTACGGACTTGTCGTCGGCTTGGTGTTCGAGTGGGCGCCGTGGGCCGCAACGGCGCGGTCCAACTGGCTCGCGCCAGTCGCCGGCCGCGCCGGCCAAGAGGTACTCTCCTTCGGGCCATTCCTGAGCCCGACGATCATCGTCGCGGGCCTCTGCGTCCTGGCCTGGCTGGCTTCGCTCGCGGGGCCCGAGTGGCTCTACCGGGGCGCGCTCGGCGCGACGGTCGTCGTCGGGTTGGTACTGGCCGTGACCGCGCATCTCGGCCACGTCGAGATCGGCGGCTGGGAGGGACTGCACGTGGACTTCGGAGGCTTCACGTATCTGCGCGCGCTGCCCGTGCTCTTCCCGGCGGTGCTCGCGCTCCTCGCGCTGCCCGGCGCCCGGCCGCGGCCGGCCCGGGTTCTGATCGGCGCGGTGCTGTGGGCGGCCTCCCTCTACCCGGCAGCCAAGCTGTCCGGCGGCTGGTCGATCCACGATTTTCTGTCCGGAGCAGCGCCCGTGACCGATTCGCTGTTCTTTCTCGTCGTCGTCGGCTCGAACGTGGCGTGGGGCGCCGCCGTCCTCGGCCTGTTCGCCGGGCTGGTCCTCACGTTCGCCCGGCGACGCGGGCTCGCGGCCGTCATCGTGCTCGCGACGCTCCCGTGGGCGGTGTACGCGCCGGGCCCCATTCCATGGCGGGACGATGCACTGGCCTTGGGGCCGCTTGTTCTCGGCTACGGGGCCGCGATCGGTGTCGCGATCGTGGGCTCCAGCCGCAGATGGAAGGCGCCGGCGAGCGCGAGGTCCGACGAGGCCGTCGGCCCCTAGGGCGGGGCGTGCGAGGCACGCGGACGGGATTCGTTTGGAAGCGCAGAGCTCTGATCCTGCAATACCGGTCGTGAACAGCGACAGCGAGATCGTTCTGCGATCTCTAAGCGAACCGGCCGTGTTCGGCGCTCTCTACGAGCGGTACGCCGACCTGGTCTATCGCTACACGACGAGCCGGGTCGGGCAGACCTTCGCTGACGACGTGACGTCGGAGACCTTCCTGGTGGCGTTCCAGCGTCGTCGCGCGTTCGATCCCGAGCGCGGCCAGGTCAGCGCGTGGCTGATGGGCATCGCGACGACGCTCATGAAGAAGCATGCGCGAGAAGAGGCAAGGACGATCCGATCGGCGGCGGCCGAACTGGCGGCAGCGAGCGTCCCAACGGATGTCTTCGAGCAGCTCGGCACGCGCCTGGACGCTGCAGCGTTGGTCGGGCGCATCGCGGACGCGCTGGCGCGCCTGCCCGCGAAGTATCGGGATGTGCTTCTGCTGCATGCGTGGGCGGACCTGGACTATCCGGGCATCGCGCAGGCGCTCGACATTCCGGTCGGAACTGTCGCGTCACGACTGAACAGGGCGCGCACCACGTTGCGCGCCGTCGCCGAGGCGGGCTCGCCCCGCGATGCGGAGGTGGAACATGGACGAGTTGACGCTCGTGCGCAGCATGCGCAGTGAGACCCGAATTCCGGAGGAATCGTTCGAACGCGGGCGCGCCTCTCTTGCCGGCGTGATGGCGGCGGAGGCAGCGCCGGAGATGCGGCGTCCTCGGCACCGCCGGCGGTGGGGGTTCGGCGTCGCCGCGGCCGCGACGCTCGCGATAGGGGCGGTCGTTGCGAGCGGGATCGGCTGGGGCGGCCACCCTCAGGCAGCGTCGGCTGCGCCACTGCTGAGGCAGGCGGCGGCCGCGGTGCAGCATGACTCCGATCCGATCGTCGGCCCGGGTCAATACCTGGAGATCATCGGCGACTGGTACGCCGCGGGCACCGTCGCGGATTCCGGCGGCCGCGTGATCACCGCGATGTCGACCTACACGCGAACGCTGTATGTGCCCGCCGATCGTTCGGGGGTGTGGGTGTACCAGGGCAGCGCCGATACGCCGGTCAAGTACCTCGGAGATGCGAAAGCGAATTGGAAGCCGGAGTACAACGGCAAGGCGTGGACCGAAACCGGGCCCGGTGGTCGCTTCTCCGGCGGGAGCATGCTCGATCTCGAGCTTGCCGACGTGCCTGCGAACTCGACGGCGGCGCTGGCTTACCTGCGGAAGAAGTTCCCTGGGGAGGCGGGTGGCCTGTCAACCGACGAGATGGTCTGGCAGGAGGTGACCGGCGCGCTCGTCACCGGGCTCGTGCCGGCGGCGGTGCGCAGCACGCTGTACGGCGCACTCGCCGAGTTGCCGGGCGTCACCGTCGCAGACAAGAGCGCGACGATCGCGGGCAGGACCGGGACTGCCATCACCCTTGCCGATCCGAACGCGGACCAGGACGACCAGCTGGTCATCGATCCGGCCACGGGGCTGCTGATCGGTGAGCAGTGGATCCAAGTGAAGGCGGCTCCAACGTTCCCGGCCGGCTCCGTCGCCGAGTCTGTGGCGATCACGACCAGAGTCACCGACAGGGCGCCCGCCCAGTGAGCCCCCGTGCCCGAGTCGCAACCCGGATCGACGTCGCTCGGGCTGAGGGTGATCGTGAGGAACGCGAAGCCGTCACGAAGCGATCATCGGGCCGTCGGCGACCTTATCGCTGCAGCACGGGGACCGTGGTGACGGTGAAATCGTCGACGTTCCTCAGCTCGGCCCGCACGTGCTCGGTCGCGTGCGCGGCAAGCTGCGCGGCCGAGCGGAGGTCGATCGCATCCGTCTCGATTGTGGCCGCTCCCGTGAGGCGGTGACCGATCCACCGCAGCTGAACAGAGCGGATGCCTGCCACGCCATCCACGTGTTCGAGGGCGTGCTCGACGCGATGGACGAGTTGAGGGTCTACGGCGTCCATGAGTCGCGCGCCGACGGACTTCACGGTGCCCCAGAGCAGCAGCAGGATCGAGATCGCAATGAGAAGCCCGATGATGGGGTCGGCGAGAGGGAAGCCGAGGAGGACGCCGATCGCGCCGATGACCACAGAGAGCGATGTGAACCCGTCGAGTCGCGCGTGCACGCCGTCCGCAACGAGCGCGGAGGACCCGATTCTTCGCCCCACGCGGATTCGATACACCGCAACGATCTCGTTGCCCAGGAATCCGATGAAGCCGGCAGCGACGAGCCACCCGGCGTTCTCGACGGGGTGCGGGTGGATCAACCGGTCGACGGCCTGCCAGCCGGCGACGACGGCGGAGAGCGCGACCACGAACACGATGAAGAGCCCGGCAAGGTCTTCGGCCCGCCCGTAGCCGTACGTGTAGCGCCGGGTTGCAGCGCGGCGGCTCAGGACGAACGCGATCCACAACGGGATAGCGGTCAAGGCGTCCGCGAAGTTGTGCACCGTATCCGCGAGTAGGGCGACCGACCCCGTGAACAGCACGAACACAAACTGCAGAATCGTCGTGCCGAGCAGAGCGAACATCGAAATCTTGACCGCGTTGACGCCAGCGTGGCTCGCCTCGAGCGCATCGTCCACCGCGTCGGCGGCGTCGTGCGTGTGCGGCACGAACAGGTCGTAGAGGAAACCACGCACGCCGCCGTGGGGATGGCCGTGGCCGTGCGAGTGGTCGTGGTCGTGGTCGTGCGAGTCGTGGTGGTGGTGGTCGTGGTCGTCGGTGCTCACGGCTTCTCTTCCAGCTTCGCGTGGTGGTGGCGGGGAAGCGAGCCGTTCGACACGGAATGCTCGGCCTGCTTGATCGCGTCGCTGACGAGATCCGACGCGTGCTCGTCAGCGAGGCCATAGAAGATGCGCGTGCCGTCCTGCCGGGTGGTCACCATCCTCGCGAGGCGGAGCTTCGCGAGGTGCTGAGAGACGGCCGCGGAGCTCTTGCCGACCACGTCGGCAAGGTGGTTCACACTCATCTCGCCGCTGTGGCGGAGGGCAAGGATGATGCGGACCCGCGTCGCGTCGGCGAGCATTCCGAAGACCTCGACGGCCAGTTCGACGTATTCCGAGTCCGGGTCCATTCCGCACACCCGCGTATCTGCATCCATACGCAGATACTCTCACGATGAACGGCTCACCTCAGCCGAAGCGCCCCGGCCAGGACGAGCGCGCAGACCGCCGTTGTGCCGATGAGCACGAGCACGGATACGGTGCGAGTGGAAGCGGTGCGGGTGGATTGGGTGCCGGTGGATTCGCTACCGGTCGATGCCGTGCCGATGGCTGCTCTCGTGGCAGCCGAACTGCCGGTGACGCAGCGGGTGAGCACGTAGGTGAACAGTGCGACGCCGACGATCCCGATGCCGACCCAGTAGGTCACGCCCGTGGTGTCGGAGACCGTTGTCAGTCCGTAGAGGGCATCTCCGAATCCGATCCCGGCGAGCACTCCGCCGCCGAGAGCAGCGCGCAGGCCAGCGTGCCGCAACCACGACGCGGAGATGCCGACGAACGGACCAACCACGATGCCGATGGCTCCCCACGTCACGGGCGAGTACGGAAATCCGCGGCCAGTCGACACGATCGCGTACCCCACGACCAGAAGAACGACGCTCGCCGCCCCGATGATCGCGGCCACCGTGACCCTCGGACGCGCCCAGAAGACGAGGAGCGCCGTCACGAGTACCCACCCGCTCGCCGAGTTCGACACGGGAGCGAATGCCGCCGGGAGCAGCCCCTGCGCCCAGGATTCAAGGCATCCCACCACGAAGCTCGCACCCAGCGCCACGCACATCCGGCCGACCTGGCGAGTGGCGCGCGCGGCCGCCGCACCGTCCGTGACCATGCGGAGACCGTACCAGCGCCTACGCCACAGAACGCCGATCCCATCAACGTGGGCGTCGCATGCCGCCTCGGGGCTGTCAATGGCTGCGACGGAGTGCGACGCTACGGCTAGGTTCGGGGGATGAATGATGACGACCCGCGACCTCCGACGGCGCGGCGCATCGCGATCGTGTTCAACCCGTCCAAGGTGGATGTCGCGCGGCTCCGTGAGATTGTTCGAAATGCGGAGTCGCGACATGGATCAAGTGGCGCGGTGTGGTTCGAGACGGGCCGCGACGACGATGGCGCACAGGCGGCCATGGATGCTGCAGCCGCCGGCGCCTCGTGCGTCGTGGTCGTCGGGGGTGACGGCACGGTCCGCGTCGTCGCTGAACAGCTCGCGGGGACGAAGGTCCCGCTCGTGATCGCGGCCGTCGGTACCGGAAACCTCTTCGCGCGCGCGCTTAAGCTGCCAATCAACGACCCCAAGACCGCCGTGGAGTCCGCGTTCACCGGTTCGGCGCGCCCTATCGATGTCGGCCACGCAACCCTGCAGCGCACCGACGGCGGCGTGACCTCCAACGCGTTCCTCGTGATGGCCGGAATCGGCCTGGATGCGCGTATGGCGGCGGGCACGAATGCTCGGCTGAAGAAGCACGTCGGGTGGCTCGCCTACGCGGAGCCGATCGGGCACTCGGTCATGGAGAATGCCGACTTCGCGGTCCACTACCGGCTGGACGCACGTCGTCGCCGCTCCACGCGTGCCCACACCATCATCGTCGGCAATTGCGGCACACTCACCGGAGGCGTCCTCCTCATTCCGGACGCTCAGCCGGACGACGGCATCCTCGACACCGTCATCTTGCGCCCAGGCGGGGCGCGCGGCTGGATGCAGATCGGTGTCCGTCTTCTGCTCGCGAGGTTCCTGCACCGCACCCGGACGGGTGGGTTCGTCCGGCGCGTCACTCGCCGCCCGTATGCGCTGCGATTCGACAGCGCGCGTCAGATCAGCGTCGAGTTCAACTCGCCACAGGAAGTCGAACTCGACGGGGACAGCTTCGGCACTATCACGGGTGCGCAGATCACGGTCCAGCCGGGCGCGCTGCAGCTGTTGGTCTGAGGTCGAGCGGCGAGGTCAGTCCTCGGACGGTTTCTCGAAGGCCACCTCATCGACCGGGCACCAGTACCCATCGCCCCGATCGGTGAGTGGGTTATTGCAGATCGGGCAGGTCGGGGGAGAGACATCATCGGGCATCTGGCGACCGTAACCCTCGCATACGAGGAGCGGCAGGCGTTGACACCCCATCGAGTGCGTGTGATGTAGTCGCGGGCTGCGGTGCACACCGGGGCTTCGAATGCGGCTGAGGCCGGTCGGCATGGGGCTGTCTCGGTTACCGCAGGGAGGCGACGGGTACCAGCCTGCGCGAAGGAGGGCCACAGATGCTCGCACTCACCCTGACGCTCGGCCCGAACCACTACGCGCTGCGCTCCGGTACCAGCGCGCGGAGACTTGAGAAGCGGATCATGACCGCTTTGCGGCGCGGCGCGGGGGTGCTCAGGCTGCCGCTCGCCAACGGCGACCATGTGGACGCGGTGGTCAGCCCGGGGCTGCCGGTGTTCATCGAACGCAGGCACGTCACGCGTGGAGCGACCATCGTCGAGGAACCGCCCGTCGACTGGCCGAGCTTCGGCCTCGACCAATAGCGACGGCTATGGTGCGGTTGACCGACCCGCTTCGTCAACGTAATTCCGGGCCTCGTCCTCGCTCATGACGACCATTCCCCGAATCCCATGAGACGAGCGCGCGAGAGCATCGAGCCAGAGGCGGTTGAGCTCGGGCGGTCGAGAACCTCCGAAGCGGAATGCGAGCGGGATGTCGGGCGCGAGCCAGATGCTCGCGCGGCCGGAGCCACGGTCGGTCGGGATCTGCCAGTTCAGCAGGAATCCCTCCTTGAGGCGCAACTTCGTGGTGATCGCGATTTTCAGGTGCGCGAGAAGTCGATCTTCGAACTCATAGTCCGCGCCCGCGTAGCTCAGAGTGCCCATCGTGATTTCAGATAATAGGCGCTGATTGCCAACGACACTCTCGCATGGCCTGGGACTCCAGCGTCGGGGGCTACGGGGCGGTCGATGCGCCGGCCGCCGCGAGGTACTCAATGGCGTCGGCCTCGCTCATCGCCATCATGCCGCGAATTCCGTGCGCGGATCGCACCAGAGCATCGAGCCAGACACGGTTGAGTTCCGGCGGCTTCGACCCGGCAAAGCGATACGCGACGGGGATCTCCGGAGACATCCAGAGGCTGATGCGACCCGAACCGCGATCAGACGGGGTGACCCAGCTGAGCAGAAAGCCTTCCTTCTGACGCAGCTTGCTCGTAATCGCGACCTTGAGGTGCGTGAGCAGCCGGTCATCGAGCTCATAGTCGGTGTACGCATAGCTGAGAGTGCCCACGTGGGGGCTCCGATCGTCGACGACTAGCGCGGCGCCAGATGCCGCGCGGGTCCGTCGCACCAGGGTAATGCACCGACGGCTCAGAATCCGTGAAGGACATTCGATCCGCACTGCTCGCCGAGTGCACTGCACTCGAATACAGTCTCGGCCGCCAGGCGCGCGACGACCACGGGGGCGTTGGGCCGGACGCGTCAGCGAACGAGGCGCTCGAGGCCGATGCGCACGGCTTCCTCATAGCTGACGGGCTCCGATCGCGAGTCCGTCTCGCCGGGACCCGAGAGGATGTAATGACCGTTGGGCTGCGGGTGAATGGTGACGGTGCGGTGATCCTCGGCGATGAGGTGGAGGCCGCTCTCGGTGCGGGTGACGGTCACGGAACGGCCTTCGAAGTCGAAGTCGCGGGAGTGCCCGAAGGGGACGGCGATAAGGGAGTGAATTGCTGTGGTGGTCATCGAGAGCCTTTCGCTCATCGGGCAGCCCGCCTTCGACGAGGAAATGGCGCGTGTGCCTAGTACGGCTGAAGCTACCCTGCTTGGCCGAGTGCGCTCACATGTTGTGCGCGCTGATCGGAATCGGGGGCGGCCGGCGCGTGACTCGAGCCGGCTCGTTTCCAGGCAGATGGCGCTGCGCTTCAGCGATGTGCCGTAGACTGAAGCGGCAGCCTCACCGGCCGACGTTCTCGCCGGTCGTAACCACGCTGCATTGCTGGCGCTTCTCGCGTCGACCGGCATCGTGCCGTGACCGGCCTGCCCGGCATCCCGATCTTCCCTTAGCCCTACGACGTCGTCGTCCGGGCTGAGGTTCACGACGAAACGACTTCCTGATCTCTCTCCCTGCTCTACTTCCGCTCTCCGACGTACCCCGATTCGACTGGCGCCAAGCTGACCGCGACGTTCACGTCGCGACGCTGAACGGCGACTTCGCCGGCTACGTCGTCGACACCGGCGGGTGCTTCCTCTTGT
Source organism: Gryllotalpicola reticulitermitis (assembly GCF_042651345.1). Lineage (NCBI taxonomy): Bacteria > Bacillati > Actinomycetota > Actinomycetes > Micrococcales > Microbacteriaceae > Gryllotalpicola > Gryllotalpicola reticulitermitis. The sequence goes on from NZ_JBHSCN010000003.1 coordinate 167,348, forward strand.
ACGACGCCCACGCCGTCTCCGGCGGCCTGTTCCCGACGCTGGACGAGGCTCAGCTTGCGCTGTCCTCTCCGACGACGAACACGTGGCGTCGCATCACACGTCCGCGACGGCATCGCCGCCACGGCGCCTCGGTCCGCGTCCGCGGCCCGAAAACACGAAAGAAAGACAACGACATGTCTACTGGCACCGTCAAATGGTTCAACTCCGAAAAGGGCTACGGCTTCATCGCCCCCGACGACGGCACCGCCGACGTCTTCGCCCACTTCTCTGCCATCGCGAGCAGCGGGTACCGCAACCTCGAAGAGGGACAGAAGGTCGAGTTCGACACCGAGAGCGGCCAGAAGGGCCCTCAGGCTGCGAACATCCGCCCCGTCGCCTGACCGCGAACCGCCGCCCGCCTGCGACCGCATGAAACTGTGAGCGGTCGCATGTTGGGCGCGTACGGTCCGGTTATGGAGCACACAACACGATCGTCGACGATGTCTCCGTCGGCTGGATCGGGTACTGCCTTGGGACTCAGCCACATCCTCACCAGCCTTCTGCCCGCGACCGTCCACACGACGGGCGGGCCGCAGCGCTACACCGTCAACGCGGTGTTCACGCGTCGGCCGTCCGCCGGGGAGACCCAGGGGCTGAATGGGGCGGAGGCCCGGGCATGGCTCGATCGTGCTGGGTTCCCCACGGTCACGACGAAGGTCAGCGACCGGCGACTGGAGATCGCGAACACGAGCCTGGAGGAGCTGCAAGCGGGGCTCGGTTCGGTCCTCGCGAGCCTGCTGCAGCAGCTCAGCGCCGCTGATCTCGAGCGCACGAACGCGCTGACCGCCAGCCTTGCCGGCATCGACAAGGACGAGGCCCAGCGGTGGGACGCGGTGCGCGCACGCGCAACGGCGATCCGATTCCCCGTCGCGCCCAGGCAGCCGGGCGCCGCGCTCGATGGCGAGCCGCTCGCGCTCACGGGTGTGGTCGCGAGCTTGCTGCCGGCGACCGTCGGTACATATTCGGGCCCTGAGCGGTACACCGTGACGGCCGAGTTCACGCGTGCCCCCACACACACTGAGCGTGCGCTGATGGCTGACCCCCTGTCATGGGAGCGCCGCGATGCCAGCGGCTACCCGACGAGGGCCCTGAGCGTTCGCGACCGACTGTTGGAGATCCACGACACCTCGCTCGAGGAGCTCGAGGACGGGCTTGCCGAGGTGGTGGCGCACACCCTCGCCGAGATCGGCGACACAGCCCGCGCCGAAGACGCTGAGCGCACCGCACACGCGGCAGAGCTCGCAGCGGCGGAACGCGAGCGCGCCCGCTATGTGGCGGACACGGCCGCGGCGATCACCTTCGACGCCGTGGCGGACGTGGCGCCGGCTGCACGGTAGCCCCATAGCTTTCGCTGCGCCCCCACGGTCACGTGGGGGCGCAGTTCTTTGCGTGCCGCGAGGGCGATGCACCAGCTGTCGGACGCGGTGAACTGAACATCGCATAGATGGCCCAGGCGATGAGTCCCGGCCGGATCGATGGGGTCATCCATGTGGTTCAGCCGACCGGTGTTGCGGTCAGCCGGCCGACGATCATCGGGCATTCGAACGGGTCCTGGTGTCCAAGTCCGACGCCGTCGATGTACGCGGTGACGCTGCGGAAGGCTTCACGGACGCCGGTCTCGGTGTACGGGACGCCGCGTTCCAGGCAGAACGCCTGGACGAGGGGCGCGGCGTGGCGCAGTTGCGGGCGGGCCATGGAGGGGAACAGGTGGTGTTCGATCTGGTAGTTCAGGCCGCCCATGGTGAACGCGGTGAAGTGCCCGCCACGGATGTTGCGGCCGGTCAGGACCTGGCGACGGAAGAAGTCCAGTTTCTGATTCTTGGAGACGAGCGGCATGCCCATGTGATTGATCGCGAAAACGGCGCCGAGGTAGAAGCCGAACACGGCGAACTCGATGCCGAGGAACGTGCCGGCGCGCCCGGGCGAGAGCACAAGGAAGGTCAAGCCGATGAAGCCGCCCAGACGGAGGAGCATCAGGCTGATCTCTACCGCGCGATGCGGGACGCTCCCGCGCCCGAAGACGCGTTCAAAGCTCGAGATGTGCAGGATGACCCCCTGGAAGAACAGGAAGGGGAAGAATCCGACGCTCTGGTGGTCGAGCGTCCACCGGACGAGGCGACTGCGGTCTCGCAACTCCATGAGCGCGCCGGGCTCGACGACGGGAATGTTGAGATCAGGGTCGAAGCCGACACGGTTGGGGTTGGCGTGGTGACGGTTGTGCTTGCTGTTCCACCAACCGACGCTCATCCCGACGAAGAGATTGCCGACGACGAGGCTCGCCCAGTTGTTCCACCGCCCGGACTGGAAGACCTGGCGGTGCGCCGCGTCATGGCCGAGGAACGCCGCCCGCGTGAACGCGACGGCGAACACCGCTGCGAGCGGCATCTGCCACCACGTGTCACCGCCTCGAATGAACAGTGCCACGAGCGCGGCAAGGGCGAGCGTGATCAGCCAGAACTTCGACCAGTAGTAGACCCGTCGCCGACGTAGGAGCCCGGCTTGCCGGATCTGCTCGGAAAGGTCGGCGAAGTCCGTGCTCTGCCGTCCGGCCCGGTCGACGCCTGAGGCGCCGTGCGCGGTGCGCCGGATGGATCCGGCCCCGTGCGGGCTGCCCGTGACGGACTCGCCGGTCGTGATGCTCGTGATGTTTGAGATGGCCATCTTGGCCTCCAATGGGTTCGTCGGTTGGAACGTCGCAGGGTGACGGCCGCGGCGTAGGGCAGGTCTCTGTGCTCTCTGGCGTGGCTCATGCGACTGCTTACGCATGCGGTTGCTTCGGTGTCTCGTCGGTTCGGATTCGGGAAGACGCGCTGCGGGCCCTGGGTGACAGTCGCGCGCGGAAACCGCCGCTGACCTGGATCAGGGCCGGGAGCTGGCGGCCGAGGAGGGTGTCCAGGGCGCTCAGCGTGTCCTCGACCACGTGCGCGGCCAGGCGAGGGGATACTCCACGCCGGCACGTCACCGAGACCTTCAGCACTGAAGCCCGACGCACCCGGCAGGCGAATACGTGAGAGGCGAGGATTTCCGGACGGCCGTCGAGGTCATGCTGGATCGCCTGCTGTGCGACTGCGGCGCTGATCACGGTGGCTCCATGCGCTGTGGTCTCTTCACGCAGCAGCGTGTCGTGGCGACCACGCCCTTGACGTGCGACGAGGGTCACGAGAAGCACAACGACCACCGCCAGAGCGGCGAGGACGAGGATCCAGCCCCAACTTGTGTTCGTATCGAACAGGGGGACGCTCCGGAACCACGTGGTGAAATCGTCGTGGAGCGTCGGCGCGCTCACGCGGTAGCCGTCACGGATCGCGGGAATGGTGGCGATCGCGACGAGCGCGGCACCAGCGAGAAGTGTGAGCAGTCCGACCACGAGGACCACGGCGCGGTTCAGCGCGCGGTTGGTGCTGTTCATGTTCCGACCTTGCCGTTCGCGGCGATCACTACGGATGCGCGCACCGGCGGGTACAGCTCGAATGCCGCCAATTGGTCCCGCACCGCCTGTTCGACTGACGCACGTCGTACCCGCGTTCCGCTGGCCGGGGTGAGGTGAACGGTGGCGCGGTGCGCGGACACGCTCACGGCGGTGTTGTCGGGGCTCATGTTCCCCGCATGGGCAGCGGATCGAGCGAGTGCCGAGGCGATCACTTCGTTGTCCACAACGACCGCGGCGCGGCGGGAGGGCATTTGGTGGCGGGCGAGACGGCCGGGTGTGAGCGCGCCGATGAGAAGCAGCAGCCCAAGGACGGCGAGGAGGATGCCGACGATCATCGGCATTGCGGTCGGGGTGACCCCGAGTTCGCTGAGGGCGATGAGCATGTCCTGTGGTGCCGCTAGAAGGGCGGTGTGGCTGACCATCATCAGGATGATCTCGGTGGCGACGTACAGGCACAGCAGGATGACTGCGATCGCGATGGCAGTCGCCAGCACGGCGCGTGACGAATGCGTCTCGCGACGCAGGATCCGCCGGTAGGGGTATGGATCCTCGGTGCTCATGCGGCTCTCCTCCGGTCACGGATCTCGACGCCGGTCAGTTCGACGGTCACGTGCGCGATCTCGGCTCCGGTGAGCGCGGTCACCCGCTCGCGGATAGCGCTCTGACCGTCGGCGGCGTGCCGAAGCAGAGTGCCCCCTGTCGCTGAGACGAACGTCGGCATTTGCGTCACCTGTTCGAGCGAGATGACCCGGATGGGTGTGCGGACCCGGACCGCGAGTAGGCCAGCACGGTCCGACAGCTCAACGTGCACGGCCCGTGCTGTCACACCGAAGGTGTCCGCGGTGACGGCCGAGACCACTCGGTCCAGCGCTCGGGGTACGACGGTGGTGCGCCCCGGCGCGGGCCCTGCGCCCGCGTCCGGCGACTCGGCCGGCCTCGGGGCGGTGCGGCTCATGATGAGGTGCGCTTGCCGCGGAAGGTGTCCACCAGCGAGTGCATGTCGAGCTTGGTGGCGGTGATCACTGGACCCGCGCCTCGGTACCGCTGTCGCTGTCAGCGGTGTCGTCGTCGGAGGGGATGTGCACGTCGTTGACAGTGATGTTGACCTCTGTCACGTCCATGCCCACCAGCGTCTGGATCGCCGTGGTCACGGCGGCGCGGACCCGGTCCGCCACGTCCTGCAGGGCCACCGGATACTCGGCGACGAGGGTCACGTCGACGGCGACCTGAGTCTCGCCCACTTCGACGCTGATGCCCTGGCCGAGGTCGGTGGTGTTGATAGCGGTGCGGATCGCACCGAATGCACGAGCGGCTCCGCCACCGAGCGCATATACGCCGGGGACTTCGCGTGCGGCGATGCCGGCGACCTTGGCGATCACGCCATCGTTGATGACGGTCTTTCCCGCGCCGGTGTCGGCGAGGGTGGCGGTGGAGGGAAGAACGGTTGTGGCTGCCATGAGATGCTTTCCTGAGCTACTGAGGTGAAGCGTTGTGGCTTCTACTGATAGGACGAGTCGGTGCGACGATTCGTCACGGAAGTCAGGAAGAAACATCCGAAAGCCTGAAGCATGGTGAATGACCACACTCCGCCGTCGGCCAAGGGTCCCCGGTACGACCCCCGGCTGATCGACTCGGACGACCGTGTTGTCGCTGGGCGTGCCGCAGACGGCGACCCACAGGCGTTCGAAGTACTGGTGCGCAGATACAGCACGTTGATGCGCGTGTACGCGCGCAGCATCCTGGGCATGAACGACGAAGCCGACGACGTGGTGCAGGAAGCGTTCGTGACCGCATGGCAGCAACTCGATTCGCTCGAGGACCTGGCAGCGGTCAAGAGCTGGCTGATGCGCATCGTCAGCCGACGCAGCATCGACCGGGTCCGTGCCCGCCACGACCACGACGACATCATCGATTACGACCCGCCGGCCGAGGCCGAGGCCTCTCCCGCGCAGGCGGCTCAGACGCGGTCCCTCGCGTCTGCGGTCGGAACAGCGCTCGCGTCCCTTCCCGCGGGGCAGCGACGCTGCTGGCTGCTGAAGGAAGTGGCCGAGTACAGTTACCGGGAGATCGCGGCGGACCTGGAACTGCCGGAAAGCACCGTTCGCGGATTGATCTCCCGGGCGCGAGTGAACATGGCACGAGAAATGCAGGCCTGGCGATGACAGATCCGCGCTCCCCAGAAGGGTCCGCTGACTTCGACGCGCTGGATCCGGCGAACCTCGACGGTCACACGATCGAGGAGCTCAGCACCTACCTCGACGCCGAACGCACTCCCACCAACTTCTCCATCGAGTCGTCGCCGGGCTGCCAGATCGCCTTGACCGCGCTCGAACGACTGCGTGACCTGACGGCGCACGTGCTCGAGCTGCAAGCTGCGGCGGAGCCCGCCCCTCCGGATGGCTGGGTGCACGGCATCATGAACCGCATCGCGGTGGAGGCCCGTGCCGGCCGCGACATCCCCATCACGCATCCCGCGCCCAGCGCGCATCTCACAATGACCGAAGGCGCTGTTCGGGGTATGGTGCGCGCAGCTGGAGACAGCGTTCCGGAAGTCATCGTGGGGCGCTGTCAGCTCGATGGTGACGTCACCGTACCCGGCGAACCGATTACCGTCACCGTCGACATCAGTGTCGCCTGGGGCGAGAGCATCCCGCTTGCTGCCGACCGCGCGCGGGAAGCCATCCGGCAGCAGCTCGGCAAACACACCGAACTGAACATCTTGGCAGTCCACGTCAATATCCAGGACGTGCGGTTCACCCGCGCCACGCCCGGCTGAGTCGCCCGCCGCTCGGCTGTGAGCGCACACATCGCCGGCGCGTACGTTCCGGTCATGAGTCAAACAGCAGGGCCGCCTGCGGCGCCCCGGCACGCCGATCCCGAATCCTCGGGGTTGCGCAGCATCCTGACAGGCCTCCCGTCCCGCGTCGTGCACACGCCGCGTGGACCGGAGCGATACACCGTCCGTGTTCGCCAGGAATAAGCTTCGCCGCTATCGGCTGCTGCAGGTCATACCGTTCCTGATGCTCATCGGGATCGTGTTCCTGCTCCTGACGAACAGGGCGGGCAGCAAGGACGTCAGCACCCGTGACGGCCTCGCGCTTCTGAGCGACGGAAAAGCAACCAGTGCGACGATCAACAGCGGAGACCAGACCGTCGCCCTGACTTTGGGGAAGGCCGACGGAAACCTCGGGACCGCTGTCCAGTTCTCCTACGTCGGTCCCCGCGGTCCTGCAGTCGTCGCAGCGATCGATCACGCCCACCTCGCGAGCTACAACGATGTGGTTCCCCAACGGAGCTGGTGGGCGAGCCTCGCCGGACTCGCGCTTCCCGCCCTCCTCGTGGGCGGCCTGATCTGGTTCGTCATCGCCAGGGGGCGCAGCGGCAGCAATACGCTCATGCAGTTCGGCAAGTCACGTGCCAAGATCGTCTCCGCACAGACCCCGAAGGTCGTCTTCGCCGATGTCGCGGGCGCCGACGAGGCGATCGAGGAACTCGAGGAGATCAAAGACTTCCTGCAGACTCCCGCGAGATTCGTCGCCGTCGGCGCGCGCATCCCGCGCGGCGTCCTGCTGCTCGGGCCGCCGGGCACCGGCAAGACTCTGCTGGCCCGCGCGGTTGCGGGCGAAGCCGGCGTGCCGTTCTACGCCCTCTCCGGCTCGGACTTCGTGGAGATGTTCGTCGGCGTCGGCGCGAGTCGGGTCCGCGACCTGTTCAAACAAGCGAAAGAGAATGCGCCGGCGATCATCTTCATCGACGAACTCGACGCGGTGGGGCGGATGCGCGGCGCCGGCATCGGCGGCGGCAACGACGAGCGCGAGCAGACGCTGAACCAGCTGCTCGTCGAGATGGACGGATTCGACAGCACCACGAATGTGATCCTGATCGCTGCGACGAACCGCCCTGACGTTCTCGATTCCGCACTGCTGCGCCCTGGTCGCTTCGATCGGCAGGTCCGTGTCGATGTGCCCGACCTGCGCGGGCGTAGGAAGATCCTCGAGGTGCACAGTCGAGGCAAGCCCTTCGCCGCGAGCGTCGACCTCGACCTCGTCGCGCGAAAGACGCCCGGCTTCACGGGTGCCGACCTCGCGAACCTTCTCAACGAGGCCGCCCTGATCACGGCGCGCTCCAATGCGCAACGAATCGACAATCGCGCCCTCGACGGGGCCGTGGACCGTGTCATCGGGGGCCCACGGCGCCGCAGCCGCCTTATCCGCGACCAGGAGCGACTGATCACGGCCTACCACGAGGGCGGCCATGCCGTGACCGCAGCCGCAATGCGACAGGCCGACCCGGTCGCTCGGGTGACGATCGTCCCGCGCGGTCGCACGCTCGGACACACGACGATCCTGCCGGTCGACGACCGATACTCGATCACCCGCGACCAGTTGCGCGATCAGCTCGCCACTCTGATGGGAGGGCGGGCAGCCGAGGAGATCGTGCTGCACGACCCCACCACGAGCGCATCCGATGACATCGAGGCGGCGACCGCGATCGCGCGCACGATGGTCACGGAGTACGGCATGAGCGCTGACGTCGGCCCGGTGGCGCTCCGACACGCGTCCGGCGAGATGTTTCTCGGGCACCCGACGGGGAACGAGCGCGGCTATTCTGAGCAGCTCGCGAGGCAGGTCGACGCCGCAGTACGGATGCTTCTCGAGACCGCACACGACGAGGCCTGGCGGGTGCTCAACGACAACCGCGGCATCCTCGACAGATTGGCGTCGGAGCTGCTCCGCACCGAGACGCTCGACCATCAGCAGCTCGACGAGATGTTCGCGACCGTCACGAAGCTCGCCGAGCGCTCCGACAATGATCAGCCGCCGCCCGCACGTGCCCCGGCGGTGCTGCCTGCGGGGTCCGGGCTCTATGTCTGAGCGGGGCCTCGGCCTCGAGACGGCGGCGGCCGGCCGGGCGGCGCGGCTTTGGATCTGATGGGATTCCACCGCCGCGCACCATTCGGCGTTACTGTCCACCCAACGGCCGTCGCCTCCGCGACCTGCCGATCGAAGAGAGAATCCTCATGGCAACAGTGACTTTTGATGACGCTACCCGCGTCTACCCGGGATCGACCGCACCGGCGGTCGATCGATTGAACATCGAGGTCGCCGATGGCGAGTTCCTGGTTCTCGTCGGGCCGTCCGGGTGCGGAAAGACGACGTCGCTGCGCATGCTTGCTGGTCTTGAAGAGGTCAACAGCGGCAATATCTTGATCGGCGACCGGAATGTCACGGATGTTCCGCCGAAGGATCGTGACATTGCGATGGTGTTCCAGAACTATGCGCTGTACCCGCATATGACGGTCGCGGAGAACATGGGCTTCGCGTTGCGCATCGCGGGGGTGAACAAGGAGGAGCGCAACCAGCGGGTGCGTGAGGCGGCGAAGATGCTGGACCTGGAGCCGTATCTGGACCGTAAGCCGAAGGCGCTCTCCGGTGGTCAGCGTCAGCGTGTGGCGATGGGCCGGGCGATCGTGCGCAGCCCGCAGGTGTTCCTCATGGACGAGCCGTTGTCGAACCTGGACGCGAAGCTGCGGGTGCAGACCCGCACGCAGATCGCGTCGCTGACGCGGCGTCTGGGGGTGACCACGGTGTATGTCACCCACGACCAGACCGAGGCGCTGACGATGGGGGACCGCATCGCGGTGCTGAAGGACGGGGTGCTGCAGCAGGTCGGTACGCCGCGTGAGCTGTACGCACACCCGAACAACATCTTCGTGGCCGGGTTCATCGGCTCGCCCGCGATGAACCTGTTCGCCGCCGACGTCACCGAAGGCGGCGTCAAATTCGGCACCACCGTCGTCCCCGTGCCGCGCGAGCTGCTGGCCGATGCCGGAAAGCAGGTCACGATCGGGGTGCGCCCCGAAGACGTCGTCGTTTCGACGGCGGAGAGCTCCGGACTGCCGGTCATGGTCGACCTCGTCGAGGAGCTCGGCGCCGACGGGTACCTCTACGGCCACGCCGCCAGCCAGACGGCCGAGATGGACATCTTGACGGACATCGTCGTGCGTGTCGACGGCCGCCACCACCCGACCCTCGGCGACACGGTCTACATCACGCCCAAGCCCACCCACGTGCACGTCTTCAACACCGAGACCGGCGAACGACTCAGCGCCGCCATCGGCGACTGAGGGCGAGTCGCGGGAATGCTGCGGACAACGGCGGGGAACCGCTATCGAGTGAACATTCCTGCCGAGGCGCCAGATCTGTGGGTTGCGGATGCATCGTGAGGTCTCCGCGGAGCTGGAGCTTGAGGCCGACGGTCCTGCCCGGCTGGCTCTCGCGATCGCGCCCGCTGCCAACTACCACCCTGAGGACGAAGCGCTCACGGTGACGCAGGGCGGCCGAGAGCTGCCATGGCGAGTCGTCCGCGACCTCCACGGAACGCGGCTGCATGTGGCCGAGATCTCCGCCGGCCGCGCGCGGGTCGCGTACTCGGCGACGATCGGCGATGCCGTGGACGAGGTGGAGGGCGATGATGCGGATGACTTCCGGTACCTGCGTCCGAGCCGCTACTGCGAGTCGGACGCGCTGACTCCGACGGCCGTGGCCGAGTTCGGGGGACTCGACGGGGCTCAACTGCTCTCGGCCGTCTCGTCCTGGGTGGGCGTGCAGCTGTCCTACGTGCCGGGGTCGAGTTCACCGACCGACGGGGCGGTGCGCACACTTCTGTCGCGCACCGGGGTGTGCCGTGATTACGCGCACCTCGTGGTGGCGTTGCTGCGCGCACTGGAGGTGCCCGCGCGGGTCGTATCGGTCTACGCGCCGGGGCTCAGGCCGATGGACTTCCACGCTGTAGCGGAGGCGCGGATCGACGGCAGCTGGCGCGCCGTCGACGCGACCACGCTGGCGCCGCGCAGTTCCCTCGTGCGTATCGCGACCGGTCGGGATGCGGCGGATACGGCGTTCCTCAGCATGCGCGGCGGTGGCGTACGACTTCTGGAGCTCAACGTCGCGGCCGTCGCGGACGTGCTGCCGGACGACGACGTGCGCGAGCTCGTCAGCATCCGCTAGGCGATTGCCGCGCAGTACCCGAAAGGATACGCCGTTACACGGCCCCGGTCGTGCCGAGCAGCGCACCGATGCCGAAGGTCACGGCCAGTGCGACCGCGCCGCCTGCCACGATTCGCAGCGTGCCGAGCCGTTTCGAGCTGCCTCCGATCCGCGCGCTGATCGTGCCGGTGAGCACGAGCGCAGCGAGGACCGCGAGGAATGTGACGGGAACCTTCCACGGGGCCGGAACGAGCAGCACGAAGAGGAACGGCAGGATCCCGCCGCACAGGAACGACAGCGCTGACGCGAAGGCTGCGGCCCAGGGGCTCACGACGTCATCAGGGTCGATGCCGAGTTCAGCCGAGAGGTGGGCGCGGAGTGCGTCGTGTTCGGTGAGCTCGACCGCGACCTGTCGTGCGGTCGCGTGCGAGATGCCCTGCGCCTCGTACAGCGCGGTGGGTTCGTCGAGCTCCTCGCTCGGCATGGTGTCGAGCTCCTGCCGCTCCTTCTCGATCAGCGCTTTCTGGCTGTCGCTCTGACTGCTGACCGACACGTATTCGCCGACGGCCATGGAGAGCGCGCCACCCACGAGGGCCGCGATTCCGGACGCGAGGATCGGGGCAGTGGCTGTGCTCGCGCCGGCGACACCGACGACCACGGCGGCGACCGAGATGATGCCGTCGTTGGCGCCGAGCACTCCGGCGCGCAGCCAGTTGAGGCGCTGTGCGAGGCCACCCTGATGAGGCTCGTCGGGGTGGTGAAGCGCAGCTGCGTCGTTCATGGGGACAGCGAATCAGATGCGTTCCAGGACTGTCCAATCACGCGTGGCGCGAGTGAGCCGGGCGGCCGCGCCCGGCTCACTCGCTCGGCGTGAGCACGATTCGGCCGTCGAGGCTGCGGCTTTCCATGCGCTCGTGCGCACGTTGGGCCTGCGAGAAGGGGAGGACATCGATCGCGATGTCGCCGAGACCCGCGACGGCGGAGTCACGGGCGGCCTCGAGCGCCGGGCGCATGAATTCGGCGTGCGTCGGGAGGAAGGCGCCGGCGTTGAATCCGGCGACGGTGATGCTCGCGCCCCAGATCTCGTTGCTCGCGAGCTGGTGGCCCCAGTCGCCGCTCGCATTCCCTGCGACGACGAGGCGGCTGCCGGGCCGCATCAGCCCCAGGCTGCGCGTGCGGACGTCGCCGCCGACGGGATCGATGATCACGTCGAACTTCTCGTCGCCGAGCACGTCGGGCAGTCGCTCGGAGTCGACGATCTCGTCGTACGGCAGTCTCGTCGCGTGCGCCGCCTCGAGCCTGCCGGCGCGTACGCTGCCGACGACGCGCGACGCCCCGAGCCGGGTGGCGATGCCAGGGAACGCAGCGGCGAAGCCGCCGAGCGCGCCGTGGACGAGAACGCTCTCGCCCGAGACGAGGTGGGCGACGCGGGTCAGCGCCACGTGCGCCATCGCCGCGTTGGGAATGACCGAGACTGCGAGCGCGGGGTCGACGTCGTAGCCCTCGATCGAGATGACGCCGCGCACCGGGGCGACGTAGACGGATGCGTAGCCGCCGGTGCCGCTGCCGGCGGACATCGAGACGACTTTCTCGCCCACGGTGAAGCCGGTCACCCCTGGACCCAGTTCGCGTACCGTGCCCGCAACCTCGAGCCCCAGCGTGAAGGGGGGCTGAGGCATGCCGGGCCGATCCCGGTAGGCGCCCTGGCGCAGGTAGACGTCGATCAATCCGACCGCCGAGTGCGTGACGTCGATCGCGATTTCGCCCAGCCCGGGGGTGGGGTCCGGCAATTCGACGACGGTGAGAACGGCGGGGGCGCCGAAGGCGCCGGCCTGAACAGCTCGCATGGAATCCTCTTCTCAGTTAACGCACGCTGTGATGCGTTAAGGCCGAAACTATCACGTCGTCCCGGTTAGCGCACTCAGCGATGCGTTAGACTGGCTCTCGTGCGCGAGAGGGCCAGGTCGACGGAGGACAAGACGCTCCGCTCTGCCGCGCTGCTCGACGCTGCCGAGGCGCTCGCCCTGGAACTCGGGGGAGTGCGGCACCTCACCGTCGCCGCGGTCACGGAACGCGCGGGGCTCCATCGCACGGGCGCACGGCGCTACTACGCGAGCAAGGAAGACCTGCTGCTCGAGCTCGCCGAGCGCGGCTGGGCGCAGTGGCGCGCGGCGCTCGTGGCCGAGGTTGACGGTCGGTCCGGGTTGCGGGCGACCGAGGTGGCAGAGATCGTCAGCCGGACGATCACCCGCCTTCCGGTGTTCTGCGATCTGCTCGCGCATGTGCCGATGCGGCTCGAGGGCGATGTCGACATCGAGCGTGCGCGCCGGTTCAAGACCAATTCCTTCGCGGAGCACGATGCCATGGTCGGGGCGCTGGCCGAGGCATCCGATCTCTCGGTCCCGCAGGTGCAGGCGCTGATCGCGGCGGCGGGCGCCCTCGCGGCCGGGTTCTGGCAGGTCGCGCACCCCATGCCGACTCTCGCCGAGCTCTACCGGCAGGTTCCCGAGTGGGGCCACGTGGCGCTCGACTTCGAGCCGCGGCTGACGATGCTGTTGCGTGCCACAGCACTCGGACTGACGGATGCCGTGCCGCCGCGCGACTCTGGCGACAAGATCGCCGGATAGGATCGGCTCGTGCCGACCAAGCCCGTCTCAGCGGAGAAGACGCCGAGTTCGAAGTGGCTGGTGCTGGTCTACCGCATTCCCTCTGAGCCGACGCGCCTGCGCGCGACAGTGTGGCGGCGGCTCAAGGCGCTCGGCGCGGTGTATCTGCAGAACTCGGCCGCGACGCTCCCGCACGACACCGCTTCGGAGCGTGCCTTGCGGAAGCTGCAGCACGAGATCCTGCAGATGAACGGCACCGCGGTACTGCTCGAGTCGGCCGTCCTCGCGGGTGAGCAGAGCGTGCTGTCGGTGTTCCAGTCGGCCCGCACCGACGAGTACGAGGAGATCGTCGACCGCTGCGAGGGGTTCCTCGGCGAGGTCGAGAAGGAGTACGGCAAGAAGCACTTCACGTATGCCGAGCTCGAAGAGAACGAAGTGGACTTCAACAAGCTGGTCAGCTGGCTCGACAAGGTGAAGTCGCGCGACCGTTTCGGCGCCCCGGGCCGAGAGGCGGCGGAGGCGGCCATCTCACGCTGCGAGCAGGTGCTAGAGGACTACGCCGCGCGGGTCTACGCAGAGGAGCCGGAGGGCCACTGAACCTCGGCGGCGCGCACGCCTCGACTCAGCCGCGCGCCGCTCGGGCGGTGCCGAAGGGGATCAGCGCCAGTACGAACACACCGGCGATCACCCACGCGCCCGTCCACACGTGGGCGACCGCGACCAGCGCGAGCATCACGACGACACCGAGGGTCACGAGCCAGTCGTCACCGACGATGAAGTCGTACCAGAACAGTCCGAACCGGGCCAGCGCGCCGGGCTTCTTCGTCGGCACCTCGGCCGCAGGCTGCTCGACCGCAGGCTGCTCGCGTCGGGGTTCCTCTGTCACTGACGAGGAGCCGCCCGCCGCGGCTGCGACAGGCACGCGAGCGAGGGTCGCAGCGGCGCGCCGGCGGCGGGTGAAGACCAGGACGAGCAGCAGGCAGTAGACCGCGACAGCGGGCGCGATCACGAGGAGCGCGGCATCGGATCCGGGCCAGAGTGCGCCGGCGCCCTCGGCGCCCCAGAAGGTGCCGAAGCTCGCCAGCATGATTCCGACGACGAACTTGAGCGTGTTCTCCGGCACGCGGGAGAGCGGCCCGCGCACGATCGCACCGGCCACGATCACGACGACGATCGCGGCGAGGGCCGCGACGACCGCGACCGGCAGATTGCCCTCGTTGGTCGCAAAGGTCAGCACGATGAAGACGACCTCGAGGCCCTCGAGCAGCACGCCCTTGAATGAGACCGTGAACGCGTACCAGTCGGACACGCCGAACCGGCGATCAGCCTGGGCGGCCTCCGCAGCGGCGACCTGCTTGCGGAAGATCGCGTCCTCGTCATGCAGCGACTTCACGCCGCTCGCACGCAGCACCGCCTTGCGCAGCCACTGCAGCCCGAAGACGAGAAGCAGGCCACCGACCACGACGCGCAGCACGGCGAGCGGAAGCAGCAGGATCGTCGGGCCGAAGATGGCGACCGCCGCCGCGAGCACGACGATTGCGGCGATCGAGCCGATGAGGGCGGACCCCCAATGGCGGGTGGCCCCCATCGCGACCACGATGGTGGTCGCCTCGACCGCCTCGACGATGCAGGCGAGGAAGACAGCGGCGAAGAGTGCGACGTCGGTCATCGAACATGCTCCAGAAGTTTTGTACGTTTGATAGAAATACTAACGGCTGTTAGATGGTGCTGGGGACCCGGCGCGGAAACGCGAAGCAGCCCGCCGGATCGATCACAACGCGGCACTCCGTACCGCGCGACCACGCCTGGGGCGCGAAGATTCCGCTCAGCGCGCCGTGCGCGGTCGCGACGACGTGCTCGTAGCCGCGGCCCCGGTACGCGACATCCGTCACCCGTCCGGGAACACCGCCACCCGATGTTCCCGTTGCGGCGTCAGCCGCGGGCTCGTCGAGTCGCAACGCGGCGCCTCGGATGAGCACATCGACATCATCGCCCGTGTCGAGAACCGCGTCGGCCGGAATGCCGGCCGCCAGCCGGTGGTCGCCGACGCCGACGGCGACGGTGCCCACGTCGAATCTGCCGACAACGGTGCCGGCGAACGCCCCGGCGAGGCCCGTGAACCGGGCGACGAACGGGGTCGCCGGGCGCGTGTAGATGCTCTCGGGCGCACCCAGCTGCTCGAGCCGACCATCACGCAGGACCCCGACCACATCGGCGAGCGCGAATGCCTCGGCCTGATCATGCGTGATGTAGACGGCAGTGGCACCCGACTCGCGCGTGATGGTCGCGATCTCGACGCGCAGGTGCTCGCGCAGGTCGGCGTCGAGGTTCGACAGGGGCTCGTCGAAGAGCAGCAGAGCCGGGCTCCCGACGATCGCGCGCGCCAGCGCGACACGCTGCTGCTGTCCGCCGGAGAGCTCCTGCGGGTAGGCGTCCGCCTTCGCCGAGATGCCGACCCGGTCGAGCGTGTCGAGCACCCGCCGCGCCGCCTCGTGCCGGTCGAGGTGGTGGCGTTTGAGCGCGTATGCGACGTTCTGCCGCACGGTGAGGTGCGGCCAGAGGGCGTAGTCCTGAAACACCATCGCAAGACCGCGCCGCTCGGTCGGCACGTGCGTGCGGCCGTCGTCGATGACCGTCGAGCCGAAGCGCACGGCGCCCGTGTCGAAGCGCTCGATGCCGGCGAGGCCGCGCAGCAGCGTCGTCTTGCCCGAGCCCGACGGCCCCAGCATCACGAGGAAGGTGCCCGGCTCGACGGAAAGGGTGACGTCGTCGAGCGCGGTCGCCGTCCCGAAGCGCTTGCCGACCTTGTTCAGGTGCAGGCTGCGCCCGCTGGTGCGGCTGCTCGAGGCATCCGTCGTCATCATCGTTGCGGTCATCGTGACGCCCTTCCGATTCGCCGCCAGCCCGCGGGCGCGAAGAGGCGGAATGCCCCGAAACCGACGCAGACGACGATCAGGGCGAAAGCGATGGCGAGAACCTGCATGGCGGTCCCGCCGCCATAGTCGTACTTGCTGAGCGCAGTCTCGATCCCGACCGAGATCGGCTCTTTGCCGGCCGGCGAGAGCAGCTGGGAGACCGGCAGCTCGAGCAGGGTGGCTGCGTAGGTGAGCAGCCACGCGCTGAGCAGCGGCCGCGCGATCAGCGGGATCACGATCGACAGCCACGCACGACCCGACGTACGACCGTGCACGCGGCTCGCCTCGATCATCGACTCCTGCACCTGGCTCATCGTGCCCATCAGCACGCGTGTCGTCGACGGCAGCGCAGTGGCGAGGTACGCGATCGCGAGGAGTGTGGTCGTGCCGTAGAGCTGAACATGCAGCGTGCCCCAGAACGGCAGGTTGTAGGCGAAGATGTAGCCGGCCGCGAACACGATGCCTGGCAGCGCGACGGCCGCGAGCAGAACGAAGTCGAGCAACCGGCCGGACAGCTTCGCGCCGCTGGTGGCGAGCATCCGCGCGCACACCACTGCGAGCACGATCGCGACCGTGGCGGTGACTGCGGCGAGCCACGCCGAGTACATGAGCGGATGCCCGAGCGACGGGCTCGTGAGCACCCGCCGGTAGTTGCTGAAGTCCCAGTGGTGCGAACCGGCGAGGGAGCCGAGGCCGTCGATGAGCGATGCCGACACGGCGCCGAAGGCCGGGACGCCGAGGGCGATGGCGAGGAACACCACGAGGGCGAGCAGCAGCCCGGCGCCCCTCAGCGGTCCCACATGCTCCAGCCGAGCGGGGCGGCTGCGACCGGACAGGACGCGGAAGCTGCGGCCGCGCAGCGCGCGCGACTGGGCGATGAGGGCGAGCACGATGAGCACGAGCAGCACCCAGCTGATCGCCGATGCGACCGGGAACTGCACCGGGAACGAGTCGACGGCCATGTACAGCGAGTACGTGGCGACCAGGAAGTGCGAGTCATTGGCCAGAGTGCTGGCGACGCCGAAGTCGCTGATCGACTCGGCGAACACGATGGCGAGGGCGGCCCACACGCCCGGGCTGAGCAGCGCGACGACGACGCGGATGCGGGCGACCGGTCCGCCGCCGTGCACGCGCACCGCATCCTCGAACTCGTGCCCGAGGCCGCGCAGGGCGTTGCTGATCGCCAGGTAGGCGAAGGGAATGCCCTTGACCGTGAGGACCACGACGATGCCGACCGGGCCGTACATGACGTCGCGCGGCCAGGTCGCGGTCACGCCGAGCAGCTGCAGCACCCCGTTGGGCTCGAGCAGGCGCATCCAGCCGAGGGCGATGAGATAGCTCGGGGTGAGCAGCAGGGCGAAGACGACACCTGTCCAGAGCCGGCGCCCCGGCAGGTCGGTGCGCTGTACGACCCAGGCGAGCCAGAATGCGACGGCCGTGCCGACCACGGCCGTGACGACGCCGATCACGGTCGAGTTGATGAATGCGGTCAGCAGCTGGCCGTTGAGGGCCTGCTGGAATGCGCTGAGGGTGAACCACTGGGGCCCCTGGTCGAGCAGCGCCGGACTGAACGCCACTGCGAGGAACAGCAGGATCGGGACAACGAGGATCGCGATGATGAGGAGCCAGAAGGCACTGAACGCCAGGCCGCGGCCGGGGCGCAGAGCCCCTGCCGCGACCGCGAGGATCGAGTGACGGATGCCGCGGGCAGCCGGCTCGGCCGGGACCAGGGCGCGTGCTCCCTGTTCGGCCGGCGAAGGCTGGCGCGCAGCATCCGTCACGATCGTCACTTGATCGTCGAGTCGAACCACGAGTTCACTTGGCCCTCGAGCGGGCCCCAGTAATACGGGTCGAGCGTCTGGTAGCTCGTCGGGAACGCCGGCAGCTGCTTGAGGGCGGTGACATTGCTCACGATCGGCCAGAACAGCGAGTCGCCGCTGGGGTCACCGGTCTGCATCACGGCCTGACCGGCGGGGGACAGGGCGAAGTCGACGAACTCCTTCGCCTCTTTGGCGACGACGGGGTTGTCGGCCTTGTCGATGCCGATGGCGCTCGGAAGCAACGTCGACTGGGGCAGATACACGATCTCGGGCTTGTAGTTCGCGCTGGCCTTCACCTTGATGGTCTCGCCGGTGGCCGCCGAGCTCTGGATGAGGCCGTAGTCGATCTGCCCGGTCTCCAGCGCGTGAAGCGTGTCGCCGTTGGTCGGGTAGATGTGCAGGCCGTTGCTCTTGAGCTTTGAGAAATAGCTCTCACCGGCGGCGACGCCGTTCTTCTCACCCCCGAGCTGGTTCATGACGCCGGCGATGAAGGGGAACGTCGGACCCGACTGCGACGGGTCGTTCATGCCGATCTTGCCCTTGTACGCGGCACCGGTGAGATCCGCGTAGGTCTTCGGAACGGCGGTCACCTTGGCGGCGTTGTAGATGAGCGCGGCCATGACGGTCGTCGCGGTGGGCGAGTAGCTCTTGTCCTTGGGCTCGAGCGAGGTGCCGAGCGAGTTGAGGCTCGCAGACGAGGACTGGTACGGCAGCAGCAGTCCTTCCTTGTCGAGCGCTGCGAACGCGGTGTCTCCGTCGACCCACAGCATGGACCACTGCGGGTTGTTCTTCTCAGCGGTGATCTTGGTGAGCAGCGGGCCGGTGCTGTCGTCGTCGACCTTGACGGGAATGCCGGTCTTCTGGGTGAACGCCTTGGCCATGACGGCGTCGTAGCCTTCGGCGGCGTAGAGGGTGAGCGGCTGCGCGGGTGCCGACTTGGGCGCCGAACTGTGAGAGGTGGTCGAGGCCGCCGACGAGGTGCAGGCGGCGAGCGCGCCGATGGCGGCGACGGCGGTCAGGGCCGCGAGAACGCGGCGCGAGTATCTGGGCATCGGTGTGATCCTCCGAGGACAGGATTCGTTGTGCGGTGCAGGTAACGGTCGTTAGGAACCGTATGAAACGACCCTTCCGTGCGAGTGACCGCGAGGCGACGTGAGGGTGAACGGCTTCATGGAGGTTTCTTAGAGCCGATGCGCTATGCGCGTCGCCGGCATACGACACCGTGTCGACGCCACCGCGGCTCGTCCGACGGCTTCTGACGGCTGCCACTCTCGAAGTACTTCACCAGCGGCGGTGCGCGCGGCCGGCTGCAGCCGGGCGTTCAGGTGACGTGGGATTTCCTGGACTTCCCCGGCGCGTTTCCGGTCACCGTCATCGAAGCCGAACCGCCGCGCCGCAGCGTGATCGAGTGGGCGGGCGTCGCGACGACCGGGGACAGCGGCACGAGTCGCACGACCTGCGAGGGCTGGACCGGCATGCTCGCCGCGCTCAAGGCGTGGCTCGAGCACGGCATCAACCTTCGCGAGGGCTTCTATCGGTAGGCAGCAGCAGGTCCAGCTGGAATCCGGCGTCGGTCCGGCGCGCCTGGACCGTGCCCCCGTGTGCTTCGGCGATTCCGCGGACGATCGCAAGACCCAGCCCGGCTCCGGCGGGCGCCCCGCCGTCGGGGTCGCTCGAGCGAGCCGCGTCCGCACGCCAGCCGACGTCGAACATGCGGCCGAGGTTCTCGGCGGCGACCCCGGGCCCCTGGTCGATGACACTGAGGACGAGCTGGGCGTCATCGACGGTGTCGGCCCTGATCAGCACGGTGCTGTCGCCCGGCGCGTGCCGGAGGCTGTTCGCGAGCAGGTTGCCGATCGCGCGCGTGAGCTCCCGCGGGTCGGCCCAGATGACGCGCCCATCGATGCCGTCTTGCGCGATGGCGACACGGCGCGCCGCGGCGATCGGCTGCACATCGGCGACGGCGTCGCTGACGAGATCGAGCAGAACGACCGGCTCGGGGTGCAGTTCGAGGGTGCCCGTCTGCAGCTTGGACAGCTCGAACAGGTCGCCGACCATCTGATTGACGGTGTGGACCTTGGAGCGGATGACTCGCACATACGCGTCTGGATCGGGAGCGGTTCCCGCTTCCAGCGCCTCGGCCATCGCGCCCATGCCGGCCAGCGGCGTGCGCAGGTCGTGCGAGATCCAGGCGAAGAATTGGCGGCGGGCCGCATCCAGCTCGGCGATCTGAGCGCGCGCTTCCGCCAGCCTCCGGGAGCTCTCGGCGAGCTGGGCCGAGACGTCGTCGAATTCGCGCCACCCGGTCGCGGTCGGGCCGACGACATCGCCCGCGCCGACGCGTCGCGTGTCGTCGATGAGAGCGGCGACGGATGCCCGAGCGGTTCGGCCCGTCACGATCCAGGTCGCCGCCATGCTCAGCATCGCCGAGACCCCGATGACCCACGCGAGCACGACGACGTCGTGGGCCGCCAGGTACATCTCCGTGGCGACCGCGATCGTCGAGACGATCACCGACAGCAGTGCCCCCGTGAGGACGATCGCGGCACGTGCGCCGGCACCGCGCCGACGCCCGAGGCGCAGCGCGAGCACCGTGAGCGCGGTCACCACCGCGGTCGCGGCGAGCGTCGTGGCGCCGATCTGCAGCAGCTGGGGCAGCCCTAGCACGGCGCGCCCGCGTTGATCGTGAACCGGTAACCGGCTCCCCACTCCGTGTGCAGGAAACACGGCGTGCGGGGGTCGGGCTCGATCTTCTCGCGCAGTCGCCGCACGTGCACCGTGACGGTCGACGCGTCGCCGAAGCCCCACTGCCACACCTCGCGCAGGATCTCCTCGCGGCTGACGACGCGCTCGGGGTTGCGCACGAGATAGAGGAAGAGCTCGTACTCGCGAGCGGTCAGGGCGACCTCTCTATCGTCTGCCCACACGCGGCGGTGCGCCGGGTCGACGCGGAAGCGTCCGGCCGTGAACATCAACGGGGCGGCGGCGCTGCTGCTGCGGCGCAGCTGCGCGTTCACCCGCAGCTGCAGTTCCCGCAGCGAGAACGGCTTGCCGAGGTAGTCGTCGGCGCCGTGCTCCAGGCCCTCGATGCGGTGCTCGAGGCCGTCGAGTGCGGTGAGCATGATGATGGGTGCGCTCGAGATCGCGCGGACACGGCGGCAGAGCTCGTCACCGTCGATGCCCGGGAGCATCCGATCGAGGATCAGCAGTTCAGGCATCCGTCTCTCGATCGCCTGCCACGCAGTTGCACCGTCGCCGAACTGCTCGATCTCGCACCCGGCCGCACGGAGGTGATCGGCGACCACGGTGCGCACCGCGGGGTCGTCCTCGACGACGGTCACCCGTGCTCCTGCCTGCATGCGTTCGAGCGTAAGCGTGATCGCGCGGGTGCCCGGCCGGCGAATTCTTACGGCTCTGAAATGTGCGATTACGGGGCTGCAAGCTTCGGCCGGGAGGCCGTCTGCGATTGCTTCACTGACCGCAGCAGCTCGCCTCTTCTCGCGGGCTCCACCTCAGCAAGGAGCAACAGATGAAGACCATCGCTCGTCTCGGAATCGCCACCGCCACGATCGCCGCGACCGCCGCATTCGTCGGCTTCGGCGCGGGCGCCGCCGATGCGGCTCCGGCACGGCACCCGGCCCCGGTCGGCACCGTGTTCGTGCAGAACGACGCCACGACCGGCAACCAGGTCGTCGGCTACGACCGCTTCGCCGACGGCACGCTTCGCCAGTCGGGCGTCTTCGCCACCGGCGGCAAGGGCGTCGCCCTCGGCGGCTCGGTCGTCGATCACCTCGCGTCCGAGAGCTCGCTCGCCCGGGCGGGGCGGAACGTGTTCGCGGTCAACGCCGGCAGCGACACGATCACGTCCTTCGCGGTGAGAGGCGACAGGCTCGAGAGTCGCCAGGTCGTCGGCTCGGGCGGCGACGCACCCGTCTCCATCGCCGCCCACGGTGACCTCGTCTACGTGCTGAACGCTCGCGGCGGGGGGTCGATCCAGGGCTATCTCGACCTCGGCGGCCGGCTCGTCGCCGTGCCCGGCTGGCATCGCGACCTCGGCTTCAACCCGAACGCGACGCCCGAGTTCACGAGCACACCGGCTCAGATCGCGTTCACGCCCGACGGCTCGAAGGTCGTCGTGTCGACGAAGGGGGACAGCAGCTCCTTCGACGTGTTCCCGCTCGGCGTGCGCGGCCCCGCGGCGACGCCCGTCGTGAGCACGTTCGCCGGTGACGTTCCGTTCGGCTTCCAGTTCGACGCCACCGGGCAGCTCATCGCGAGCGAAGCCGGCCCCAACGCCGTCGCGAGCTTCACCGTTCACCAGAACGGAGCGGTGACGAAGGACGCCGAGCAGGCGACGGGTCAGCAGGCGACCTGCTGGATCGTCGTCGACGGGACGCGCGTCTACGCCTCGAACGCGGGCAGCGGGACCCTGAGCGGCTACACGGCCGGACGCACTGGCGCGCTCACCCCGATCGGCACGACCGCAACGGACGCGGGCACGACCGACGCCGCCGTGAGTGCGGACGGCCGCTATCTGTACGTGCAGACCGGCGCCGCCGGAATCGTCGACGAGTACCAGGTCGCGGCGACCGGTGCACTGCACGAGATCGGCTCCGTCACGGTGCCCAACGGCGTCGGCGGCGAAGGCATCGTCGCGAACTGATGTCGAATGACGATGCCCGCGCCTGCACCGGCGCGGGCATCGTCCGGTGATCGGGGCGGCCGGTGACGTGACAGGCTGGCGCCATGAGCACCCTGCGAGACCGCCTGCGCGCAACACCGTCAGTGATCGGGACCGCGCCCGCCTTCGATCCGGCCGCAGCGCCCGAGGACCCGCGCAAGTTGTTCCTCGAGTGGCTGAACGTCGCGCTCGACGCGAACGTGCCTGAACCGCACGTGACCACCCTGTCGACGGTGGATGCCGACGGGCAGCCGGATGCCCGCGTCCTCGTGCTCAAAGACGTGACCGACGACGGCGCGTTCGAGATCGCGACGAGCGACGAGTCCGCGAAGGGGCAGCAGCTGGCGACGAATCCGCGGGTCGCGCTCAGCTTCTACTGGACACCGCTCGCGCGGTCCGTCCGTCTTCGCGGCACCGCCACTCGGGCCACCCCTGCTGAGTCGGCCGCTGATTTCCTGGCTCGCCACCCCGCCTCCCGGGCGATCGCCCTGGTCGGCCGCCAGAGCGCGCCGCTCGCCGACGACGTCGAGCGCGAGCGCCTGATCGCGGCGAACCTCGCGCGGGTCGAGGCCGATCCGGAGCTCGTCTCCGAAGCGTGGACGGTCTGGCGCATCGTGCCCATCGAGATCCAGTTCTGGCAGGGGGACTCGAGCCGCAACCACCTGCGCCTGCGCTACGACCGTACGGGCGACGGCTGGCAGCGTCAGCGCCTCTGGGCGTGATGCGGGTCGCGCACCCTATTCGACGGCGAGCGCGGTCACCGGCGAGATCCGCGTGGCTCTCCGCGAGGGCGTGAACGCGGCGACGAGCGTGAGCGCGGCCGCCGCGACGACGACGATGAGCACCGTCGTCCACGGGATCTGAGGCAGCACGAGCCCCGGGTGACCCTTGACCCCGCCGAGCATCGACTGCGCCCCGATCCACCCGTACACGAAGCCGAGGACCAGCCCGACCACGGTCGCCGTGATCGTGAGCGCGGCGGCCTCGGCGAGGATCATGGCGCCGAGCTGCCTGCGGGTGAAGCCCAGTGCGCGCATGAGCCCGAGCTCGCGAGTGCGCTGCAGGACGCTGAGGCTGAGGGTGTTGACCAATCCGACGGCGGCGATGAGCGCACTGAACCCGATCAGGACGCTGAAGACGGTCACGACGCCGCTGATGATCGGGCCGAGCCCGTTGTACTGCTGCGGGTCATTGCGTGCGCCGATCGCAAGCATCGTCTCGAAGGTGCGCATGGTCACCGCGAACGTCGTGACCAGGGTCACGCCGATGACGAGGCCGACCGTCATGCGGCTGGAGCGTTCGGGGTAGCGCAACGCGTTCTCCGCCGCGATCCGCGCCGGGTGCGAGGTGCCGATGACCCGCCCGACGACCTTGAGGACCGGCGGGATGACGCGGTCCGCCGCGAAGACGATGCCAGTGAACGAGAGCAGGCCGCCGATGAGGCCGAGGAGAACGGCAGGGGGGAACTTGAGGCCGGCGACGACGCCGAGCGCGAGGAAGACGACGCCGGCGATGACGAGCCCCATGGCCAGCTTGTGCCGCCCGCGCTTCTGCGCGATCTCGGGCATGTTGCGCTCGGTGCTGTTGCTGAGGGCCTCGATCGGTCGGACGTCGAGGACCCGGCGCGATCCGACCCATGCGGCCAGCCAGGTCGTGAGGGCGACGGCGACGACGGGGACGACGATGATCGGGGCCGCGAACGAATACGAGTACGGGTGGAAGAGGCCCGCGGCAACCGCGATTCGGCCGACGAGGGCCGCGGCCGCGGTGCCGATGACGGCACCGGCGAGCGCACCGAGGATTCCGACGAGCAGCCCCTCGCGGGCGATCCGCGTGCGCTCCGCTCCCGCTGAGGAGCCGATGAGGCGCAGGAGCGCGATCTGCCGCGTGCGGCCGGCGACGACCGTCGCGACCGTGTTCGAGGTCACCACACCGCTGACGTACAACGCGAGCACGATGAAGGAGATCGCGGCGAGGTCGAGCAGCATCGGAACCGTGTGCGGGCTCGCACCGGCCACCGGATCGGCGCGGATGGCCGCGGACAGCAGGCCGGTGAACTGCAGCAGCGCGACTCCGAAGGTTCCGGCGATGACGGAGACGGTCAGTGTCGAAGCCTGACCACGCAGCCCTGGCCTCATCGCTGCGCCTCGATGGACAGCATGAAGGTCGCGATCTCTTCAGGCCGCAGTCGCGTGCTGTCGCGCACGATCCGACCGTCGGCGAGAAACAGGATGCGATCGGCGTAGCTCGCCGCGACCGGATCGTGCGTGACCATCGCGATCGACTGTCCGTGCTGCGTGCTCGCGTCCGCGAGCAGTCCGAGGACCTCGCGCCCGGTGCGCGAGTCGAGGTTGCCCGTCGGCTCGTCGGCGAACACGACCTCGGGCCGGGTGGCGAGCGCGCGGGCGATCGCGACGCGCTGCTGCTGACCGCCCGACAGCTGACCCGGGCGGTGATCGAGCCGATTGGACAGGCCGAGCTGGTCGATCAGTCGGTCGATCCACGCCCTCTCTTCGCCGGTCGGGCGTCGTCCGTCGAGCTCGAAGGGCAGGAGCACGTTCCCGAGCCCATCGAGGGTGGGCAGCAGGTTGAACGACTGGAACACGAAGCCGACCCGTCGACGCCGCAGCTCGGTTAGGCCCGCGTCGTCGAGCCCGGTGATGTCGACGCCCCCGAGGCGCACGACGCCAGAACTCGCGGCATCCAGTCCGGCCATGATGTGCATCAGCGTGGACTTGCCCGACCCTGAGGGGCCCATGATCGCCGCGAATTCGCCGCGTCGCAGGGCGAGCGAGACGCCGTCAAGGGCGGTGACCGCGGTGCTGCCGCCCCCGTAGCGCTTGACCAGATCGGAGACGGATGCGACGTCGCCGTCGCTCGGATGATGCTCTGCCATGAGCATGACGCTACGAAGGCGTCTCGAAGAAACGGAGCAGAAAGCCTCGGGGATCTCATCAGCTGCATGCGGCGCATGCATAGCCGCGAGGTGCAGTGCCTCCTGCCGCTGCTCACCTCGGCTGTTTGCCGGGTGCGGTCCGCCGGGTACCGCCAGCAATGACGCGGACGGAGGAATGACATGAACTCAGTGACAGTAACGCTCGCCGACCGCAGCTACACACTGCGACGGGGCACGAGCGTCCGGTGGTTGAAGAGGCGGCTCGTCGCCGCTGCTCGTCGCGGCGCGGGCTTCGTCCGGCTCCCGCTTGCGTCCGGTCCGGAGGTGCACGCCCTCGTGAATCGGTCGATGCCCGTGACGATCGAGTTCAGGAACACGGCACGCGTGGCTGCGCCCAGCGAGTGGGTGCCCGAGCCGGATCTGGATCTGCTGGACCTCGAGCGCGGCCCGGCGCTCGTGTTCTGACACGCGCCGACGCGCCCGATCGAGAACGTCTCCCACGGCCGCGGCTTCGCGCATTAGCGTGAGCGGACAGCGACGTTCGACTGACAGCACCGCGAGGGGAGGGGATCACGGTTCCCTCCCCTCGCGCCTATCTCGGCAGTTCCAGCCTGCGCCGCTTCGGCGACGCCGTCGTCGCGTCGGATCCCGGTCTCGGCAGGCTGCGGCTCGGCATCAACGGCGCACTCGGCGTCGCAGTGTGCATGCTGGTGGGTTATCTCCTGTCCCTCGCGCTGCACGCGGGTGCCCAGGGCACCGTCGTGTTCATGATGCTGAGCAGCGTGGTCGCGATGAACGGCTCGAACGCGCTCGGCGACCACCGGCGCCGCGCGAACGCCCGCACAGCCGCGTTCTTCCCCGTGGCGATCGGCGCAGGGCTCACGATGGGAACCCTGCTCTCCGTCAACCACTACGCGTCGCTCGCGGGATTCATCGTGGTGATGTTCCTCGCGGTGTGGGTGCGCCGATTCGGCGGTCCGTTCTTCTTCTACGGCTTCATGGGGTGGATGGGGTACTTCTTCGCCTCGTTCCTCGGCACCTCGTTCGCGGCGCTCCCCGGCATGCTCGTCGCGGTGATCGCAGCGTCGGCGGTCATGCTGCTCCTCAGCATCACGATCGCGAGACCTGATCCGCGCAAGACGCTCGCCTCCGTCTTCCGGGCCATGAGCGCGCGACAGCGCGGCCTGGCGCGCGCGTGCATCGCGCTGATCGAAGCGGATGCCGGCAGCCCGGCGTCCGATCGCGCCTCGCTCGCCGTCTTCCGCGCACGGGCACGTCTCACCGACACGGCCCTCATGAGCGACGGCTGGGCAGCGCACGCTCCCGCGCTGCCCGCGGGGTGGACGGCGTCAGCGCTGCGCTCCCGGCTGCTCAACGTGCAGCTCGGTCTCGACCGCCTCACGATCGGAGCGCGCGAGCTTGCGGCATCCGTCGCATCGCCCGCGCTGCGCCACGCGGTGGTCGACGCGTTCCGCGCGCTCGCCGACGCCAATCTCGGTCGCGCGCGCGACGCCGCCGCACGGCTCAGCGAGCTGTCGGACGACTCACCGCGGGCCGTCCGCGCCGCGGTGCGGAACCTCGAGCGCGGGTTCGGCGTGATCACGGCCGTGCCCAACCGGCCCGTGCTGAGCCGCGAGGTCGCGAAGAACGAGGATTCGTTCGTGCCCGCGGTCGAGCTCATGCTCGGGCAGCTGCCCGGGTCGCCGAGCGTCGCGTCCGGCATCGAGGCACGCGGTGGCGCGTGGAATCCCATCGTGCGCCTGCCGTTCGCGACGCGGCAGGCCGTGCAGGCCGCCGTCGCCGGCATTCTCGCGATCATCGTCGGCAGCCTGATCAGCGGGCAGCGCTACTACTGGGCCGTCATCGCGGCCTTCGTCGCGTTCGCGGGCACGGGCACCCGCTTCGACACGACCCGCAAGGCCGTGCTGCGCGTCGCCGGAACTCTGGCCGGCCTCGGCGCGGGCATCCTCATCGCGCACGCGACGAGCGGTCACACCTTCGCTGCGCTCGTCGTCATCGTCGTGAGCATCTTCTGCGGCAACTACCTGATGCGCGTCTCGTACGGCTACATGATCTTCTTCATCACGATCATGCTGAGTGAGCTGTACTCGATCCTCGGCGAGTTCTCCGACTCGCTGCTTCTGCTGCGCCTCGCCGAGACGGCCGCCGGCGCGGCGATCGGGATCCTCGTCGCGCTGGTCGTGAGTCCGGTGAGCACGCGGGACGCGCTCGATCAGACGGAAGGCGCGGTCGTCGAGGCCGTCGCCAAGGCCCTCGACCGGGTGCGGGCCCGCGCGCTGAACCCGGCGAGCGTGAGTGCGACTGCTCTCGACGGCGACATCATCGCCGTCGACAACCAGCTCCGCCGGCTCGTGCTCATCGGTGAACCGCTCACGCGCTACCAGGCGTGGGAGAACCGGCCGCGCGCGATCCGTCGTCGGCTCACGGTCGTCGGCAACCTGCTCGCGACGCTGCGCACCGTCGACTACGCGGTGCGCAGACTCACGGTGGGCGACGCCGAGCTCGCGGGCGAGGTCGGGAAGGTGGCCGACTACGCGCGCGCGGTCGCGGCGGCGCGAGGCGATGCAGTCGTCGTGCGCAACCCGCCGGTGCTTGCTCGCGAGATCCTCGACACCCGCACCCTGGACATCGCGCAGGGGCGGCCGGCCGAGGCGTACACCGCTGTGGCGCGTTTGCAGGCCCTGCTTGAGGACCTGGCCTGACGGGTACAGCGCGAGCATGAGCAGGATCTATGACGAGACGGCGATCCCGGTCGGCACGGGCTATCAGTTCGCGGTCGGACCGCGGGTCCTCAACATCATGCGCACGCCGAGCGGCGAGTGGAACTTCGACGCGGGCGGCACCGACGTGGTGAACGTGCGCGAGGCTCAGGGCGGCGGGTACTTCGTCACCGCCGGTGCGGCGCCCGCCTACCGCAGCGCGTTCGCCTCGGCGGCGCAGCTGGCCCTCAGACGGCTCGAGCTCTAGGGGCGGCGCTTCACAGGGCCGTGATCGCCCGGATGACCGGCGCCCAGCGCGCCACGTACTCCGCGAGCTTCGGGTCGTCGACGTACGCGGAGTCGAGCTGATACAGGCCCGGCGCCGGGGTGGTTGCCCCGAGCTCGACGAGCACCGGCTTGAGCAGCAGTTCGGGCGCGAGCGCATGCCCGGGGCCGGCACCCAGCATGAGCGGCACGGCGACGACTCCTTCGAGGCCGGTGCCGGTCGCGAACTGGTCGAGGAACAGCTTCAGCAGGCCGGTGTAGCTCGCCTTGAACGTGGGCGAGGCGAAGATCGCGAGATCGGATGCCTGTACCCGCGCGACAGCGGCCGCAACGTCCGGGTCGCCCCAGCCGATCAGCTTCCCGCCGAGCTCGATGAGGTCGATCACCTCGAGATCGTCTGCTCCGAGTGCACGGGCGAGGCGCTGCGCGGCGTCTGCGGTGCGTGAGGCGGGCTTCGGGTTGCCGACGACGGCGACTGCTCTCATGCCGCCAGTTTCGCGGGGCATCCGCTCGGGCGTCCAGCGGCGTTGCCGCCGGTTACGCCAGGCCGCCGGTTATGCCAGAACGCCGGTTATGCCCGGCCGTCGGTTACGCCGGGCCGCCAGACGCCTAGACCGCGGTGATGACCAGTTCGACGGCGATGCCGATCATCATGGCGGCGGTGACGCCGTCGAGAATGCGCCACGCGATGGGCTTGGCGAACAGCGGGCGCAGGAACCGGGTGCCGAAGCCGAGCGCGGCGAACCAGAGGAAGCTCGCGAAGATCGCGCCGCCGACCCACCACCAGCGCGCGGCGGGCGCCTGCTGGCTCGCGAGCGAGCCGAGGAAGACGACGGTGTCGAGGTAGGCGTGCGGGTTGAGCCAGGTGAACGCGGCGATCGTGGCGATCGCAGTGCCGAAGCGGATGCCGGAGCCCTCGCCGTCCTCGGGCAGCTCCATTGCTTTGGCTCCCGGCCGCAACGCCCGCTTCGCTGCCAGCGCGCCGTACGTGAGCAGGAATACGGCCCCGACCACGCGCACGATCTCCATGGCGTCGGGAGCGCGCTGGATGATGGCACCGACTCCGAGGGTTCCCGCGGTGATCAGCACCGCGTCGGAGAGGGCGCACAGGAGCAGCGCCGAGAGCACGACGCGTCGGGCCGCGACGACGCCGAGGCGCAGCAGATAGGTGTTCTGCGCGCCGATGGCGACGATCAGCGAGAGTCCTGTGCCAAGACCGAGGAGGGCAGGGAGAAGTGTGAAATTCAGTGGCACCATGCAACGCTAAGCATCGACTCCGGGTTAGTCCAGCTAAAGAATCTGACGGGACATAAGCTGTGCTTATGGTCGAGTTGAACCACGAGCAGCTGCGCACACTCATCGCCGTCATCGACGAGGGCACCTTCGACGCCGCGGCGGCGAGGTTGCATGTCACACCGTCCGCCGTGTCGCAGCGCATGAAGGCGCTCGAGCAGGCGGCCGGCCAGGTTCTGGTGCGGCGCACCACGCCGGTCGAGGCGACCGTCGCCGGGCTCGTGGTGCTGCGGCACGCCCGCAAGCTGCAGCTGCTCGACGTCGACCTCGCGCGTGAGCTCGGCTCAGCGGGCGGCGACGAGAACAGTCCCGTCTCCGTGCCCATCGCCGTGAACGCCGACTCTCTCGCCACCTGGTTCCTCGACGCGCTGCTCATGCTGGCCCCGCGCGACGACCTCGTCTTCGACGTACGCCGCGACGACCAGGAGCACACCATCGAACTGCTCCGCTCCGGCGAAGTCGCGGCGGCCGTCACCAGCGTCGCCGAGCCGGTGCAGGGCGCGCTCAGCATTCCGCTCGGGGCGATGCGGTACCAGGCGGTGTGCAGTCCGGGCTACGTCGACGCGCATCTCGGGGGAGTGGCCCACGTCTCGCGCATCGAAACAGCGCCGTTCGTCGACTTCGACCGGAAGGACATGCTGCAGCACCGCCTGTACAGCGATGTCGTCGGCCGCGAGGTGAACGCGCGGCGCCATTACGTGCCGACCTCCGCCGACTTCGCCCGCGCAGTCGCCGGCGGCTTGGGCTGGGGGCTCCTGCCCGACCAGCAGTGTGCGGCCGAGCTCGAGCGCGGCGAGCTCGTGCGGCTCGCCGGAACGAAGGACGTCAGGGTGCGGCTCTACTGGCAGCGCTGGTCGATCACCTCGACCGTGCTCGACGAGGTCACTGACGCGGTGCGGGCCGCAGCGCGCTCGAGCCTGCTCGGCTGACCGCGTCGCGTCGCGTCGCAGCTCTCCGCGGAGCAGCACGGGGTTAGCCTGGCGGCATGACGCCAGAGGCCCTTCTGCTCGACTTCGACGGCACTCTGGTCGACTGGCGCTCCGGCCTCGTGGCAGGCATCCGTGCCGCCGCGACCGAGTTCGCTCGCCTGCACGGTTTCGACGCCGACGAGGTGGCCGCCCGCACGCTCGCCTTCGAGGCAGAGGTCTTCGAGGCGCACCTCGATGCGTGGACCCTCGGTGGCATGGACGCCTTCGCTCTGCACGGAGCGGTGTGGCGGCGGGCGCACGCCGAGTACGGCGTCGACGACCACGCGGCCCCGGCGTTCGCCGAGGCGCACTGGCAGGCGGAGCTCGCCGGCATGCGACGCTACGACGACGTGACGCCGCTGCTCGCGGCGGCGCGGAGCGCAGGCATCCGCACCGCCATCATCACCAACGGCCCCGGCGCGGTGCAGCGCGGCAAACTCGAAGCCGTCGGACTCGCGGACGCCTTCGACGCGGTGCTGATCTCCGCCGAGGTGGGCTCGGCCAAACCCGACGTGCGCATCTTCGAACTGGCCCTCGCCGAACTCGGCGTCGCTCCCGAGCGGGCCTGGCACATCGGCGACACGCTCGCCTTCGACATCGCAGGCGCGCGCGCCGCGGGCGTCGAAGGCGTGTGGATCAACCGCGACGGCGTGAGTCGCGACGCGGCCGAGGCCCTGCCCCACCGCGAGATCGCGA
Source organism: Gryllotalpicola reticulitermitis (assembly GCF_042651345.1). Lineage (NCBI taxonomy): Bacteria > Bacillati > Actinomycetota > Actinomycetes > Micrococcales > Microbacteriaceae > Gryllotalpicola > Gryllotalpicola reticulitermitis. Next base: position 198,686 of record NZ_JBHSCN010000003.1, read on the forward strand.
CGCTCGCCGAGCTCGTGCCGCTGCTCGCCCGTGCGGCCTGACCGATGGCAGCCTCGGGGGGTGTCGACGGCATCGAGCTGCGCGGCCTCCGCAAGGAGTTCGCCGTCGGCAGCGGTCGGCTGCGGGCGCTCGACGGCGTCGACCTCCGGGTCGAGCTCGGGTCCTTCGTCTCGCTGATCGGCCCGTCGGGCTGCGGCAAGTCGACGATCGTGCGGATCCTCGCCGGCCTCGAGCGGCCCGACGCGGGAACAGCGACCATCGGCGGCGAGCCGGCCGACGCGGTGCGGCGGCGCCACGGGCTCGGTGTCGCGTTCCAGGACGCGGGGCTGCTGCCCTGGCGGACCGTCGCCGCCAACATCCGCCTGCCCCTCGAGCTCGCCCGGCGCAGCCCTGAGCCGGGCCTCGTCGACGGGCTCATCGACCTGGTCGGCCTCACCGGTTTCGCCGAGCTGAAGCCCGCCCAGCTCTCCGGCGGAATGCGACAGCGCGTGTCCATCGCGCGCGCCCTCGCGCTGCGGCCGAGCGTGATGCTGCTCGACGAGCCGTTCGGCGCCCTCGACGACATGACCCGGCGGCGCATGAACATCGAGTTGCAGCGCATCGTCGCCGAACGCCCGGTGACGACGCTGATGGTGACGCACGGCATCAGCGAGGCGGTCTTCCTCTCCGACGCCGTCGCGGTGATGAGCCCGCGCCCGGGCCGGATCGTCGAGCTCGTGCCGATCGATCTGCCGCGGCCGCGCACGCCGGACCTGCTTCAGGCTCCTGAGTTTCACCACTACTGCGACCGCATCGCGGAACTGCTCTTCGCCGCACACCCACAAGAGCCCTGAAGCGTTCGCTCCCTGGCCGCTAGGGTGGGCCGGGTGACGACCTCCTGTGTGCTGCTGTTCGACTTCGACGGCACCGTGAGCATCGGCGACGAACCCGTCATCGCCTACGCGCGGCACCTCGACGAAGAGGCCGGCAGCGAGACCGGCCTCATCACGCGCATCGTCTCGCGGTTCCTGCAGAGCGACGGTCGGGTCGCCCAGGCGCTCGACGGCGTCACCGACGCCGACCCGCTGTTTCTCGGCGAGCACGTGATCGACGGCAGCATCGACGGCTACGCCGCGGCGCAACGACTGGCAACGCTCGTCGGCATGCCGCCCGAGCGTATCGATGCGGCGTACACGGCGAGCCGGGCCGACCTCGCCGACGGGCTCATCTCGACGCATGCGCCGGAGGGGTTCGGGTCGTTCCTCGCGGCGTTTCCGGCATCCGCGCATCGCGTTCTCGTGTCCAACTCGCCCGCGAACGGGCTCATGGAGCAGATCGACAAGCTCGGCCTCGCGCGGTCGTTCGACGAGGTGGTCACTGACGCGAACAAGCCGGCCGGGCTGCCCGCGATCGCTCAGCGGATCCTCGGCGAGCACGGCGTCGCGGCCGACCGACTGCTGTCCGTCGGCGACATCTGGGTGAACGACCTCGCGCCCGTCGCGGCGCTCGGCGCGGCGACCGCGCTGATCGATCGGATGCCGGTTCCCGCCGACGCGCACCCCACCGTGCGATCTCCGCATATCGAAGATCTGTATCCCTGGTTGCTGGAGTGGGCTACCTCATAGAGTGAGGCGCATGAGCCTTCGGCACGATGACGTCATCTCGAAACTGAGCCTCGAGCAGAAGGCGGCACTCACTTCAGGCGCCGACTTCTGGAGCAGCACCGAGGTCCCCGGCATCCGCCGCATCACGATGAACGACGGCCCGCACGGCCTGCGCGTCGTCGACGACATCGGAATCCACGGTGCGAAGCCGGCGACCTGCTTTCCGCCGGCGGTCGGGCTCGGCTCGACCTGGAACCCCGCGCTGCAGCGCGAGGTGGGCCAGGCCATCGGCCGTGAGGCGCGCGCGCTCGGCGTCGATGTCGTGCTCGGTCCGGGCATCAACATCAAGCGCAGCCCGCTCTGCGGCCGCAACTTCGAGTACGTCAGCGAAGACCCCCTGGTCGCGGGCGCATTCGGGCAGGCGCTCGTCGAGGGCATCCAGTCCGAGGGCGTCGGTGCGTCGGTGAAGCACTTCGCGGCCAACAACCAGGAGACCGACCGCATGCACGTCTCGGTGCAGGTCGACGAGCGCACGCTCCGCGAGATCTACCTGCCCGCGTTCGAGCGGGTCGTGAAGAACGCCGCGCCCGCGACCGTGATGTGCTCGTACAACCGCATCAACGGGGTGTACTCGGCGCAGAACGAGTGGCTGCTGGGCGATGTGCTGCGCACCGACTGGGGCTTCGACGGCGTCGTCGTCAGCGACTGGGGCGCGGTCGTCGACCGGGTCGCGTCGGTGCAGGCGGGGCTCGACCTCAAGATGCCGACGTCGTCGGGCGACGAGGCCGTGCTCGCGGCGGCGCAGTCGGGCGAACTGCCGGAGGCGGTGCTCGATCAGGTCGCGGACCGGATTGCGACGCTGGCGGAGAGGGCGGATGCCTCGGCCCGCGGCCCCGTCGAGATCGACGTCGATGCGCACCACGAGCTGGCGCTGCGCGCCGCGCTCGAAGGGCCTGTGCTGCTCAAGAACGAGAACGGCGCGCTGCCACTGCCCGAGCGCAGCTCGATGCGCATCGCCGTGGTGGGCGAGTTCGCGCGCACTCCGCGCTTCCAGGGCGCCGGCAGCTCACAGGTCAACCCGACCCGCGTCGACACCCCGCTTGACGCGCTCACGGGCATCATCGGCGATCGCCTCTCCTTCGCGCCCGGCTTCACCTTCGACGGAGACGCGGCGGCCGATGCCGAACTGGCCGCCGAGGCGCGGACGCTCGCGCAGGCATCCGATTGGACGGTGCTCTTCCTCGGCCTGCCCGAGAGTTACGAGTCCGAGGGCTTCGACCGCACGAGCATCGAACTGCCGCAGAACCAGCTGGCGCTCCTCGAATCCGTGTCGACCGTCACTCGGCGCATCGTCGTCGTGCTGTCCAACGGCAGCGTCGTCGAAACGGAGAGCTGGGCATCCCGTGCGCGAGCGATCCTCGAGGGGTGGCTCCTCGGGCAGGCAGGCGGCGAGGCGATCGCTCGGCTGCTGTTCGGCCGCGCCAACCCGAGCGGGCGGCTCACCGAGTCGATCCCGCTCAAGCTGGAGTCGACGCCCTCGTACATCAACTTCCCGGGCGGCGAGGGCGAGGTGGTCTACGGCGAGCGGATCTACGTCGGCTACCGCTACTACGACACTCGCGGCGTGGCCGTGTCGTTCCCGTTCGGCCACGGGCTGAGCTACACCGAGTTCGAGTATTCGGGCCTCTCAGTCGAGCCGCGCGAGGTCGGCGCATCCGTCACCTTCACCGTCACCAATGTCGGCGACGTCGCGGGTGCGGAGGTCGCCCAGCTCTACCGCAGCGACCGGCACAGCGCGGCCGATCGGCCGGCCCACGAACTGGTCGCGTTCCGCAAGGTGTTCCTCGAGCCGGGGCAGTCGGAGACCGTGACGGTCGAGCTCGACGAGCGAGCCTTCGCGTACTGGTCGATCCTGCGCCACGGGTGGGTCGTCGATGCCGGACTCTTCACCATCGAGGTCGGCAGCTCGAGTCGCGACCTACGGCTTGCGGGCGAGGTGCAGCTCGGCGCCCTGGGGCCGGCGCTCAAGCTCACGGTGTTCTCATCGATCGGCGAATGGCTGGCGGACCCGGTGGGCGGTCAGGTCCTTCAGGGTGCGCTCGCGCAGCTGCCTGACGCGCACACCTTCCAGCTCGACCCGGCGACCAACGAGGGGCGCATGTTCGCGGCGATTCCGCTCGGGCACCTGCTCACCATGGTGCCGGGCGCGCCCGCTGGCGTCGCCGAGCAGCTCGTCGGCGCCTACGAGCGTGCGCTGGCGACACAGCGCTAGGGCACGGCGGCGCTGACCTGCTGGTCGGCGCCTACGAGCGTGCCGCGGCGATGCATCAGCCGGGTACGCGGGGTGTCGCCGCGATCAGCCCGCGACCGGGACTAGTTCGAAGACCGGAATCAGACGATCCGTCTTGGTCTGGTACTCGGCGTAGTCGGGCCACGCCGCGACCGCGGTCTGCCACCAGGCGTCGCGCTCGGGGCCGGGTTGGAGCTCGCGGGCGGTGTAGTCCTTCTTCACTGCGCCGTCCTGCAGCTCGACGTGCGGGTTGGCCTTGAGATTCCAGTACCACGTCGGGTGCGACGCGGCGCCGCCCTTGGAGGCGACGACCGCGTAGTGTCCGTCGCGCTCGACGCGCATCAGGGCGGTCTTGCGCAGCTTTCCGGACTTGGCGCCCTTGTTGGTCAGAACGATGATCGGCTTGCCGCGCAGCTCATTCGCGTCGACGCCGTCGGATGATTCGAACTTCTCGGCCTGCTCGCGCGCCCACTCGGCGACGCCCGGCTCGTACTCTCCTTCAAGTGGCATGCCTCGAGCATAGGCAGGCCGCGTCGTACTGCCGTGTTGTACAGCGTGCGAACTCTCCGTTGCGTGGTGCGCATGCGGATCCGCCGCTGTGAATCGAATCGATTCGGCAATAGGCTCGGCACTATGGAATACCGTCAGCTCGGAAGCTCTGGACTTCGCATCTCATCCCTCACTCTCGGCACCATGGGCTACGGCGGCACCGGCTGGGCCACGCCCGTCGGCACGCTCGATGTGAGCGACGCCCGTCGTCAGCTCGACCTCGCCAAGGACGCCGGCGTCAACATCCTCGACACGGCCGATGTCTACTCCAACGGCCTGTCCGAGCAGATCATCGGCGAGGCGCTCGCGGCCGATCGCGATGACTGGATCGTCGCGACGAAGGTGCGCATGACCATGGGCGACGGCCCGAACGAGGCGGGCGCGAGCAGGCACCACATCATCCGCGGCGCCGAGGACAGCCTTCGCCGTCTGCGCACGGACCACATCGACCTCTACCAGCTTCACGAGTGGGACGGCCAGACGCCGCTCGAGGAGACGTGGGCGGCGCTCGACCACCTCGTGCAGTCGGGCAAGGTGCGCTACCTCGGCATCTCGAACTACACCGGCTGGCAGACCATCAAGGCGCTGTGGGCGGCCGACAAGGGCGGGTTCACGAAGCCCGTCGCGACGCAGGTGCACTACTCGCCGCAGACCCGTGACATCGAGAACGAGGTGATTCCGGCGTCGATCGATCAGGGCCTTGGCATTCTCGTGTGGAGCCCGCTCGCGGGCGGTCTGCTCTCCGGAAAGTACCGGCGCGGTCAGGCCGACCCTGAGGGTTCGCGCCGCTTCCTCGGCTGGACCGAGCCGCCTGTTTACGACGAGGACCTGCTCTACAACCTCATCGATCTACTCGTCGAGATCGGCGACGGTCACGGGGTGTCGGCTGCTCAGGTCGCGCTGGCGTGGACGCTGGGTCGTCCGCAGGTGAGCTCGCTCATCGTCGCCGGGCGTACCGACGAGCAGCTCAGCGACAACCTCGCTGCGGCGTCGCTGGTGCTCACCGACCAGGAGCGCAAGAGTATCGATGACCTGACCAAGCCGGACCTGCACTACCCGTACTGGCACCAGCGCAACACGTCGACCGACCGTCTTTCGCCGGCTGACTGGTCACTGATCTCGCAGTACGTGTAGCGCAGAACCCGTAACGCAGAACCTGTAGGCGCAAGTACCTGCAGCGCAGCACGCCGAGCACAGAACGCGTAGCGCACCGCGGTCGGTGCACGCCTCGCGCGGGCTCCGGGCGTGCGGCGGCGCTCAGGGCGTGCGCGGCGTACTTCGGCCGGCTCACTAGAGTCGAGGCATGTTGCCTGTGGGGCTGTCGATGCTGTGGGAGTCCGCCGCACCGGTCGAGGCGCTCGCGGACAGGTTCGGCTTCGACGGCATCGACGAGGCCGCGGCGTGGTGCGTCGAGACCCTGTCAGCGTCCTGGGGCATCCAGGTGCGCGAGGTCGGCCGGGTGGTGATCAGTGATCACAATGCGATCCTCTGGGCGGCCACGGACCATGGAGACGTGGTGGTGAAGTGGTCGCGTGCGCTCGACCAGTTCCACCGTCTCGATGCGTCGACCAGGCTGCTGGGGCTGCTCGCCGAGCGTGGCTTTCCGGTGGCACGACCTCTTCTGTCTGCGAGCGGTAGCGCCCGTGTCGTGACCGACGGGCCGGTGGGCAAGCTGTCCCTCGCGGTGCTGCCCGAGCTCGCGGGCGAGTGGCTGAACGTGGGCGATGAAGCGGCCGTGCGTGCCGCGGGTGCGGTTCTTGCCGAGTTGCATGCTGCGCTGGCGACGATCCGCCCTGACGCTGCTCTGGCGAACGAGCCTGTCGACTGGCGTTCGCGCATCGCGGGATGGCTCGACGACGAGAGCGGTGTCGGCGACGGCGTCGGCACGAGTGGTACAGCCAGTCGCGGTACAGCCAGTCGCGGTGCGGGCAGTCGCGGTGCGGGCAGTCGCGGTGCGGGCAGCGGCGGTGTCGGCAGCGGCGGTGTCGGCGCCGGTGGTGTCGGCGCCGGTGGTACAGCCGGTCGCGGCGTCAGCAGCCCGTGCGCTGGCGGTCACGTCGCCGGGGGCGAGTCACCCGAGGGGAATGCCGTCAGTGACAGTCGCGATGGGGTAGCGCACGAGGCCGCGCGCAGGCTGGCGCAGGCTCTCAGCGCGGCACCGCGGCTCGATGATGCGGTTCAGCTCGTGCACAACGACTTTCGGGCGGCGAACATCCTCACGAGGGGTTCGCGGATCGTCGGGGTGCTGGACTTCGACGACGTGGTCGTCACGCATCGGGTCTACGACCTTGCGAAGGCGAGCCTGTACCTCGGGACCCTCTTCACCGACTGGGGGCCGACAGCGCCAGACATTCGGCGAGCATTCCGTGAGGGCTACGAAGCGGTGCGCCCGCTGTCCGATGCCGAGCGGGGTTGGCTGGAGATCCTGACGCTCTGGCTGGGGTTGCGCGCGGCGCAGAGTCAGCCCGAGCCGGCCCGCTGGCTTGCCGCGCTCTGAGTCGGCTACGGAGGTTCGTATTGCGGCGTCTCAGTGATGAGCCCGCGCCGTGAGTCGGCTACGGAGCTTCGTATTGCGGCGTCTCAGTGACGAACCGGCGCTGTGAGTCGGCACCGGCTGTTCGCAATGCGGCGTCTCAGGGACACGACCGCGGACGGCCGCGGAGCGATGTCGAGCTGACAAGTCGCGGCTCCCGCTTCAGTTCTGCGCAGCGGGCGCGATCACAAGCAGGTCGCCGAACTCGCAGCCGAGAACATCGCAAATGGCCGCGGCGGTGCTGAAGCGCACGGCTTTGGCGCGGTCGTTCTTGAGGACCGAGAGGTTGGCGGTGCTGATGCCGGCCCGCTCGGACAGTTCGACGAGCGTCATACCGCGCTCGGCGAGCAGGTCGTCGAGCCGGCAGTGAATCCGCCCTACTAGACGAGACCCTCGCTCCACTAGACGAGACCGTCGCTGTCGTCGCGATACGCGGCCCCGGCTCGGAACACGGCGGCGAGGGCGAGCAGTCCCACGGAGACATAGATCGGCAAGAGAGAGAACCCCGGCCCCTCGCTGATCGGTGGCGACCACTGGCCGTCGGGCTCCTGCGGGCTCGCGATCAGAACGTTCTCGGCAAGGTTCGAGCCGACGGCGTGCAGCACCTGTGCGCCCTCGAAGCCGAAGAACACGATCGCCGCGAGAGCGACGAGCGCCCTGGCCGATGCCCGTACGAACGGCGCGCCCGCGGCCATGCGCTGAGCGAGTACGAAGATACAGACTGCGATGCCGGCACCACACAGCACGCTGACGATGTCACCGAGACCGGTGACGACGATGGACGCCACGGGAACGTCGCGAACCGTGCCGGTCATCTGCGTGAAGTACGCGGTGCTGCCCTGTGCAACGTAGGGCGCGCCGGACATCTCGTAGTGCGTGGGCTGCGGTGCCGGGAAGCCGGGGTTCCACGTCATGATGATTCCGCTCGAACGCTGTCCGAGACGTGTGCTGAGCTGAACGACCGCATCGACGAGCTCGATCGCCGCGAGCACGAGATACGCGAGCGACGTCCAGTAGATGAACCGAACCGCGTGCGATCGCGTAAGTGGGCGACCTGCTTCATCGACAGTGGACACGCGATAGAACATATCGATATTCGTTGGGCCTGTCACCGGCTTTGTCGCCTGGTGCCGGTGCCGGTGCCGGTGCCAGTGCCAGTGCCGGTGCCAGTGCTACTGCCGCTGCCGACACCGCTGCCGACACCGGTGCCAGTGCGGGTGTCGGTGCGAGTGCTACGTCCCGGATCGTCTGTCAGGACCCCCGAGTCTGCCCTCGCACCCACTTCACCCTCAGTGCGCAGCTGCATCATGAGCGCACTCTTCGACACGAGACGCGTCGGTTCCTTGCCTGGCCAGTGCAGCCAGTAGTTCGTGCCGCGCCTCTCGATATGGGCGCGGTGGTTGTGCAGGTTGAGGTGGTGGAAGCGGCACAGCAAGACTCCGTCGCGGGTTTCAGTTCGCCGGTTGGCGGGCCCTTCGCCCCACGGATTGATGTGGTGACCCTCGCAGGCAACCGCCGGCATGGCACAGCCGGGCTGGAGGCAGCCGCGATCGCGCAGGGCCATGGCCCGACGCTGTCGACCAGAGAACGTGCGCTCGTGCTTGGTGATGTCGAGCGCCTGCCCGGTCTCGTCGAACAGGATCGCGCCGAGCCGCCCGTCGCAGATCGCTGCGAGCAGCTGCGGCCCGGTGGCCGGCTCGCTCGACCCCTCCGCCCACGCGATTCCGGTCTCGGGCACAAGGCACGCTCCGTCATCGGCCCGGGGGCAGCGGCTGTGATCGTCCTGCTGGTGGCGGCGCGCCAGGTTCTCGGCGGCGACAGCCTGGTGCAACTCGTTTGTAGTGACCGCGATGGTCACACTCGACCCCGTACCGGCCGGGGCCGCAGCCCGCGCCGCGTCGCCGGCACCCGCACTGATCGCGGAGAGTCCGGTGGTGAGGGCGTTCACGAGCGTGTCGGCGAGAAGCTGCTCGTTGCTGCGCGCGTCTCGCTCGAGTTCGGAAGCTCGTGCACGCTCGTCGTCGGTCATGAACCGCGGGCCGCCGAGGCGAGGCGCGAGCTGGCGATACAGCGGTGCCCAGATCTGCCGGTCTGTGAGCGGATCGACAAGCAGGTGGTAGGCGACCATACCGTCGGTGCGGGTGATGCGTTTGAGTGACCGCTGCTCATGCAGCCGCTGCGCGTTGTGCGCGGCCCACTCTCGATCGAGGCAGGCGCGCATCGCGGTCGCAGCACGCTTCAGGTCTTCCGGTGTCAGACCCCCGTCCCAGCAATCGACGATCAGGCCGAGGGCCGCCTGCCGCCACCGCGAAGCCGCGTCAGCACAGCGAGGCTCACCGAGCCCGGCCTTGAGCCGGTCGGCCTGGTCGACGGTCAGCCACCCGTTGCGTACCGCGACAGCGACCGGCGCGTCCCACGCACCGGGCAACCCTGTCAGGTCGTCGACGGACCTGGCCGCGCATTCAGTGAGTACGGGCGCGCCCGGCTCGGTTTCCGAGTTGTCATCGGCCGCTGAGCCGTCGCCCGTCGGCGCTGGCGGCAACGGGGCCACGGCGTGCGCAGTCTCGAGCATGCCGCCGATGCGGACGGCCTTGATCGCGTCGCCGCGCGTGCTGCCGGTGATCTTCTGCACCAGTTCGGCCCCGGTGCGCACGCCCGCCCGCCGGGCCAGCGACGCCGGGCCGAGGTCACGGGCCGATTTCCTCTCGATGTCTGCCGCCAGCACCGCGATCGCGGCGTCGACGTGACGGCGCAATCTCGACAATTCACCCAGCAGCGCGGTCGCCGACGCATCCGCCAGCGCGGAGAGCTCATCGACGCCGGGCAGCGCTCCCACTGCCGTGGCGGTCAGCTCGCGCACCCGCTGGACGATTTCGGTCATGGAATAAAGCTACGAGAAACCACTGACATTCGGGCCGAGTGAGCCAGCCTGTGGATAACTCGATCACACCCGAACAACGCCGACTCCGAGACATCCGCTCGATCACGTATTCTATTCTCGGCATTCGAGATTCGCCCGCGAGCCTTACCCGCGCATCACCCGCTCTGCGCCGCGAGCCACTCCCGAATCGTCGGCAGCGCGTCGGGGTGGCGCGGCGTGCGCCCGTGGGTCGCGCCGTCCAGAAGCCGCACGGGTGTCGTCGGCCGGTACGACTGCATGCGCGCCGCCGCCCGCACGCGGATGTGGTCCTCGGTGCCCGCGACCATGAGCAGCGGCATGGGCAGGGTCGAGAGGGCGTGGGCGGGCACTCCGGGGTCTTCTTCGGTCTTGCGCATATAAGCCGCGAGCGCCTGCGGATCGTTCGCGAGCAGTGCGAGCGCGGTCGCACTGTCGAGCGGGTGCCCAAGGTGCTCGGCCCAGCGGTCGACGAACGCCTGCATGCCGCGCGCCACGATCGTGTCGATGACGCCGGGGAAGAAGGTCGCGTCGAAGATTCCCTGGCCGCCGGTGCGGGGAGATCCGCCGAGCGTGACGAGGCTCGCGAGCCGCCCCGGGTGCGAGTATCCGATCTCGAACCCGACGCGAGCGCCGAGTGAGTATCCGATGTAGTGCGCACGCTCGACGCCGACGGCCTCCATGACGGTGAGCACGTCGCCGACGAACAGTGCCTGGTCGTAGGAATCCTCGTCATAGGGCTTGTCACTGCGGCCGTGCCCCCGCAGATCGAGCGTGATGACCCGGTGCGTCGCCTGCAGCTCGCGTACCCAGCCGAATCCGCGCCAGATCGCCTGCGTGAGTGCGGTGCCGTGCACCAGCACGACGGCCGGCGCATCGGGGCGGGCGCCTTCGCCGAACACGCGGTAAGAGATACGGGTGCCGTCGAGCGGGTTCTCGACCAGGTCCACAAGATCCACGCGATCACGGTAGCGGCTCGCGCGCAGCACGGTTCGCGCTCAGCACAGGGCACGCGCCGAAGCATGCGCGACTCTCACACCGGGGCGCCCGCGGCGCGGGACGCACTGCGCACCCAGGTAGCCTGGACTCTGTGGCGCGCGCAGTCATCCTCGGCGGAACCGGCCTGATCGGCCGCGCGGTCGCGACCCGGCTGCTCGATGCGGGCTGGCAGGTCGACGTGACGGGTCGAGACGCGTCCCACCTGCCTGAGCGGCTGGCGGTTGCGCCCGGGCTGACCTTCACAGCGGTCGATCGAGCGGATGCCCGCGCGCTCCGCTCCGTCGTCGCCGAGGGCGCCGAACTCATCGTCGATTGCCTGTGCTTCACGGAATCCGATGCTCTTCTCATTGCGCCGTTCCTCGCTGACGCCGACGCTTCGGTGATGCTCTCGACCAAGGCCGTGTACGTCGACGAGTTCGGCAATCACGGCAACTCGCTCGCGAAGCCGGTTTTCCCGCTGCCGATCGGTGAGAGCGATCCGACTGTCGCGCCCGGCCGCGGCGATCCCACGAGCCGGGACGGCTACGGCCAGAACAAGGTGGCGGCTGAGAATGCGCTGCTCGACTCGGGGCTGCCGGTGACGGTGCTGCGCGCGGGGAAGGTGCACGGCGAGGGCGCGAAGCGCCCGCGTGAGTGGGTGTTCGCGAAGCGCGCACTCGATGGGCGCGGGCAGCTCGCGCTCGCGCATCGGGGTCGCGGAGGAGATCACACCACGGCGGCCGCGAACATCGCCTCACTCGTCGAGGTGGTAGCGGCGCAACCCGCAACCCGGGTGCTCAACGTCGGCGATGCGGATGCCCCGACAGGGCTGCAGATCGCCGAGACCGTCGCCGGGCGCCTCGGGCACAGCTTCGAGCCTGAGCTGCTCGATGACGACACCGACCCGGTCTACGGCGCTCACCCGTGGGACGTCGTGCCGCCGGTCGTGCTCGATCTCGCCGCGGCCGAGCGACTCGGCTGGCGGGGCGAGACGTTCCCCGCGACCGTCGGCGCCGAGCTGGACTGGCTGCTGCGCGAGCACGAGCTGGGGCGAACGGATGCTTTAGCCGACGACCCGTATTTCGCCCCGTTCCTCGACTACCGCCTCGAGGACGCCTATCTGCTGCTCCGCAGCCTCGAGAGAAAGCTCATATGACCCCGACTCAGCGCCTCGCCGTCTCGTCGACTCCCCCCGGGGAGCCGATGTCGGAGCACGGCCATGCGAACAAGAGCCACCTGGTGCTTGTGCGGCATGGCCAGACTGAGTGGAGCCTGTCCGGTCGTCACACGAGTGTGACCGATCTGCCGCTGACGCCCGCGGGGGAGCGGGAAGCGTCTGCGATCGCGGACCTGCTGAACGGGCATCCGTTCGGACTCGTGATGTCGAGTCCGCGCACTCGCGCGATTCACACCGCTCAGCTCGCGGGTTACGGTGACCAGCTGGTGGTCGATGACGACCTGGCCGAGTTCGATTACGGCGCCTACGAGGGGCTCACGACACCGCAGATCACGGAGCAGCGTGGGCTGAGCTGGAATCTGTGGCGAAACGGCGTGCCGGCCGGCGCGACTCCGGGGGAGTCGGCAGCCGACGTGCAGAAGCGGGCGAAGCGCGTCATTGCGCGGGCGCTCGACGTGATGTGGCAGGGCGAGGACGTCATCGCGTTCGCCCACGGCCACTTCCTACGTGCGATGGCCGCAGCGTGGCTCGGTCTTCGGCCGGTCGACGCGCAGGCCTTTCAGTTGTCGACGGCGACGGTGAGCGTGCTCGGGTTCGAGCACGCCCAACCTGTCGTCGTCAGGTGGAACACGCCAGGCGTGTTCCGGTTGTCGGATTCCTGACCGCCGGTTTCCGGGCAGCCGGGCTCCGACGCGCGCGGGTTACAGGTCGACGGTGTCGCCGGCGACGATGTCGAGCAGCTCGCCGCCGTTCTGCTGCGCGGCCCAGCCGATGCGATCCTTCGCCATGGCCTGTCCGGGGGCGGAGTTGATCGCCTCGTGCGTCGGGAAGGCGCGGCGCGGCTTCACGTCGAGAACGAAGTCGATCGTCTCGCCGAACTTGAGCCACGGGGCGCTCGACGGGGTCGCGAGCACATCGACCTCGACGCCGTCGGGCACGGTGAACGCGTCACCGGGGTAGTAGACGGCGCCGCCATCGACGGAGACGGCGACGTTGTCGACCACGGGGATGGACGAGTGGATGACGGCGTGCTTGCCGCCGAAGAACTCGAGTGAGAAGGGGCCGGCCGTGATCGTGTCGCCGGGGTTCACGGCCGTGACGTCGAAGCTCTTCACGGCGTCCTTGACGCCCTGCGGTCCGTAGATGGGAACTCCAGGGTTCGCGGCGCGGATCGCCTCGAGGTGCGGGTCGTCCCAGTGGTCGGCGTGCTCGTGGGTGATGACGACGGCGGCGACGTTCTCGACGTCGGGCAGGGGGCGGGCGAAGTTGCCCGGGTCGACGACGAGCTTCTCGCCGTCCTTCTCGAGGATGAACGCGGCATGTTCCAGCTTCGTGATGCGCATGTTTCCAGGCTATTCGGTTCGCCTATGCCGCCAACCCATGGATACCCCTAGATTGTGAGCCATGCCGCCGCTCCCGTCGACGCCGATGCCGATGCCGACGTCGAGACCGACGCGAGTGGTCGTCGCCGTCAGTCCGGCTGCCGCGTTCGGCCGCCATCACGGCGCCGGCGACTCCGTGTGCGAGGTGCTCGAGGCAGCCGGGCACGCGGTCGTGCCGGTTGTGGAGCAGAACTTCGAGCTCCTGCGTCGCGAGGTGGAACGAGAGCTGGAGAACGCGGCCGAGAGCGGCGCGCTGGTCGTCGTCGGCGGCGATGGCATGGTGAGCCTCGGCGTCAACGCCGTCGCGCAGACGGGCATCCCGCTCGGAGTGGTCCCCATCGGCACCGGCAACGACACGGCGCGGAACATCGGCATGCCGATCGGCGAGCCGGCCGCCGCCGGCCGACTGATCGCGGCGGCTCTCGAACGGCCACCGCATGCGGTCGACGCGGCGCTCGTCACCCACGGGGTGCACTCGACCTGGGTTGTCGGTGTGGTCTCCGCGGGATTCGACGCGGCAGTCAATGAGCGCGCGAACGTGATGACCTGGCCGAAGAGCCAGCGCAGATACACGATCGCGGTGGTCAGCGAGCTGTTCACGTTCCGAGCGCCCCGCTACCGGCTCACGGTCGACGGCGAGTCGCGCGAGTTCGACGCCATGCTGGTGGCGGTCGCGAACCATTCGTCGATCGGCGGCGGCATGCGCATCGCACCCGCCGCGACGATGGACGACGGCCTGCTCGACCTGGTCGTCGTCGAACGGATGTCTAAGCCACGGTTCCTGCGGGTGTTTCCCAAGGTGTTCCGCGGCGAGCACACGGAACTGCCGGAAGTGCGGATCGAGCGAGTGCAGCACGTGCGCATCGAGGCCGACGGGGTTGTCGCATACGGGGACGGCGAGCGGATCGGGCCGCCGCCTCTCGAGCTGTCCGTCGTGCCCGGCGCAGTCCTCCTGTTGCACTGAGCACCGCGATTTGAACCCGGGGTGACCGGCATGTAAACTCGTCTTTGTTGCGCTCACGGGCGCAGCAAGTCCGGCCCCATCGTTTAGCGGCCTAGGACGTCGCCCTCTCACGGCGGTAACGCGGGTTCAAATCCCGCTGGGGTCACAACAGCCCGCTTCCCTTGTTTTCCGGGGAAGCGGGCTTTTGCTTTGTGCCCGGTGCACCGCGCTGGAGCGCGCGATGATTGCCGCCGACTTGGCCGAGGTCGAGCCGGCGCTTCGGGCGGAGTGCACTCACGAGGTCGACGCCGCCCGTCCCCTCGACGATCTCGTCACTGGCCTGATCGCGATCGCGTCGGGTCAGTGAGCGTGAGGTTCATTCCCGTCCTTGACCGTCCGTACGCTTCGGCGCGCGAGCGCGGCCAGTGTGACGAGCACGGTGGCGACGGATGCTCCCACCATCACTTCCCGCGCGCCGAACGCCGCCGCGAGGGGTCCGGCCACGATCTGGCCGATGGGGATCGCGGCGAACGAGCCGAGGGCGTCGTAGGAGTACACCCGCGCGAGGCGGTCGGGAGGAACGTGGTGCTGGAGCGCAGCGTCCCACGCGACCTCGAACTGCTCGGTCGCGGCGCCCGCGATGAAGAACAGTGCGACGAGAAGCGGTACTTCCGGGCTGAGCCCGAGGACGGCGAGCGGTGCCGCCCAGAGGACCAGCACGGCCACGCCCGCGCCGATGGCATGTCGTGGGCGCCAGCGCATCGCGACAAATCCACCCACGACGAGGCCGAGAGCCTCGGCTCCGATGATGAGCCCCCATTGCGCTCGCCCGAAGGTCGCGTCGGCGATCACCGGGCCCAGGACCGAGAGGATGCCGGAGAAACACGCATTGAGCACGAGGAACTGGGCGACGATGACCCAGATCCACTCCCGCGAGGCGACCTCGCGCCATCCTTCCGCGAGGTCCCGCAACGGATGCTGTCTCTCGGGGGGATGCGCGGCCGTGCCGCCCGGGGGATCGGCCGCGGCACCCCGCAGGGCGAGTTCCATCGCGGCGAAGCATCCGCCCGCTACCGCGAACGACACGGCGTCGACCGCGATGCCCCATCCCGAGCCGATCCACGCGACCAGCCCCGCACCCGCAGCGGCACCCACGGCCGCGGCGAGGTTCACGCCCAGCCGGAGCAGCACGATCGCCGGCCGCAGCCGCTCTGCAGGAACGGTATAGCGCGTGATCGCTGATGACGCGGGGCGAGCGAGCGCCGCCAGCGCCCCGTTGGCCGCCGAGAGTGCGATCAGCCAGCCGAGCCCGTGCACGCGCTCCAGCACCAGGACGGCGACGGCCGCCTGAGTGAGAAACGACAGCGCTGAGGATCCGATCAGGACGACGGGGCGAGACATCCGGTCCGCGATGACCCCGCCGACCAGAAGAAAGACCACGTTCGGGATCGACCGCGCGGCGACGACCACGCCGAGCTGCGCCGTCGAGAAGCCGAGGTCGAGCACGGCGAAGGCCAGCGCGATGGGCGCTACCGCGTTGCCGAGCTGATTGACCGCGCGCGCCGCGGCCAGCCACCGGAACGGCGCGTGCCGTAAGGGAGCAAGCGCGGCCGTCGACACAACTGACGAGGCTATCAACGCCCACAGCGTGGACCGACGGCCCGTCGACCCGTCGGGGCATGCCGCGGGTGTGACGGTTCGCTACGACAGGGCCGCTCGGCGACGTTGTGGCGAAGGCGGCGAGCAGTGCCGTGCCGCATCCGTGACGGCATGATGGGAGCATGAGCGGACCCGAGCTGCACGCCACCTGCTGGACTCACGCAGGGAATGTCCGCCCCGGCCGAACGGCTGCTGAGAGCCCCGTGCCAATCGACGAACGGGTGCGGGCGGTGGCTGCATCGGGTTTCACCGGAATCGGCATCGGGCTGCCCGATCTGCTCGCCGCGCGCAAGACGATCGGCTACGGCGGTCTGCGCGAGCTCATCGCCGAGGCGGGCCTGACTCGCACCGAAGTCGAGTTCCTCGGCGACTGGTTCGCACCGGCCGGCCCCGCGCGAAGCGATTCGGACCGGGACCGAGCCGCGCTGCTCGATGCGGCCGAGTCGCTCGGGGCGCACCACATCAAGCTCGGCGGCGGTGCAGCGGACGCGCCGGCTGACACGGATACGGTTCTGACCGAACTGCAGCGACTCGGCGACGAGGCATCCGCTTGCGGCACTCGCATCGCGCTGGAACCGGGAGCCGACTCGGCTCTTGCCGATTATCCGCGCACCTTCGGCCTGGTCGCCGAACTCGATCACCCGGCAGTCGGCATGATGCTCGACATCTGGCACCTGTTCCGGGTGGGGCTCGATTACACGACGTTGCCCGAGCTGGTGCGGCCGCAGGACATTGTCGCCGTGGAGCTCAGCGATGGGCTGCCTGTTCCGATCGGTTCGATCTTTGAGGACACCTTCGACCACCGCCTGCTGCCGGGCAAGGGCGCGTTCGACGTGCGCAGCTTCGTCGCCGAGGTGCGCAAGCTCGGCTTCGACGGCCCGTGGGGGCTCGAGCTGATGAGCGACGAACTGCGACGGATGCCCGTACCTCAGGTGCTCGACGAGGCGCGTGACGCGGCGCTGGCCGTGCTCTGAGACGTGGGCTCGTATCGGTCGAGATCGAAGCCGCCCCGCCGCAGGATCGCGCTCGCGCTCACGATGGCGGAATGAAGCCGTCACCCTCACCGTCGCCGTCGCCTTGGCCGGTGCGGAGCGAGCGGATCATGCTCTGCAAAGCGGTGTAGGCGACGGACTGCTCGTCCGGGGTCATGCCGCTCAGCATCCTGATCTCGACGGCGCGGACGGCCACCGTCGCTTCCTCCAGGCTGCGGCGCCCTCGTGGCGTGAGGCGCGCGGGCAGCACCTTGCCGACGCGCTCCTCGGCCGGTCGGGTGACGTAGCCGTCGCGCTCGAGGGCCTGCAGCAGCACGTTCATCGATTGACGGGTGACGAAGGTGCCCCGCGCGAGCTCGGAGTTGGAGAGGCCGGGTCGCTGTGCGAGCAGCTCGAGGCACGAGTAGTGCGTGATCGTCATCCCGAGCGGGCGCAGCACGGCTTCCATTGCCGCGTGAAGGGTGCTCGACGCCTCCTTGAGCAGGTACCCCAGTGAGCTGTCGAGGTGAACTCCGTCTTGACGCATGTCAGGATTCTGACATACGGTGAGCTATGTCAGAGAACTGACACGACAGAAAGAGGCGCCATCATGCCCGTCACCGGCCCTGACTTCATCTCACTGCAAGTACGCGATCTCGACGCATCTCAGGCGTTCTACGAGCACTACCTCGGCCTCGTCCGGTCGCAGGCCGGCCCGCCGCACGCCGTCGTCTTCGAGACGAAGCCGATCGCCTTCGCGTTGCGCGACATCGTTCCCGGCACCGACCTCGCGTCCGTATCGCAACCCGGCATCGGAGCGGCGATCTGGCTTCACGCCACCGACGTACAGGCCATTCACGACGCGCTCGTCGCCGACGGCCACACCATCGTCGCGGCGCCGATCGACGGCCCGTTCGGGCGCACCTTCACCTTCGCGGACCCCGACGGCTACCAGATCACTCTGCACGACCGCGCCTGAGGCGCAGGGCGGGGCAGCTCAGGAGCGCAGCAGCCCCATCAAGATGATGTCCTCGTAGTGGCCGCGAACCCAGGCGTGTTCACGCAGGCGCCCTTCGACCACGAATCCGGCCTTCTCGTACGCGCGCACGGCACCGACGTTCGACGAGATCACCTCGAGATGCACGCGCCGCAGATTGCAGCGCACGAACGCGAAGTCGACGATCTGGGAGAGCGCTGTCGTGCCGATCCCTCGGCCGCGCGCGTCGGCGACCAGCGCGATCCCGACCTCGGCATGGCGAGCCAGGTGGTCGACATTGAAGAGACCGGCGCTGCCCACGGGAGCGCCGTCGACCTCGATGACGAAACGGATGCTTGGCCCTGCCGTCTCCGATTCGGCGGCGAGCCGCGCGTCGTAGGCGGCGCGCGTCAGCGGAGCCGGAAAGTCCGGGCCGCGCTCCTCCCACGTCGTGAGGTCGGCGGCGAGAGAGAACAGCACGTCCGCGTCGGAGTCACTGCGGGCGCGAAGGGTCACCACCGGGGAATCAGGCACGGCCAGCACACTACCGATCACGCCGCGCAAGCGGCACTCGCCGGCTCACCGGAGCGGGGCCCTCGATGGATCAGGCGAGTGCCGCGACGATAGCATCGCCGAGCTCGCGAGGTCGGGTGAACTGTGGCCAGTGACCCGTGTCGATGTCGACCCACGAGATTTCTCGGAACTGCTCGAGCTCCGACACCCACGGGTGGTGCTGCTCGATGAACCCCTTCGCCACGCTCGACGGCATCGAGGTGCAGATCATGGTGATCGGAACCTCGTGCCGACGCGCGTCGTGGAGCTCGATCGGCGCGGTGACCACGCCGAGCGGCTCGGGTGCGGCGAGTGAGCGGAAGCGTTCGAACTGCTCGGGCGTCAGGTCTTTCAGCTCACGTTCGTCGAAGAGGCCGAAGTCGGGCAGCGGCACTGCGTCGCCGTCGGCGGGATATTCCGACTCGCTCACGCCCCGCTCGGGCATCGGCAGCGTGTCGACATAGACGACCCGGCTCACTTTGTCGGGCCGCGCGTCGACTGCACCGTTCGCAGCGACGCTCGCGCCCGAATGGGCCACCAGCACGACTGGCTTGGCGAAGCCGTCGATCGCCGCGACCACCGCATCGATCTGAGTCTGCAGGCTCGTGTCGGCGACCTTCGCGTCAGGGTCGAGCCCCGGAAGGGTCAACGGATGCGGAACGTGGCCCGCGGTTGCGATGATCGGCTCGACCTCGTCCCACGAAGTGCCACGAAGCCAGTACCCCGGAAGCATGATGACGTCCATGCGCCAACGGTAGATCTCACCACCGACATCCGAGCGGGCCTCACGGCGCGATAGTCTGAGCGGGTCGAAGGGGAGTATCCCACGACGTCGCGATCGTCATCACGGGTCGGTGCCCACGCGGGCAGCCACTCCGGGCGCGGCGGCACCATCGGTGCGGGAGAGACTTTCGGAGCCGTTTCAACGACCCCGAAAGGCGACCGTGAGTCCCGACATCCCGCTCTGGTTCGAGTTCACCTCGTACGGCGTGCTCATCCTGATCCTCGCCGGCGATCTCACGCTCGCCTATCTGCGCCCGCATGTGCCGAGCCCGCGCGAGAGCGGCCTGTGGATCGCGTTCTACGTGGTCCTCGCCCTGCTCTTCGCCGCCGCGCTGCACTTCGTCGGCGGGGGAGACCCGGCCGGCCAATTCATCGCCGGATGGCTGACCGAGTACTCGCTGTCGATCGACAATCTCTTCGTCTTCGTGCTGATCATGGGGCGGTTCGCGGTTCCGCCCAAGTACCAGCAGGAAGCCCTGATGGTCGGCATCATCCTCGCGCTGATCTTCCGCGGCGTCTTCATCGTGCTCGGCGCAGGACTCATCGCCACCTTCAGCTGGATCTTCTACCTCTTCGGCGCCTTCCTGCTCTACACGGCGATCCGGCAAGCGCTCAATAAAGAGGAGGGAGGCAGCGCGGGGAGCGGCGATGAATCGGATGCCGGCGGCCCCGTCATCCGCTACCTCAAGCACCGCCTGCGAATCGGCAACGTCTACGAGCGCAACAAGCTGCGCACTACCGTCGACGGCCGCCGCGTGTTCACTCCGATGCTCCTCGTGTTCGTGTCGCTCGGAACAACCGATCTGCTCTTCGCCCTCGACTCGATCCCCGCGATCTTCGGCATCACACGCAGCCCGTTCCTCGTGTTCTCGGCCAACGTGTTCGCGCTCATGGGTCTTCGGCAGCTCTACTTCCTGCTCGGTCACCTGCTTGAGAAGCTCGAATACCTCAAGTACGGCATCGCCGTGATCCTCGCGTTCATCGGCATCAAACTGGTGGCCGAGGCACTGCATCAGAACGAGGTGCCGTTCATCAACGGCGGCCACGCCGTCGAGTGGGCGCCGGAGTTCTCAACGCTGACCTCGCTCGCCGTCATCGTCGTGACGATGGCTCTCGCCACGGTCGCGAGCCTCGTCCGCCTGCGGCTGACGCGCGAACGAGGGTGATAGCCTCACAACATGTCGGCTGCTCAGACTCTTGAGCGCCGCCCCTTCGGCGGCGCACGAGCAGGCGCGTGCGAGCGCCTCCTCCTTACCTGCCGCGACGGGGCCTAGTTTCTTCTCTGGCCTTCCCCGTCGCGGAGTCTCGTGTTGGGCTGAACCCGCAGGAATCAAGGAGTAAAGAGCAATGACCGACACCCTCCAGCACGCATCGGCGCGCACGCTGGCTGAGAAGGTCTGGAACGATCACCTCGTCGTCAAGGGCGAGGACGGTCAGCCCGACCTGATCTACATCGACCTGCACCTCGTGCACGAGGTCACGAGCCCCCAGGCGTTCGACGGCCTGCGCCAGGCGGGGCGACCCGTGCGCCGCCCCGACCTCACGATCGCGACCGAAGATCACAACACCCCGACCATCGGCATCGACCAGCCGATCGCCGATCTCACGAGCCGCACTCAGATCGAGACCCTCCGCAAGAACGCGGAAGAGTTCGGCATTCGCCTGCACTCGCTCGGCGATCTCGAGCAGGGCATCGTGCACGTCGTCGGCCCGCAGCTCGGCCTCACGATGCCGGGCGTCACCGTGGTCTGCGGTGACAGCCACACATCGACCCATGGTGCGTTCGGCGCGATGGCCTTCGGAATCGGCACGAGCGAGGTCGAGCACGTGCTCGCGACGCAGACTCTGCCGCTCAAGCCGTTCAAGACCATGGCGATCAACGTCGAGGGCGCACTGCGCCCCGGTGTCACGGCGAAAGACATCATCCTCGCGGTGATCGCGAAGATCGGTACCGGCGGCGGCCAGGGCTACGTGCTGGAATACCGCGGCAGCGCAATCCGCTCCCTCTCCATGGAGGGGCGCATGACCATCTGCAACATGTCGATCGAGGCGGGCGCGCGCGCCGGTATGGTCGCGCCCGACGAGACGACGTTCGCGTACCTCGAAGGGCGCCCGCACGCGCCGCGAGGCGCTGAGTGGGACGCGGCGGTCGAGTACTGGAAGACGCTGCCCACCGACGACGGCGCCGTCTTCGACGCCGAGGTGGACATCGACGCCGATGCGCTCGAGCCGTTCGTCACGTGGGGCACGAACCCGGGGCAGGGTGTTTCGCTGTCCGGGTCGGTTCCGGATCCCACGACGATCGCCGACCCGAACGCACGGGCCAACGCCGAGCGTGCGCTCGAGTACATGGATCTCGCTGCGGGAACCCCGCTGAAAGACATCCGGGTCGACGCTGTCTTCATGGGCTCGTGCACCAACAGCCGGATCGAGGACCTGCGCGCCTTCGCGTCGGTCGTCAAGGGCAAGAAGAAGGCCGACGGCGTGCGCGTCATGGTCGTGCCCGGCTCGGCCCGCGTGCGTATCGAGGCCGAGGCCGAGGGCCTCGACAAGGTCTTCGAGGAGTTCGGCGCCGAGTGGCGCTTCGCCGGCTGTTCGATGTGCCTCGGAATGAACCCGGACCAGCTCGCCCCCGGCGAGCGGTGCGCCTCGACGAGCAACCGCAACTTCGAGGGCAGGCAGGGCAAGGGCGGCCGCACACACCTGGTCTCGCCTGTCGTCGCGGCGGCGACCGCGATTCGCGGCACGTTGTCGAGTCCGTGGGATCTCGACCAGACGGATGCCGGCAGCCCGGTTTCCGACGACGCGACGGTGGGTGCCTGAGCCATGGACAAGTTCGCAACTCTGACCGCCGTCGCGGCGCCGCTCAAGCGCTCCAACGTCGACACCGACCAGATCATCCCCGCGGTCTTCCTCAAGCGAGTCACCAAGACCGGTTTCGACGACGCGCTGTTCTACGCGTGGCGTCAGAACCCCGACTTCGTGATCAACCAGCCTCAGTACCAGAACGCTCAGATCCTGGTCGCCGGCCCCGATTTCGGCACGGGCTCCTCGCGCGAGCACGCCGTCTGGGCGTTGCGCGACTGGGGCTTCAAGGTCGTGCTCGCCCCTCGCTTCGGTGACATCTTCCGCGGCAACTCGGGCAAGCAGGGGCTGCTGACGGGCGTCGTCGCCGAGTCCGACATCGAAAAGCTGTGGGCGTACATCGAGGCGAACGAGGGCGCCGAGCTGACGGTGAATCTCGAGACACGCGAGGTGCTCGCGGGCGACCTGACCGTCGCCTTCGACATCGACGATTACACTCGCTGGCGTCTGATGGAGGGGCTCGACGACATCGGTCTGACCCTCCGCAACGAGTCGGCAGTCACCGATTTCGAAGCTCGCCGTGCCGGGTGGCTTCCCAAGACCCTTCCCGCGAGAGCCCAGTAGGGCCAACAAACAACCAGGGAGCCACGTGAATACTCTCGTCGAAGACGCACAGGCCGCAGGCGCCAGCGTCGGCCTCACCGCCGAACGGATCACCGTCCGCGGTGGCCGTCCGCTCAAGGGCCGCATTGAGCTCAAGGGTGCCAAGAACCTCGTCACCAAGGCGATGGTGGCCTCGCTTCTCGGTGAGACTCCGAGCGAGCTGCGCAGCGTCCCCGAAATCAGCGACGTCCGCGTCGTGAAGGGACTACTCGAGGTCCACGGCGTCAAGGTGACGAGCGTCGGGGCGGACACGATCCTCCTCGACCCGTCGAACGTCGAGAGCGCGCACTTCGAGGTGATCGACGCGTACGCCGGCTCGAGCCGGATTCCGATCCTGTTCTGCGGCCCGCTGCTCCACCGTCTCGGCGAGGCGTTCATCCCCGATCTCGGCGGCTGCCGCATCGGCGACCGTCCGATCGATTTCCACCTCGAGGGCCTGCGCCGCTTCGGCGCGGTCGTCGACAAGCAGCCGCAGGGCATCCGCCTCACTGCCCCGAACGGCCTCAAGGGCGCGAAGATTGAGCTGCCGTACCCGAGCGTCGGGGCGACTGAGCAGGTGCTCCTCACGGCGGTGCGTGCCGAGGGCACGACCGAGCTGCGCGGGGCTGCCGTCGAGCCCGAGATCATGGACCTGATCAACATCCTCCAGAAGATGGGGGCGATCATCTCGGTCGACACTGACCGGGTCATCCGCATCGAGGGTGTCGAGCGTCTCGAGGGCTTCAGCCACACCGCCCTGTTCGACCGCAACGAGGCCGCCAGCTGGGCCGCTGCCGCGCTCGCGACCGAGGGCGACATCTTCGTCGGCGGCGCACGCCAGTCGGAGATGCTGACGTTCCTCAACGTCTTCCGCAAGGTCGGTGGCGCGTTCGAGATCAACGACAACGGCATCCGCTTCTACCACCCGGGCGGCAAGCTCAAGCCGGTCATCATCGAGACCGACGTGCACCCCGGCTTCATGACCGACTGGCAGCAGCCGCTCGTGGTTGCGCTCACGAAGGCCGAAGGCGTGTCGATCGTGCACGAGACTGTGTATGAACAGCGATTCGGCTTCACCGATGCCCTCGTCGACATGGGCGCGCACATCCAGTTGCACCGCGAGTGCCTTGGCGGGGCGGAGTGCCGCTTCGGCCAGCGCAACTTCAACCACTCCGCGGTCATCGTCGGGCCGACGGACCTTCACGCGGCCGACGTGGTCGTACCCGACCTGCGCGGCGGCTTCAGCCACCTGATCGCGGCGCTCTCGGCTGAGGGCAGCTCGACCGTGAGCAACGTCGGCATCATCGCGCGCGGC
This sequence comes from Gryllotalpicola reticulitermitis, assembly GCF_042651345.1. Taxonomy (NCBI): domain Bacteria; kingdom Bacillati; phylum Actinomycetota; class Actinomycetes; order Micrococcales; family Microbacteriaceae; genus Gryllotalpicola; species Gryllotalpicola reticulitermitis. The sequence goes on from NZ_JBHSCN010000003.1 coordinate 222,720, forward strand.
TACGAGAACTTCATCGCCAAGCTGCGCGCGCTCGGTGCGGACTTCGTGCTCGAGGCCTAGGGGTGGCTCTGAAAGAGACCCGTCGGCCTTCGATCTTCTGGCTGATGGCGTGGGTCTGCTTCGGTCTGCTCGGCGGCAGCGTGAAATTCCGCGTCGCTCACCCCGAGCGGATTCCTGAGCGCGGCGCATTCGTCATCGCGCCGAATCACTACAGCGAGATCGACCCGGTGATCGTCGGCATGATGCTCTATCGCCTCGGCCGGATCCCGCGGTTCCTCACCAAGGCGAGCCTGTTCAAGATTCCGGTGGTCGGCTGGTTCCTGCGTCGCAGCGGTCAGGTCCCGGTCGAGCGCGCCGGCTCGGCCGCGGCGAAGGGCCCGTCGCCGCTCGCGGCGGCGCGCGAGATCGCGCGCGCCGAGCGCATCGTGGTCGTCTACCCGGAGGGCACGCTCACGCGCGACCCCGACATGTGGCCGATGCGCGGCAAGAACGGTGCCGCGCGCATCGCGCTGGAGCAGGGCATTCCGGTGATCCCTGTGGCGCACTGGGGGACCCAGGCGCTGATGGGGCGCTACGCCAAGAAGATCAATCTGCTGCGCAGGCATCCGATCGATTTCGCCATCGGCAAGCCGGTCGACCTCTCCGAGTTCGAGGGCAAGCCGATCGACCAGCACCTGCTCGCCGACGCGACGGAGAAGATCATGGGCGCGATCACGGCCGAGCTGGAGAAGCTGCGCGGCGACAAGGCCCCGGCGCATCGCTGGGACCCGTCCCTGCACGGGCAGAGCGAGACCGGCCGCATTGAGCCCTAAGAAGCAGCCCCATAAGCGCGTCACGGTGCTGGGGGCGGGCAGCTGGGGCACGGTGTTCTCGAAGGTGCTCGCCGACGGCGGTGCCGAGGTCACCATCTGGGCGCGGCGGCCCGAGGTCGCGAGGGAGCTTCGCGAGACGCACCGCAACACGCAGTACCTGCGCGGCGTCAACCTGCCGCCCACGATCACCGCAACCAGCAGCCTGCGGGACTCCCTGCGCGGCGCTGAGCAGCTGTACGTGGCGGTGCCGAGCCAGGCGCTGCGCGACAATCTGCGCGCGCTGAAGCCGCTTTTGCCCGCGGGCGTGCCTGTCGTGAGTCTGATGAAGGGCATCGAGAAGAGCACGAACGAGCGCATGACCGAGGTCATCGCCGACGTGCTCGAGATCGACCTCGATCGCATTGCAGTGGCTTCCGGCCCGAATCTCGCGCTCGAGATCGCGAAGGAGCAGCCCACGGCCGCGGTCGTCGCCTCATCGAGCCTCGAGACGGCTCACGAGGTCGCGCTGGCTGCGACGAACGGCTACTTCCGCTCCTTCGTCAACAACGATGTGATCGGCACCGAGTTCGGCGGGGTGCTCAAGAACCTGATCGCGGTCGCGATCGGCATCGTCGACGGTGTGGGCTATGGCGAGAACACGAAGGCGTCGATCATCACGCGCGGGCTCGTCGAGATGACCGATTTCGCGGTGGCATACGGCGCTCAGCGTGACACGCTGTCGGGGCTCGCCGGCCTGGGCGATCTGATCGCGACGTGCCAGTCGCCGCTGTCGCGGAACAACACCGCCGGCCGGCTGCTCGGGCAGGGCTACGCGCTGCACGAGGTCGTGCGGCAGATGGATCAGACGGCCGAGGGCCTCGCATCCGTCGACCCGGTTCTCGCTCTTGCTCACGCGCGGGACGTGCAGATGCCGATCGTCGAGCAGGTTTCTCGCGTCCTGGCCGGTACGCTCAAGCCGCGGGACATGGCTCCCCACCTCACCACCGACGACGAGCCCACGGGCGAAAGGAACTCGCATGACGCGCAAGCTCGCACTGGCACTGCTTTTCGGTGGGCGTTCGAGCGAGCATTCGGTGTCGGTCGCGACCGCGGGCGGGGTGATCGGGGCCCTCGACCCTGAGAAGTACGACATTCTGCCGATCGGCATCACCCGCGCCGGCGGCTACGTTCTCGGCTCGACGGACCCCGCCGACTACTTCATGGGCGACGGGCGCATGCCCGAGGTTCACGATGACGGCAGCCGCGTGCTCTGGCCCGCGGAGGCGAGCTCACGCGAGCTGACCGTCATCGCTCCTGACGGGTCGTCGCGGGCGGTGAAGGTCGACGTCGTCTTCCCGATCCTGCACGGCAGGTGGGGCGAGGACGGCACCGTGCAGGGCATGCTCGAGCTGGTCGACCTGCCGTTCGTCGGGTCGGGCGTGCTCGCGAGCTCGCTCGGGATGGACAAGCACTACATGAAGACGGCGTTCGTCGCGGCGGGACTGCCGGTGGCGCCCTGGTCGATCGTGTCGCGGCGCCAGTGGGCTGAAGACCGTGAGGCTGTTGAAGACGCGGCCGAGTCGCTCGGCTATCCGGTCTTCGTGAAGCCCGCGCGGGCGGGATCGAGCGTCGGTGTCGGCAAGGCGACGGATGCTTCGGAGCTCGCCGCGGTCGTCGAGGCGGCCCTCATCGAGGACTCGCGCGCGCTGATCGAGCCGACGCTGGTCGGCCGCGAGATCGAGATCGCCGTGCTCGGCAGCCCGGGCGGCCGTCGCCCCCGGGCGTCCGTCGCCGGCGAGGTCGTGCTCACCGGGCGCGAGTTCTACGACTTCGAGGGCAAGTACCTGGGCGGCGACGGCGTCGACCTGCAGTGCCCTGCGCGACTCGACGACGCGCAGCTCGCCGAGATGCAGGATCTCGCCGTGCGCGCCTTCGAGGCGATCGGGGCGGAGGGCCTGTCGCGCGTCGACTTCTTCTTGACCGATGCAGGCTGGGTCATCAATGAGATCAACACCATGCCGGGGTTCACGCCGATCTCGATGTACCCCAAGTGCTGGGAGGCGTCAGGGCTCGCCTACCCGGCGCTCATCGACGAGCTCATCTCGCTGGCACTCGACGAGGGCTGAGCTGGCACGCCTATTGCGCGTCGCCCGCCGCGTCGCATTTGTGCACCTTTGACTGCGGAATCGTCGCGACGGCCTGCGCGAGGTCGGGCAGCACGTTGGCGTCGCTGACGCCGCCCTTGCCGTGCTGAATGGTCACCTCGACAGCGGGCGTACGGCCGTAGGTGACGTAGGTGAGCACCGTCGAGTCGGGGTTGTTCGTGAGGACCCAGTCGACCGAGTCCTGGCCGCTGCTCACCGTGACGCACGGCTGGGTCGTGGGCCCCAGCGGGGCCACACCGCAGCGCAGCTGCACGACGACGGGGTTCCCCCATGCGCCGGTCGCCTGAGCATTGGTGTGGTCCTCTTTCTTGCCGGCCACCGAGTCGGGCAGTTCGACCGTCACCGATGCGCACTGGGGGTCGTTGGCATGCGGGGCGGAGTCCATGGCGACGGTGGGCGTGCACCCGGCGAGCACGGCGACGAGGGCGGCGGCCACGAGGGCGGCGAGGGTGACACGAAGGCGGGACATCTCGATCAGCAACGCTAGCGTTGTCGTTATGGCGCAAGCTGAGCGGCCCCTATCGGACCACCCGACGGCGGCGGAGAGCGCTGATGCGCGCACGACGCTCGCAGGGCTCGGCGAGGCGGCAGTGCTCGCGCGGATCTTCCCGCGGCTGCCCGCGGCGGATGCTGCGCTCCTCGGTCCCGGCGACGATGCCGCCGTGCTCGCAGCGCCGGACGGCCGCTACGTCGTGACGACCGACATGCTCGTGCACGGGCCGGACTTCCGGTGGGAGTTCAGCACGCCGACGGATCTCGGCTGGAAGGCCGCCGCGACCAATCTCTCCGATGTCGCGGCGATGGGCGCTCGCCCGACCGCACTCGTCGTCGCGATCGCGGCGCCGCAGGACACGCAGGTCGACGTGCTCGAGGGCGTGGCGGACGGTCTGCGGCTGGCGTGCGCTGAGCTCGCCCCGGGCTGCGGCGTCGTCGGCGGCGATCTGTCGACCTCGGATGTCTTCACGATCGCCGTGACCGCGTTCGGTGACCTCGACGGCCGGCGACCGGTGCGGCGGTCCGGCGCGCGGCCCGGCGACGTCGTCGCCGTCGCAGGAGAGCTCGGCGTCGCCGCGCGCGGGATCGCGCTGCTGTTCGAGTCGGGTCTCGAGGCGGCCAGAGGGACGGATGCCCACGCCGTGGCGCGTCAGCTGCGCCCCATGCCGCCGATCGCGCTCGGTGTGGTGGCGGCGGATGCCGGGGCCACGGCCATGATGGACGTGAGCGACGGCTTGGCTCTCGACGCTCGCCGCCTGGCGCGAGCATCCGTCGTCGACATCGAGTTCGACGCCCTCGGCGACGACCAGCTGCGGGGCGGTGAGGACCACTCCTTGCTCGCCACCTTCCCGGCCGATGTGCCGCTGCCCGACGGTTTCCTCCGGATCGGCGCTGTCGCCCCCGGTGTCGGTCGCCTGCTGGTGTCCGGCAGCGTATTCGACGAGCTGGGGGGCTGGGATCCCTACGCCCAGTGGGACGGCCGCCTCAGTTAGCCGCGCTCGGCGAACCAGATCGTGGTCTCGCCGTACTTCTTCGGCGCCTGCGCACCGAGCCCCTCGGGCCAGCGCGGCTCGGGGGAGCGCGACGATCGTTCGACGACGACGAGAGCTCCCGGTGCGAGCAGCGGTACGAGCGCCGTGAGGTCGGCGGCGGTCTCGTCTTCCGACAGTTCATAGGGCGGGTCGCTGAACACGAGATCGAACGGCCCACGAGCGGTCGCGAGATAGGACGAGACGGGGCTCGTCACGACGCTGGCGGGTGACGCTTCCGTGGTGTTCAGGCGACCGCCGAGTGCGCGCAGGACGAGACCCGCGTTCGCCCGCGCGACGCGGGATGCGCCGCCGTTGCGCTCGACCAGCACGATGGAGGCCGCACCGCGGCTCAGTGCCTCGAGACCGAGCGCACCCGACCCCGCGTAGAGGTCGAGCACGCGGGCGTCGGTAAGGACGTCGCGGGCGGAGAGCGCCGAGAACAGTGCCTCTCGCACGCGGTCGCTCGTCGGGCGCGTTCCGGCCTTCGGCACCGCGAGGGTGACGCGGCCCGCCGCGCCGGCGATGATGCGGGTCATAGCTCACACGCTAGCGTCTGCCCCATGATGTCGTAGCTGTGTTCTACTCTGGACGCATGGTCGGCCTCGACAGCAAGCTCAGCGCGGTGGTGGGCGGCCGCGCGGCGACGGCCTTCCAGAAGGCCTGGGGCATCGTGACGGTCGCCGACCTGCTCGCGCAGTACCCGCGGCGCTATGCACATCGCGGCGAGCCGACCCCGCTCGACGAGCTGCCCGACGGCGAGGTCGCGACCGTGGTGGCGACCGTGCTGCGAGTCACGAGCAAGTCGTTCAAGACGCGCCGCGGCACGATCCAGACCGTCGTGATCGGCGACGGGCGCAGCGAGATGACGGCCACGTTCTTCAATCAGCCCTGGCGCGAGAATCAGCTGCGGCGCGGTGCGCGCGGCATGTTCTCGGGCAAGGTCTCGCGGTTCAAGGGCGAGGCGCAGCTCACCCACCCCGAGATCCGGCTCTTCGACGACGACGACCCGATGCCCGATCCGGCGGTCGACGAAGACCGTGCGAAGCAGTGGGCGATGGAGCCGGTGCCGGTGTACCCGGCGACGGCGTCCATTCCCAGCTGGACGGTCGAGAAGACCGTGACGCAGACACTCGAGGTGCTCGACGAAGCCGATGTGCTCGACCCGTTGCCCGACGAGGTGCGGCGCCAGCACGGGCTGCTCGGCTTCTTCGACGCCCTGCGGCTGATCCACGCGCCGGTCACCGACACCGACTGGCGTCGGGCCCGCGACACCCTGCGGTTCCATGAGGCGTTCGTTCTGCAGGCAGCACTGCTGCAGCAGCGTGCGGTGAGCCGCACGGCGCACACCGTGCCCCGCCGTGCCCTTCCCGGGGGTTTCGCCGAGCGTCTCGACGAGGCGCTGCCTTTCGAGCTCACGGCCGATCAGGGCCTCGTCGGGGCCGAGATCGCATTCGACCTGGCGCGCGACATCCCGATGAATCGGCTCATCCAGGGCGAAGTGGGCAGCGGTAAGACTCTGGTCGCCGTGCGGGCGATGGCGACGGTCGCCGATTCCGGCGGGCAGTCGGCGCTCCTCGCACCGACCGAGGTTCTCGCGGCCCAGCACCTGCGCTCGATCGTGCGCGCTCTCGGCCCCGACCTGTCGGCCGAGCTGATGCCGACGCTGCTCACCGGGCAGCTCAGCGCGGCGCAGCGTAAGAAGGCGCTCCTGCGCATCGTGTCCGGGCAGGCGCGCATCGTCGTCGGCACCCACGCCCTGCTCGCCGATGCGGTCGAGTTCTTCGACCTCGGGCTCGTCGTCGTCGATGAGCAGCATCGCTTCGGCGTCGAGCAGCGCGAGACCCTGCGTGCGAAGGGCAAGACGACGCCGCACCTGCTCGTGCTCACGGCGACCCCGATTCCGCGCACGGTCGCGATGACGGTGTTCGGCGACCTCGACATCTCGACGATCCGGCAGTTGCCGAGCGGCCGTCAGGGCATCGAGAGCTTCGTCGTGCCTCTCGCCGAGAAGCCGAACTGGATCAACAACGTGTGGCGCCGCGCCAGGGAGGAGATCGACAGGGGGCGCCAGGTGTACGTCGTCTGCCCTGCGATCAGTCCACGCGAGGTGGAAGACAGCGGCGGCGCCGAGGTCGACGAGCAGACGGTGCAGGGCGCCGCGGGCGAGGAATCCGCTGCGGCACCGCCTCGCGCCAACGTGGCCGACGTGTTCGCATCGCTGCAGCACAACCCGGCGCTCGAGGGGGTGCCGATGGGGGTGCTCCATGGGCGCATGTCCGCCGATGAGAAAGACGCCGTGATGGTGGCGTTCGGGCGCCGCGAGCTCGCGCTGCTCGTCGCCACCACGGTGATCGAGGTCGGTGTCGACGTGCCCAACGCGTCGACCATGATCGTGCTCGACGCCGACCGCTTCGGTGTCAGCCAGCTGCACCAGCTGCGCGGCCGTGTCGGCCGCGGCGACGTACCCGGCGTCTGCCTGTTCGTGAGCTACGCTCCGCAGGACTCGTTGGCTCGTGACCGCGTCGAAGCCGTGGCGAACACGCTCGACGGTTTCGAACTTGCGCAGGTCGACCTCGAACTGCGCCGCGAGGGCGACGTGCTCGGTGCGCGCCAGTCCGGCGGCCGCTCCTCGCTCCGCCTTCTGCGCGTGGCGATCGACGGCGACCTGATCGCCGACGCCCGGGCGGCTGCGGCACCCGTCATCGACGCCGATCCGACTCTGCGCCTGCACACACCGCTGAAAGAGGCGGTCGCCCGGCGGCTCGACGAAAGCGAGCGGCAATTCCTTTCGAAGGGCTGAGTTCGGCTCACAACGCACCCCCACGGTCACGTCGGCGCGATTAGGCTGAAAGCCTATGAACGCAGTCGCCGTCGTCCCAGGCTCGTTCGACCCGATCACTCTCGGGCATCTCGACGTCATCGAACGGGCGGCCAGGTTGTTCGACGAGGTGCGCGTCGTGGTGGTTCACAACCCCGAAAAGCCGGGCGGTCTGTTCACGGCCGAGGAACGTGTGGCGGTGATCGAGAAGGCCGTGGCGGATGCCGCGTTCGCCGGCACCGTGACCGTCGACTCGTTCGGCTCCGGGCTGCTCGCCGACTACTGCATTCGATTAGGGGCGATCGCCTTGGTCAAGGGGCTCCGGTCGCAGACCGATCTGGTGTACGAGACTCCTATGGCCATCGTCAACGAGCACCTCGCGGGCGTCGAGACGGTGTTCATGCTGCCCAAGCCGGAGAACGCCCAGGTGTCGAGCACATTGGTGCGACAGGTGATCACCCTCGGCGGCGATGTCACGCCGTACGTGCCACGCGCGGTGATCGAGGCGGTGGCGTCGCGATGACCACGATGCCGTCGCCCGCTCCCGGTCCGGTCGAGTCGATCGAGCCGCCCGCCCTGTTCGACACGGCGACGCGCATCGTCGAGAGCATCGAGAACGTCATCGACGGCAAGCACGATCAGGTCGTGACCGCGCTCACAGTGCTGCTCGCGGAAGGGCACCTGCTCATCGAAGACGTTCCGGGGGTCGGCAAGACCATGCTCGCCCGGTCGCTCGCCAAGGCGATCGACGGCTCGGTCACGCGCATCCAGTTCACCCCCGATCTGCTGCCGAGCGACGTGACCGGTGTGAGCGTCTTCAACCAGGCGACGCGCGAGTTCGAGTTCAAGCCGGGCGCCGTGTTCGCGAACATCGTGATCGGCGACGAGATCAACCGCGCGAGCCCGAAGACGCAGTCGGCTCTGCTCGAGGCGATGGAGGAGCGTCAGGTCTCCGTCGATGGCCACACCTATCGCCTCGCGAGCCCTTTCATCGTGGTCGCGACCCAGAACCCGGTCGAGATGGAGGGCACGTACGCGCTGCCCGAGGCCCAGCGCGACCGCTTCATGGCACGGATCGCGATGGGGTACCCCGACGCGGCGAGCGAGATCGAGATGCTCGGGGCGCGCGAGACGGCGAATCCGATCGATGCCCTTGAGCCCGTCGTCGACCTGACGACGCTCGGTCAGCTGATGGCGGGCGTGCGCGCGGTGTTCACCTCGTCCGCGGTGAAGCAGTACGCGGTCGCCATCGCCCGGGCGACTCGCGACGACCAGGACATCCGGCTCGGGGCGAGCCCGCGCGCCACGCTGCAGCTCGTGCGCGCCGCCAAGGCGCGCGCAGCGATCGAGGGCCGCGAGTTCGTGCTGCCCGACGACATCGACGCGCTCGCCGTGCCGGTGCTCGGGCACCGCCTGCTGCCGACGAGTCGCGCGCTCGGCAAGCAGCACGATGCGGCGTCGCTCGTCGCCGAGATCGTGCAGCGCATCGTCGACGCGACGCCGATCCCGTCGGGGCGCTGATCGCGTCATGTCTCGACCCGTCCCCACGCTGCGCGGATGGGTCGTCGGCGCGTGCGGGGTCCTCGCGCTGGCAGGAGCGGGCTGGTTCGGGCGCGTCGATCTGCTGTTCGCCGGATTGCTGCTGACGCTGACGCCGCTTGCGGCGATGCTCGCGGTCGCCTTCGACCGGCCCTGGCTCACGGTGCGGCGCAGCTACGCGCCCGACTCGGTTCCGGCGGGCGACGGCGCGCAGGTGCGCCTCGAGGTGCGCAACGAGTCGAGCAGGCCCGCGCCCGCGTTCTCCTGGTTCGACGCAGCACCGGCCGAAGTGGGCGCGATCGCGCCGCGCGCATTCCCGTCTCTCGCCCCCGGCGATGCGGCCACGCTGCGGTACACCGCTCGTGCCGGCCGCCGTGGCGCGTACCTGCTCGGGCCGCTCAGGGTGCAGCGCAGCGACCCGTTCGGGCTTGCGCGCTGCGGCTACGCGGTGGGGGAGTCGAAGGTGCTGCTCGTCACCCCTCGGGCTGTTCCGCTCGGCCGCGGCGGCCCAGAGCAGGCGCGCGGGGAAGGTCACGACCCCGAGCTCGTGCGGCATTCGATCCCGAGCGCCGACGAGGTGATCCCGCGTGACTATCGGCCGGGCGATGCGCTCCGGCGGGTGCAGTGGCGGGCGAGTGCGCGCACGGGCAAGCTCATGGTCCGGCAGGAGGAGCAGCGCAGCAACCCCGAGGCGTGGGTGCTGCTCGACACCGTGCACACGCACGACGCCGCCTCCGACGACTTCGAGCGCGCCGTCGAGCTCACGGCATCCATCTGCACCCATCTGCTCGAACTCGGTTACCTCGTCGGCGTGCATGAGACGGGACCGCGACGGTTGAGCGGCGTGTACGAGCTCCCGGGCGGCGACCACGTGCTGCTCGCGCAGCTCGCCGCTCTCGAACAGGGCCGTGAGAATGACGGCGACTATGCCGGGCGGCTCTCGCTCTCGCTGCGCGCCGGCGGCGGGGGCTCGCCGGTGTTCCTCGTGCTCGTGGATGCCCCGGCCGAGTCGTGGCGCGACGTCGTGCCGCTGCGCCGGTTCGCGGACCCGGCTGTCGCGTTCCTGATGTCGGCGACGGCTCGCACGGCTCGAGCATCGCTCGAGGCGGGCGGCTGGGTGTGCGTCGACGCGGACGCCGGGGTCGACGCCCCGGCCGCATGGGCGCGCGCGGCGGAGGCCCAGCGCGGGCGCGCGCGGGCCGGCTTCGTCGGGGGTCGTCATGTTTGACCGGCGGCGCGATGCCGCACGCGGTGTCGGGGCTCTTCGTCGTGGCGCGTGGCCGCTGGCCGGCGGGCTGCTGCTCGAGGTCGTCACGGCGAGCATCGCGCTCGTCGGGCTCATGCAGGGCATCGGCTGGTGGTGGGCGCTGATCGGCACGGCCGCGCTGTTCCTGGCTGTTCCGGCGGCCCTGCGCACGGTCGGTCTGGCCGCGTGGCAGGCGACGGTCGCGAATGTCGTCGTGTTCGTCGTGGTCATCCAGCTCGCGTTCTCGCGCCAGCAGAGCGTGCTCGGGTTCATTCCCACGAGCCGCTCGGTCGCCGAGTTCCAGGTGCGGTTCGGTGCGGCGTTCGATGCGATCCAGTCGCAGGGCGTTCCGGCGCGCGAACTGCCCGAGCTGGTCTTCCTGTTCGTGGTGTTCGGAGCGGCTCTCGCAATCGTGCTCGACGCGCTCGCGGTGGCGATACGGATGCCTGCCACCACGGCGCTCGCCATGGCGGTGGTGTTCGTGGTCGGCGCGGTGCTTCAGCCGTCGGGCCTGTCGCTGCTCGCGCTCGGTGCGGGTGCGGGTGCGTGGCTCCTCGTGCTCGCCGGCGACGCTCGTCGGCGCCTCGGCAGTCGCGGTGGTCGAGCCGTCGCGGCCGGCGTCGGGGCATCCGTCGTGGTCCTCTCGCTCATCGTCGCGGCGACGGCCCCCGGATTCAGCGCGGTGTGGCGCTCGGACTCGAGCAATGCGATCTCGCTCGGCAGTTCGGTGAACCCGCTGATCGATCTGTCGAAGAGCCTGCGTGAGCCGGTTCCGGTTCCGGTTCTCCGGTATTCGACGACGAACCCTGAGCCCGAGTATCTGCAGCTCACGACCCTTGACACCTTCGACGGCACGGTCTGGCGGCACCGCGGGAGCACGCAGTCCGATGTTCCCGATAGCGGGCAGCTCGGCTGGCCGCAGGGGCTCCCCAGATCCGGGGTGCCGACCAAGACGTACACGACCACGCTGTGGGCCGAGAACCTGAGCAGCCCGTGGCTGCCGATCCCGTACCCTACGGTGCAGCTCGCACGCACCAACGCCGTCGCATCCCGGTATGAGCCCGTCGACCACACGGTCGATGTCTCCCGCGCGGATCTGTCGGGTGAGAAGTACACCACGACCAGTCTCGATCTGACACCGACGCTCGAGCAGGTCGACGCGATCCTCGCGGCACAGCCAAGCCAGAAGCTGCCCGCGAACGCGCAGCGCGATCTCTATCTGCCGCCTGATGTGCCGTCGATCATCACGAAGACGGCGCAGCACGTCGTCGCCTCTGCCGGTGCGTCGAATCCGTTCGACGAGGCGGTTGCGTTGCAGAACTACTTCCAGGATTCGCTGAACGGATTCACGTATTCGACGAACACCCCGGACTCCGTCGACGGGACGAGCCTTGCGGTCGTCGCGCGGTTCCTGCAGCAGAAGCAGGGGTACTGTGTGCACTTCGCGACGGCCATGGCGGTCATGGCCCGGGTACTCGGCATTCCGAGCCGGGTCGCGATCGGATACCTGCCCGGAACACTCGAGCAGGTGAGCGGGAACAGCTTCAGCTACCAGGTCGAGTCGAGCGATCTGCACGCGTGGCCGCAACTGTATTTCCCGGGGCTCGGCTGGCTCGACTTCGAGCCGACGGTGAGCCAGGGAGCTGCGCCGTCGTACACGGTGCCCACTGTCACGACAACGGACCCGGCGACGAGTCCCGGCACGACGGCGCCCCAGCCCGTCGCACCGGTCGCCACGCCGAGCGCCGCACCGCTGGCGCAGGCTCCGAGTCCGGTCAGCGTCGGTGCTGTCGAGGACGACAGCAGGGGCCCCGGGGGTCTTGGGGCACTCGTGATCCTTGCGGTCCTGGTCGTGCCTCTGGTCGTGCGGCAGCTGCGGCGGCGCGGCCGCATCGGCAGGCTCCGTCAGGACGGTCGCCCGACCCATCTCGCGTGGGACGAGGTGCGCGACACTGCCCGCGATCTCGGCCTCGCCGCGTCGGTCGCGGAGACGCCGCGCGCATTCGCCCAGCGAATACGCGAGAGCTGGGGTGCGGATGCTGCGCTCCAGCGCGACCTGAACGACATCCTCGAACAGCTCGAGCGCACAGAGTACGGGCCGCCGCGACCGCACGACCGCAGCTACGAGCTGGCCGATGCGACGCAGCGCGTCACGCGTGCCCTCGCTCGCTCGAAGGGCATCGGCACGAGGCTCCGCGCACTGTTCGTCCCGGTCTCGCTGTTCCAGGCGCGGGACCGCACGACACGCTCTGCGCGCAGCCTGTCGTAATATCGAGGGTTGTGACCGCCGTCAAGAACCCGTACTCGATTCCCGTGTACGACCTCATGCACCAGCCGGGGCAGAGCAGGGAGCTGACGCTCGACGTTGATGCGCCCGAGCGCATGGGGGCGGGCATGATCGCCGTCCCGCAGGGCGCGCCCCTTCACCTTGACCTGCGGCTCGAGGTGCTGCACGACGGCATCCTCGCGTCGGGCACCATCGACACGACAGCTGACGGCGAGTGCGTGCGGTGCCTCACGGAACTCACCGAGCGCGTCCAAGTCGATTTCCAGGAAGTGTTCGCGTACACTAAGGACGAAGCTTTCGACTTTGAGGTTCACGATGACCACGTGGATCTTGAACCTCTGGTCAGGGATTCGGTGGTGCTGGCACTGCCGTTCCAGCCGGTGTGTCGCCCCGACTGCCCTGGTCTCGACCCCGAGACCGGCGAGCGGTTGGCGGATCACCCGGAGCGCGAGCCCCGAGAAATCACAGACCCGAGATGGGCTGCGCTTGCGGAGTTCCGAGCTTTCGAAGACACCGACGCCGGCGCCCCCGGCACCGACACAGAAGAGAGATAGTCATGGCTGTTCCCAAGCGCAAGCAGTCGCGCTCCAACACGCGTGCCCGTCGCTCGCAGTGGAAGGCGGAGGTCCCGACCCTCGTCAAGACCGTCGAGGGCGGTCGCGTGACCTACAGCCTTCCGCACCGCGCGAAGGTCGTCACCGACTCGCAGGGCACCGAGCTGTACCTCGAGTACAAGGGCCGCAAGGTCGCCGACGCGTAATAGCACCACCAATGCCTCACGGCGAGAGCACTGAAGGGCGTCCTGTGGAGGACGCCCTTCAGTCACGTTCAGTGCTTGTCGAACGTCTCGGGGTCACGATCGACCCCGAGCTACTCACGCTCGCGCTGACCCACCGGTCGTTCGCGTACGAGAACGGCGGTCTACCGCACAACGAGCGCCTCGAGTTCCTCGGCGACTCCATCCTCGGCCAGGCCGTCACGGTCCGGCTGTACCTCGACAACCCCGACCTCGATGAGGGCGCACTCGCCAAGCGACGTGCGTCGCTCGTGTCGGGCGTGGCCCTCGCCGAGATCGCACGCCGGCTCGGTCTCGGTGAGTTCCTGCGGCTCGGCCGCGGCGAAGAGCTCACTGGCGGCCGCCAGAAGGTGTCGATCCTTGCCGACACGGTCGAGGCGATCATCGGTGCGGCGTACCTCTCTATCGGCGGGGAGCAGGCGACCGCGCTGGTGCTGAGGCTCGTCGGCCCGCTGATGAGTGATCCGGCACGCTTCGGTGCCGCGCTCGATCCGAAGACCGCACTGCAGGAACTGGCCGATCAACGTCACGCGTCCGCACCGGTGTACGAGGTGGTCGGCAGCGGCCCCGATCACGCGAAGGTGTTCCGCGCCACCGTGACGAGCGAGGGGCTGCCGACCGGGCGAGGCAAGGGCTCGAGCAAGAAGCACGCCGAGATGGCCGCGGCGCTCGACGCGTGGTCGCGCGCCACCAGCACGAGTGCCTGAACTCCCTGAGGTCGAGGTCGTCCGCCTCGGGCTCGCGGCCGCTGTGACGGGCGCCGAGATCACCGCCGTCGACGTCTTCGATGAGCGGGCGCTCACCCGGCACGATCGCGCGCGCGGCGATTTCGCGTCGCAGCTCACGGGCGAACGCATGGGCGAGCCGCACCGCCGGGGCAAATTCCTGTGGATCCCGCTCACCGATTCCAGCGAAGGCACGGGCGCCAGGGGAGCCGGCGACCCGCGCTGTCTCCTCGCGCACCTGGGCATGACGGGTCAGCTACTGATCCGCGACCCATGGGCGAAGCCCGAGGACGAACCGCACGTCCGGATTCGCATCGAGCTGAGGCAGGCCGACCTCGGCGGGCGCCCCACGGACCCCGCGGTGCGCCCGCGGCGAGAGCCCCACGTGCGCGCCCCGATCGAACTCGCAATCTTCTTCCGCGACCAGCGCACCTTCGGGTCCCTGGCGGTCGACGAGCTCGTCGAGACCGGCGATGGCGACCTGGTGCCGCGCCAGGTCGCCCACATCAATCGCGATCCGCTCGACCCCCTGTTCGACGACCGCGCGTTTCTCGCGAGGGTGGCCGCGAAGACGTCCGCGATCAAGCGCGTCCTGCTCGACCAGACCACGATCAGCGGCGTGGGCAACATCTACGCCGATGAAGCGCTCTGGGCGGCGCGCATCCACCCCGAGCAGCCGGCCTCCTCGTTGAGCCGAACGAAGGCGAAGCGTCTGCTCGGGGAGATCCGTCTCGTGCTCGGCAAAGCGCTGATCGAAGGCGGCACGAGCTTCGACAGCCAGTACGTCAACGTCAACGGGCAGGCGGGGTACTTCGTCCACTCGCTCAACGCGTACGGTCGCACAGGGCAGCCGTGCCCGCGCTGCGGCCACTCCATCGCGCGGGCTTCGTTCATGAACCGCTCGTCGCACTTCTGCCCGCATTGCCAGCGGGTACGGTGATGCCAAGCATCCGTCGACGACAAGGACCACCCCGGTGCACCTGAAGAGCCTGACCCTCAAGGGGTTCAAGTCCTTCGCGCAGCCGACGACGTTCGCGTTCGAGCCGGGCGTCACGTGCGTCGTCGGGCCGAACGGCTCGGGCAAGTCGAATGTGGTCGACGCTCTCGCCTGGGTGATGGGCGAGCAGGGAGCGAAGACCCTCCGTGGCGGCAAGATGGAGGACGTCATCTTCGCCGGCACCGCTACCCGTGGCCCGCTCGGCCGCGCCGAGGTGACGCTCACGATCGACAACTCCGATGGTGCGTTGCCCATCGAGTACAGC
Organism: Gryllotalpicola reticulitermitis; assembly: GCF_042651345.1. Taxonomy (NCBI): domain Bacteria; kingdom Bacillati; phylum Actinomycetota; class Actinomycetes; order Micrococcales; family Microbacteriaceae; genus Gryllotalpicola; species Gryllotalpicola reticulitermitis. The sequence goes on from NZ_JBHSCN010000003.1 coordinate 237,875, forward strand.
GAGGTCACGATCGCGCGCACCTTGTTCCGCAATGGGGGCAGTGAGTATGCGATCAACGGGGAGTCGTGCCGACTGCTCGATGTGCAGGAGCTGCTGTCGGACTCGGGCCTTGGCCGTGAGATGCACGTCATCGTGGGCCAGGGCCAGCTCGACCAGGTGCTGCACGCGACGGCCGAGGAGCGGCGCGGGTTCATCGAAGAGGCCGCGGGCATTCTCAAGCACCGACGTCGCAAGGAGAAGACGCTGCGCAAGCTCGAGGCGATGCAGACCAACCTCACGCGCCTGTCAGACCTTGCGGGGGAGATCCGGCGACAGCTGAAGCCGCTCGGGAAGCAGGCAGAAGTCGCCAGGCAGGCCCAGACCGTCGCCGCCGTCGTCCGCGATGCACGGGCGCGCCTGCTGGCCGACGAGGTCGTCACCCTGCGCGCCCAGCTCGACGGCTTCGGGCGCGATGAACAGGCCCGGCACTCGGAGCGCATCGTGTTGCAGGAGCAGGTCGAGCAGAAGCGACTGCGCATCGCCCGTCTCGAAGCGGCGATGGTCGGTGACGCGGTGGACCGCGCGCGGTCGGTCGCTCACGGACTCGAGTCGGCGCAGGAGCGCCTGCGCGGGCTCGACACCCTGGCCCGGCAGAAGATCGCGCTGCTGTCCGCCGAGGCAGACGCACCTGAGGTCGTGCCGGGCGTCACGCGGGCCGCCGTCGACGAGGCGCGGGCCGAGGCGGATGCTTTGCGCGACACCGTCGTCGACGCCGAGAAGGTTCTCGTCGCCGCCCAGGCCACGACCGCGCAGACCCGCGCACGGCTCGACGCGATCGATGACGAGATCGCAGCTCAGGCCGAGCTGATCTCGAGGCACGACCTGGAGCTCACGAAGCTCGCGGGGCAGATGGACGCCGCAGCCCAGCGCCTCGCGGCCCTGCGCGGCGAGGTGCTGCGTCAGCAGAACCAGCTGGAGGCGGCCGCCGCGCGGCGTACCGCGGCAGAAGAGGCTCTCGCGGACAGCGCGGGTGACGCGCTGCTCGGACCGGATGCGCAGGGCGAGCTGGCCGAGGCGTACGAGCTGGCGCAGGCATCCGTCTTCGATGCGGAAGGCGAGATCGAGCGTCTGCGCGACGAGCTGCGCACTCTCGAGCGTGAGCGCGACGCACTGTCCGGGCAGGTCACGGCGCTCGCGCGCGCTCTCGAGGCCCGCGACGGCTCGGCCGCGCTCATCGCAGCCGGGTTGCCGGGGGTGAAGGCGCGCGTCGCCGACACGATCAAGGTCGAACCGGGCTACGAGGGCGCCATCGCCGCGGCGCTCGGCTCCCTCGCCGATGCGGTGGTCGTGACGAGTCGCGATGCCGCCGTCGACGCCGCGCTGCACGCGAACGCCGCGGATCTCGGCGCAGTCGAGCTGGTGCTCGAAGGACGCGCCGGGGGCACCGCCGCCCGTGCGGTGGCGAATCTCCCGCGCGGCGCGCGCAGTGCCGCCGACCTGCTCCGTGAGGCGACCGTGAACCTGAGAGAGATGCTCGGTGCCACGATCGTTGTCGACGACTTCGAGACCGCGCGTGCGCTCTGGCCGTCGTTCGCGGGCAGCGATACGACGATCGTCACTCGCACCGGCGAGGTGCTCGCTCAGTACACGCTGCGGGGCGGGTCCGGGGCGGGTGCCGGGCGCATCGAGCTGCTCGCTGAGCGCGACGCGGCCGCCGCGCGCCTCGCCGAGCTCGAGTCGGCGATCGTGAGGGCGAAGGCCGAGCACGACGAGCAGAGGGAGTCGCTGCAGGCGGCGAAACAGGCATCCGCCGCCGCACTCACGCAGCTGCGCGCGTTCGACGCTCAACTGGCTGAGCAGACCGAGAAGACGAGCCGGCTGACCGCGCAGCTCGAAGCGGCGAACGCCGAGGCGGAGCGCATCGAGCGGGGCATGGGGGAGTCGCAGGCGAAGGCGACCGAGGCCGAGCACGCGGCCGCCGCCGCGAAGCGGGCGCACGAGACGCACGCGTCGAAGCCGCGGCCCATTCTCGACGTCGGCGAGCGCGACCGGGTGTACGCCGAGCTCGAGAGGGCGCGAGAGGGCGAGGTGCAGGCACGGCTCGGAGTCGAGACGGCCCGCGAGCGGGTGCGCGCCCAATCCCAGCGCGCCGATCAGCTCGCGGAGCGGCATCGCGCTGAGCGCGCAGCGGCCGAGGAAGCCGCCCGGCGCGCGGTGATCCGCCGCGGGCAGCTCGACGCCGCGCGGGCCGTCGCCGACGCGTTGCCCGCGGTCCTCGATTCGGTGGATCGGTCGCTGGCCCAGGCCCGACTCGAACTCGCGAACGCTGAGCGCGAGCGCGCCGGCCAGAACGAGGAGCTCGCGGGCGTGCGTCGTGAGGAATCCGCGCTGCGCGAGCGTCTGCAGTCGATCAGCGAGAACGTGCACGGCCTCGAGTTGCAGATCTATGAGAAGAAGCTGCATCTGTCGAGCCTGCTCGAGCGCGCCGGAAGCGAGCTCGGGCTCGTCGAAGACGTGCTCGTCGCGGAGTACGGGCCGGAGGTGCCGATCCCTGCGGAAGACGGTGACGACGGCGAGGATGCCGAGCCGGTCGCATTCGACCGCGCCGAGCAGCAGAGACGCCTCGAGAAGGCTCAGCGCTCGCTCGATCAGCTCGGGCGGGTGAATCCGCTCGCGCTCGAAGAGTTCGCAGCCCTCGAGCAGCGACATCAGTTCCTCACCGAGCAGCTCACCGACCTGCAGAACACGCGCCGCGATCTTCTGACGATCATCGAAGAACTCGACGCGACGATGCAGACCGTCTTCCAGGCGGCGTTCGACGACACGAAGCAGGCGTTCGCCGAGGTGTTCCCGATTCTGTTCCCGGGCGGAGCGGGCAGCATCCAGCTCACCGAACCCGACGATCTGCTCGCCACCGGCGTCGAGGTCGCGGTGCGCCCGGCGGGAAAGAAGATCGAGCGTCTCTCGTTGCTTTCGGGCGGCGAGCGATCACTCGCCGCGGTGGCCTTCCTCGTGGCGATCTTCAAGGCGCGCCCGAGCCCGTTCTACATCATGGACGAGGTCGAGGCCGCCCTCGACGACGCCAACCTGGGTCGGCTGCTCAGCGTCTTCGAGGAGCTCCGCAAGTCGAGCCAGCTCATCGTGATCACGCACCAGAAGCGCACGATGGAGATCGCGGACGCGCTCTACGGCGTGTCGATGCGCCAGGACGGCGTGAGCGCGGTCGTCGGCCAGCGAGTCGGCACCGCCGCATAGCGCCGGGGCGGTCCGTCGTGTGCCCGGGAAGGCCGGGGGCATCGATAAACTCGCCCCTATGGCAGAAGCTCGCTCTTGGTCGTTCGGTGGAGCGCTCCGCAACCTGTTCTCGGGTCAGCAGAAGCGCGTCATCGACGAGAACACGTGGGACGAGCTCGAGGTCGCGCTGATCGGCGCGGACTTCGGCCCTGACATCACGGAGAGCGTGATCGGCGAGTTGAAAGAGAAGGTCGCCCGCTACCGCACGGAAGACTATGCGGATCTGCAGCGGATGCTTCGCGAGGGCCTCGAGGAGCGCCTCGCGAAGTTCGACACGACGCTGCACCTCTCGGAACGGCCCGCGGTGGTTCTCGTCGTCGGAGTCAACGGTGTCGGAAAGACGACGACCATCGGCAAGTTCGCCAAGTTCCTGCGCAACTACGACCGCTCGGTCGTGGTCGGGGCGGCCGACACCTTCCGCGCGGCGGCCGTCGAGCAGCTCGGCACGTGGGCCGAGCGCGCGGGCGCCCAGATCGTGAAGCCGCAGCAGCAGGGCCAGGACCCGGCATCCGTCGCCTTTCAGACGGTCGAGTACGCCAAGCAGAACGGCGTCGAGATCGTCATCATCGACACGGCGGGTCGCCTGCACACCAAGGGCGGCCTGATGGACGAGCTCGGCAAGATCAAGCGCGTCGTCGAGAAGCAGGCGCCGATCGCCGAGGTGCTGCTGGTGCTCGACGCGACCACCGGGCAGAACGGGCTCATGCAGGCGCAGGCGTTCCTCGAGCAGGCGGGGGTCACGGGCCTCGTGCTGACGAAGCTCGACGGCTCGGCGAAGGGCGGCTTCGTGCTCGCCGTGCAAGAGAAGACGGGGCTGCCGATCAAGCTCGTCGGTCAGGGCGAGGGTCTCGGCGACCTCACCGGCTTCACGCCGCACGTGTTCGCGCAGCAGCTCGTCGGCGCTGCCTGATTCGGGGGCGACGGATGTCTGTGGAGCACGAGTTCTTCGGGGTGGTCGAGTCGACCTCCGGCGGCGGCCTGTACTGGGACGACACGATCGAGGTCGGCGACCAGTTCGTCGAGCTGGCCCTCCTCGCCGACGACGAGGACCTCGTGACCGATTCTGCGCTCGATCTGGCGGCGGCGATGGTGAACGGCCTCGAGGCATTCGATGCCAGGGCGCGCGACGCGCTCGTGGCCGAGCTGTCGGAGCGGCAGTCGGCGACGACGACCTTCATCGACCGTCAGGTCGACAGCCGCGGTGAGGACCTGCAGACGCTTCTCGGTCTCATGGTCGACAACTCGGGCGACATCGCGATCGACGTCCTCAAGTCGCTGCAGCTCATGCGGGTCGAGCTGCGGCCGGAGGCGGCACAGCTCAGGAGCAGCTCGGGCGACGAGGCGTTCGCGCGATTCGACTACTCGATCGACCCCGACGAATCCGATGAGCTCCTCATCGTGTCGTTCGGCGCCGACGGCGACGTCATCGACGTCGAGGACGTCCCCGAGTAACGCAGGCTTCGTCGAGCGTCGCCATCTAGAATCGGGGGACCATGGCGATTTTCGGCTCACTCTCCGACCGGCTCACCGAGAGCCTCAAGAACCTCCGCACCAAGGGCAAGCTCTCTGCGAGCGACGTCGACGGTACGGTGCGCGAGATTCGCCGCGCCCTGCTCGAAGCCGATGTCTCGCTCGACGTGGTGAAGAAGTTCACGGCGGCCGTGCGTGAGCGGGCACTCTCCGATGATGTGAACCGGGCGCTGAACCCCGCGCAGCAGGTCGTGCAGATCGTCAACGAAGAGCTCGTGCAGATCCTCGGCGGTCAGCAGCGCCGTATCGAGTTCGCGAAGACGCCGCCGACGGTCATCATGCTCGCCGGCCTTCAGGGTGCCGGTAAGACGACCCTCGCGGGCAAGCTGGCGAAGTGGCTGAAGAAAGAGGGCCACACCCCGATGCTGGTCGCGGCTGACCTGCAGCGACCCAACGCCGTGACGCAGCTGCAGGTGGTCGGCCAGCAGGCCGGTGCCGAGGTGTTCGCGCCCGAGCCGGGCAATGGCGTCGGCAACCCGGTGAAGGTCGCGAAGGACGCGGTGGCTGAGGCGCGCCGCCGCCAGTTCGACACGGTCATCATCGACACCGCCGGCCGTCTGGGCGTCGACGCCGTGCTGATGAAGCAGGCCGCCGACATCCGCAAGGCCACGAACCCCGATGAGGTCCTCTTCGTCATCGACGCGATGATCGGTCAAGACGCGGTCGCGACGGCGAAGGCGTTCCAAGACGGCGTCGACTTCACCGGTGTCGTGCTGTCCAAGCTCGACGGCGACGCCCGCGGCGGCGCCGCGCTGTCCGTGGCATCCGTAACGGGGCGCCCCATCATCTTCGCCTCGACGGGTGAGGGGCTCGACGACTTCGAGCCGTTCCACCCCGACCGCATGGCGAGCCGGATCCTCGACCTCGGCGACATCCTGACCCTGATCGAGCAGGCGCAGGAAGCCTTCGACGAGGAGGAGGCTCGCAAGGTCGCGGAGAAGTTCGCGACGGACAGCTTCACCCTCGACGACTTCCTCAAGCAGATGCAGCAGCTGCGCAACATGGGCTCGATCAAGAAGATGATCGGCATGCTGCCCGGCGCCGGGGCCATGCGTCAGCAGCTCGACGAGTTCGACGAGCGCGAGATCGTCCGCACCGAGGCGATCATCCAGTCGATGACGCCGGCCGAGCGACGTACGCCGAAGATCCTGAACGGCTCCCGACGGGTCCGTATCGCACGCGGCTCCGGCATGACGGTCACCGATGTGAACCAGCTCGTGAACCGATTCGAGCAGGCGGCGAAGATGATGAAGACGGTCGCGAAGGGCGGCGTGCCTCAGGTGCCGGGCATGGGTCCGGTCCCGGGCGCGGGCTACATGGGTCGCGGCAAGCCGCAGCAGAAGAAGAAGGGCTCGCGGTCCGGCAACCCGGCCAAGCGCGCCGCCGAGAACGCGGCACTGGCCGCGGGCGTGAAGCCCGGTGCGAGCGCCGAGCCGGCCGGCACGGGCTTCGGCCTGGGTGGCGGGAAGAAACCCGAGCAGCAGCCCGACCTGCAGCAGATCCAGAAGCTGTTCGGAAGGTAGAAGAACTGCTTCGAGTTCTGTAGGCCCCGCATGCCTTGATCGGCATCCAAGCGACGGTAGCGTGGCGTTGTGCAGTTGATCTCCCGAGGAACCACACACAAACTCGTCGGCACTCTGGACATCCCGGTCTCCAAATATCACGCGCATCGCGCGCTGGTTCTGGCGGCGCTTGCCGAGGGTGTCAGCACGATCACGGGTATCTCGTCGACGAGGCAGGTGGAGTGGACGGTCAGCGTCCTGCGCGCCCTCGGTACGAAGATCGAGATCACGGATGCCGGGTACATCGTCACAGGAACCGGGGGCCGGTTCCACGGCGTGCCTCTAAACGAGCGCGGCTCGCGCGGCGAAGAAGGGTTGCTGAACGTCGGCTCGTCGGGTACGACGCTGTACTTCATGACGGGCCTCGCGTCGCTCTCCGACCGCCCGACGACCCTCACGGGAATGAAGTACTTCCGCCGTCGGCCGATCAAGGCCCTGCTTTCTGCGCTGATCGAGATGGGCCTCGACCTCGAGTCGACCAACGACTGCCCGCCGATCACGGTGCAGCCGAAACGCCCGAAGGGCGGCGACGTCCACATCGCGGGCACGCTGTCGCAGTGGGTCTCCGGGCTTCTGCTCACGGCGCCGTTCGCGGAGTCCGACACGACCATCCACATCACCGGCGGCCAGCTCAACGAGCAGCCGTACGTCGACCTGACGATCCGCATGATGCGGCACTGGGGCTTCGAGGTCGAGGTCAGCGACGACTGGCTGACCTACACGGTGAAGGCCGGCCAGACGGGCACGGCCGCCGATTACACGATCCCGGCCGACATCGGCTCGGCGGCTTTCGGCATCGCCGCCGCCGCACTGCACCCTTCCGACGTGCTCTTCAAGGGCCTTCGCGCCGCGACCACGGCCGAGGTGGACCACCCCGAGGCCGAGTTCCTCGACATCGCGGCGTCGATGGGCGTTCCGATGGTGATCGACGAGGCGACCGGCTGGGTGCGCATCACGCACGACGGCCTCGCGCTCACGCCGTTCGACATCGATGCGACGCCGATTCCCGACCTGCTGCCGATCCTCTCGGTGATGGCGAACTTCGCCGAGGGCACCAGCCATCTGCGGAATGTCGGCCACATCCGGCTCAAGGAGTCCGATCGGGTCGCGGCCATGCTGCAGCTGAACAAGATGGGCGGCGACGTCACGCAGGAGCCGACCGAGCTCCACATCAGCGGCGTCGCGGGTGCTCGCGGCACCGGCGCACGCCTCTCCAGCTTCAACGACCACCGCGTTCTGATGTCGCTTGCGATCGCGGGCACCCGCTCCGACGGCGAGACGAGCCTCACCTACCCGCGCGCCTATCGCATCTCGTACCCGACGTTCCTCGAAGCGATGACCTCCATCGGCCTCGACATCGACGTCGACGCTCCGTCGAAGGACGCGGCGGGCGACGACGAGGAAGCCACGACGCAGGCATCCGCTCCTCTCAGTGCCGAGCCGCTCGTGCTGCCGATCGCCGTTCGCGAGTACGCCGAGACGAAGACCGACGAGGCGGCCGTCATCGAGGTCGGGGGCAGCGCACCGATCACCACCACGTGGGGAACCCTGCAGGCCGAGGCCGACAAGGTGTCGCAGCTGCTGCTCGAGCTCGGCGTCGAGAAGGGCGAAGCGGTCGGCGTGCAGCTGCCGAACTGGACCGAGTTCGTCTCGATCGCGCTCGGCGTCATGCAGATCGGCGCGGTCGTGACGCCGATCATGCCGGTGTTCGGCCCCCGCGAGGTCGCGATGACGCTCTCGCGCTCCCGCGCCCGCGTGCTGTTCCTGCCGAACCTCTTCCGCAACCGTCGCGCTTCCGTCGAGCTCGTCTCGGTCGCCGACGAGGCGCATCAGCAGGGCCGCAAGCTGCACCTCGAGCACGTCATCGTGCTGCAGGCCGAGAACCGCGATGGCGGCGAGTCCGTCAGCGTGCCGCCGATCCCGGAAGAGGCGGTGACCCGAGCCGAGGCCGCGTCATGGACGTGGCGCTACTACGAGAACGCGCTCGGCTCGGTCGAGCCCGATCGCGCGCTCATCGCAGATCGGATGCCTGGTGCCGACGACATCTGCCAGCTGCTGTTCACCTCGGGCACCACTGGCGAGCCCAAGGGTGTCCAGCACCCCTACCGCACGCTCGGGCTCGCGACGGCGATGCACGTGCAGCGCTCCGGCCTGACGGCCGACGACCGCGTCTTCATCCCGAGCCCCCTCGCCCACCAGACCGGATTCCTCTACGGAATGCTGCTCGCGTGGCGCCTCGGCGTGGCGTCCGTCATTCAGCCGGTCTGGAACGGCGAGGTCGCACTCGACCAGGCGTTCGGCGAGGCCAAGGCCAGTTTCGTGCAGGCGGCGACCCCGTTCCTGACGGACCTCGTGGCGCTCGTCGAGGGTGGCCACGCGGCACCCGACGCGCTGCGCATCTTCGTCGCGACCGGTGCCGCCGTGCCCCGTGAGCTCGCCCGGAAGGCGACCACCGTGCTCGACACTGCGGTGCTCGGCGCTTTCGGCACGACCGAGACCTGCCTCGGAACCCTCGCCAGCCCGAACGACCAGCCCGAGAGCATGTGGGGCACCGACGGGCGCGTGCTCGACGGAATCCGCCTGCGCATCGTCGACGACGAGGGCGTCGAGCTGCCGGTCGGCACCGAGGGCAACTACGAGTTCACGTCGCCCACCCTGTTCGGCGGCTACCTCGAGCGCCCCGACCTGACGGCGGACGTCTTCACCGATGACGGCTGGTACAAGACCGGCGACCTCGCCTATGTCGATGAGCAGGGCTATCTGCACATCACCGGCCGGGTGAAGGACGTCATCAACCGCGGCGGCGAGAAGATCCCGGTCGTCGAGATCGAGAACCTGCTGTACCAGCATCCGCTCGTGTCCGACATCGCGATCGTGGCGATGCCCGACCCGCGACTCGGTGAGCGCGCCTGCGCGTTCGTCGTGAGCAGCAGGGCGGGCGAGGTGCTCGAGTTCGGCGCCATGCAGGACTACCTCAACTCGCACGGAGTGTCGAAGTACTACTGGCCCGAGCGCCTCGAGTACATCGATGAGCTGCCGCGCAACGCGGTGGGCAAGATTCAGAAGAACGTTCTGCGTGAGACGGCCGCCGGCCTCGCCGCGGCCAGTAAGGAAGGCAACTAGTTTTGGCAGTCGCAACAGTCGACGAGGCGGAGTTCGCCGCTCTCAAGGCAGAGATCGCCGCGTGGGTCGCGGGCCCCGGCGAAGAGTGGGCGAATCGGATCGAGGAGACGGGCGATGTCCCGCCCGAGCTCTTCGCCGAGCTGAAGGACCGCGGCTGGCTGAGCCTCGCCGCGCCGGCCGAGCTGGGGGGCCGGGGCATCCCGTTCAGCCGCTACCTCGAGCTGCTCGAGTTGATCTCCAAGTCGCACGGGTCGATCCGCATGCTCGTGCACGTGATCAACGGCACGTGGCGCGCGATGGCGCCCTACGCGACGCCTGAGCTGCTGGACGAGGTCGTGAAGCCCTCGGTCGCGGGCGACAAGCTCGTCGCGTTCACGCTGACCGAACCCGACAACGGCACCGGTGCCGACATCACCACGAGCGTTCGCCGCGAGGGCGACGACTACGTGATGAACGGCGTGAAGCACCTCATCACCTTCGGCGTGAAGGCCGACTACCTGCTGATCGCGGCGCGCCTCGAGGGCTCGACCGGCAACGACGGCACGGTCGCGTTCGCGATGCCGAACCGGCTGCCGGGCGCCGAGGTCATCGACGACTCCGACACGATGGGGGTGCGGGGCACGGACCACGCCATCCTCAAGTTTGCCGAGGTTCGTGTGCCGGCGAAGTACCGCCTCGGCGAAGAGGGCCAGGGTCTCGAAGTCGCCCTCGGCGGCTTCCTGCTGCCGAGCCGCGTCTCGGTCGCGATGAGCGCGGTCGGGCTCGCCGAGCGGGCGCAGGAACTCGCGATCGAGTTCTCGAAAGAGCGCGTCACCTTCGGCAAGCCGCTCGCTCAGCGTCAGGTGATCCAGTTCTACATCGCCGAGAACTTCGGGCGCATCGCCGCCGCGAAGTCGCTGATCATTCAGGCCGCGCGTACGTACGAGCAGGGTGCGCCCGAGGCATCCGCTCTCTCCAGCGCTGCCAAGATGATCGCGGTCGAGATGCTCGCCACCGTGACCGACAACGCCCTGCAGGTGTTCGGCGGCCGTGGTTACTGGAAGAAGAACGCGATCGAGCGCGTCTACCGCGACGCTCGCGCACAGCGTTTCGAAGAGGGCACGAACGAGATCCAGAAGCTCGTCGTCGCCCGCGCCGCGATCACCGGCGAGGCGAATACGGAAGGAATCCTGAATTGGTAGCCGAGAACTCAGCCGGCGGCTCTGACGCGCGCGTCGTCGTCATCACGGGCGCGAGCCGCGGCATCGGCCGGCTGCTCGCCGAAAAGCTCGGCGCCGAGGGTGCGCACATCGTCGTCAACTACAAGAAGAACGCCGATCTCGCCGAAGAGTCGTTGGCCGCAGTGCGTGCGGCAGGCGGCGACGGCATCACCGTGCAGGCCGACATCGAGGTGCCGGAGGGCATCGAGGCGCTGTTCACCGGCATCGACGAGCACTACGACCACATCGACGCGTTCGTCGCGAACGCGGCGGCGGCGGCGTTCAAGCCGATCAGCGAGATGAAGATCCACCACCTCGACCGCAGCTATGCGATGAACGCGCGCAGCTTCGTGCTCGGCGCGCAGCAGGCGGTGAAGCGGATGCCTCGGGGCGGCCGCATCCTGTACATCTCGAGCTACGGGTCGCTGCGCGCGTTCCCGACCTACGCGGCGCTCGGCGCGTCGAAGGCAATGGCCGAGCAGTACATGAAGTACATGGCCGCAGAATTCGGGCCGCGGCAGATCACGGTCAACGCCGTCAACGGCGGGCTCATCGACACCGATTCGCTCGACTACTTCTACAACAAGGTGCCGGGCATGGCGCCGATGGACTCGGTCATCTCGAAGCTGCCGCTGCAGCGTCCCGCGAAGGCCGATGACATGGCCGATGCTGCACAGTTCCTGCTGTCCGAGAAGGCCGGCTACATCACCGGGCAGGTGCTCACGGTCGACGGCGGCCTCACGATCATCGCGCCGCCGTTCTGGTCGGACACCACGGGCGAGCTGCACGCCGCCGTCTTCGGCGAGTAAGAGGAGTCTCTTGCCCAGCACTCCCGCGTTCGGCGGCGGCGCGGACCAGCGGCAGTCCACCGGATTGCCGCTGCTGCGCACCGCATGGCGCCTCGGCCCCCTGGAAGTGCCCCACCGTGTGGTGATGGGCAGCATGCACACGGGGCTCGAGGGTCTGGACGACGGGGGAGCGGCGCTCGCGGCCTTCTACCGCGAGCGCGCGCGGGGCGGGGCGGCGCTCGTGATCACGGGCGGTATCTCGGTGAACGCCGAGGCGCGCGGCGGACCCGACTATGTCGTGATGACGGATGCATCGACCCGGCGCTCGTTCGCGACCGCGGCCACGGCGGTTCATGAGGCAGGCGGTCTCCTCTCGGCGCAGCTGTTCCATGCCGGGCGCTACGCGGTCGGCGACTGGGCCGTTGCCCCGAGCCCCGTCCCGTGGCGCGCGGCGCGCGGGCTCGTGCCCCGGGCCCTCACCGGCGCCGACATCGAGCGGACCATCGCCGACTTCGCGGCCTCGGCCACGGCTGCGCGCGAGGCGGGCTTCGACGCCGTCGAGCTCATGGCGTCCGAGGGCTACCTGCTCAACCAGTTCCTCTCGCCGCTCACGAATTTGCGTGACGACGAGTGGGGCGTCGATCCCTCCGGGGAGCACAGTCACACCGCGCGTATGCGCTTTCCGCTCGCCGTCTTCGCAGCGGTGCGTGAGGCGGTCGGTGCCGACTTCCCGATCACCGTTCGCATCTCGGCGACCGACCTGATGCCGGGCTCCACCAGCGAGGCAGAGACGGATGCCTTCGCTCTGGCCCTGGCCGAGCGCGGTGTCGACGCGCTCAGCATGGGCGTCGGGTGGCATGAGTCCGTGGTGCCGACGGTGCAGGCATCCGTACCCCACGGTGCGTGGGTCGCGTACGGCGAGCGGGTCGCGACGGTGGTGCACGCGGCGAAACCCGCGTTGCCCGTGATCGCGAGCAACCGCGTGGTCGACCTGCGTGATGCCGAGGCGATTCTCGGGCGCGGGCAGGTCGATGCGGTGGCGCTGGCCCGGCCGTTCCTCGCCGACCCCGAGATCGTGCGCCGCTCGTTCGCGGCGCAGTTCCCGCTGATCAATTCGTGCATCGGCTGTGACCAGGCCTGCATCGACCGCTCGCTGACGTTCCAGCCGATCAGCTGCCTCGTGAACCCGCGCGCGGGCCGCGAGACCGAGTTCCCGCTCGGCATCACCAACGACCGCAAGCGTGTCGCGGTCGTCGGTGCGGGGCCGGCCGGGCTCGCCGCGGCCGACGATCTCGCCCGGCGCGGTCACGTGGTCACGCTGTTCGAGGCGCGCAAAGACCTGGGTGGCCAATTCGCGCTCGCGGCGCGGGTGCCCGGGAAAGAGGACTACGCGCTCACGGTGCGGTCGGCGTCCGCACGGCTCAAGGCCGCCGGTGCGGAGATCTGGACCGGGCACGAGGCGTCCGCCGCCTCGCTCGACGGCTTCGACGGCGTCGTGGTCGCCACCGGAGTCACACCGCGCGTTGTCGACATCGAGGGCGCCGGGCTGCCGAACGTGCTGACGTACGAGCAGGCGATCCGCCGCGGGGTCCCCGCCGGCACAGTCGCGATCATCGGCGGCGGCGGCATCGGCGTCGACCTCGCCGCGTTCCTCGTCGAGTCGCATGACGAGAAGGCGCGCGCGCTCGCGTTCGAGGAGCGTTTCGGGCTCGACGGCTCGGCCGAGTTCGCGCGCTCGCGCCCGACTCGCGCGCTGCTCTCGCCGCGCCCCGGCAGTGAGGTCACGCTGCTGCGCCGTGGCGGCAGGTTCGGGCAGGGCGTCGGCATCACGAGCCGCTGGGTGAACGTCGGCGCGCTGACGCACGCGGGCGTACGGATGCTTTCCAGCATCGACTACCGCCGCATCACGCCCGACGGCGTCGAGGTCGTGCACGAGGACGGCACGGTCGAGCTGATTCCCGGTCAGACCGTCGTGATCTGTGCGGGCCAGGAGCGGCATGAGCCATTGTCCGAGGGGCTCGCGGCGCGCGGCATCCGTCACGAAATCGTCGGAGGCGCGCGTGACGCGCGGTTCGTGGACGCCGTCCGAGCGACGAGCGAGGGGCTCGCGGCGGCGCGGCTTCTCGCCGATTAGTTTCCCTGTCGCATCGTCTGGCAGAATAGAACGTCGGCTTTGTGCGTTCCGACCCTCTATCCGAACGCGTGAAGCCTCCATCAGACCTCCTGCGCGGGTGTGCACCCCACAGCCCGGGCAGTCAGTTCGCTCATCACTTACGAATACCAACTGGAGAACTGTGGCTGTCAAGATCCGCCTCAAGCGCCTCGGCAAGATCCGTGCCCCCTACTACCGTGTCGTCGTCGCCGACTCGCGCACCAAGCGCGACGGTCGCGTGATCGAAGAGATCGGCAAGTACCACCCCACCGAGCACCCCTCGCTCATCGAGATCGATTCCGACCGCGCACAGTACTGGCTGGGCGTCGGCGCGCAGCCGAGCGAGCAGGTCGCCGCGCTGCTGAAGCTCACCGGTGACTGGGCGAAGTTCAAGGGCGAGAAGGACACCGAGAGCAAGGTCATTCAGCCCGAGGGCAAGACCGAGTTCGTCGCCGACGAGAAGAAGAAGCCGGTCCTGAAGCCGAAGACCGAGACTCCGGTCAAGGCCGAGGAGCCCGCCGAGGCTGAGGCCCCGGCCGCCGACGAGGCCGCGGAGTAGGTCTCATCACAATGCTCGCTTCCGCTGTCACCCACCTCGTCAAGGGCATCGTCGATCACCCTGACGACGTCGCGGTCGCACAGAAGAGCTCGCCTCGCGGCGAGGTCCTCGAGGTTCGCGTGAACCCCGAGGACCTCGGCCGGGTGATCGGCCGTGGCGGTCACACGGTGAGCAGCCTGCGCACCGTCGTCAACGCGCTGGCGGGCGGCGAGAGGGTCCGCGTCGACGTCGTCGACACAGACCGCTGATGGCGGCGCTCGAGTCCTCTCAACCGACCGCTGGAACTCAGCTTCGCGTCGGTCGGCTGACCAAGGCGCACGGGCTCAAGGGCGCCCTCAAGCTCGAGCTGTACACCGACGACCCCGAGCGCCGCTTCGTGCCCGGGGCCGTCTTCTCGCTCCAGGTCCCCGACACGTCGCAGTGGCACGGGAAGAGCATCGAGCTCCGTGAGCTGCGCTGGTACAACGGCCATCCGGTCGGGTTCTTCACCGGCATCGACGACCGCTCCGGCGCGGAAAGCCTCGTCAAGGCGATCCTGTGGGTGGAAGCCTCCGATGAGCCGAGCGAAGACGACGCATGGTTCGACCACCAGCTGGTGGGGCTCGCAGTGCTGCGCGACGGCACCCAGGTGGGTCGAGTCGCGCGCGTCGATCACATGCCCGCGCAGGATCTGCTCGCGGTCGAGACCGAGGCAGGCGAGGTGCTGGTCCCGTTCGTGTCGGCCATCGTCCCCGCCGTCGATGTCGCAGCCGGAACGATCACCGTGACTCCGCCGGCCGGACTGTTCGAAGAGCTGCCCGATGACGACGCTCCCGCTGAGGAGCCGTCCGCGCAGTAGCCCGCCGTTTCATCTGCGTGAAACATGCGGCGCTCTCGCCTGAAACACGGCTCTCATACGTTCGAGCCATGATCGGGCCGGCCCTCCTCATCGTCGTCGAGGCAGGGGAGGACTTGATCGATGACGGTGCGCTCCTCGTCCTCGTGAACGCCGTGCAACGCGCGATGCCCGAGGTTCACGTGGTTCCCGCCCGCCTCGACGTGCACGACCCGGGCCTCGGACCCGCGTTTCTCCGGGAGCTGCGCGAAGGCGAGCCGGTGATCGCGGTGCCGCTGATGCTGTCGCCCGGTGCGCGCGTGCACGACGACCTCGAGCGTGAGCTGGGGGGCGACCAGTCGCGTCCGACGGTGCTCACGCCTGCCATCGGCTCGGACGACGCGATCGTCGAGCTCATGGTGCGCAGGCTGCAGCGCAGCGGTCTCAGCACGGGCGATGTCGTCGTCATGGCGGCTGCGGGCTCGAGCGATCACCACGCCGTCCGCGAGAGCGTCGAGGTCGGGCGGCGGCTCGCGCACGTGCTCGAGCGATACGTGACGGTCGGATTCTTCACGGCGGCGGTGCCGCGACTCTCCATCGCCGTCGACACGATGCGCAGACTGCACCCGGGGAGCCGCGTCGCGGTGGCGAGCTACCTGCTGTCGCCGGGGCGATTCGCCCGCGCGATGGCCGAGGCAGGTGGCGACCTGGTGGCGGGCCCGCTCCTCGTTCCGGGGCATCGGCCGCCCTCTGCGCTCGTCTCGGTCGTCGTGGAGCGCTACCGTGCCGGGGTGGCGCAGCTGGCGATTTAGCCGTCAATAAACTTGGGGGATGCGCATCGACATCGTGACGATCTTCCCGTCGTTCTTCGATGTGCTCGACATCTCCCTGCTCGGCAAGGCTCGGCAGAGCGGCATCATCGAGCTCGGCGTGCACGATCTGCGCGACCACACGCACGACCGGCATCGTACGGTCGACGACACTCCGTACGGCGGTGGCGCGGGCATGGTCATGAAGCCCGAGCCGTGGGGTGAGGCGTTCGACGAACTGCTGGGAGAGCAGCCGGGTGCCGCGGTGGCCGGCGCGGATCCGCTCGTGATCTTCCCGTCGCCGGCCGGCGAGGTGTTCACGCAGGCGACCGCCCGCGCTCTGGCGCACGAGCAGCGGCTGGTGTTCGGGTGCGGCCGCTACGAGGGAATCGACCAGCGGGTGTTCGACCACGTGGCGTCGCGCGCCAGGGTCAAGCTCGTCTCCATGGGCGACTATGTGCTGAACGGCGGCGAGGTCGCGGTCATGGCGATGATCGAGGCGATCGGACGCCTGATCCCGGGCGTCGTCGGCAACCCCGAGTCGCTCGTCGAGGAAAGCCACGAGAACGGGCTGCTCGAGTACCCGAGCTACACGAAGCCCGCGAGTTGGCGCGGGCTCGAGGTGCCGCCCGTGCTGCTGTCGGGCAACCACGGGGCGATCGCGGCCTGGAGGCACGAACAGCAGCTCGAGCGCACGCGCCGAGTGCGCCCGGACCTGCTGGATTTGGGCGAACACTGACGGATCTGTCACAATAGATCGTTGTGCCGCGCGCGGCCCTGCCACAGGGGAGCCGCAGTCGTGCGGCGAATCCCATTCTTCGAAGTCTTGAACCGCGCCCGACCTGTGGCGGTCGCAGAGAGCGAATAGCCATGCACATCCTCGACCAGGTGGATGCCGCCAGCCTGAAGTCCGACATCCCCGACTTCCGCCCCGGCGACACCGTCAAGGTGCACGTCAACATCATCGAGGGCAACCGCTCGCGTATCCAGGTCTTCCAGGGCGTCGTCATCGGCCGCTCGGGCCACGGCGTGCGCGAGACGTTCACGGTTCGCAAGGTGAGCTTCCAGGTCGGTGTCGAGCGCACCTTCCCCGTCCACTCGCCGGTCATCGACCACGTCGAGGTCGTCACCCGTGGTGACGTGCGCCGCGCCAAGCTGTACTACCTGCGCGAACTGCGCGGTAAGAAGGCCAAGATCAAGGAGAAGCGCGAGGCGTAGTCCTCAGCTGCTCCTAGCATTTCGAGAGCCCCCGAGCCCCTAAACTGGCTCGGGGGCTCTGCTCGTTGATGGACGCTCCTGGACAAGGGCAAGATGACTCACGGCACGACGAACGCGACCGAGACCCGAGCGGCGGCGAAGGCGGCCGAGCGCACCACAGGCCGCACCGTCTGGCTGTTCGTGCGCGACATCGTCGTCATCTTCATCGTCGCCCTGCTGGTGTCGTTCCTGATCAAGACGTTCCTGATCCGCTCGTTCTACATTCCGTCCGCGTCGATGGAAGACACGTTGATGATCAACGACCGGATCATCGTGAACGAGCTCGAGCCGAAGCTGATCCCGGTGCATCGCGGCGACATCGTCGTCTTCACCGACCCGGGCGGGTGGCTGACGCCCGGCGAGAACGTGGCGGCGCCCGTGTCGAAGAATCCGGTCGCCCGCGGCTTCAGCGACTTCTTCACCTTCATCGGCCTCGCGACGGCCGACAGCGACAATCACCTCGTGAAGCGGGTCATCGGGCTTCCCGGCGACCACGTCGTGTGCTGCAACGCGCTCAATCAGATCACGATCAACGGCTCGCCGATCAAAGAGCCGTACACCGTCGTTCAGCCGGGGTCGCTGCCCGCCGGGAAGACCTTCAACGTCACGGTGCCGCCGGGCAAGCTCTGGGTGCTCGGCGACAATCGCAACAACTCCGAGGACTCGAGCCTGCACACCGACCTGCCGAGCGGCGGGTTCGTGCCCGAGAAAGACGTGGTCGGTCGAGCGTTCGTGATCAGCTGGCCGATCTCCCGGTGGAGCTGGCTGTCGAACTTCCCCGACGTGTTCCGCGGCGTCGAGAAGAGCAAGTGACGAGCGTAGACGCGAAGACGCCCACGCTCGACGTCGAGCGCGAGTTGCTCGCCGCGGGCACGCGGTATCTGATCGCCGTCGATGAGGTGGGTCGTGGCGCGCTTGCCGGGCCTGTCGCGGTCGGCATGGTGGTGATCGATGCGGCGGTGGCACCGTTCCCTGTCGGCCTGCGCGACTCGAAGCTGCTGGCGCAGGCCGTGCGCGAGGAGCTCGCGCCGCGCTGTGCTGCGTGGGGTCTGCACTCGGCCGTCGGCGAGGCGACGCCCGCTGAGATCGACGAGCACGGCATCGTCACGGCGCTCGGGCTCGCCGGCTGGCGTGCGCTCGGGCAGCTGAGTGCGGGTGGCGCGGCGGTCGATGAGGCATCCGTTCTGCTCGACGGCAATCACGACTGGCTGAGTCCTGTTCTCGAGCGGCGCATGTCCGTCACGACGCGCGTCAAGGCCGACCTGGCCTGCGCCTCGGTCGCGGCCGCGTCGGTGATTGCGAAGGTGCATCGCGACCGGCTGATGGTCGCGCTGCACGAGACGTTCCCGGCCTACGGCTGGGCGTCGAACAAGGGCTACGGCTCGGCCGCCCATCTCGCGGCTCTGGCCCAGTTCGGTGCGAGTGACCACCACCGTCGCACGTGGCTTCATGGTGCCGCGGCGGCCATAGACTGAACCCCTGATGGACGAGGACGAATTCGACGACTACGACCGTGAGGTCGAGCTGGCCCTGTACCGCGAGTACCGCGACGTCGTCAGCCAGTTCAAGTACGTGATCGAGACCGAGCGCCGCTTCTATCTGGCGAACGAGGTCGAATTCGCCCGCCGCGACACTGAGCACGACTTCTACTTCGAGATCACCATGCACGACGTGTGGGTGTGGGACGTGTATCGCGCAGACCGGTTCGTGAAATCCGTGCGGGTGCTCACGTTCAAAGACGTCAACATCGAAGAGCTGTCGAGCAAGGAGTTCGAGCTGCCGAAGGAGCTCGCGCTCGACGAATAGCACGGTGCCTCTTCCCCAGCACAGGTGATGATGCCGGCGTGCTGTCCACGGTGAGGGCTGGCAGCCGAGCGGCTTTCGGGCGGATGCCGGGATGCTGCCGTGCATGGCGGAAAAAGACATCATCGGCAGGAGCGGGGAGCAGCTCGCGGCCCGGTTCCTCGAAGCGGGCGGCTATCGGATCATCGACCGGAACTGGCGTGGTCGGCGGGGTGAGCTCGACATTGTTGCCGAGCAGGGCGGCACCACGGTGTTCGTCGAGGTCAAGACGCGGTCGACGCTGCGGTTCGGGCATCCGTTCGAGGCGGTGACCCCGCGAAAGCTGCGGGCGCTGAGGCGTCTTGCGGGGGAGTGGTGCGCCGCCGGCGAGGCTCTCGGGCGTATCCGGCTCGATGTCATTGCGGTGATCGGCGG
Source organism: Gryllotalpicola reticulitermitis (assembly GCF_042651345.1). Taxonomy (NCBI): domain Bacteria; kingdom Bacillati; phylum Actinomycetota; class Actinomycetes; order Micrococcales; family Microbacteriaceae; genus Gryllotalpicola; species Gryllotalpicola reticulitermitis. The sequence goes on from NZ_JBHSCN010000003.1 coordinate 257,158, forward strand.
CCTCGACGGTCCTGCGCGCATCGAGCACCTGCGCGGAGTCGGCTGATGGGGGTCGCACGCACGCTCGCCATCGCACTGCAGGGTCTGCGCGGCGCACCCGTCGACGTGGAAGCCTCGATCAGCGCCGGCCTGCCGAAGTTCAAGCTCATCGGGCTGCCCGATGCGTCGCTCGCCGAGGCCGCGCATCGCGTTCTCGCCGCCGCCTCCAATTCCGGGTGCTCGCTTTCGCAGAGTCGGGTCACGGTCAATCTGTCGCCCGCGGTGCTGCCGAAGCATGGTTCCGGTTTCGATCTCGGCATCGCCCTCGCCGCGCTCGCGGCCGACGGCAAACTCTCGAAGAGCTCGATCGAACGCACCGTCCATCTCGGGGAGCTCGGCCTCGACGGGCGCGTGCGCCCCGTTCTCGGAGTGCTCCCGGCGGTGCACGCCGCAATACGTGCAGGCGCGAAGCGCGTCGTCGTCCCGGCCGGAAACGTCGAAGAGGCACGCCTCGTCGCCGGCGCCGACATCGTGCCGGTGGGGTCTCTGCGCGAAGCGGCGATCCGGCACGGTGCCGCGCTCACGCCGGTCGAGGTCGAGCCCGTGCTGGCTGTGCCGAGCCCTGAGAATCGCACGGACGAGACCGACCTCTCCGACGTCATCGGGAACGAGCAGGCCGTGCGGTCGCTCGTCGTGGCCGCCGCCGGGGCCCACCATCTCTTCTTCGTCGGGCCGCCGGGCGCGGGGAAGACGATGCTCGCGGAGCGCATGCCGGGAATCCTCCCCGACCTCGATGCGTCCGCCGCGCTGGAGGCGACGTCCATCCGGTCGCTGACCGAGCTCGGGTCGGCGACCGAACTCGTCACCCGGCCCCCGTACGAAGCCCCGCACCACACCGCGTCGGCAGCCGCTCTCGTGGGCGGCGGGAGCTCGCGTATCCGACCGGGCGCCGCCGTGCGGGCGACGCACGGCGTGCTCTTCCTCGACGAGGCGCCCGAATTCCAGCGAAATGCGCTTGACGCGTTGCGGCAGCCTCTGGAATCGGGCTTCGTCTCGATCAGCCGGGCCAATCAGCAAGCGACGTACCCGGCGGAATTCCAGCTGGTGATCGCCGCGAACCCGTGCCCCTGCGGCCTGTTCGGTGTCACCGGCAACGGCGACTGCACTTGCAGCCCCGGGCGCAGGCGGGCGTATCTCGCCCGTGTCTCTGGTCCGCTGCTCGATCGGATCGATCTGCAACTTTCCCTGCGGCGCTTGTCACCGGCCCAGCTGCGGCGCGGTGACGAGGAGCGCCGTCTGAGCAGCGACGAGGCACGGAAACGCGTCATCGCGGCTCGCGGCGCCGCGGCCGAGCGCTTCGCGGGTCTGCCGTGGCGGGTCAACGCCCGCATCCCGAGTCGCTGGCTCACCGATGGGCCCGGGCGCCTGCCGCGCAACATCACAGCTGCACTCGAGAAGCACTATCAGGGCTCCGGCATGACGATGCGCGGTTTCGTCCGAGTGCTCCGCGTCGCGTGGACGCTCGCGGATCTCGATGGCGCCTCGTCGCCAGGGGCGGCTCACCTCGGCGAGGCGCTGGCGCTGCGTGATCGGCGGGCGGCATGAACGCATCCGTGGCAATGTCCGGGCGTGAGCGCGCCGCACTGTGGGACCGGCTGCGGCCCGGTCTGTCCGGTGACGATGCCGAGCTGACCGCGCGGGTGATCTGGAGCGTGCTGGCCGAACCCGGTGACGGGATCGCCGGGCAGATGATCGCCGATCTCGGCGCCGCGCCGGCACTGCGCCTCGTGCTGCGCCGGAACGCGTTTGCGACCGCGGCGGCACTGCGCGCTGAAGCCACGGCGATCGCGCGCGCCGTGGCCCAGGCCTACGACGAGCAGGGCAGAGAGCCGCTCCCGGGCGTTCGCGCCGGCTTTCTGCGCTGGCATCCGCGCATGACGGGAACCTTGATCGAGACGGTCTTCGCGATGGCCGCCGCATCGCGGTGCACGCTGTTGACTCCGGCTGACCAGCACTGGCCGCCCGGCATGTCCGATCTCAACGACCATGCGCCGCTCGTGCTGTGGTGCCTCGGCGATCCGGCGCTCCTGGCCGAGTTCTCGCACGCTGTCGCTCTGGTGGGCACCCGGGCATCGACGGGCTACGGCACGCACGTCGCGACCGAATTGGCGGCCGGTCTCGCCGATCGCGACTGGACCGTGGTGTCGGGTGGCGCGTACGGCATCGACGCGGCTGCCCATCGAGCGGCCCTCGCTGCGAAGGGGCGCACGGTCGCCGTGATGGCCGGCGGTCTCAACAGCTTCTACCCGCGCGGGAACAGCGAGCTTCTCGCGCGCGTCGCGCGGGACGGCGCCGTGGTGGCGGAGGTGCCGTTCGGTACACCGCCGACACCGTTCCGCTTTCTCGCCAGGAACCGGCTGATCGCCGCAATGGCCAGTGCGACAGTGGTGGTCGAGGCCGGAAGGCGTTCCGGTTCGATCAACACCGCCAATCACTGTGGCGAACTCGGGCGACCGCTCGGCGCTGTCCCCGGGCCGATAACCAGCCCGACATCGGGAGGCTGCCACTACCTTTTGCGAGAGCAGCCCGCGCAGCTCGTGACCTCCGTCGAGGACGTCGTGGAGCTCGCGTCCGGGCGTGAGGGGCCGGCCCCGGAACCGCTAGCCGATCCCGATGACCCGCGGTACGGCCGGGTCATCACCGCCCTGAGTGCGACGAGGGCGCGCCGGCTCAGTGATGTCGCGGCGCGCTGCGGGCTCTCGGAGACGGAGGCGGCGACGCTGCTCGGCGTGCTGCTGCTCGACGGCACCGTCCGTTCCGGCGACGCCGGGTGGGTGTCGGTGCCGCGCCGGGAATGAACCGGCACCATGCTTGACGACATGGAACTCGAAGGCGCCGTGCAGAGCTTCCTCGACCACGCCCGGTTCGAGCGCGGCCTTTCACCCGCGACCATCCGCTCCTACCGGTCAGACCTCCGAAGCTTCACCGAGTTCGCTCGCCGGTCGGCCGTCGAGCTGATCGAAGCCGTCGACCTCGAGTTGTTGCGGGCCTGGCAGTGGGAGTCCGCCGAAGCGGGCAGTGCGGCGGCGACGCTTGCGCGCCGCAGTGCGTCGGTCCGCGCGTTCACCGCCTGGGCGGCGCGCAGCGGAGTCCTCTCCGTCGACCCCGGGGTGCGGCTGAGCTCGCCCAAGCTCGGGCATCACCTGCCGAGCGTGGTCACACAGAATCAGGCCGTCGAGCTGCTCGAGCACGCTCGGCAGCGGGCCGAGACCGGAGACGCGAAGGCGGTGCGCGATCGCGCGTTGCTCGAGTTGCTCTACGCGAGCGGCATCCGGGTGGGTGAGCTCGTCGGGCTCGATGTGCCCGACCTCGACCTCGACCGCCTCACCGTCACCGTGACGGGCAAGGGCGACAAGCAGCGGACCGTCCCCTTCGGCACGCCGGCGCTCAGCGCCATCGTCGATTACCTGAGGGTTGGGCGACCGGCGCTCGTCGAGCGCGGAGAGGGTGCCGGCGATGCGCTCTTCCTCGGGGTGGCCGGCCGCAGACTCGGCTCGCGCGCGGCCTACGACGTCGTCGCGCGAGCACTGTCGGCGTACCCCGGTGGCGGCCCCCGCGGGCCGCACACCCTGCGGCACACGGCTGCGACGCACCTGCTCGACGGGGGAGCGGATCTGCGCGCGGTGCAGGAGCTGCTCGGCCACTCGAGCCTCGGCACGACCCAGATCTACACGCATGTCTCGGTCGAGCGGCTCAAGCAGAGTTATGCGCAGGCTCACCCCCGCGCATAGAGCGCCGCTTGCGGGTGCGCGTATTCACCTCGCCGGCAACAGCACCGCCGGTGGAACGGCCGCGAGGAAGAGCAGCGGCGAAATGTACTCGCCGCGGACGCGCACGCCGAGATGCACGCAACCCGCATCGCAGTGCCCTCCGCCTGCGACGACCCCGATCTGCTGACCTCGTGCCACCGTCGCTCCGAGGGGAGCAGTGACGCTCACCGGCTCCATGCTCACGAGCACGTCGTCGTCGACCCGGATCGTCACGACGGGGCGATCGACCACGAGTTGTGCCACTGTGATCTCGCCAGCTGCCGGGGCGTGCACGGCGTCACCGCTCATGGCGACCAGGTCGATGCCGCGGTGGCCCGCGCTGTATGCGGTGGCGGGCGCGAGGAATGACGCGCTGACCTGCGGGGGAACGACGGGCCAGGCCCACCGGGGTGACGGTGCCGGAGCATCGGGGGCCGGCGCTGCGGCGGCGACCCGCGCGCCCTGCGGCAGAGTCCAGGCGCCGACGACGATCGCGAGCAGCATCGCGATGCGCAGCCATTTCGTGAACATGTCGGCAGCGTCGCAGACGGTGCGGCAGGACATCCGGGCAGAAGTGCTGATGTGTGCCCAATCCATTGCGGTCGGGCCCTGTGGGGGGAAAGAGTGGTCATAGGCAGAGAGGGGCCACCGATGTCATCCGACGCGATAGATCCGAAGTTCCGCCGCCGAGTCACAGGTCTGGCGATCGCCGCCGCCGTCGGCGGCTTCCTGTTCGGTTTCGACTCCTCCGTCGTCAACGGCGCCGTCGACGCGATCGGAAAGCAGATCGTCGAGCCGGCTGTGAGCGGGCCGGCATTCGACTTCGTGAAGGGCTTCGTCGTCGCGGTCGCGCTGCTCGCCTCGGCGCTCGGCGCCTGGATCGCGGGCGGACTGGCGGACCGCTGGGGTCGCCCGCGCGTGATGCTGGTGGGCGCCATCCTGTTCTTCCTCAGCGCGATCGGCGCGGGGCTGTCCCAGACCATCTGGGACCTCATGCTGTGGCGCGTCATCGGCGGCATCGGCATCGGCATCGCCTCGGTGATCGCCCCGGCCTACATCGGCGAGGTCGCGCCGAAGGGCGTGCGCGGTGGCCTGGCGTCGTTGCAGCAGCTCGCGATCACGATCGGCATTCTCGTCGCTCTCGTGTCCGATGCAGCATGGAACGCCGCGGCGGGGAACAACCCGGTCAACGCGGTCTGGCTCAACCTCGGCGGCTGGCGCTGGATGTTCATCGTCGGCGTGATCCCGGCGATCGTGTACGGATTCCTGGCACTGCGGATCCCGGAATCCCCGCGGTATCTGCTGCTCGTGGGGCGTCGTGACGAAGCGCAGCGGGTCTTCTCGACGATCATGCCCAAAGAGGAGATCGACGGGGCGATCGGCGACATCGAGCGCGGCATCGCCGAGGACAAGAAGAACGCGAAGGCGTCGCTGCGCGGCCCTGCCCTGGGCCTCAATCCGATCGTCTGGATCGGCATCATCCTTTCGGTCTTCCAGCAGTTTGTCGGCATCAACGTCGTCTTCTACTATTCCAACTCGCTGTGGACGGCGGTCGGGCTCGGCGCGCAGGCGTCGTTGCTGTCGGTGCTGAGCGGTGTCGTGAACGTCGCGGTGACGTTCATCGCGATCGCCCTCGTCGACCGCATCGGGCGCCGGCTCCTGCTGCTGGTCGGGTCGATCGGCATGGCGCTCACGCTCGGCCTGGAGGCCGTCGCCTTCAGCTTCGCGACGCTGCACAACGGTCAGCTGACGCTGCCGACCTCCTGGGCGGTGGTCTCGGTGGTCGCCGCGAACGTGTTCATCATCGCGTTCGGTGCAACGTGGGGTCCCCTCGTGTGGGTGCTGCTCGGCGAGATCTTCCCGAGCCGGATCAGGGCGCGCGCCCTCGGCGTCGCCGCTGCCGCCCAATGGATCGCGAACTTCATCATTTCGGAGACGTTCCCGCCGCTGTCCGCGTGGTCGCTGCCGTGGACGTACACGATCTACGCCGGCTTCGCCGCGGCATCGTTCTTCTTCGTGCTCTGGGTCGTGCCCGAGACGAAGGGCGTCGCCCTCGAGCGCACCGAGGATCTGTTCCTGCGCGAGAACCGGCCGGGACGAAGGAGGGCGCGGCAAAGCGCCTGATCGGCGGCCACGCGCCTGATAGACTGACGCCGCACCCCGCATGTCGGGGTGACTACGCGTGCCTCGAGGCCGGCGCTTTGCCGGCGGCACTCTCTCCCACAGGTCCTGCGACGTCCATCGGTCGTCGCGGGCGGGAGCGTGTCGGGCACTAGGACTATCAACCTCAACAACAAAGGAACCATCATGGCCGTCGTCACCATGCGCCAGCTGCTCGACAGCGGTGTCCACTTCGGGCACCAGACCCGCCGCTGGAACCCGAAGATGAAGCGATTCATCCTCACCGAGCGCTCCGGCTCGTACATCATCGACTTGCAGCAGTCGCTCACCTACATCGACAAGGCGTACGACTTCGTGAAAGAGACCGTCGCACACGGCGGCACCGTCCTCTTCGTCGGCACGAAGAAGCAGGCGCAGCAGGCGATCGCCGAGCAGGCGACCCGCGTCGGTCAGCCGTACGTCAACCAGCGTTGGCTCGGCGGTCTGCTCACCAACTTCAACACCGTCTCCAAGCGCCTCGCTCGCATGAAGGAGCTCGAGGAGCTCGACTTCGAGGGCACCACCAGCGGCTTCACCAAGAAGGAGCTGCTGATCAAGAAGCGCGAGCTCGACAAGCTGCACAAGACGCTGGGCGGTATCCGCAACCTCACCAAGACCCCGAGCGCGGTCTGGATCGTCGACACCAAGAAGGAGCACCTCGCGATCGACGAGGCGCAGAAGCTCGGCATCCCCGTGGTCGCGATCCTCGACACGAACTGCGACCCCGACGAGGTCAACTTCCCGATCCCCGGCAACGACGACGCGATCCGCTCCGTCGCGCTGCTCACCCGCATCGTGGCCGATGCTGCTGCTGAGGGCCTCATGTCGAAGCACGGTCAGACCGACGACGGCGAAGAGGCCGAGCCCCTCGCCGAGTGGGAGCAGGAGCTGCTGGGCGCCGGCGAGAGCACCGAGGCCGTCGAGCCGGTCCCCGCTCAGTCGAGCGCCGAGACCGAGAAGATCGCCGACGCCGAGCCCGCGGCCAGCGCCGAGTAAGCGACCTCGCCGACCACACTTCCCGCTCACATCACCTCTCACACCCCTGAGGAGCACACAGATCCATGGCTAATTTCAGCGTCGCCGACGTCAAGGCGCTGCGTGAGCAGCTCGGCACCGGCATGGTCGACACGAAGAACGCGCTGGTCGAAGCTGACGGCGACATCGAGAAGGCGGTCGAGATCCTTCGCCTGAAGGGTGCGAAGGGCAACGCGAAGCGCGCCGACCGCTCGACGAGCGAAGGCCTCGTCGCCGCCCGCGAGGTCGACGGCAAGGCATGGCTCATCGAGCTCGCGTGCGAGACGGACTTCGTCGCCAAGAACGACAAGTTCGTCGCGCTCGGCGACGGCGTGCTGCAGGCGATCGTCGAGGCCGGTGCGACCGACCTCGACAGCGCGCTTGCGGCTCCGGCAGCGACGAAGACCGTTGCCGAGGTGATCGACGACCAGGCGGCCGTGATCGGCGAGAAGATCGTGCTGCGCCGCGTCGCCTTCCTCGAGGGCGACAGCTTCGCGATCTACCTGCACAAGACGTCGAAGGACCTGCCCCCGCAGGTCGGCGTCGTCGTGGCCTACACGGGCGCTGACGCAGACACGGCGCGCAGCATCGCGCAGCACATCTCGTTCGCCGCGCCTGAGGTCCTCACCCGCGAGGAGGTGCCGGCCGACAAAGTCGACAACGAGCGCCGCATCGTCGAGGAGATCTCGCGCCAGGAGGGCAAGCCCGAGGCGATTCTGCCGAAGATCGTCGAGGGGCGCCTCGGTGCGTTCTACAAGCAGGTCGTGCTGCTCGAGCAGGACTATGCGAAGGACAACTCGCAGACCGTCGGCAAGGTGGCACAGGCCGCCGGCATCACGGTGACGGGCTTCGCCCGCTTCAAGGTCGGCGCGTAACTGACGCCAGGGGAGTCCGGAGCCGGAAGGCGCCGGGCTCCCCTTTGCATGCCCGCCTTTGTGCACCGAGGCCGCATAGCCGAATCCGATTACCGGTAGCCTCAAACCCAACACAGTCAGGAAGGACGACACCCCTAGATGGTCGACGACACGAAGCGCAGAGTCCTCTTGAAACTGTCGGGTGAGGCGTTCGGCGCCGGCTCTCTCGGCGTCAACCCTGACGTGATCGCTGCGCTCGCTCGTGAGATCGCCGACGCGGCCCGCGACGTCGAGGTTGCGGTCGTCGTGGGCGGCGGCAACTTCTTCCGGGGCGCCGAGCTCAGCCAGCGCGGCATGGATCGTGGCCGCGCCGACTACATGGGAATGCTCGGCACGGTCATGAACGCGCTGGCCCTGCAGGACTTCCTCGAGCAGGCGGGCGCCGAGACACGCGTGCAGTCGGCGATCTCGATGACCCAGGTCGCCGAGCCCTACATTCCGCGCCGCGCCGAGCGCCATCTCGAGAAGGGCCGCGTCGTCATCTTCGGCGCCGGCGCCGGCTTGCCGTACTTCTCCACCGACACCGTCGCAGCCCAGCGGGCGCTCGAGATCGGCGCCGACGCGGTGCTGGTCGCGAAGAACGGCGTCGACGGCGTCTACACCGCGGACCCCAAGCACGACCCGGAGGCGACGAAGATCGAGCACCTCACGTACCAGGACGCGCTGCGTCGCGGTCTCAAGGTCGTCGACTCGACCGCGTTCAGCCTGTGCATGGACAATCGGATGCCGATGCGGGTGTTCGGCATCGAGCCCGCCGGCAGCGTCAAGGCCGCCATCGAGGGCGCGGAGATCGGCACGCTGGTCACGCACTGACCTCGGCGCCGACCCGGCCGTCGGGTGCCGTTCACCCAGGGGCGCGTCGATAGAATCGACGCGACATTTCCACTAAGGAGCTACCGTGATCGCTGATGTCCTGTCCGAAGCGTCGGAACGCATGGGCAAGTCCGTGGACGCCGCGAAGGAGGACTTCTCGGAGGTGCGCACCGGCCGCGCGAACCCCGCTCTGTTCGCCCGCGTGCTGGTCGACTATTACGGCAGCCCGACGCCGCTGCAGCAGCTCGCCTCCCTGCAGGTGCCCGAGGCACGTGTCATTCTCATCCAGCCGTTCGACAAGACCGCGCTGAAAGAGATCGAGAAGGCGATCGTCGCCCGGGCCGACCTGGGCGTCACGCCGAACAACGACGGCAACATCATCCGCATCGTCATGCCCGAGCTGACGCAGGAGCGTCGCAAGGACTATGTCAAGGTCGTGCGCGGGAAGGCGGAGGAGGCGCGCGTCTCGGTGCGCAACATCCGACGCCACGCGAAGGACGACCTCGACGCGCTCAAGGACAGCGTGGGCGAAGACGAGATCGCGCGGGGTGAGAAGGAGCTCGACGGGCTCACCAAGAAGCACGTCGATCAGATCGACGAGGCTCTCTCCCGCAAGGAAGCGGAACTTCTCGAGGTCTGACACCATGGCGCAGCGGCCGCAAGGCCCCGACTTCAAGGCGCAAGCCCAGGCCGCGCGCGCCGATCTCGAGCGACAGCTGCAGGAGTCGCGCGCACAGTTCGACCAGGTCAGCCAGCGGATTCGTGCGCGCACCGGCCGTGACCTCATTCTGGCGATCGCGATCGGCGTCGGCGCCGGCGTGCTCGTCCTCGCCAGCCTGATCTTCGTCACCGAGCTGTTCATGCTTTTCGCGGCGCTCGTCGTCGCGCTCGGGGTGGTCGAGCTGGGCACAGCCCTGCGTGCGGCCGGGCGCGACATCCCACGCACCGCGAGTGTGATCGCAGCACTCGCCACAATCCCCGCGTCGTATTACCTGACAGCGGATGCGCGCTGGCTGGTCACCCTCGCGGGCATGGCATTCGTTGTGCTGTGGCGAGTCATCGAGTACGCCTGGCCGAGCCGGCGCGGTGGGGCCGAAGCCCTGATGCGCGATGTCTCCGCATCCATTCTGGTTCAGGCATATATCGGTCTGCTCGCGAGCTTCGCGGTCCTGCTCACCTCGCCGATCGCGTCGCCCAACGGCAAGTGGTGGCTGCTCGGCATGCTGATCGTGGTGGTCGCGACCGACACGGGGGCCTACGCGGTGGGCCTCAATTTCGGGCGGCACAAGCTGGCGCAGACGATCAGCCCGAGCAAGACCTGGGAGGGCTTCGCCGGGGCGGCGGCCGCGGCGATGATCGCAGGCATCCTGCTGTCCATATTCATGCTGCACGTGCCGTGGTGGTTCGGTTTCATCTACGGCGGAGTGCTCGTCCTCACGGCCACATTCGGCGACCTCGCCGAGTCCCTGATCAAGCGGGACATCGGCATCAAAGACATGAGCGGCTGGCTGCCCGGGCACGGGGGAGTGCTCGACCGGCTCGACTCCATCCTTCCCTCGGCTGCCGCCGCCTATGCTCTGTACCTGATCTTCTACCCCCTGTTCTCCTGAGCCCGAGTCAAGGAGCCGTACGGCAATGTCGAACTTCCCCAATGTCGCGCGCGGCAAGCGCGGTTACGATCCGGCTCAGGTCGACGACTTTCTCGACAACGCGCGCGCGGTGTTCGACGGCCGTGCGAAGGGACTGGCCGCGGCAGACATCCGTCACGCGGCGTTCGACCTCAAGAAAGACGGGTATGAGCCGGGGGTCGTCGATGCTGCGCTCGAGCGCCTCGAGGACGTCTTCGCGAACCGGGAACGGCAGGCCGCTCGGAGCGAACTCGGAGAAAAGGAATGGTTCGGTCGCGCGCGCGAATTGGCGCAGGTGATCGTGAACCGCCTCAGCCGGCCCGAGCGTGAGCGGTTCTCCCGCGTCGGCCTGCTCAAGCAGGGCTATTCCGTGGAGGAAGTCGACCGATTTTCATCACGGCTGATCAGGTATTTCTCTGAGGGCTCTGCTATCGGCGTCGAGGACGTGCGGACCGTGACATTCCGTCCCCAGCGCGGCGGCTACAGCGAGGCGCAGGTGGACCTGCTGCTCGACTCCGTGACGGACGTCATGCTCGCGGTGCGCTGATCTTGAGCCTTTTCGGTTTGGTATCCGCCCCGAGCGCCGTTATGGTTCTGTGATCGTGGGTAGGCGAGTAGCAGTTAAGACGGTACGAGAGCCGCGGCGTCCGGAGATCCCGGCCCTGGCCCCCGCCGTCAGCCGCCCGACAAACACCATGCACAATTCCTTCAAAAAGACCTCACGCCCGATTGTCGTCCTGCTGGCCTTCGCTGCCGCCGCGGGCTTCTTCATGATCAACCTGGTCAACCCGAACGGCTTCGCGAGCGCGTCAGCCGATGTCCAGTTCCAACACGTGACCGACCGCTTCGCGGGCCAGCACCCCCAAGCGCTCGACGTGAACACCGACTATCAGCCGGTTTCGGTTCAGCACGAGAACTACACGACGACCGTCGTCGCTCCGCCGAAGCCCAAGCCGACCCTGACGCCGCAGCCGACGCAGACGCAGGTGCCCGTTCAGAGCACCACGACGACGGCTGCCGCTGCCGTGCCCGCGCCGCAGGCTGCCGCAGCTGCGCCCGCCGCGACGGCCGCAGCTCCCGCAGCTCCGGCCGCCTCACCGGGCAGCGCTCAAGCGTGGGCGCAGTCGTACCTCGCCTCGATGGGCATGGGGAGCGACCAGTACAGCTGCCTCGTGTCGTTGTGGAACCGCGAGTCGGGCTGGAACGTCCACGCGGAGAACCCGAGCGGCGCATACGGCATCCCGCAGGCGCTGCCCGGCAGCAAGATGGCGAGTGCCGGCCCCGACTGGCAGGACAACTACCAGACCCAGATCAAGTGGGGCATGGGCTACATCACGGGTCGCTACAGCACGCCGTGCGGCGCCTGGGCGCACTCGCAGTCGACCGGCTGGTACTAAGACCCCCGGTACGCTGGCTCTATGCCGCGCAGTAACCGCCCCCGTGGTCGAAAGACCGCGCGGGGCGGTTTTGACGATGAGGGGCTCGACGTCGAGCGGCTCACCTTCGGTTGGCGCCACACCGAGAGCCGACGGGGCGTGACGTACACGGTGCAGCCGATCTCAGCCGCGAACGCGCGTAAGAGCTACGTCTGCCCGGGTTGCGGCCGTGAGGTTCTCCCGGGTGTCGAGCACGTCGCCGTGTGGCGCGCAGACAGCATTTTCGGCGACGACGCGGCGCTCGCGGATCGTCGGCACTGGCACACCCATTGTTGGAAGATCGCGTGAGGCGCGAGAGAGGGGCGACGGATGCCTGAGCTCGTCGAGATCCGCGGGGCCGTCGAGTTGCCGGCGCACCGCGAGGACGTCACGCTCACGACGCTCGACCGGCTCACCCTCGTCGGTGAGCTCGCGACGCCCCTGAACGGGCTTCCTGCGGCGACGCTCATCACACTGCACCCGCTGCCGACCCACGGCGGGTTCATGGACTCGCACATCATCCGCAAGGCCGCCGCGCGGCTTCCGGCGCTCGCCGGGCTTGCCGTGCTGCGATTCAACACCCGCGGCACCAGCTCGCCGCGCGGAACGAGCGAAGGCGTATTCGGCGATGGCGTCACAGAGCGATTCGACCTCGAGGCCGCCGTACGATTCGTGCGCGACCTCGGCCTGCCGCATCCGTGGCTCGTGGGCTGGTCCTTCGGCACCGAGGTGGTGATCAAGTACGGCCTCGCCCACGACGAGATCGAGGGTGTGGTGCTGCTCTCACCGCCACTGCATCGCGCCACCCGCGACGAGCTGTCCGCCTGGCGCGGCAGTGGGAAGCGCATGGTCGTGATGGTCCCGGAGCACGACGACTTCCTGCGGCCCGCGCAGGCCGAGCCGATCTTCCGCGAGGCCGTGCCGGAGGCGGAGTTCATCGCCGTGCCGGGCGCGAAGCACCTCTGGGTCGGTGAGGCTCAGACCCGTACCGTGCTGACGGAGATCGTGCGCGCCACGAATCCGTCTGCTCTGCCGATGCCTGACACGTACGCGCTGTAGCGCGCTACCCGCTGTTCCGGCCCGCAGTCAGCTCGTGCGGGCGTGCAGTCAGTTCGCACGCACCTACAGCTCGTTCTGGTGGGGGATGACCACCTGCCGCACGATCAGCAGGACCGAGGCGGCGAACGGGATCGCGATCAGCGCACCGAGCACCCCGAACAGCGTGCCCCCCGCGAGAGCGGCGATGACGACGAGCGCGCCCGGCACGGCCACCGCGCGGTTCATGATGCGCGGGCTCAGTATGTAGGCCTCGACCTGCATGTAGACGAGGTAATAGATCGCCGCCACGAGCGTGGTGAGGGGCGACCCCAGCAGCAGGCACAGCAGACAGATCAGGATCGACCCGGAGAGGGTGCCGACGAGCGGCACCAGCGAGAACAGGAAGGCGATGACAGCGAGCAGAAGCGGGTACGGCGCGTGGATGATGCTGAGGAAGATCGACGACAGGATGCCGTTGACGAGCGCGAGGGAGACCTGGCCGATGACGTACTTGCCGACCGAGTCCATGACCTGCTCGGCGATGTCCTCGAACCGCTCCCGCTTGCTCGCCGGAACGAGGGCGTAGGCGCCCCGCTTGATGTTGGTGAGGCTCGAGGCGAAGTAGATGGTGAGGATCAGCACGATCAGCACGCCGAACGCGCCGCTGATGATGCCCAGACCGGCCTGCAGCACACCGCCGGTGATGGTGCCGATGTGCTTCTGCAGCTGAGCCCACATCTGGGCGACGGCGTTGTCGACGACACCGGGCTGGAACTGATGCTGCAGCCACTGGTACCAGTCCTGATAGGTGCCCTGGTTCACGAACTCCGTCACGGCCTGCACGAGCTGGGTGCTCTGCGAGACGATGGCCGGCACGACGGCCCAGACCACGCCCACCGCGATGCCGAGGATCACCACGAAGACGATCACGATGGAGGCCCAGCGGGGCACGCCTCGCTTGGCGAAAAACTGGATCAGCGGCTCGAGGCCGAGGGCGATGAACAGGGCGGCACCGATGTAGGTGATGACCGTCGTCAGGTTGACGATCGAGGTCAGGATCAGGATGCCGACGCCGACTCCGAGCGTGCCGACGAGACCCAGCCTGAACGCGTTCTGGATCTTCATTGGTTCAGGCTAGCGGGATCGAGGCGCCCTACTCGTCGTCGGCGCTGCCGACGCGCTCGGCCTGCTGGAGCGCTCCTCGGAGGCTCTCGAAGTAGCCCGCGACCGACTCGCGCTCGATGCGGATCTGCGAGAGCCGGTCTTCCGCGTCGTCGACGAGCTTCGTGGTGCGGTTCTCGGCGTCTTCGATGAGCAGCCGGGCGCGTTCCTCCGCCTCGTGCACGATCTGCGCGGCCTCCTGCTCGGCGGCCTTGCGCTTCGCGTGCACCTCGGCGCGGACATCCGTATCGATCACCGTGGCCTCCTCGCGCGCCTCGTGCGCCCGCCTGATCGCGTCCGCCAGCTGCACGTTCGCATCGTCGAGGAAGCGCTGGGACTGCGTCACGGCCTCTTCGTGGCGTGCCAGGTGGTCCTTCTCGGCCTCGTCGCGTCGGCTCGTGAGCTCGACCTCGAGATCGATGCGCGCCTGCTCCGCCTCGCGGGTCTGCCGGTCGATCTCGCTCTGGACGGTCTTGCGCTGTGCTGCGAGCGCGTTCTCCTGGTCGATGCGGCTCTGCTCGAGGGTCGTGCGGTGCTCGGCGCGCTCGGTCTCGAGCTCGGCCGCATGGGCCGCCGCCTGCTCAGCGAGTTCCTGGCGGTGCGCAATGCGCTCGGCCTCGAGCTGCGCCTCGTGCTGGTTGCGCGCGTCGGCGAGCTCGCGCTCGAGGTCGGCTCGCCGCTCGGCGACCTCGGTGTCGAGCCCCGCGGCGGTCTCGCGACTCGACTGCGCCTCCCGCGCGGCGGCCGCACGCACCTCGGCGGCCTCACGTTCGGCATCGGCCTTGAGAGCCGCGACCTCCCGCTTGCTGGTCGCTCGCGCTTCGGCCGCTTCGGTCGCGACCGCGCCGCGGATCGCCGCCGCCTCGCGCTGCGCGTCCTGCAGGTGCTGCTCCGCGTCGCGACGCGCGTCGGCGATGAGCGAGTTCGCCTCGATCTGCGCATCCTGCAGAGTGGACGCCGCCTGGGCCCTGCCCTCGGAGACGACGCGTTCGGCCTGGTCCTTCGCCGCGCTGCGAATGCGCTCGGCCTCCTGTGCGACCTGAGCGCGCAGCTTCTCCGCGTCGATGTCGGCCTGCGCGATCATGCGCGTCGACTGCTCCTCTGCGACACGCAGAGTGTTCTCGAGCTTGCTGCCGAGGCCGGAGAAGGTGGGGCTGCCCACCTCGTCGATCTCGGCGTTCAGCTCGTCGATGCGCGTGTTGAGCCGCTTGATCTCCTTCGCCGCGTCCGACCCCTGGGTGTTGGCCTTGATCAGCTCGCGGCGCAGCTCTTGCAGCGCTTTGTCGACCTCGGCCTTGTCATAGCCGCGGAATACCTGCGTGAACTCGGACTCTTCAGTGGTCACTGCTGCGCTCCAGTGAGGTCGTGGGCTGCGGGCGAAAGAGCTGCCTGCGAGAAATCGTACAAGCCCGGTCGGACGCACCGGCTTTGCGCATTCAGGCTTCGTCCTGGGATCGCCCAGGGGCATCGAATACCCTTTATTGACTTTTGGCTAGTGGATGGCCCGCTATCGAGCCGACCGGCCAGGAAGGAATTTTGTGCGCTTCGTCATTGCTATCGCGGCATTTCTCGTCGCCGCGGTCATGATCGGCGTTGGGGTCGCCCAACGCACCGTGTGGGCCCCCGCGCCCAACATCACCGCATCTGCCGACATCCGCCCGAGTGCGCCGTACGTCGTCATCTCGGGTACGACCCTGAATGCCAATGAGGGTCAACAGACCCTCGATGTGAGCGGCGCGAACGCGCCATTCGTAGCATACGGTCGCACCGCCGACGTGATGGCGTGGATCGGCTCCGAGCCATATGAGCGGTTGAGCTACGACCCCGCCACGAAGTCGCTGACGGGCAAGGTGCTCACTGGGAGCCCTGACTCGACGCCTTCGCCGTCCGCGAGCGCCACCCCCACGCCGAGCGCCACCCCCGGTGCTACTTCGTCGCCGAGCGCGTCGTCCTCCGCGGGCGCATCGGCGTCAGCGTCGGCACCCGCGCCCAACCCGAACGGCAGCGACCTGTGGCTCGAGCAGTTCACCGGTGCGAAGGCGGCGAAGACGACGATGAATGTGCCAGACGGCGTCAGCGTCATCATCGCGACCGACGGTGCCCACCCGGCACCGAAGAACGTGTCTGTGACGTGGCCGATGGACACGCGTACGCCCTGGGCCGGCCCACTGATCGTGATCGGCGGTCTCCTCGCGATCGCGGGCATCATCTTCTACGTCCTCGCGATCCGGTTCCTGCGGCGCGGTCGCGGGCCGCGTCGCGGCGGTGGTCGTCGAGCACGGCTGCCGCGGCAGACTCGTGCCGGCGGTGGCGGCGGCGAGGTCCTGGCCGCTGGTCCGGACCCGCGCGGCCGGCGTGCGGTCGGGCGCGGCATGATCGCGGTCCCCGTCGTTCTGGCCGGTGCGCTCACCCTTGCCGGGTGCTCGTCCGATTACTGGCCGTCCGTCGGGCAGCAGCAGACGTCGACCCCGACCGCGACACCGATCACGACACAGCTGCCGGGTGACGGCGCTGCCGGGCAGCCGGCGCCGGCTGTCACCGAGCCGCAGCTGCGCGACATCGTCGATCGCGTGGCCGCGACGGCGAAGCAGGCGGACGCGACCGGCAATGCGACCCTTGCCGCGACGCGGTTCACGGGCGCCGCTCTCACCGAGCGCGAGGTCAACTACAAGATCCGGAAGGCGAAGCCGAACTACGCCGCCACCGCGGCGATCCCGACTGACGCGAAGCTCAGCGTCTCTCTGCCGCAGGCGACCGACTCGTGGCCGCGCACGGTCAACGTGATCGTCTCCGACGCCTCGAACGCGAAGGCCGCTCCGCTCGATCTCGTCCTCACCCAGGCGACGCCGCGTGACAACTACAAGGTCGCGTACTCGGTGACCATGCTTGCCGGGGCCAAGATCCCTGACGTGGCGCCGGCGAGCATCGGCGCCTCGATCGTCCCGCCGGACTCGAAGCTGCTCTCCGTTCCACCCAGCAGGCTCGCCTCCGACTATGCGAGCGTGCTGCTGTCCGGCGCGAAGAGCCCGAGCTACAAGCTGTTCGAGGAGTCGGCGGACGGCCTCGCCAAGCAGGTCGGAGCCGCCTACAAGGCGCAGCAGCAGGCCATGCTGGTGAAGAAGAAGGCGGCGGCGAAGCTGTCGTTCGCGGACAAGGCGGGCTCCGATGCGCCCATCGCGTTCGCGACGAACAACGCCGGTGCGCTCGTCTCCACGACCGTGCAAGAGGCCCAGACCATCAAGCCGACCGATCCTGCGGTGCAGATCACGCTGAACGAGACCGATGGACCGACGGCGGCACTCACCGGCGTGACCAAGACCAGCAAGGGATTGGAGACCGATTACAGCTACCAGCTACTGTTCTACGTACCGCCTGTCGAGACCGGCCAGCAGGTTCAGCTGCTCGGTTTCACCCAGGCCGTGATCGGTGCGAGGGAGCTTTAGCAGTGAGCGATGATCGGACGCGTGGCGTGAGCCTGCGCGGGGCCGTTGACCTGTCGAGCCTCGTGAGCCGGGCCGAGAAGCCCGCCGCGGCTTCCGGTGCGGGGGCGGAGTCCGAGGGCTCCGGCGCGTCCCGGCTCGTCGTGAGCGTCGACGACCGCAGCTTCAACGACCTCGTTGAACTGTCGGGCACGGTCCCCGTCGTGGTCGACCTGTGGGCCGAGTGGGCCGAGCAGAGCACGCGGCTCTCGGCCGCACTCATCAAGCTCGTACGAGAGTACGCCGGGCGCTTCGTGCTGGCCCGGGTCGAGGCGGAGCGCAGCCCCCAGCTGGCTCGCGCGTTCCAGGCCCAGCAGGTCCCGACGGTCGCTGCCGTGATCGCCGGCCGGCCGATCGGCCTGTTCGTCGGCGAGCTGCCGGAGCCCGAGCTGCGCGACGCGATTGAGCAGGTTCTCGCCTTCGCGGCGCAGAACGGCGTGACGGGCACGGTTCCCGTCGATGACGCTGACGACGCCGATGCGTCAGGCGAGCCTGCCGCCCCCGCCGAGCCTCCGCTGCCGCCCCTGCATCAGGAGGCGTTCGACGCGATCGACCGCGGCGACTACCCCGCGGCGATCGAGGCGTACAAGAAGGCGATCGCGCAGAATCCGGCCGATGACGACGCAAAGGCCGGCCTGGCCCAGGTCAGCCTCCTCGATCGTCTGCAGGGCAAGGTGCTCGAAGACGTCCGAGCTGCCGCCGCTGCGGCGCCCGCCGACGTCGAAGCACAGCTCGACGTCGCCGACGTCGACCTCTCGGGCGGCCACGTCGAGGACGCGTTCGATCGCCTGCTCGCGCTGTTCCCCGCTCTTGACGCCGAGGGCAAGGCTCGCGTCCGCGAGCGCATCGTCGAGTTGTTCGAGGTCGTCGGCTCGGCGGATCCTCGCGTCGCCAAGGCACGCGGGCGCCTCGCCAACCTGCTCTATTAGGCGCGGCTAGCTGCCCGAGCCGGGCTGCATCCAGGTCCAGGCGCGCGGGCGCACCTGATCGAACGGGGTCAGGGCGCTCACCGCCGCGTCGTCGGCGTCGAAGACGGACGGCGGCACCTCGGCCATCGCTGCGAGGTGCTCCGCCGCGCGGGTGTCGTCTCTTCAGACGGGGGACGGCGGCGTCGGGCGCAGGAACACGGCGCCGAGCGGTGGCAGCCGCAGCCGCACGCTCGCGGAGCGGCCGTTCCACTCACGTTCCTCCGCCTGAATGCGGCCGAGGTTGCCGACGCCGGAACCGCCGTAGGCCGAGGCATCCGTGTTCAGCACTTCGTCCCACGGCCCCGCGAACGGCAGCGCGAGCTGGTAGCCCTCATGCGGCGCGCCCGAGAAGTTGAACGCGCAGGCGATGGGGCCGTCTTCACTCCAGCGCAGGAACGCGAGCACGTTGTGCTCCGCGTCGCCGGCCTCGAGCCATTCGAAGCCGCGGGGCTCGGTGTCGTAACGCCAGAACGCCGAGTTGCCGCGGTACACGCGGTTGAGGTCGCCGACGAGCTCGGCGAGCTGCTTGTGATCGGGGTTGTCGAGCAGCGCCCAGTCGAGTCCGGTGTTCTCGTTCCATTCGGCCCACTGCCCGAACTCCTGCCCCATGAAGAGCAGCTGCTTGCCGGGGTGCGCCCACATGAAGGCGAGGAACGCCCGCAGGTTCGCGCGCTTCTGCCAGTGGTCGCCGGGCATCTTCTCGATCAGCGAGCCCTTGCCGTGCACGACCTCGTCGTGACTGATCGGCAGGATGAAGTTCTCCGAGTACGCGTAGACCATCGCGAAGGTCATCTCGTTGTGGTGGTACGAGCGGTGCGCGGGGTCGCGGCTGATGTACTGCAGCGAGTCGTGCATCCAGCCCATGTTCCATTTGAAGCCGAAGCCCAGGCCGCCCTGGCTTGTCGGACCCGTGACGCCGTTCCAGCTGGTGGACTCCTCAGCGATCATCATGATGCCGGGGTAGCGCTTGTACGCTGTCGCGGTCGTCTCCTGCAGGAATCCGATCGCTTCGAGGTATTCGCGACCGCCGTGGATGTTCGGGGTCCACTCGCCGTCGTTCCGCGAGTAGTCGCGGTACAGCATCGACGCGACCGCGTCCACCCGCAGGCCGTCGACGTGAAAGGTCTCGAGCCAGTAGAGGGCGTTGGCGTACAGGAAGTTGCGGACCTCGGTGCGGCCGAAGTCGAAGACGTAGGTGCCCCAGTCCTTCTGTTCGCCGAGCCGCGGGTCGGCGTGCTCGTACAGCGGCTGTCCGTCGAATCGAGCAAGCGCCCAGTCGTCCTTGGGGAAGTGGCCCGGAACCCAGTCCATGATCACGCCGATGCCGGCCTGGTGCAGGCGGTCGATCAGATAACGCAGTTCGTCCGGGTGGCCGAAGCGGCTGGTGGCCGCGTAGTAGCCGGTCACCTGATACCCCCACGAGCCGGTGAACGGATGCTCCGCCAGCGGCATGAACTCGACGTGGGTGAACCCGAGCCAGCCGACGTAGTCGATCAGCTGGTCAGCGGCCTCACGGTAGCTGAGGCCAGGGCGCCACGAGCCGAGGTGCAGCTCGTAGATCGAGATCGGCTTGTCGTGATGGCTGGTGCGGCGCGCCTGCATCCAGTCGTCGTCGCCCCAGGTGTGCGAGCTGCGCCCGACGACCGACGCGGTTGCGGGCGGAACCTCGGTGTACTGCGCGAGCGGATCGGCCTTGCGCACCCACTCGCCCCACTGCGTGCGGATATCGAACTTGTACAGCGTGCCGACGTCAAGTCCCGGCACGAACAGCTCCCACACGCCACTCGACCCCATCGAGCGCATGGTGTGACCCGTGCCGTCCCAGCCGTTGAACTCGCCGACGACACGGACCGCGGTGGCGTTCGGCGCCCAGACGGCGAACGCGACCCCGGTCGTCGACGCCGACACGCCCCAGTGCTCGCGCACGTGCGCGCCGAGCGCGTTCCAGAGCTCTTCGTGCCGTCCCTGAGAGATCAGCCAGGTGTCGCCTTCGCCGAGCGTGGGGGAGAACCGGTACGGGTCGTCCGCCGTCCATGTGCTGCCGTCGTCGTACTCGGCCTCCAGCACGTAGTCGGACCTGCCAGTGATGGACACGCCCTCCCACACGCCATGGCCGACGTGCGCGAGCTCGACATGCGCGCCCGACGCGAGCACGGCCGAGACCCGGCGTGCGAGCGGCCGCAGGGCGCGGATGATGGTCACGGGATCGGTGACATTTGTGCTGTCGATCGGGTGCTGGCCGAGCACGGCGTGGGGCTCGTGGTACCGGCCCTCGGCGAGCGCCTGCAGGATGCTCTCGTCGATGCGGGGCAGAACGATGCTCATCAGCTGGGCTCCTTCACGTGGAGGACGTGCACGGGCTCGTAGAACGCGTCGAGGCGCACGTAGTTGCGCGCTGACCAGTTCCACCGCTGACCCGTGACGAGGTCGCGTACTTCGAATTCGGTACCCGGCTCGAGCCCCAGCGCACGCACATCGAGGTGCACGATCGTCTCGCGCACCGAGTGCGGGTCGACGTTCGCCACGACGATCACGGTGTCGGCTCTGCCTGAGCGGGTGAAGCGACCGGGCAGGTGCTTCGAGTAGACGAGCACCGCGTCGTCCTCCGAGCCGTGCAGCGTGAGGTTCCGCAGCTGTCGCAGGGCGGGGTGCGCATCGCGCGCCTGGTTGAGCATCGTCAGGTAGGGCGCGAGCGAGTCGCCCGACTGCTGCGCCCTGGCGAAGTCACGGGGACGGTACTCGTATTTCTCGTTGTCGATGTACTCTTCGGCACCGGGCCGAGCGACAGACTCGAAGAGCTCGAAGCCCGAGTAGACGCCCCAGACGGGCCCCGCGGTGGCGGCGATGGCGGCGCGGATCTTGAACGCGGGCCGGCCGCCGAACTGCAGGTACTCGGTGAGGATGTCGGGGGTGTTCACGAAGAGGTTCGCGCGGTAGTACGGCGCCCAGTCGTGGGAGATGGTCGTGAGGAACTCTTCGAGCTCGGCGCGCGTGTTGCGCCAGGTGAAGTACGAGTACGACTGCTGGAACCCTGCTTTGGCGAGCGTCTGCATCACGGCGGGGCGGCTGAACGCCTCGGCGAGGAACACGACCTCGGGGTGGCTCGCGTTGACGTCGTGGATCAGCCATTCCCAGAATCTGAGGGGCTTCGTGTGCGGGTTGTCGACGCGGAAGATACGGATGCCGAGCCCGATCCAGTACTCGACGATTCGCCGCACCTCGCGGCGCAGCCCGTCGTAGTCGTTGTCGAAGTTGAGGGGGTAGATGTCCTGGTACTTCTTGGGCGGGTTCTCGGCATACGCGATCGTGCCGTCGGGCAGTGTCGTGAACCACTCGGGGTGCGTCGTGACCCAGGGGTGGTCGGGGGATGCCTGGAGCGCGAGGTCCAGGGCGACCTCCAGTCCGGACAGCTCGGCCTTGCCGAGGAAGAACTGAAAGTCCTCGACCGTGCCGAGGTCGGGGTGGATCGCGTCGTGCCCGCCCTCGGCGCTGCCGATGGCCCAAGGGGAACCCGGGTCGCCGGGCGCTGCCGTGAGCGCGTTGTTGGGGCCCTTGCGGAACGACGTTCCGATCGGGTGGATCGGGGGCAGGTAGACGACGTCGAACCCCATCGCGGCGACCTCGGGCAGCCGCGCGGCGGCCGTGCGCAATGTGCCGGACTGCCAGCTGCCGTCTGCGCGCCGCTTCGCGCCGATCGAGCGGGGGAAGAATTCGTACCACGACCCGACTCCGGCGCGCGTGCGCTCGACGACGATCCGTCGCGTCGCGGAGAGCGTCTGCAGGCCGACCAGCGGACGCTCCGTGAACAACTCGGTGAGACGGCGTTCGGATGCCGCTGCGAGGCGCTCGGCGGCGGAGGCGTTCGTGTTCCGCAGCGCCGCGGCCACGTCGTCGAGGTAGCGGCGTTCGGCCTTCTGGCGCCGCTTGTCCCGTGCCGCGCGCTCGGCGAGCAGCGCGCCCTCTTCGAAGGTGACGGCCTCGTCGACACCCACCGGGATCTTCTTGTCGGCGATAGCGCGCCAGGTCGCCCACTCGTCGGCCCACGCCTGCATGCGGAAGCGCCACTCGCCTTCGCCGTCGAGCGCGGCGAGCACGCCCCATCGGTCGGGATGCTCGGGGCCGAGCGGAGCCATGCGATGGCTCGTCTGCTCGCGGGATGGTGAACGCAGCAGCAGGTCGACGCCGATCAGGTCGTGACCTTCGCGGAATGCGGTGATCTCGAACGGCACAATCTCGCCGCTGAACGCCTTCGCCGGGAAGGTGCCGCCGTCGATTTCAGGCGACGGTTCGAGAAGAGGGATCCTGCCGAGAGTCGGGGTGAAGGCATCCGCACTGTTCGCCACGATGCGAACCTATCGCGTCTCGTCTGCAGCGCGTTACCCTCTGGAAACTCGGCGCCGTTATGGTGACCGGTGTGAAGGCCATCCGCAGATTCACCGTCCGCGCCGTCATTCCCGAAGCCCTTTCGGCGCTCGAGGAACTCGCTCTCAATCTGCGTTGGTCGTGGCACCGGCCGACGCAGCGGTTGTTCCGCGCCATCTCGGAAGAGGCATGGCAGGCGGGGCACGACCCGATTCAGCTGCTCGGCGCCGTCGAGCCGGCCCGGCTCGACGAGCTGGCACGGGACCAGGGATTCGTCAACTGGGCCAACGAGCTGCGCGACGACCTGCGCCGCTACATCGCCGAGCCCCGGTGGTATCAGGGCCTCGAGGGCGCGCCGGAATCGGTCGCGTACTTCTCTGCAGAGTTCGGTGTGGCTGCGGCGCTGCCGCAGTACTCGGGCGGCCTCGGAATCCTCGCGGGCGACCATTTGAAGTCCGCCTCCGACCTCGGCATCCCTTTGATCGGCGTCGGCCTCTTCTACCGCAGCGGATACTTCAAGCAGTCGATCTCCGCCGATGGCTGGCAGCAGGAGTCGTACCCCGTGCTCGACCCGGACGGACTCCCGTTGTCGGTGCTCCGCCAGCCCGACGGCATGGCGGCGCGCGTCTCGCTGGCGCTTCCCGACAACCGCGTGCTGTACGCGCGGGTGTGGGTCGCAGACGTGGGCCGGGTGAAGCTGCTGATGCTGGACACGAACATCCGCCAGAACGATGAGGACCTGCGCTCGGTCACCGACCGGCTCTACGGCGGCGGCGGCGAGCACCGTCTGCTGCAAGAGCTGCTGCTCGGCATCGGCGGGGTCCGCGCCCTCGACCTGGCCGTCGAGCTGCTCGGCCTGAAGCGCCCGACCGTGTTCCACACGAATGAAGGCCACTCCGGGTTCCAGGGTCTCGAGCGCATCTCGAACCTCATCGGCGACGGCCTCAGCTTCGACGAAGCGCTGCAGGTGGTGCGCGCGGGCACCGTGTTCACGACCCACACTCCGGTGCCGGCCGGCATCGACCGCTTCGAGGTGCCGTTGATGCAGCGGTACTTCTCGACGGCCGAACTACTGCCCGGCGTCTCGTTCGAGCAGGTGCTCGGCCTCGGCGTCGAGTCCCAGATGGGCGGCCCCGGCAACGTGTTCAACATGGCGGTGCTCGGCCTGCGCCTCGGCCAGCACGCCAACGGCGTCGCGAAGCTGCACGGCGCCGTCTCGCGCGAGATGTTCTCGCCCCTGTGGCCGGGCTTCGACGTCGCCGAGGTGCCGATCACGTCCGTGACCAACGGCGTGCACGCGCCGACGTGGGTCGACACCACGCTCGCTGCTCTGGCGGAGGAGGTGCTCGGCTCGGCGGACACGACGCGGGTCGACTGGAACAGCGAGGCGCTGACGAACGCGCAGCTCTGGGCGGCGCGCAATGAGATGCGGGCGGCTCTCGTCGCCGACGCGCGGCGACGGGTGCGCGCGGCGCACGAGACGACGGGCGGCATCGCTCCGGCGTGGACCGAGCGGGTGCTCGAGCCCAGTACCCTCACGATCGGCTTCGCGCGGCGCGGCGCGACCTACAAGCGGCTGACGCTGATGCTGCATGACAAGGAGCGGCTGAAGAGCATCCTCGTCAACCCGGAGCGGCCGGTGCAGATCGTGATCGCGGGCAAGGCGCACCCCGCCGACGACGACGGCAAGCGCCTGATCCAGGAGATCTACGACTTCGCGGACACCCCGGAGGTGCGCGACCACATCGTCTTCCTGCCGAACTACGACATCACGATGGCGCAGACGCTCTATCCCGGCACCGACGTGTGGCTGAACAATCCGCTCCGGCCGATGGAGGCGTGCGGCACGAGCGGCATGAAGGCCGCGCTCAACGGCTCCCTCAATCTGTCGATCCTCGATGGCTGGTGGGACGAGTACTTCGACGGCGAGAACGGCTGGGCGATCCCGTCCGCCGATGCCGCCGGCGACGCCGGTGAGCGCGACGCGCTCGAGGCGAACGCCCTGTACGACCTGATCGAGCACCAGATCGCGCCGCTGTTCTACGAGCGCGATGCCGACGACGTGCCCGCTCAATGGCTCACGCGTGTGCGCTACGTGCTGAGCACCCTGTCGCCGCAGCTGTCGGCCGACCGCATGGTGCAGCAGTACGTCACCGAGCTGTACTCGCCCGCGCACAAACTTGCGGTCAAGGTCGAGGCGGACAGCTGGGCGGCGGCACGGTCCCTCGCGGCGTGGAAGGCGCGGATCGCCGCCGAGTGGCCGCGGGTGTCGGTAGCGCACGTCGAGTCCGGCGGGCTCGATTCGGTACCGCAGGTCGGCGATGAGCTGCATCTGCGGGCGCACGTCACCCTCGGCGCACTCACGCCGGAGGATGTGCGAGTCGAGGTGGTCTACGGACACAGCGAGAGCGGCGACGAGCTTTCTGCCGTGCGCGCGTCGGACCTCGACGTCGAGCCCGACGCCGCTGGGTTGGACGGCGCCCAGGCGACGGTCTTCGGCGGCACTGTGAAGCTCGACCGTGCCGGCTCGTTCGGCTACACCGTGCGCGTGCTGCCGCGGAACGAGCTGCTCGCGTCGCCGGCCGAGCTCGGGCTGGTCGCGTCAGCGCACTGAGGGCCGGGCGGCCCGGGCACGTCGGTCTCGGCCGACCGCTCAGGGGCGCCCCGCGCAGCGGAAGAACAGCATCGAGGTCGGCCCGACGGGCACGATCTCACCCGGCTTGAACGTCTCGCTGTGAGGCCGCGGCGTCTCGTCGGTGCTGTCCCACAGCAGCTCGTAGGCGTCGACGCCGTCGTGGACGGGCAGCGTGACGTGCACGGGCGTCTCCAGCGCGTGCACGACGAGCAGGATGCGGTTGAAGTCCTCGAACTCGGGCGTCGAGGCGGCGACGTACTGCAGGGTGCGCGCTGACGGGTCCTGCCAGTCCGCGAGGTCCATGGTGTTGCCGTCCGCGTCGTACCAGTCCATCTGGCTCGACTGGGGCACGCGCTCGCCGAGCACGGCGTAACGCACCGGTCGCACGGCGGGGTTCTCCCGGCGCAGCCGGATCAGCTCGCGGGCCACGTCGGCGAGCTGCAGCGCGGCTGCATCGTGCTCCCACGACAGCCAGCTGAGCTCGCTGTCGTGACAGTAGGCATTGTTGTTGCCGTGCTGAGTGCGGCCGACCTCGTCGCCGGCCGTGAGCATCGGAACACCCGCCGAGAGCAGCAGCGTGCCGAGCAGGTTGCGCATCGACTTTCGCCGCTCGCGGAGGATCACAGGATCCGTCGTCGGCCCCTCGACGCCGTGGTTGAAGGAATGGTTGTTGTCGGAGCCGTCGCGGTTCGACTCGCCGTTGCCGAGGTTGTGCTTGCCGTCGTACGAGACCAGGTCGGCGAGTGTGAAGCCGTCATGGGCGGTGACGAAGTTGACGGATGCGAGCGGCCCGCGCTCAGTGCTGAACGTGTTCGACGACCCGGCGAGCCGGCTCGCGAACCCGCCGATGCCGGTCGACGCGTGCCCGCTCGTCCGCGCCTCGGCGATGTCGCGCAGCCAGAACTGTCGCACCCGGTCGCGGTAGCGGTCGTTCCACTCGCTCCACCCGCGGGGGAAGTTGCCGGTCTGCCAGCCGCCGAGTCCGACGTCCCACGGCTCGGCGATCAGTTTCACGTCGTCGAGCTCCTCGTCGTCGACGAGGCCGTTGGTCAGGGGATGGTCACGGGTGTACGCGCCGCTCTCATCGCGGCCGAGCGTGGCGGCGAGGTCGAAGCGGAAGCCGTCGATCTGGCACTCGTTCGCCCAGTACCTGACCGAGTCGCGCACCAGCTCGCGCGTGACCGGCCTGCCGAAGTCGACCGTGTTTCCGCAGCCCGTCACGTCGTAATACGTTCCGTCGTCGAGCTGGCGGTAGTACGACGAGTTGTCGATGCCGCGAAAACTCGATCGCGGGCCGCCCGGGCCGGCTTCGCTCGTGTGGTTGTAGACGACGTCGAGCCACACCTCGAGCCCCGCCTCGTGCAGCAGTTTGACCATGCCCTTGAACTCGCGCAGCACGGCGGTGGCCCCGGCCTTCTGGGCGTTGCGGCTCGCGTACAGCGAGTGCGGCGCGAAGAATCCGACGGTGTTGTAGCCCCAGTAGTTCGAGAGACCGAGCCGCGTGAGCCGAGGCTCGGAGACGAAGTAGTGCACGGGCAGCAACTCGACCGCGGTCACGCCGAGGCCGGTCAGGTACTCGATCGACGCGGGGTGGGCCAGTCCGGCGTAGCTGCCGCGCAGTTCTTCAGGCACGGCGTCGTTGAGCTTCGAGAACCCCTTCACGTGCGTCTCGTACACGACGCTCGCATCGAGGCGGTGGCGCGGGCGCCGCGATGCGCCCCAGTCGAACGACTCGTCGATCACGACCCCGCGCCACTCGTTGGCGCGCACGAGGTTGATTCCCTTCGCGTACGGGTCGAGCAGGAACGTGGCCGGGTCGAAGGCGTGCCGCGGCCCCTTCGGGCCGTCGACCCGCAGCGCGTAGCGCGTACCGGGCGTGAGGCGCTCGGACGACGCCTGCCAGACATTGTTCGCGCCTCGGGCCAGCGGAACGCGCTCGGTCACCCAGTCAGGATCCTTCGGGTCGAACAGGCACAGCTCGATGGAACTCGCGTTCTCGCTCCACACCCTGAGGGTGCCGCCCGCCTCGGTGACGGTCACGCCGAGCGGGCTTCCCTGGGGCGCTTCGGACATGGTGTCTACAGTAGTGAACCGTGGGCGTTTACCTTGATCATGCGGCCACCACCCCGATGCTCCCGGAGGCGATCGACGCCTTTGCGCGCGCGATGCATGAGGTGGGGAATCCGTCGTCGATTCATTCCGCCGGGCAGGACGCGCGCCGCCGCCTGGAAGAGGCGCGCGAAGAGGTCGCGGCGTCGCTCGGCTGCGACCCGATCGAGGTCGTCTTCACATCGGGCGGAACCGAGGCGATCAACCTCGCGATCAAGGGCATGTTCTGGGCATCGGATGCGACGCGCATCGTCGCTCCCGAGGGTGAGCACCACGCCACCATGGACACCATCGAGTGGCTCGCGACGCACGAGGGCGCGCAGCCCGCGTGGGTGCCGCTCGATTCCGACGGCTTCATCGATACGGATGCGTGGACCGAAGCCATCGGCGCAGGCGACGCGGCCCTCGCCTCCGCCCTGTGGGTCAACAACGAGGTGGGCACCATCGAGCCCGTCGACGCGCTTGCCGCGGCCGCGGCTGCAGCGGCCGTGCCGTTCCACGTCGACGCCGTCGCGGCCTACGGTCACCTGCCGATCGACTTCCGTTCGCTCGGCGTCGCGGCGCTCTCGGTCTCCGCGCACAAGATCGGCGGCCCGGTCGGCGTCGGAGCGCTCGTGCTCTCCCGAGCGGCGAACGTCGTGCCGATCGTGCACGGCGGGGGTCAGCAGCGGAATGTGCGGTCGGGTACGCAGGACGTCGCGGCCGCCGTATCGTTCGCCGCGGCGGCATCCGCTGCGGTTCGGGCTCTCGACTCCGAACGCGCGCGGGTCACCGCTCTGCGCGACCGGCTGATCGCCGGGGTGCGTGCTTCCGTCCCCGCCGCCCGGCTGTCCGGCCCCGAGGGCGAACTGCGGGTCGCGTCGAACGCGCACTTCACGTTCCCCGGCGCACAGGGTGACTCGTTGCTGTTCCTGCTCGACGCGGCGGGAGTCGCCGTGTCGACCGGCTCGGCGTGCCAGGCCGGAGTGCCCGAGCCGTCGCACGTGGTGCTGGCCATGGGGCGGCCGGCGGCGGAGGCATCCGCCTGTCTGCGCATCACGCTCGGCCGTACGACGACCGACGCCGACGTCGATGCCTTCCTCGCGGCCCTTCCAGACGCGTACTCGCGCGCTGCGCAAGCGGGCCTCACGACCCGCTGACCGCTACCAGCGCCGCGTGAACGGGAGCGGTTTGCGCATGCGAATGAGCAGCAGCAGCGGGAAGACGATGTACGGCAGGTTGAAGGCGAGGAACACCCCGACGTTCGGCGTCGCCTGGCCTGCCGGCCCGAACAGCTCGACACCGAAGATCGGGATACCGGTCAGCGAGATGATCATCGTCGCGTAGATGACGCTCGGCAGTTGGATCCAGTTCCAGCCGCGCACCAGTGAGATGTTGAGCAGTACGTAGAAGATGACGTAGGCGAATGCCGAGGTGCCGCTGATGAAGCGCAACCACAGCGGATGCGACTGATACAGCGGGTCGAAGTTGCTCGCGTACCAGAAGTTCCACTGCACCAGAAGGTTCGGGGAGTTCGCGACCTGCGGCAGACCGAGCCCCTCGACGGAGTCGCTGATGATGCACGTGACGATGAACGCGATGAAGATCACCAGGAAGACGATGTCGGCGGGACGCTGCCGCAGTGGGAGGTTCTCAGTGCGTACGGGGCGGGGGTCGGCGGTGAGAGTCGTCACATAATCGAACGTACTCTGCGCGGTTCTTGGCGCGGGGTGCACTCGCGGCTGTAGTGTCACCGGAAATACCTAGGGAGTTCGATGGCACCCATACTCGCCGACACCGACATCACGACCGCGACGATCGTCTCGGTGGGTGCGCTCAGTGTGCCGCCGCACGTCGTGTGGCGCGGCTTCGCCGAGCGCGAGGTGCTCGAGCAGTGGTACGGGCCCACCGACGAGCCGGCGCACTTCGAGAACCATGAACTGCGCGCGCGCACCCGCTCGCTGTACCGCGTTGCTGACCGGGACGGCAGCGAGCGGCTCGGCTACCTGCAGTTCATCGCGGTCGAGACAGATCGGCGGCTGATCTTCACCGATGGCAAGCGCACCGAGTCGGGCGACTTCGGACCCGAATTCCTGCATGCGGTCGTCGAGCTCGAGCCGACGAGCTCCGGCACGCGGATGTTCGTGACGCAGAGCTTCGCCGACCGGAACGACATGGAGCAGCTGATGCTGAGCCAGCTTGAGGCGGTTGTCAGCACCCTTTCGTAGGCTGTACGCATGCGTGTTCTTGCGGCCATGAGCGGGGGAGTCGACTCTGCCGTCGCGGCGGCGCGGGCGAAAGACGCGGGCCACGACGTCGTGGGCGTGCACCTCGCGCTCTCCCGCATGCCGGGAACCCTGCGTACGGGTAGCCGAGGCTGCTGCACCATCGAAGACGCGATGGACGCGCGCCGGGTGGCCGATCTCATCGGAATCCCGTTCTACGTGTGGGATTTCTCCGAGCGGTTCAAGGCTGACGTGGTCGACGACTTCATCGCCGAGTACGAGGCCGGGCGCACCCCGAACCCGTGCATGCGCTGCAACGAGCGCATCAAGTTCGCGGCTCTGCTCGAGAAGGCGATCGCGCTCGGCTTCGATGCGGTCGTGACCGGCCACTACGCGTCCGTCGTGACCGATGCGTCGGGGAATCGCGAGCTGCATCGCGCCGCGGCCTGGGCGAAGGACCAGTCCTACGTGCTGGGCGTGCTCACCGCCGACCAGCTCGCGCACGCCATGTTCCCGCTCGGGGCGACTCCCTCGAAGGCCGAAGTGCGCGCCGAGGCGGAGGCGCGCGGCTTCGCGGTGGCGAAGAAGCCCGACTCGCACGACATCTGCTTCATCCCCGACGGTGACACGCGCGGCTGGCTGGGCGAGCACGTCGGCATCTCCAATGGTGCGATCGTCGACCGCACCGGGGCGAAGGTCGGCGACCACCAGGGTGCGCATGCGTACACGGTGGGTCAGAGGCGGGGGCTCAACCTCACAGTGCCCGCGCCCGACGGTCGTCCGCGGTTCGTGCTCGAGGTGAAGCCGTCGAGCAACGAGGTCGTCGTCGGCCCGAAAGAGGCACTCGACATCGCGGAGCTGGCAGGGTCGCGCTTCACCTGGGCGGGCCGTGCGCCCGAGCATCCGTCGACGCCCTTCGACTGCGACGTGCAGATCCGCGCCCACGCCGACCCGGTCCCGGCCGTCGCCGTCGTCCGTGACGGCGAGCTCCTGATCACGCCGCGCGAGCCGATCAACGGAGTGGCGCCGGGCCAGACCGCGGTGCTCTACGTCGGCACGCGCGTGCTCGGGCAGACGACGATCGCGCGCACCGTGTCGGCGGTTCCCGTCAGCAGCTAGCGGGTCGCGTCAATGGCCTGCCCGTGTCGGTGGCCGTCGCTAGCCTGAACGCGTGGCAGAACTGACTCAGCAGCAGGCCGCGGCGGAGGTCGACGATCTCACCGACCGGATCAACGGTGCGCGCGAGGCCTACTACGGCGAGAACGCGTCGCTCGTCGACGACGCGACCTACGACGGGTGGATGCATCGTCTCGAAGAGCTCGAGCGCTTGTTCCCCGAACTGGCCAGCCAGGACTCGCCGACCCAGACCGTCGGCGCGGCCGAGGTCACCGGCCTCGACACGATCGAGCATGCCGAGCGCATGCTCAGTCTCGACAACGTGTTCTCCCTCGACGAGCTCCGCGAGTGGTGCGCGAAGGCGCGGGAACTGGCGGGGCGAGAGGTCGAGTGGCTCACCGAGCTCAAGATCGACGGGCTCGCGATCAGCCTGCGGTACGAGAACGGCGTGCTGACCTCGGCGGCGACGCGCGGCGACGGGCGCATCGGTGAGATCGTGACGGAGAACGCGCTGAGGCTCACCGACATCCCTGAGCGGCTGTCGGGCTCCGGGCACCCGCCCATCGTCGAGGTGCGTGGAGAGGTCTTCATTCCGGTCGCGGCGTTCGAGCGGTTGAACGAGCTGCAGGCCGAGCTGCGCGAGCGGTATCTCGCTGAGGCGCAGCAGCGGCATGAGGCACGGCGGCTCGATCTGCCGTTCGATGTCGAGCGGGCGAAGACAGCGGCAGGGCGCCGATTCCCGGCGTTCGCCAACCCGCGCAATGCCGCGAGCGGCGGCCTCAGGCAGCAGCTCGACAAGAAGAAGACCGCGCTCGAGCGCGAGGCCTCGATCGCCCGCCTCGGGTCCCTGCGGCTGTATGTGCACGGCATCGGCGCGTGGCCGAACCCGCCCGTTGCCGCACAGAGCGAGGTCTACGAGCTGCTCAAGTCATGGGGCCTGCCGACGAGCCCGCACACGAAGGTGTGCCAGACCGTCGACGAGGTGGCCGAGTTCGTCGAGCACTACGGCGCGGCGCGGCACTCCGTCGAGCATGAGCTCGACGGCATCGTCGTGAAGGTCGATGAGCTCGCTCTGCACGACGAGATGGGCGCCACAAGCCGAGCCCCCCGTTGGGCGATCGCATTCAAGTACCCGCCCGAAGAGGTGCAGACCAAGCTGGTGAACATCGTCGTGTCGGTGGGCCGCACGGGGCGCGCGACCCCGTTCGCTGTCATGGAGCCGGTGCGCGTCGCCGGCTCGGTCGTGCGCCAGGCGACGCTGCACAACCAAGACGTCGTGAAGGCGAAGGGCGTGCTGATCGGCGACACGGTGGTGCTGCGGAAGGCGGGCGATGTGATCCCCGAGGTGCTCGGGCCAGTCATCGAGCTGCGCAGCGGTGACGAGCGCGAGTTCGTCATGCCGTCGGTGTGCCCCGAGTGCGGCACCCCGCTCGCGCCCGCCAAAGAAGGCGACATCGACCTGCGCTGCCCCAACGCGAAGTCCTGTCCGGCTCAGGTGCGCGGTCGCGTCGAGCAGATCGGCAGCCGGGGCGCACTCGACATAGAGGCGCTGGGCGAGGTCTCGGCGGCGGCGCTCACCCAGCCTGAGAAGCCCGAGACGCCTCCGCTCATCACGGAAGCCGGTCTGTTCGAGCTGACTGTCGACGATCTCCTGCCGATCGAAGTCGTCGTCCGAGACGTCGAGACGGGCCTGCCGAAGCTCGAAGACGACGGCGAGGCGAAGGTCCGCACTCCGTTCCGTCGGGTCGAGCTGAGCTACCCGCCCGAGGCTGAGGGGCTCGATGCGGCAGCCAGGCGCAAGGGCGGCTTCCGGAAGACCTACGCCAACGTTCACCCGTCGGTGCAGGCGCTGACGCTGCTCGATGAGCTCGAGAAGGCGAAGACGAAGGAGCTGTGGCGAAAACTGGTGGCGCTCAATATCCGGCATGTGGGGCCGGTCGCGGCGAGAGCCCTGGCGGGCTACTTCGGGTCGCTCGACGCGATTCGCGCAGCGTCCGTCGACGAGCTCGCGCAGGTCGAGGGCGTCGGGCCGATCATCGCGCAGGCGGTGATCGACTGGTTCGAACTCGACTGGCACGGTGAGATCGTCGAGCGCTGGGCGGCCGCCGGGGTGCAGTTCGCGACCCCCGGACACCCGGGGCCCGGGGCCGCGGAGGAGGGCGGCGGCGTGCTCGCGGGTCTCACCGTCGTCGCGACCGGGTCGCTCGACGGCTTCTCCCGCGATGGTGCGAACGAGGCGATCATCGCTGCGGGCGGCAAGGCCGCGTCGAGCGTGTCGAAGAAGACCGACTACGTCGCCGCCGGGCCGGGTGCGGGCTCGAAGCTCGCCAAGGCGGAAGAGCTCGGCATCCCGATCCTCGATGCGGCTCAGTTCGCGCTGCTCGTGACGGAGGGGCCGGCGGCGTTGTCGCTCTGAGCGAGGTCCAGCGTCATTGGTCGGCTTCTGTCCCCGCGGTGCGTTCGAGGTAGCGTTCGACGCGCCTGTCGGGCACGAGCCAGACGAGCGCGACGATGACCGGCGGAATGAGTCCCGCCCATGGAACGAGATACGCGAGGGCGATGCCGGCCAGGTACATGAACGGAGACAGTTTGCCCTTGAGGTCGCGGCCGAGCGCCTCACGCAGGTCCCCGCCCGTCGGGGTGCGGAAGATGGCCTGCTGCAGCAGGAAATAGGCGGCGGCTGCACCGAGCAGGTTGATGCCGTAGACGACGGTCGGGTCGCGAGCGACTGACGACTGATCGAGCCAGCGCTGGGTCAGCGGCACGAGCGACAGCCAGAAGAGCAGATGCAGGTTGGCCCAGAGCACGGCGCCGTCGACCCCGCGGACAACCTGGAACAGATGGTGGTGATTCGACCAGTAGATGCCGACGTACGCGAAGCTGAGCAGGTAGGTCAGCAGGCCGATTCCGGTCGAGTGCCACAGCTCGGCGAACGAGTAGCCCCCGTCTGGCAGCTTCAGCTCGAGCACCATGATCGTGATGATGATGGCCATCACGCCATCGCTGAACGCCTCCAGACGGTTGCTCTGCATCCGCCGATCATGCCCTACGCCGGTACTTCGTCGTCATGGTGTAGCTCTTGTGCGGCCCCACGACGGTCCAGGTGAGCGACCAGGCATCCGATGGCCCGTCCGCGCCGGCCAGGCGCCCGTCGTAGCTGTCGGGGGAGCACCAGTGCGAGATCGGGCCTGCGGCCCAGGGGTGGAAGTCGCTGCCGTCGTCGAAGGTCACCGTCCACGGGTCATCCATTCCGTCTGACGGATTCCTGTCATGGTCGGCGCGGACCAGATAGAGAGTCCGCTCGACCGGTGTCGTGCCGTCGGCCCATTCGAGCACTCCGTGCTCGGCCCACCGGATGCGCCCATCGGCGAGCGGGGTGAACTCCGCCTCCCCGCGAGCCCGGTAGTCGGTGGCGGACGCGCGATCGCGAATCGCGCGCTCGAACCGCCACGTGCCGATGAGTGCGCCCGGTTCCACGATGGTCGAGTTTAGGCAAACGCCGCTCAAACTAGGATGGGCGGGTAACCCTCCCGAACGTTCGACGGAGCCGCATGTCTGAAATCAGCACCGAACTGGTGCGTCACCTCGCGGGGCTCGCCCGCATCGATCTGTCCGAAGCCGAGCTCGAGAGCCTCACCGGTGAGCTGGCGCAGATCGTCGACAGCATCGCCAAGGTGAGCGAGGTGGCGACGCCCGACGTCCCTGCGACGAGCCACCCGATCCCGCTGTCGAACGTGTTCCGCGAGGACGAGGTGCGGCCGTCGCTCACCGTCGAGCAGGCGCTCTCCGGCGCGCCGGAGCGCGAGGGCGACCGGTTCAGGGTTCCGGCGATCCTGGACGAGGAGCAGTAAGCGCATGACTGAACTGATCAGGCTCAGCGCCGCCGAGCTCGCGGACAAGCTGGCGGCACGCGAGATCTCCAGCGTCGAGGCGACGCAGGCCCACCTCGATCGCATCGCTGCGGTCGACGGCGATGTGCATGCCTTCCTGCACGTCTCGGCCGACGCCGTCGAGACGGCGAAGACCATCGACCGGCGCCGCGCCGCCGGCGAGCAGCTCGGCGCTCTCGCGGGCGTTCCGGTCGCGATCAAAGACGTGCTCGCCACGAAGGACATGCCGTCCACCTCGGGCTCGAAGATCCTCGAGGGCTGGCAGCCGCCCTACGACGCGACGGTGGTCGCGCGACTGCGCGGCGCCAATCTCGTGCCCCTCGGGAAGACGAACATGGACGAGTTCGCGATGGGGTCGTCCACCGAGCATTCGGCCTATGGCCCGACGCACAACCCGTGGGATCTGACCCGCACGCCGGGCGGTTCGGGCGGTGGCTCATCGGCTGCCGTCTCGGCGTTCGAAGCGCCGTTCGCACTGGGCAGCGACACCGGGGGAAGCATCCGTCAGCCGGCGGCCGTCACCGGCTCGGTCGGTGTCAAGCCGACCTACGGCGGCGTGAGCCGCTACGGTGCGATCGCCCTCGCCAGCTCGCTCGACCAGGTGGGCCCCGTGAGCCGCACCGTGCTCGACGCGGCGCTTCTGCACGACGTGATCGCCGGTCATGACCCGCTCGACTCGACGTCGCTCACTGATCGGTGGCCCTCGATGGCCGAGGCGGCGCGCCGTGGCGCGGCCGGCGAGCGGCTGAGCGGTCTCAAGGTAGGAGTCGTGCGGGAGCTCTCGGGCGAGAGCGGTGGCTTCCAGGCGGGTGTGAAGCGGCGCTTCGATGAGACCGTCGCCGCTCTCACGGCGGCGGGCGCCGAGGTCGTCGAGGTCGCCGCGCCGAGCTTCGAGTACGCGGTTGCGGCGTACTACCTGATCCTTCCCGCTGAGGCGTCGAGCAACCTGGCCCGCATGGACTCGGTGCGCTTCGGCCTGCGCGTGAAGCCCGAGTCGGGCACCGTGAACATCGAGCGCACGATGAGCGCGACCCGTGACGCGGGCTTCGGCACCGAGGTGAAGCGCCGCATCATCCTCGGCACCTATGCCCTCTCGGCGGGCTACTACGACGCCTACTACGGCAGTGCGCAGAAGGTGCGCACCCTGATCCAGCAGGACTTCGCGCAGGCGTTCGCGCAGGCCGACGTGCTCATCAGCCCGGCCGCGCCGACGACGGCGTTCGAGCTCGGCTCGCTCATCGACGACCCGCTCGCGATGTACCTGAACGACGTCACGACGATCCCGGCGAACCTCGCGGGCATTCCGGGAATGGCGATCCCGATGGGTCTCGCGCCCGAAGACGGGCTGCCCGTCGGCCTGCAGCTGCTGGCCCCGGCCCACGAGGACGCACGACTCTACGAGGTCGGCGCCGCGATCGAAACGCTGTTGACGGATGTCTGGGGCCACAGCCTGCTCAGCCAGGCCCCCGAACTCAAGGAGGTCGCCCGCTGATGGCGAAGGACAAGCTTCTCGACTTCGACAAGGCGATCGAGCTGTACGAGCCCGTGCTCGGCTTCGAAGTGCACGTCGAGCTCAACACGAAGACGAAGATGTTCTGCGGCTGCGCGAACGCGTTCGGTCAGGGCGCGAACACGAACACGTGCCCGACGTGCCTCGGCCTGCCCGGCGGCATGCCACAGGTGAACAAGAAGGCGATCGAGTCGAGCATTCGTCTGGGTCTTGCGCTCGGCTGCGAGATCGCGGAGAACTGCCGGTTCGCCCGGAAGAACTACTTCTATCCCGACCTCGCGAAAGACTTCCAGACTTCGCAGTACGACGAGCCGATCGCGTTCGACGGTCAGATCACGCTCGAGCTCGAGTCGGGCCGCGAGGTCACGGTGTTGATCGAGCGTGCGCACATGGAGGAGGACGCGGGCAAGCTCACCCACGTCGGCGGGGCGACGGGGCGCATCCAGGGCGCGGACTACTCACTCGTCGACTTCAACCGGGGCGGCGTGCCGCTCGTCGAGATCGTGACGAAGATGATCGAGGGTGCGGAGTCCGATGCACCGGAGATCGGCCGGGCCTATGTCGCGGCGATCCGCGACGTGGTCCGCTCGCTCGGCGTGTCGAACGCGCGGATGGAAGAGGGCAACATCCGTTGCGATGCGAACGTCTCGCTGCGGCCGCGCGGCTCGACGAAGCTCGGCACTCGCACCGAGACGAAGAACGT
This sequence comes from Gryllotalpicola reticulitermitis, assembly GCF_042651345.1. Taxonomy (NCBI): domain Bacteria; kingdom Bacillati; phylum Actinomycetota; class Actinomycetes; order Micrococcales; family Microbacteriaceae; genus Gryllotalpicola; species Gryllotalpicola reticulitermitis. The sequence goes on from NZ_JBHSCN010000003.1 coordinate 294,065, forward strand.
CAACTCGCTGCGCTCGGTGGAGCGCGCAGTGCGCTACGAGATCCAGCGGCAGGCGGCGATCCTCGAGGCGGGTGGCACGATCACCCAGGAGACGCGTCACTGGCACGAAGACACGGGTACGACGAGCGCAGGGCGCCCCAAGTCCGACGCCGACGACTACCGCTATTTCCCAGAGCCCGACCTCGTGCCGGTCGCGCCGAGCCGCGACTGGGTCGAAGAGCTGCGCGCCACTCTGCCCGAGCCGCCCGCGGCGCGGCGCGCGCGGCTGCGTGAGGCATGGGGATTCACGAAGCTCGAGTTCCAGGACGTCGCGAACGGCGGTCTGCTCGACGTCGTCGAGGAGACCATCGTGGCGGGCGCGGCCCCGGCCGACGCGCGAAAGTGGTGGACCGGCGAGCTCACCCGCATCGCCAACTCGCAGGGGGTCGCGGTCGATACGCTCGTCAGCCCCGCCGATGTGGCGCAGCTGTCGGCGTTGATCGCGCAGGGCGACCTCACTGACCGTCTGGCCCGTCAGGTGCTCGAAGGCGTCGTCGCGGGCGAGGGTTCGCCGGCTGAGGTCGTCGAGAGGCGCGGCCTCAAAGTGGTCTCCGATGACGGTGCGCTGATCGCCGCGATCGACGAGGCCCTGGCGGCCCAGCCCGACGTGCTCGCCAAGATCCAGGACGGCAAGGTGCAGGCCGCCGGCGCTGTGATCGGCGCGGTCATGAAGGCGATGAAGGGGCAGGCCGACGCGGCGCGGGTGCGCGAACTGGTGCTGGAGCGCGCGGCGCAGTAGGCGCACGCGGGCGGAGGAAATCGTCGGGCACGGGGCTGGACGCGGCCTGGGCTCGCGTCTAGCGTGACGCCCATGCAGCATGCCACTGATGGCCGCCCGAGCGGCTACACGGCACTCACCCCGTACATCGTCGTCGACGACGCGGCCGCCGCGATCGCCTTCTATGCCGCCGTGTTCGGCGCCACCACCGTGAGCAGGCTGGAGGGCACAGCGCCCGACGGCTCCACGTACATCGGCCAGGCCGAACTCGACTTCGGCGGTGCAGGGCGTCTGCAGGTCTCGGACCCGCAGCCCGCCTTCAGGCTCGTCGCACCCGACCGGGCCGCGCCCGGCATCAGCCAGTCGCTCATGATCTACGTGCCCGATGTCGATGCGACGCTGGTGCGCGCCGTCGAACTCGGGGGCGAGGTGAAGGAGGAGCCGACCGACTTCGTCTCCGGTGACCGGTTCGGCGCCTTCATCGACCCGTTCGGGCGGCGCTGGGCGGTCATGACGCGGGTCGAGGATCTGAGCGGTGACGAGTCGGCGCGGCGCGTCGAGGACTGGTGGCAGCAGATCTCGTCGCCGGTGTCGAAGCAGGAGTGACGGCTCCGACTTCCCTATGACAGCGGTGCTGAGCAGAAGGGGAGGCGGCTATGACCGGATCGGTCGACACGATCTTCGACGCGAACGTGCGTGCCGTGATCCCGCTCGTGACCGCCGCTCTCGTGCGGCGGTACGGGAACCTGAGCGATTGCGAAGATGCGGTGCAGGACGCACTGCTCGAGGCATCCGTCACCTGGCCGCGTTCGGGCGCCCCGCGTGACGCGCGTGCGTGGCTGCTCACCGTTGCACGGCGCCGCTACATCGACGCGGTGCGATCGGATGCCGCTGGCGGGCCCGTGAGGAGCGCGACGCGGTGCTCGACACCGTGCGGGTCGCGAGCGGCGACCATGACGACTCGCTCGAACTGCTCGCCCTGTGCTGCTGCCCGGCGATTCAGCCGCCATCGCGCGTCGCGCTGACGCTGCGCGCGGTGTGCGGGCTGACGACGGCACAGATCGCGGCGGCGTTCTATGCGACCGAGGCGACGATGGCACAGCGCATCTCCCGCGCGAAGACGGCGATCGACCGGGCGGGTCGCGACTTCGGTGCGCTGTCGCCGACCGAGCTGGCGACGCGCAGCGACGCGGTGCGCTCGACTCTGTATCTGATGTTCAACGAGGGCTACGCGCCGTCCGGCGGCGAGCGGGCGGTGCACCGGGAGCTGATCACGGAGGCCATTCGCCTCACGCGCCTGCTGCACGCCGGCCGCCCCGCGGACGGCGAGACGACGGCGCTGCTCGCGTTGATGCTGCTGACGGATGCCCGCACGCCGGCCCGAGTCGATGGCGCCGGCGTGCCGATCGCGCTGCCCGCACAGGACCGGCGGCTATGGGACGCCGCTGAGCTCGCCGAGGGCCGGGCTCTCGCTGCACAGGCACTCGGCGGGTCGCCCGCCGGCCCGATGGCGATTCAGGCCGCGGTCGCCGCCGTGCACGGTGCCGCGGCAGACGCAGACGCAACCGACTGGGTCGAGATCCTCGGCCTCTACGACGCTCTCGTGCGGGTGCAGCCGGGGCCGGCGGCTCAGCTCGGCCGCGCGGTCGCCGTCGGCATGGCGCACGGCCCGCTCGCGGGCCTCGCGGAGGTGGCGCTGCTCGAGCACGACTCGCGCCTGACGCGCGGCCATCGCCTGCTCTCGGTCCGGGCCGGGCTCCTCGAGCGGGCCGGTGCGATCGACGAGGCGCGCGCCGCATACGCCGCAGCCGCCATGAAGGCGTCCAACGCTGCCGAGCAGCGCTGGCTGGAGGCGCAACTGCGCCGAATCGATGCGAACCACAACGAAGGGAATGACTGAGATGACCGACAGCACGACGCAGACGGCGTCCGAGCAATATCTTCTGCTGTACACCGACGCCCCCGACGGCGAGCCGTACAGCGCGGAATCCGACGATATCGACGACTGGCTCGCTTCCACCGACCCCGACGGGATTCGCGTGATCGGCGAGCGGCTGACGTCGCGGGCCGACGCGAGGCTCGTGACGAAGCGGGCCGGGCAGGTGACGGTGACGGATGCTCCCGTCGCCGAATTCAAGGAGTGGTTCGCCGGCTTCGACCTCATCAACGCGCCCGACCTCGACACGGCCGTCGAGATCGGCTCGCGTCACCCGTGCGCCCGCTTCGGCCGGGTGCTGGTGCTGCCGCTGATGGGCGCCGTCCAGTCGAACGCGGTGCTCGCACAGACTGTCGCCGCGCGAGCCGTGGCCGGGTAGCCGTCGCGCGGGCCGCCGTGAGGCGGCCGTGTGGAAGACTCGGGGGCGTGCCGACGCTTGATGCCGACCTCATTGCCGGGCTGCGCGCAGACTTCGCCGCCGCCGACTTCACCGTCGACACGGTGCGGGGACTGTGGTCGGAGGCTGCCGGGGGCGCGCTGAGCCGCTCCCACCGCATTCCCGCCGAACGTGAGCTCCGGGCCGCGCGGAATGCGGGCGAGCTGACGCAGGCGGGCACACTCGCGTGGCTGTTCGTGCTCGGCCTGCCGGCGCCGGTCGACGAGCTCGACGCCGCACTGCCGAGCCTCAGCACCGACGGAGCGGCGGCGCTCGGGCTGATCGAGTTCGCCGAGTCCGGCTCCGGCGAATCCGACCTCGTTCGTCCGCTCGTCGACCTGCGGCCGTACTCCTTCGTCGACGCGATCGGTCCCGCTGAGTGGTGGGTGGCGAGCGATCTCGGTGAGCTCGCGCTCGGCCGCGCCCTCGATGCCGACCACGTACTCGGCATCGGCGGTGCCTCCACGACGCTGTCCGGGCTCATCGTCGCTCGCGAGGTCGAGCGGGCGCTCGACCTCGGCACGGGCTGCGGCATCCAGGCGATGCACGTCGCTCGTCGGGCGACTCACGTCGTCGCGACCGACATCTCGCCGCGCGCGCTCGAGTTCGCTGCGTTCAACGCGGCGCTCAACGGCATCCGCAATATCGAGTTCCGTCTCGGCAGCCTGTTCGAGCCGGTCGAAGGGGAGCTCTTCGAACACATCGTGAGCAATCCGCCGTTCGTCATCACCCCTCGCGTCGACGAGGTGCCCGAATACGAGTACCGTGACGGTGGTTTCGTCGGTGACGAACTCGTGCAGCGCGTGATCGAAGGCATCCGTCATCACCTGGCCCCGGGCGGCATCGCGCAGCTGCTCGGCAACTGGGAGTACCGCGACGGCACTGACGGGCTCGACCGCGTGCGCGCCTGGTCCCGCGGGCTCGACCACTGGGTCGTCGAGCGCGAGCTGCAGGACGCGCCTCGTTACGCCGAGACCTGGATCCGCGACGGCGGCACCCGCTCGGGCGACCCCGAGTACGACCGCTGGTACGCGGCGTGGCTCGACGACTTCACGGCGCGCGGCGTCGACTACGTGGGCTTCGGCTACCTGACCCTGCGCGCACCGATCGGCTCGCCGACCCTCGCGCGCACCGAGCAGGTCGAATCGAGCGGCACGAACCCCGCGGGCCTCGGCGAGCACGTCGCGCGCGCTGTCGCGGCCCACGATGCTCTCGTGCGGCTGACGGATGCCGGGCTCGCCGACTTGGCGCTCACACTGGCCGGCGACGTCACCGAGGAGCGGCACTCGTGGCCCGGCGATGAGAACCCGATCGTCATCACCCTGCACCAGGGCGCGGGATTCGGCCGGTCACTGCAGGTGGACCCTGCGCTCGCCGGACTCGTCGGCGCCTGCGACGGCGAGCTCACCGTAGGGCAGATCAGCGACGCGATCGCCACGCTCTTCGAGGTGGGGCGACCGGAGCTGCGGGCGGACCTGCTGCCACGCGTGCGCGAGCTGGTGTTCACCGGATTCCTGAACCTGCCGTAGGGAAGAATCCTCCCTATGACCGCACCCGAACGCCAGACGTCCGCCGCCACGATCGACCCGAGCCGCTGGGTGCTGCTCTCGGCCGTGCTCGACGCCGTGCTCGTCATCCTGTTCACCGTCATCGGGCGGGTCAGCCATCACGAGGGTCTCGGCTTCGGCGGCGTCGTGCAGACGGCCTGGCCGTTCCTCGCCGGAACGCTGCTCGGCTGGCTTGTGACCGCGGCCTGGCGTCGCCCGCTGGCGCTCGTGCGCAGCGGCCTGCCGATCTGGGTGCTCACCGTCGCGGTCGGCATGGTGCTGCGCGTCGTGAGCGCTCAGGGCATCGCGTTCAGCTTCGTGATCGTCGCGGCCGTCGTACTCGGGGTGTTCTTGCTCGGCTGGCGTGCGGTCGTCGGCCCCGTTGCACGACGCAGCGCACGTGCTACGAGCCGCCCCCGCCAGAGCCCAGTCCAACGACGACGTTGATCGCCGACGCCAGAATCACGGTGCCGAACAGATACGACAGCAGCGTGTGCCTGAGCACGACGCGCCGCAGCTTGGTCGAACGCAGCGTCGTGTCCGAGACCTGATACGTCTGGCCGAGGTCGAAAGCCAGATAGGCGAAGTCGCTGAAGATCGGATCGGCGTCGTCGTCCGAGGGGAAGTCGATTCCGCCCTCGGGGTGGGCGTAATACTCACGGGCATAGCGCTGCGCGTAGAGCGTGTGAATGAGGAACCAGGACAGCGCGAGGCTCAGCATCGCGATGCCGCTGATCCCCGCCGCCCTCCAGCCCGACTCGCTCGACGCGCGGACCAGCACGAGTGCGACCGCGGTGAGCGACGCGACGCTCGCGCTCAGCACGAGCAGATCACCCACGACGATTCCCGGGTCCTCGCGCGTCGCGTGGGCACGGACGCCATCCGAGTCGAGCGGCCAGAGGTGAATCCAGACCCACAGGATGTAGGTCGCGCAGGCGATGATCCAGCCGATCGCGCCGGCGTACCACCACGAGATCGTGAATCCGGCGATCACCGCCGCCACTGCACCGACCGCGAGCATCACGCTGACTCGGCGGGCAGCGAGACTGCTCGGCTGTTCCTTATTGGTGGCGCTCACGGCACAAGGCTGGCACGCCGCATGACCGTGGGGCCGCATGACACGGCACGGCGTCGGCGAAAGGTCTAGGAGCGCTGCTGCAGCTGCTCCTTCACCTTCTTCCGCAGCACCTTGCCGATCAGGTTGCGGGGCAGTTCGTCGAGCTGCACGATCTCGCGCGGCACCTTGTACGGCGTCAGCTTCTCTCGCAGTGTCTGCCGCATGGCCGCGGCGTCGAAAGCTGCGCCGGGCTCCGTCACGACAGCGGCGACGACCTTCTCGCCCGAGTGCGGGTCGGGAAGGCCCACCACCGCGGCATCCAGCACGCCGTCGAGGGCGATGATGGCCTCTTCGACCTCGCTGGGCGAGACGTTGAACCCGCCGGTGATGATCAGCTCCTTGATGCGGTCGACGATGGAGAAGAATCCGCGCTCATCCATGACCGCGACGTCTCCAGTGCGGAACCACCCGTCGCGCAGCACCGCGGCGGTCTCGTCCGGCCGCTTCCAGTAGCCGCGGAAGAGCTGCGGCCCGCGCACGGTGAGCTCGCCCTCTTCTCCGACCGGAACCTCTGTCTCGGGGTCATCGCGCGAGACGACCTTGGCGACCGTGCTCGAAACGGGTATGCCGATGCTCCCGACGTGGCGTTCGTCGGTGAGCGGGTTGATCATGAGGATCGGGCTCGTCTCGCTGAGGCCGTAGCCTTCGACGAGCACGCCGCCGGTCGCGCTTTCCCACTTCTCGATGAGCGTCGTGTCGAGGGGCATGCCGCCCGAGACTCCGATGCGGATCCCCTGGAGCGAGACCTTCTTCTCTTCGGCCCGAGCCAGCAGGCGGTGGATGATCGGTGGCACCGCCGGCAGGAACGTCGCGGGGTGCTTCTTGTGCGCCGCGAGCACGAGGTCGGGGTCGAAGGCCGGGAACAGCACGAGTCGTGCGCCCATCGACATCGCGAACGTGAGGCCGAGGGTGAGGCCGTACGCGTGGAACACGGGAAGCATCGCGTAGACGACGCTGCCGCTGCCGCGCTCGATCTCGGGAATCCACGCGCGGCACTGCAGGGTGTTCGTGATGAGGTTGGCGTGGGTCAGCATCGCGCCCTTGGGGGCGCCGGTCGTACCGCTCGTGTACTGAATGACGGCGAGATCGGATGCCTCGGGCACCGGCACTCTGCGTGAGATGCGCCGTCCTCGCAGCACGTCCTCCCACGGCACAGCCCCCTTGGGGCGCGGTGACCACATCTTCTCCTTCGCCTCGCGCGCCGCTTTCAGCGGCAGGCCCATGGCGAAGCGCTTCGAGGCGGGCAGGCTCGCGGTGATGTCGACCGAGATGACCGTGTTCACCTCGAGATCCGCGGGCAGATCGAGCACCTTCTGCGCGACCTTCTGCCAGACGATCGCGTGCCGAGCGCCGTGGTCCTCGAACTGGTGGCGCAGCTCACGCGCGGTGTAGAGCGGGTTGTGCTCGACGACGACGGCGCCGAGGCGCAGCACGGCATAGAACGCGACGATGTGCTCAGGGCAGTTCGGCAGCACGAGTGCGACGCGGTCGCCGTGTGTGACCCCGCGGCGCCGCAGGCCTTCCGCGGCACGCTCGATCTGCTCGCCGAGCTCCCGGTAGGAGGTCGTCGCGCCGAGGAAGTCGAGTGCGACTGCGCGGGGGAAGTCTGCGACGGTATGGGCGATCAGCTGGGGCAGGGACTCTGTCACGGGTGGCAGCTCGGCGACCACGCGCGGGGCGTAGTGCGCGAGCCACGGCTTGTCGGCCGAGGTCATGCGATCAGACTAGCGATCGCCTCGCTCACGGGTGTCGAGCCACCGGTCAGCTCCCACTGTTCACCGATCGTTCCCTCGTTCTCGAGCACGGCGACGACCGCCGCGGCGACGTCGGCGCGGGGGATCGACCCGTGCTCGACGGCGGGCGCGATTTCGACGCGTCCCGTCCCCTCATCGTTCGTGAGTGCCGTCGGCCGCAGGATGGTCCAGTCGAGCCCAGATTCGCGCAGGGCCGCGTCAGCGTCGCGCTTCGCCTCGACGTAGGCGACCCACTGCTCGCCGCGGCCGGCGTCGGCGGGCGTGTCGACGCCTGCGGCGGAGACCTGCACGAAGCGGCGGATGCCGGCGGCCTTCGCGGCCTCGATCGAGAGCACAGAGGCGCCGTAGTCGACCGTGCGCTTGCGCTCGACCCCGCTGTCGGGGCCGGCGCCGGCCGTGAACACCATCGCGTCGCAGCCGCGAATCGCGTCGGCGAGCGTCGTGGCGTCCGTCCGCTCGAGGTCGAGCATCACGCCTTCGCCGCCGAGCCGGAAGATGTCCTCCGCATGTTCTTCACCTCGCGCGACGCCGACGAAGTCGTCGCCGTTGTCATAGAGCTCGCGCATGAGCTGCTGACCGATTTTGCCGTGGGCGCCGATGATCGCGACTCGAGCCATGCCTCCATCCTGGCACCGCGCCGCGGTGCGCTACAGCCCTTCGGCGACCGTCGCCGCGACGGTGAGCCACGCTTCGCGCGTGCGACGCGACAACAGCTCGAAGGTGATCGCGCCGCCATCGACGAGCGCCGGGTCGTGGGGCACCTCGAGGACCGCGCGCGTGAGCGAGCCGAAATGCCCGCGCAAACGCCGCGCAAGCTGGGGGTCGGGGGCCTCGGCGGTCGACGACAGCACCGTGACCGCGTTGCTCACCTTCTCCTCCAGGCCCTTCTCCCGAAGTCCGTCCACGAGCCATGCCGCGCTCGCCGCCGTGTCCTCGCGGATCGTCGAGACGATGACGAGCTGGTCGGCCGCGCTGACGGCCGCCTGCCAGTTCTCGGCACGCATGTTGTTCCCGGTGTCTACGACGATCAGCCGGTAGAAGCGCTGCAGCGTGGCATGCAGCTTGTCGAACGCTGCCGAGTCGACCAGATCCGTCGCGTTGGGGTCCTCGTCGCTCGCGAGCACGTCGAACTGTGCCGAGCCCTGAGCGCGGACGTAGTCGTCGAGGTCCCCGACCCGCGCCTGGCTGGCCGGCCCGAAGCGGTCGAGGTCGTGCAGCAGACTGATCGCCGTGCGGTGGTGGGCGGCGGGCAGCGCGCGCCAGCCGAGCGTGCCGCGGGTCTCGTTGTTGTCCCATGCGAGCGTGTACCCGCCGCGGTTCTCGCCGAAGGTCGCGGCCAGCAGCATCGTGGCCGTGGTCTTGTGCGCGCCGCCCTTGGGGTTGATCACGACGATGGTGCGCGGGCCGGCGAAGGAACGCTGCACGGCGGCAACGCGGCGGCGGCGCGCGAGTTCCGCGTCACCGGGAGCCGGGCTCACCAACCCGAAGGATGCGCGGCGCACGGCACCCTGCCACCCGAATTCCGCGGGCGCAGTCGGTGCACCGGGTCGGTTTGACATGAAGTCGTCGAGGGTGGGGACCCGGCCCTCGCTGTACGGCTCGGCGGGCGACTGGGGCGTGAAGCGGGAACCGGCGACGGAGGGTGAGGAAACGGAGGGTGCGGGCACGGGCGGCGTCACGGGTTCGGCTTTCGCCTCGGCGGGTGCCGCCGGGGCGATCGAGATCACCGGCGCGAGGCGCTCGGCCGGGCGGCGCGGAATGTGCGGGATCGCCGGCACGGAGGAGATCGGCACCGACGGGATCGGCGCCGCGGGAGCAGGCGCTGGTGCGCTCGCCGGAGCCGGAGCCGGAGCCGGAGCCCGAGCCGGAGCGGGAACCGGAGCCGGAGCGGCAGTGGCGGCCGGAGCGGCGGCTTTCGGCGCGGGCGTGGCGGCCGGCACCGGCTCTGTCGCCGGTGCGGCGTGGCCCGGCACGGACGTCGACGGGGTCGCCGCGTCGGGCGCGGACACCTGAGCCGGCGTCGGCTCGAACAGGTAGTCGAGGTCGGGCACGGCCGCAGACCTGCGTGCGGGCTGGGTCACCGTGTCGTCGTCGCTGACCGGCGACTGGCCCGGATTGTGGGCTCCGCCGATGCCGACGATGCTGTCGAAGTCGAGGCCGTCGGAGACCGGCGCAGAGGCCGTCGGCTGGGCGTTCAGCGGCGTCAGGGGCTCAGTGAAGCCATCGGGGGACACCGACACCTCCTGCGTGCCGAGGCTGTCGCGTGCGACGAGGCGCACGGGGCGCGACAGGCGCTGTGCGACGCCGGCGACGGCACGGATGATGTCGCGTCGCACGCCGTCTTCGGTGCGGCCCTCGATCGTGCTGATCGAGCCGTCGACCGAGATCTGGCCGATGAACGGCCCCTCGGCGCTGCGCACGACGGTCGCTTCGATGTGGGGGTGCTGGGTTATGGGGGTGGTGTCCGTCACGGGTTTCCTCCGCTGATCGTGGGCACTGCCCGCACGGGTCGCGGCACTGTACCCCTAACGGGGGTCGATAGTACCGGAATCCGTCTGGGTACTGAAAAGGGGCCGCCTCGGCAGGCGGCCCCTTCGTCACGAATTGCTAGGCGACGCGCTCAGCCGGCGACTGAGTGAGCGACGGGTCGGTCTCCGCGACGGCGCCGATCACCGACTCGATCTGCGCGAGAACGGATGCTTCGAGCTTGACGCCCGCCGCCGCCGCGTTCGACGCGATCTGCTCCGGCCGGCTCGCCCCGACGATGGCACCCGCCACGTTGGGGTTCTGCAGCACCCACGCGACGGCCAGCTGCGCCTGCGTCAGCTCGAGCTCGTCGGCGATGGGCTTCAGCCCCTGAACGGCAGTCAGGATCTCATCGCGCATCCAGCGCGAGATCATGTTCTTGCCGCCCTTCTCGTCAGTCGCGCGCGAGCCCTCGGGGGCCGGCTGGCCCGGCTGGTACTTGCCGGTGAGGATGCCCTGCGCGATGGGCGAGAACACGATCTGGGAGACGCCGAGCTCTTCGGAGGTCGGCACGACCTCCTGCTCGATGACGCGCCAGAGCAGGTTGTACTGCGGCTGGTTCGAGATGAGCTGGAACCCGAGCTCCTTCGCAAGCTTGTGGCCTGCCCGGATCTGGTCGGCGTTCCACTCGCTGACGCCGATGTAGAGGGCCTTGCCCTGGCGCACGATGTCGGCGAACGCCTGCATCGTCTCCTCGATGGGCGTCGCGTAGTCGAAGCGGTGGGCCTGATACAGATCGACGTAGTCCGTGCCGAGGCGCGTGAGCGAGCCGTTGATCGACTCCATGATGTGCTTGCGCGAGAGGCCGGTGTCGTTCTTCCCGCCGGGGCCGGTCGGCCAGTAGACCTTCGTGAAGATCTCGAGGCTCTCGCGGCGCTCGCCCTTGAGGGCGTCACCGAGCACGACCTCGGCCGCCGTGTTGGCGTACGCGTCTGCGGTGTCGAAGCTGGAGATGCCGGCGTCGAGGGCCGCACGGATGGTGGCGTTGGCCGCATCGTTCTCGACCTGCGAGGCGTGGGTCAGCCAGTTGCCGTAGATGATCTCGGAGATTTTGAGCCCGGAGTTGCCGAGGTACCTGAATTCCATGATCTGAGCCTATTGAAAAACCTCGAATCGTTTCGACCCCGGGTTGTGTCGGCGGTCCGCGAGATCATTGTCGAGTGGGTAAGACGGACGGCAGCGAGCGGCAGGTCACAGTCGGTCCCGTTGACGACTCCGGCGCCGACATCCTGCACGTCGATATGGACGCGTTCTACGCGTCGGTCGAAGTGCTCGATCACCCAGAACTGGCCGGCAAGCCGCTCATCGTCGGCCACGCCACTGGCCGGTCAGTCGTCTCAAGCGCCTCGTACGAAGCGCGTCGCTTCGGGGTGCGGTCGGCCATGCCCGTCTCACAGGCATTACGGCTCTGCCCCGACGCCATCACCGTCGACCCCCGCATGGAGCGGTACGCCGAGCTGTCCCGCCAGGTCATGCAGATCTTCCGTCGCGCGACGCCACTGGTCGAGCCGGTGTCGATCGATGAGGCGTTCCTCGACGTCTCAGGCGCCCGGAAGCTGCTGGGCAGCCCGTCGCAGATCGCCGCACAGGTGCGCGAGTGGGTGCGGCGAGAGACGGGGCTGCCCGCATCCGTCGGCGTCGCCGGCACCAAGTTCGTGGCCAAGCTCGCATCGGGCCGGGCGAAGCCCGACGGGCTGCTCGTGGTCCCCGTCGCCGAGACGCTGGCGTTCCTTCACCCGTTGCCCGTCGGCGCGCTCTGGGGCGTCGGCCCGTCGACGCAGACGGCGCTCAACAACCTCGGCCTGCGCACCGTCGGCGACATCGCCTCGGCGCCGCACCAGCTCCTCGAGAAGCGCCTCGGCGTCTCGGGCACCCGGCTGTGGCAGCTGGCACGCGGTGTCGACGTGCGCGTCGTCGAGACGACCCGCATCGAGAAGTCGATCGGCCACGAAGAGACGTTCGAGTTCGACGTCACCGATGCGGCGATACTGCGGCGCGAGCTGCTGCGCCTCGCCTCTCGCGCGGCGGCGCGGTTGCGTCAGGCATCCGTCGTCGGACGCACGGTCGGGCTCAAACTGCGCTACGCCGACTTCCGCACCATCAGCCGCTCGCGCACGCTGCCCGAGCCCACGTCCGTCGGCAGACGCATCTACGAAGAGGCCGCGGCGCTGCTCGACGAAGCGTGGAGCGACAGGGGCCCGATCCGCCTCATCGGCGTGCGGGTCGAGCAGCTCGAGGCAGCCGGCGGCCAGCCCGCCCTCTGGGACCCCGACGAAGGCTGGCGGCAGACCGAGCAGGCCCTCGACGGCATCGCAGCGAAGTTCGGGTCGGGCGTGCTCGCACCGGCCTCGCTGCTCGGCACCAAGCCCCGCCAGGTCGGCGACAGCGACCACTTTCGCGGCTGACCTCGAAGCGCTCAGCGCAGCCCGACCTCGACAGGGCGGTGGTCGCTCCCGTTGCCGGGCAGCACCGTGTTCGAGACGACCGGAAGGCCGCGCTCGAGCACATGATCGACGCGCACGAACGGCAGCACCGACGGCCAGGTGAACCCGAAGCCCCAGCCGGTCAGATCGGGCTCGTTGACGGTGCCGAGCAGCTGGGTGAAGGCGCGGTCCGTCGACGCCGCGTTGAAATCGCCCAGCGCGATGAGCTTCGTCGAATGATCCGCGCGCAGCGTCGTGGCCAGCGTGTGCAGCATCCGATTGCGCACGGAGAACTCGCCGGGTCGCAGCGACGCCGCGTGCAGCGCGTACAGACGAACCAGCCCGTCATCCGTCGCCACATCGACGCGAAGAGCCCGCTTCCAGCCGAGTCCGAGTGTCAACGACTGCTCGTGGTAGAGCGGCAGCTCGCTCCACACTCCGACGGTTCCGACGATGAAATGGTGCGGGTAGCGCGCGTCGAGGCTGCGCTCGGCCGCTGCGGTCGACGCGCTGGTCAGCTCTTGCAGCGCAATCACCTGCGGCTTCCGCGCGGCGAGCGACGCGATGGTGCGTTCCGGGTCGCGGTTGCCGGCGTCGACGTTCTGACTGATCACCGTCACCTTCGCCGTGCCGTGGCCTCCGTCGGGGACGATATGCGGCACGAACACGGCGAGCCACACGATGACCGCGGCGAGGGTTCCGACGCCGATGAAGGCAGAGCGGCGCACGGCCGCCACGACGGCGAGCACGAGAACCGGGACGCCGAACCACGGCAGCACCGACTCGATGAGGCCCATGACGCCGCCGACGTCGGGAATCGCCCGGTGCCAGAGCAGAAGCGCGCCGACCGCGAGCGCGAGGACGCCCAGGAAGGCGTTGACGATCAGGCGTGCCGGGCGGGGGGAAGGCATCGGTCGATCTTCGCATGACAGGGTCCGGCGGCCTGAGAAGACCCTGGCACCCCGTCGAGCCTTACGCGTAGCGTGGCCGCATGAGCTGCATTTCTAGCGCTCGGCACCGCGCAGAGCACGCTGAAGGAGCGTTGACATGGCCTCACTGACCGAACGACTGGCAGAACTCACCAAGGGCGTCGGCGTCTCGAACGTCTACGGCGAGGCGACCGAGCTGAACGGCATCCACATCGTGCCCGTGGCGATGACCTTTCACGCCTTCGGGGCGGGCGAGGGCCGGGGGAACAGCGCGGGCGACAGCCAGCCGTTCAACGGGGAGGGTGAAGGCAGCGGCGGTGGCGGCATGGCCGGCACCATCCCGCTCGGCGCGTATGTGCGCGACATTCGCGGGCTGCGATTCGAGCCGAACCTCGTCGTCCTGCTCGCCGTCGCGACACCACTCGTGTGGGTCACCGGCCGCGCGCTCGCGCACCTCGCGAAGGCGTCGCGCAAGCGCCGCCGCTAGCGGCGCCCGCGCCGCTGGCGCTCTTCACGTCGCTTGCGCCAGATCAAGACGCGCAGCAGCACGAGGAACGCGATCGTCAGACCGATCACGGGCGCGAACTCGACCATGCGGCAAGTCTATGATTGTGGTCAGTACACGGGAGTCCGGTGAGCCGGGCTGAGAGGAAGGTTCTCAACCTTCGACCGTCGAACCTGATCCGGGTAATGCCGGCGCAGGGAGGCTGATCTATCTCTTAATCCCGTGCCCTCGTCACCGAGAGAAAGGGATGAACGAGTGCACGCAACAATCGATTCACTGGTGGATGCGACGGCGACGGCCCGCAGGCGGAAGTGGCGTCCGGTCGACATCATCGTCGCGGCGGTGCTCGGCATCGCGATCGGCGTCGTCTATTGGCTGTGGGACACGCCCGGCTACGCCTGGTACGGCGCGGCGGATGCCGTGACGCCCGGCCTCGGTGGCGTGGCGAACGGCGCATGGCTGCTCGCGGGCGTGATGGGCGCGCTGGTGATCCGGAAGCCCGGCGCCGCGCTGTTCACCGAGTTGCTCGCGGCGGTCGTCGAGATGGCGATCGGCGAGCAGTGGGGCATTACTACCGTTTACTCGGGGCTCGCGCAGGGCCTGCTGATGGAAGCGGTGTTCGCCCTGTTCCTCTACCGCCGCGGCGGTCTTGGTGTCGCAATGCTGGCCGGGGCCGCGGGCGGTCTCGGCGAGTGGGCGCTCGAGCTGGTCGTGTTCGGCAACGCGGCGAAGTCGGTGGCGTACAACGTCATCTACCTCGTGAGCACCGCGGTGTCCGGAGCGATCCTCGCCGGCCTGGTGGGCTGGCTCGTCGTGCGCGCGCTTGCCGCGACAGGCGCGCTCGACCGCTTCGCCGCGGGGCGCCGGGCGAAGGCACGAGTCTGACCGCGCAGGCCGTCCGCCCGGCGCGCATCGACGCGCGCGGGTGGGGCTGGCGCCACGCGGGGCGGCTGCGCTGGGCGGTGAGCGGGCTCGATCTCGCCGTCGAACCGGGGGAGCGGGTCCTATTGCTCGGACCGTCGGGGGCGGGCAAGTCGACCCTGCTCGCGGCACTCGCCGGGGTTGTCGGGGGCGACGAGGAGGGCGAGCATCAGGGTGAGCTCTCCGTCGATGGCGCGGCGCCGGAGACCGTCCGCGGGCGCGCGGGCCTGGTCCTCCAGGACCCGGACGCCCAGGCGGTCCTGCCACGCGTCGGCGACGACGTCGCGTTCGGGTGCGAGAACCTCGGCGTGCCGCGGGAGGAGATCTGGCCCAGGGTCAGCGCCGCGCTCGATGCGGTCGGACTCGATGTGCCGCTGTCGCACCCGACCGCCCGGCTCTCGGGCGGCGAACGACAGCGGCTCGCGATCGCAGGGGTGCTCGCCATGCGCCCCGGGTTGCTGTTGCTTGATGAACCGACTGCGAACCTCGACCCCGCCGGGGTGACCGAGGTGCGCGAAGCCGTCGGGCGCGCGCTCGAACGCAGCGGCGCGACGCTGATCGTCGTGGAGCACCGCGTGTCGACGTGGCTCGAACTCGTCGATCGTGTCGTCGTGCTCGACGAGGAGGGGCGGATGCTTGCCGACGGCCGCCCCGAGCACGTGTTCGCCGCGCAGCGCTCGACCCTGGAAGCGGCGGGGGTCTGGCTCCCCGACGTTGCGGTTCCGTCGTCGCCGCGGGTGGTGGCGGCCGGTCCCGCGCTGCTCGCGGCGCGTGCTCTTGCCGTCGGCCGTGACCGGCGCGGGCCGGCCGTACGGTCCGGACTGGACGCCGAGGTCCCCGCGGCGGCGTCGACCGTGGTCATCGGGCCGAACGGGGTCGGCAAGACCACGCTCGCGTTGACGCTCGGCGGCCTGCTGGCGCCGCTCGGCGGCGTGCTCGCGGCATCCGATCAGCTCGCCCGCGGTCTCGTGCCGGCACCGCACCGCTGGCGCTCGACGCAGCTGCTCACTCGCATCGGCACCGTCTTCCAGGAGCCGGAGCACAGCTTCGTCGCACGCACTGTGCGCGACGAGATCGCCGTCGGGCTCGTGGCGCTTAAGACGCCGCGCGCGGAGCTCGACAGCCGCTGCGACGAGCTGCTGGAACGGCTGCGGCTGGCGCGGCTGGCGAAGGCGAATCCGTTCAGCCTGTCGGGCGGCGAGAAACGCCGTCTGTCGGTCGCCGCGGTACTGGCCGCGCGACCGCCCCTGCTCGTGCTCGACGAGCCGACCTTCGGGCAGGACAGAACGACGTGGATCGAGCTCGTGCGGCTGCTCAGAGAGCTGGTGACCGCGGGGTCGGCGATCGTCTCGATCAGTCACGACGAGGAACTCGTGCAGGCCCTCGGCGATCGGGTGCTGCGGCTCGATGCGGCGGGGCTGCGCCACGTGGACGGCGTCGCGGCATGAGGCTGGTCTCGCGCACGAATCCGGTGACGAGGCTCGCTGCCGCGATCGTCGTGACCACGCCGCTGCTGCTCACGCTCGACTGGGCGTCGAGCGCGGTCATCCTCGTGATCGAGCTGGTGTTGCTGCTGATCGCCGGGGCGGGCATCGGGCAGATCGCCCGCAGCACGTGGCCTGTCCTGGTCGCTGCGCCCCTCGCCGGCGTGGGCATGCTGCTCTACGGTGTACCGTCGGGGCGCGTGTACGCGTCGTTCTGGCTCGCGCACATCACTGACGGGTCGATCAGCCTCGCGATCGCGGTGACTCTGCGCGCGCTTGCGATCGGCGTGCCGAGCATCATGATGTTCCGCGGAGTGGATTCCACCCAGCTCGCCGATGGGCTCGCGCAGCGCGTGCGCCTGCCTGCGAACTTCGTGCTCGGCACGCTGGCCGCACAGCGGCTGGTGAGCCTGCTCATCTCCGACTGGCGGCAGATGACTCTCGCCCGGCGTGCGCGGGGGCTCGGCGACGCGGCGGCGATCCGCCGGTTCCTCGGGATGGCGTTCGCCTTGCTCGTCCTCGCGATCCGTCGCGGCACCAAGCTGGCGACGGCGATGGAGGCGCGCGGATTCGGCTCGGCCGGCGCGCGCACCTGGGCGCGACCGTCGCCGCTGGGCGGTCGCGACCTTGCACTCGTCATTGTGGCGGCTGCTGTGGCCGCCACCGGGCTCGGCGTCGACATCGCCCTCGGCACACTGCACTGGGTGTGGTCGTGAGCGCTCGGCGGGGCCCCGCGGTGCTCGCCGAACGCGTGGTCGCAGCGGTCGCAGAACTCTGCGTCGCCCGGCCCGTCGTGCTGATCGACGGCCCGAGCGGCGCCGGGAAGTCGACGCTTGCGGATGCGGTGATCGCAGCGTGGCCGGCGCTGGACCGCGCCGGCTCTCCGATCGCCGCACCACCGCAGCTGGTGCGGCTCGACGACCTCTACCCGGGTTGGGGCGGACTGTCGGCCGGTAGCCGGCACGTCGCCGACGACCTCCTCGCCCCGCTCACGCGCACCGGCATCGGCCGATGGCGCGCGTGGGACTGGGCGGCCGGGCGGCCCGGAGCGTGGCACGAGGTGAGCGCACAGCGGCCGCTCGTCGTCGAGGGCTGCGGTGCGCTGTCTCGCGCGGCCGCGCGGCACGCGGATCTCGCCGTCTGGCTCACGGCCGACGACGATCTGCGACGGCGGCGTGCGCTCGAGCGCGACCGGGGCGCGTTCGATGCGCACTGGCAGATGTGGGATGAGCAGTTCACGCGGTTCACGCGCACGCAGCATCCGATCGCCCTCGCCGACCTGAGACTCGCAGCCGGCGCGTGACGCGGCTGACGCCGACGTCGGCGTCAGCCGATGGCAAGCCCCTAGCCCGTGCCCCGCGCGAGGCACTACATTCGCGGAATGAGCACGACAGACAATGCTGCCGAGTACGTCACCGAGTTCCTCGACGGACCTCTCGAGGGCCAGACCATGGGGCGCGAATACCTGGGTGGCGAGTACGAGAAGGAGCTCGACATGTACGTCGCCGTCGAAGGGGTCCCGGCGGAGCAGCGGTACGTCGCGACCTCGACGCGGCACGTCGGCGACACGCTGTTCGTGAGCTACCGCTGGGACTCGAAGGACAGCGACTCCATCGAAGTCGACGACCAGGACACGAACATCTAGCGTGCCTCGCCGCCTTGCCGCCTCGCCGCCGCGCCTCTGCACGCGGTCTCTATGCCCAGCCGAGGCGGTGCAGCTCGTCATCGTCGATGCCGAAGTAGTGCGCGATCTCGTGCACGAGCGTCACGTGGACCTCGTCGCGCAGCTCGACGAGAGACGCGCACGCCGCGAGATGCGGCTCGCGGTACAGGATGATGCGATCGGGCAACTCGCCGAAACCGTAGCGATCGCGCTCGGTGAGGTCGACGCCGTCGTAGCTGCCGAGCAGGTCGAGCGAACCGTCTTCCGGTCGGTCCTCGACGAGGAACACGACGTTGTCGAGCCCCTCGACCATGTCGTCGGGCAGTTCGTCGAGCTCCGCGATCACGATCTTCTCGAACTCCTCAGCGTCGAGCTGAAGCACGGGCAGCGCGTCGCGATCAGAGGGCGGGGCCATGTGCCTGCAGGAGCGCGGCCTGCGTGCGGCTCTGCAGGCCGAGCTTGCCGAGCAGCGACGAGACGTAGTTCTTCACGGTCTTCTCGGCGAGCCCGACGCGCTCGGCGATCTGGCGATTGGTGAGCCCGTCCGCGACATACGACAGGATCTGCCGCTCGCGGCCGGTGAGGTCGTCGAACCGCGGATCGTTGTCGAGGTCGTGCATCTTCCGGGTGATGCGCTCGCGGACGGAGCCCTCGATGAGCGTCTCGCCGTTGGCCGCACGGCGCACGCTCTCGACGAGACCGTTGCCGCGGATGTCTTTGAGCACGTAGCCGACCGCGCCGGCGAGGATCGCGGCGTACACGGCTTCGTCGTCGTCATAGGCCGTGAGGATGATGCAGCGCGCGGAGGGAAAACGCGTCGTGATGTCGCGGCACAGATCGATCCCGTTGCCGTCGGGCAGGCGCACGTCGAGCAGCACGACGTCGGGACGGGTCGCAAGAATGCGCCCGATCGCGTGCCTCGCCCCGTCGGCCTCGCCGACGACTTCGATGTCGCGCTCGCGGTCGAGCAGATCGGCGACGCCGCGCCGCACCACCTCGTGGTCGTCGACAAGGAACACCCTGGCCATGGTTCTCCGATCCTTTCGGTCCAGCGTCGCGCCTCAAGCGGCCCGATGACAGGGCACAAAGTCCCTTGACGCGAGATTAGGTCAGCCCGAGCAGGCGTCGGACCTCGTCGTCGCGCGTCTGGGCGAAGTCCAGGTACGCCTGCCCGGCGCCATCGTCTACCAGCACCGCTTGAATGCGTCGGAATGAACTATTTGGGGTGATCGACGGGGCTTGAACCCGCGACCCCCTGGACCACAACCAGGTGCTCTACCAACTGAGCTACGACCACCATGTGCCACCGCTCAGTCAGCGAGCGGGCAACCAGTCAAGTGTATTACATGCGGGGAGCCCACTCAGCCACCACCGACGTGGCGACCGACTGTGCCTCTTCAGAGTTCGGGCCGGGTTCGGCGACGAAGACGGCCTTGCGGTAATAGTCGAGCTCGCGGATCGATTCGAGGATGTCCGCGAGGGCGCGGTGGCCGCCGGCCTTCTCGGGCGCCTGGAAGTAGACGCGCGGGAACCAGCGCCGCGACAGCTCCTTGATGGAGCTGACGTCGATCGAGCGGTAATGCAGATGGGCGTCGAGTCGCGGCATGTACTTCGTGATGAACATCCGATCGGTGCCGATCGTATTGCCGGCGAGCGGGGCTTTGTTCTCGTCGGGCACGTGGGCGAGCACGTACTCCATGACCTCGTATTCCGCCTCGGCGAGGCTCTTGCCGGTAGGGATCTCGGTGATGAGGCCGCTCGCGGTGTGCATGTTCGTGACGAACTCGCCCATGCCGGCGAGGGCCTCATCGCTCGCCTTGATGACGATGTCGATTCCCTGGTCGACGGGCTTCAGCTGCGAGTCGGTGATCACGACGGCGATCTCGACCAGCTCGTCTTTCTCGGGGTCGAGCCCCGTCATCTCGCAGTCGATCCAGACGAGACGATCCGAGGCGGCAGACATGCCTTCGATCCTATCCACGCGCGTAGCCTTCGGGGCGCGTGGTGCGCACGACGTGCTTATGGTGGAGGAGTGCAGCTGACGCTCTTCACCTCCGCTTTCTGCGGGCCATGCATGGCGACGCGCGCTGTGCTCGCCGAGGCGGCGCGGCTGGTTCCGCAGGCCGCGGTCGTCGAGAAGGACGTCGTGCGCTACGAGGCGGATGCCGAGGCGCACGGCATCCGTTCTACGCCGACCGTGATCATCACGGATGCGACCGGCGCCGAGGTCTTCCGTGCGGAGGGCGTGCCCACGCTCAACCAGGTGCTCGTCGCTGCCGCTCGGGCGGTTTGACCGCTCGCAGAACGTCCATTCGCTACGCTTAGAGGTAGCCAGCCTCCGTGGCCAAATGGATAAGGCAGCCGATTTCTACTCGGCCGATTGCGGGTTCGACTCCTGCCGGGGGCACCACGCGTCCGGCTGTTTCGGCGGGGTGGAGCTCGATGGCGCGACGGCGCTCAGCGCTAGAGGCGGAGCAGGGCGTCGATCATGGCCTGCGCGAGCCGCCTCGAGCCGTTGATGTTCGGGTGGGTGTCGTCGGGGGCCGCGTACTCGGGCCGGAGACGGGTGGGGTCGGCGCCGGAGCGCACGGCGGCGTCGAAGTCGACGCATTCGTGACCTGACGCGGTGCGGATCCACTCGTTCAGCCCCTGACGGAGCTCTTCGCGGTCGGAGTCGAGGCGCAGCTCCGGACCCAGTGGCGTGATGGTCGCGAGGAGCACAACGATCCCGGCCTTCTCGGCCCGGTCGATGAGTTCTTCGTAGCCGGCGATGAGCTGTTCGAGGGTGGGCATCTCCTCGGTACCGGTGACGCGCCCCGGAAGACCCCAGTCATTGCTGTTGTAGGCGACGACCAGGTGCGTCGCGTGAGCGGTGCCGAGTACGTCGTCGTCGAAGCGGCTCAGCCCCGCTTGCCCCCACGACGGCGTCGCGGGCGGAGCGTCGAGGCGGATGCGGTTGCCGGAGATGCCGCGGTTCACCACCGCGATCCGGGCATCGTCGGGGAGGAGCGCCGCGGCGTACTGCGGCCATCCCATGGCAGTGCTGGAGCCGCCCAAGGCGACGACGACCACGTCCGCCCCGGCGCCCGCGACCTCGATGGTACGCAGGAACGGGCCGCCGGCAGGAAGGGACCAGCCGGTACCGTCTGGCTCCGGGCTGCCGCTGTCGGCGCGGGCGCCGGTGTTAGGGGCGGGGAACTCGCGTGACTCATCGATGGCCGCGGGCGTGGAGCCTTCGAGGGGGAACGGGGCGGCGCCAGCGAAATCGCCGGGCAGCGACCGGTCGAACGTGAATCCGGCCGCGGTCGCATACGGGGTGGGGTGGGGCAGGTAGACGTCGACGAGGAGTTCGTCCCCCTTGGTCACGGACAGTTCGACCGGGTCGCTCCAACGGGAGACGCCGACAGGAATGTCGATGGAGGGGGCGCCGTTGAAGGTCGCCTCGACGAAGCGGTCGCCGACGCCGATGGTGGCGTGCCCGATGCGCACGGGGGCGTCGGCGAAGCGGTTGCTGAGCTCGACGCGGACGTGGTGTCCGCCGATGCTGGCGGGCACAGTCATCCGCACCGTGGTGTCGTCGAAGTCGGGCTCGTCGTCCTCTCCCCGGTAATCCGAGACGGCCTGACCCCAGGCAGGCGTCCAGTCGAGGCCGTGTCCGCCGATGAACTCGAGGAACGCGTACGGAGCGC
This sequence comes from Gryllotalpicola reticulitermitis, assembly GCF_042651345.1. Taxonomy (NCBI): domain Bacteria; kingdom Bacillati; phylum Actinomycetota; class Actinomycetes; order Micrococcales; family Microbacteriaceae; genus Gryllotalpicola; species Gryllotalpicola reticulitermitis. The sequence goes on from NZ_JBHSCN010000003.1 coordinate 315,752, forward strand.
GCTCGCCCAGGCACAGCTCCTGGATCAGGCGCGCATCGGCCGCTTCCGCACTGCTCCGCGCGAACATCGTCGCCTCGAACCCGGCCAGCGCCGCATCGACGTCGCCGGGGTTCGCGGCCAGCGCGCGCGCGAGCTCCGCGCCGTCGAGCATGGCGAGGTTCGCGCCCTCACCCGAGGGCGGCATGAGGTGGGCTGCGTCCCCGATCAGCGTGACGCCGCGCGTGGGCTCCCAGCGGTGGTCGTCGGGCAGGGCGTGGATCAGCCGCGCCACCGGCGGCCGCGCCGCGTCGTTGATCAGCGCGCGGAGCTCGGGCGCCCAGTCCGCGAATTCGGCGGCGATGCGTGTCGTCGCAGCCGCGGCGTCCGTGAAGTCGATGGCGGTGAACCATTCCTCGGGCCGGGCGAGCTGGACATAGCTATGGATGACTCCGCCGGGCTCACGGTGCGCGGTGATGCCGTTGCCGGGCCGGAGCGCATACATCGCTCCGGAGCCGACGGCTGCGGCCGCCTCAGGGTGCTGGTCATCGACGTCCTGCAGGTACGTCTCGACGAACGCCGCCCCGGTATAGACCGGCCGGGCCGTCGACAGCAGCGGGCGCACCTTCGACCATGCGCCGTCGGCTCCGACAAGGAGCTCGGCCGTCACCGTGGCGCCGCCCTCGAAGATCAGCTTGTGGCGCCCGTCGCCCACGGCCGTCACGTCGATCAGCCTGCGCCCCCACTGCACCGTGCCCTCGGGCAGCGAGTTCAGCAACAGCCGACGCAGGTCTCCGCGCAGGACCTCCGGGCGGCCGCCTGCGCCGTCATCCGGCTCATCGAACAGCACGGAGCCCCGCGGATCCAGGACCCGGGTCGCCTCGGCGCCCTCATGAACGAGCGCCCGGAACTCCCCGGTGAGTGCGGCGGCCTCCAGGGCGACCTGGCCGGTGTGCTCGTGAATGTCCAGCTGACCGCCCTGGGCACGCGCCTCCGCGGACGAATCCAGCTCGTAGACGATCGCTGGGATGCCATGCAGGTGCAGGACCCGGGCGAGAACCAGGCCGCCGAGTCCGGCGCCGATGATCGTCACCGGAGATGCGGTCGGCGCCGTGCGCGTCGTGGGTGTGGGTGTCGTCATGGTGGCCTCTCCTGTGTTGCTGCGCGCCCAGCACTTCCTCGCGCGCTGGTACGTCGTACCACCTCAGCTTGGTACGGCGTACCAGCCGTGTCAAGATGAACCCATGGCAACGCCGAGCCGAGCTCCACGCATCCGATCGAATGGCCTGACCCGCGGCCGGATCGTCGATTCCGCCATCGAGCTCCTCGACGCTCGGGGAGAAGACGGGCTGACCTTCCGATCGCTCGCGGCCACGCTGGAGACCGGCCACGGCGCGATCCAATGGCACGTCGCAAACAAGGGCGAGCTGATGATGGCCGCCGCCGTCACCGTGCTCGCGCAGGCATTGGCCGCATCGGGAGCGAACACATCCCCGCGGGAGGCCCTGCGCACCTCGGCTCTGAGCATCTTCGATGCCATCGACGCGCACCCATGGCTCGGACCTCAGCTCTTCGCCGTGCCATGGCAGCCCGCCATGGTGCAGCTGTGGGAACGGATCGCGCGCCTGGTCGAGGCGCTGGGCGTGCCCGACGAGCGACTGTTCACGGCCGTCTCGACCCTGGTGAACTACATCCTCGGCGTCGGCAGCCAGAACGCTGCGAACAGCCGGACGGTTGCCGCCCACCCCGACCGCGACTCATTTCTCGACGCGGTCGCCGGCGAGTGGGAAAGCCACGACCCCGGCGAAGGCAGCATCCTCGGCCGCCTGGCCGCGCAGTTGCGCATCCACGACGACCGCACCGAGTTCCTCGCCGGCATCGACATCGTCCTCCGCGGGCTCAGCCCCGAGGAAAAGCCGAGTGCAGCTCGGCGAGCCACGGTTCCGGCGACGAGTCCGACGGGGCTCGCCAGTCGCCCCGAGGCGACAGCGACCCGCCGGCGGCGACCTTCGGACCGTTCGGCATCGCCGAGCGTTTGAACTGCGCGAAGCCGAAGAACCGGCGCAGGAAGACCTCGAGCCAGTCCACCACCTCGTCGTTCGAATAGGCGACCCGGGCGTCGTCGGGGAAGGCCGGCGGCCACGACCCGGCCGAGGCATCCGCCCACACGCGAGACGCGAGCCACGCGATCCTGCTCGGTCGAGCACCGAGCCGAAGGACGTGAAACAGAGCGAAGTCATGCAGCGCGTACGGGCCGATCGTCTTCTCGGTGGACTGGGCGACGCCGTCCTCCCCGACGGGAACCAGCTCGGGCGTGATCTCGGTCGCGACCACGCGGTCGAGCACATCGGAGACCTCGGTCGAGAACTGGCCCGAGCCGCTCACCCAGCGGATGAGATGCTGCATGAGCGTCTTCGGCACCCCTGTGTTGACCGCGTAGTGCGACATCTGGTCGCCGACGCCGTAGGTCGCCCAGCCGAGCGCGAACTCCGACAGATCGCCGGTACCCACCACGATGCCCCCGCGCTGGTTGGCGAGCCGGAACAGGAAGTCCGTGCGCAGGCCGGCCTGCACGTTCTCGAACGTGACGTCGTAGACGGGCTCGCCGCCGGCGTACGGGTGCCCGATGCGCAGCAGGAGCTCGTTCGCAGCAGGCCGGATGTCGAGTTCTTCGAAGGTCACACCGAGCGCCCGCCCGAGTGCGTGGGCGTTCGCCTTCGTCTCGTCCGACGTCGCGAACCCCGGCATCGTGAAGGCGAGGATGTCGCTTCGCGGGCGCCCGAGCCGATCCATCGCCTGCGCGCACACGAGCAGCGCGTGCGTCGAGTCGAGGCCCCCGGAGACGCCGATGACGAGCTTCGGACCGCCGATCGCATTCACGCGTTGCTCCAGGCCCGAGACCTGGATGTTGTACGCCTCGTAGCAGTCCTGCGCGAGACTCGCGGCATCGCTCGGCACGAAGGGGTAGCGGGCGACGGCCCGCTCGAGGCCGATCTCGCCGACCGGCGGATTCAGCTCGAAGGGGATGCGGCGGAACTCGGCAACGCGCTCATCGAGTGCCCGGCGGTTGTCGTCGAAGGTGCCCTGACGCAGACGTTCCTGGCGCAGCGACTCGACGTCGACGTCGGCCACCGCGATGCGCGGGCCGTCCGGGAAGCGTTCCGTCGCGGCGAGCAGCGCGCCCGTCTCGTAGATCATCGTCTCGCCGTCCCACGAGAGGTCGTTGCTCGATTCGCCCATGCCGGCGGCGGCGTAGACGTAGGCGGCGAGGCAGCGCTGGGACGCCGATTTGGCGAGCAGGCGCCGGTCATCCGATCGGCCGATGGTGATCGGACTGCCCGAGAGATTCGCCAGCACCGTTGCGCCGGCCAGCGCGGCCTCAGCGCTCGGGGGCACCGGCACCCACATGTCCTCGCAGACCTCGGCGTGCAGCACGAGGCCGGGCACGTCGGAGGCCTCGAAGAGCAGTTCGGGGCCGAACGGCACGCTCTGACCCGCGACCACGATCGCACCGCCGCGCTGGTCGTCACCTGGCGCATACCAGCGTCGCTCGTAGAACTCGCGGTAGGTCGGGAGGTACGACTTCGGGGCGACGCCGAGCACGTGGCCACGGTGAATCACCACCGCGCAGTTGTAGAGACGGTTGCCGTGACGCAGCGGCGCGCCGACGACGAGGACGGGAAGAAGGTCGGCGGATGCCTCGGCGATGGCGCGCAGCGCAGAGTCGACACCGTCCAGCACCGCGTCCTGCAGCACGAGATCGTCGAGGGCGTAGCCGGTCAGGCACAGCTCAGTGAAAACCGCCACGGCGACAGAGCGGCGATCGCACTCTCGCGCCTGCTCGATGACGCGACCGGCGTTCGTCGTGGGGTCGGCGAGGCGGATCGGGAAGGTCACCGCGGCGACGCGGGCGAAGCCCTGCGCATAGGCGCCCGCGGCTGTGCCGAGCGCGCGAGCGCCCGTGAGCCGGTCAGTCATGCAGCAAGTCTGGCAGACCGGGTCACGGGCGCGATGGCGTCGGCGAAGAGGTGCTATGCGGTGTAGCGCTCGGGCTCGCGCGCAGCCTCGGCGTCAGCCGACTGCGCAGCCTGGTCGTGGAGGTACTGAGGCGCCTGTGGCAGGTCCATCGACACGGTCTCGAGCTGAGGAACCGGGGCGGACGGCGGGACCGCCGGCGCGGCGTGCTTCTCGTGGTGCTGCTCGGCCACCCACTTGTCCTGCTGGGTCTCGACCTCGCCGGTCGGGGTGCGAGCCTCGAAGCTCCAGCGCTCGAGGTCCCCCGCGAAGATGCGCTTGGCGCTGCCCGGGCGGTTCTGCCATTCGATCAGGCGATCGCGGAACTCGGCCACGACCGGGTCGAGCTGATAGCCGAAGGTCGCCGAATTGCGCTTCATGTCGACCAGCTGGTGGCTCGCCCAGCTCGCTGCGATGCCGGCACCCTTGACGGGCAGCAGGCGAACGAGGATGTCGGCCTGCCCGACCGCGCGGTCACTCAGAATCTGTTCGCCGGGCGTCAGCGAGTTCCACACCGAAGCCTCGGTCGCGGCGTCGACGAGGGCGGCGATCGCCGCCGCCTTCTGCTGGCGGTCCGATCGCTCGAGCATGCCGCGGACCGTGCCGCGCGCGATCCACGCGGCGAGAAGGCCGGCGATGATGATGCCGACCAGAAGGATCGCCGTGGCGAAGACGACGGGCTCGTTGCGGGAGCTGGAAATCCAGTTCACGAAGTCATTCCATAGCTGCATGCCGCGAGGGTACGACGAGACGGCGGCGCCGCCCGGGAACGATCCGCGGCGTGCCGTGGTTTGAGACCATGGACAGACTTCACGAAAGGGGTCGATATGCAGACTTTCGTTCTCGCGGGCGGGTGCTTCTGGTGCCTTGACGCGGTGTATCGCACGCTGCGCGGTGTCTCGGAGGTGGTGAGCGGGTACACGGGCGGCACCGTCGCGAACCCGAGCTATGAGCTCGTGTGCACGGGGTCGACGGGTCACGCCGAGGCCGTGGCCGTCACCTTCGACGAGTCGGTGATTCCGGCATCCGTCATCATGGACGCGTTCTTCACGCTGCACGATCCGCGCCAGCTCAATCGGCAGGGTGCCGACGTCGGCACCCAGTACCGGTCGGCCATGTTCTATGCGGACGACGAGCAGAAGAAGCTCTTCGAAGAGGCTCTCGTGCGCGCCGACGACATCTGGGACGGCGGCATCGTCACCCAGCTCGAGCCGCTCGGCGAGTTCTATCGCGCAGAGGACTATCACCAGGACTTCTTCGCGAAGAACCCGGCGCAGGGCTACTGCCTCGCCGTTGCGGTGCCGAAGGTGAACAAGGTGCGCAAGGCGTTCTCGGAGTACGTCATCGCCGCCTGAGCGCGTCTTTCCCAGCACAGGCCGCGGGCCGGGCGAGTTGTCCCCGGTTCGCGGCCTGCGGCAGATGGCGGATGCCTCGCCCCGGACACACTCGACTGACGCGCCGCCCGGCGCCAGAGAGGAAGTCCCGATGAATGCATCCGTGACCGTGAAGGGGTTCATCGCCACCCAGCCGAAATTCGTGATCGTGGGGGACAACCTCGCGATCTCGAGTTTTCGCCTGGGAGTATCGAACCGGCGGTTCAACGCCGAGATCAATCAGTGGGAGACGACGAACACGAGCTGGTACTCGGTGTCCTGCTTTCGCGATCTCGCGAGCAATGCGTACGCGTCGCTGAACAAGGGCGATCCGGTGATCGTTCAGGGCATGCTCAAGGTGTCCGAGTGGAGTGCCGGCGACAAGTCCGGTCTCGACGTCGAGATCACGGCCGAGGCGATCGGCCATGACCTGCGGTGGGGCAAGGCGACAGGGTTCGCGCGCACGCCGTCGAAGCGCAGCGGTCAAGGCCCCGAGCGGGATGGGGAGTTCGAGGAGCGCGCCGAGCCGGCGGCCGTGGCGACGGGGCTGTCGCCTGTCGCCGCGGGGCTCTGGAACAACCCGGTCGATTCGTTCGAGTCGGCGCACGTGATCGACAGCGGCGAGCCGACGGAAGATTCCCCTGATCTCGGCGCGGGCCCGGAGCTGGTGGTCGACGACGAGGCTCAGAAGACGCCGTTCTGAGTCTCGCCCTGGGCGCCTCACGTAGACTCGGCGCGTTCGGGGCGGCCCCGGGCGGGGAGGGACGTCGTGCGGGGTGTCGGTCGGTCGGTGCTGGCAGTTGCCGTTCTGGGCTTCGGTGTTGCACTCGCCGGGTGCACGGCCGCCGGGAACGATGTGGCCACCCCGACCCAGTCCGCCTGGACAGTGCAGCCCACCGCCGGTGCGACGACCGGCAGCCCCGACTCCTTCGTGGCCAAGGGCACAGCAGCGCAGAACCAGGCGGCCTTCGACGCGACGATCCAAGGGGTACTCGCCAAGAATGCGAAGGCCACCGGCCAGGCGGTGACCGCCGCGCTCGAATCGGCCGGGCTCGCGAAGTCGTCGCTGCAGTTCAGCGCGAGCAGAACCAGTGCAAAGCTCGTGCCCGGATCCATCCTCGTCTCCGCACAGTTCGGTTCCGAATGCGTGATCGGCCAGTGGGGCAACGCCGTCGGCGGCTACCACTCGGCGATCGCGCCGGCGCTCGGCGCAGGGGGCTGTCTCGTCGGCGGCGGGGGGACCGGGTCGACGCCGTCGAGTGGTGGCGGTTCGCTGGGCGATTGATATTCACCAGGGCGTGCCGGGGTGTTCAACTCGGGCGGCCAGGTTCTGTCCATGACCCCTCAACCTCATGCCCGGCGACGCACCCGTATCGTCGTCGCAATCGGCTCTGCCGTCCTGTTGGCCTGCACCGGCGCTGTCGCCGCGCAGGCATCCGGTTGGGTTTCCGCCCCAACGCACAACTTCACCGTCACCAGTGACTCGTTCAGCGGACGTGGCGCAATCAGCGGCAACGTCCTGCGCGACGACAAGGGCGCGACCGCCGTCGTGCGCAGTACGCAGCCCTCGAACGGCACCGTCACCGTCAACGCCGACGGCTCGTTCAGCTACACGCCCAAGGCCGGCTTCACCGGAACCGACACGTTCACGTACACGGCGTCCGACGCCGTCCAGCTGTTCCAGGACACGAGCGCGAACGGCCAGCCCCTCAAGCCTCTCGCGACGGTGACCGGCCCGAACGGAACCAAGACGCCGATCTCGGCTGCGGGCTACGGCTCATCGCTCTCACCGGTGCCGGGCAAGTCCGGCTGGTTCTACGGTGTGACCGACCGGGGCCCCAATGCCGACGACCCGCTGGGGAACAAGTCCGAGCCGCTGCCCGACTTCACCCCGCAGATCGGCGAGTTCAAGCTGGTGGGCGGCAAGGCCGAGCTGCAGAAGACGATCCTGCTCAAGGGCCCCAAGAACAAGAAGGGGCCGAGCGGCGTCTACGGCGAGGACTACAGCGGTCGTCCGCCGCAGCCCGACACCAAGGAGACCATCGACAGCGTCGCCGAGAGCCACGGGACCACGGGCGTGCCGGTCGCCCCGGACGCCGACGGGTATGACTCCGAGGGTCTCGTCGCGATGCCTGACGGTTCGTTCTGGGTCTCCGACGAGTACGGCCCCTACATCACGCACTTCGACAAGAACGGCTACGAGATCGGGCGGCTCACCCCCGACAAGAACAGCACGGTGAACCAGTACCACGACGTCATCGGGTACCTGCCGGCCGAGCTCGCCAACCGGATCAACAACAAGGGCATGGAGGGTCTCACGATCACGCCGGACGGCTCGACGCTCGTCGGTGCGATGCAGTCTGCTCTGCAGATGCCCGACCTCGGAAGCACGAAGGCCTCCAAGGTCGCGGTGACCCGCATCATCACGGTGAACCTGCGCACGTACCAGACCCACCAGTACCTGTACCTGCTCGACGACCCCGCCACGACGGGTGACGCCATCAGTGAGATCACGGCGCTGTCGAACACGAAGTTCCTGCTCGACGAGCGCGACGGCAACTTCGAGCCGTTCGCGAACAAGACCCTCTACGAGGTCGACCTCAACGGTGCGACCGATGTGACGGGGCTCTCGATCCAGGGCAAGTCGCCCGAGGCGTTCGTCGGCACGGACACCACCGATCAGGCGCTCGCCGCACTCACGGCGGCCGGTGTGCAGGTCGCACAGAAGCAGCCGTACGTGCAGGTCGGCACGCTCCTCAGCGAGCTCGACCCGACGGGCAAGCTGTTCGGGCACGACAAGATCGAGGGCGTCGCGACGACGGACGCGGGCAAGACGCTGTATCTGTCCAACGACGACGACTTCGGGATCGACTACATCGGCGACAACGGGGACGCGAACCCGCAGCCTGACGCGGACGGCACCTGGGGCGTCCACCTGAAGACGCTTCCGGCGACCGGCGAGCAGGACAACGGCGAGATCCTCAAGATCGACACCACGAAGCTGCCGGCGGTCCTCAAGACCGTGACGGTGACGGTGCACGTCCGGTAGCCCGCGACGCAGTGCGACCGGACGACGCATCCGCTCGCCGCATTGCCCGGGCCCGGTCACTTCGGAGGCCGGGCCCATCTAAACTCGGTGAACGTGGCTGACTACATCTATTCCATGGTCCGTGCCCGCAAAGCCGTGGGCGACAAGGTGATCCTCGACGACGTGACGATGGCGTTCCTCCCCGGGGCGAAGATCGGCGTGGTCGGCCCGAACGGCGCCGGAAAGTCGACGATCCTCAAGATCATGGCCGGACGCGATCAGCCGAGCAACGGCGAAGCGCGGCTGTCGCCGGGCTATTCGGTCGGCATCCTGATGCAGGAGCCCGAGCTCGACGAAGACAAGACCGTGCTCGAGAACGTGCAGCAGGGCGTCGGCCCGATCAAGGCGAAGGTCGATCGCTTCAATGAGATCTCGGCGGCGATGGCCGACCCTGACGCCGACTTCGACGCGCTGCTCGCCGAGATGGGCACGCTGCAGGAAGAGATCGACGCAGCGGATGCCTGGGACCTCGACTCCCAGCTCGAGCAGGCGATGGACGCCCTGCGGTGCCCGCCGTCCGACGCGGTCGTGGGCGTGCTGTCCGGCGGCGAGAAGCGCCGCGTCGCGCTCTGCAAGCTCTTGCTCGAGAAGCCTGACCTGCTGCTCCTCGACGAGCCCACCAACCACCTCGACGCCGAGAGCGTGCTCTGGCTCGAGCAGCACCTCGCCAAGTACCCCGGCGCAGTCCTCGCGGTCACCCACGACCGGTACTTCCTCGATCATGTCGCCGGCTGGATCTGTGAGGTCGACCGCGGGCGCCTCTACCCATATGAGGGCAACTACTCGACCTACCTCGAGAAGAAGGCCGAGCGCCTCGAGGTTCAGGGCAAGAAGGACGCGAAGCTCGCGAAGCGCCTCGATGAGGAGCTCGCGTGGGTGCGCTCGAACGCGAAGGGCCGCCAGGCCAAGTCGAAGGCGCGCCTCGCGCGCTATGAAGAGATGGCTGCAGAGGCCGAGCGCACGAGGAAGCTCGACTTCGAGGAGATCCAGATTCCTGCCGGCCCGCGCCTCGGTGACATCGTCATCGATGCCCACGACTTGCGGAAGGGCTTCGGCGACCGCGTGCTGGTCGAGGGGCTCAGCTTCACGCTGCCGCGCAACGGCATCGTCGGTGTCATCGGTCCGAACGGTGTGGGCAAGACGACGTTGTTCAAGACGATCGTCGGCATCGAAGACCTCGACGGCGGCTCGCTCAAGGTCGGCGAGACCGTCAAGATCTCGTACGTCGATCAGACGCGCGCGAACATCGACCCCAACAAGACCTTGTGGGAGGTCGTCTCGGACGGCCTCGACTACATCCAGGTCGGCAAGATCGAGGTGCCGAGCCGTGCCTACGTGTCGACCTTCGGCTTCAAGGGCCCAGACCAGCAGAAGAAGGCGGGCGTTCTCTCCGGTGGCGAGCGCAACCGGCTGAACCTCGCGCTCACGCTCAAGGAGGGCGGCAACCTGCTGCTGCTCGACGAGCCGACCAACGACCTCGACGTCGAGACGCTGTCGAGCCTCGAGAACGCGCTCCTCGAGTTCCCGGGCTGCGCCGTGGTCATCACCCACGACCGGTGGTTCCTCGACCGCATCGCGACGCACATCCTCGCCTACGAGGGCACGGAGGAGAACCCGTCGAACTGGTACTGGTTCGAGGGCAACTTCGAGGCGTACGAAGAGAACAAGGTGCAGCGCCTCGGCGCCGACGCGGCACGGCCGCATCGCAGCACGTACCGCAAGCTGACGCGCGACTGATGGGGGACCTCGGAGGCGCGGCTCCTGCCGCCCGTCGTATCCATGTGCCGACGGTCATGCGTTTCAGCGATCTGGACGCCTATGGCCATGTGAACAATGTCGCCATGCTGCGCTTCTTCGAGGACGCGCGCGTGCAGGCCTTCTGGGCGGGCGACCCCGATGAAGAGGGCCACCTGGAGCCCGGGCCGTTCGCCGATACGGCCGTACTGCGTTCGCGGCCGGGCGAGGGCACTCTCACGGTGCTGGCCCATCAGGAGATCGAGTACCTGGCGCAGATCCCGTTCCTGAGGTCGCCGCTCGACATCCAGTTGTGGATCGGTCGCATCGGCGGCGCGAGCGTCGACATGTTCTACGAGATCCACTCCCCGACGACGGCGCGGGAGCCTCTGCTGTACGCACGCGCGGCGACCACGCTCGTGCTCGTGGATGCGAAGACGGGGCGCCCGCGCCGTGTCGGCGACGAGGAGCGCGCCGCATGGGAACCGTATGTGGGCGAGCCGCTGCAGTTCCGCCGCGGCAGCAGCCGGGGCTAGCGAGGGCGAAGCCGGCTAGACCGAGAACTCCAGGTTCGACCCGTTGACCGTCACCTGGACCGCGTCGAGCGGCAGTCTGGCGGGCCCGTTGATGACCTTGCCGGTGAACGCGTCGAACTTCGATCCGTGGCACGGGCAGTGCAGTTGTGCGCCGGCCGCGGCGACGATGCAGCCCTGGTGCGTACAGACCGCCGTATGGGCGACGAAGTCGCCGGCCTTCGGCTGAGCGATCGCGATCGCCGGGTCGGAACCCGCGTTCGTGCTCACGATCACTGACCCGCCCACCGGCACCTTCGAGGACTCCACCGCGAGCGTGCCGGACGGGTCCTTCGTGGCCTCGAGACCGCCGCCCGAGCCGGGGTTCGGCGCATCGCCGCCGGGGGCGGAGCAGGCCGCAAGGCCGAGGGTCGTGGCGGCGGCGCCGGTGAGGGCGATGGCAGTGCGTCGGGTCACGTGGGTCATGATTCGATCCTGCCGCCCCGGGCCTATCAGCGACCTGAGGTGTCGCCGGGAACCCTGATCATGCCCTCCTGCGCGAGGCTGGCGGCGAGCACGCCGTCTTCGCGGTAGACGCGGGCGTGCGCCAGCCCCCGGCCGCCCTGAGCGCTGGGCGAGTCGCCGACGAAGAGCAGCCACTCGTCGGCGCGAGCCGGCCGGTGCCACCACATCGCATGGTCGAGGCTCGCCATCTTCATGCCAGGAGTGGCCCAGGCGAGACCGTGCCGGCGCAGCACGGGTTCGAGGATCGTGTAGTCGCTCGCGTAGGCGAGCGCCGCACGATGCAGCACCGGGTCGTCGGGCAGCCGCTCCTTCGCGCGCAGCCACACGGCCTGGTGAGCGACGCGCTCGCCCGTGTCGGCGAGCGGCAGGTACACGGGCGCGTCCACGTAGCGGATGTCGAAGGGGCGCGCCACTGTCCAGAACTGCGCGGCCGGATGCTCGATGCCGGCGAGCAGTTCGGAGACGCTCTTGAGCGACTCGGGCCCGGGCAGCCCACTGGGCATGTCGAGCTGGTGGTCGACACCGTCCTGCTCCGGCTGGAACGATGCGATGAGCGACATGATCGGCACGCCGTCCTGGAAGGTCTGCACCCGGCGTGTGGAGAACGAACGCCCGTCGTGGATGCGGTCGACACCGAGCGTCACGCCCTTGCCGACATCGCCGGGCCGCAGGAAGTAACCGTGCAAAGAGTGGATCAGCCGCTCGTCGGGCAGCGTGCGCGACGCTGCGACGATCGACTGCGCGAGCACCTGGCCGCCGAAGACCCGCCCATGCGGCATCCACTGGCTCGGCCCGGTGAAGATGTCTTCGTTGGTTCGTGCACCCGTCTCGGCCAGATCCAGGGCGTGCAGCATCGCGGCGACCGGGTCCATGTCTCGTAGTCTATTGGTGACCATGAGCCCCTCTTTCTCGCTCGTCGACGCCCTCGCCGTCCACGACCTGCAGACCTATCTGGGGCGCGCGGGCCGCGTCGAAGACGGCTCTGTTCGGCTGACCGCTGCGGGTGGTGTGCTCGCGGTCTACACCGCGGTGCTCTACCCGCACGGACTGCTCGATCAGACGCCGACGGTGCTCGGCCTGCGCACCTTCGAGACCGACCCCGCCGCGTCTTTCGACGCCGTCGTGCCGACGCGCTCGCTGCTCGACCGGCTCGGCCGCGCCGACCCGGCTGCGATTCGGCTGCCGCTCGAAGTGTCGACCGTCACGTGGGCGGGCATCTCGCCTCCGCGCGGCGGCTGGGCACAGGTGGGGGAGACGGATGCGTCGCTGCTGACGCGCATGGCGGCCGACGGCATCGCCGCGGTGGCCCGCACGATCCCCGAGGGCACGGGCGAGCAGCTGGTGTGGCGCGTGCGCGGCTCGGTGTGGGGCGCGCCCATCGAAGAGCTGTACGACGTGCCGGCCGGCATCGCCTTCGCCGCCGACTCGCTCGGATTCCTCGGCGGGGAGGAGAGGGTTCCGGTGTTCGAGGCGGGCACCTGGACCCGCCTTTCCCTCACCCGCGGCCATGTCCTCGTGAAGCGCGCGGCGTGGTCGCGTCACGGCTGACGCGCGATCCTTACTGTCTTCTGAGCGATGCCTTGGAGTTCCCGGCGCGACGCTTCCTAGCGTCGAAGCATGTCCGACCGAGATTCTTCCTCTCCATCCGATCGCCGCGCCGCCCGCTTCTCCCGTCGCGGGGCGCTGCTTCTCGGCGGCGGCGCGGTCGCCGGCGCGGCGCTGACCGCCGGTGGATTCGGCGTCGGCGACCTGTTCGCGAATCGCGGCAGCTCGGCACCGGCGGCCGCGGCCACCCCGCCCGCGCAGCTGTCCCGGTACGTCAGCACTATGGTCACCGCCCCGCGCATCTCCGTGTGGCGCAAGCCCGGGACGTCGACCGCCCCCGGCCTGTTCTTTGCGACGCCCCGCGTCTCCGGCTTCCAGGGGCTCATCACCGACAACGACGGCGAGCCGATCTGGATCGAGCCCGACGGCCGCAGCGTCACCGACCTGCGGGTGCAGCAGTACCGGGGTGAGCCCGTGCTCACCTACTGGTCCGGCACGCTCGACGGAGGCCACGGGCTCGGCGCCGGCACCATTCTCGACACGAGCTATCGCGTGATCGCCCAGGTGCGTGCCGGCCACGGCCTGCAGTCCGACCTGCACGAGTTCGAGCTCACGCCGCAGGGCACCGCGCTCGTCACGTCGTATCCGACGGTCACGGCCGATCTCACGTCGATGAAGGGGCCGAAGAACGGCCGCATGTACGGATGCCGCATCCAGGAGATCGACATCGCGAGCGGCGCGGTCCTGCTCGACTGGCACGCGGCGCAGCACGTCGACATCACCGAGAGCTATCAGCACGTGGCCGATAGCGGCACCGACGCCAACCCGTACGACCCATACCACCTGAACGCCGCGTCGCTCGACGGCGACGACGCCGTCCTGATCTCGAGCCGGCACACGCACACGATCTACTCCGTCGACCGGAACACCGGTACCACCCGCTGGCGACTCGGCGGCAGGAAGAGCGACTTCGCGATCGCTTCCGACGCCACGTTCGCCTGGCAGCATCATGCACGCCGCCTCTCTGACGGGCGCATCAGCATGTTCGACAACCAGTACAAGACCGGAACGACCGGGGTGTCGTCCGGCCTCTATCTGAACGTGAACGAGTCGGCGAAGACGGCGACGCTGTCGAAGCGGCTCGAGTACGCGGACCATCTCTCCACCGCCGAGGGCAGCAACACGCTTCTCGACGACGGGCATGTCTTCATCGGCTGGGGCGATATTCCGTACGCGACCGAGTTCGATTCAGCCGGCACCGCCATCTGGGAGGCGAGCGGTCTCGGCGACTCGTCGTACCGAGCGTTCCGGCAGGCGTGGGACGCGACGCCGCAGGCTGCGCCGGCCGTGGTCGTCGACGGGGGCACGGCCTACGTCACCTGGAACGGTGCCACGGGAGTGTTGAAGTGGCGGTTCTCGAGCGGCGAGAGTGCCGATGCACTCACCGTGCTCGCCACCGTCGACCGTGCAGGTTTCGAGACCTCGTTGGCGCTCCCGTCGGGCGCGAAGGCCGTCGGCGTCGAGGCACTGGACGCGGCCGGAGCCGTCATCGGGCACGCCGCCCGCACGCTCGCGTAGCGCACTGTCACAGGGCGGCAGCGGCGGCGCGACCCGCGATGCGACCGCTGAACAGGCATCCGCCGAGGAAGGTGCCCTCGAGGGCGCGATACCCGTGCACGCCGCCACCGCCGAAGCCGGACACCTCGCCGGCCGCGTACAGCCCCGGCAGCGGCTCGCCCGACGGCGTCAGCACGCGCGCGTCGAGATCCGTTTGAATGCCGCCCAGGCTCTTGCGGGTCAGAATGTGCAGCTTGACCGCGATGAGCGGGCCGGCCTTCGGATCGAGAATCCGATGCGGCGGTGCGACCCGCGCGATGCGGTCGCCCAGATAGCGACGAGCGTCACGGATGCCGGCGAGCTGCGGGTCTTTGCTGAATGGATTCGCAAGCTCGCGGTCTCGGTCGCGCAGCTGCTGCTCGATCAAAGCGGTGTCGAGCGGAGCATCCGTCTTCGCCAGCATGCCGCCGAGCAGCTTCGGCAACGTGTCGGCGACGACGAAGTCGGCACCGTGCTGCTTGAACGCCTCGACCGGGCCCGGCGCGCCGGGCGCCGCCCGCCTGAGGACCAGGCGCACGTCCTTGTCGGTGAGGTCGGGGTTCTGCTCGGACCCGGAGAGTGCGAACTCCTTCTCGATGATCTTCTGCGTCAGCACGAACCAGGTGTGGTCGTAACCGGTCTCCTGAATGTGCTTGAGCGTCGCCAGCGTGTCGTAGCCGGGGAAGTTGGGGGCGGGCAGGCGACGGCCGACGGCGTCGAACCACATCGACGACGGGCCCGGAATGATGCGGATGCCGTGCAGCGGCCAGATGGGGTCCCAGTTCTGGATGCCCTCGACGTAATGCCACATACGGTCCATGTTGACGAGACGAGCGCCGCCGGCCTCGGCGATCTCGAGCATGCGCCCGTCGACGTGCGCAGGTACGCCCGACAGCATCGACGCGGGCGGCGTGCCGAGCCGATCCGGCCACGCCTTCCGCACGAGCTCATGGTTGCCGCCGATGCCGCCCGTCGCGAGGATCACGGCGCCGGCGCGCAACTCGAACTCACCGACGACGGTGCGGTTGGACGGTTCGCCGCGCGTGATCGCGTCGTCTGCGAGCACGGCACCGCGGATGCCCGTTACCGCGCCGCCTTCGACCAACAGCTCATCGACCCTGTGCCGATGGCGGAACACGACCCGACCGGCAGCGGCCGCTGTCTTCACCCGGTCTGCGAACGGCTGCACCACGCCGGGGCCGGTGCCCCACGCGATGTGGAAGCGCGGCACCGAATTTCCGTGGCCCCCCGCGGAGCCGCCGCCGCGCTCGGCCCATCCGACGAGCGGAAAGATCTTGATGCCCTTCTGCCGCAGCCAGGACCGCTTCTCGCCCGCGGCGAAGTCGAGGTAGGCATCGGCCCAGCGCCGCCCCCATGCGTCTTCCTCTTCACGGTCGAAGGCCGCCGTGCCGAACCAGTCCTGCCTGGCGAGCTCGAGTGAGTCGTGGACGCCCAGGTGGCGCTGCTCGGGCGAGTCGACGAGGAACAGCCCGCCGAACGACCAGAACGCCTGCCCGCCGAGGGCGACCGCAGGCTCCTGGTCGACGATCGCCACGCGTTTGCCCGCGTCGAGCAGCTCGCAGGCCGCGACGAGGCCGGCGAGACCGTGACCGACGATGATGGCATCGATGGGCTCCGTCGCCCTAGCAGCGCTCACGCCTCGAAAGTATTCACCATCGCATGTGCGGCGCGCTCGAGGTAGGCCCAGAGTGTCGCGTCCTGCAACGGCGGCAGCTCCAGGGAGTCGACCGCCGCGCGCATGTGCGACAACCAGCGGTCGCGCGCCGCAGGGTTCACGCGAAACGGCATATGACGCATGCGCAACCGCGGGTGTCCGCGCTCCTCGGAATAGGTTCCGGGGCCGCCCCAGTACTGCTCGAGGAACATGAGCAGCCGCCGCTCGGCCGCGTCGAGCTCGGCCTCCGGGTACATCGGGCGCAGTACGTCGTCCTGTGCGACCCTCTCGTAGAAGGCGTGTACGAGCTTGACGAACGTCGCGTGCCCACCGACCTGCTCATAGAACGAGCCGCCGAGCTGCGGACCGTGCTCGCCGGAGCGGACGATGATCGGCTGCGGGCCGGGTTGATCGGTCATTCGTTTTCCT
The DNA here is from genome assembly GCF_042651345.1 of Gryllotalpicola reticulitermitis. Taxonomy (NCBI): domain Bacteria; kingdom Bacillati; phylum Actinomycetota; class Actinomycetes; order Micrococcales; family Microbacteriaceae; genus Gryllotalpicola; species Gryllotalpicola reticulitermitis. Next base: position 332,219 of record NZ_JBHSCN010000003.1, read on the forward strand.
CCGGGGCGTCTGGGTGTGCGGCATCACGGCCGGCCGTGCCGGGCGTGGTCGAGTCGTCGGCGACCTTGCGCCGTACGATGCGGGGACGCTTGGGCTTTGGCGCCGGCGCGGGCTGCGCGGCGACCGGCCGGGTGCGCGGCGGGTGCGCGCCGTCGACGGATGCCGCGCCCTCGAAGCCCTGCAGGATCGGGTTCGTGATGGCCGGCGTTGTCACGCCCAGCTCGCGCACCGTCCGGAACACGCGTGCGTTGAGCTCGTGAGCGACATCGTCTCGAGCGGTCGAGCGGGTCTTGATCGCGACGCGGAGCACCACCAGGTCGGTCGCGATGGACTGGATGCCCCAGATCTCGGGTCGCTCCACGATGCGCGAGCGCCACTTCGGGTCTTTGGCGAGCGTGTCGGCGGTCTCGAGCAGTCTGTCCTGCACGGCATCCACATCGTTGTCGTAGCCGACGGCGACGTCGGTGATGACCCGGGTCCAGCCCTGCGATTGGTTTCCGACGCGCAGGATCTGGCCGTTGCGCACGTACCAGAGGGTGCCGTGCACATCGCGGATCTGAGTGGTGCGGATGCCCACGCCCTCGACGACCCCGTCCGTCGCCATGGCCGCCATTCCGGCCTCGACGACGTCGCCGACACCGAGCTGGTCCTCCATCACCATGAGGAGGCCGTTGAGGATGTCGCCGACGACGTTCTGTGCGCCGAAGCCCAGACCGGCGCCGATCGCCGCCGAGAGGATCGCGAAGGACGCGAGCACATTCGGGGCGAGCTGCTGCACGATGAGGAGCAGCGCGATGACCGACACGATGACGTTCGCGATGTTCGTCAGAACGGACCCGAGGGTGCGAGTGCGCTGCACGAGGCGCACGGTAGCGACGGGCGACACCTGCAGGGCCTGCGTGGTCTCGACGCCCTGGGCGCGCTTCACGGTCGAGACGATGCGCTGCACGATGTGCTTGATCGCGATGCGGAGGATCCACGCGACGATGATCGCGCCGAGGGCGATCGCGACAGCCGACCCGAATCTTCCGATCAGAATGCCCGGCTGGTGGCTGAAGAACTGGTCGACGCCGGTCCAGAAGTCGTTCGAGGCGGTGGCAAGAGGAGTGGCGAGCTTCATTGTTCGCCAGTCTATGAAGCGGGAGCCCCCGGCCCCTGGACGCCCCGTGCAAGCCCGTGCTCGTAGGCGAAGATCACGGCCTGCACCCGGTCGCGCAGCTGCAGCTTCGCGAGAACCCGGCCCACATGGGTCTTCACCGTCGATTCCGTGAGGAACAGTGCAGTGGCGATCTCGGTGTTCGACAGCCCTGCACCGATGGCGACCAGGATCTCGCGTTCTCGTGGCGTGAGCGCCGCCGTGGCGTCGTCACCCTGGCCCTTCTGAGCGGGAAGGGAGGTGCCGAAGAGCTCGAGCATGCGTCGTGTGATGCGGGGCGAGACGGCCGCGTCACCCGCCGCGATCGCGCGGATCGCGCCGAGCAGATCGTCAGGCCGCGCGTCCTTCAGCAGAAAGCCGCTCGCGCCGGCGCGCAGGCCGCCGAATGCGTACTCATCGAGGTCGAAGGTCGTCAGGATGAGCACGCGCGTGTCGGGGACGGAGGCGGTGATCGCGGCGGTGGCGGCGAGGCCGTCGGTGCCGGGCATGCGCACGTCCATCAGCATGACGTGCGGCCGCTCGCGCTCGGCGAGGGCGATCGCGGCGGCACCGTCGGATGCTTCGCCGACCACCTCGATGTCGCGCTGCGCCTCGAGCACCATGCGGAAGCCCATGCGCACCAGCTGCTGATCGTCGGCGATCGCGACGCGGATCATGCGCCGTCTCTCATGTCGGCGTTGTGCGGCATGTCGGCAGCGCCCCCCTTTCCGTTCCCGGGCGGCACGTCGGCGCGGCGCAGCGTCGCGGCGAGAAGCCACCCTGCGCCGTTGTCGTGCGCGCCCGCCGCGAGCGTACCCCCGAGTGCCGACACTCGCGCGCGGAGGCCGATCAGGCCCTGGCCCGCGCCGACCGACGTGGTCGGCATGCCCGGTAGCCCGTCGTCGTCGACGGCCACCTCGATCGGATCCGTGGCCGCATCCACGCGAACGTCGACGTACGTCGGGCCGTGCGAGTAGCGCAGGGCGTTCGTGAGGCCCTCCTGAACGATCCGATAGGCGGCGAGGCGAGTCGCGGAATCGGCGGGCAGCTCGCCGGCGAGCTGGAGGCGCGCGGGCAGCCCGAGCTCACGGAAGCGCTCGACCAGGCGTGGCAGATCGTCGGCCGTCGGCTGCGGTGCGAGTTCGGCGACGCCGTCGACGCCGAGCACGCCGAGCATGTGCCGCATCCCGCTCAGCGCTTCGCGGCCGGTGTCGGCGACTTGGCGCATCGCAGCGGCGGCGCGCAGGGCATCCGTCTCCGCGGCGACGGCCGAGCCCTCTGCGAGCGTCACCATCACGGTCAGCGAGTGCGAGACGACATCGTGCAGGTCGCGCGCGATGCGGGCCCGCTCGGTGACTGCCGCGAGTTGCGCCTGCTGGTCGCGTTCACGCGCCAGCTGATGTGCGCGGTCGATCAAGGCGTCGAGGTAGCGCCGCCGATTGCCGACGGTGATCCCGAGCGCGAGCGCGATGAGCAGCTCGATGCCGTAGACGGGTGCCCACTGCACGGGCCGGTCCGCTATGGCGTGAACGGCCCCGGCCGGCGTCGCGACCCACATGTAGATCGTCGACACGACCTCCAGGACGCCTGCGCACAACCACGCTGCTGCGTTGGAGCGGTACACGGCGACGCTGTAGACGCCGAACACCGGCAGCACCTGCGCGGCGTCGGCCGGCGTGAACGGCGCGGGAATCAGCGCGAGCGACAGGATGGCGAGGGCGAGGAGGGGGCGCGTTCTACGGACGAACACGCCGACACAGGACCCTGCGACGAGCAGAGCGGCGGGTAGCGGCAGCCAGGCACGATCCGTGTGATGGATGGTCGCGATCAGCCCGGCGAGCGTGATCAGCGTGGCCGGGACACCCCAGAACAGAGCGATGAGCCAGTCGGCGAGTCGCTCGTGGCGTGCCCAGAACTGGCGGACGACCCCCGGCTGCCGAGGCAGTCGGAGGTCGTCCGGCAAGTCTCCGAGGGTCGTCACGCGTCCCGGCGCTTGACGAGCACGCTCGCGACGGTGAGCACCACGGCGTCCCAGCCGAGCATGACCCAGAACCCGAGCCAGCCGTTGAGGGTCAGAATGCCGTTGACGATGCCGGTCTTGCTGCCCGGGGTTGCGTAGCTGACCAGCTGGCCACCCGCGCTGTCGGGGAAGATCGCCCTGAGATCGCCGACCCAGTCCGCATGCGTGAGGCCGGTGAGGATGCCAAGGATGATCGGCGCCACCAGCAGCAGGCCGAGCACGGTCGCGAGGCCTCCCGCCGTGCTGCGCAGGATGAGGCCGAAGCCGAAGGCGAGGAGGCTGATGAGCGTCACGAACACCGAGCCGCCCAAGAGCGGCATGAAGACGCTCGGGTCGCCGAGCTGCACGTCGACGCCGCGGTGATGCAGGATCGGCCACACGATGAGTGCGTTCAGCCAGATGGCGATGCCGCTCGTGATGAATGCGGTCACCGCGAGGATGACCATCTTCGCCACGATCGCGCCGAGTCGACGTGGATCGGCGGTGAAGGTCGAGCGGATCATGCCGGTCGCGTATTCGCCCGTGATGATCAGAGTGCCGAGGATCGACACGATGAGCACAGCCAGATTGATGCCGCCGGTGGCGGCGGTCACCGTGAGGCTGCGCGCCGCGTCGCCTGTGGTCGTTGCTGTCGGCAGAGTCGCGAGCGACGAGACGAGCACGCCGATGCCGATCGTGAGCAGGATGATGAGCGCGTAGCACCAGATCGTCGAGCGCACGGTGCGGAGCTTGATCCATTCGGACCGCAGCAGGCCCAGGGCTGACAGGTGCACGTTGGTGCTGGTCGGGCTCGGGCTCTGTGCCGGAGCGGTTGCCGTGGTCATGCTTCCACCTCCGAGTGGTATTCGACGTCGTCCTGGGTGAGTTCGAGATAGGCCTGCTCGAGGCTGGCCGTCACGGGCGTGAGCTCATGCAGCACGACTCCGGCGTGGGCCGCCGCCTCGCCGATGGCCTCGGCGTTGATGCCGGTGACCGAGAGGGCGCCGTCAGGGGCCTGCTGCACTGCGACGTCGGTGCTGGCGATGGCGCCGATGAGCAGGTCGGGGGTTGGCGTGCGCACCGTGACTCGTCGGCCGCTCGCGCCCGAGATGATGTCGGTGATCGGCGAGTCGGCGAGGACCTTGCCGCGCCCGAGGACGACGACATGGTCGGCGGTCTGCGCCATCTCGCTCATGAGGTGGCTCGAAAGGAATACCGTTCGGCCCTGCGAGGCGAGGTAGCGGGTGAGCTGCCGCACCCAGAGCACGCCCTCCGGGTCGAGACCGTTGACGGGCTCGTCGAGGATCAGAGTCTGCGGGTCCCCGAGCAGCGCCACCGCGATGCCGAGCCGTTGGCCCATGCCGAGCGAGAAGCCGCCGACGCGCTTCTTCGCGACCGACTCGAGGCCGGTCATGTGAATCACCTCGTCGACCCGCGACTTCGGAATGCTGTGCGTCGCGGCGAGCGCGAGAAGGTGGTTGAAGGCGCTGCGGCCGGTGTGGACCGCCTTCGCCTCGAGGAGGGCACCGACCTGGCGCAGCGGGTCGTGGAACGACGCGTACGGCGCGCCGTTCACGGTGACGCTGCCCGACGTCGGCCGGTCGAGCCCCATGATCATGCGCATGGTGGTCGACTTGCCGGCGCCGTTCGGGCCGAGGAACCCGGTGACGATGCCGGGTCGGGCGACGAACGAGATGTCGTCCACCGCAAGCTTGGGACCGTACCTCTTACTGAGGTGCTGGATTTCGATCATGAGGTCAACGGTACGGAAAACGGCCCCCGGCGGGATCCGTCTCGGGGGCCGCTTCACGGCGCGTACGCGTAGTGCTCAGGTACTACTCACGAATCGGCCGACTGCACCTCGAGGGCGCGTTCCACGCGGGCCAGGTTCTCGACGATGAGCCGGCGCAGAGCGGCGGGCTCGGGGTTCGCCTCGAGCCAGGTGCGTGTCGCGTCGGCGAGTTCCTGGTTCGCGAGGGCGAACGGGAACAGGCCGTTGATGAGTCCCGCGGCGATGGCGTAGCTGCGGGAATCCCAGATGGCGCGAAGGCTGTCGAAGTATCGGCCGATGAACGGTGTCAGCAGGGCCTTGTCGTGTGCTCGCTGGAACCCGACGCCGGTGGCGCGCACGATCAGGTTCGGCGCGCCCTCCTGCTCGACCACGGATGCCCACGCCGCGGCCTTGCCCTCGGCCGTCGGCAGCGCGGCTCGTGCATGTGCGGCCGACTGGTTTCCGCTCGCCGTGTTGTCCTCCGCAAGCGCCGCTTCGATGTCGGCGCCGCCGGCCTTACCGCCCACGATGAGGGACTGCAGCAGCTCCCATCGCAGGTCGGTGTCCACCTCCAGGCCCTCGAGCCGAATCGAGCCGTCGCGCAGCCCGGCGATCGTCGCCAGCTGCTCCTCCGTGCTCGCGAGCTGCGCGAACACCTTGACGAACTGGAACTGCGCGTCACTGCCCGCGGGCGCCGACTGCGCGAGCGTCCACACGCCGTCTGCGGCGGCGATGGTCTCCGACTGCTGGCGCGTCGGCGCGACGTACGCGCCGACGGACAGCACGAGCTGGTTCAGCGCCGTACGCATGGTCGTCGAGCCTGTCTCGGCACCGACGTTGTTCAGCACGAGCTGCACGAAGTCGCTCGCGCGCGCCTCGGCGTCGCGCGTCGCGTCCCACACGGCGCCCCAGACCACCGATCGGGCGAGCTCGCTGTCGAGGCGGCCGAGGTAGCCGATCGCAGTCTGGAGGGACCGCTCATCGAGCCGGATCTTCGCGTAGGCGAGGTCATCGTCGTTGAGCAGGACGAGGTCTGGCTGTGCGAGGCCGACGAGCTCGGCGACCTCGGTGCGCTCGCCATCGACGTCGAGCTCCACGCGGTGCGTGCGCGTGAGCTTGTCACCGACGTGCGAGTAGAACCCGATCGCCAGGCGGTGCGGGCGGATCGTGGGGTAGTCGGGTGCGGCGGTCTGCACCACCTGGAACGAGGTGATCGTGCCCGACGCATCCGTCGCGATCTCGGGGCGGAGGGTGTTGACGCCCGCCGTCTCCAGCCACTTCTGCGACCAGTCGGACAGATCGCGGCCGCTCGTCGCCTCGAGCTCGACGAGCAGGTCGCGCAGCTCGGTGTTCGAATGCGCGTGCTTCTCGAAATAGTTGTGCACGCCCGTGAGGAAGTCGTCCTGCCCGACCCACGCGACGAGCTGCTTGAGCACCGACGCACCCTTCGCGTAGGTGATGCCGTCGAAGTTGACCTGCACGTCCTCGAGGTCGCGGATGGCGGCGACGATCGGATGCGTGGACGGCAGCTGGTCCTGGTTGTAGGCCCACGACTTCTCGGTCGACGCGAACGTCGCCCACGCCTCGGTCCACTCGGTGGCCTCGGCGGTCGCGAGCGTCGACGCGTACTCGGCGAACGACTCGTTCAACCAGAGGTCGTTCCACCACTTCATGGTGACGAGGTCGCCGAACCACATGTGCGCGAGCTCATGCAGGATCGTGACGACGCGCCGCTCCCGCTGGGCATCCGCGACCTTCGAGCGGAACACGTACGCCTCGGTGTGCGTCACGGCGCCGGCGTTCTCCATCGCGCCCGCGTTGAACTCGGGCACGAACACCTGGTCATACTTCGCGAACGGGTACGGGTAGCCGAACCTGTCCTCGTAGAACGCGAAGCCCTGCTTCGTCTTCTCGAAGATGTAGTCCGCGTCGAGGAACGGCACGAGGGATTTGCGGGCGTAGACGCCGAGGGGGATCGTGCGCCCGTCGGCGCTCGTGAGCTCGCTCGTCTCGCCCTGGTACGGGCCCGCGATGATGGCGGTGATGTACGACGAGAGAAGAGGAGTGGGGTCGAAGACCCACGTCACCGAGTCCTTCAGCGACTCGCCGTCGATCGGGCCGGAGAAGATCGGCTCGGGCGTGGGGGAGTTGCTGATGACGATCCAGTCCGACGGGGTCGTCACGGTGAACTGATACGTCGCCTTGAGGTCGGGCTGCTCGAACACTGCGAACACCCGCCGCGAGTCGGGCACCTCGAACTGCGAGTACAGGTAGACCTCGCCGTCGACCGGGTCGACGAAACGGTGCAGGCCCTCGCCGGTGTTCGTGTACATCGCGTCGGCCACGACCACGAGCGTGTTCTCGTCTTTGAGATCGGGCAGCTGAATGCGAACTCCGTCGTTGACGGATGCGACATCGAGGGCGACGCCGTTGAGCGTGACCGAGTGCACGACCTTCGTGATGAAGTCGATGAACGTCGACGCACCCGGTGTCGCGGAGAACGTCAGACGGGTCTCGCTGCGGAACAGCTCGGGTCCGGTGGTGAGGTCGAGCTTGACCGCGTATTCATGGGGCTGGACGGTCGCCTTGCGTTCGGCGGCCTCGATTCGAGTGAGGTTCTCTCCGGGCATGTAATCCAGCCTAGAGAACAACGACCGACACCCGACGCGACTAGAACAGAACCATGACTACTGCCGTCGATTTCTGGTTCGATCCCTCGTGCCCCTGGGCGTGGATGACGTCCCGCTGGGTCGACGAGGTGAGCACGGCACGCGACCTCGAGGTCACGTGGCACATCATGAGTCTTGCGATCCTCAACGAGGACAAGGACGTTCCGGAGAGCTACCGCGCGAACTTCCCCCGGCTGCTGCGCTACGCGCGCCTGGTCACCGCTGTCGGCGAGCTCGAAGGGCAATCGAAGGTCAAGCCGCTCTACGACGCGCTTGGCACCCGTATCCACCCCGGCGGCTCGAAGGACGCCGACGAGGTGATCGCGGCGGCGCTCGCGGAGGTCGGTCTTCCCGCCGACTACGCGCGCTACGCCGACAGCGACGAGTACGACGCGCAGCTGCGAGCAAGCCACAACGACGGCATCGACCGGGTCGGGCAGGAGGTCGGCACCCCGGTCATCGCGGTGAACGGCAGCGCGTTCTTCGGTCCGGTGATCTCGCCGACGCCGCGAGGCGAGAAGGCGCTCGTGCTCTGGGACGGCATCGTCGCCGCGGCGTCGTACGACGGGTTCTTCGAGTTGAAGCGCACCCGCACGAGGGAGCCGCAGTTCGACTGAGGTCCGACCGGCGTGAGTGGGGCCGCGGGTCGCGGTCTCGAGCGGCCGCGGTTCTAGGCTGAGACCATGCGCATCCACATCGCCACCGATCACGCCGGACTCGAGCTCAGCCAGCGGATTCAAGCGCATCTGCTCGAGCAGGGACACGAGGTTTTCGACCATGGCCCGGTCGAGTACGACGCGCTCGACGACTACCCTGCCTTCTGCATCAACGCGGCGCAGGCGGTCGCGAAAGACCAGGCGGAAGGCGTGGACGCGCTCGGAGTCGTCTTCGGCGGCTCGGGGAACGGCGAGCAGATCGCAGCGAACAAGGTGAAAGGCATCCGTGCCGCGCTGGTCTGGAACGACTCGACCGCGCTGCTCGCCCGCCAGCACAACGACGCCAACGTGATCGCGATCGGCGCGCGTCAGCACGACGAGGCCGACGCGCTCCGCTTCATCGATCTGTTCATCGCCGAGCCGTTCACCTTCGAGGAGCGACACGTGCGCCGCATCGCTCAGCTCGCGGAATACGAGCGCACCGGGGACATCGCGGGCAAGGGCGTCGACCACTAATGCCCGAGGGGCACTCCGTTCACCGGATCGCCCGCCAGTTCGCCCGCAACTTCGTCGGGCACCGGGTGACCGTGACCAGCCCGCAGGGGCGCTTCGCCGCCGGTGCGAAGATGCTGGACGGCGCGACGATGAAACGGGCGACCGCCGTCGGCAAGCAGATGTTCCTCCAGTTCGACAACGGGCTGTGGCTGCGGGTGCACCTCGGGCTGTACGGCGCGTGGGATTTCGCGGGGGAGATCACGACGGATGCGACGATCCGGTCGGCGGGCGGCCGCATGGGTCAGACGAATCAGCGCGGAACGATCGAGGAAGCGGACCCGCTCGAGACCGACCGGGACTACGTCGACGACTCGGCCGGCGAGGACTCCGTGCGCTCGATCGGTGCCCCGCGCAAGGCACGTCTGCACATGGCCGAGTCGGAGAAGGAGAACGACTCTCCCGACTTCGACTTCCCGCCCCCGCCTGTCGGGCAGGTGCGCGTGCGCATTCTGACGGACGCCGCCTGCGCCGACCTGCGCGGCCCGACCGCATGCGAGGCGATCAGCGCGTTCGAGGTGCAGCAGGTCATCGATCGGCTCGGCCCCGACCCGCTCAACGATGACACCGACGCCGGCGAGGAGCGCGTCGTCACGGGCATCCGCAAGTCGAATCAGCCGATCGCACAGCTGCTGATGGACCAGTCGGTGGTCAGCGGCATCGGCAACGTGTACCGCGCCGAATTGCTGTACCGCGCGCGCCTCAACCCGTTCACGCCGGGTAAGAAGGTGCCGGAGGACGTGGCGCGAGCGCTGTGGCGCGACTGGGCGCACCTGCTCGACATCGGCGTGCGCACGGGCCAGATGATGACGATGGACGGTCTGTCGCCCGAGGCCTATCGGAAGGCGATGGCGCGACGCGACGATCGGCACTGGGTTTACCACCGCACGGGCGAGCCGTGTCGCGTGTGCGGCACCGCGATCGCCATGCAGGACCTGGCGAACCGCAAGCTCTACTGGTGCCCGAGCTGCCAAGCCTGACGAGGAGAGCGGTCACGTGAGCTTCACCTTCAGCGGCGCGCGACTGCTCGACGGGCGTGTGGTCGACGTGACTGTGACGGATACCCGGATCACCGCGGTCACACCCGCGGGTGAGCTGCGAGCGAGCGGCGAGCACATCGAGCTCGACGGCCACGTGCTCGTTCCGGGTCTCTGGGACCAGCACACGCACTTCACGCAGTGGGCACTGTCGTCGCGGCGGGTGCGCCTCGACTCCGCCGCGTCGGCGGATGAGGCGGCACGGCTGCTGGGCGAGCACGCCGCGCGGCACCCGGACGGCGACGTGATCGGCGTCGGGTTCCGTGACGCGCTCTGGGCCGATCGGCCGCACTTCGCGCTGCTCGACGACGCGGTCGACGGCACGATCGGAGAGGCGGGGAGCGGCGCGTCGGCAGCGGGCCCCGAACGCCGGGTCGTCGCGCTGAGCGCGGATCTGCACACGGTGTGGCTCAACTCGGCCGCGCTCAAGGCGCACGGCTTTCATGACCACCCGAGCGGCGTGCTGCGCGAGGCCGATGCATTCGCGGTCGAGGCGGCGCTCGATGAGGTGTCGGACGCGACCGCCGACGAGTGGGCGCACGACGCGGCACTCGCGGCTGCGGCGCGTGGCGTGGTCGGCATCGTCGATTTCGAGATGGCGCTGACGCCCGAGTTGTGGCTGCGCCGGTTCGCGAGCGGGTTCGATGAACTGCAGGTCGACGCAGGGTTCTACCCGGAGCATCTGGACGCGGCGATCGCCGCGGGCTGGTCGACAGGCCAGACGCTCGACGACTCAGGCCGTCTCAGGGTCGGGCCGCTCAAGGTCATCACCGACGGTTCGCTCGGCACGCGTACGGCCGCGATGTTCGCGCCGTACGACGGGGTCGTGGGGGATGAGCCGCGCGGCCGGCTCACCGTGCCACCGAGCGACCTCGTCGCGCTGTTGCGCACCGCCCGCCGCATGGGGCTCAGCGCGGCCGTGCACGCGATCGGCGACGCGGCCAACTCGCATGCGCTCGATGCCTTCGCCGCGACCGGTGCGCGGGGATCGATCGAGCACGCGCAGCTGCTACGACGTGAGGACTTTCCGCGCTTCGCGGCCCTGGGCGTGACGGCGAGTGTGCAGCCCCGGCACGCGATCGACGACCAGGACATCGTCGCGCGCTACTGGGGCGACCGCGCGGGACGCGCCTACGCCTTCCGCTCGCTGCTCGACGCGGGTGCCAGGCTCGCCTTCGGATCGGACGCTCCGGTCGCGCCGCTCGACCCATGGCAGGCCATCTCCGCGGCGGTGTTCCGGCAGGCGGACGACGCGCCGCCGTGGCACGCCGAGCAGGCCATCAGCCTTGGACAGGCGGTCCGGGCATCCGTTCGCTCGAGCATCCTGCCGGGCCAGCCGGCCGACCTCGCCGTGCTCGCGAGCGATCCGCGCGACGCCGACGCGGGCGCGCTGCGTGCCCAGCCGGTCGCCGCGACGGTGCTGGCGGGTCGCTTCACCTACGACGCGATCCGCTGAGAGTGCATGACGGGCGCCGGCCGGTCGCGCCGTACCGCTTGCCGCAGCACGGCCCCGCGCCAGCGGCTCGCGCCCCAGAACGCCAGCGCGAAGACCGTCGCGATGACGACGATCGCGCCGCAGTACATCGCGACGCTCGCGTAGCCGGTCTTCGGGTCCATGAAGGGGTACGGCACCCAGCCATCGGTCGCGCCGCGCACGAGGGTCACGCCGAGCCACACGACGGCGTACGGGAAGATCACCCACAGCTTCGAGAACGCCAGCGGCTCGCGATCGCCCACGAGCAGCCAGTCGAGCAGGCAGTACGCCGGCATCACGGCGTGCATCACGTCGTTGGTCCAGGGGATCGCCACGACAGTGACGGGCGCGAGCAGGGTCCAGAACACGCCGCCGACGATCACGATGTACGTCGTCACGGCGCCGCGCACGTAATCGAGCCAGCGGAAGCGGCGGCCGGTCATGAGCCCGACGGCGGCGACGGTCAGCATGAACCCGGCCGCAAGGTTGTTCTGATTCGTGAAGTAGCCGAACCAGTCCCACGGCCAGACATCGACACCATGCGTCGCGTCATGAACGAACGAGCGGGTCATCGCGACGAGCATCAGGGCGCTGACGGCGAGTCGCAACGCTGCGACGGCATATTTCACGTGGGGAGCGTAACCCGGCACGCGACCGGAACCAGCCAGGGCCATGCCGTATGCTGGTGCGGCCGTCAGTTTGGCGGTGAACACCACCCTTCGGGGGCGTAGCTCAATGGTAGAGCCTCAGTCTTCCAAACTGATTACGCGGGTTCGATTCCCGTCGCCCCCTCGCGGTACCGTGCGGATCGCATGCGTCCGGGGCGTAGCTCAGCTTGGCTAGAGCGCCCGCTTTGGGGGCGGGAGGTCGCAGGTTCGAATCCTGTCGCCCCGACCGGAACGTCCAAGAAAACCAACAGGAGAACCACCTAGTGACTACCACGGTCGAACAGCTGAGCCCGACTCGCGTCAAGCTCACCGCCACGGTGACGCCCGAGCAACTCAAGCCCGCCATTGACCACGCCTACGAGCACATCGCCGCCGATGTCACCATCCCCGGCTTCCGCAAGGGCAAGGTTCCGCCGGCCATCATCGACACCCGGGTCGGCAAGGGCGCTGTGTTGGAGCACGCGGTCAACGACGCGCTCGAGGGCGCCTACCGCGACGCGGTCACCGAGACCAAGGTGCGCCCGCTCGGCCGGCCTGAGGCCGACGTAGTGACGCTTCCCGATGTGAAGACCTTCGACGGTGAGCTCGTCGTGACCTTCGAGGTCGACGTGCGCCCCGAGATCGAGGTTCCCGACTACGACGGCGTCGAGATCACCGTCGAGTCGTCCGCGGTGACCGACGCCGACGTCGAGGAGGAGCTCGAGCGCCTGCGCGGGCGCTTCGGCACGCTCGTCACGGTCGACCGCCCGGCGACCACGGGCGACTTCGCGCAGATCACCCTCGTCGCGAAGATCGGCGACGACGAGGTCGACTCCGCCGACAACATCTCCTACGAGCTCGGCTCGGGCGACCTGATCGACGGTCTCGACGAGGCACTCGACAGCCTGACCGCCGGCGAGACGACCACCTTCGCGTCGAAGCTGCTCGGCGGCGACCACGAGGGCGAAGAGGCCGAGATCACGGTCACCCTGAACGCCGTCAAGGAGCGCGAGCTGCCCGAGGCGGACGACGACTTCGCCCAGATCTCGAGCGAGTACGACACGATCGCCGAACTACGCGAGGGTCTCAAGACCGAGGCTGCCCGCTCGAAGACGTTCGCGCAGGGCAGCGAGGCGCGCGGCAAGTTCGTCGACGCCCTGCTCGAGAAGGTCGAGATCCCGGTACCGCAGTCCGTCATCGACGACGAGGTCCACCGTCACCTCGAGGCCGAGAACCGCCTCGAGGACGACGTGCACCGCGCCGAGGTCGGCGAGGCGAGCGAGAAGGCGCTGCGCACGCAGATCCTGTTCGACGAGATCGCCGAGGCCGAGAAGGTCAGCGTCAGCCAGAACGAGCTCACCAGCTACCTCGTGCAGGCGGCGGCCCAGTACAGCATGGACCCGAACGAGTTCGTGAAGATCCTGTCTGAGAACGGCCAGATCCCGCAGATGGTCGGCGAGGTCGCGCGCAACAAGGCGATCGCGATCGCGCTGGGCAAGGCCGTGGTGAAGGACTCCGACGGCAACGCTGTCGACCTCTCCGAGTTCACCGCCGTCGAAGACGCGAGCGACGACTCCGAGGTCATCCTGCAGGCCGACGGCGAGCCCGCAGACGGTGCGGCTGTGGCCGAGGAAGAGCCCGCAGCCGCCGAGTAGGCGACAGAGAGCGAGACGGATGCCGGGTGCCATTGGCCCCGGCATCCGTCGTCTCCGCGGCTCGGTTCTGCGCCGCATGCGCCGTGGGCGAACAGTCCCCGTTGCTCGCGCAACCCCCCGATAGATTCGATGCAGTTACCCCACGGAAACGGAGCGTCACACATGGCCGAACCGACACTGACTCCCAGTGTTTTCGATCGACTGCTGAGGGACCGGATCGTCTGGCTGGGCGAAGAGGTGCGAGACGACAACGCGAATGAGATCGCGGCGAAGCTCCTGCTCTTGGCCGCCGAGGACCCCAAGAAGGACATCTACCTCTACATCAACTCGCCCGGCGGCTCGATCACCGCAGGCATGGCGATCTACGACACGATGCAGTTCGTGCCCAACGACATCGTCACGGTCGGCATCGGCATGGCCGCCTCGATGGGCCAGTTGCTGCTCACCGCAGGCACGAAGGGCAAGCGCTACATCACCCCGAACGCGCGTGTCCTGCTGCACCAGCCGCACGGCGGCTTCGGCGGCACCTCGAGCGACATCCAGACGCAGGCGATGCTCATCTCAGACATGAAGAAGCGCCTGTTCGAGATCACGGCCGAGGCGACGGGAAAGACCGTCGAGCAGGTCAGCGAAGACGGCGACCGCGACCACTGGTTCAACGCCCAGGAGGCGTTGGCGTACGGGTTCGTCGACCACATCCGCGACAGCGCGAGCGACGTCTCGGGCGGCGGCGGCACCGAGCAGCAGTAGGCGAGAGCGAGAACGAGGAACTGATGGCTGAAACATATAATTCTGGCGCCACTTTCATGGCGGGCGGCCGGAGCCTGCAGGCGCCGAGCTCGCGCTACATCCTGCCGAGCTTCGAGGAGCGCACGGCCTACGGCTACAAGCGCCAGGACCCGTACGCGAAGCTCTTCGAGGACCGGATCATCTTCCTGGGCGTCCAGGTGGACGACGCGAGCGCCGACGACATCATGGCGCAGCTGCTGGTGCTCGAGAGCCAGGACCCTGACCGCGACATCGTGATGTACATCAACTCGCCCGGTGGCTCGTTCACGGCCATGACGGCGATCTACGACACCATGCAGTACATCCGCCCGCAGATCCAGACCGTGGTTCTCGGCCAGGCGGCATCGGCCGCGGCCGTGCTGACCGCGGCGGGGACGCCCGGGAAGCGGCTTGCGCTGCCGAACGCGCGCATTCTCATTCACCAGCCGGCGATCGGCGAGGCCGGCCACGGTCAGGCCTCGGACATCGAGATCCAGGCGGCCGAGATCCTGCGCATGCGCACCTGGCTGGAGGAGACGCTCGCCAAGCACTCCAACAAGACGGTGGAAGAGGTCAACCGCGACATCGACCGCGACAAGATCCTGTCGGGCGTCGAAGCGCAGGAGTACGGCCTGATCGACCAGGTGCTCACCAGCCGCAAGACCCTGCCGGCGGCGCTCGCCAAGTAGCGTCCCAGACCAGGCCGACGACAACACGAGGGGCCGACATCGGCAGATACCCGCCGATGTCGGCCCCTCGGGTTAGGCTCGACACCAGGCAGCCCGCCAGACGCCGACGCAGGCTGGACTTACTGAGGAGATTGCGCATGGCACGCATCGGAGAGAGCGCCGACCTGCTCAAGTGCTCATTCTGCGGAAAGAGCCAGAAGCAGGTGGTGCAGCTCATTGCGGGCCCCGGGGTCTACATCTGCGACGAGTGCGTCGAGCTGTGCAACGAGATCATCGAAGAGCGCATGGCCGACGCCGAGGCGGGCGGTCAGGGCGAGTTCGAGCTGCCGAAGCCGAAAGAGATCTACTCCTTCCTCGAGGAGTACGTGATCGGCCAAGACGCTGCGAAGCGGGCGCTGGCGGTCGCGGTGTACAACCACTACAAGCGGGTGCGTGCGCGCAACGTCATCGGGCCGGCCGACGTCAAGGCCGACGAGGTCGAGATCGCGAAGTCGAACATCCTGCTGATCGGCCCGACCGGCTGCGGCAAGACGTATCTGGCGCAGACTCTCGCCCGCCGGCTCAACGTACCGTTCGCGGTCGCCGACGCCACGGCGCTGACCGAGGCGGGCTACGTCGGCGAAGACGTCGAGAACATTCTGCTGAAGCTGATCCAGGCCGCCGACTACGACGTCAAGCGAGCCGAGACCGGCATCATCTACATCGACGAGGTAGACAAGATCGCCCGTAAGGCCGAGAACCCGTCGATCACCCGCGACGTGTCGGGCGAGGGCGTGCAGCAGGCGTTGCTGAAGATCCTCGAGGGCACGGTTGCGTCGGTGCCGCCGCAGGGCGGTCGTAAGCATCCCCACCAGGAATTCATCCAGATCGACACGACCAACGTGCTGTTCATCGTGGCCGGGGCCTTCGCGGGGCTCGAAGACATCATTTCGGCACGTGCCGGGAAGAAGGGCATCGGGTTCGGGGCCCCGCTGCACTCGAAGGGCGACGACCTCAACCTGTTCAGCGAGGTCCTGCCCGAAGATCTGCACAAGTTCGGCCTGATCCCCGAGTTCATCGGTCGGCTCCCGGTCGTCACGACCGTGACGCCGCTCGACCGTCAGGCTCTGATGCAGATCCTCACCGAGCCGAAGAACGCGCTCGTCCGTCAGTACCAGCGCATGTTCGAGCTCGACGGTGTCGAGCTCGACTTCGAGCAGGGCGCCCTCGAGGCGATCGCCGAGCTCGCGGTGCTGCGCCAGACCGGCGCGCGCGGCCTGCGAGCCATCATGGAAGAGGTGCTCGGCCCGGTGATGTTCGAGGTGCCGTCGACCGACGAGGTCGCCCGCGTCGTCATCACGCGCGAGTCGGTCGAGTCGAACGCGGCTCCGACGATCGTCCCTCACCGCTCATCGCGCCGCGAAGAGAAGTCCGCCTGACGGCAGGCTCCCCGGCTGTTGGCTGAGCCTGAGGCTCAGTCGAGCAGCCCCCGGCGCTTCAGCAGCGGCTCGAGGTTCGCACGACGGCCGCGGAAGTCGACGTAGGCCTCGATCGGGTCCTTCGTGCCGCCGACACCGAGCAGGCGCGAGCGGAAGCGGTCACCGTTCTCGCGGGTCAGGCCGCCATTCTCCGTGAACCAGTCGACCGTGTCGGCGTCGAGCACCTCGCTCCAGATATAGGAGTAGTACTGCGCGTCGTAGCCGCCCGAGAAGGTGTGAGCGAAGTACGAGCTCTGGTACCGCGGCGGCACGGGCGGGAAGTCGAGCCCGACAGCGGCGAGAGCGGATGCCTCGAACGCCGTCGTGTCAGCGACGGCCTGGGCCTCCGCGGCCGTCAGCACGTGCCACGCCTGGTCGAGGAGGGCGGCACCGAGATACTCGCTCGTGGCGAAGCCCTCGTTGAAGGTCTCGGACGCAACGATGCGATCGACCACGTCCTGAGGGATCGGCGCGCCGGTCTGGTAGTGCTTCGCGTAGTTCGCGAGCACCTCGGGCCACAGCATCCACATCTCGTTGACCTGCGACGGGAACTCGACGAAGTCGCGGTGCACGCTCGTGCCGGCGAAGCGCGGGTACACGGCGTGCCCGAACAGGCCGTGCAGCGCATGGCCGAACTCGTGGAAGAGCGTATGCACCTCATCGAAAGTGAGGAGCGTCGGCTCGCCGGCGGCGGGCTTCGGCACGTTGTGGTTGTTGACGACGATGGTGGTCGGCTCGCCGAGCAGTTCGGAGGCATCGACGAGGCTGTTCATCCACGCACCGCCGCGCTTCGAGTCGCGGGTGTAGAGGTCGTAGAGGAACAGGCCGAGCGGCGATCCGTCGGCGTCGGTCACCTCGAAGACACGCACATCGGGGTGGTAGCCCACAAGCTCGGTGCGCTCGGCGAAGGTGATTCCGTACAGCTGCGTTGCGGCGAAGAAGACACCGTGCTGCAGCACCTGCTCGGCCTCGAAGTAGGGACGCAGCTCGGCCGTGTCGACGTCGTATTCGGCGGCGCGCACCTTCTCGGTCCAGTGCGACCAGTCCGCGGCGTCGACGGTGGTTCCGGCGAGCCTCTCGAGTGCTTCGTGCTCACGACGCGCATTACGGGCGGCGGCCGGCGCGAGCCTGCCCAGCATGTCGGCGACGTTCGCCGCGCTGCCGGCCGTCTGGCCCGCGGTGACGTAGTCCGCGTGGCTCGAGAATCCGAGCAGTTCGGCGCGCTCGGCGCGGAGACGGGCGAGCTGCAGCACGAGCTCGCGATTGTCGTAGGCGCCGCCGCGTGCGCCGCGCGCGCGCGACGCCGTCATGATGCGGTCGCGCACCTCGGGCCGGGCGAGCGCGGAGAGCCACGGATGTCCCGTCGGAAGCACGAGGCTGACGAGCCACTTTCCCTCAAGACCACGTGCCTTCGCGGCCTCCGCTGCGGCGGAGATCTCACCGTCGCCGAGCCCCTCGAGCTCGGCCGGGTCGTCGAACACGACGGCCAGATCGTTGGTGTCCGCGAGCAGCTGCTTCTCGAACCGCGCCTGTAGCCCCGAGATCCGCTGGTTCAGCGCGGAGAGCCTCTCCTTCGCCGCGTCGTCGACACCGGCTCCCGCGAGCGTGAAGTCGGTGACGTAGCGCTCGACGAGGTAGCGCGACTCGGCGTCGAGATCATCGCGGTCGGGCAGGGAGTCCTGCACCGCTCGAAGCCGCGCGTAGAGGGCGGCGTTGAGCCTGATCGCGTCCTCGTGAGCGGCCAGACGCGGGGCCAGGCGCTCATCGAGCTCGTTGGTGGCCTCAGTCGAGTCGGCGGACGACTTGTTGTAGAACACGTAGCTCACGCGGCGCAGCAGCTGACCCGAGCGCTCGAGCGGGATGAGCGTGTTCTCGAACGTCGGCTCGGCCTCGTCGTCAGTGATGGCGTCGATCTCAGCGAGCTGCTCCGCGAACGCTGCATCGAACGCGGGCTCATAGTGCTCGTCGGTGATCTGAGCGAACGGCGGCAGCCGGTAGTCGAGCGTGCTGGCTGCGAGAAGCGGGTTCAAGGCATCCGTCATGACGCCACCCTATCGACGCCGGCGCTACGCGCCCGCTACTCGCCGAACTCGGCGGAGGTGACGGTCGCGGTGTCGGACTGCGTGCTGTATCGGATGACCGTGCCGTCGTCGAGTTCGACCACGGGCGCGCCCTCGAGCCAGGTGAGGGTCCAGCGCCACGTATCGGCGTCGACACCGTCGGCGGCGAGCTCTTCTTCGACGGCCTTGATCGCGCTGCGCACCACGCCGGGTAGCGACGGTGGGACCGCCGACCCCACGGGCCAGCGCGTGCCGAGTCTCATCAGAGAACGCAGTGCATCAGAGATCGGCTCATCACGCGGGTTGCGCGACGCGCTGCGCGGTGAGCTGCAGCTCATGGACCTCAGGCGAGCTCGCCTCAGCACCGGCGTTGGTCAGCGCGGCCGGGAGCTGTTCGTCGTGCCCCTTCGTCCAGCGCAGCACCCCGGCGCCGTGCCCGGTCGCGTAGTCGCGGATGGCGTCGAACAGCCTCGTGCCGACGGTCTCGTCGCGCACCTCGGCGCCCACGTACAGCGCGTCCACGAAGGTCCCGCTGTCGCCCTCGAGCGGGCGCGGGAAGGTGTGGAAGTGCGCGAGACCGAGCACCTCGCCCTCGTCATCGACCGCGATGAGCGCGGATTCGACGTGCGCCGGGTCGGAAAGCCAGGTCCACAGGAGCAGGGCCTTCTGCTCGGTCAGGGCCGCACCGCGGGCCGCGGTGTACGCCTCGTACAGGCTGAGCCAAGGGAAGAAATCACTGTCCCTGGGTTCACGGATTGCGATGGTCATGGCACCCCTCCAATTGCCGAGACTAGCGTGATTTGTGCTGATCAGGCGAGATCTCCGAGCTCGCCGTCGACGGCGGAGATCTCGGTCCCGGCTGCGAAGGAAATGCGCTCGATCCGTCCGACCGCCTTGAGGTCGGCCTCGGCGAGGCGAAGCGCGGCCAACTGCTCATCGGTCCCCGTCAGGGTGACAGAGCGGATCGGCGTCTTCTGCGAGACCTTCGCGTCGGTCTTGAGGCGTCGGATGCCGACCAGGGCGGCGCTGGCCGCACGCAGCACAGCGGGCCCTTCTTCCGTGACACCAAGCTCGTCGACGACAGGCCACGCCGCGACATGCACGGAGCCGGCGTTGAACCAGCTCCACGTCTCCTCGGTCGCGAACGGGATGAACGGCGCGAACAGGCGCAGCATGACGCTGAGGGCGAGACGCAGGGCGGCGACAGCGGATTCGTGACCCGCGTCCTCCGCCGCGCCGTGCGCACGCTCTTTCACGAGCTCGAGGTAGTCGTCGCAGAAGGTCCAGAAGAACGTCTCGGTGACCTCGAGCGCGCGTGCGTGGTCGTATGAGTCGAGGGCGGCCGTCGCGTCGCGGACGACCTGCGCGAGACTGCGCAGCATCGCGTTGTCGAGTGCCTCCGTGACCGTTGCCTCAGGGCTCGACGCGAAGCCGAGCACGAACTTCGCCGCGTTGAGCACCTTGATCGAGAGGCGGCGCCCGATCTTGATCTGCGTCGGGTTTGCAGGGTCGAACGCCGCGTCGGCACCGAGCCGGCTGGAGGCCGCCCAGTAGCGCGTCGCGTCGGATCCGTGCTGCTCGAGGATCGCGGCGGGCGTCACGACGTTGCCCTTCGACTTCGACATCTTCTTGCGGTCGGGGTCGACGATGAAGCCGGAGATCGCGGTGTGGCGCCACGGCAGCGAATCGTGCTGCTGGACCGAGCGCAGCAGCGTCGAGAACAGCCAGGTGCGAATGATGTCCTGGCCCTGCGGGCGCAGGTCGAACGGGAAGAGGGCTGCGAAGAACTCAGGGTCGCGCTCCCACCCGGCGGCGATCTGCGGAGTGAGCGACGACGTCATCCACGTGTCCATGATGTCGACCTCGCCGACGAATCCGCCCGCGACGCCGCGCTGCGCCTCGTCGAAGCCGGTGGGGGCGTCGCTCGATGGATCCACGGGAAGTTGCTCGGCGGTGGGCAAGATCACCTGATCGAACTGCGTCTCGCCATGCTCGTCGACGCGGTACCACACGGGCAGCGGCACGCCGAAGAATCGTTGGCGGGAGATCAGCCAGTCGCCCGCGAGGCCGTTCACCCAGTTCTCGAAGCGCACGCGCATGAACTCCGGGTTCCAGTCGAGCTCGCGGCCGGCGTCGAGCAGGCGCGCGCGCAGAGCCTCGTCCTTGCCGCCGTTCTTGACGTACCACTGACGCGTCGAGACGATCTCGAGCGGGCGGTCGCCCTTCTCGTAGAACTTCACCGGGTGCTGGATCGGCTTGGGATCCCCGATCAGCTCGCCCGACTCGCCGAGCAGCTCGACCATCGTCTTCTTGGCGCTGAAGATGGTGAGGCCCGCGAGCTTCGCGAAGGCGTCGCGACCGGAGGCCGACACGATGGCCTCAGGCGCGTCCGCGACGATGCGGCCGTCGAAGCCGATGATCGCGCGCGTCGGCAGCTGCAGCTCCCGCCACCAGGTCACGTCGGTGATGTCGCCGAAGGTACAGACCATCGCGATTCCGGAGCCCTTGTCGGGCTGAGCGAGGTGGTGTGCGACGACCGGCACCTCGACACCGAACACGGGCGTGCGCACGGTGGTGCCGAACAGCGGCTTGTACCGCTCGTCGTCGGGGTGCGCGACGACCGCCACGCAGGCGGCGAGCAGCTCGGGCCGGGTGGTCTCGATGAAGACGTCGCTGTCGGCTCCGTGGAACGCGAGCCGATGGTAGGCGCCCGGCTGGTCGCGGTCCTCGAGCTCAGCCTGCGCGACCGCCGAGCGGAACGTCACGTCCCAGAGGGTCGGCGCCCAGTCCTGATAGGCCTCGCCGCGCTCGACGTTGTTCAAGAACGCGAGCTGTGAGGCGCGGATCGACTCGGGACCGATCGTGCGGTACGTCTGTGCCCAGTCGACCGAGAGCCCGAGCATGCGCCAGAGCGCCTCGAACTGCTTCTCGTCCTCTTCAGTGAGGCGCTCGCACAGCTCGATGAAATTACGCCGCGACACCGGTACCTGGTCGGACGCCTTGCTCGACTTGTTGTCGCCGCCCTCGTAGGGCGGCGTGAAGTCGGCCACGTAGGGCAGCGACGGGTCACAGCGCACGCCGTAGTAATTCTGCACGCGGCGCTCGGTCGGAAGCCCGTTGTCGTCCCACCCGATCGGGTAGAACACCTTCTTGCCCGTCATGCGCTGGTAGCGCGCGATCACGTCGGTGTGCGTGTAGCTGAAGACGTGCCCGATGTGCAGCGAGCCGGACGCCGTCGGCGGTGGAGTGTCGATCGCGTAGACGCACTGACGATCGGATGCCTCGAGCGCAGACTTCCCGTCGAATGCGTACGTTCCGGCCTGCTGCCAGACCGCGCCCCACTTGTTCTCGAGGCCCTCAAGGGCAGGCTTGTCAGGAATCGCTGTCATGTCGGGGCCTCTTCGTTATATGCGGCACCGCGTCAGAGGGTGCCTGAGTGTGGGGTTCTGCGCCCAGTCTACCGGGCGGTTCCCGGCAGAGCCGGCCTTCCTCGATCGCCCATGCCATGCGATTGTGGCCGCATGGCGCGCTTCACGACGGAACGAGGGTTCGACCGCGTCGTGTTCTTCTCGGACGCGACGGTGGCGATCGCCCTGACGCTGCTCGTGCTGCCACTCGCCGATCTCGCCAGCGCGGCGCACGGCCTCACGACGCGAGCTCTGATCGACCAGAATTTCTCGGCGATCGTCGCATTCGTCATCTCATTCGTGGTCATCGCCGTCGTATGGCTCGAGCATCACCGGCTGTTCGAGTCGCTCGCGAACTACTCGTGGCCGCTGCTGCTCATCAACTTCGTCTGGCTCTTCGCGGTCGTGGGGCTGCCCTTCAGCACCGAGGCCAACGAGGAGGCTCCCGGGAGCGATCGCGGCGCCATCGCGCTCTACATCGCCAACCTGCTGCTCGCGTTCGTCGCGATCGCACTGATGCGCATCACGGCCCTGCGAAACCCCCGGCTCATCGAGCCGTCGCAGCGCGAGCACTTCAGCGCGACAGAGAGCATCGCGCTCGTGATCCTCTGCGTGATCGCCCTCATCGTCGCCGTGAGCGTGCCGGCGATCGGCATGTGGTCGCTCTTCCTTCTGGCTCTGTCGGGCGTGCTGTCCCGCCTGCTGCGAGGGATGCGCCGTAGCCGGTAGAATCGCGCTATCGACTGTGATCCGGCCATCACCGGGGAGTCTTCGGAAGAACGCGGCACCACCGTCAGTAGAACCGAACGGGTCGGGCCCGTCATCGCCTACGAACGAGTGGCTGAAGCGTGGCTGAGACCCGCGTGGAAGCAATCGAGGTGGTACCGCGCGACCCCGGCCGCGTCCTCGGGTAGTGCACAACCCGTGAGGAGCCCCGTTGCCGTACCCCAAGTCCGATGAGCCCGACGTCGTCCCGAGTCCGCGATTCCCGGACATCGAGCAGAAGGTGCTCGCGTTCTGGAAGAACGACGACACGTTCCGCGCATCGGTGGAGAATCGCGACGGATGCCCCGAGTGGGTGTTCTACGACGGACCGCCCTTCGCCAACGGGCTGCCGCACTACGGTCATCTGCTGACCGGCTACGCGAAGGACCTGTTCCCGCGCTATCAGACCATGCGGGGCAAGCAGGTGAAGCGCGTCTTCGGGTGGGACACCCACGGTCTGCCGGCCGAGCTCGAGGCGGAGCGCCAGCTCGGCATCAACGGCAAGGCCGACATCGAGAAGATGGGGCTCGCCGCGTTCAACCAGGCCGCCAAGGAATCCGTATTGCGGTACACCGAGGAGTGGCAGGCCTACGTCACCCGCCAGGCTCGGTGGGTCGACTTCGACGGCGGGTACAAGACGCTGGACCTGTCGTTCATGGAGAGCGTGCTGTGGGCGTTCAGCCAGCTGTACGACAAGGGCCTCGCCTACGAGGGCTATCGCGTGCTCCCGTACTGCTGGCGTGATGAGACGCCGCTGTCGAACCACGAGCTGCGCATGGACGACGACGTGTACCAGATGCGTCAGGACCAGACCGTGACGGTCACGTTCCCGCTCGTCGGCGAGAAGGCGGAGGCGCTCGGCCTCACCGCCGTGCGCGCGCTCGCGTGGACGACGACGCCGTGGACCCTGCCGACGAACCTCGCGCTCGCAGTCGGGCCGGCGATCACCTATGCGGTCGTGCCGGAAGGCCCGAACGGCGCGGCGGACACGCCGGGACACGCGGGGGAGTACCTGCTCGCACTCGACCTCGTCGGCAACTACGCCAAAGACCTCGGCTACGACGATGCCGCCGCGGCACAGGCATCCGTCACGCGAACCATCACGGGCGCAGACCTTGCCGGCGTGCACTACGACCGTCTCTGGGACTTCTACGCCGACACCGAGGCCTGGGGCACCGCGAACGCATGGCAGATCCTGGCCGACGACTACGTGTCGACCACCGACGGCACCGGCATCGTCCACCAGGCACCCGCCTATGGCGAGGACGACCAGCGCGTCTGCGAGGCCAACGGCATCCCCGTGATCGTCTCCGTCAACGACGGCGGCCGATTCCTGTCACAGATCGAGCCCGTCGCCGGTCTGCAGGTCTTCGACGCCAACAAGCCGCTCACCCAGCTGCTGCGGGCGAACGCCCGCCTGCTGCGCCAGGCGAGCTATGAGCACTCGTACCCGCACTGCTGGCGCTGCCGGAACCCGCTGATCTACAAGGCGGTTTCGAGCTGGTTCGTGCGCGTGACCGAGTTCAAGGACCGGATGTCCGAGCTCAACCAGGAGATCACCTGGGTGCCTGAGAACGTGAAGGACGGCCAGTTCGGCAAGTGGCTCGAGGGCGCCCGCGACTGGTCGATCAGCCGCAACCGCTTCTGGGGTTCGCCGATCCCCGTGTGGAAGAGCGACGACCCCGAATACCCCCGCATCGACGTGTACGGCTCGCTCGCGGACCTTGAGCGCGACTTCGGCACGCTGCCGCGCAACACCGCCGGTGACATCGACCTGCACCGGCCGTTCATCGACGAGCTCACGCGCCCGAACCCCGATGACCCCACGGGCAGGTCGACGATGAAGCGGATCACCGATGTCTTCGACGTCTGGTTCGATTCGGGGTCGATGCCCTTCGCGCAGGTGCACTATCCGTTCGAGAACCGCGAGTGGTTCGACGGGGTCGACGGCGACGCCTCACGGCCGCGGCACAACCCGGCGGACTACATCGTCGAGTACATCGGTCAGACCCGCGGGTGGTTCTATGTGCAGCACGTGCTTGCGACGGCCATCTTCGATCGCCCCGCATTCCGCAGCGCTCTGAGCCACGGCATCGTGCTCGGCTCAGACGGGCAGAAGATGTCGAAGAGCCTGCGCAACTACCCGGATGTCTCCGAGGTGTTCGATCGCGACGGCTCCGACGCCATGCGCTGGTTCCTGATGTCATCGTCGGTGATCCGCGGCGGCAACCTCGTGGTCACGGAGGAGGGCATCCGCTCGGGGGTGCGCGAACTGCTGCTGCCGCTGTGGAGCACGTACTACTTCTTCACGATCTACGCGAACGCGTCCGGCTATGAGGCGACGCGGCGTACCGACTCCACGAACGAGCTCGATCGCTACATCCTGGCGAAGACTCGCGAGACGATCGAGAGCGTGACCGCGCACCTCGATGAGCTCGACAGCCCGTTCGCTGCCGCCGCCCTGCGCGAATTCGGCGATGTGCTGACGAACTGGTACGTCCGCCGCTCGCGCGACCGATTCTGGATCGGCGTGAACGAGACGGGCGAGAACTCGGAAGCGTTCGACACGCTGTTCACCGTGCTCGAGACGCTGTGCCGCCTCGCCGCGCCGCTCCTGCCCCTCGTCACCGAGCAGGTCTGGCAGGGGCTCACCGGCGGCCGGAGCGTGCATCTCGAGGATTGGCCCGACGCCGCCGAATTCCCGGCCGACCACGGCCTCGTCGCTGCGATGGACCTGGTTCGGCAGGTCGCCTCCACCGGCCTGTCGCTCCGGAAGGCGAACGGCCTGCGGGTCCGGCTGCCGCTCGGCCGCCTGACCGTCGTGGTGCCGGACGCCGAGGCCCTTGTCCCCTTCGAGTCGATCCTGCGCGACGAGCTGAACGTCAAGTCGGTGGCCGTCATCGCGGAGACTCCCGCGAGCGCCGACGACTACGGCATCACGAGGCGTCTGTCGGTCAACGCGCGTGCCGCAGGCCCCCGCCTCGGCAAGCAGGTGCAGCAGGCCATCAAGGCTGCACGCAGCGGCGAGTGGAGCGAGGTCGACGGCGTCGTCACGGCCGGTGGCATCGCGCTCGAGGCGGGCGAGTACGAGCTCGTTCTCGAGGTCGCCGAGACGGAGGGCTCCTCCGAGGCACTCGCACTGCTGCCGAGCGGCGGCTTCGTGCTGCTCGATACCGGCGTGACGCCCGAGCTCGAAGCCGAGGGAGCCGCGCGCGACCTGATCCGCAGCGTGCAGGACGCGCGCAAGGCAGCCGGTCTCGACATCAGCGATCGCATCCGCCTGCGTCTGACACTGGACGAGGAATCCGCCCGCGCCGCCCGCACGCACGCGGAGCTGATCGCCGGCGAGACGCTCGCCGTCGCGCTCGAGGTGGCCGAGGGCGCACGCGCGATCGAGGTCGAGAGGGTGGCCCAGTGAGCGATGCACGTGCGGCCGCCGACGCCGCGTACGCCGAACTGCTCGAGCGCGTCGGCGAGGCGAAGCCCGAGAGGCGCCTCGATGCGACCCGCCGCGCCGTCGAGGTCCTCGGTGACCCGCAGAAGGCCTACCCGATCATCCACATCACGGGGACGAATGGGAAGACCTCGACGAGCCGCATCGCCGAGAGCCTGCTGCGCGCGTATGGGCTGCGCACGGGCCTGCTGACGAGCCCCCACCTCGAGCGGTTCAACGAGCGCATCCTTATCGACGGCAAACCGATCGCCGACGACGCTCTCGCCCGCAACTGGGCCGAGATCAAGCCGTACCTTGAGCTGGTCGACAAGGAGCTCACGGATGCCGGCAGGCCGCGCCTCACGTTCTTCGAGGCGGTGACGGCCCTGGGCTTCGCCTGCTTCGCAGACGCGCCCGTCGACGTCGCCGTGATCGAGGTCGGCATGGGCGGGGAGTGGGACTCCACGAACATCGGCGATGGGACCGTCGCGGTGTTCACGCCGATCTCGCTCGACCATATGGCGGCGCTCGGAAACACCATCGCCGAGATCGCGCGCACGAAGGCGGGCATCATCAAGGACGGAGCGACGGTCATCACCGCGCGGCAGCCTCCCGAGGCGCTCCGCGAGATCGAAGCGAAGGCCCGCGCGCACGGCGCATCGGTCATCGCCCAGCCGGCTCAGTTCGACGTGACGGCGACCGCCGTCGCCGTCGGCGGCCAGCTCATCGACGTGCGCGGTGTCGCGGGCGCGTACGACGGCCTCAGCCTGCCGCTGTACGGCGACCACCAGGCGCAGAACGCCGCGGTCGCGATCGCTGCCGTCGAGGCATTCATCGGCGGTGGCTCTCAGCGACTCTCCACCGAACTCGTGGAAGAGGGCATCGCTGGGGCGAGCTCGCCCGGGCGCCTGCAGCTGATCGGCACGGAGCCGACGGTGCTTGTCGACGCCGCGCACAACCCGGCCGGCGCCGCAACACTGCATGCGGCGCTCGATCGATTCTTCGACTTCGATGAGCTCGCGTTCGTGCTCGGCGTGCTCACGGACAAGGACGCGCACGGAATCGTCGACCAGCTCGCGCCCCACGCGGCGCTGCTGATCGTGACCCAGTCGCACTCGGAGCGCGCCCGCTCGGCCGAGGACCTCGCCGAGGACATCTATGAATGGACGAGCGAGCGAGTCGACGAGATCGCCGATCTGGGTGACGCGATCGAGGCCGCCCGCTCGTGGGCGGCCGAGGGCGAGAAGCGCGCCGTAGTCGTCACGGGGTCGATCACCCTGGTCGGCGAAGCGATGACTCTCGCTGAGCATCGCGGCTGGAAGGGCGGACGTCCGGGCGAGCTGAGCGAGGCGGAGGACGGCGCATGAGGCAGCGGGGAGTTCGCGAGTCGCTCGGCTCGATCGTGCTCGGGTTCGAGCTGATCGTGCTCTTCCTCGGCGCACTCGTCGCGTGGGGTCTGCACGCCGGCCCCGCCGTCATCGTGATCGTCGGGGGCGCCGTGCTCGTCGTGCTGTGCGCTGTCGGCATTCTCGCCATGCGCTACCGCGTCGGCACGAGCATCGGGTTCGCCGTGCAGATCCTCGCCATCGTCAGCGGCATCTGGGTGCACATGATGGTCGTGGTCGGATTGATCTTCCTGGCCATCTGGATCTACGCGATGTATCAGGCTGGCAAGATCGAAAGGCAGCTCGCGGCTCAGCAGTCGCGCAACGGAACGGAGAACCAGTGAGCACCCCCGTGGAAGAGACCCTCGTCCTCGTCAAGCCCGACGGCGTCGCCCGCAACCTGACGGGAGAGATCCTGCGCCGAATCGAGGCGAAGGGCTACCAGCTCGTCGACGTCCGGCTGATCGAGGCCGAGCTGGACCTGCTGTCGCAGCACTATGCCGAGCACGTCGGAAAGCCGTTCTACGAGCCGCTGCTCGAGTTCATGCAGTCCGGTCCGATCGTCGCGTTCCGCATCGCGGGTGAGCGAGTCATCGAGGGGTTCCGCTCGCTCGCCGGGACGACTGATCCGACCACGGCGGCGCCCGGCACGATCCGCGGTGACTTCGGCCGCGACTGGGGCCTCAAGGTGCAGC
The DNA here is from genome assembly GCF_042651345.1 of Gryllotalpicola reticulitermitis. Classification (NCBI taxonomy): domain Bacteria; kingdom Bacillati; phylum Actinomycetota; class Actinomycetes; order Micrococcales; family Microbacteriaceae; genus Gryllotalpicola; species Gryllotalpicola reticulitermitis. The sequence goes on from NZ_JBHSCN010000003.1 coordinate 360,473, forward strand.
AGAACCTCGTGCACGGCTCCGACTCGCCCGAGTCCGCGCAGCGCGAGCTCGCCCTCTGGTTCGGGTAGCCGCCTAGCAGCCCGGGTGCGCGGGCGTCGAATGCGCTTGCGCGCCCCAGGGCCGGCCAGCACGAGGCGTGCTTCAGCCGACTAGCTGCTGGAGCACGCCGAGCCGCAGCTGCGCCTCGAGCGCGATGACGATGTAGAGCACGAGCGTGATGAGCGGCACCCAGCCGGTCAAGACCTCACCGGTGCGCACGAGGGCGCGGCCGTAGCGCCCTGCCGACATGTTGAGCAGGGTCACCGTCAGCCACATCGGGATCACGACGGCGTAGACGAGCGAGCACCACGGGCAGATGGTGCCGATGAACCAGATGCTCTCGGTCGACAGCCACGCGATGAACGCGAGCGCGAACCAGTGGCCCAGGTTGAAGACGAGCCAGAACCAGTTCGGGAAGCGGACTCGGCCGAGCATCGCGGCCCCGACGATGATCGGCGCCGGGAACATCATCAGACCGAGCAGCGGGTTCGGAAACCCGAACACCTTGCCCTGCCAGGAGAGGATGTTCTTGCCGCACTGCACGGCCGCCGAGATGGTGCAGCCGAGCTGCGCGTCGGGATGCGACAGCAGCGTCAGGTCGTCCATCGTCAACGAGAACGAGGCGAGAATGCCCAGCGCTCCGCCGACTATCAGCAGAATGGCGAGGGCGAGATGGCGGGGGGCGGGTTCGTCAGCTCCGGGCTCAGACACGAGTGCGAGTATCGCATGCAAGTCAATGCGCGATCCGGGCCGAAAGACACGCCGTGCGATAATGGGACGTGAGTCATCCCGCGAGGCGGACGATGACTAGTGACAACAAAGGTTTTCGCGTTCCCTCAGGCGAACGCGAGCGGTGGGCCGTGTGGCGCACCGCCGAGGATTTTGGCGGCGTCAGAGCCGCCCGAGAGATTTCCCGAGTGACAGCGCAACTCGTGCTCGCTCGGTATGAGGAGTGCACCAGAGATGGTGGAAAAAGATGAATACGCCGGTTCGCAGGACTCAAGCAAGCGTCGGGGGCGCCTCTTCGGCGGCCGCCGCCGCCGGAGTGAAACCCCCCAGGCAGGCGCGCCGGAAGTGACGCCCGACGCCACGCCGGCCGACGGGCCCCGCGACGCAACTGTGTCCGACGTCGCGGTTCGCGACGAGCCACCGGCTGTCGAGGCATCCGTCGACGAAGAGGCGGTCGCTGCTGATCACGACCACCCGCTCGCCCCCGCGCTGCCGCAGCCGTTGACGACCCCGATCCCGGTCGTCGGCACGCAGCAGAGCGCGTCGTCCAACCCGATCTCGACCACGACACTGCTGTTCCAGGCGCCCCCCGCGCTGCCGCCGCAGCCGTTCGACGACGAGGAGGAGATCGAGGACGAGCCCTCCGGGACCGGCCGAAACCGGCGTCGCCGCCGCGGCGGCTCGGGGCAGGCACCCGAGGAGCAGCCGCAGCCGCAGCAGCGGGAGCCCAAGCAGAAGCGCGAACCCGAGCTCATCACCGAGCCGCAGAAGGTGAAGGGCTCGACCCGCCTCGAGGCGAAGAAGCAGCGCCGTCGCGACGGTCGTGACGCGGGGCGCCGCCGCGCCGTCATCACCGAGGCCGAATTCCTCGCGCGTCGCGAGGCTGTCGATCGCACCATGGTCGTGCGCTCGAGGGGCGGTCGCATTCAGATCGGCGTGCTCGAGGACAAGGTGCTCGTCGAGCACTACGTCGCCAAGTCGCAGGAGGCGTCGCTCATCGGCAACGTCTACCTGGGCAAGGTGCAGAACGTGCTGCCCAGCATGGAGGCGGCGTTCGTCGACATCGGCCGTGGCCGCAACGCCGTGCTCTACTCGGGCGAGGTCGACTGGGAGGCCGCGCAGGCCGAGTCCGGCGAGAAGAACCAGCCGCGGCGCATCGAACTCGCGCTCAAGCCGGGCGACAAGGTGCTCGTGCAGGTCACGAAGGACCCGGTCGGCCACAAGGGCGCCCGTCTCACCAGTCAGGTGTCGCTCCCTGGTCGCTACCTGGTCTACGTGCCGAACGGCTCGATGAACGGCATCAGCCGGAAGCTGCCGGACACCGAGCGTGCGCGCCTCAAGAAGATCCTCAAGGCCGTATTGCCCGACAACGTGGGCGTCATCGTGCGCACCGCAGCCGAGGGGGCGACGGAGGAGCAGCTGACGCTCGATGTGACCCGCCTTACGGCGCAGTGGGCTGAGATCCGCCAGGCCAACGAGAAGGTCCAGGCGCCTGCGCTGCTGCACAGCGAGCCTGACCTGCTGATCAAGATCGTCAGGGACGTCTTCAACGAGGACTTCCAGAAGATGGTGATCCAGGGGGACGACGCGCGCGCGACGATCGAGCGCTATCTCGGCCAGGTCGCCCCCGACCTGCTCGAGCGGGTCGAGGCGTACGACGGCGCGAAGGACGATGCCTTCGACGAGTTCCGCATCTCCGAGCAGATCGAGAAGGCGCTCGACCGCAAGGTCTGGCTGCCCTCCGGCGGTTCGCTGATCATCGACCGCACCGAGGCGATGACGGTGATCGATGTGAACACCGGCAAGTTCGTCGGCTCGGGCGGCAACCTCGAAGAGACGGTTACAAAGAACAACCTCGAGGCCGCAGAAGAGATCGTGCGCCAGCTGCGGTTGCGCGACATCGGCGGCATCGTGGTGGTCGACTTCATCGACATGGTCCTCGAGTCAAACCGGGACCTCGTGCTGCGGCGTCTCGTCGAGTGCCTCAGCCGGGACCGCACGAAGCACCAGGTGGCCGAGGTCACCTCGCTCGGCCTCGTACAGATGACCCGCAAGAAGCTCGGCCTCGGGCTTCTGGAGACATTCAGCGAGCCGTGCGAAGTCTGCGCCGGTCGTGGCGTGATCGTGCACCACGACCCCGTCGTCAAGCATCGCGCGCAGCAGCCCGAGCGGGGCACTGAACGTCGCCGCGGCCGTAGCAACGGCGCGGCGCAGAGCAGCAACAGCTCGAGCCCGGCGAACGGCGCTGCCGGCGGCAACGGGAACGGGAACGGCGCACACGCCCACGAAGGCACGCACCAGCTGACCGACGAGGCGCGCAACAGGCTCGCGCGGATCGCCGCGAGCACCCTCGGGCACCCCGCCACAGGGTCCATTCCTGTGATCGAGACCGAAGGCGACCTCGACCAGGTCGTCGCAGCCGCGGAGGCGGCGGAGGCCGAGCCGGCACAGCAGACGGCGAAGTCCGGCGGTCGGCGCTCGCGTTCACGGCGCGCTCGCGGTGGGGGAGAGGCGGCGGATGCTCCGAGCACGCAGCCCCAGGAATCCGCGCCTGCCGCGGCGGCGGAGCCCGTCGCTCATGCTCCGGAAGCCGAGGCATCCGTGCCCGACGTGCCCATCATCGAACTGCCGGACGCGCCCGCTGCGGCCGAATCACGCCAGATCGATCGTGAGGCGGCGGCTCAGCTCCTCGACTCGGTGCTCGACGCACTGCCGCCGGCACCCGCACCTCGCGAGGGGCGGCGCAGCCGCCGGGTGACGACTCCCGCGCTCACCACCGACGCACCGTCGCGCGACGCGATCTCAGCGCCGGTCGACGGCACGGACGCGTAGCCCGCTGGCGCGGAGCCGCTCGACGAGTTCGCGCATCGAGACCGGACGTGCGCCGAGCGACACCAGCTCGGCGTACCGTTCGGCGGGGACGTCGTAGTGGTCGAGATCGAACGCGCGGCGTGGCACGCCGGCCCGCGCGGCGAAGGCGTGCAACTCTTGCAGGGTCTCGTCACTGACCAGATGCGACCAGAGTGTGCCGTGGGCTGGCCACGCCGGACGGTCGATCAACACGGTCATGAGCGCGAGCGTACCTGAGCCCCGTCTGCGAGGGTCGGGCTCGGTTTGACCGGGCCTGTCGGCATCAAGTACTCTTGATTGTTGGCGTGCGCTGGCTCTGCCCCCGCCCATGTAAGTAAGCATTGCATCAAGCATCCGAGCGATTTCGCTCCCCGGAGAAGTAGGTACTCAAGTGGTTTTCGCAGTTGTGCGCGCCGGCGGTCGGCAAGAGAAGGTGGAGGTCGGCACCATCGTGACCCTCGACCGCATCAAGGCTTCCGAGAACGGCACGGTCGAGCTCGCTCCCGTCCTGCTCGTCGACGGCGACAAGATCACGTCCGACGCTGAGGCTCTGGCCAAGGTGACGGTCACCGCTGAGGTGCTTGGCGACCTCCGTGGCCCGAAGATCGTGATCCAGAAGTTCAAGAACAAGACCGGCTACCGCAAGCGCCAGGGCCACCGCCAGGAGCTCACGCGCGTCAAGGTCACCGGCATCAAGTAGTCCTGCAGGGCTCGAAACGACACGTAAGGCAGACAGAGAATGGCACACAAGAAGGGCGCGAGCTCCACTCGCAACGGCCGTGACTCGAACGCTCAGCGCCTCGGCGTGAAGCGCTTCGGCGGCGAGCAGGTCAACGCCGGCGAGATCATCGTCCGCCAGCGCGGCACTCACTTCCACCCCGGCGCAGGCGTCGGTCGTGGTGGCGACGACACCCTCTTCGCCCTCGAGGCGGGCGCGGTGCAGTTCGGCGTCAAGGGTCGCCGCAAGGTCGTCAACATCGTCGCGACCGAGGCGTAAGCGCCTCACGCGCTGATTTTCACTGGAGGGGCGGGCTTCGGCTCGCCCCTTCGTGCATCTGTCCGGTTCGGCCATCAGGGTTCGGCAATCGAGAAGGGAAGTGAGCTTCATGGCGACGTTCGTTGACCAGGTCACTCTGCACCTGCGCGCGGGGCACGGTGGCAACGGCTGCGTCAGCGTCCGCCGTGAGAAGTTCAAGCCGCTCGCCGGCCCCGACGGTGGGAACGGCGGCCACGGCGGCGACATCGTCCTCGTCGCCGACCCACAGGTGACGACCCTGCTCGGGTATCACCGCCGCCCGCATCGCACGAGTGACAACGGCGGTTTCGGCATGGGTGACCTGCGGCATGGGGCCCGCGGCGAGGACCTCGAGCTGGCCGTGCCGGTCGGCACGGTGGTCAAGACATCCGACGGCGAGCAGCTTGTCGATCTCGATCAGCCCGGCCTGCGCTTCGTCGCGGCCGCGGGCGGCGTCGGCGGCCTGGGAAACGCGGCCCTGTCGAACCCGAAGCGCAAGGCGCCCGGCTTCGCTCTGCTCGGAACGCCCGGGTGGGAAGGCGACGTCGAGCTCGAGCTCAAGACGATGGCCGATGTTGCGCTGGTCGGCTTCCCGTCCGCCGGCAAGTCATCTCTTGTCGCCGCGTTGTCCGCCGCGAAGCCGAAGATCGCCGACTACCCGTTCACGACCCTGACGCCCAATCTCGGCGTCGTGCAGGCGGGGGAGTCGCGCTACACGATCGCCGACGTGCCGGGCCTCATCGAGGGTGCGAGCGACGGAAAGGGCCTGGGGCTCGAGTTCCTGCGCCACGTCGAGCGCTGCAGCGCGCTGCTGCACGTGCTCGACTGCGCGACGCTCGAGGCAGGCCGCGACCCGATCTCCGATCTCGACGTCATCCTCGGCGAGCTCGCCGCGTACCCCGTGCCCGATGGGCAGGTGCCGCTGCTCGATCGCCCCCAGCTCGTGGCGCTCAACAAGATCGACGTGCCCGACGCCAAAGAGCTCGCTGAGTTCGTGCGCCCCGAGCTCGAGTCGCGGGGCTACCGCGTTTTCGAGATCTCGACCGTGAGTCACGACGGACTGCGGCCGCTGTCGTTCGCACTAGGGGAGGTCGTCGATGCCGAGCGCGCGCGCCTCGCCGCCGCGCAGGAGGCCGCGCCCCGCATCGTGATGCGGCCGGACGCCGTCGATGAGAGGCCGTTCACGATCCGCGTCGAGGGCGGCAGCGACGGCACGTACTACCGGATCCTCGGCCGCAAACCCGAGACCTGGGTCGCGCAGACCGACTTCCAGAACGATGAGGCGGTCGGATTCCTCGCAGACCGGTTGGCGAAGCTCGGTGTTGAAGACGGGCTCTTCGGGGCGGGCGCCGTCGCAGGCGACACCGTCGTCATCGGTCCCGGCGGCGGCATTGTCTTCGACTGGGAGCCCACGCTCACGTCGACGGCCGAACTCGTCACCGCGCCGCGCGGCACCGACGAGCGCCTGAACCAGATCGGGCGTGCCACGCGCCGTGAGCGGCGCGAGCAGTACTACGACCGCATGGACGGCAAGGCGGCCGCCCGTGCCGAACTCGATGCCGAGCGCGAAGCCGGCATCTGGGCCGACGACGGGAGCGACGGTGACGACGAGTAGCGACCGCCGCGTCGTCGCCGATGCCCGCCGCATCGTCGTGAAGGTCGGCTCCTCGTCGATCAGCGGTGACAACGCCTGGCAGATCGCCCCGCTGGTGCTTGCGCTCGCGCAGGCCCACCGCCGCGGTGTGCAGATCGTTCTCGTCTCCTCTGGTGCCATCGCCACAGGCATGCCGTTCCTGCAGCTCGAGTCGCGTCCCAACGACCTCGCGACTCAGCAGGCCGCTGCCGCCGTCGGGCAGAGCGTCCTCGTGCACCGCTACCAGGCGGCGCTCGACCCATACGCCATCGTCGCGGCGCAGGTGCTGCTCACGGCCGGCGACATCGAGAATCCGACGCACCGCGGCAACGCGCAGCGTGCAATGGAGCGGCTGCTGCAGCTGCGCATCCTGCCGATCGTGAATGAGAACGACACCGTGGCGACGCAGGAGATCCGGTTCGGCGACAATGATCGGCTGGCGGCCCTCGTCGCGCGGCTGATCGGGGCGGATGCCTTGATCCTCCTGTCCGACGTCGACGCCCTCTACACGAAGCCGCCGCAACTGCCCGGCGCGGAGCGCATCCCTCATGTCGCGCTCGGTGATCGTCTCGCCGGCGTCGAGATCGCTGCGACGAGTGTCAACGGGGTCGGCACCGGGGGAGCGCAGACGAAGGTGTCGGCCGCGCGGTACGCAGCTGAGGCCGGCAGCGCCGTCATCATCACGTCGACGACGCTCGTGGCGGATGCCCTGAGCGGCGCACCTGTCGGAACGTTCTTCGAGCCGGCCCGGAACTAGCGCACCTCGCCGCCTCAACACCGCGCCGCCTAAAATAGCTCCATGTCGCTGCTCGAGAACGTCCGAACGTCCGCGGCTGACGCATTCGACGCCGGTGCCTTCTCCGACAGGCTGAGGCTCGCGCAGAGCGCCGCGCGTACTCTCGCCACCGCGACGACCGCCGTGAAGAACGCAGCCCTCGAGGCGATCGCTCACGATCTGATCGAGCACGTCGACGACATCGTCGCGGCGAATGCGCACGATCTCGAGCGGGGCAGGGGAAGCGGCCTCGCGGACGGGCTCCTGGATCGCTTGGCACTGAGCCCGCGACGCGTGCACGACCTCGCCGACGCGGTGCTCGACATCGTCGCGATCGCCGACCCCGTGGGGGAGACCGCGCGCGGCAGGACGCTTCCGAACGGGGTGCACCTGGAGCAGGTGCGCGTGCCTTTCGGCGTCGTGGGGGCCATCTACGAGGCGCGCCCCAACGTGACGGCCGATATCGCCGCGCTCGCTCTGAAGAGCGGGAACGCGGTGGTGCTGCGCGGCGGTTCTGCTGCGGAGCGAACCAACGCCGTGCTCGTGTCGGTGATCCAAGGCGCACTCGCGCGTACGGGTCTGCCGGAGGCATCCGTTCAGACCATCGACGGCTTCGGTCGCGCCGGCGCAGCAGAACTCATGCGCGCACGCGGCTACGTCGATCTGCTGGTACCGCGCGGCAGCGCACAGCTGATCCAGACGGTCGTGACGGAATCGACCGTGCCGGTCATCGAGACCGGCGCGGGCGTCGTGCACATCGTTCTCGACGAGAGTGCTCGCGAGGACTGGGCCGTCGAGATCGTGCACAACGCGAAGGTGCAGCGACCCAGCGTCTGCAACGCCGTCGAGACGCTGCTCGTGCACGCGGCCGCGGCCGAACGGTTGCTTCCGCCGGTACTGCAGGCCCTGCGCGCCTCCGGCGTCACCATCCACGCTGATGCGCGCGCCACGGCGATCTTCCCCGACTCGGTGCCCGCAACTGACGAGGACTGGGCGACCGAGTACATGAGCCTTGACCTGGCCGTGCGAGTCGTCGACACTCTCGACGAGGCGATCGACCACATTCGCCGGTACTCGACGCATCACACCGAGTCGATCATCACCAATGACCTCGGCAACGCCGATCGTTTCCTCGCGGAGGTCGACTCGGCTGTGGTCATGGTGAATGCGTCGACCCGTTTCACGGACGGCGGCGAGTTCGGCTTCGGCGCCGAGGTCGGCATCTCGACGCAGAAACTGCATGCCAGGGGGCCGATGGGCCTGCCGGAACTCACGAGCACCAAGTGGATCGTGCGCGGATCAGGGCAGATCCGTCGATAGACTGCTGACCAGACATTTCTGTCGGAAGGAACCACACCCCAATGCGTCACGCCGCCGTTCTTGCCGCGTTCCACTACACCGAGCACGAGCTGCCGATTCCGCCTGTGGTGTACGGCATCATCGGCGCGATCGCGTTCATCTTCCTCGGTGCAGTGCTGTGGAGCTACAAGGACGTCGCATCGCGGCACGCGCTCCCTCATGACCCCGAGGCCACCCAGCACGCCACGTCGACCGGGTCCGAGACGCACGGCGCAGGGCACGCCGGCAACCACTGAGGCCCCACCGACTGACGCAAATGGTCGTTCCTCAAACCGGGCGCCGCCGAGTCGGCGTCATGGGCGGCACTTTTGACCCGATCCACCACGGCCACCTGGTCGCCGCGAGTGAGGTCGCGCAGTCGTTCGGACTCGACGAAGTCGTCTTCGTTCCGACCGGGCAGCCCTGGCAGAAGGGCGTCGTGACGCCGCCGGAGCACCGCTACCTGATGACAGTGATCGCCACTGCGTCGAACCCCCGGTTCACGGTGAGCCGAGTCGACATCGATCGCCCGGGGCCGACCTACACGATCGACACGCTGCGCGACCTCAAAGAGCAGCACCCGGACGACGACTTGTACTTCATCTCGGGCGCCGACGCGATCGCTCAGATCCTCACCTGGAGAGATGCTGATCAACTGTGGAAACTGGCCCACTTCGTCGCTGTGAGTCGTCCGGGACATGAACTGAGCGTTACGGGTTTGCCGAAGGGCGACGTAAGCTTGTTGGAGGTTCCGGCATTGGCGATCTCTTCGACGGACTGCCGTAGTCGGGTTAGCAGGGGCTTTCCCGTCTGGTATCTCGTTCCAGACGGTGTTGTCCAGTACATCTCCAAGCACCACTTATACCGGAGCGTGGCATGACGTTGAGGCAGGATCAGCAGCAGCCGCTGACTCGCCGCCAACTGCGTGAGTTGGAGAAGGCGCAGCAGCGGGGCGCAGAGGGCGAGCAGCAGGTTCCGCCTGTCAGCCTCCCGTTCAGTTCCGATCCGGCACCCGCGCCCGCTGAGCTTCGTCCGACGCTGTCCGAGCCGCAGCCAGATGCCGAGCCTGTCGCCGAGGCGCCGAAGCCGCCGGCACCGCAGACGTCGGCTGCACCCGTCGTCCCCCTCACTCGCCGTCAACTCCGTGCACTGCAGCAGGCGTCCGAGGGTCATCAGGTTCCGATCGCCGAGGTGCCGCAGGCCGAGGCATCTGCGCCTGTTGCCGCCGCGCCGTCCGTCGAGCCGATCGTCGATGTGCCGATCTCCGCGCTGCCGCTGCCGCAGAACGAGGCGGCGGCGCCGCCCGTCATCGCGACTGCGCCTGCTCCGGAGCCGGCCGCCGCGCAGGTGTCGAGCCCCGAGGTCATCGCCGATGCGCCTCAGGGCCCCGTCACGGGTCAGGTTCGCGCCTTCCAGCCGCCGACCGGTCACTGGTCGCTCGCGGGCGAGCAGGGTGACGACGATGTGACCAGCTCGACCGGCAGCATTTCCGCCTCGAATGCACTGATCATGCCCATCGTTCCGTCGGCGGCTGACGTCACGGGGCCGCTCAACGCGACGGGCGAGATCCTGCTGACGGGGTCGATCGACCTGCCGCGGGGGCTCGGGTCCACCGGCCAGGTGCAAGGGCGCTTCGACGGCAACGACATCGATCACATGCTCGACCAGAACGATCGCGACGCGAGGCCCGATTCCGGGGTCGAGCCCGTCGCGGCCACTCGAGCGATTTCGACGCACGCGCCCAGCGTGAGCCCGAACATCGTTCCGCCCAGGAAGACCAGCCACAAGGTCGGTGCCATCGTCGGTTCCGTTGTCGGCGGCGTGGCTGCCCTCGGCGTCGCCGGTGTCCTGGTCGCCGGCTTCGTATTCCATGCGTTTTAGGGGATTTTCTGCATGACGGCATCCGCCCACGCCCGAGAGTTGCTCCACTTCGCTGCAGTCGCAGCCGACTCGAAGGCCGGTGAGGATCTTGTCGCGCTCGACGTGAGCGGTCCGCTCCCGCTCACTGACGTGTTTCTGCTCGTCTCGGGCAACTCGGAGCGCAACGTGATCGCCATTTCCGACGCTGTCGAAGATGCGTTGAACGACGCCGGCCAGAAGACGTTGCGCCGCGAGGGTAAGGAGCAGGGTCGCTGGGTGCTGCTCGACTTCGGAGATCTCGTGGTGCACGTCTTCCACCAGGAAGACCGGCAGTACTACTCGCTCGAACGGCTGTGGCGGGACTGCCCGGTCGTGCCGTTCGAGCTGCCGAACGCAGCTGTCGCGAACTCCTAGCGTCGAGCTTGCTGAAGCTGTCTCGATTTTTGGGCGCGGCGGCCGTGTAGTAAGCTTGACGAGTTGCCGCGAGAGCGAATCGAGCGGAAACACCGTCTAAACAACGGGTCTGTGGCGCAGCTGGTAGCGCACCTGCATGGCATGCAGGGGGTCAGGGGTTCGAGTCCCCTCAGATCCACCAAGAGTCCTGATAGAACGGTTATTCCGGAGCCCTGAACAAGGGAAACGTGATGGCCGTTCGACATTTATTCGACACTTCACCGTCAACGCAGGCCGAGTGTTTTTGCGCCTTCGGTGACCCTCGGGGAATCACGTCTGGTCTCGGCCTCCTTTGGTGCATGCAGAGCAAAGCACCGGATGAGCCGCAATGGGACGAGATTCTGACGCTCTCACGACTGGCGGCGTGGCTCGGAGTGCCCGTCCAGACGATCTACGACCTGCGCAGTCAGGGTCGTGGACCGCGCGGGTTCCGTGTGGGCCACGAACTCCGCTTCCGCCGGAGCGAAGTTGAGACGTGGCTCGAGCAGCTCGAAGCGGCCGATGAGGCCAAGCACGACGGAGCGGAGAGATGAGCGGCGGCAGGCCTCGAACCGCAATCGGGACCTATGGAACGGTGAGCGTTCGCCGACACGGGCGCAGCTACATCGCGACCACCCGCTTCCGGGATCTTGACGGCCGGCTTCGTGCGGTCGCAGCCTGCGCCGCATCGCGCTCGGCGGCGCAAGCGCACCTGAAGGAACGACTGCTGAGTCGTCCGGGCTTCGGCAGCGGGGGAGTGCTTTCTCTGTCGAGTCCGTTCAGCGATCTCGCCGAGCTATGGTTGGCGGACCTCGAGCTGCAGGATCTGACGGAGGGCACAAGGAAGAACTACAGGCAGGATCTGAAGCGTCAGATCCTGCCGGCGTTCCAGAACTACACCCTCGGGGAAGTGACTACCGGCCGTGTCGAATGGTTCCTCAAATCTGAGGCAAAGGTCTCCTACTCGCGAGCCAAGCACTCCCGAACCATGCTCAACCTGTTATTCGCTTTCGCGTTACGGCACGACGCGATCCCTCGCAACCCCGTGGAAGGCACCTCGCCGCTCGAGAAGCCGAAGAACACGCCCCGGGCGCTGACGCTCGAGCAGGTGGCCGCAATTCGCCAGGCTGCAGCGGTGTGGCGCACTGGGCCGGACGTGAAGGGCCCGAAGCCCGACGGACAGGTGCGCGACATCACAGAGGTCCTGCTGGGAACCGCTTTGCGGATCGGAGAAGCCCTGGCCCTGCGTCCCTGCGACATCTTTGACGGCCCCAATGGCATGGAACTCCAGGTCCGCGGAACTGTCGTGCTACGCACCGGGCAAGGAGCCGTGCGGCAAGATCATCCGAAGACAGAACACTCCGTGCGACGCATCGCGGTGCCAGAGTTCGCCGCCACGGTGCTGCGTGCACGACTCGCGGCGAGGGGCGAGGGCGAGCGGCGACGAACCATTTTCTCAAATAAGAGCGGCGCCCCGCTGAGCCCGTATAACGTCCGCCGGACATTTCGTGAGTTCCTGGCCCTCGCCGGGCTCCAGGATTCCGGGATATCTCTGCGCTGGTATCGCCGCACTGGCGCCACGGTGATCGCCCGGGGAGCCAGCACGGATGCAGCCGCCTTGTTCCTCGGCCACGGATCGACGGCCATCACCGAAGGGCACTACATCGAGCCTGATCGCACCGTCGATCGGGAACCGGCCGCGCTCCTCGAACGTACGCTGCGCCGGGACGCCGCCGACAGCGCTCTTCTGCAAGCTCCGTATTCCAGTGCGGAGGAGGAACTACTCGCAGAACTCGATGAAGCCGATAGCGAAGCCGCGTAGTCGCCCGAACTCGATGTCCCATTGGAAGACGGCTTTTACCCGGCCTGTCCTCGCTCACATAACGTCGGTAGACTCAGCAGTGGTGGTGGGGCCCACCGATTGAACCGCGGATACTCCGCCAACGGTCCCTGACTCGAATCCGATGTTGGACGAGCAGGAGATGCGTTATGGCACCACGGATGGTCGTTATCGGGCGGAATGCTCGGCAGCTCGGTGAGGACGAGGACCACAACCTGACGCATGAGGAAGTGCGCATCCTCTGGTCGTTTGTTCACGGCGACATCATGAATCCCGGCGTCCGCGCACAGCTCTACGGAAACTGGGGGCTGTGCGAGCGGCACTCGTGGGCATATGCGGTTGTCGAGATCGAGCTCTGGGAGTCGGGCGCGGGGGCGCGCGGCGGGCATCAGCCCTTCGACGTGTCCGTGCTGTATGCGGATCTCCTGGCGCGGATGCGCGCCGAGATCGGTCGTGCTCACCGCCGGCATGGGCAGCTGCGTGCGATCACTCGTTCGGGGACGTGCGTGGTATGCGCTGACATCGCCTCGGATGAGCCCGGTGAGATGGCGGTGACGCATGCGGGCATGGATCTGGAGAAGCTCACGGCCGAGGCGAACCGGATGACGTACACGAAGGCATGGCTTGACGACACGATGCGGTACTGGCGTCCGCAGGTGTGCCCGATGTGCCGGCGCGAACCGGGCCCCGATGGGGATGCTCAGCTGTGCCGGATGCACCTGGAGAGGCTGCTGGACCAGCGCGCCATCGAGGGCGAGCTTCTCGCCGGCTACCTGGGCGGACTGGAGCGTCGGCTGCGGCAGCTGACGGACTCTATGACGGAAGGCGGGCAGCCGTCCTCACCTGAGGCGGACGCGTCGTGGGTGTCGACCTTGGCGTGGTTCAACAACTGGACCTTCCCGCTACGGATGACGGGCGGCCGTGAGAGCGAGGCGGATCCTTCGCCATCGCTTTGACCCGCTCCTCTGAGCAGCCTGAAGGCGTTAGACCACGCGGCCGTTCAGAGCGGCACGTATGCGCACTGCTTCGCGGGCGAGGTCGACGTCATCGGCCTCGGGCGGAAGATAGGTGAAGTCGAAGTCCTCGAGGCCGTTCGTGGGGAAGACGTGCAGATGTGCGTGGGGTATGTGGTAGCCCGCGATCACGAGCCCGGCTCTGCGTGCCTCGTAGACCTGGACGAGCGCGGCGCCAACCCGTTGGGCGGCCAGGAAGACGCGTGCCGCGGTGGCGTGGTCGAGATCTGTCCATCTGTCGACGGCCATCGTGGGGATGACCAGGGTGTGGCCGGCGGTGTGGGGGTGTGAGTCCAGGAAGGCGACGACGCTGTCGTCTTCCCAGACGATGTGCGCGGGTGCCTCGTGGCGGACGATCCGCGCGAACGCGTCCATCACCACTACGGCCCCGCAAGCTGAAGAGCGGGCGCGACTGCGACGGTGCTCAGTGGTCCTCCCAAGGCAGCTTCTCGCCGTGTGCCACAGGGTTCAGAGGGATGACGATGACCGGACGGTGTTGCCGGTGCGCGAGATGGACGGCAACGGATCCGGTGAAGAACTCGTGCGCGGTTGTGCGAATGCCCTGCTTGCGGGTCCCGACGATGATCGCCTCAGAGTCGAGCTCATGCGCGACCTTGGCGAGCTCGTGCGCAGGTTCTCCCGCGAGGGCGCGCAAGGAGTACGAGACACCACTGGGGTCGAGCAGCGAACGCACATGGGCGGCGAAGCTGGCGTCGAACTGCTCCGTCACTTCCTCGTCCTGGAGATCGGGGTCGATGTCCCAAGCCACGACGCTCCCGTCGGGGTTGCGTCGCACCTCGTAATGCGTTGGGTCGACGGTGGCGATGACGAGCTCGGCGTCGAATTTCTGGGCGAAGACGATGGCCTGGCGGATGACGTCGTCTGGCCGCTGGTCTTTGTCTTTGACGAGGCCGACGACCAGGCTCGAGTGGCGCGATGCGGGCGTGTCAGTCATCTGGGGCTCCTATCGTGACGCAGCTGTGACTGCTTCCTGATAGGGACTGTTGTCGGCGCTCCGCCGAGGTTGGGTACGGCGAGCCCCACCGCCGTTGCATCTGTGCATTCATGACACTAGCGCCTCCGCGTCGAGTTGAAAGGGGGTAGTCATGGTCGTTTCCCCTCGTTCTCGGCCCTGACCGGCGATGCTGGGACGGCAGGCGGCCATGATGATGCGCCGAGGGCTGTGGACAGCTGCTGTGCGGCCCGCCGGAGCGCGGTGATGGCGTTCTCAGAGGCGGGCCACTCATCGATGGGGAGCTCAATTCCGACGGCAGCGACCGCGGAGCCGGTGTTGTCGGAGACGATCGCCACGATCTCGGCGAGGCCGGCGCTTTCCTCGTAGCGCTCTTCGGCGACGCCGGTTTGGAGCACGCGCTCCTTCTCCGGCCATGCCGGCTGAGGCAGTGCCAGGGAGGCACCGTGTGCGAGGAAACAAGCGAAGACCTTACCGAAGGCGCTACCGGCCAGCGGCGCCGTGAGCCCCGTCTCGTCAAGCTGGAGCTCGCTGCCTGGACGCGGCTCGTGCCGGACGATCGCATAGCTCTCGTGCAAGGGCACAGCCGCGCGCGAGGCGAGTCCGGTGCTCCGGCTGAGGTTCGTAAGCGGTCGCGAAGAATGTAGGCGCAGCTCGCTGGAGTCCAGGTAGGCACGGGCCAGGCCCAACACACCCGCACCCAGACGGTAGCGGCCGCCGTCCTTATCTCGCTGGATGAGTCCACCCCGCTGGAGCTGCTTGAGATTGTTGACGATGGTGCTCGGCGGAAGATCCAGCTCCGCCGCGATCTCCGCAGCAGTCAACTGCCCGCCGTCCCGCAAAGCATTCAGGATGGCGACAGCACGGTCAATCGTCTGAATCACGGTCCGTCCTCTTGCGCTGCAGAAAAGGCCGCCATCCGGATCGGGGGGATGTTCGGCAGCGGCCGGTTCGGGCTGGAGACCCACTGCGGCCGCTCGGGCAGCTTCTTGACGCCGGCGAAGATCTCGGCGATCTGGGTGTGGTCGAGCGTCTCGTGCTCGAGCAGCTCGGCGGCCAGGCGGTCGAGGATCTCGCGGTTCGCGTTGAGCACCTCGTAGGCCTCGTCGTGCGCCTTCTCGATGAGGGCGCGCACCTCGGCGTCGACCTTCTCGGCGATGGACTCGGAGTAGTCGCGCTGGTGGCCCATGTCGCGGCCGAGGAACATCTCGCCGGAGGACTGACCGAGCTTCACCGAGCCGATGTCGGCGCTCATGCCGTAGTCGGTGACCATCTGCCGGGCGATGCCCGTGGCCTTCTCGATGTCGTTCGCGGCGCCGGAGGTCGGGTCGTGGAAGACGATCTCCTCGGCGACGCGGCCGCCCATCGCGTAGGCGAGCTGGTCGAGCAGCTCTTCGCGGGTGACCGAGTACTTGTCCTCCAGCGGAAGCACCATCGTGTAGCCGAGGGCGCGGCCGCGCGGCAGGATCGTGATCTTCGTGACCGGGTCGGTGTGGCGCATCGCGGCCGCGGCGAGGGCGTGGCCGCCCTCGTGATAGGCCGTGATGAGCTTCTCCTTGTCCTTCATCACGCGGGTGCGGCGCTGGGGTCCTGCGACCACGCGGTCGATGGCCTCGTCGAGGGCGCGGTTGTCGATCAGCTGCGCGTTGGAGCGCGCGGTCAGCAGCGCGGCCTCGTTCAGCACGTTGGCAAGATCTGCGCCGGTGAAGCCCGGCGTCTTGCGCGCGACGACCTCGAGGTCGACCGACTTCGCGAGCGGCTTGCCGCGGCCGTGCACCTCGAGGATGCGCTTGCGGCCCTGCAGGTCGGGCGCGTCCACGCCGATCTGGCGGTCGAAGCGGCCGGGGCGGAGAAGGGCCGGGTCCAGGATGTCGGGCCGGTTGGTCGCCGCGATCAGGATGACGTTCGTCTTGACGTCGAATCCGTCCATCTCCACCAGCAGCTGGTTCAACGTCTGCTCGCGCTCGTCGTGACCGCCGCCGAGGCCCGCGCCGCGGTGGCGCCCGACCGCGTCGATCTCGTCCACGAAGATGATCGACGGCGCGTTCTGCTTCGCCTGGTCGAACAGGTCGCGCACGCGCGAAGCGCCGACGCCGACGAACATCTCCACGAAGTCGGAGCCTGAGATGGAGTAGAACGGCACGCCCGCCTCACCCGCGACGGCGCGGGCGAGCAGCGTCTTGCCGGTTCCAGGGGGGCCGTAGAGCAGCACGCCCTTCGGGATCCGGGCGCCGACGGCCTGGAACTTGGCCGGCTCCTTGAGGAAGTCCTTGATCTCCTGAAGCTCTTCGATGGCCTCGTCGGCACCGGCGACGTCGTCGAAGGTGACCTTCGGGCTCTCCTTCGAGACGAGCTTCGCCCGCGACTTGCCGAAGTTACCGAGCGGGTTCTGCCCGACAAGCCGGGTGCTGAGGAACCAGAACAGCGCAGCCATGAGCGCAAACGGTGCAAGTTCGCCAAGGACGTCCAGGATCGGGTTGCTGCGGTCGATCTGGTCGTTAAAGCCCTTGGCGAGCTTGGCTTCGTCGACGGCGTTCACGATGTCGGCGCCGCGTTGTGACACGTAGGAGAACTGCACACGGGTGCCGTTGGTGCCATCTGCCTTCGCCAGGCGCAGTGTCACGCTCTGACGAGTGCCGTCGATCGTGGCGCTCAGCGCTCGGTTTTCACTGAGCAGTTCGAGACCGTGCTGCGTGCTGACACTGTGAACCCCGTTGGCGGCCGTTGCGGTGAACCAGATCAACCCAGCGAGTGCACCGATCACGTAGCCGATGACGATCTGTCGACTGAAAAAGGGGCCTGTGCCCGAGTCGCGGCCGCCAGCTGAGCGTCCGGTCACGATTGGGCGATCCCGGTGACGACGGCGAGGATGGCGAGCACGGCGATGAGCATGTAGGCCATGTAGGCGTCGAGGCGCCCGGACTGCAGGCGTTGTGCGGCGTGCACGATGCGGCGGGCGGCGGGGATGAGGGGTCGGTAGAGGTAGCGTTCGATGATGTCGACGACGTCCACGGTGTAGCCGAGTTGGACTGCGCCGGGCCCGCGGTCTTCGTCGCCGACGCGTCCGCCGGTTTGGGCCTCCTCGCGGCGCAGCTCGCCGCGAGTGAGGAGGATCGCGGCGAGGACCTTCCGCATGGGGTTGGCGAAGGCGAAGGAGGTGTAGCCGCGACCGTGGGCGACGCCGGGAGAGGCGGAGGTCCACGGCGGTACGCGGCGGACGCGCAGGAGTCGGCGGCCGGAGATCGCCCAGCTGAGCAGGGCGATGAGGAGGACGTAGCCGGGAATGACGATCCAGAGCCAGCTGGGCGAGAGAGCGGAGAAGCCGGAGTAGACGGGTTGGAGGATCCACCTGCCGGTGACGGCGGTGCTGGCGGTGCCGTCGGTGATCTGGGTGAGGCCTGCGGCGATGGTGCGCAGCTCGAGCGGTGCGAAGGCGGCGGTGCCGAGGCATCCGATCACGAGCAGGACGATGCCGAGGCGGTGCGTCCAGGCGCGTTCGTAGCGGCGGCGTTCGGGTCGTAGGGGCGTGCTGCGGCGTCCGAAGGCGGTGAGGGCGATGAGGCGGACGAAGGCGACGGATGCCACGCCGACGGTGAGCGCGACGAGGACGCCGGCGACGGCCAATGACAGGTCGAGGGGCAGCGACTGGATGCGGAATTGCTGCATGAGGGCTTCGAGGGTGAGCCATTCGGAGGCGAAGCCGGCGGTGAGGGGGATGCCGGCGAGGGTGAGGGCGCCGATGACGAGTCCGGTGGCGGAGAACGGGAGGTTGTGCGCGGTGGCGCGGAGTCGGTCGAGGTCGGTGGTCTCGTAGGCGTCCTCGATGCCGGCGGCGGCGACGAACAGGAGGGATTTGCCGAGGGCGTGGGCGATGACCTGTGCGGTGGCGGCGAGGAGTCCTGCGGCGAGGAAGGCGTGTTGCCCGGTGATGGCGCCGACGAGGGCGACGCCGTAGCCGGTGAGGATGACGC
This sequence comes from Gryllotalpicola reticulitermitis, assembly GCF_042651345.1. Lineage (NCBI taxonomy): Bacteria > Bacillati > Actinomycetota > Actinomycetes > Micrococcales > Microbacteriaceae > Gryllotalpicola > Gryllotalpicola reticulitermitis. The sequence continues at coordinate 378,941 of NZ_JBHSCN010000003.1, forward strand.
CGGCGTTCTCGACGCTGGACCAGGAGATGAGGTAGGCGAGGTCGGCGTGGACGGCGGCGTGGCTGATGCCGAGGAGCGCGGTGAGCCCGGCGACGATGAGGACGACGCAGGCGAGCCATGCGGGCGGGGCGCCGAGGATGTGGAGGGTGCGCCAGAGTCCGTAGAAGCCGACGTTGACGGCGCTGCCGGCGAGGATGGCGCGGGCGGGGCCTGGGGCGGCGGCGTAGCTGGGCGGTAGCCAGAGGTGGACGGGCATGAGGCCGACCTTGATGGCGAAGCCGAGGATGAACAGCACGTAGGCGGTGTCGCGGACGAGCCGCGGTGCACCGTCGGCGATGCCCGTGAGGTCGAGGGTGTGGCTGTAGGCGTAGAGAAGGGATCCGGCCAGCAGCACGGCGGCGCCACTGAAGCTGCTGAATGCGGCGGCGAGCACGGCGGCGCGTGCGCGGCCGGGTCGGCGGCGGTCGTAGCCGACGACGAGGTAGAACGCGAAGCCGAGGCCCTCCCAGCCGAGCAGCAGGGTGAAGAGGTTCCCGCCGGTGATCACCACGAGCGTCGCCAGGAGTACGACGGCCACGCCTGCGCTGAGTCTCGCGCGGTGCGCGGCGCGGGAGGCGGTGGCGGAGATCACGGCGGGGAGGGCGACGCCGAAGGCGATGAGCAGGAAGAGCGCGGAGAGCCGGTCGACGTGCACGGCCGACTCCGTGAACGCATCCCCAGCAACCCCGCTCGTCACTGCGCGACCGTCTAAGAGCCTCGAGCCGGCGATCAGCACGAGGAGGATGCCGGCGATGCTGAGCACCCAGCTCGCTTGACCGAGAATCCGCGTGCCGAGGCGGCGGCGGGGCACGCCGGCGAACCAGCCGACCACGGCGGCGAGGGCGAAGAGTCCGGCGGCGGTGAGGACGAGTGTCATGGCTGCTCCTTCCCGGTGCGGGGCTGGAGCCGGCCGAGGGCGAGCAGGATGCCGTGCAGGATGCTGAACGGGGTGGCTGGGGCGCCGGGCACCCACACGTCGACGTTGACGAGGGGTTCGATGCCGAGGCCTTGGGTGTAGCCGCCGCCGATGAGGCCTCCGCTGGCGGCATCCGCGCCGACGCCGATGACGACGACGGGGTCGGGCATGCCGTCCCGGGTACGGGCGAGCGGTTCGTGCATGCCTTCCGTGCCGATGCCGGTCACGAGCAGGATGTCGGCGTGGCGGGGGCTCGGGGTGATGAAGATGCCGAGGCGGTGGATGTCGTAGACAGGGTTCAGTAGCGCCTGCACCTCCCATTCGTCGGAGCCGTCGGAGCCGGCATCGACGTGCCGGATGTGGATCGATTGCCGCAGCGACCGCACCCGCTCGGCGATGCTGCGGCGCAGCAGCCGGAGCGCCTCGTGGTTTTCCTGCACGTCGCCGACGACGAGCGCGCTGCGCCCAACCCGCGCCGTGTCCGACCCGCGTCGGATCGCGAAGCTGCCGGGGGCGATTGTTGTGCACCGACGGCAGAGGATGCACCGGCCACGGTCGAGCGTGATGCCGTCTGCCCCCACGTCGATGGCGCCGGTCGGGCACCGGGCGGCGGCCTCGCGGGCGTTCTCGGTCGCGTTCGTCTGCGGGATCACGTCGATCGCGGCGGGGAACCCGTCGAAGTAGCCGTCGGGCTTCTTCGGCCACCCGGCGGTGAGTTTTCCGTTGCTGATTCCGTGCGGGACCCAGGGCATCACATCGCCACCCCTGCATAGCTGAGGCCGAAGCTCGCTTCGATGAACGGGAAGTCGGTGAAGATGTCGGTGCGGAACGCGTCGTGGAACGCCACGAGGTTGTGCAGCGAGGCGGAGCGGGCGAAGCATCGGGCGATGAGCCCATTCTGGAAGCTCACGGCGTAGAGGACCTCGCCTTGCGGCGCCTCTGCGGCACCGATCGAGAGCCCGTCGGCCGGTCGCGCGGGTTCGTCGGCGACCAGCCGCTGTTCGGACTGCATGCCGAACGCGGCGGTCGCTGCATGGATGAGCTGGAAGGAGACCTCGATCTCCGCCCACCGCACCCGCAGCCGGGCGCGGGCATCCCCGTCCTCATCCACTGCGGGGCTGCTCGGGAGCGATAGGTGCCGGTAGCCGTCGTAGGGGTGGTGCCACCGGTCGTCCACACTTTGGCCGCTGGCGCGGCCGATCGGCCCGAGCAGCGCCCAGGCGGCCGCGTAGTCGGCATCCAGGGGGCCCGTGCCGCGCAGCCGGTCCAGGAACGATGGCGTGCCCATGGTGCGCCGCGCGTCGTCCCGGATGCGCCGCTCCAGCGTCTTCAGCTCGGCGAGCGTGTCCTCGTCGGGTGCGGTGAGTCCGAGTCGTACGCCGCCGGGGATGACGGCGGTGCGGCCGAATCGGCTGCCGGTGAGCCGGGACATGATCCGCATGGTGATCTCCTTGTGCCACCCGAAGCGGGCGGTCGCAACGGCGAGCCCTGCGGCATCCGTCAACCGCATTGCGACGTCGAGGTGGTTCGCGATCCGTTCGAGCTCGGCGAGCACGACGCGCAGATGCTGGGCGCGGGGCGGCACGAGGATGCCGGCGGCGGCTTCGGTGGCGTGGCTGAAGGCGAGGGCATGGGCGACGGATGCGATTCCCTCGACCCGTTCGGCGACCAGGACGCCGTCGTCGGGTGTGCGTCCTTCGAAGCGTTTGGCGACGCCGCGGTGCTTGAAGTGCGGGCGGATGTTGAGGTGCGGGATGTCCTCGCCCGGCGTCTCCAGCAGGAACTCGATCGACTCGAACACCCCGGACCGCACCGGCCCGAAGGTGAGCGTGAACAGGCCGTGCCCGGTCACATCCACGGGGCCCTGCGTGTCGGTGCGGGCGGTCACCCGCGCCCCGTCGCCGTCTGAGCCAGGCTCGGGGTGGGCGCTGCCGGGGGAGAGGGGCAGCAGCAGCGGGTCCGGGCGCGGGTGCCCGACAGGCGTGAGGCCGGACAGGTCGTGCAGGGCGCGCTCGTACCAGAACGCGGGCGGCAGCTGCGGGCTGAGCGACGGGTACTCGCGGCGTCCCATCGGGTCCGTGGTGACCGGTACTTCAATGGTGTCGAAGCCGTCAGGCGTGGCCAGCAGCGCGATGAGACGCGCGGCGGGGCCGTTGGCGGTGCTGTACAGCCCGGCAAAACGGATGCCGCGTGCCACCGCGGACAGCACGGCGTCGTGCCACTCGTCCGGGCTTTCGTACGGGTGCCGGGTCATGAGGAGGCTCCGTTCAGCTCGGCCGCCCCGCGGGTCAGCAACTCCTGCAGCACCTCGGGCGGGTGCACCCCGAGGAGAAGCAGCGCGGCGACGCCGATCAACACGGGGACGACCATCCAGTAGCTCGGCTCCGAGCGCGGCAGGGAGGGTGCGGGGCCGGGCTGGAAGAGGACGCGGGTCGTGGCGATCATGAGGCCGAAGAACGCGCACGAGACCAGGACGAGGAGGATCGCTGCGACCACTCCGTGACCCGATGCGACGCCGCCGGTGACGATCTGGAACTCGCTGCGGAACATGCCGAATGGTGGGAGTGCGCCGAGGGAGAAGATCGCGACGAGGAACACCGGGCCGCTCCACGGCAGGGAACGGATGCCCCCGCGCATCCCGGCCATTTCCTTCGTGTCGAACTTGTGCACCAAGGTGCCGGCCCCCATGAACGCGGTGCCTTTCGCGGCGGCGTGGGCGAGGACGTGCAGGAGGACCCCGGCGAGGGCGATCGGTGCGCCGAAGCTGACGCCGATGGCGAGCACGCCCATGTGCTCGACGCTGGAGTAGGCGAGCATCCGTTTGATGTTCTTCTGCGCGAACAGGTACAGCGCCGCCAGCAGCAGAGAGAGCACGCCGAAGATCAGCAGCGTGTTCTGCGGGAAGGCGTGCCCGAGAGCGGCGGTGGCGATCTGGTAGTAGCGCAGGATCGCGTAGAAGCTCGTCGCCAAGAGCGCCCCGGACAGCAGGGCGGAGATCGGGGTCGGGGCCTCGGAGTGCGCGTCGGGGAGCCAGGTGTGCACCGGGAACAGGCCCACCTTCGTTCCGTAGCCGACCACCGCGAGGCCGAAGGCTAGCTCGACCGGTGTCGCGGGCAGCTTGTGGGCGACTTGCAGGAGTGGGGCGAGGCCGAGGTCGTAGGACTCGCCGATGACGGTGGATCCGGCGTAGTAGAGGATGATCGTCGCCAAGAGTCCGATGCCGAGGCCGCTGGAGGCGATGAGCACGTACTTCCACGCCGCCTCGGTCGCCTCCTGGGTGCGGTCGATCGACACGAGCAGCGCCGAGACGACGGTCGTCACCTCCACGGCGATCCATAGCAGCGCGAGCCCGTTCACGAGCGGTGCGGCGATCATGGACCAGGCGAAGAGGTTGAAGCCGAGGTAGAACAGCCGCGAGTAGCGGCCGAACATCGGCAGCGCATCCCTGCCGCCGCGGCGGATCATGCCGCGCTCGTGGGAGAAGTAGCCCACCGTGTAGATGGCGGTGACCGGGTAGAGGAACGCGGTCGCGAGCAGGAACACCTCTGACAGGGCGTCCACCCGCAGGAAGGGCGGAGCGGTGATGACCCCGTGCGTGGCTGCGGGGGCGAGCGTGATCGCGAGGACGAAGCTGATCGTCGCGGCGACGATCGTGCCGATCTCGTTGGCCTGCCGAGGCAGCACGAGGCACAGCACCGTCATCGCGGCCGGCACGAGGAACAGGATCAGGAGGGCGGAGGAAGCCATGTCAGCCTCGCAGCCGGTCGAGGTGGACGGTGGAGTACGACTTCGTGCGCTGCGACTGGACGCGGATGATGACCCCGAACACCACCACCGCCACCAGCAGGTCGAAGAGGAACGCCACCTCGAGGATCAGCGGCAGGCCTGCGGCGACGACGAGGCTCGCCATCGACACGCCGTTCTCGAGCGAGAAGAATCCGATCGCCTGGCTGATGACGTCCCGTCGCAGGATCATCAGCACGAAGGAGACCAGGATCACCGCCACCGCCAGGCTGAGCGCCGCGGTCGGCAGGACGTCCGAGTGGATGCCGAGGGCGCCGACGGCGAAGAACCCGAAGCCGGCGACGATGATCGACACGATCACCTCGCTCGCCACTCCGAGCGTGCCGGAGCCGGCGATCTCGCTCGGACTGTCGCGCAGCTGGCGCAGCATCACGAGGGGCACGATCACCGCCTTCAGCAGGAAGGAGACCGCGGCGAGGATGAACAGCTCCGGCACCCCGCGCCCGACCGCCACTACCCCGGCGAGCACGCTCACCACGAAGGACTGCGCCGCGTACAGGCGCACCTGGGCCCGGAAGAGGGAGGCGCGCAGCATCCCGAACTCCAGCAGCAGCACGATCACCGCGACCGTGTTCGCGGTGCCGTCGAACACCGTCGGTGCGGGCCGCGAGACCGCGGCGAGGACGAGCGGATGCATGACTAGCCGCCTCCCAGATAGAGGGTGAAGATCGCGAGCACGGCCAGCAGGAACGCCGCCGAGACGAACTCGGTGATGCGGAACAGGCGCAGCTTCGCGAAGGTGTTGTCGATCACCGTCACCACGACCCCCAGCACGATCGCCTTCGCCAAAAGGGCCACGATCGCCAGCAGCACCCGCCCCAGACTGTGGGTGGAGGCGAGCCCCCAGGGGGCGACGAACACGTTCAGGAAGATCGTGAAGAAGATCAGCTGCTTCGCGCTCGACCCCCACTTCAGCAGCGCGAGATACGGGCCGGAGTGCTCGAAGGAGCGGCCTTCCTCGATCATCCCCAGCTCGATCGTGCCCGAGTGCGTCTCGATCGGGATGCGGCCCGTCTCGAACAGGATCACCATGAACAGCGCGGCCGACGCCAGCAGGTGCGCGGGCCGCACGATCTGCGCCGGCCCGCTCGTCACCGTCGCCGCCAGCACGTACGGCAGGTCCGTCGCGGTCAGCAGCGAGACGGTGAAGACCACGAGCAGCACCACCGGCTCCGTGATCGCCCCGAAGGTCTTGGCGCGGCTCGCGCCGAGCTGCGCATACGGATCCCCGGTCTCGCCGGCTGCGACGGCGACGACAAAGCTCGCGAACGCGAGGATGATGCCGCCGCCGAGGATGTCGCCCATGTCGCCCAGCGGCAGCGCATAGGTGGTCAGCACCGGGATCAGCAGCGGCACCGTCAGGTAGCAGGCGAAGGCCAGCACGGGTGCGAGCAGGAAGAACGGCCCAACCCCGGCCGGCATGAGCGCTTCCTTGCGGAACAGCTTGGCCAGATCGAAGTAGGGCTGCAGGATGCGCGGGCCGCGCCGGCCCTGCATCCGCGCCTCCACCTGCGCCATCACACCCGTGATGCCGGGGGAGGCGAGCACGATGGTCGCCACCTGCAGGACCTGCGTGACGACGGGCGAGAGGGTCAGCACGCGGCCACCTCTGCACGCGCGCCACCTGCGTCGAGGGCTGCTTCTGCCCTGGCAGTTGTGCGCATGTCGTGCTCCTTCTCCCGTTGAGGGGATCAGGGGCTATCAGCGCAAGCGCGGTTCGGACGGCATCGTCCTGGCGAGCTCCATCGCCGGATTCAGTAGACCAAACCAATCACGCCCGGTCAAGGAACGCCACACCCTTGACCCGCCGGCAGCGGCGCCGCTATGTCGGCGAAGTCGTGTACTGTCGCATTCGACGGCGATGGACCCCGCCGGAGCATCATGCTCGAACCGCCCTGTTGGCTGACGGATCCTACCGATCTGGGTAGGTGACGCGTGGGCGAAGAGATGGGCCGGCTTGTTCTGCTTCGGCATGGTGAGAGCGTCGCCAACGCCAACGGCCTGTTCACCGGTGCTCTTGATGTGCCGCTCACGCCGGCCGGAATCCGAGAGTCTCTGGGTGGAGCGGAATTGGTCGCCACCGCGGGAGTGGCGATTGCAGCGATCTTCTCCTCGCCGTTGCGGCGCGCCCGCACCTCAGCCACGATCGCTGCCGCGTCTCTCGATTTCGACTTGGAGGGCGTCGAGTTCGACTGGAGGCTCATCGAGCGCAGTTACGGGGCTTTGACCGGGCAGTCCAAGGCGGACGTGCTGCACCGATACGGAAGTCAGCAGTTCCGACACTGGCGCCGCTCCGTCACGGGCATGCCGCCCCGCATGTCTGAGGCGCTGCACCGTCGGCTGGCCGCGCAGGCATCCTTCCATGGTTTGCCTAGCGAGGCGCTGCCCTACACGGAGTCGTTGCGCGACGTGATTACCCGGCTCGGTCCGTTCGTGAGCGAGAGGGTCTTTCCTCGGCTGCGCACGGGAGAGAGCATCCTTCTGGTCGCCCACGGCAACTCCTTGCGAGCAGTGTGCGCCATCCTGGACAAGCTCGACGACGATGAGATCGCCGATTTGAACATCCCGACGGGGCATCCGCTGGTGTACGACTTCACTCCTGAGCTCACGCCCGTCGCCAGGGGCGGCCGCTATCTCGACGAAGAATCCGCCCTGGCCGCCGCGGCCGAAGTCGCAGCACAAGGAGGCACATGATGAACAATCCGTCGTCAGCAGGCTCATCCCCGATCGAACTCGTCGGTGAATACCCCGGCGTCCCGGGAACCACCATGACTGTCATCGCCGTAGACGCCGAACAGATCCTTGACTCGCGCGGCTGGCCAACCCTACAGGTGTCCCTGACTCTTCACGACGGGACAACAGTGGTGGCATCAACACCCGCAGGTGCGTCCACGGGTGCTTTTGAAGCTGCTGAGGTCCGTGATGGCGGCCACTCGTTCCAAGGTCGAGGCGTTCACAAGGCAGTGGCCGCAGTGACCGGTGAAATCTCAGAACTCCTGATGTCCACTCCGTGGACCAGCATCACAGAGATCGACGACGCACTCCGGGAACTCGACGGCATCCCGAACCTGTCCCGTCTCGGGGCGAACTCGACAGTGGCCGTCTCAATGGCTGCGGCACGGGGATTGGCATACGCCACCGGATTCCCCCTTTACCGGTGGATCAGCGCCGTCACAGGATCAACCGCGCTCCTCCCCGTGCCGCACTTCAACGTCCTCAACGGCGGCGCTCACGCGGCCAATGAACTGGACTTTCAAGAGTTCATGCTCGCCCCGATCGGCGCCGCGAACGAGGAACACGCGATCCAAGCCGGCAGCGAGATCTACCACGTCCTCGCGAACAAAGTGAACTCTGCATATGGCGGAGTCGGCCTCGGAGACGAGGGCGGATTCGCCCCGCCCATCTCCCACCCCAGCGAGGCGCTCGATCTGCTCACCGACGCGATCCTCGCGGCGGGCTACACCACTGATCAGGTCAAGATCGCCATCGACTCGGCCGCCAACGGCTTCTACCGCGGCGACGGGGTGTACCGGCTGGGCGGCAAAGACCTCAACCGGCAGCAACTCGCGGACTACTACGTGCAACTCGCCTCCGACTACCCCCTGTGGAGCATCGAGGACGGCTTCGCCGAAGACGACCACCAAGGCTGGGGCATCCTCTTCGATCGCATCTCCGACAAGGTCCAGATCGTGGGCGACGATCTCTACGTCACGGACGCACGACGCATCCAATCCGGCGCCGACAACGGCTACTCCAATGCCGCCCTGATCAAGCTCAATCAGATCGGGACCGTGAGCCAGACATTCGACGCGATCGCGGTCGCACGCCAGAATTCCATGAGATGCATGATCTCCCACCGCTCGGGCGAGACCGGCGATGACTTCATCGCCGACCTCGCCGTCGGTACCGGCGTCGGCCAAATCAAGGCCGGCGCTCCGGCGCGCGGCGAGCGAGTAGTCAAATACAACCGACTGATGCGGATCGAGAAACAGGAACCCACGCTGCGCTATGGACTCGAATAGAAAGGGACACAGGCTGGACGAGAACAACGAGAGCCTGCGACAGGCGGAGCACGTCGACGAGTTACCTGTCGACAGCGATGTCGAGGTCGATGACATCAGGCCGGCAAGGCCCGCACGTCCGGTGCATCTGCGGTGGAGCTATGTCGGCATCGTCGCGCTCGGCGGTGCCGTCGGCTCGGGGGTGCGTGAGGCGCTCAGTCTCGTGATCCCGCCGTTGGGCGCGTTCCCGATGGGGATCTTCGTGATCAACATCACCGGCGCGTTCGCGCTCGGTGTCGTCCTCGAGCTGCTGCGCCGCCTCGGCCCCGACGAAGGCCACCGACGCCGCCTGCGGCTGCTGATCGGCACCGGCTTCATGGGCGGCTACACGACGTACAGCACGCTGGCGGTGGGAACGGCGACCGCGATCACCGGTGGTCACGCCGTCGTCGGGATCTTCTACGCGCTCATCAGCGTCATCGCGGGGGCGGCGGCCGGATTCGCGGGCATCGCGGCGGCCGCTGAGGCGCATCGGTGGGGGACCACGCCGAAGGGGCAGGCGCAGTGAGCCCGAGCCCTCTCGTCTTTCTCGGCATCTGCGTGGCCGGCGGCATCGGCGCCGCGGCGCGCTTCGTCATCGACGGGCTGATTCGTGGGCGCTTCCGTACGGTGTTCCCGTTCGGGACCGCGGTCATCAACGTCACCGGATCCTTCATCCTCGGCGTGCTGACGGGGCTGCTGCTGTCCACGGTGCTGTCGCAGAGCTGGGAGCTGGTCCTCGGCACCGGGATCATGGGCGGCTACACGACCTTCAGCACCGCCAGCATCGAGACGATGCGCCTGGTTCAGGACCGCGAGTACACGATGGCGCTGACCAACGGGGTCGCGATCATTGCCGTCACGGTCCTGGTCGGACTGCTCGGCCTGTGGGTGGGCAGCGTCATCTAGTCTTCGGCCGGACGAGGACCGCCGTGATCCCCGCGGCAGCCATCCACGCCCCGGCGTAGCTGAAGCAGGCCGCGGCGCCAGCTGCGGTATAGATGGCGCCGCCGACGACGGTGGCGGTGAGGTCGCCGCCGGCTTGGACGAGGCCGAGCATGCCGAATCCGGAGCCGCGCATCGCGTCAGGAACATGCTGGGCGACGAGCGTCGACTCTGCGGTCTCGCCGAGTCCGATCCCGATGCCGCCGAGCACGAAGAACAGCAGGACGAGCCCCCAGGCAGGTTTAGTGAACGCGAGCCCGAGATATGCGGCGACATAGGCCGCGGCGCCGAGAGCGAGGACGGTGTGGGCGCCGATGCGGTCGATGAGCGCTCCGGCGGGAATCGACAGCAGCGCCGCGGCGGCGTTGTAGGCGGCGTAGAGGACGGTGGTCAGCGCGATCGCGGCTGTGGTCGGGAGGCCTTCGGCGATGAGGAGTTCGTTGGCGCGCAGGATGAGGAGGGTGGCGGCGAGGTTGCCGCCCTCGAAGAGGGCGATCGGGATCAGCACGCGCAACAACCCGGTGCCGCGCAGCCGCCGGTACCCGGCCAGCAGCCGGACTCTGCCTTCCGGGGCGTCGGCGACGATGCGGCGCGCTTGTCGGGCGGCGATGCCGATGGCGACAGCGGCGAGGAGGCCGGGGATGACGGAGACCCAGATGGTGGGTCGGATGCCGATCCAGGTGGCAAGCGCCCCGCCGAGGAGCGGCCCGATGACGGCGCCGAGGTTGTCACCGGCGCGCTCGACCCCGTAGGCGCGACCGGTAGCGCCTTCGGCGGCGAGGGTGGCGAGCATGCTGTCGCGGGCGGGGGAGCGGAAGCCGCGGGCGGCCCAGCTGATGCCGCGCAGGATGCCGGCCTGCCAGGTCGCGACCGCGAGGCCGATGGCGGCGGTGGCGACTGCGGTGACGGTGTATCCGCCGGAGGCCATGCGTCGGCGCCGCCTCGGGTCGTCGGCCAGGGGGCCGCCGGCGAGCTTGCTGAGTCCGGTGAGCGCGTCGGAGAACCCTTCGATGACGCCGAGGACGGCGGCCGATCCGCCGAGGACACTCGTGATGAAGCTCGGCAGGATGGCGGTGACCATCTCGTGCCCGGTGTCGGACAAGAAACTGGTCGCCCCGATGCTGGTCACCCCGAGCGTGAGCCACCGTGGCCGGCGACGGCCCGGCCGGTCAGGGCCGGGGTTGGTGCGGCTCACCGTTCAGCTCTCGTAGCTATCGGCGAGACGGTAAGCGTGGACCGCCGCCTGCACGAGTGCCTCGGCCTCGGCGCGGGTGCCGAAGCCGTGGACGTTGACGAACTTGCCGGGCTCGAGGTCTTTGTAGTGGGTGAAGAAGTGTGCGATGGCGTCCTTCGTCGGTGCGGGCACGTCGTCGATGTCGTCCACCCACGCCCAGCGGGGGTCGCTGGCGGGCACGGCGAGGATCTTGGCGTCCTTGCCGTTCTCGTCCTCCATGCGGAACACGCCGACGGGGCGCACGTCGACGAGGACGCCGGGGAAGGTCGGCTCTTCCAGCAGCACGAGGGCGTCGATGGGGTCGCCGTCGTCGGCGAGGGTGTGCTCGATGAAGCCGTAGTCGGCGGGGTAGACCATCTGCGTGTACAGGGTCCGGTCGAGCTTCACCCGCCCGGACTTGTGGTCGACTTCGTACTTGTTGCGGCCTCCGCGCGGGATCTCCACGACCATCTCGAGCGCCGATTCGGACATGCTTCCACCTCTCCTGATCTCAGGGGGTAGGAAGCCATCAGCACGAGGGCGGTTCAGCCGGGAATCGGCTCGGCGGGATCCATCACCGTGGAACCCATGCTAGCGCCCTCCGAAAGTGGTAGCCCATGCAGTGTGCGCGGCCTGCGGGAGTAGATGGATTCCCGTGGTGGTCGCGCGTCATCATCCTGGGGCGGGGACTCTGGGAGCCGGCGGGCAGTGGTCTCTGCGGGATGAGTTGTCCGCAGCGGCACTGCCCGCCTCGGATTATTCCCCTGTCGGGGATGTCGGCCACGGATTCAGGAAGTAAGCCAGTCCCGTCAGGGCGGTGATGATCGCGAAGATGAACCCCACCCACCACACGCCCAGGCCAGTGACGCTGAACAAAGGCAGCAGGAGAAAAAGGAGGGCGAGGAGCGCGACCGCGTACAGCGCCCACTTCCCGATCGGGCCGGCCACGCCCCGCCACTGGATGGTCACGGCAGCCACTACCGTGCCCACGAAGATCGCGATCGCGATGATCCATTGGGCTATGTCAGGGAGCTTGGTGGCGTCGGGGAAACTGCGGGTGACGATGTCCCAGATGCCCCAGACCAGGAAGCCGAACGCGGCCACCCACAACGCTATCTTTCCCACCAGGTTCTTCCCGACAATGCGGTTCGAGCCCGAACGCCCGATGGCAAGCACGATGAAGCCGAGCCCGACCACGATGAGACCGACGAGCTCAACCCATCGGAATGCGGTGTCCGTGCTGGAGGCGAGCTGGCACACGATCACGGCGACGAGCCACAAGAATCCGCCGATCAGGAGCCCGCCACCTCCGTAGGCGCGCCACGTGGTCAGGGTCGATTCTGTTTTCGCCATAGTTCCATTCGCTTTCGTTGAGTTATCTGGCACGGCGCGTGATTCTGCGTTGAATACGCTGCTCGCCCGGACACGAAGTGACGCCAATAGCTGACGCCGGATTCGGTCACGCCTGTCAGCCGTGACGCATGCCGTCCGTCTCGGCCTCGCGCTCTGCTGCGAAGCGCCGGTGTCTTCCGACGTGTGGCGACTCGATCATCCGGACTCAGTTCCTCCTATCTCGGACGCATAGAAACGCACCGGATAGGGACCGTTGTCGACGTTGATCGCGGTTATCTACGGTGGGCCCCACCACCGTGACGGATATTCCGTCGTCGCAATCATTATCAGAAAACACCGCTTGGGTGGAAGCCCCCGGCTGACGAGGCGGCGGTATGGCTCATGGTCGCCGCCACGGAAACTCCATGTTCAAGGGGCTCGTGCACGCCCCAGGCCCCGCAAGTCGCGCGGGCAACCTGGCGAAACCCGCGTGCAGGGTGCAGACTGAGGGCGGCGATGAGGCTCGCCGTATAACCGCGGAACGGTCCGCTGATGGCTTCTACCTGCAGCACCATGCGTCACGCATGACCACAGGTAGGAGCAGACCCCGTGACAGACCCGCAGCACAAGCCCGCTGACTTCCGCAGCATCCTCTTCCCTCACACCAGCGGCGTGCCGGCGCTCGTGTCGGAGGAGCCGTCGTGCTTCCACGACCTGAACCTGGACCAGATCGTCGCGACGCTCACGAGCGGCCGTGACGACTATCGGCTGGAGCCGATCTTCTATACGTCTTTGACGAGCACGCAGCAGGTCGAGTACCGGCAGCAGGTCTACGCGGATCTCGCCCGGGACGAGGTGCACGCGCACGCGACCGCTTTCGCGCAGGCGATGACCACGCACCGCAGCCGGCTGGCGCAGCTTTCCAAGCTGTATGCCGCGCGGCAGAAGGAGTTCTGGCTGCTGTCGGCGATGCTCACGTACCAGCACGCCGTGCGCGACTTCGCCGAGGCCCTCGCAGGTGACGAGCTGGAGTCCTCGGGCATGCAGGGGCTGCGCGACTGGCTGCAGGCGTATGTCGCAGGCCCGGAGTTCACGCGGTTGGCCGAGCAGGGCGAGAAGATCCGTGCGGATCTGGACGCGATCCGCTTCACCATGCTCTTGGACGGCTTGAAGGTGACCGTCACCCCGTACGCGGATCAGGCGGATTACAGCGCGGAGGTCGAGGCGACGTTCGCACGTTTCCGGCAGGGCGAGGTGAAGGACCATCTCGTGCAGTTCCGCAGCTCTCTGTGGTTGGACACGGTGGAGGAGAACACCTTGGAGCTCGTCGCGAAGGCGAACCCGGAGACGTTCGCCGCGCTCGACCGGTACGTGCGGGAGAACCAGGACCGCTACGTGGACCCGGCCGTCGCGGACACCGACCGGGGCCTGCAGTTCTACCTCAGCTACCTCGAGCACACCGAGCGCGTGTCGGCGGCCGGTCTGAGTTTCACGATGCCGCGCGTGACCCGGGACAAGGCCTCCCGCGCGAGCGACGTCTTCGACCTGGCGCTTGCGGACAAGCTTGTCTCCGAGAAGAAGCCCGTGGTCACGAACTCCTTCCATCTGGAGGAGAACGAGCGGGTCATCGTCGTCACCGGCGCCAACCAGGGCGGCAAGACCACCTTCTCCCGCACCTTCGGGCAGTTGCACTGGCTGGCGAACCTCGGTCTACCCGTGCCCGGCACGGATGCCGCGCTGTTCCTCTTCGACCAGTTGTTCACCCATTACGAAAAGGAGGAGGACATCACCACGCTGCACGGCAAGCTCGAAGACGAGCTCGTGCGCATCCACGACATCCTCCAGGCCGCCACGGGCGACTCGATCATCGTGATGAACGAGATCTTCAACTCCACGACCCTGGACGACGCCATCCTGCTCGGCACGGCCGTGCTGCAGGAGATCATCGAGCGGGACATCCTCGCCCTGTGCGTGACCTTCATCGACGAGCTGACCACGCTGAGCGACACGACCGTGAGCATGGTCGCCGCCGTAGATCCTGCTGAGCCGGCGACCCGCACCTTCAAGCTCGAACGCCGCCCCGCCGACGGCCTCGCCTACGCGGTCGCGCTCGCGGAGAAGTACGGGCTCACCCACGACCAGCTCACGGAACGGATCGCCTCATGAAGACCTGGCTGCTGTTCGCCGACCACGACCTGCCCGAGTCCCCGCAGCCACCGTGGAACGCGGAAGCCATCGTGCAGGACGTCGAACTGACGCCTCTCGTGACGGCGATGGCGCAGGGCGATCGCTTCCTCGCCGAGGTCGCTTCCCGTGTGCTGCTCGAGCCGCTCACCACGATTGAGGAGATCCGGTACCGGCAGGAGGTGCTGCTGGACTGCCAGCGGCAGGAGGCCGTCGTCCGCGAGCTGTACGACCTGGCGGTGGAGGCGATCACGCGGGAGCGGAAGGTCTACGGATGGATGAGCGACCGGAACCCCGCCGCGATCCTGCAGCGCGCCATCGAGGTGCTCGAGATCTTCGTCTCGATGCTGCGCACCCTGCGGCAGATCGCCGCCGAGCATCAAGGCGACTTCGAGTCCGCCGGCTTCGGGCGTTTCTTCCGGATGACGCTCGACGAGCTGGACGACGACTACTTCGCCGAGATCGACCGGCACCTGCGCCGCCTCCGCTTCCGCAATGGCGTCCTCATCAGCGCCGGCCTCGATCACGGCGGCAAGGTGAGCGCGCTCGTGCTGCGCCGTCCGAACCAGGAGAGGCAGAGCTTCTCCGACCGGATCAACTCGTTGACGCATCCGGACCCGTACTTCCGCATTGCCGACCGCGACGAGGCCGGCGCGAACGCGCTGACCGAGATGCGCGGACGGGGTCTCAACCTCGTCGCCGACGCGCTGGCACGCTCCACCGACCACATTCTGAGCTTCTTCGCGATGATGCGCCTCGAGCTCGGCTTCTACCTCGGCTGCCTGAACGCCCAGCACATCCTCGAGAGCAAGGGGCACCCGTTCGCGTTCCCCGACCCGGCGCCCGCCGAGGACGACGCGTTCTCCAGCGACG
Organism: Gryllotalpicola reticulitermitis; assembly: GCF_042651345.1. Classification (NCBI taxonomy): domain Bacteria; kingdom Bacillati; phylum Actinomycetota; class Actinomycetes; order Micrococcales; family Microbacteriaceae; genus Gryllotalpicola; species Gryllotalpicola reticulitermitis. Next base: position 394,287 of record NZ_JBHSCN010000003.1, read on the forward strand.
GGCTCTACGACGTGAGCCTCGCCTTCGTCAGCGACGACCCGGTGACCGGCAACGACGTGCGCGCCGACGGCAAGCCGCTGATCATGGTCACGGGCGCCAACCGCGGCGGCAAGTCCACCTTCCTGCGCAGCGTGGGGTTGGCGCAGTTGATGATGCAGGCCGGCATGTTCGTCGCCGCCGAATCGCTCAGCCTCAGTGTCGCGTCCGGCCTCTTCACCCACTTCAAGCGCGAAGAGGACGAGAGCATGACCAGCGGCAAATTCGACGAGGAGCTCGTGCGCATGCACGACATCGTCCAGCACCTGAAGCCCGGCAGCATCATGCTCTTCAACGAGTCCTTCGCGGCCACCAACGAACGCGAAGGCTCCGAGATCGGCCGCCAGGTCATCCACGCCCTGCTGGACAATCACATCCGCGTGGTGTTCGTCACCCACCAATACGACCTCGCCCACAGCTTCACCGGAAACGAAGACACCTACTTCCTGCGCGCCGAACGCGAGCGCACCTTCAAGCTCATCGAAGGCGAACCACTGCCCACCAGCTACGGCGACGACCTCTACCAGCGCATCTTCGGGCACGACCCTCACACCGCTAAGGACCGGGTCGACTCCTGAACGGCGGGTCATCTCGCGCGTCGGCCGGCGACACGATGATTTCATTGAGATTCTGCTGCCTGAGAAACCTCGATGCCGGCCCTGGATGAAACGGCGAGCGTCTCGTCAGAGATCCGCACAAGTGGCGGCCATCCGGTCAGATCCCGCGAATACGCGGCCGGGGGACATCTGGGATGACGCCGGCCGCGCGGCGGCTAGAAGCCAGTGTGCCTTCGTGGCCAGAGTGGATTGGCAGGAGGTTAGACGCCGACTCCGGAGTCGCCTGCGACACCCGAGATGCCGGCTTCGCGGGCTTCACCGTCGTCGGCTACTGGCGAGGAAGCCGGGGCAGCGGCGAGTGCGCGTTCGGCTTGCCGCCGCAGCATGAACGGACCACCGGCCGCAAGTCGCTCCAACAACTGCTTCTCGTTGTCGACTGTGGAGAGGGCGAGTAGCGAATGCAACGCCTCACCGGCCACGTAAGGGTCGGGCGGCCGATCGATTGCCTCGCGAAGCGCAGAGACCGCCTCGGCGTTGCCTTCGGCGCCCAGGCGGCGGGCGCTGATGATCGCGACATCCGGGTCCGGATGACGCAGCGCCCAGATCAGGCGCTGCGTCTCCGTCGCCTCGGCGGGTGGGCTGATCTCGTGGCCGCAATGCACGCACGCTCCCGTGGTGTGGTCGTTGCGCCCGTAGCAGGCCCAGCAGTAGAAGGCCATGATCAGCTCACCCGTGGGTCACACGCCGTAGTAGAGCTCGTACTCGAAGGGGTGGGGGCGCTGAGCGAGGGGCTTGAGCTCCTTCTCGCGCTTGTACTCGATCCAGGTCTCGATGAGCTCCTCGGTGAACACGCCGCCCTTGGTGAGGAAGTCGTGGTCGGCCTCGAGCGCGTTGAGCACGGCGTCGAGCGAGCCGGGGACCTGGGGGATCTGCTTGGCCTCCTCGGGGGGAAGCTCGTAGAGGTCCTTGTCGACGGGCTCGTGCGGCTCGATGCGGTTCTGGATGCCGTCGAGGCCCGCCATGAGCTGCGCCGCGAAGGCGAGGTACGGGTTGCCGGACGCGTCCGGTGCGCGGAACTCGATGCGCTTGGCCTTCGGGTTCGTGCCCGTGATCGGGATGCGGATGGCCGCCGAGCGGTTTCCGGCCGAGTAGACCAGGTTGACGGGCGCCTCGAAGCCCGGAACGAGGCGGTGGTACGAGTTCACCGTCGGGTTCGTGAACGCCAGCAGGGCCGGCGCGTGGGTCAGGATGCCGCCGATGTACCAGCGGGCGATGTCGGAGAGGCCGCCGTAGCCGGCCTCGTCGTAGAACAGCGGCTGCGAGCCGTTCCACAGCGACTGGTGGGTGTGCATGCCCGAGCCGTTGTCGCCGAAGAGGGGCTTCGGCATGAACGTGGCGGTCTTGCCCCACAGCTCGGCCGTGTTCTTGACGATGTACTTGAACTTCAGGATGTCGTCGGCCGCGTGCACCATCGTGTCGAAGCGGTAGTTGATCTCCGCCTGGCCGCCGGTGCCGACCTCGTGGTGCGCGCGCTCCAGCACCAGGCCCGCGTCGATCAGCTTCAGCGAGATGTCGTCGCGCAGGTCGGCCTGCTTGTCGACGGGGGAGACGGGGAAGTAGCCGCCCTTGTAGGGGGTCTTGTTGCCGAGGTTGCCGCCCTCCTCGACGCGACCCGAGTTCCAGGCGCCCTCTTCGGAGTCGACGTGGAAGAACGCACCGTTCTGCTTCACCTCGTAGCGGACGTCGTCGAAGATGTAGAACTCGGCCTCGGGGGCGAAGAACGCGGTGTCGGCGATGCCGGTGGAGGCGAGGTACTTCTCGGCCTTCTTGGCGACCTGGCGCGGGTCCTTCGCGTAGATCTCGCCGTTGCGCGGGTTGTAGATGTCGAAGATGAGGTTGAGCGTGCGCTCTTTGCGGAAGGCGTCGAGGTAGGCGGTGGACGGGTCTGGGATGAGCTGAAGGTCCGATTCGTGAATGTTCGCGAAGCCGCGGATGGAGGAGCCGTCGAAGGCGATGCCTTCTGCGAAGAAGGCCTCGTCCACGGTGGAGGCCGGGATCGTGATGTGCTGCTGCACACCCGGCAGGTCGGTGAAGCGGACGTCGACGAAGCGCACGTCCTGTTCCTTGATGAAAGCGAGCACGTCGCTGGCGGTTTTGAACACGGGTGGTCTCCAGGAGGGGTACAGGATGTGGGCCCCCGAGGAGAATCCGACCGCCGGCGCGCTCAACTACCCTCCGCAGGGAGAGTAGGAACCATCAGCTCGGGCGGTTCGAACGACCGAAGACGTTCTGGCGGGATCCATCGCCACGACTGATGCTAGCGGATGACGGCAGGCCCCTCGACCTTCGCTTCGTCCTCTCCCGCGCCTGTCCGCGCAGCAGTTGGCTGAAAGTCGCATGCCGCACCGCCGGGCGGGGGCGGTGCGGCATGACGGTGGCGCTGCTACAGCCCGTAGGGGAGTTCGACGCTGTCCGCGATCTCGACGAGGCGGTTGTACTTGGCGACACGCTCTCCTCGAGCGGGAGCGCCGGTCTTGAGGTGTCCGGCACCGGTGCCGACGGTGAGGTCGGCGATGAAGGAGTCCTCGGTCTCGCCGGAGCGGTGGGAGACGAACTGGGCGTAGCCGCCGTCGCGTGCTACCCGCATCGCCTCGAGTGTCTCGGTGACGGTGCCGATCTGATTGACCTTGATGAGGGAGGCGTTGCCGACGTGCTTTTCGATCGCCTCTGCGATGATCTTCGGGTTGGTGCAGAAGATGTCATCGCCGACCAGCTCGACCTTTTCTTGCAGGCGGTCGGTGAGCCTCTGCCAGCCATCCCAGTCGGACTCGGCCAATCCGTCCTCCAGCAGCCAGACCGGATAGCGGTCGACGATCTGCGCGTAGCGCTCGATCATCTCGTCGCTTGAGAACACGGTGCCGGCGACGTGGTAGGCGCCGTCGTGGTACAACTCGCTGGATGCCGGGTCCATCGCGATCGCGATGCCGTCGAGGCCGGGCGTGTAGCCGGCGGCGCCGATCGCTTTGACCAGGAGGTCGAGTGCGTCTTCCGGTTGGGCGATCTCGGGGGCGAAGCCGCCCTCGTCGCCGAGGCCGACGGCCATGCCCTGCTCGTGCAGGATCTTGCGGAGAGCGGTGTAGACCTCGGAGCCGGCGCGGACGGCCTCGGCCATGTTCGGGGCACCGATGGGGGCGATCATGAACTCCTGGAAGTCGAGCTCGTTGAGGGCGTGCACGCCGCCGTTGATGACGTTGAAGTGCGGGACCGGCATGCGCGGCTCGTTCACCTCGCCGACGAAGGAGCGCCACAGCGGCACGCCGGCGGTCTCGGCGAAGGCGCGTGCGGCGGCGATGGAGACGCCGACGATCGCATTCGCGCCCAGTCGGGATTTGTTCTCCGTGCCGTCCAGGTCGATCAGGGCCTGGTCGAGGTCGGTGAGCGTGGCGAAGCTTCGTCCGCGCAGCGTCTGAAGGATCTCGCCGTTGACGGATGCCGCTGCTTTCAGCACCCCTTGGCCCAGGAAGCGGTGAGGGTCACCATCGCGCAGTTCGACGGCTTCGCGGGTGCCTGTCGAGGCGCCGGCGGGGACACCGGCGCGGACGTGAATCCCGCTGTCGGTCTCCAGGGTGACCGCCAGGGTCGGCCGGGATCGGGAGTCCAGGATCTCGACGGCGTGGACGTTGCTGACGGTGATGCTCACGGTTGCTCCAGTTCTCTCTACCGAAGACGTTCCTACGCTTCGGCCATCGACGATGTGGGTCGAAAGCCACCCGACGAGAGAGCGCGCTCAAGCTTCCTCCCCAGCCGGTCGGGGGTAGGGCCCATCAGCGCAGCGCAGTTCGAACCGCGAGGTTCCGGCGAGGTCCATCGCCAGCGCCAGCATAGGCGTACCCTGGACGTTAATGCAGTAGCGGTGGAGGGGCTCACCGCCACGACGCGGAACACGCCGCCAACGGTCCCTACCTTGAAACTCGCCGACGCGAGAGGGGTAGGGAATCATGAACGTCTCACCGCAATCGTCCACGCTCATGCAGGCAGAGAACGTGGTCGCCCGAGAGCATCTTCTCCTTCTCGAAGAGGCAGCGCTGGCGTCGCTCCGCGACGTGCCCGGGTTGAGTTTCGCGCCCATGTGCGCCGACGTGTCCTCGGTCTACGTGGTCGCCTACGACGGGCGCCCGATCGGGCGTGTCTACCGGGTCATCGTTCAGCCCATCGGCTTTGCCGGGTGGGTCGGCATGCCGAGGCGGCCGGCGCGCTGCAACGGCATTCCGTATGCGACACCGGCAGACGCCGCGCGTGCAGTGCGGGCACGGGCTCTCATCGACGCACCCGCTGCGGAGGCGCATCTGTGAGGGACGCGCTGCAGAAATACAGGGATCTGCGCCTGGAGTTGGGAGACGTGGTGCGGGCCCAACTGCACTTGGCCAGGGAACGACGCGACCCAGTGCTGGAGGCCTCGGTACGTGAGCTCCTGGTCCGCCTGGCGCGAGACCGATTCACGGTGGCCGTGGCCGGGCAGTTCAGCCGCGGCAAGACCACGCTCCTGAATGCGCTACTCGGCGCCGAGTACCTGCCAACAGGAGCATTGCCGCTGACCTCCGTCCTCACCCGCATCGAATACGGCAGCAACACGGATGCCTCCTACCGCCGCCGAGGAAGCGACATCGACCTGCCGGTCCCTCTTGCCGATGTGCCGCAGCTAGTCGCCCGGCAGAGCGCTCGACGGACCGAGGAGCAGATCACCGCCGTCAACATCCGGATCCCTGCGGAGTTGCTGCGCCTCGGGATCTCCTTCGTGGACACTCCGGGTGTCGGAGGAATCGACGCCGCCACCTCGGCGATCACAATGGGCTTCCTCGCCGAGGCAGACGCGATCGTGTTCGTCACCAGCGCCGACTCCGCCATCAACGACACCGACCTGCGCCTCCTGGAACAGTTCCCCGCGACGGCGCACCTGTTCTGCGTGGTGAACAAGCGTGACCTTGTGACGCCACAGGAGGCCGAGGAGGTGACCGCCGCCGTGCGCGAGGTTCTGTCCGCTCATCGGCCGCCCGACACCACGGAGGTCGCAGCCCTCTCCGCCCTGCACGGTATCCAGTCCGCGCACTCCCTGGACTCCCATGCCGACGACGGGGGGATCGGCGGGTTCCGCACTCGTCTGGCCGACTTCGTCACAACCATGCGCGCGCCCCTCACCCTGAGCAATGTGCGCGAGGCCAGCGAACGCCTCGCCCGCACCCAGGGCACCCTGCTGACCCTGGCGCAGCGGTACGCGACAGCCGGACCGGAAGAGCAGGCATCCGTGCGCAGCCGAATCGCCGATGCCCGCGCGTTCGCGGCCCGAACACAAGCGGAGACGCTGAACCGAGTCCGCACACGCCTGCAGGAGCACGTGGAAGCGTTGTGGAACGCCCCGGATTGGCTCGCCGACGTGGCAGCTCTGGGCGGTGCGACCGACGGGGACGTGGAGAATTGGGTTGCCGCGCGCACCGGGCGGTTCACCGAGGAGGCCGTGCGTGCTGCCTCTCCGGAGTTGGCTGGCCTTGCGGGGACCACGACAACCCCTCTTGAGGCCGCCTTGTCGATGCTGACGCAACCACGCGCGGCGCGTGAAGCGTCCGCGTCCGAGAGGGCGCTTCACGCCCCGTGGGTTCCGGCGTCGCTCCCGTCGATTTCGCCGCCCCGCTTGGCCGGGCCCGCAGCCGCTTCTGACGAGAGTCGGTGGCCGGGCCACGAACGCCGGGCCGCAGAGCGGCGCGAGGAGGAGGTCGAGCAGTTCCTCGCCCGATTCCGGGACGGTCTCGACGCGCAGGCAGAGCAGTGGCTGCGCATGCTCGAGGCCGAGACGAGGCAGCGCACCCGAGAGGAAGCGGCGCGGCTCGACGCGTACCTTGCCACGCCCGTAAGCCGCGCCCAGCTCGACGCTCTCACCCGTGCCGAGACGCACCTGACCGACCTCGCCGCCACGCTGGCCGCCTCAACAGCGGAAACCACCGGCCCGCGGGGGACCGTGGGGGCGGCAGAGACAAACGACGAGCCCGACGCGCTAGACGTGCCCGACGGCTCTGCCATTGACGGGCATCGGGAGATCGGCTGTGTGGTGTGTGGCCGGCAGCGCGCGGCACTGGTCGAGGATCTCAGCCAACGCCAGTTCGGCCTAGCGACCAGAGAGGCCGACCAGATCGCTCTGGCCCACGCCCAAGGTCTGTGTCCTGCGCACACCTGGTCCTACGCCAGCATGACCTCGCCCCTGGGCATCTCCGCCGCCTTCGCATCGCTAGCCGAGGCAACCGCAAAGGCTCTGACCAACTCGCTCCAGCACGGTGGCGCACTACCCGATGTCATCGACCCTGATCCACGTTCTTGTCCGGTATGCGCGGCGATCCTTCAGGCAGAGTCCGCCGCACTTCGCGAGCTTCACGAGGGCGATACCGTGTGCCTGCGACATCTCGCCCGCGCGGCCGAGTCCGGAGTGAGTCGCCCACTGGTGGAGGCCTTCACGCGCGAGCTCGCTGAGACATTGACCCGCCACGCGCAAGACATGCGCAGCTATGCGCTGAAACGCGAGGCCCTCACCCGAAGTCTGCTGACTGCTGAAGAGTCCCGCGCCTATCGCGAGACGCTCATGCTGCTGGCAGCCGACCCCGCCCTCGCGATGCCGCTCAGCACCGCGAGCGAACGGGACGAGATCAGCTTCGAACGATGAGCGCCAGCCAAGAGCGGCCGATCGGCGCCGCCGAGTTTCTGCAGTTGAGCCGGGCATACTGGCTCCCGCCATACGGGCACGGCAACGGGCTCGACGCCCTCACTTGGGCACAGCTCGCGCGGGTGGCTCGACGTCAGGCCGAACGGATGCTACAAGCTCTGGGGGAGGCTGGCATGCCTGCCTGGACCGCGCCGGCAGACCATCACACGCCGGACAGCGACGCGGCCGCATATGACGTCTGGGTAGCGACGGTCGACATTGGCGCCGCCGAAGACATCGCCATGGGCGTCCTTGCCGACACGGGGGAGATCGCTCAGCCTTGAGCAGGGCGCCTCCTCCTCCTTGAGAGCGCCAGTCTCATCTCTGTTCAGCGCTCATCGAAGAGCGCGCGAGGCTCCGTCTATTTATCGGGGCCCGCACGACGAGGAAGCGTGCAGATATCACGCAATGTCCAACCAGGCTCCGATGACGGTGACCGCGATGCCGCCGATGAGCATGACGATCGCCCAACGCAGCTTGCGTGCCGTCAGCGTGGCACCGATCAGCCAGCCCAGGACGCCGAGCAGCAGAATCGTGATCGCGAGCGCAACCAACGGCGGGACGGGCAGAAGGGTTCCCAGCAATAGGGGGCCTGCGGCGCCCACGAGGCTCGCGATGGCGGCGAGTCCCGCGGCGATCGTCGACTCGCGGGCGACCGTCCTGCCGAGGCTTGTAGCTGCGAGCCGTCCCGGTTCCGTCAGGTTCAGCTCCCGAGAGGCGCGGACGAGTCGGGTGCGGCGCTCGGCGTAGTCGGCGACGAACATGGTGAACGCGGCGGTCACGCAGGACGCCGCACCGACCCGGCCGGCCAGTTCAATGTTCAGCCCGTCTCCAGTCCCGCGCAGAATCGCTCCGGCTGCGAGCGTGAGCGCGTTGAGGATCCCGTCAGTCACGCCCAGCACGAGAGGAAGGACCGGGAGCTGGCGCAGCCGGATTCGCCTGCTCATTCAGCGTACGCGTGAGACGTGGTCGATGATCCGTTCCCCGGCGACGACCTCGTCGATGCTGTGGAGGACCGCCCCGGCTTTCTCGATCGCCTCGAACAGGGCATCGGTGTCGATGTCGTCGCCCTCCACGGTGACGACCGTACCGACGGTCTCGATGTCGATCTCGTTGACCGTGATGTTCACGGCCGCCACTCCGGAGACCTCGGCGATGGTCCGGGCGAGACCGACCATCTCGGGTCGGTCCACGACTTTGTCGACATCAAGGGCAAGGCGTCGAATGGGCGCGCTCACGCTACCTCCTGTTCGGAAGGTAGGGCCTATTAGCTCAAGCGCGGTTCGAACCAGTCCTGGTTCCGGCGAGGTCCATCGCCGTGCTCAGCATATGCGCCAAGACGGCGACGACGGGAGCCGGTGCCGAAACGAATGGTATTTACAGCCTGTGACCGGCTTCGGGCAAGCCCAGTGTCGACAACGGAGCGAACGGTAGTCTTGACCGGACGGTGATGGATCCCACCGGGGCGAGGCCAGCCGCCCGAACTGCCCCCGCTGATGGCTCCTACCCACGTTTCGCGTCATCTAGGCAACACCAGGCGCGAAACCGGGCAGGAAAACGGGAGCATGACTGACAGTACCGATGTGCGCGCTCGCCGAGAGCCGCGGATCACGACATCCTTCCATCAGGCTCGCGGGGCCTTCGGTACTGTCATGGCCGAGGGACGCGTACATCGTGCGGTATCTCTTCTCGGACCCGCGTTCGTCGCCTCCGTCGCATACGTTGACCCGGGAAACTTCGCGACGAACTTCGAGGCCGGCGCGCAGCACGGCTACCTGCTGGTCTGGGTCGTCGTCCTCGCGAACGTGATCGCCATCCTGTGCCAGTACCTGTCGGCCAAGCTCGGAATCGCGACCGGCATGAGCCTGCCGGAAGTTTGCCGCGCCGAGTACCGGCCAGCGGTCAACGCCGTTCTGTGGGTGCAAGCAGAGGCCGTTGCGATTGCGACCGACCTCGCCGAGTTCGTCGGGGCGGCGCTCGGATTGAATCTGGTCTTCGCCATCCCGCTGTTGCCGGCCGGGCTGATCACGGGTGCGGTGTCGTTCGCGATCCTGCTGATCGAGCAGAAGGGTTATCGCCCGTTTGAGATCGCGATCGTCGCACTGCTCCTGTGCGTGGCGGCGGGCTTCATCTACGACCTCATCGCCGTAGGCCACCAATCTGTGACCGGGATCCTTGACGGGATCCTGCCGCGTATCGAGGGAAGCCGGTCGGAGACACTCGCGGTGGGCATCATCGGCGCCACAGTGATGCCGCATGTCATCTATCTTCACTCGGCGCTTCACGCAACCCGGATCCGTCCTGGCAATGATGCTGAGGCACAGACGCTGAACAGGTACAGCAAGTGGGATTGCATCGGCGGGCTGGGCGGGGCCGGGATCATCAACCTCGTCATGCTCTGGATCGCCGCAGCGCTCTTCTTTCGACGCAACGCAGGCGGCGCGAGCGACCTGGGGTCGATCTATCAGCACCTGGGCGCGGTCGTCGGGGCCGGTGCTGCTCTGGCCTTTGCGATCTCGCTGGCCGCCTCCGGGATCGCGTCCTCAACCGTCGGAACCTACGCCGGGCAGGTCGTGATGCAGGGGTTCATGAACTGGCGCATCCCGCTCTTCTGGCGCAGGGCAATCACCATGCTTCCGTCGCTGGCCGTTCTCGCCGTGGGAGTCAACACCACCTCGGTGCTCATCGTCTCCCAGGTGCTGCTGTCCTTTGGAATTCCGTTCGCGTTGATCCCGCTGCTGCTGCACACCCGCAAGCGCCGACTCATGGGCTCTCTCGTCAATGGTCGGCTAATCACGTGGGCCGCGACCGGCGCGGTCGCGTTGATCGTCATCCTGAACGTGTACCTGATCTGGACGACCCTCTCGTGAGACCGCGGCAGCCAGATCCGGAAGTAAGGGAGATCGTCCGCATGAAGCCGTCGTTCAGCAAGCCCATGCGGGCCGCGCTGATATCGGAGGGAGACTGCTCGCATGCGCAGCGTTGGCGTTGAGGAGGAGCTCCTCCTGGTAAGTGAGGAAACCGGTGCCCCGGTGGCCATCGCGACATACGTCCTGGACCGAGAGGCAGCCCCCGGGGTCCCGGATCTGACGGCCGAACTTCAGCAGGAGATGATCGAGATCGTCACCCGCCCGACGTTGTCCGGCGACGAGCTCCACACCGAGATCGTCGAGGGCCGCGCCCGCGCAGATGCGGCAGCACGGGAGATCGGCGCCCGCGCCGTCGCGCTCGCCACCTCGCCGATTGCGGTCCTTCCGCACACGACCATGCATGGGCGCTATCAGCAGATGGCCGCCCGCTACGGCATCACCGCTCGCCGCACTCTCGTTTGCGGCTGCCATGTGCATGTCTCCATTGACTCGCCGGAGGAAGGTGTGGCGGTCCTCGATCGCATCCGTGTATGGCTGCCGGTGCTGCTCGCGCTCAGCTCCAACTCGCCCTACGCCGATGGCGAGGACACCGAGTATGCCAGCTACCGGTCCGTTGCCTGGAGGCAGTGGCCCTCAGCCGGGCCTCTACCTCTGCTCGGATCACCGACCGGCTATGAGGACCATGCTCGCCGGCTTCGGTCAACGGGGGTGCTCCTGGACGAGGGGATGTTCTATTTCGATGCCCGGCTGGCTCGTGCGCACCCGACCGTTGAGATCCGGGTCGCCGATATCTGCGCCGGCTCCGAAACCGCCACGGCGATCGCGATGCTCGCCCGCGCGCTCGTCGACACCGCAGCACAGGAGTGGCGCGACGGACGTCCGGCGCCTGATGTCACCGCTGCAGAGTTACGCCTCGATAGCTGGCAAGCGGCCCTCCGCGGCTTATCCGGCGATCTCGTGCACCCCTTGGAGCGCACGCTGCGGCCAGCGTCCGTCGTCGTCAACGCTCTCCTCTCGCACGTTTCCCACGCACTCGAGCGATCGGGCAACGTGGAGCGCGTCCACGGCGAACTCGCGAGGCTTGCCAGCGGTCAGAGTGGGGCGCAACTGCAACGTGCCGCTTTCCACCGCACAAGCTCGCTCCAAGCCGTGGTCGCCGACGCAATCGCACGCACCCACGCCACGACAGGGACGTTCTCACCCCGCCCGGAGCCCGCATAAGCGCGGTGAAGGCTCGTTCGCTCCTGCCTCGCGTGCCGGCGTCAACGGGCCGGTGACAAGCTCACACCTGCTCCTGCCATCGCCGCCTCGACCGCGGTGATATCACGTACCGCCCCCTTGTCCGCGGAGAGCGCCATGACCGCGTACGCGCGCAGGGCGGCCGAGACGACTCGGTCGCGGTTCCGGGGCCGGAAGCCGCCGGAGGCCAGGAGCCGGGCGCGGCGCTCCTCCAGCTCGGCATCCGTGACCTGCAGGGTGATCGAGCGGGTCGGGATGTCGATCGTGATCGCGTCGCCGTCCTCGACGAGTGCGATCGTGCCGCCGGCTGCCGCCTCCGGGGAGACGTGGCCGATGGACAGGCCTGAGGTGCCACCGGAGAAGCGCCCGTCCGTGACGAGCGCGCATGCCTTCCCGAGCCCGCGACCTTTCAGGAACGACGTGGGGTAGAGCATCTCCTGCATGCCGGGGCCGCCGCGCGGGCCTTCGTAGCGGATCACGACGACGTCGCCGGCCTGCACGCGCTTGCCCAGGATCGCGTCCATCGCCTCCTCCTGCGATTCGAGGACCACGGCGGGGCCGGTGAAGGTGAGGATCGACGCGTCGACGCCCGCGGTCTTCACGACGCAGCCGTCCTCCGACAGGTTGCCCTTGAGGATCGCGAGCCCCCCGTCGGCCGAGTAGGCGTGCGTAACGTCGCGGATGCATCCGCTCTCGGCATCCAGGTCGAGGCTCTCCCAGCGCTCGGACTGCGAGGACGCCTTCGCCGAGCGCCGTCCGCCGGGCGCGGCGTGGAACAGTTCGATCGCTTCGGGTGAAGGAAGGGACCCGCGCACGTCCCAGCGTTCCAGCCACACTGGGAGTCCCGGCGCGTGGACCGAGCGCACCCCGCGATTGAGCAGTCCCGCACGGTCGAGCTCGCCGAGGATCGCGGGGATGCCGCCGGCCCGGTGCACGTCTTCCATCAGGTAGGCGCTGCTGGGGGCGACCTTGCTGATGCAGGGCACCCGCCTTGAGAGCGCGTCGATGTCCTCGAGCGTGAAGTCGAGCTGCGCCTCCTGGGCTGCGGCCAGCAGGTGCAGGATCGTGTTCGTCGAGCCGCCCATCGCGACATCCATCGCCATCGCGTTCTCGAACGCGTCCCGGCTTGCGATCGCACGCGGCAGCACGGAGGCGTCGTCCTCGTCGTAGAAGCGCTGCGCGAGCGCGACGGCGGTCGCACCGGCGCCCTCGTAGAGCGCACGGCGGGCGGTGTGCGTGGCGAGGGTCGAGCCGTTTCCGGGGAGGGCGAGGCCGAGCGCCTCCACCAGGCAGTTCATCGAGTTGGCGGTGAACATGCCCGAGCAGGAGCCACACGTCGGGCACGCGGATTCCTCCACCCGCAGCAGGTCCTCCTCTGACAGCTCGGTCGACACCGAGTCGGTGATCGCGGAGATCAGGTTCAGGCTCTTCCTCACCGTCCCGTCGACGAGCACCGTGCGGCCGCCTTCCATGGGGCCGCCGGAGACGAACACGGTCGGGATGTTCAGCCGCAGCGCGGCCATCAGCATGCCGGGGGTGATCTTGTCGCAGTTGGAGATGCACACGAGCGCGTCGGCCTGGTGGGCGTTGACCATGTACTCGACCGAGTCCGCGATGAGCTCCCGCGAGGGCAGCGAGTAGAGCATGCCCGAGTGGCCCATCGCGATGCCGTCATCGACCGCGATCGTGTTGAACTCGCGCGGGATGCCGCCGGCCGCGCCGATCGCCTCGGAGACGACACGCCCTATCGGCTGCAGGTGCGTGTGGCCGGGCACGAACTCGGTGAAGCTGTTAGCGACCGCGACGATCGGCTTGCCGAAGTCCTCACGGGCGACGCCGGCCGCGCGCAGCAGCGCGCGGGCACCGGCCATATTTCGACCATGGGTGACAGTGCGGGAACGAAGAGGCGTCGGCATGCTTTCACGGTGCCGCTGCCGCGCCCGGCGTGGAAGACGGCGGCAACACTAGTAGCGGGAGCACCAGCCCGTCTCAGCATGCGTGTTCGGATCGGTTCGGGTCAGGAACGGGCCCTCGCTCTGTTACCGCAGCGACCGCGTGCGCTCTGCTGGGTGCCGCTTTCCGCCGCTCGGAGGGCTGCCTGGAACTCGCGTGACCAACGGTCGATGTCGTTGGCGCGGATGACTTGGCGAAGAGCGTGCATACGCCGCCGCTGCTCCTGCGAACCCATATGGATCGCACGAAGGATCGCCGCTTTCATGTTCTCGATGTCGTGGGGGTTGACGGGCAGTGCGTCGCACAGTTCGTCTGCGGCGCCGGCGAACTCGCTGAGGACGAGCACACCGTGCTCATCAATGCGGCTGGCCACGTATTCCTTCGCCACGAGGTTCATGCCATCACGAAGCGCGGTGACGAGCATCACGTCAGCGGCGAGGTAGAGCGCCACGACCTCCTCGCGTGGGTAGTCATGGTGGTGGTAATCGATCGCGGCATGTCCGATGGCGGCGAAGTCGCCGTTGATGCGACTGACTGTCAGCTCCATCTCGTCACGGAGCGCCACGTACGCGGGTACGCCTTCGCGGCTGGGGATCGCGACCTGGATCAACGCCACCTCCTCTACGTTGATCCGCCCCTCGGCTAGGAGCTCGCCTTAGGCGCGAAGGCGGTGGCCAATTCCTTTCGTGTAGTCGAGGCGGTCGACGCCGAGCATGATCGTTGTCGGACTGCCCAGCTCAGCGCGGATTTCTCGCGACCGCGCTTGGATGTCGGGGCGACGGGCGAGTGCATCGAAGCTCGCCACGTCGATCGAGATGGGGAATGCCTTGGCCAGCGTCCGATGAGGCTGCTGACCGACGACCTCGACATAGGGGGGCCTTGAGACGTGCCCCGTCCGTTCGGCGGCGTCGAAGAAGTTGCGAGCATCTGTGACGCGTTGAAAGCCGATAACGTCCGCCCCGAGGAGACCTTCTATGACCTGCAACCGCCACGGCAACTGGGCGAAGATGCCGTACGGCGGGAACGGGATGTGGTTGAAGAACCCGATCGTGAGATCGCTCCGTGCGCGGCGCAGCATCTGGGGCACGAGTTGAAGCTGGTAGTCCTGTACCCAGACGATCGCGCCGTCCGAGGCCACCGTCGCCGCGGCGTCGGCAAATCGCTGATTGACCGCGACGTAGCGGTCCCACCATTGACGTTCGTATTTCGGCGGCGCGATGAGGTCGTGATACAGCGGCCAGAGGGTCCCGTTCGAAAAACCTTCGTAATAGTTGGCGACGTCGCCGCGGGCGAGGGCAACCGGAATGATATGGATCCCGTCATTGACGAACGGCTCGACGTCGACGTCGCTTTCTCCGACCCATCCGACCCAGGCGCCGTTCTCAGCTCGCAGGACGGGCTCCAGCGCCGTGACGAGGCCCCCGGGCGAGCGCCGCCACGCCAGGCTGCCGCTTGCATCGACGGCGTGTCGAACGGGGAGGCGATTAGATACGACGACGAAGTCATATCGATCACGCACTACCGGATCCATGTAATCTCCCAACCTCTGCGGATATCTCAGAAGTAGGGACCGTTGGCAGCATCGCTGCGGCAGGAATGGCGAGCCCCTCCGCCAATCACACTGACGATACTCCGGCACGGCCGATAAGGCGCCCGCCCGCGCTGTGATTGGCCAGACGGACCCCTGCCCGCGTCGCAACGGTCACGCCCAGGGAGCTCTCCCGCTCGTCCGATTCCCGTCCGACCCCGTGTCGGGCACTGCCGGCTAGACGTTACTGTTCGTGGTCCCGCAGCCAGGGGATCAGGCCGCCGGCAAGCACCATGTCGACCTGACGGTCCGAGAGACGATGGATTAGCCGGTAGCTTTCCTCCCTGCTCGTATTGCGCGCTGTCATCTCGTGACCGTGTGCGATCGCCTCCCGCACGCCCTCCAGTTCGAGCACGTCACCTTGCTGCAGACGCTCGTAGTCGTCGGCATCGGCGAACTCCAGGGCGAGAACGCCGAAGTTCGCGAGGTTCTGCCAGTGGATGCGCGCATACGAGATCGCGATCACAGCCCTCAGCCCGAGAAACCGTGGAGCGATGACGGCGTGCTCTCGCGACGAGCCTTGCCCGTAGTTCGAGCCGCCGACGAGGATGTGGCCGGACTCCTCACGCACCTCTTTGGCGCGCTCGGAGTAGGTGGAGTCGAGCTGGTCGTAGACGAAGTCGGCGATCCGCGGGATATTGCTCCGGTACGGCAGCACCCGTGCGCCGGCCGGCATGATCGTGTCGGTCGAGATGTCGTCTCCAACCTTGAGCAGCACGGGCGCATGGATATGATCGGCGAGCTCATCGAACTCCGGCAGACTCACGATGTTGGAGCCGCGCACGAGCTCGACGCCTCGTGCCTCCTCCGGCGCAAGCGGCGCCTCGAGCATCGCGACATCGACCGTCGCGACGGCGGGAAGCCTCAGCTCGGGGTAGTCGATCCCCGCTTTCTCCGGCAGCTCCCTGGGGTCGGTGATGACACCGGTCAGCGCGGCTGCCGCCCCGGTCTCTGGGGAGCACAGGTAGACCGAGTCCTCGTTCGTGCCAGAGCGACCGGGGAAGTTGCGGGGCATGGTGCGCAGACTGTTTCGTCCGACCGCGGGCGCCTGGCCCATGCCGATGCAGCCGAGGCATCCGGACTGATGCAGCCTGGCGCCGGACGCGATGAGGTCCAGAGCGCTGCCCATTTTCATGAGGTCCTGCAGGATCGGCCGCGAGGTCGGGTTGATGTCGAGCGAGACGCCGGCATGGGCTTGTCTGCCCTTGAGAATCGCGGCGACGATGGCGAAATCGCGCAGGCCGGGGTTGGCGGAGGAGCCGATCACGACCTGCTCCACGGGCTGGCCGGCGACCTCGCTCACCGGCACGACGTTGTCCGGCGCGCTCGGCAGCGCGATCAGAGGTTCGAGGCTCGACAGATCGATCTGCTCGTCGATGTCGTAGTCCGCGCCCTCGTCGGCGAGGATCTCGACGAAGTCGTCCTCACGCTGCTCGCTGCGCAGGAACTCGTGCACCCGCTCGTCCGACGGGAATACCGTCGTCGTCGCGCCGAGTTCGGCGCCCATATTCGCGATGACGTGACGATCCATCGCGGTCAGCCCGGCGAGACCTGGGCCGTAATACTCGATGATCCGGCCCACACCGCCCTTGACGCTGTGACGCCGAAGCATCTCGAGCACCACGTCTTTGGCACTCACCCACGGCGGCAGCTCGCCCGAGAGCCGCACCCCCCAGATCTCCGGCATCCGTATGCTCACGGGACGTCCGACAACGGCCGTGGCGACCTCGATGCCGCCGACACCCATCGCAAGCATTCCGAGCGATCCCGCGGCGGGCGTGTGACTGTCGGAGCCCACGAGGCTCTTGCCGGGCACGCCGAAACGCTGCATGTGGGTCGGGTGCGACACACCGTTGCCCGGCTTGGAGAACCAGATGCCGAAGCGCTGGCACGCCGAGCGCAGGAAGTCGTGGTCCTCCGCGTTCTTCTCATCGCCCTGCAGCAGGTTGTGGTCGACGTACTGTACGGAGACCTCGGCCTGCGTGCGGTCGAGACCGAGCGCTTCCAGCTCGAGCATGACCATCGTTCCCGTGGCGTCCTGCGTCAGCGTCTGATCGATCTTGAGCGCGATCTCTTCCCCCGGCGCCATGGTGCCGGAGACGAGATGAGAGGTGATGAGCTTTTCGGCGACGTTCAGAGCCATGGGCGCTGCCATCCTTCCGAGGCGACGATGCCTCTTTTGTCACGATAGGCGCAACGCACTACGCGCACTAGCGGGGCAACGCCTTGACGCCCTGGGTCGCCCCGAGGTTCCGTGAGATGCGGCTAAGCCGCCCCTCGACGGCTTCACTCGCGCAAATGGTGTCTTCTCGTGCCACCTACAGTTGTTCCGTGTCGACCGATGACGAACAGCGAGGTGAGCTCGGCGCCTTTTTGCGCACGCGTCGCCAGCAGGTCGATCGCGCCACCTTCGGTTTGCCGCCGGCTGCACGCGGTCGGACCGTCGGCCTGCGGCGCGAGGAGGTCTCGTACCTGTCCGGGGTGAGCATGACCTGGTACACGTGGCTGGAGCAGGGACGTCCGATCAGCCCCTCACGGCAGGTACTGGATGCTCTTGCGCAGACCCTGCGTCTCACGGTGGCCGAGCACAACTACATCCTCACTCTCTGTGGACTTGCCTCGTCGCGTCCCCCATCAGGCGAGGCGGTTGCAGCGGCGCCCGAGCATGTCCAGCGCCTTCTCGATGCGCTCGAGGACCATCCTGCGTATGCTCTGGCACCGGACTGGGGCCTGGCGGGCTGGAACCGCGCCTACGAGACGCTCTACCCGAACGTCGCCACCGTGACACCGGAACAGTGCAACTTGCTCTGGCTGGTGTTCACCGACCCGTCGGTGCGCACGCTGCTGGACGACTGGGAGGTTACCAGTCGCCGTTTCCTGGCCGAGTTTCGTGCAGAGGCTGGCCCGAGGCTCGGCGAGCCCCGCTATCTCGACCTGGTCGGCCGCCTCGTTGAAGCGAGTCCTGCGTTCCGTGCGGGTTGGGACAGTCACGACATCAGCGGGTTCCAGTCCCGCGAACGTGTCTTCCACCATCTCCAGGTCGGACGGTTGGTCTTCGAACACCACCAACTGCGCCCCTCCGACCAACCAGATATTCAGCTCGTTGTCTACACCGCGGCTAGTGATGCGGACCGGGCGCGCTTTCGCGCCGCGCTCGGATCTCGTTCGTGATGTCCGGGAGCTCGCGGCGCTTTTGCGCATAACCTGGGCGCGTTGTCCGCATCATCAGCCCGTGTCACGTCCGAATTCATGCAGGCGCGGACACCGGTTGAGCGCTGATGGGCCGCCGGGGCGGATTCACGCGTGGTGCTCGATGAGCCGAGAGACCGCTCGGCTTCCTGGCTCCCGCGTTCGAGCAGAGCCTTGATCTCCTCGAGCGATTGTCCGAGTTGTTCGAGTCGTGCGACGTAGCCGCTGAACAGGCGCGCAATTTCCTCAGTCTGAGCCGAGTTCTGCTCCAGGGACTGTTGGTGGTGCCGCTCGATTTGATCGTGGTGGCGCACGTCCTCGGCGGTTCGCTGCCGATCACGGTCGGCTTGCCGTGTCTCTGAAAGCAGGATGAACGGCGCCGCATACGCGGACAAGGCGGAGAACACCAGGTTCATGAAGATGAACGGATACGGATCGAAGTGCGGGAGGCCGCGCCACGTGTTCGAGATCACCCAGGCGATGATCACGAGTGTCTGGCCGAGGACGAAGCCCGGCATGCCGAGTACGCGCACGACCCGTTCGGCGAAGCGACCGAAGCGATCGTGAAATGCCGGGGGCTGCTGGCGCTCAGTGATGCGGTGCGTTTCGCGCGATCTCATCCCGGTTCTCTATTGATTGCTCGCGGGTAGGCCGCGCGCCCTGGACTCGTCTGCGTTCCAGGGGCTGGCACCGTCCTGCTGCGCTTGTGTCAACGCCAGCAGTCGCGAGGAGGCGCGCAGGTACTTCTTCCGGTAGCCGCCTTGCAGCATCTCTTCGTCGAAGACGGTGTTGAGCGGGGCGCCGGTGGCAATAACCGGGATCTGCGCGTCATAGGCGCGGTCGACGAATGCCGCGAACCGCAGTGCTGCCGTCTGATCATGGAGGACGCGTACGCCCGTCAGGCCGACAACGTGAACGCCGTCGAGGACCTTCGCATACCGGGACGGATGCAGGGAAGCCAAGTGGTCGATCAGAGCCTCGAAGCGGTCACTGCTCACGGCGATGCCCTGCGCTGAGAGATCCGCGATGCGCGACTCATACTCTGCAGCGTCCACAGTCCGCGCCTGCCCTACAAGGTTCCGGCGACGGTAATCGACCCCGTCAACGCGTACGGTTTCGAAGTCGGCGGCCATCGATTGAATCTCGCGAAGAAAATCGCCGGCTGCGAAGCGCCCTTCGCCGAGCGCGTTTGCCGGGGTGTTGGACGTTGCCACGATTCTGCTACCTGAACCGACGAGCTCGGACAAGAGCCTCGTCATCATCATCGTGTCGCCCGGGTCGTCCAGTTCGAACTCGTCGATGCACAGCAGGCGGGCTCCACGAAGTGACTGGGCGGCGCCGGCGTAGCCCAGGGCGCCGATGAGAGCGGTGAACTGCAGGAACGAGCCGTAATGCTTCCGCCCCGGGGCTGCGTGCCAGGTTGCCGCGAGGAGGTGGGTCTTGCCGACGCCAAAGCCGCCGTCCAGGTAGATCCCCGGCTTCTGCGGGCGCCTGGCTGGGTGGTGGGTGCGGTGGAAGACCCCGGAGCGGGGTTCAGCACCCCACGCCCCGGTGAAGGCACGCAGCCGCGCGAGGGCTGCATCCTGCGAGGGATAGTCAGGGTTCGGGACGTAGTTGTCGAAACCTGCGCTGTCGAACTGTCGCGGAGGTACGAGGGCAGCGATGATCTCTGCGCCGGTGACTGTCGGAGATCTGTCTGTGAGGTGAATCGCCTCGGTCATGCTCACGCGACTCTCTCGGTGTCGCGTTCGGCCTCGACGATCGCATCCGCGGCGCGAACCAGCGCAAGATGGGACAGGGCCTGCGGGGTGTTGCCAGCCTGCCGACCGGTCGCGGTGTCGTATTCTTCCGAGAGCAATCCGACATCGTTCGCCAGGTCAACAAGGCGCTCCATGAGTTCGTGGGCGTTCTCGAGCTCACCGCTGCGCGCATACTGCTCGACGAGCCAGAACGAGCAGGCGAGGAACGGCTCCTCTCCCGGAGGCAGCCCGTCGATGCCGGCCTCGGTCTGGTAGCGCAGCACGAGGCCGTCCTTCAGGAGCTCCCGTTCAATAGCGCGAACGGTCGTGAGCATCCGCGGATCGTCTGCCTCGCAGAATCCGACCTGCGGCATCTGCAGCACGGAGGCGTCGAGCGTCGTTCCACCGAAATATTGGGTATAGCTTCCGCGGCCCGCGTCGAATCCTTGGGTCTCGATCTGGGTCCGGATCTCGTCCCTGATGCGGGACCACTTTGCCACCGGACCGTCCAGCCCGTGTTCGGTCACCGCGCGCACGCCTCGGTCGAATGCTGCCCACGCCATCACGCGGGAGTGGGTGAAGTTGCGTTCGGTGCCGCGAATCTCCCAGATGCCGTTGTCGGGGCGCTGCCAGTGTTCGCCGAGAAAGTCCAACAGGGCCCGTTGGAGGGACCAGGAAAAGGGGGTCTCCACGAGCCCGGCCTCTCGGGCGCGATGCAGCGCGATCATGACCTCCCCGAGGACGTCGGCCTGATACTGCGTGAAGGCGGCATTGCCGACGTGGACGGGAGCGGCGCCTTCGTAGCCCGGCAGGCTGCCCAGGCTGATCTCGGGCAGGAACCGCTCGCCGGACAGCCCATACATGATTTGCACCTGCCTGGGGTCTCCCGCGATCGCGCGTAGGAGCCAGTCCCGCCAGTTCTGGGCTTCGGAGGTGTAACCGTGATTGAGGAACACTTCAAGCGTGAGCGACGCGTCGCGCAGCCACACGTAGCGGTAGTCCCAGTTGCGCCGACCGCCGAAGTATTCCGGCAACGAGGTCGTCGCGGCCGCAACGATACCTCCGGTGTCCTCGTGGGTCAGCGCACGCAGAACGATCAGCGAACGCATGACGGCGTCTCGATAAGGGCCTTCCGCGTTACAGGTGTCGGCCCAGTTCTGCCACCAGGTCCGCGTCTCCTGAAGCTGGAAGTCCCCGTCCAGCGGCGCGGGAACCGCACGGTGGGACGGATACCAGGTGAACTCGATATCGACCACATCCCCGGCGTTCACGGTGAAGCTTCCCCGGTGCGAAGTGCCGTCGGCAGTCAATTCGGGCCCGCGATAGACCGTGGCGTCCGGGCCGGCAACGGCCAGCAGGCAGAACTGCTCATCGTCGACCTGGTGCACCCACGGCAGCGCCGTGGCGTAGGCGAACCGGATTCGCAGATCCTGGTCCATCTCCACGGTCCCACGGATGCCCCGAACGCGCCGCAGAATGTCTGCCCGGCGGTTGTGGTGCGGCATGAGGTCTTGCACGAGGACCGTTCCGGTGGGCGTTGCCCACCGGGTGACGAGGATCATGGTGTCCCCGTCGTAGTAACGGGCGGGGAGCGCGGCCGAATCCTTCGGCCGCAGCAGCCAGCGGCCGTGGTCTGGTTCGCCAAGCAGCGCCCCGAAAGTGGAGGGCGAGTCGTAGCGCGGCAGGCATAGCCAGTCGATGCTTCCATCCTTGCCCACGAGAGCTGCCGTGTGGCAGTCGCTGATCAGTGCATAGTCCTCGATATTGAGCGGCACATCCGTCCTTTCGTCACCTGAGCACACGCGCACCGTGGCGGGGCGATCGGTCGCCTCGACACGGGACCCTGCGATAGCCAGCTATGGCTGAGAGGAGACCCACGCGGGACAGCTGCCGGCGCCGTGCTCCGCTCAACTACTCCTCCGATCTGCAGGGAGTAGGAGCCGTTAGCACCAGGCGGTTCGAACGCCCGAAGACGTTCTGGCGGGATCCATCGCCACGACGGACTCTAACCCCGCACCCTGTCAATGACGGAATCGCCTGACGCGCGCGGCGGCAGCCGGCAGCCGGCCGCACCCCTGTCGCGACGTCGACCAGAGGGATAGCGTGGAGGGAGCAAGAACGGTGGAGGGGCTCACCACAACCGCGGCGAGGCCGCCAACGGTCCCTACCTTCGACCACGTCCAACGTGAGAAAGGTAGGGGACCTTCGTGGCTCCACATCATCTGAGCTTCCAGCTAAACCGTCGAGAGGCGCACCCCGTCTATGGCAGGGGTGAGGGTCGGTGAGCGATCCGGATCTCCTTTACCCCGCAGGAACCCGACCGCGCGATGAGGAGGCGGCGCCGACGCAGCCGGCGCACTTTGCCGACCTCAATCTTGACCAGGTGGTCACTGCCGTCACCGCGCAGAGAAGCGATGTTGACCTCACGCCGATCTACTGGTCGCCCCTATCCAGCCTGGATGCGCTGAGATACCGGCAAGAAGTGTTTGAGGATCTCGAACGGCAGGAGCTCGGCGACCTCGCGCGCACCATCGCCTCTCGACGGTTGAACTTTCACTTCCACTACCAGCGCAAAGAGCTGCGCGAGGACGACCGGGGCCTGATGCATCATTACCGAACCAGGTCGTTCCTGAACGCGGCAGACGAGTACTGCGTCGCCGTTCTCGACCTGTGCGGGCGCCTCGAGCGAGCACGTCCGCGTTCCCGCGCGCTAGCCGAACTCAGCGGGTATCTGCGCTCCTACGTTGCCGCGGAGCCTTTTCGCGCACTTCACGCAGACACCACGCAGCTGCAGACCGCCCTAGCTGAGATCCACTACGCCGTTCTGCTGCGCGGAAACCGGCTCACCGTGGCTCGCTACGATGGCGAAGCTGACTACGGCAAGCGGGTCGCCTCCAGCTTCGCACGCTTCCAGGTCGGCGGCTCCTCGCGTGCGCCTGACTCCGACAGCAGCGACTGGGAGGACTACGCCAGCACGGGGATTCTGGACCTCATCGCGCAGCTCTACCCGGAAGTCTTTGCACGCCTCGACGAATTCTGCAGTAAACACCAGGACTATCTCGACCCGGTAGTCGCTCGCTACGACCGGGACATCCAGTTCTACCTTGCTTATCTGGACTACATCGCGCCGATTCGCGCGGGCGGTCTCAGCTTCAGCTATCCGCGATTGTCGGACTCCGACAAGACCGAGCAGGCGCTCGACACCTTCGACCTCGCCCTTGCGCACAGCCTGCTGCCGCGCCCAGAGCGACGCCATGGGCTCGGCGTGCGGGCATCTCGGGAGCCCACGCCGCGCCGAAGCGAACCCGAACTGAACCGTCCCCGAGGCGTTGAACGGGTCGTCGTCAATGACCTCAGCTTCGACGGGCCGGAACGAATACTCGTCGTCTCGGGGCCGAACAACGGTGGCAAGACGACGCTGGCTCGCACGCTGGGTCAGCTGCATTACCTCGCCCGACTCGGCTGCCCGGTTCCTGGTCGAGAAACCGCGCTCTTCGTGTGCGACCAGATTTTCACCCACTTCGAACGCGCCGAAGACAGCACCACCATGACGGGTCGGCTGCAGACCGAGCTGAACGAACTCCACGCCGACCTGGCAGCAGCAACCGGGGCGAGCTTGATCATCCTCAACGAGATCTTCAACTCGACGACATCCGCCGATGCGCTATTTCTCAGCAGGGAGATCCTCGCCCGCATCTCGGACCTGGATGCGCTGTGCATCTGCGTCACCTTCCTCGATGAGCTGGCAAGCATCAACCACAAGACCGTCAGCATGGTCAGCCTGGTCGACGCCGCTGACCCGGCCATCCGGACACACAAGGTGATCCGGAAGCCGGCTGATGGGAAGGCTTACGCGCATGCCATTGCCGATAAATACGGCCTCGGGTACGAGAGACTCCTCGCGGAGCTGACGTCGTGAGAGTTCTGCTGATGTTCAACGACCGTGACTTCGACCCCGAGCATGCCGAGCAGCCGGGCGAAGCGGACTTGATCCAAGACCTCGACCTGGACACGCTGTGGGAGGCCGCCGCCGCAGACGACTGGATCGTCCGCGCCTCGGTCCGAACCGCCACCCTCGACCGGCTCACGGAGCCCGCGCAGATCGACTACCGCGCAGACGCGTTCAGCGATTGCCTTGCTCATCCGGATGTCGTCCGCGAGATGTACCGCCTCGCACGCGAAGCCGTCGACCGGGAGGCGGAGATCTACCGGGCCACCTTCCTGCGCAGCAGCGACGCACTGGTGCGGCGTTCGGTCAGCGCGCTCCAGATCTTCCTCGACGTCCTGCAGCGTCTGCACGCCCTGGCCGAGGAGCACGCCCACGGGTTCACCTCACCCGCATTCACGCGCCTCTTCGCAGATCTGACCACCGAACTGGATCCCCCCTACTTAGCGGAGATCAGCGAGCACCTCCGAACGCTCCGCTTCGGTAACGGCATCCTCGCCAGCGCACATCTGGGGCGCCACAACCAAGGGACGGACTATGTCTTGCGACAGCCGCTCACGGAGCGCCAGAGCCGCTTTCTGCCACACCACCCGCCGCTGAAGCGCCCCTACTACAGCCGCACCATCTCGCGTGAAGAATTCCACGGACTTCACGCCCTCGGTGGCCTGCGCGACCGTGTTCTCAGACTGGCCGCGACCGCCGTCTCCCAAGCCGCCGAGCACATCCAGCGATTCTTCAGCGCACTTCGCGCTGAACTCGCGTTTTACATCGGCTGCCTCAACGTGCACGAGAACCTCAGGGCAAAAGGCCTGCGCATCTGCCGCCCCGCACCACAACCGGTCGGCGTCCGCGCGCTGACCGCCGCTGATCTCTACGACCCGTGTCTGGCGCAGCGTGCACCACAGCCGGTGCAAGGCAACGACCTCGCCGCCGACGGCAAACGCCTCATCATGGTCACCGGAGCAAACCAAGGCGGAAAGTCCACATTCCTTCGCAGCCTGGGACTCGCGCACATCATGATGCAGGCCGGAATGCCCGTCGCCGCAGCATCCTTCGCGGCGTCAGCCGTGACCGGTATCTTCGCTCACTACGCGCGAGAAGAAGACCCCACCATGACGGCCGGGAAGTTCGATGAAGAACTCGCCCGCATGAGCCGGATCGCTCACCGCATCAGGCCCGGTGCGCTCCTTCTCAGCAACGAATCGTTCGCCACCACCAACGAAGTCGAAGCATCTGAAATCGCCACCGACATCCTCCGAGCTCTCGGCGAGGCGGGCGTCACCGTCGCCTTCGTTACCCATATCTACGAACTCGCTCATCGGTACGAACGCAGCTCAACCACGCTGTTCCTGCGTGCCGAACGTGACGCGAGCGGAAGGCGCGACTTCCGATTGCGAGAAGCGCCACCCGAGCTGACCAGCTACGCACAGGACCTCTACCGCACCACCTTCAACGCCACATCGGAGACCAGCTGACCGAGAGCGCACCTTTGGAGCGCAAACGACTGCGGTCATCGTGCACCGACCAAAGTCCGCTTGCACAAGCCAACGCGTCACCGCAAGCCCCATCGCGTGCCTATTGCCGCAGGCGTGGGAGGGGTAGCGTGGATGCAGCAAGAACGGTGGAGGGGCTCACCACAACCGCGGTATACCCGCCAACGGTCCCTACTTCGAACACGTCGGACGTGAAAGAGGTAGGGGACAGCGGTGGCTTCCGAACAGCTCACTCTGCAGCTCGGCCGGGTACGCGTCGTCAAAGACGGCAGGGTCGTCCTTGACGACATCACGCTCGGGTTCTTCGCCGGCGCGAAGATCGGCGTCGTCGGCCCGAACGGGGCCGGGAAATCGACGCTCCTGGCAGTGATCGCCGGAACCGAGCAGCCCGAGTCCGGCGATGTGGTCGCGACGGAGGGCGCCCGGATCGGGCTGCTCGCCCAGGAACCGGTGCTCAATGAGGACAGCACCGTGCTGGAGAACGTCGAGGAAGCCGTCGAAGACACGCTCGCCGTGCTGCTGCGCTTCAAGCAGACCACCGACGCGCTCGCGGTCGACTACAGCGATGAGCGCATGCGCGAGCTCGGCGAACTTCAGGACGAACTCGACCGGCTCGACGCCTGGGACCTCGACGTGCAGCTGCAGCAAGCGATGCACGCCCTGCGATGCCCGCCCGGTGACGCGCTCGTCCGCGATCTCTCCGGAGGGGAGCGGCGCCGGGTGGCGCTGTGCCGGCTGCTGCTGCAGCAACCCGAGGTGCTGCTGTTGGACGAGCCCACCAACCACCTCGACGCCGACAGCGTCGCCTGGCTCGAGCAGCACCTGCAGGGATACCCCGGAACGGTGATCGCGGTCACCCACGACCGGTATTTCCTCAACAACGTCGCAGAGTGGATTCTTGAGATCGATCGCGGCCGTGCCTACGTCTACCAGGGCAACTACGCCACCTACTTGGAGACCAAAGGGGCACGGATGGCGGTGGAGGGCAAGAAAGACGTCAAGCGTCAACGGCGACTCCAGGACGAGCTGGACTGGGTGCGCTCCTCCGCCCAAGGACGGCACCGCAAATCCGCCTCCCGCCTGGCCCGCTACGAGCAGATGGCCGCCGAGGCCGAGAGCACCAGGAAGCTGGACTTCGAGGAGATCCAGATCCCGCCCGGCCCGCGGCTCGGCAGCAAGGTCATCGACGTGACGCATCTGTGCAAGGGCTTCGACGGCCGGCTCCTGTTCGACGATCTCTCGTTCTCTCTGCCGCAGAACGGCATCGTCGGCGTTCTCGGCCCCAACGGCGTCGGTAAGACCACCCTGTTCGAGATGCTCACGGGGCACCAGCACCCCGACGCCGGCGCGATCAGCGTGGGCGAGACCGTCCGGATGTCCTACGTCGACCAGAACAGGGCAGGCATCAACGGCGAGCAGACCGCCTGGGAAGCCGTCTCCGACGGCGACGACATCCTCACCGTGGGGCGAGTCGAGATCCCCTCCCGCGCATACCTCGCTGCGTTCGGCTTCAAAGGAGCCATACAGCAGAAGCCCGTGCGATTGTTCTCCGGCGGTGAACGGAACCGACTGAACCTGGCCCTCACCCTCAAGCAGGGCGGGAACGTGCTCCTCCTCGACGAGCCAAGCAACGACCTCGACACCGAGACCCTCGCAAGCCTCGAACACGCCCTCGACATCTTCCCCGGCTGCGCCGTCATCACCTCACACGACCGCTGGTTCCTCGATCGGATCGCCACGCACATCCTCGCCTGGGAGGGCACTGCCGAAGCTCCGGCGTCGTGGCGCTGGTTCGAAGGGAACTACGCCGACTACGAAGCCGACCGGCTGCGCCGGCTCGGCGCCGGCGCGACCCAGTCGCGAGTGCCGTACCGCAAGCTCGTGAGGAGCTGAGGTGGACGAGGAAGAACGCCAGCTGCTCCGGCGCGCGCAATGCGTCATCGTGCGCGCCAAGCTGCTGATGCTGGAAGAACTCGCCCTGCAGAAACAGCGCCACCAGCGCGGGCTCGCCGTCGCTCCGCTCTGGCCGCCGGCAGAATCCGTGCTCGTCGCGAGCTTCGACGGGGTCCCGATCGGCCGGATCTACCGCGTCAGCGGCACCGTCGCGGGCAGAACCCAGTGGAGCGCCGTCCCGCTCCTGCCTGCCAAAACCGACGGGCTATGCCACCCCACACCCATGAGCGCGGCACGGCGCCTCCTGGATCATCATCGCCGCATCACCCGATGCCGCGCACTCGTCGTCAATGCCAGCACTGGAGGAACCGCCTCGTGAGCACCCAAAACCTGTACCTGGCCCGACACGGGCAGACCGCCCTGAACGCCGAAGGCCGGCTGCGCGGCCTCGCGAACCCGCCGCTGGACCATGTGGGCGTCGCCGAGGCCGAACGGCTCGCCTGGGCGCTTGCCGACAAGGGCGCCGGCATTGTCCTATGCAGTCCCTTGGACCGCGCGCGCCGCACCGGCGAGATTATCTCCCAGGCTGCCGGAATCCCCCTGCAGATCGACGAACGGTTCAACGACCGCGATTACGGGCCCCAGACGGGACAGATCAAGGCCGACGTCGAGACTCAATACGGCTCCGTGGACGAAGCGCCCGGCGTCGAGCCCGTGCACGACATCATCGAGCGAGCGCTCCCGGCGCTCGACTCGGTACTTGACGAGGACACCACCCGGGATGTCATCATCGTCACCCACGATGCGCTCATCCGACCCCTCATCCTCTGTATCGACGGACGTATAAGAGCGACAGCCCCCACGGCCAGCTGGAATCACCTGCGCCGCGAAAGCGGGCACTGGTCCGTCGTCGCCATCGACCAAAAGCCCGCTGCCGACTAGCCATGCACGCATGGCGGTGGGACCCGCCATACCCAACCGCGACAGCCGCCAATGGTCCCTGCCGATTCACGAAAGGACACACCCATGGGACTGCGGCATGTCGTCGCCAACCAAAACAACCGGGGACCGCTCGGAGGACGCCCGCCCCAGCAACTCACCGCTGCCGAAATCGAGGTCGTCACCTGCCTGATCGCTGCAGATCGCGCGTTGGCCACGCGGCACCGCCTGATTGACGACCTAGGCGACCTGTGCGAACGACATGGCTGGGCGCGCATCATCGTCGAGCTCGAACTCATGGTGTACGGGCAGGACGGAGCACTCTCGCACCTACCGCTGGAGGCAGGCATGACCAGCGCCGCCGTGATCGAGCGCCTCGGCAGCAAGCTCGCCTTCAGCTCCAAGCGTCGCGCGCGCCGCGTTCTACTGCCTGGTCGTCCGTGCCCGGTTTGCAGCGAACTGCGCAGCAACATCATCCTTTGCGTCTTAGCTCCGCACTGCTATGAACGCGCTCGCATCGCCAACGAATTCACCTTGACCCGCTGGTGGCTCGACCAGACGGAACGCAACTGGCGCGCTCATGTCTGTCCGATCTGCGCCAAAGAGGACGCTGCAGGACACGAACAGTACCTGTGTCGGCGCCACCTCGCTGCGCGACTGCGCCAGGCTGATTGCGAGAGGCGGAGTATCGTCGGCTACCTCGAAGGGATGCGCGAAGAACTCGTCGAGCTGACACGGACATACCTCCTGTGCCGAACAGTTGCCGATCCCGACGCTGCCGCCTCCACCTCGTTCGCGGCTCTGGGCTGGCTGCACGGCTGGGACTTCCCACTCGCGCTGGCAGGGACCACGGGCGCCCGCAGCCTGCAGGAGACCCTGTGACCGGGGTCTTGAACCAGTTTTCGGGGCCATGTCGCTCGAGCCAGGAGGGCGATCAGGACGCCTTCGCAAGCTCCTTCTCCGGGGGTCAGGCCTCACGTACGCTCTGCCGAATGAGCGATGAGTCACAAGCTGAGCTCACTGTGCTGCGGGAGGGCCATCGTGAAAACGTTCATTGAGGCGCTCTGTTGGTTCGTCGTCGGCGTGATCCTGTGGATGACGACGGTGACGACAGTCACTCGCACCGAACTGGTGATCGCAGGGCTAACCTCCGCGGCCTGCGCGCTGCTTGCCGTCGCGGCGCGGCGGGTTGCCGGGCTGCGGCTGCGCCCGAGCTGGGCGTGGTTGCGCTGGCTGGCACTCGTGCCTGTTCAGGCGGGTCTCGACACGGGGCGGCTCGCAGTGTGGCTGTTGCATGGCGCTCATGAGACGGCAGATGGCGAATCTGTGACTCGTCGGAAGACCTCATCGGGCAGGTCTCCGACGTCGGTGGCGACGCGGGCCGCGGCCATCGGCGTCGTCTCAGCCGCGCCGGGCTCGCTGGTCCTGGACGCCGATGAGGACGGGCACTTCCTGCTCCATCGCCTGGTCAGCGGATGGCCGAGTCTGGACGAGAAGGTGAGCCGATGACTGCGATGTGGGACCTTGCGGCAGGAGTGCTGATCTTGTCCGGAGTCCTCCCGGGCCTGTATCTCGCCGCGCGCGGCACTGCCGCCGCGCGTCTCGTGGGATTGCAGCTGGCTAGTGTGACGACGGCGTTAGTCCTATCCGCACTTGCCATCGCCGAGAAGCAGACCTCATATCTGATCGTGCCTCTGGCTTTGTCGATCCTGCTCGTCACTGGCACGCTCGTCTTCACGCGACTACTTCGACAGCGCGGTCAACGACTTCAGGACGCGCGCGACGGCGTGGGGCACGAACGGTGACATCAGTCATCGCCACGGTGCTACTCGCGGCCGCGCTGGCTGTGGTCGTATTCAGCGCAGCCGGCGCAGTTGCCGCGCGAGATCCAATCGCTCGTTTGCATTTCCTCGCTCCGGTGACCACTCTCGCAGTCCCGCTGTTCTGCGCTTCCGCGGCTCTCACGCTCGGCTTGACCCTCGGCACGGCAACCATCGTCCTGACTGGCGTCGTCCTCGCCTTCGGCGGCCCTGTGCTTACCGCGGCGGTTGCCCGCTCTCTGGCTGCCGAGGCCAGCCTGCGTGTGGGGAGGTCACCCGAATGACTGTACTGATCGCCATCACGCTCACCTCAGTGCTCGTGGGTGCGGGCGTTGTCGTGTTCACGAGAGACCCGGCGCGCCAGGCGGTCGTGCTCGGCGTGTACGGGCTGCTTCTGACGGTGTTTTTTATGGTGTTGCAGGCTCCCGACGTCGCTCTCAGCCAGCTCGCCGTCGGCACTGCCGTGACACCGCTCATGGTGCTCCTCACCGTGAGAAAGGTCACACAGTCGAAGGCGCAGAAAGAGAAGGACCGGTGAGCAGCCGCGCCCGCGCCGTGGTGCTCGTCATCGGCGTCTGCGCCCTGGGATCACTGTTCCTGCTCGAGTGGTTGCGGCTGCCCCGTTTCGGCGACTCGTGGCACCCGTACCGTGATCTCGCGGTCGCCGCCGGCTTCGCACACTCGACCGCCAACATCGTCTCGTCGATCAACTTCGACCAGCGGGGCTTCGACACCTTCGGCGAGGAGAGCATCCTCGTAGCCGCCGTCGCGGGAGTGGCCGTGTTGCTCCGCGCCGTTCGCGAAGAGGAGCGCGTGAAGCCCGATAGCCGTGGCCGAGTGCTCGACTCGACCCGTCTCCTTGTCTACCTGTTCCTGCCCGTGACGCTCATTATTGGCGTCGACGTCGTGGCGCACGGCGCCATAACACCGGGCGGCGGCTTCCAGGGCGGCATCATGATCGCCACCAGCGTGCACCTCCTCTACGTCGGAGGCAGGTACACCGCGCTAGAGCGCTTGCGACCGCTCGGTCTCTTCCCCCCGATGGAAAGCGCGGGCCTGCTCGCCTACGCCGCAGTCGGCATTGCGGGACTCGCAATCGGAAGCTCGTTCCTGGAGAACGTCGTGCCGCAGGGGACCGTCGCCGATCTTGTCTCCTCCGGCACTGTCCCGCTCCTCAGCGCCGCGGTCGGCCTTGCGGTAGCGGGCGGCATCGTGACGCTTCTTGCGCACTTCCTCGATCAGGTTCAAGTGATCCGGGAGACAGGGCGATCTCCCGGGCGCGCCGATAAGGGAAGCGCGTCGTGAGCGACTACGCCTATTTCGTCGCCGGGGCAGTGTTCCTGCTCGGCGCAATCGGTGCCGCCCGCAGCCAGGATCTCATCCACGCCGTGGTGTGCCTCTCCGTCGCACAATCCGGCACCTATGTGTTTCTCATCTCCGTCGGCTTCCAGTACGGCGCGCTTGCTCCGATCTTCGGCTCTGGGCTTGGACGCCGCATCCCGGTGGTCGACCCCGTTGTGCAGGCTCTGACGCTCACCGATGTCGTGGTCTCCGCCGCGGTAACTTCAATGCTTCTTGCGCTCGTCGTGCAGATCGCCAAGCGCCGCCGTACCACCGCACCGGACGAGCTCTCTGGCCTCGAGGGCTGATGCGGTGACGGGAGTTCATCTGGCGTCCTTGCTGCCTCTGCTCGTAGTCCTGCCCGTTGTCGGCGCGTGTGTGCTTCTCGGGGTCGGCCGATGGCTGCCAGGTCGTGTGATTGAGCTCCTCTCGCTCGTCGTGGCAGTCTTTTCGCTCCTGATGGACGTCATGGTGCTCGTCAACAGTGGCCATAGCCGGCTCGTCGACTGGGTAGGCGCTTGGGCCCCCCACCGCGGGGCAGGCGTCGGTATTTCTCTCGTCGCAGACCAGGTCGCAGCGGGACTGGCGGTGCTGGCGGCGGCGCTGACCGTGGCGGCCGTCGTCTACTCCTGGCGCTATTTCTCCGATTCGCGCCCGCAGTTCCACGGTCTGTTGATGTTCTTCCTGGCGGGCATGACCGGCTTTGTGATCGCCGGCGACATCTTCACGATGTTCGTCTTCTTCGAGCTCATGAGCGTCGCCGCCTACGCCCTGTCGGGTATGAAGATCGAAGATCCCTCTGCGGTGCAGGGCTCGATCAATTTTGCCATCGTCAACTCGCTCGCCGCCTACGTGACCCTGCTTGGGATTGGCGCTATCTACGCTCGCACAGGGCAACTGAACCTTGCCGAACTGTCGGGGTCCCTCGCGCACCTGCACGGCATCTTCGTCGTCATCGCATTCGTTCTGGTGTGCACCGGCTTCTTCGTGAAATCCGCCGTCGTGCCCTTCCACTTCTGGCTCGACGACGCGCACGCCGTCGCCCCGACACCGATTTGCGTCCTCTTTTCCGGCGTCATGGTCGAGCTCGGTCTGTATGGCGTCGCTCGGCTGTACTGGGTCGTGTTCTCAACCCCTATCGGCGCTGCGGAGATCCAGCCCTTCTTTCTCACCATTGGCGTTGCCACCGCCGCCATAGGCTCCGTCATGTGTCTCCTGCAGCGTCACCTGAAACGTCTGCTCGCATTTTCGACGATCGCGCACGTTGGCACCTTCTTCGTCGTCCTTGCTGTCGGCGGTCAGGCCGCGGGCGGCGCACTAGTCATCTACGTCCTCGGCCATGCCGCAGCCAAAGGATCGCTCTTCCTACTCACAGGTATTATGCTCAACCGCTTCGGCACCGTCGACGAGTTCTCGCTGCACGGACGGGGTCGGGAGGTCCCGCTCCTCGGCACGCTGTTCGGTATCGCAGCTTTCGCACTCGCGGGGCTTCCGCCGTTCGCAACGGCTGTCGGCAAATCGATTGCAGAGACGGCGGCAAATAATGCGGGGCTCGACTGGGTGCCGGCCGTGCTCGTCGCCAGTTCGGCGGCGACCGGAGGCGCGGTGCTTCGCGCCGCGGCCCGGATCTTCGTCGGAGTAGGCGGCGTGCCGGAGGGGGTCGAGGCCGAAGGACCGAACGGCGACTCGGAGCTGACCGAAGTGCCCATCTCTCAGCGAGGAACACCGGCTAGCATGATCGGCCCGAGCGCTGCGCTTGCGGGCTCTGCCCTTGCGCTCGGCATGGTGCCAGGTCTTGTTCCTAGCGCAACTCGAGCCGCGCACCGGTTCATGGATTACAAGGGCTATTCGGCTGCGGTGCTTTATGGACGCGTCGGCTACGTGGACGGCGCAGTGCCGCACCTCGAGTTGTGGTCAGCGAGTGGTGTTGCTCTTGCGGGGATCTCGGTCGCCGCCGCCTTGGTCGTCGCGTTCCTTGGAGTCGACACACAAGCAACGCAGACAGCCGCTGTGAGAAGAGCGATGCGGGCAGCTTCGGCTCTAGCCAGCGCGCCACTTGAGTTCCTACGGCGCTTACATTCCGGTCATGTGGGCGATTACATCGTTTGGCTCATCTTTGGCGTCGGGATCATGGGTTTCGGGCTGCTCGGCCTATCAGCCGGTCGCTGATCGAGCACACCGTGCGGTTCTAGTCGATCGACACTTCGCGGCGACGCCGCCGTGGACGCGCAGTGGACGAAGAGGGAAGGGTGCGCGTAGGCGGTCATCCCATACGGCATGGGGCGGGCGCTCTGATCCGGTTCAGCAGATCCACCACTCGCCCGTCACCGTCATCGAATCCTGAGGCGAGTACGGACGGCTCGCGTGTCAAGGGCCTGTCGTGTCGGCCTGTGGCGAAGGGGTTCGTGCTTGAATCTTGCTGAACTCGATGTTCGAGCTCGCGGCGGTGGGGCCCGCCGCCCACGGAAACCGCAGGATACGCCTGCCAACGGTCCCTACCTAGGTTCAATACGCCCAGGTAGGAGAAACGTGAATCCCTTTGAGATTACGGCCCTCGTAATCTTTCAGCTTGTCTTCGGCGCGGAGATAGGCGTTGCGATACGGCTGGCGCTCAGGCATCTGATTGCTGAAGAGCCACAGCGGATCCATCTGCTACTAGAGCTGATCGTCGCTGCCCTTCTGGGCGCGCTGGCCGCGGTTCCCCTGCTACGCGATCCGGCATCCTTCCTCTTCGTTGGCTACGGGGTAACGGCCGCCCTCATCGGGTATGCGGTGGTCTGCGGGGTCCTCGCAAGAAAGCGCAGCGCCCAGCGCCCCAGACGAGCCGCGTTGAGTTTCGCACACGCGATTGCGTCGGCGGCGGCGTCGACCGTCGGCACGCTGGTTGTGCTCGCAGTGATCCTCGTGCACTAACCACCGGTAGGGCGGTACCTTTGCCCCTACCCGAGAAGTCCGCACCCCGCTTGGGCGGCTTAGTTTCATTCCGCAGACAGAGCTCGTCAGGCTGCGTATCTCGTGCGAAGTTCGGGCCGCCTCTCGGCCGTTCATCGGCCGCTGGGGCGCCCGCCTTTCCTGTTAGCGGCGCGCAGATGCGGCGTTGACAGCGGGTGCGGGATTAGGGTGAACATGGCGATGGATCCCACCGGGGCGCACTTGACGCCCAAACCGCTCACGCTGATGGTTCCTACTTTCTGATGAAGGAGTAGGCGAGGGCGGTGTCCGTGCAGTGGTCGATCACGCGGATTCCGTCCATCGGCTTTGCCTTCACATCTGCGGTCGCGCCGCGAAGCTCTCGCGTCGTCCGCATCCCGGGGCGTTATGTCGATCCCGGAATGATTGAACGGAAGGCAATTCATGGCAACAGTCACCTTCGATGAGGCCACGCGCCTCTATCCCGGCGCGACGACTCCTGCGGTCGATCGCCTGTACATCGACGTCGCGGACGGCGAATTCCTGGTACTCGTCGGCCCTTCGGGCTGCGGCAAGACGACCTCCTTGCGCATGCTGGCCGGCCTCGAAGAGGTGACCAGCGGCGACATCTACATCGGCGAGCGCAATGTCACCGACGTGCCGCCGAAGGATCGAGACATCGCGATGGTGTTCCAGAACTATGCGCTGTACCCGCACATGACCGTCGCGGAGAACATGGGGTTCGCGTTGCGTATCGCGGGAGTCGGCAAGGAGGAGCGTGCCCAGCGTGTTCGGGAGGCCGCGAAGCTCCTGGATCTCGAACCGTACCTCGACCGCAAGCCGAAGGCTCTCTCGGGTGGTCAGCGCCAGCGCGTCGCCATGGGCCGCGCGATCGTCCGCAGCCCCCAGGTCTTCCTCATGGACGAGCCGCTGTCGAACCTCGACGCCAAGCTCCGCGTTCAGACCCGCACCCAGATCGCCTCGCTGACCCGCCGCCTCGGTGTCACCACGGTCTACGTCACCCACGACCAGACCGAGGCCCTGACCATGGGCGACCGCATCGCGGTCCTCAAGGACGGCGTCCTCCAGCAGGTCGGCACGCCGCGCGAGCTGTACGCAGACCCGAAGAACGTCTTCGTCGCCGGCTTCATCGGCTCGCCGGCCATGAACCTGTTCACTGCAGATGTCACCGAGGGCGGTGTGAAGTTCGGCACGTCTGTTGTCCCGGTAGCGCGAGACACGCTCGGCTCAGCCACACAGGTCACGATCGGTGTGCGCCCCGAAGACGTCGTGGTCTCGACCACGGACACGGTTGGTCTTGCGGTGAACGTGGACCTCGTCGAGGAGCTCGGCGCCGACGGCTACCTCTATGGGCATGCGGCCGGGCAATCAGCAGCCGAGATGAACGTCTTGACCGACATCGTCGTACGGGTGGACGGACGCCAGCATCCCAACGCTGGGGACACGGTCTACTTCACCCCCAAGGCGACGCATGTGCACATCTTCGACGCGGACACAGGGGAGCGGCTGGGCGGCGCGATCGCCGACTAGGTCCAGCTCTCGATTCTGGCGCCGTTCGGGATAGCTACGTCGCGAACGGCGCCAGAACGCAATTCTTGGAGCCCCTGCCTTACTCGTTGAAGTCGACGAGGAAGATGAAGATTCTCTGCCCTTCGCGCACCTCGTGGTTCATCTCCCGGATCGTGCCGAGCCTTCCATTCAGCGTCAACGCCTCCGCCAGGTCCGGGTTCGTGGCGAGGTTCGCCTCTGTGATGTCGAAGGAGTCGACATGGTTCTGATCGATGTCCGCGCTCAAGAGGCCGCGTTGTCTCTGCGGGCTACGCCAGCCGGCGTCGCCGGTTTCTCGGGGCGACCACTTCACGATTCGTTGCACAGTTCCTCTTTTCACATTGATCCGCTTACACACGCCTGAGACACGGCGCGTGCACTCGCGGCGCAAGCATTGGAAGGGACTCTCTTAGAAGCTCTTGCTGAGGGCAACCGCGACGAGCGCGCCGACAGTCGACGCTCCTGAGGCGCCGAAAAAATGTCCCAGACCAGAAAGCAGCGCGCGGGGATGGTGGCTCGGGGCAGCCCTGACGGCGAGAACTCCTGCTGTTGCCGCATAAGCGGTCAGGCCCGCCCCTAATGCACTGATCAGGCCTACGACGGCGAACACGTATATGGCCGTGAGCCCAACTGTGGCTCCGAGCACAGCGGCAAGAGCCAGCTCTGCTGACCAGAGAGCGACCACGCCAGGAGGCTTAGCGACGAGATCGCCGATCAGCAGCCGAAGACCGACGCCAACGCCGACCGCAAACAGAAGCAGTATCGAACTCACCAGAGTGGCAGCGCCGAAACTCATGATCCTCCTATCTCGGGTCGTCAATGACCCGAGATAGGGACCGTTGGCAGCCGCCGGCTGCAGTTCGTTTGCGGAGAGCCCCACCACCGCTGGCCCGCGATGCGGTCCTGATCAAATTGAAGCATGGAGGGGACTGTCTGATTTCCGGTGTTTCTGGGGTGGCCTGACTGGAAGGAACAGGCCGTGATGGAC
This sequence comes from Gryllotalpicola reticulitermitis, assembly GCF_042651345.1. Taxonomy (NCBI): domain Bacteria; kingdom Bacillati; phylum Actinomycetota; class Actinomycetes; order Micrococcales; family Microbacteriaceae; genus Gryllotalpicola; species Gryllotalpicola reticulitermitis. Next base: position 431,102 of record NZ_JBHSCN010000003.1, read on the forward strand.
ACGACCGAGATGATCGATCCTGTGACCGGGGAGATCATCG